>CAVXAS010000017.1:0-754433 GCA_963759825.1 Paraconexibacteraceae bacterium | reverse complement strand
ACGATCCCGCTCTTCGAGGACGCGGCCGAGGACTTCTACGCCTATCGGGTCGGCCGCCGGAAGGGGAAGCCGCTCCCGGATCTCCGGAACCAGTTGGACGAGCACCTGATCCCGTACTTCCGCGGCGTCCGGTTGGGCGACCTCGACGCGGCGGACGTCGAGGAGTACGGGGCCGTGAAGGTCGCGGCGAACCGTGACGAAGGCGGGATCGGAGCGACCTACGTGAACCGGACGTTGGCGACGCTGCGGGCGATCCTCGCTCGGGCGGTCTCGAAGGGGTACGTCCGGCTGAACGTCGCGGACGGCGCGACCGTCGAGCCGGAGGAGTACGACGCCTCTTGGCTGGAGACCGCGGAGCAAGCGGCGACGCTCCTGGCGGTCGCGGGGGAGAAGGACGCGGCGGCGCGGAACCGTCGAGGCCATCGCCGGACCCTGTACCTCTTCCTGCTGCTGACCGGCGCGAGGATCGATGAGGCGTTGTCGCTCCGCTGGTCCGATCTCGCGCTGGCGGACGGCGTCGTGCGGATCCCGGACTCGAAGACGATGGCGGGCCGCCGCGTGATCCCGCTCTTCCCGCCGATCGCGGAGGCGCTCGTGGAGCTGAAGGCGCTCCGCCTCCCGACGGACCGGGACGCCCTCGTCTTCGGGACCTCGACGGGCGGGAAGGAGAACGACTCGAACGTCCGGAACCGGATGCTGACGCCGGACGTCTGGGAGGCGAACTCGCGGCTGGCCGAGAAGGGGCGGCTCCCGATCCGGACGCGGCCGAAGGGGGCGACGACGGGGGCGCGCTTTACTCCGCATTCGTTCCGGCGGACGTACGCGTCGCTGCTCTATATCGAGGGCCGTGACCCGAGCTTCGTGAAGCGCGTGATGGGCCATAAGCATGCGGCGCTGAGCCTGACGGTCTACGCGCTGATGGAGACCGTGGACGAGAACGTCCGCGCCCGCTGGCGGGCGTTCGTCGCGACCGGCTCGGCGGACCTCCCCGAGAAGGCGAACGCGGCGAGTCACGAGGATGCGCAGGCTGAGTCCATGCGCTCATAGCCGCTGGCGTGATGCACGCGGGAGCAGGAGCGCGCTACGGCTTTCGCCGTCGTCGCTCGTCGCGCGTGAATCGGCCAGCGAGTAGGTCGATCACGTATGAGAGGTAGCCCGACCGCGCGCGACCGTCGCTTGTGGGCGGCGACTTCCAGTCGACGCGGCGAACCGCGAAGACCATCACGACGAGGGCGACGGCAACGAGCACGACCACTGCGAGGGTTGCGACGACAGCCACTAGATCGACAGTAGCGACCCGCGCGGGGCGCCAAGACCCGCGTCGTGCACGCCGACGCCACCCTCGTCGCCCGTCGGAGTGGCGGATGGCCGAGGCGCTCCTGTTCCTGCAGAAGCAGCGCCGCGGGAGGTCCCCGAGACAACGGACGTGTTCGTCGGCCGGCCCGGTTGGATGCCGGTCACCGACGCGCTTGACAGTTGCCCGCCGAGCTCCCATAGTGGTTCGACACGCTGGGGATGAGACTGGGGGCGGAGTGCGATGCGCGGGTACGCTGACTTGCCGGCTGCGGCTTCGTTTGTGGGCTCGGGGCGGCGGCGGCTGACGGTCACGGCACTCGCCGCCTGGCTCGGCTTCGCGGGCACCGCGGCGGCTCAGAATCCGCCCTACCACCCTTGTAGCACGGTGGACAACGACCACGCGTGCCTGTTCAAGGAGAACAGCACGTCGCTGTTCCGGATGCCCGGGCACATCCCCGCGATCAACGTCGACGTTCGTGCCGGCGGCGGGGGATCCTTTTTTGGACAGGCACCGGGAGGCTCGGGCGCCAAGATCACCGGTGGCGTCGTCGCCCCGGCGGGCACCATGTTGCGGATGCGCGTGGCGCCCAGCACCCCCGGCCACCCCAGCGGCGACGGCGGCCGCGGCGGTCGTTCGGGAGCGTCTTCCTCCCGGCGGTCGCCGCGGCCGGCGGCGGCTCGACCCAGATCGCCGCTATGGACGGCGCGTCGGTCGACGAGGTCCTGGTGTGGGCCGGCGGTGGCGGCGGCGCCGGGTCGGGCCCCAGCACGTTGAACGGCGGCGGCAACGCCGGGACCGACGGGGCCGCCGGAGGGCGCAACTTCGACGCGCCCGGCGCGCTCAACCCACAGGGTGGCCGCGCGGGTTCCGCGGTCGGCGGTGTCTTCGCGGGCGGCGCCGGGGGTGCGGGTGGTACGTGCTTCGACGGGGACGAGTTGTCGTCGAATCCCGGTGGCGCCGGCGCCGACGGCGGCCATGGCGGCAGGGGCGGCGACGGGCAAAGCGCACACGCGCTGGATCACGAGGCCGGTGGCGGCGGCGGCGGTGGCGGCGGCGCCGCAGGTGGTGGTGGCGGCGGCGGCGGCCTGTTCTGCCACGAGTTGGGTTCCGTCTTCCGCCGCGTCGTCGGTGGTGGTGGTGGCGGCGGCGCCAACTCCGTCGCTCCGAGCGTCCAGAACCCGGTCGTCGGCCTGAACACCGAGTCAGCACCGATGATCGCCCTGAGTTACGCGGTGCCCGAGGGCTCGTCGGATACCGAGGGGCCCGAGACGTATCTCGAACCCCCGGGCGCCGAGGCGTTCCCGCAGGAGATCCTCGGGGTGAGCACCCAGGACTTTTCGTTCTTCGGCTTCGACAACGTCAGCATCAACCACTTCGAGTGCCGACTGGACGACGCGGAGTTCGAGACGTGCCGGTCGCCCGTGGACGTCACCGCGCCCGACGGCCGCCACACGTTCCAGGTGCGGGCCGTCGACGATGCCGGCAACGCGGACGCTACGCCTGCGGAGTTCCTCTACAGCGTGGACACGATCGCGCCGACGGTGCACGTCACCCAGGCGGCCGACCAGCCCGACCCCGTGGCGTACTCCGACTTCCAGCCCGTCGCGTTCGACGTCACCGCGTCGGAGCCGATCGGCATGCTCGTCAGCAACCTCGGCTGCGGCCCTGAGGACTGCTCCGCGTTCATCACGATCAACGGCCAGGACGTCCTCCTCGACGAGTTCTCGGGCGCGAGCAGCGACATCCGGCTCGTCCCGAACGGCACGAACCGCTACCGGATGCTGCTCTCCTCCTACAGGCCGCTGGACGGCTTCCCTCGGCTTCCGCTGCCCGAGGGGCCGATGACGATCGCATTCAAGGCCGTCGTTTTCCGCGATCGCGTCAACGGGGCGCAGCCGCAGACCACCGGCGACCTGACCGTCACCCTGGACCGGGTGGCGCCGCAGACGACGATCGACGAGGCGCCGGCGACCGACGGGTTCGTCGGGCGCGACATAAGCGTCGCGTTCAGCGGGACGGACGTCACGTCTGGCGTGGCGGGATTCGAGTGCCGGATCGACGACGAGGACTTCACGCCGTGCACCTCGCGGTATGAGCGACAGGGCCTCTCGGGAGGCGCCCACACCTTCGAGGTGCGTGCCGTCGACGGCGCACATCGCCGCGACGGGTCGCCGGCCACGACGTCATTCACCGTGGACGCCACACCGCCGGGCACCACGATCACCGACGGACCGCCGCCGAGGACGTCCTCACGTTCGGCGCGACTCGCCTTCACCGCTTCGGACACCGAGTCGGGCGTTGCCGGGACCGAGTGCCGGCTCGACGACGCCGAGTTCGCCGACTGCGACTCGCCCGTCGACCTGGACGGGCTCGACGACGGCGAGCACACCTTTGAGGTGCGCGCGATCGACAACACGGGCAACGTGGAGCAAGCGCCCGCGCAGCGGACGTTCACCGTCGACACCATCCCCCCACAAACGACGATCGCCTCCGGGCCGACCGGCGTCTTCACCGCGAACAACACCACCAACGACACGACACCGACGTTCACGTTTACCTCCAGCGAGCCCAACTCGACCTTCCACTGCAAGCTCGACGCGAGCACGTTCGTGCCTTGCGACACTCCCTACACGACGGCGAGCCTGGCCGACGGCCCACACACCGTCTCGGTACGAGCAACCGACTCCGTGGGCAACACCGACCAGACACCGGCGACCGCCACCTTCAACGTCCAGCCGCGCTGCTCGCTGATCCAGATCAACCTCGGGCTCGGAGGTAAGCCGTTGACCATCTGCCTACTGCCCATCCGCACCTAGTGTCCTGATTCGTTAATTCGTGTGCAGTAGCGGGTGATCGATTCGAGGATCTGGTCGGCGGTCTTGGTCCAGACGTAGGGCTTGGGGTCGTCGTTCCAGGTCTTCATCCAGGCGCGGATGTCCTGGTTGAGGGCGCGCGTGGAGCGGTGCGCGCCGCGCTTGAGCTTCTTGGTCGTGAGCTCTGCGAACCAGCGCTCGACGGAGGTTCAGCCAGCTGCTTGATGTCGGCGTGAAGTGCAGCACGAAGCGCGGGTGCGCGGTCAGCCATTTGCGGATCGCCGGCTAGCACGACCGCTAGCGGGCAATCTTTCCGAACTGTTGCCCGCTCGGCGGGTGGCGTCCGGAGCGGAAACGTAGATGGGCGCGGCGGGTTTCGAACCTGCGACCTCTCGCGTGTGAATCTTCCGTTCCGCTGGGCGGCGATGCCCGGCGGGGTGGGGGGTTTCCCGGTGGTCAGGGCTCGTCGGAGAGCCGGGCGCGGCCGCGCTTCCGGCTCCCGTGCCCCTGAGTCCGCTCCTACCGGGCAATGTTGCCCGCTACGCGGGCTCGCTCGCGGGTCCGCCCGGCCGAAGTTCGCGTCGTGGATCTCCAGGGTCTCGCCGAGGAGGCGATCCTCGGCGTGCTTCTTACGCTCGTTCGACCGGTCGGCGCCGTCCAAGCCGACGGCGCCCGCGTGAACGCTGTCACCCGCCGAGCTTGCCGGTCGGCGCCTCGAACTCCGTGGCGCGCGGTCCGGTGAGCCCGCTCACGCCCACGCTGACCGTGCGCTGGCCGCTCTGACTGGCGACCAGGCACACACCTTGGTCGGAGTTGCGCGGATCGACGGTCAGAGGTACGGGGAAGGTCATCTGCCGGCTCGAGTCACCGGCCTCGACGCTCATCTCGCTGACGACGTCGAAGAACGAAGCGTCGAGGCGGGTGTCGCACGTCCCGCCGACCGCGGGTCGGGCGTGCAGGCGGACGGCGACCTGCCCGAGCGTCGGCGCCTGGTGTGTCGCGCTCCACTGGCTGAGGGCCAGCGATGCGCCTGGGCGCGTGCAGCACCACACCTGATTCCCCTGGAGATTGGGGTAGGTCCCGGTCGTCCGCGCGTACGAGTGGAACCCGCTGCGGAAGGTGTGGACCGGGATCACGGGGTGCGTTCCCACATCGCCGCGGACGCCCAGCCGGCCGTCGAGCGTGACGCGTGCCCGGGCCGAAGGGTCATGGGGATCGGAGATGACCGTCGCCACCTCCTCGGCGGCATAGACGGCGGCGGGGGCCATGGCCAGGCAGGCCGCCGCCGCGACGACCGTCTTGTGGGCGCCGCTCATGCTCATGCGGCGGGTTTTCGCAGAATCAGACATGCGACGACGGTAGATCCGGGTGCCCGCGGTCGCATCGGGGAGGCACCCTGAATTTCTGACTCGCCGAGCGCGGCTTTGCGTCAGGGGCTGGGAATCGGGCCGATCGCGTGTACAGAGCGCCTGGGCCCCGCCGGAGCGGGCCTCAGAACCAATGGGCGCGGCGGGTTTCGAACCTGCGACCTCTCGCGTGTGAAGCGAGCGCTCTCCCACTGAGCTACGCGCCCTCAGTGACAGCGGAAGCGTAGCGAGGCAGCGGCGACATCGCGCGCGCGCTCGATCACCGTTCGTGAGACGCTGCCGCCGTGCGTGCATGGGTGATCGGGGCGGCGGTGGGGCTGCTCGCGGGGATCGTGGCGACACCGGCATCGGCCGGCGTGGCGACCGACGAGATGATCGGGTGCAGCGCGCTCGGGCCGAAGCGGCCGGGCAGCGAGGCCGACCGGCAGATGGGGGACCGCATCCTCGATCGCTTCCGCGAGGCCGGCCTGCAGACCAGCGCCGAGGAGTTCCACATGCCCGTCTGGCGCCCGTCGAAGGCGTCGCTGCGGATCGCCTCGGGCTCGGGCGCCGGCGACACGATCACCACCGAGTCCTTCGCGTACTCGGGCACGGGCAAGCTCGACGGCGTCGAGCTGTTCGACGCCGGGTCGGGCTCGCCGGCGGAGCTCGATGGCGCCAAGGGCAAGATCATGCTGGTCTCCAACAGCGCCACCTACCACCGCAGCGTGCAGGTGGAGAACATCATGGCGGCGGGCGGCGCGGCGATGCTCTACGTCTCGGCGTCGCCGCGCAACCTGATCCAGACGGGCTCGGTGCGCTGGGCGCAGCGCCCGCCGGCGACGATCCCGACGCTGACCGTCGGCTCGCAGACCGGCGCGGGTCTGCGCGGGCACCTCGCCAAGGGCCGGCTCACCCTCGACCTCGAGGTCCAGGGCGAGCGCGCGGACGCCGTCACGCGCAACATCATCGGCGTGCGCAAGGGCACGACGCACCCCGACCGCTACGTCGTCGTCGCCGGCCACTACGACTCCTGGCACGCCGGCGCCAACGACAACTGCACGGCAGTCGGCACGCTGATCGCCACGGCGCTCGCCAACAAGGACGTGGCGCCTGCCTACACGATGATCTACATCGGCTGGGGCGCGGAGGAGACGGGGCTCGTCGGCTCCTACCAGTGGATCCGCGACCACCAGGACCTGATCGGCAAGGTCGCGCTGAACGTCAACCTCGAGGAGACCGCGACCTCGACCTTCTCCGGCGAGGGCGACCCGTCGCAGGTCCCAGGCCTCGTGCTCACGGCGGGCTCGACGTCGCCGGCGATGCAGTCGCTCGTGATCGCCGGCGCCGCGACGAACATTGTCGTCCCGCCGCTCGTCGTGCCGCTGACGCTGTTCCGCGCGCTCAGCGGCGGCATCATCCCGACCGACCTCGAGGGCTTCTACGGCGCGGGCGTCCAGGGCTTCACGACCGCCTCGGTGTCGCCGTACTACCACACGACCGAGGACACCCACGACAAGGTCAACCCCGCCGACCTCGAGCGCACGACGGCCTACATCACACAGGTCACGCGCACCGTTCAGATCGTCCCGCCCGCGCTCCTGATCCAGCGCGAGGTGCCGGCGGTGAGGGTCACCGCGCCGGCCTCCGCCGACACCGGCGCAGCCGTCCCGATCGACATCGCCATCACCGGCGTCGACGGCCGGCCGATCAGCAACGACCGCGTGCGCGTGCTCGCGATGCAGAAGGACAACTGGGCGGTCGCCGAGAGCTTTGCCGAGCCGACCGGCAACGGCCACTACCGCTGGACGCTGCCCGCCGGCAGCACCGACGCGTCGGTGACCGACATCCGCGCGACGACGTCGACGGCGACGTACTTCGCCCAGGGCTACGCGCGCATCGACATGCGCAAGGGCGGTCTCGTCCCCGCCGCCGCGGCGTGCCGCAGCCGCCGCATCGTCGAGCTCGACGTCCGCAGCACGACCCGCGGCCGCAAGATCACGCGCCTGCGCGCGACGGCTGCAAAGGGCAAGGCGACCGTGCGCAAGACCCGGGGCGGATACCGCGTGCGCGTGGACCTGCGCGGCGTGCGCAAGGGCACGATCCGCGTGCGCCTGACGGCCCGCACCGCCCGGGGCACGGTCGTGCAGACGCGCACGTATCGCACCTGCGTGCGCACGCGCGCGTGACCGCGACCGCGACCGCCGACCGTCGGCCAGGCGGCCGCGGGCGCGGGCTTGCGCGCCCGACTACCGGCCGCGACTAGGGTTCCCGCCAATGGCGACACCGCCACAAGAGCCGCTGACCGATCCGCTCGGGCGACAGATCACCCGCGCGTGCCCGGTGTGCCGGTCGCAGGTGGCGCTCGACGCGCCGTTCTGCCCGCACTGCGGGACGTCGCTGCGCACCGGGCGCGGACCGACCGGGCCGATGATCGTCGCGGGGCTGCTGGCGATCGTGGTCGGCGTGCTCCTCGCGCTGCTTCTGACGCAGGACGACGACAACGACCCGCTGCCCGTCAGCACGACGCCGCCGACGCTGTCGGTGGCGATCCCGACCGTGCCGACGACGCCGACGATCACGACGCCGATCGCGACCACGCCGACGATCCCGACGACGCCGACGATCACGACGCCGGTGACGACGACGCCCACGACGACGCCGACGATCACGACGCCGGTGACGACGACGCCCACGACGACGCCGACGATCACGACGCCGACCACCACGACCACCACGCCATAGCGCTAAGCTCGGCAGCGGACCGTGCTAGGCGGGGAGGTAGCGGTGCCCTGTCGCTCGCAATCCGCTCTAGCGAGGCCGAATCCCTGGTCGAGGGGTGCGGTCGACGGGTCGGCCCGCCGCTCGGTGGTGTCGATGGCCCGGGTCCCGCGCGACGTCGGCCCGTGAACCAGGTCAGGTCCGGAAGGAAGCAGCCTTAAGCGGTAACCGTCGGGCGCAGCGGGATCGCCCGTGCCGGAGCCACCGAGAGGTGAAAGCCTCCGTCGGACGCGCAACAGAGCCAGGTGCACGGTCCACTTTCTTCCGGAAGTAGTGTGCGCTCCAGCACACTACTTTCCGGGTGATCCCCGAAGGCGGCAGCGCGCCGGTCGCGCATCCTGCGGTGCATGAGAGAGGCACACCAGAAGGGGCGCCCGATCGTCGTGGGGACGGACGGCAGCCCGGAGTCGCGCGAGGCGGTTCGTGAGGGGGCGGCGCTGGCGAGCTCCGACGGCGTCGACCTGCACATCGTCGGCGCCTACACGCTCGCCGACGACAGCAAGCACCGCGATCTGCGGCTGCACGCGCCGCGCGACGTCGAGCATGCGCTCAACTGCCGCGCCGAGACGAACCTCGACGTCGAGGAGGCGTGCCAGATGATCATCGAGCGCTACGACCTCGTCGTCCACACGCACGTCTGCCGCGGCACTCTCGGCCACGCGGTCCGGACCGTCGCCGACGCAGTCCACGGCGGGCTGGTCGTGCACGAGCGCAAGCACCGCCGCTTCGCGCGACGGCGCCCGCTGCTCGAGCAGCCTGCGCAGGCCAAGTCCGCTCAGGCCTGAGCCATCGCCGGCTCGGGGGCCGCGGCGCCGACGGCGCTGCGGCCCGGCACCAGCAGCGCGAGGCCGGCGCCGATCGCCAGCACGATCGCGGCGATCGGCAGCGCCGCGACGACGCCGTCGGTGAACGCCTGCGGGCTCTCGTAGCCGCCCTGCGATGCGAAGACGCTCGCCAGGACGGCCACGCCCATCACGCCGCCGATCTCCCGGATCGCGTTCGTCGCGCCCGACGCCTTGCCCGCCTCGACCGGGCGGACCGCGCCGAGGACGGCGTTGGCCGCAGGTGCGAACACGAGCGCCATGCCGGTGCCGGTGATCACGAACGGGACGATCAGCTGCGCGTAGGGGACGTCCGGCGTGGTGACGATTGCCAGCCAGGCGATGCCGATCGACTGCAGCGCGAGCCCCGCCGCCATCAGCGGCCGCGAGCCGATGCGGTCGCTGAGGATCCCGGCGATCGGCGCCACCAGCATCGGCATGCCCGTCCAGGGCAGCGTCCGCAGGCCGGCCTCGAACGGGCCGATCCCCTGCGCCGTCTGGAAGAACTGCGCCAGCAGGAAGATCGCGCCGAACGTCCCGAAGAACATCGCAAAGGACGCGCCGTTGGTTGCCGAGAAGGCGCGCGTCGAGAAGAACCGCAGCGGCAGCATCGGCTCGGCGGCGCGGCGCTCCCAGGCCAGGAAGGCGGCGAGCAGGGCGATGCCGATGCCCAGCGACGCGACGACCGTCGCGCTCGTCCAGCCCAGCGAGCCCGACCGCACGACGCCGAACGTCAGCGCGAACAGCCCGACACCGGCGAGCGTCAGCCCGGGGAGGTCCAGCGACTTGTCGGGACCGTGCGACTCGGTCAGGCGGCGGATCGCCAGCGGGATCAGCGTCAGGCCGACGGGGATGTTCAGCCAGAAGATCCACTGCCACGCGACGCCCTCGACGACTGCGCCGCCGACGAACGGGCCGAGCGCGACGCCGAGGCCGCTGACGCCGCCCCAGATGCCGAGCGCCAGCCCGCGCTTCTCGACCGCCACCGCCTCGGACAGCAGCGTCAGCGTCAGCGGCGTCACGATCGCAGCACCGAGGCCCTGCAGTGCGCGCGCGGCGATCAGCGCGTCGATCGACGGCGCCAGCGCGGCCGCCGCGCTTGACGCCGTGAAGATGCCGAGGCCGATCACGAACAGGCGCTTGCGCCCGAAGCGGTCGCCGAGCGCCGCGCCGGTCACGAGGAACACGGCGAACGACAGCGTGTAGGCGTTGACGGTCCACTCGAGCGACTCGAGCGAGCCGCCGAAGTCGGCCCGGATCGACGGCAGCGCAACACCGACGACGAGGTTGTCGAGGGCGGTCATGAAGAGGGCGAACGAGACGATCGCCAGGGTCCAACCGGGGTGGGGGCGTGACATGTGCATCTCTCCTGGTGTGTGATTACTTGCTCACTCGTGGGTCAAAAAAAGGGGTCAGTCGTCGCCGCGCATCGCGCGCGCCCAGGGCGCGTCGAGCTCGAACGCGTCGAGGGCGCCGAGCACGTTCAGCGCCATGCCGAAGCGCAGGAACTCGCCGACCTTCTCGTCGGACTCGCCCGTCTCGCGCTTGATCAGCTCGTGCAGGCGCCCGAAGCACGTGCGCATCTGATCGCGGACGTCCGGCTTGGTGGCCGATGCCGCGTGTCCGTGGAGCTGGAGCATCAACAGGTCGCGGTCGTGGATCAGCTCGACGTACGCGGCGCCCATCGCGGGCAGGACCTCTTCGCCGGCGGCCTTGGCACGCGCCGCCGCCTGCGCGAACGCATCGTGGATGCGCCCGTTGGAGTGCTCCAGGACGGCCAGCGTCAGGTCGTCCTTGGTCGGGAACAGGCGGAAGAGGTAGGCCTGCGAGATCCCGGCCGCCTTTGCGACCTCGATCGTCGGCGTGCCGTACAGCCCGCGCGCTGCGAACACGCCCATCGCCGCCTCGAGGACCTCCTCGCGGCGGACGGCGGCGGTTGAGAGCGTGCGCGGCACGGTGTGAGTATGTACTCACTCACAGCGCTTGTCAAGCCACACGACCCAGCTGCGGTTCGCGCTCGCACGCTGCAGGCCCGGCGGCACCTGCGGGACGCGCTGCACAGGATCGCGCGGGTCGAGCACGTAGTCGCGCGCGATCTGGGCCGTCGCCGGCGCGAGGTGCACGCCAAAGCCCGCCCGCGGCTGCTCGGGACTCGAGATCTGCCCAGGTTCGCGGTCGAGCCACAGCGCCAGCAGCGGCACCGGCCGGTGGTTGGGCACGCTGATGCCGCCGCAGTTCGGGACGCCGGCGACGGCGTCCTTGAGGTCGTCCTGGATCGTCTCCTGGATGCGCAACGCGTCACGCAGGGCGCTGATGCGGTCCGCCTGGCCGGGGGTGAATACGAGGAACGCAAGGACCGTCACCGCGGCGAACCCCTGCCAGGGTCGGCGCCACGGGTGGTCGCGCTCGAGCAGCAGCCAGCCCGCCAGGCCGGCGCCGCAGAAGATCGCGAGGATCGCGGCGGGCAGCAGCAGGTAGCGCCCGATGATCGGCAGGCCGGCGGCCGCGAGGATGCAGAACGCGGCGATCGCAAGCGCGCCTGCCAGTCCGCCGAGGCGCGTCCGCTCGCGCAGGTGGGCGAGGGCCAGGAGGCCGCCGCCGGCGGCGCCGAGCAGGACCGGTTCGCGGAGGATCTCGCCGAGCCTGCGCGGGACCGTGATCGGGACGTCGTCCAGGCCGGTGACGCGCCCGAGCGTGTCGGCGTTCTCTCGCGTGCCGGTCAGCGAGTGCAGCGGGTCGCCCGTGACGACGAGGTCGCTCAGCGCCCACAGCAGCGGGGCCGCCGCGGCGAGCATCATCAGGCGCAGGTCGCGCAGCCAGAGCACGTAGGCGGCGCTGAACAGCCACGCCTCGGGGCGGATCAGCCCGGCGAGGCCGAGCAGCACCACCACCGGCACGCCCGCGCGCGGGCGCCTGGTCTCGACGAGCAGCGCGCCGAGCACGAGGCAGAGGTAGGGGATGTCGATGTAGGCGCGCGCGCCGAAGTCGAGGACGGGGCGCCGCGTGAGGATCACCGCTGCGGCGATCAGGCCGACGGCGGGATGGAACCACTCGGCGCCGAGCCGGTAGACGAGCCAGCCGAGCACCGCGAGCGAGAGGAACGCGCCGACGCCGACGACCGCGAGCGCGGCCTCGCCGTGGATGCCGTCACCGGCATGCGTGCTGAGCGGGGTCAGCAGCGCCGCGGCGGCGGTCTGCAGCGGGTGCGGTGTCGGCGCGAGCAGCAGGTCGTAGTCGGGCAGCTCGCCGCGCCCGACGTCGCGCCCCCAGACGAGCGCGTAGAGCGTGTCGTAGTTGACGAGCGCGCGCCCGACCGTCAGCCACAGCAGCGCGGTGAGCGCCGTCAGGCCGGCGGCGAGTCTGGCGCGGGACGCGGTCACGTCGCGCGCCAGCGTATGTCAGCGGGCGGCGAGGAGGTACGCGACGAGAGTGTCGAGCTCGGCGTCGCTCATGCGCGCGCCGAAGTCGTCGGGCATCATCGATCCCGCCGGCGGGGTGACGATCACGGCGCGCAGGCTGTCGCGCGTGTGGTTGGGCAGGCGCTCGTCGAGCGACGGCCCGATGTCCCCGGTGGCGTCGGCCGCCGCGAGCGTGTGGCAGCTGGCGCAGCCCATCCGCGCGAACACCGCTGCGCCGGTGCTGCGGGCGGCCGCCACGGTGCGCGGCCGCTGTCCGTCGTCGCCGGCTGTCGCCAGGGCGACGGCCGCGAAGACCGCCGCCGCGACGACGAGCCCGGCGACGAACGCCCTCACGGGGTCGGCACGAGCCGCCGGCGCCGCACGCGCGTCGTGACGACCGCGGCGAGCAGCCCGGCGGCCAGCGCGAAGCCGATCGCCGGCAGCCACGCCGGGTCGTCGCCGCCACCGGCGCCCGACACGGCGGCGGCCGGCGTCGTGCCGCCGACGTCGACCGGCGCGAAGCGGTGGACCGCGTTCCAGCCGTGGTCGACGGCGACGTCCCAGCGCCCGTTGGACGGGAACACGACCGTCGCGCGGTACACGCCCGGCTCGCCCGCCGGCACCGCCGTGAAGTCCTTCGTGGTCTTCCCGTTGCTGATCGTCAGCACCGGCGTCTGGCCGTCGAGCGGCGTGCGCCCGTGCTGCAGGATCGTCATCGTCGCGTTCCACTTGTCGCCGGCGCCGACCCCGGCGGGTGGGTCCAGCCCGACGGTCGTGAAGCCGCCGGCGTGCGCGGTCGCGGGCAGCAGGAGCAGGACGCAGAGGGCCAGCACGAGACGTGTCATGCCCCGTATACGCCGCTCGGCGGTCGCTTGGTTCCGCGTCGTGAAACGCGTTTGACCCTCACGTTTGACTGCGTTACGGTGCGACGCATGCGGGGGAAACGAGTCGGGGGTCTCGTGGTGGCGGCGTGCTTGGCGCTGCCCGCGATGGCCGAGGCGTCGACGCTGACGGCGTCGTACTACGAAGGGTCCAGCAGGGCTCCGGAGCAGGTCACCTACACGTACAACGCCGCGCCCGGGGAGACGAACAACCTCACGGTCGAGCGTGGGGCTCGGGTGCCCCAGGGCCTCCCAGTGCTCATCGTGCGCCCGTACGTCACGCCCGTCACGTTCCGTGAGGGTGGCGGGCTCATCACGAGCGCACCGGTGCTCGTCCCCGGATCCGGTACGCAGACCCTGCTCGCATCGCTGTGCGCGGCGCCGCTGCTGCCGGTCGTGCTCTGCCTCACGCAAGCCGACACCGTCGTCGTGACCGCCAACCTCGCTGACGGCAACGATCGCATCGACTCCAGTCGCTGGATGCCCGGGTCCTTGGTGGACGCCGTCGGGGTGGACGGCGGCGCGGGGAACGACACCGTCGTCACGGGACGGGCGAACGAGCTCATCAACGGCAACGACGGAGATGACCGCGTCACGCTCGTGAACGACGGGGCCGCCGACGCCGTGCACTGCGGCGCGGGCAACGACACGGTGACGCGCGTCGGTGGCGTCGATCCGCGGGACACGATCAACCCCGACTGCGAAGTCGTGACCTAGCCGACGCTCGGGATCTCCGGCGCCCGCGCGGCACGGGCGGTGCTCGCGTTCGGCGCGGGGCGGGAGGCCCAGTCGACGGGAACGGGCGCAAGCGCCAGCAAGGCCTGCCACGTCGGCGGGTCGGACTCGCCGGTCGGCACGAGGCCCTTGGACGTCTGGAAGGCCTGCAGCGCGGTGACGTCGTCGGCGTGCAGGCGCCCGTCGATCGCGATCTGCGGGCTGACGGCCTGGAGGTGCTGCTGCAGCCAGATCACCTGGTCGCCGCGCGCGCCCTGCGTGAGCCGGGGCCAGCCGGGGTCGTCGAGGACGGCCGGGGCCGGCGCGGCCTCCGTGAGGACGCTCCAGGCGCTGTCGGCGGTCTGCTGCCAGACCCACCACGACAGGCCGCCGGCGCCGTAGGCCGACCAGACGGCGCGGAAGCGGCGCAGCTGGGAGGCCGGGGGGCTCTGGTAGGTCTGGCCGAGCGGCGCGATCGGGCGCTGGTAGATGCGGTTGTGCGCGAACGTGTGGGCGCTGGCGGCGTCGACGGTGGTGCCAATGTCCTTCCAGTAGACCTGCGGCAGGTTCGCCTGGACGGCGCTCAGGAAGACGCTGTAGGGCAGCCACGGGTGGTAGTCGACGTAGGGGAACGACGTCAGCGCCAGCGGATAGCTCGTGCCGACGGCGGCGCGCAGCCGCGTGACGTAGCTCTGGGCCGCGGCGTAGCGACCCTCGTAGCGCGACTCGGCGTCGATCACGAAGCAGTCGGCGCCGCGGCGGATCGCCGCGATCGCGGCCGCTGCCTCGCCGGCGGCGTCGGCGCCGTAGACGAACTGCCAGGCGCAGACGCGCAGGCCCGCGGCGTGCAGGCGCTCGATGAGCGCGGGCGTGAACTGCGCCCACGTGTCCTTGCCGTCGGCGCCCTTGACGTAGAGCGTCTGGATCCCGGCGGCGCGGGCCCGGGCGATGATCGCGTCGAGGTTGCCGCCCTCGGTGCGCGGGAGCTCCCAGATCCACATCCCGTGCCCGGCGAACTCGCCGGGCAGGTCGCCGACCGGCGCCGCCGGCACCGGCGAGGGCCCCGAGCGCGCCACCTTCAGCTTCAGGACGTTGGAGCGCCGGCCCGCGCGATCGCGCACGCTGACCTTGATCGTCCCCGACGGCGTCCCCGCGGGCACGCGCACGACCCAGCCCGCGCTGCTGCGGCGCAGCCGCGTCGCCAGCGCGCCGCGGCTCCAGCGAAAGCTCGCGCGCATGTTGCGATACAGGCGCTTGCCGCGCAGCTGGACAAGCTGGCCGGTCGTCACGAGCACGCCCGAGGCGCAGCTGGCGCGCGTGGCGGGCACGCAGCGCAGCGTCGTCAGGGTCGGCTTCGGCGTTCGCGCCGCCGCCTCTGTGGCGGTCAGTGCGAGGACGGCGAGCACGATCGTCGCGAACCTCATCACCGAACGTCAACCACCGGAGGCGGGCGAAGTTGCACTCTGAATCGTCCGACCTGCGGTCCATAGCCGTCGCCGCGCATCGAGAGCACTATGACCCCCATGCCCCACGCCACCCTCCTGACCGGCGCGACCGGCTTCGTCGGGATGGAGCTGCTCGCCCAGCTTGCCGCGGCCGACGAGCGCCCGATCTACGCGCTCGTGCGCGCGGCGGATCAGGACGCCGCCGACGCGCGCCTGGCCGCGGTGCGCACCGCGGTGTTCGGCGACTCGAGCGCGCACGCCGAGCGCATCCATGCCGTCCCGGCGGACCTCCAGCGCTCGCGGCTGGGTCTCAGCGCACGGGCGCGGGGTGAGCTTCGCGCGAGCGTCGCGGAGGTCGTGCACTGCGCCGCGTCGGTCTCCTTCAGCGACGACATCGCGACGGCGCGGGCGGTGAACGTCGAGGGCACGCGGCGCGTGCTCGATCTCGCCCGCGAGATATCGGGACTGCGGCGCGTCGTGCACGTCTCGACCGCCTATGTCGTGGGCCGGCGCCAGGGCCTCTGCTCGCCCGACGACAACAACGTGCGCGGGCCGCACCGCAACGCCTACGAGCGCTCCAAGGCCGAGGCCGAGGCGCTCGCGCGCGTGGCGATGTCCGAGCTTCCGATCGTCGTGGCCCGTCCGTCGATCGTCGTCGGGCACTCGCAGACGGGGTGGACGTCGTCCTTCAACGTCCTCTACGCGCCGCTGCGGGCGTTCGCGTCCGGGACGTTGCCGGTGATTCCAGGCCGTCGACGCGCGCTCGTCGACGTCGTGCCCGTCGATCACGTCGCGCGCGGGCTGCTGAGCCTCTTGCGCAAGCCCGGCATGGAAGGTCGCGGCGTCCACCTGACGGCGGGCGAGGCGACGACGACCGTCGGCGAGTTGTGCGCTCTCGGCGAGGCTGCGTTTGCGCGGCGCGCGCCGCGCGTCGTGCCGTCGCGCCTGTACCGCCGCGTGGTGCATCCGCTGCTCGTGCGCAGCGGCCCCGAGGCGCGACGGCGGGCGCTGCGCCGCGGCGAGATCTACCTGCCCTACTTCGACCTGCGCTGCGAGTTCGATGCCTCGGACTCCTCGGTCGCGCCGCCGCTGGCGTCCTACTTCGAGCGTCTCTGCGCCTTTGCGGTGGAGGCGAAATGGGGACGCCGGGAGATCACCCGCGCGGACGCCGCGCACCTGCCCGCGGGCGTGTCCGCGCCGCGCCGCGCGGCCTGACGGGGCTGGGGCAGGGCGCGCCGGGCGGTGTGCCACACTGGCGATCTTCGTGTCCGCCGCTCCCTCGTTGTACCGCCGTCACCGCCCGCGGACCTTCGCGGATGTCGTCGGCCAAGAGCATGTCGTCCGCACCCTGCGCAACGCCGTCTCGCAGGGCAAGCTCCACCATGCCTACCTGTTCGTCGGCTCCCGCGGGACGGGCAAGACGTCGATGGCGAAGATCCTCGCGTCGTGCCTGAACTGCGTGAACGGGCCGACGATCGAGCCCTGCGGCGTCTGCGACTCCTGCGTCTCTATCGCCAGCGCCACGTCGATGGACGTCATCGAGATGGACGCGGCATCGAACAACTCCGTCGACGACATCCGCGAGCTGCGCGAGTCGGTCAACTTCGCGCCGGTCTCCGGCGGCTACAAGGTCTACATCCTCGACGAGGCGCACATGCTCTCGACGGCGGCGTGGAACGCGTTCCTCAAGACGCTCGAGGAGCCGCCGCCGCAGACGATCTTCGTGCTGGCGACGACCGAGGCGCAGAAGGTGCTGCCGACGGTCGTCGACCGCACCCATCGCTTCGACTTCGCGCGCCCGACGATCGAGCAGCTGGCCTCGGTGGTGCGCCGCGTCGCCGAGCAGGAGAACATCGAGATCGGCCCCGATGCGGTCGCACTGCTCGCCCGGCACGCGACGGGGTCCTTCCGCGATGCGCTCGGCACGCTCGAGCAGCTCGTCACCTACGCCGGCCCGTCGATCGCCGTCGACGACGTGCTCGCGGTCCTTGGCGTCGCGGACGCCGAGCTGCTGTTCGGCGCGCTGGACGCGATCGGCGCCCACGACGCGCGCGCCGCGCTGCTGGCCGCGGCGCGGCTGGTCGCCACCGGGCGCGAGGTCACGCAGTTCATGAAGGACGTCGAGGGCCACGCGCGCGAGCTGCTGGTCGTCCGCACGCTCGGCGAGGTCCCCGACGAGATCGCCGTGACGCCGGACCGCGACGCGCGCCTCGCCGAGCAGGCACGCCGGCTCTCGCCGGTCGACGTCGTGCGGCTGCTGGACCTGCTGGCCGAGGCCCTGCGCGCCGTCAAGGACGGCGCCGACGCCCGCACGCACCTGGAGCTCGCGCTGGTGAAGGCCGCCGCACCGGAGGTCGACCCGGGCACGAAGGCGCTGCTCGCGCGGATCGAGCGGCTCGAGAGCGGCGGCGCAGCCGCGCCACCGCAGGCCGCGCCGGCGCCGCAGGCCGCGCCGCCGCCCGCCGCCGCGCCACCGGAGCCGGCCGCCGCCGCGCAGCCGCACGCCGCCGCCGCCCCGGCGCCGCCAGCAGCCGCCGCGGCGCCCGCGGCCGCCGCCGCGCAGCCGCAAGCCGCCGCCGCGCCGCAAGCCGCCGCCGCGCCGCAAGCCGCCGCCGCGCCGCAAGCCGCGGCCGCCGCCCCCGCGCCGACGGCGGTCGCGACACCACCGGCGCTCGACCTGCCGTTCCTCGTCGACCTCTGGCCGGCCGTGCTCGACGCCGTCTCCGCCGAGAACGGCCTGCTGGCGGCGTGCCTCTCGGACGCCCGGCCGGTCGAGCTCGACAACAACGAGCTCACGATCGCGTTCCCGCCCGCGGTGGCGTTCCACCGCAAGCGCGCCGAGTCACCGGCCAACCGCGAGCTGATCGGCGAGTCGATCCGCGCGCTCGCCGGCAGCCAGCCGCGGCTGCGCTTCGAGCTGCGCGAGATCGAGGAAGATGTGACAGAAGCGGCGCCGCCGACCGAAGAGGAGTGGCTCGCGCGCTTCAAGGCGGAGTTCGACGCCGAGGAGATCGTCCCCGAGACCGAGGAGTCCCAGGCCTGATGCCCCAGCCCAACATGCAGCAGATGATGCGCCAGGTCCAGAAGATGCAGCAGGACATGGCTGCGGCGCAGGAGCAGCTGAAGAACGAGACCGTCGAGGCCTCCGCGGGCGGCGGGATGGTCACGGTGACCGTGTCCGGCGATCTCGTCGTCAAGGCGATCGCGATCGATCCCGAGGCGATCGACCCCGACGATCCCGAGATGCTCGCCGACATGGTGCTCGCGGCCGTCAACGAGGGCCTGCGCTCAGCCCAGGAGCTCGCCGCCAAGCGCATGGGCGGCCTGACCGGCGGCATGGACCTCGGCTCGCTTGGCCTGCCCGGGTTCTAGTTGTACGCACCGCCCGTCCAGCGCCTGATCACCGAGCTCGGCAAGCTGCCGGGGATCGGCCAGCGCACCGCGCAGCGGCTGGCGTTTCACATCCTGCGGACCGACGCCGTCGACGCCAACGCGCTCGCCGACGCGATCCGCGAGGTCAAGGAGAAGATCGGGCTCTGCGAGATCTGCTTCAACATGGCCGACGAGCCCCGCTGCCGGATCTGCCAGGACGAGCGCCGTGACACCGCCGTGATCTGCGTCGTCGAGGAGCCCGGCGATGTCATCCCGCTCGAGCGCACGCACGAGTTCCGCGGCCGCTACCACGTGCTCGGCGGCGCGCTCTCGCCGATCGACGGCGTCGACCCCGAAGACCTGAAGATCGCCGAGCTCTACGCGCGCATCACCGAGGACGTGCGCGAGGTCGTGCTCGCGACCAACCCGACGACGACGGGCGAGGCGACGGCGCTGCACATCGCCGCCGGACTGCGCGAGCGCGCTCCCGACGTGGCCGTCACGCGCCTGGCGTCCGGCCTGCCGGTCGGCTCGGACCTCGAGTACGCCGACGAGGTCACGCTCGGCAAGGCGCTCGCCGGCCGCCGGGCCGTCTGAGACGCGACGCAAGCGGCTCAGCGCAGGCGGTACGTACGGCGCAGCGCCGTCACCCGCGCGAGCGCCTCGCGGTAGCGCGCCTGAGGGATCTTGCCGCGCCGGATCGCGGCCACGATCGCGCGGTAGGCGGCCTCCTGATCGCGCGCGTCGCCCGGCACGAGCAGCATGTCGCAGCCCGCGCGCAGCGCGGCGACCGCGGCCTCCGCGACGTCGCCCCCGGTGGCCAGCGACGTCGCCGGCAGCGACGCGCTCATCACCGGGCCGCGAAAGCCCGCGTCGCGCAGCATCGCGATCGCCTCGGGCAGCAGGGTCGCCGGGGTCACGCCGTCGAACGCCGCGTACAGCGCGGCGCTCATCCGCACGACCGCGACGCGCTTGATCAGGCCGTGGAAGACGCTCGTGTCGCGCGTGCGCAGCTCGTCGAGCGACAGCCCGACGGTCGCCACGCCCTCCGACGGATCGGCCGACGCCGCGCCCGTACCCGGATAGGACGACACGACCGGGGCGATGCCGGCCGCGCGCCAGCCCTCGACCGCCGCCCGGGCCGACTGCGCGACGACGATCGGGTCCGAGGAGAACGCGGCCTTGGCGGCCGGGCCGGCCCCGTAGCCGACCTCGCCCGACGGCGCGAGCACGACCGAGATCCCCTGGACGCGCAGCGCGCGCCCGGCCGCAAGCGCCTTCGCCCGCGCCGTCGGCGCCCGCGCCGGCCCGCGCGGTGGCATCCCCTCGACGCCGGGCCCCGCGACGACGAGCGGCTCACGGCCGCGCGCCTGGCGCCCGACCACGCGGATCTGCTCGGCGAGCTCCACCGGATTGGCAGCCGAGAGCACGACGGCGCCCCAGTCGCGGCGGCGCAGCTGCGTGAAGAACGGCGCCTGCGGCGTCTCGCCAGGGAACCCGACGACGAATAGCTGCGCCACGCCCCGCGCCAGCGGCACGCGCGGCGCCGGCGGCCGCTTCTTGGACGCCCGCGGCGGCGGGATGTACTCGAGTTTTGACTTGCGCTCGGAGAACCCCGAGCCGCCCGTCAGCAGCGGCTCCGGGCTCGAACCTGCGTAGATGATCGCCCCGGCTGCCGCCCCCGCAGCGACGACGACGATCGCCAGCAGCGCCACGAGGCGCCAGCGCGAGACGATCACTTCGTATCCTTGCCCGACTGCATGCCAGGCACGGTCGTCATGAAATTCGGCGGGACCTCGGTCGCCGACGCCGAGCGCCTCAAGCGCGCCGCCTCGCGGATCGTCGAGAAGCGCGAGTCAGGCAGCCGCGTCGTCGCGGTGCTCTCCGCGCGCGGCAAGGAGACCGATCGCCTGATCGCCGATGCCTTCGAGGTGTCACCGAATCCGGACCCGCGTGAGATGGACATGCTGCTCTCGACCGGCGAGCGCGTTTCCTGCGCGCTGTGCGCGATGGCCATCAACGACCTCGGGCACCGCGCGATTTCCCTGACCGGCTCGCAGGCGGGCATCGTGACAGACACGTCACACACCAAGGCGCGGATCCTCGACGTCCGTGCCGATCGCATCCGCGACGCGCTCGACGAGGACAACATCGTGCTCGTCGCCGGTTTCCAGGGCGTCAGCACCGCCAAGGACGTCACGACGCTCGGGCGCGGGGGCTCGGACACGACCGCCGTCGCGCTGGCGGCCGCGATCAAGGCCGACGTCTGCGAGATCTACACCGACGTCGCGGGGGTCTTCAGCGCAGACCCGCGCATCGTCCCCGACGCGCGCAAGCTGCCCGTGGTCAGCTTCGACGAGATGCTCGAGATGTCGGCGTCCGGCGCCGGCGTGCTGCAGCTGCGCAGCGTCGAGTACGCCCGCAACCACGGTGTCCGCATCCACTGCCGGTCGTCCTTCGAGGACGCGCCGGGCACAGTCATCGTCGGAGAAGAGGAAACGATGGAGCACCCGCTGATCACCGCCGTTACGCATTCCACCGGTGAGGCCCGGATCACGCTGCTCGGGGTGCCGGACACGCCGGGCGTCGCCGGTCAGGTCACGACCGCGCTGGCGACGCCAACGTCAACGTCGACATGATCATCCAGAACGAGCCGGTCACCGAGGGCGTGCGCGCGGACATGTCGTTCACGATCCCGCGCGACGACCTGCCGGCCGCGCAGGAGGCGCTCGCGCCGCTCGTGAGCCAGTGGGGGATCACGATCGCCACCGACGAGGCGATGGGCAAGGTGTCCGTCGTCGGCGCCGGGATGAAGTCGCACCCGGGCGTCGCGGCGAAGGTCTTCACCACGCTCGGCGACAACGAGATCAACATCGAGATGATCTCGACCTCGCCGATCCGGATCTCCTGCGTCGTGCCCGGCGACAAGGTCCCCGACGCGGTGCGCGCGCTGCACTCCGCGTTCGAGCTCTCCGGCGCCGACACGATCCGTCCCGAGCAACCGTTTGGAGAGTTCGCATGAGCTACCGCGTTGCCGTCGTCGGCGCCACCGGCGCCGTCGGCACCACGATGCTCGAGCTGCTGGAGAAGCGCGGCTACCCCGCCAGCGAGATCGTCCCGTTCGCAAGCGAGCGCTCGGCCGGCAAGGAGCTCGGCGGCCACGTCGTCCAGCCGATCAGCGACGACACGATCCAGGGCTTCGACGTCGCGATCTTCAGCGCGGGAGGGACGATCAGCAAGGAGTGGGCGCCGAAGTTCGCCGCCGCCGGCGCGATCGTCGTCGACAACTCCAGCGCCTTCCGCATGGACGACGAGGTCCCGCTCGTCGTCTCCGAGGTCAACCCCGACGCGCTCGACGAGATCCCCAAGGGCATCGTCGCCAACCCCAACTGCACGACGATGGCGATCATGCTGCCGCTCAAGGCGCTGCACGACGCCTTCGGCCTGACCGCGATCGTCGCCACGAGCTACCAGGCTGCCGGCGGCGCCGGCCAGAAGGGCATGGACGAGCTCGCCGAGCAGGCGCCGGGCATCCTCGCGCGCCGCGAGCAGCTCGTCGACGACGGCGCCGCCGCGATCGCCGACGTCGCGCACTCGATCCACGCCGCGCCGCTGGCCTTCAACGTCGTGCCGAGCCTCGGCACCGACACCGGCAACGGCTACACCGACGAGGAGATGAAGCTCCAGAACGAGTCGCGCAAGATCCTCGACCTGCCCGATCTCGCGGTCTCACCGACCTGCGTGCGCGTCCCCGTCTTCGTCGGCCACTCCGTCCAGGTGCGGGCCACGTTCGGCGCCGAGCCGACGGTCGCGGCCGCCGAGCAGGCGCTGGACCAGTTCCCCGGGATCGTGCTCGACGAGCTGCCGACGCCGGTCGAGTACGCCGGCAGGGACGAGGTCGCCGTCGGGCGCATCCGCGCCGACCTGGGCGACCGCCATTCACTGAACCTGTTCGTGGTCGGCGACAACCTGCTCAAGGGCGCGGCGCTGAACACGGTCCAGATCGCCGAGCTGCTGCACGAGCGCGGCCTGCTAGGCGCGGGCGTCCGGGCCTGACAGCGCCGCGAGCTCGCGACGCGTGCGCACGCCGAGCTTGCGGTAGATGTTGCGGCGGTGCGTGCGGACGGTCTCGACGCCGACGCGACAGCGCGTTGGCGATCTCGGCGTTGGAGCGACCGTGCTGCAGGTGCTCGAGCACGTCGGCCTCGCGCCGGGTCAGCAGCTCCGGGCCCGAGCTCGGCTCCTGCCGGCGGTCTCCTCGCGGCGCGGCAGGACGTGCAGGCCGCGCGAGGCGAGGTGGATCGCGTTGAGGATGTCGCGCGCCTGGGTCTCCTTACCCAGGCAGGCGGTCGCGCCGAACGCCAGCAGCTGATTGGCACTCCGCCGGCGGTCGGGCGGTTGGCGAGCACGATGAAGCGGCGTCGCGGGTGAGCGCGGCTGCAGGCGGTGGACGTCGGCCGGCGTCTCAGCGAGCCGAAGTTGAGGATCGCGACCGTCGGGCTGAGCTCGCGCAGCACGGTGTCGAGCGAGTCGGACTCGTAGTCGGTGGCCACGATCGAGAGTGGTCGGTCCTCGTCGATCAGCGCGCGCAGACCGCGGGAGACGAGGTCCTCGAAGCGCTGCGACGGCGACGGTGATTGGGGAACGCGGCTGCATCGGGGTGGACGCGCGGGGCGGTGCGCAAGGACTGTATCGGCAGCGCAGGCGAAAGGGTTAGGGCATCTCACCCGTTTCTCACCCGTCTCTCACCCCGAAGATCACCCTGTTCGGGTGGCGACACAGCGACGCAACTACGCCACTATGGCTCTCGTGCCGTGCAGGGGGCGGGCACGACAGATGAAGACTTCCCGGGGCGGAATGGGGTACGACTCAGGAAACGGGAAAGGGCCTGCAGGGGCCCTTTTCTGTTGTCGGGAGCGACCGGCGCGTGGCGGGGACTAGTCGTCCTCGCCACGCGGCGGGATCGTCGCGCGCAGGCGTGCGCGCGCGACGTCCAGCCGTGAGACGTCCAGCGGTTCGGTCGGCGCGGCCTCCAGCGGCACGATCGTGTCGGGTGCGTCGGGGCGGCTCGACGCGCCGCTTGCGCTTGGCGCCCTGCAGGACGGCGCGCGCCGTTCGAACGGGTTGGCGCGCGCCTCGTTCACCAGCCGCCGCTCGCCCCGCCGACGCCGGCGACGACCGACGTCGTCCAGTCGATGCACCGGCGTCGGCTTGACGACGTGGCTCGCCATGCCCGAGGTCCTTGGGCTCGAGGCCGAGGGCCAGGCCGACGAGCTGGGGCAGGTGCAGGACCGGCATGCCCAGCTCGCGCCCGACCTCGCGCTGCGGCCAGCGGCTGCTGCAGGTCGAGGTTGAGGTGGCACAGCGGGCACGGCGTCACGAGGCAGTCGGCGTCGGCGTCGATCGCGTCGCCGAGGTGGCGGCCGGCCTGCTTGAGCGACGCCTCCTTGTTCATCGTGATGATCGGGAAGCCGCAGCACTTGTGCGAGCCGGCGTAGTCGATGACGGTGCCGCCGAGCGCCTCGATGACCTGGCCGAGGTAGGTGTCGCGCGGGTTGTCGTCGTCGATGCCCAGGCGGTCGGTCGGGCGCACGATGTAGCAGCCGTAGAACGGGCCGACCTTGAGGTTGGTCAGCGGCCGCTTGACGCGCGAGCGCAGCTCGTCGAGCCCGAGCTCCTCGACCAGCACCCAGAGGAAGTTCTTGTTGGCGATGCCCGTCTCGTACGTCAGGTCCTCCCTCGCGAGCGTCTCGTTGACGTGCGCCGCGGTACTCGGCGTTGGCGTCCAGGCGCTCCTGGCACTCGCTCTGCGCGCCCTGGCAGGTCGAGCAGATGTTCATCATCAGGTCGGCGCCGCGCGATCTCCTGCTGGGCCAGCGCGAACGTGCGCGCGTTGAGCGTGTCGGCGAGCTCCTGGTTGTGCTCGGCGATCACGCCGGCGCCGGTGCAGCAGGCGCGGTCGAGCTCGACGAGCTCGATGTCCAGCAGCGGCGCGACCTTCGCCATCGAGCCGTGCAGCTCGGGGGTGAAGCCGCGGCTGACGCAGCCGGGCCAGTAGGCGACCTTCATCAGGTGGGTGGCGCTCCTGCCGGCGACGGCCGGCCGTTGTCTTGCGCTCGACGTCCTCGTGTAGCCGGATGTAGAGGTTCAGCTCGACGCGCTCGTCGCGCGACTCGACCTTCTCGTAGATCGCGCTGGACGGCCTTGAGGTCGGACTTGGGGATCTTGTGCGGCATCAGCGCGCCCTTCGGCGTGACCTTGCGGCGCAGCAGCGCCTTGGTGATCACCGGCAGCGAGTCCAGCAGCTCCTGGCCGGCGGCCGGCGCGAACTTGCCGAACCACGAGTTGCCGCCGTAGGAGCGCGGCAGCAGCTCGGCCTCGTGCAGCAGGCCGCCCTGCTCGACGAGCGTGACGAACGCGTCCTCGTGGCGCTCGCCGTTGTTGCGGTCCACGATGTCGTGGTCGCTGCCGGCGCGGCGGCGCAGGCGCATGATCTGGTTCATCGGCGCGACGCCCTTGGGGCAGGCCTCGATGCACTTGAAGCAGTGCGTGCAGTCGTAGATGCCGTGCGGGTCCTCGGCGAGGTCCTTGAGGCGCTCGTACTGCTGCGTGTCGCGCGGGTCGCCGACGAAGCGGTAGGCCTTGGCCAGCGCGGCAGGGCCGATGAACAGCGGGTCGACCTCCATCGAGAGGCAGTCCGAGACGCAGGCGCCGCACTGGATGCAGGCCATCGTCTGGGTGACGTCGACCATCGACTCGCGGGGGACGATGTACTCGCGCTCGGGGATCGGCTCCTTGGTGATCAGCCACGGCGTGACGCGCTGGATCTTCTTCCAGTGGACCGCGTCCATGTCGACGATCAGGTCCTTGATGACGGGCATGTTGCCCATCGGCTCGATCTCGATGACCCCGTCCTTGGCGGTGGCCAGGGCCTCGTCGAGGTGCGTGTGGCAGGCGAGCCCGGGCTGGCCGTTGATGCGCACGCCGCACGATCCGCAGATCGCCGCGCTGGCACGAGCAGCGGATGCCGATCGAGCCGTCGAAGCGGTCCTTGGCCTGCAGGAGCCCTCGAGCACCGAGCGGTGCGGCTCGAGCTCGATCGTGTGCTCGGCCCAGAACGGCGCCTCGCCGGACTCCGGGTCGTAGCGGCGGATGCGGAGGGTGAACTCCTGGGGTGGCCTGCGAGTGTCCATCAGTACTTGCGCTCCTCGGGCTGCCACTGGGTGATCGTCACCGGCGCGTAGTCGATCGTCGGCGAGCCGTCGCCGTTGCCCGACGTGGTGATGTGCTTGAGCCACTCCTCGTCGTTGCGCTCGGGGAAGTCGGTGCGGAACTGCGCGCCGCGCGACTCCTTGCGCTCGATCGCGGCGACGACGGTGCACTCGGCGGCGTCGAGCATGTAGCCGAGCTCGAGCGCGCCGAGCACGTCCTGGTTGAAGACCGTGCCGCGGTCGTCGATGTAGGCGGTCTTCGCCTCCTCCTTCAGGCGGCGCACGACCTCGAGCGCGGGCTGCAGGCCGGCCTCGTCGCGGAAGACCGCGACGTTGCGGTTCATCTCCGTGCCGAGCTCGTCCTTGATCTCGCGAGACGCGGCGGCCGCTCTTGTCGCGCCCGACGATGTCGCTCGATCATCTCGCTCCTCGGCGCGGCGCGGGCCTCGCTGGCCGTCGGCGGGGTCATCTCGCTTGGCGCGCTCGGCGGCGTGCTCGCCCGAGCGGCGGCCGAAGATCAGCGTGTCCAGCAGCGAGTTGGCGCCGAGGCGGTTGCCGCCGTGGACCGAGACGCAGGCGACCTCGCCGGCGGCGTACAGGCCCGGGATCGCGGTCGCGCCGTAGACGTCGGTCTTGACGCCGCCCATGATGTAGTGCTGGCCCGGGCGGATCAGGATCGGCTCCTTGGTGATGTCGACGCCGGCGAAGTCCTTGCCGATGTTGACGATCTCGCGCAGGGCCTCGAGCGTGCGCTTCTTCGGCACGACGGTGATGTCGAGGTAGATGCCGAGCCGTCGGGGCCGACGCCGCGGCCCTCGTTGATCTCGGTCTGCTCGGCGCGCGAGACGACGTCGCGGGAGGCGAGCTCCATCTTGTTCGGCGCGTACTTCTCCATGAAGCGCTCGCCGTCCTTGTTGAGCAGGTGCGCGCCCTCGCCGCGGGCGCCCTCGGTGATCAGGAACCCGTTCTCCACCAGCGTGGTCGGGTGGTACTGGATCATCTCCATGTCCATCAGCGGCGCGCCGACGCGGTAGGCCTGGGCGATGCCGTCGCCGGTGCAGATCAGCGCGTTGGTCGTCGGCTTGAAGCACTGGCCCGCGCCGCCGGAGGCGAGGATCACGTTCTTGGCGTGGAAGGTCTCCATCCGCCCGGTGCGGATGTCGCGCGCGACGCAGCCGACGCAGTTGCGGTCGTCGTCGAGGATCAGCGAGGTCGTGAACCACTCCTCGTAGCGGTCGACGCGCTCGTGGTACTTCATGATCTGCTCGTAGAGCACGTGCAGGATCGCCTGGCCGGTGATGTCCGCGACGTAGGCGGTGCGCTTCATCGAGGCGCCGCCGAAGGCGCGCAGGTCGAGCTCGCCCTTCTCGTTGCGGTGGAACGTCACGCCGATGTGCTCGAGGTGCATGACCTCGGCGGGCGCCTCGGAGCACATGACCTCGATTGCGTCCTGGTCGCCGAGGAAGTCCGAGCCCTTGACGGTGTCGTAGGCGTGCGAGCGCCAGTCGTCGGTCGAGCGAGATCGCGGCGTTGATGCCGCCGGCGGCGGCGACCGAGTGCGACCGCACCGGGTGGACCTTGCACATGAGCGCGACCGTCACGCCGGCGTCGGCCGCCGCGAGCGCCGCACGTTGACCGGCGAGGCCCGCGCCGATGATGAGGACGTCGTGTGAAGGCATGGCGTATCCCGCACCCTATATGCCCGCTTGCACGCGCATATTTCCGACTTTCGGAGTCGGTTTGTCCCCCACCCGCCGGGGGGTCAGAGCTTGCAATCCAGCAACCCTCGGGTTTGGGGTCAGAGCTTGCGCGCGGACTGGCCGCGAGGTCTGGCGCTAAACCCGAGGAGTGCGCGATTGCAAGATCTGACCCCGTTAGACGGCGCCGGCTAGGGCTCGGCGGATCTGGTCGATCGTCACCACGCCGCGCAGGTGGCCCTCGGCGTCGACGACCATCAGCGCGCCCAGCGTGCGCAGCGGCTCGGAGCCCAGCAGCGCCGTCAGCGGCTCTGACGTCGGCACGCTGAACTCGTGCTCGGCGCCGCTGTCCAGCAGCTCGCCGGCCGTCAGCGCCGGCTGCCCGGCTGCCAGCGCGCCGTCGACGCGCTCGGCGGTCAGCACACCGCGGTAGGCGCCCGACTCCTCGGCCACCGCCAGCCACGGCCAGCCGTTCGGCGCGAAGTAGTTGTCGTGGGCCGCGAGCACCGTCGTCCCGGCCGGCAGCCAGGCGGGCTGGGTGTCCATCAGGTCGCCGACGGTGACGCCGTCGATGCGCTCCTGGAACGTCGAGGAGATCACCGCGCCGCGCGCGGCCTGCGCCATCAGCCAGCCGAGCACCGCGAACCAGATGCCGTCGATCGACCCGCCGCTGACGAACAGGTAGACGCCGAGGCCGATCAGCGCGTAGGCGAAGAACTGCCCCATCCGCGCGGCGACGCGCAGCCCGCGGTTCCGGTCGCCGGTCACGCGCCAGGCGATCGCCTTGGCGATCCGGCCGCCGTCGAGCGGATAGGCCGGCAGCATGTTGAAGACGAGCACGACGATGTTGACCGTCGCCAGCCAGCCCAGCAGTGCCACGCCCGGCCTGGCCGTGACCTCCTGCAGCGTGGCGGCGTCGACGAAGGCGTCGGTGTCTGCGACGAGGATCGCGCCGCCGGCACAGAGCACCGCGACCGCGGCGGTCACGAGCGGGCCGGCGATCGCAACGGTGAACTCGCGGCCGGGCGTGTCGGGCTCGCGGTCGAGCTTGGCGAGGCCGCCGAAGAACCAGAGGTCCACGCCGCTGGTCTCGATGCCGTAACGGCGCGCCGCCAGCGCGTGGCCGAGCTCGTGCACGACGATCGACGCGCCGAAGGCCAGCGCCGCGGCGACGGCGATCAGGAAGGCCTCCTGGTCAGAGCCGTCGAGCACGTCGCTGAAGTAGCCGTTCAGCGACAGGATCATCACGAACAGGACGATGAACCAGCTCGGCGTCGCGCCGACGCGGATGCCGAAGATGCGCGCGAGCTGGATCGAGCGGCCGAACGCCATCGATTCAGTGTCGCAGCCGCGATCAGTGTTTGTGGCCGGACCCCCGCGAGCGCTTGCGCACCGGCCCGACGTGCAGGACGCGGCTCTCGGCCAGTGTCGTCGCGCCGTCGGCCAGCGTCAGCCGCACGCGCGCGGGCAGCCTGCGGCGGGTGTGGATGTCAAACCGCACCCGTGAGCGGGAGTCCAGGCGGCCGCGCTGCACCGGCCACCAGCCGAAGCGGTCGGGCAGGTTCAGCTGCAGGACGACATGGGCGCCCGGCGCTGGCGGTGTCACCGTCGCCGTCAGGACGTCACGCCCGCGCGTGCGCCGCGCGGTCAGCGTGACCGAGCGATCGAGGACGAGCAGGCGCACCGTGTTGCTCGCCTCCTCGCCGGCGACGACGCGGTAGCCGGCGGTCGCCGCCGGCGTGACCTGGGTGCTGAAGCTGCCGTCGGGCTGCACCGTGGTGCGGCCGGCATCGACGTAGCCGTTGCCGCTGTCGGCTTCGATCGTCAGCTCGGTGCGCGGCGCGAGGCTCGTGCGCCCGCGCAGCGGGAACGCCCGCCCCGCCGAGGCGCCCGTGGCCGGGGACGCAAGCACCAGCGTGCGCACCTCCACGGTGCCGTTGATGCCGGCGTGCAGCGTGCAGTGGTAGTTGAAGTCGCCGGTCTCGTGCGCGGCGAGGTCGAACGTCGCGCCCGACGACATGCGCCCGGAGTCAAAGCTGCCGTCATCGGCGGTGACGGTGTGGGCGCGCGCGCTGTCGTTGCGGAAGCGGATCTGCTCCCCGGGGACGACGGTGACCTTCGCGGGCGTGTAGGTGCTGAAGCCGATCGCGACCGCACTCGCGGGCGCGGCGTGCGACCCGTGGTCGATCGCCGCGCTGGCGGGCGCCGCGACCGCGGCGGCTGCCAGCACGACGAGCCCCGCGCGCCGGCTCACCGCGTCACCACGTAGGTGCCGATCATGCCCTTCTCCATGTGCTCCTCCACGTGGCAGTGGTAGAGCCAGGTGCCCGCCGTGGCCTCCCGCCAGTTGATCCGGAACGACTCGGCCGGGCCGACGGTCTGCGTGTCGCGGGGCACGCCGTCCGCCGTGCGCCAGCGATGGCCGTGGACGTGGAAGGTGTGGTGCTCGGAGCCCATCGCCATGACATCCCACTGCACGCTCTCCCCGACCTTCGCGCGGAACACAGGGGAGTTGCCGACGAACGCTCGGCCGTCGATCGTCTGGAACTCGCCGAACGGCGCCAGCACGACGACGAACTCGCGGTCGGGAAGCTTGGCGCCCTGGGCGGCGATCGAGAGCATCCCGTACATCCCGCCGGCGATCGACTCGTGCATCGACGGCGAGTGGTCGTGGTAGGGCCAGACGCCGACGGAGTCCTTGCCGGCCGTCAGCCGATAGGTCCACGTCTGGCCGGGGCGGACGTCACCGTCGCGCCCGGACACGCCGGGGACGTAGGAGCCGTCGGAGCTCGGCTTGTAGGAGACCCCGTGGAAGTGCATCGAGTGCGAGCGCCGCGCGTCGAGGTTTTTGAAGTGCACGAGCAGGCGGTCGCCGCGCCGCGCGCGCAGCAGCGGCCCGGGGATCAGGTCCGACGTGCCCCCTGGCGTCGGCGTGTTGGGCAACGTGCGCCCCCAGCGCCGCGAATAGCGGCGATAGACGGTCGTCGGGAACACGGTCTGCGACGGGTCGTAGCTCGCGTTGGTGATCGCATCGCGCCCGTTGGGGACGGCGTTCCAGGTGACCGGCGTCGCGGCCACCCAGAACTCGCGCGTCGCCGCCGACGCGGCGGAGGCGCTGCCCCCAAGCAGCGCCCCCGTCAGGCACATCGCGACCGCCCCCCGGGTCCGGGTCACGCGGCCGCGGTCACCGTCGCCTTCATGAACGGGTGGATCAGGCAGATGAACGTGTAGCTGCCTGGTGCCCCGAACTTCACCGAGCCCGACGTGGGCAGAGGCGAGGCCGAGCTGCGGTCCATCAGGCCCGAGCTCCAGAACCCGTTGCCGTGGAATGTCGGCGTGAGCGTGGCGACCCCCGCGGCGGGCGGGTCGCTCGGGTAGATCGCCTGGCCCGGGAACTCGGTGCCCTCGAACTTCGCCGCGAGCTGGCCCATGTAGGACTTCGGCTCCTTCATGGCATCCCCGGGGCCGGTGCTTGCGCTGTGGACGTCGTAGGACTTCGAGCCCATCGTGAACGTCACCGTGTCGCCGACCTTGACGGTGAGCTTGTCGGGGCTGAACGCGAAGCGCTCGATACCGCCGCTGCCGGCGACGCCGACTGTGACGCCGACGCTCGGCGCCTTGCGCTTCTCGAGCTCCTTGGCAGTCGCAACGGCGGCCTTGGTCTGCTTGGCGATCGCAGCAGCGTGGGCCTTGGCCGACGGAGCCGATGAGCGGCGCCCGACGACGTTGACCTTCGCCTTCATGCCGGCGTGCACCGAGCAGTAGTAGGTGAAGCTGCCGGTCTTCGTGAACCGCACCTTGGCCGGCTTGGGCTTGTTCGACAACGGAAGCCCGGTTTCCACAGCCTTGGAACCGTTGTAGGTCGTGCTCCTGCCGAACAGGCCGGGAGGCCCGATCGCGGGGTTGAAGCCGAACGTCGGCTGCCCGTTGAACCAGAACGCGGCGCCTGCCGCGTCGTTCTCACCAGCAGCGGGCTTGCCGGGCACGAACAGCGGGTTGGGCTTGCCGCCCGTCTTGGGGAAGTTCGCGTTGTGGAAGCCGACGGGCAGGAACCGGACGGTGTCGCCGACGTGGATCTTCGTGTTCGCCGGGAAGTAGGCGTTGGCATCGGTCAGCAGCTTCTCCATCTGCTTGCCGATGCTGGGCGGCGTCCCCATGTAGACATCGCGCGTCGCCGCGCTCGATGCTGCAGGAACGGCCAGGCAGAAAATGACGGCAATGGCCGTCGCCGCGCATAGGCGGTAGTTCACGGAAACCCCCTCAGGTCGTCATCTGGCCCTCCCCCGAGGGCGTTCGAGCGCAGACCGTAATGCTTGGGTGTGCAGCAGATCAAGTGAAATCGGGGTTAACCCGGAGCTGCGTCAGTCAGCGGACCGCCTGCTCTAGGCCTGCGGCGTGGCGCGCGCGACGATCTTGGCGACGTCGGTTCCCGCCGGCAGCGTGCCGTAGGCCAGGCCGGCGTCGCGCCCGAGGCGCGAGGCGCAGAACGCGTCGGCCACGGCGGGCGGCGCGCTGCGCACGAGCAGCGAGCCCTGCCAGGCCAGCGCCAGGCGCTCGACGACACGCCGTGCGCGAACCTCGATGCCCTCGAGGTCTGCGAACTCGTCGCGCAGCTGCACGACGAACGCGTCCAGGCGCGCGTCGGCGCCCGCGGCGAGCTCGATCTCCTCGAAGTACGCCGTCAGCAGCTCGGGCGCCTTGGCCAGCGCGCGCAGCACGTCGAGCGCGTTGACGTTGCCCGAGCCCTCCCAGATCGAGTTCAGCGGCGACTGGCGAAACAGGCGCGGCATCCCCGACTCCTCGACGAAGCCGTTGCCGCCCAGGCACTCCATCGCCTCGGCGGCATGGCCGGCGGCGCGCTTGCAGACCCAGTACTTGCCGACCGCCGTGCCCAGGCGCTTGATCGGGACGTCGTTCTCGTCATACGCGCGCGCGAGGCGCAGCGCGAGCGCCGTCGCGGCCTCCGACTCGATCGCGAGGTCGGCGAGCACGTTGCGCATCAGCGGCTGCTCTGCGAGCAGCTTGCCGAAGGCGCTGCGGTGCGCCGCGTGCCAAGTCGCGTTGGCCAGGCCCCAGCGCATCGAGGCGGCGCTGCCGATCACGCAGTCAAGGCGCGTGTGGCCGACCATCTCGATGATCGTCGGCACGCCGCGGCCGGGCTCTCCGACCATCCGCCCCCAGGTGCCGTCGAACTCGACCTCCGACGACGCGTTGGAGCGGTCGCCGAGCTTGTCCTTCAGGCGCTGGATGCGAAAGACGTTGCGCGTCTCGTCGGGCAGGATCCGCGGGACCTCGAAGCAGCTGACGCCCTCGTCGGTCTGTGCGAGGACGAGGAAGACGTCGCACATCGGCGCGCTGCAGAACCACTTGTGTCCGGTGATCAGGTACTCCGATCCGGCCCCACCCGCCCCACCGTTGACGGGACGGGCGGTCGTCGTGTTGGCGCGGACGTCGGAGCCGCCCTGCTTCTCGGTCATCGCCATCCCGGCCTTGGCGCTCGTCTTCTGCGCGCGCGGCTTGAGCGCCGGGTCGTAGGCAGCGGCGGTCAGCAGCGGCTCCCACTCCGCGGCGATCTCGGGCTGGGCGCGCAGCGCCGGGACGATTGCGAACGTCATCGTCATCGGGCAGCCGTGGCCGGCCTCGACCTGGCCGGCCATGATGCCGCCGGCAGCGCGCGCGACGTGGCGGCCGTCGCGGTCGCTCGTCCACGGCAGCGTGTTCAGTCCGGACTCCGAGCCCTGGCGCAGCAGCTGGTGCCAGGCGGGGTGGAACTCAACCTCGTCGAGACGGTGGCCGTAGCGATCGACGACGTTCAGCTTCGGCGGGTTCTCGTTGGCCTGCGTGGCCCACGTCAGCGACTGCTCAGAGCCCCACGTCGCGCCGCCCTCGCTGAGTGTCGCGTCGGCCCAGGCCGCGCCCTCGCGCGCGGCGCCCTCGCGCAGCGCGATGTCGCTGGTGAAGAGGTTCAGCGGCACCAGCGGCGGCGCCTGGTTGGTGACCTCGTGGGTGGACGGGGAGTGCTCGAGCAGGGTCATGGTGTGGCTCCTCGGACGCAGAACGCGACGAGATCGGCGACGAGGACGTCCTCGTCCAGGTCGCCATGGACAGGGGACAGGGGGCCGACGAGCGCCTCGCCGATCGCGCCGACGAGCATCGTCGCGGTGATCGGGTCGGTGACGTTCGAGAACGTGTCGGCGTAGGCGCGACGGAAGACGAGGCGCTCGGCCTCGACGGCGGGATCGACGGGCTCGGCGAGCAGCGCCCACGCCAGCCGCCGTCCGCGCAGCGCGCGGCGCGCGAACGTCTCGACCCCGGCGGCGATCCGGCCTTCGCGCGTGTGCTCGCGTGCGACGGCAGCGGCGACGGCGTCGACCTCGTGCTGGGAGGCCTGACGGAAGACCTCGGCGAACAGCTCGGCCTTCGACGGGAAGTGGCGGTACACCGTGCCGGTCGCAACACCGGCGCGCGCGGCGACGGCGGCGACCGCGGCCTCGCGGTACCCGCCGTGTGCGATCAGCTCGCGCGCGGCGTCGACGACGCGCTGGCGCGTGGCCTCGCGCTTGGCCTCCGTCCGCTCGGTCGCCCGATACGCCACGTAAGAAGTGAACCACGGTTCAGAGCTTGGTGCAAGGGGGTGGTTCGGGTTGCGTGCGACTATCGCTCACAACCCGAACCACCCGCGGCGGCGGGAGCGTGGGGATAACCGCACCAGACGCGACGCGGCGTTGTGCTTTGCTGCGTCGGATGTCTTCAGACTGCGCAATCACCGCCAGAGGCCTGGTCAAGCATTACGGCGAGACGGTCGCGCTCGGGGGCATCGACCTCGACGTGCCCCAGGGCTCGGTCTGCGGCGTGCTCGGCCCCAACGGCGCCGGCAAGACGACCGCGGTGCGGATCCTCACGACGCTCGCCAAGGCGACGGAGGGGACGGCGAAGGTCGCCGGCTTCGACGTCGCGACGAACCCGACGGATGTCCGCCGGCGCATCGGCTTGGCCGCCCAGGACGCGACCGTCGACGGGCTGCTGACCGGCTACGAGAACCTCGTCATGATCGGCGAGCTGCATCACCTCGGCCGCGTCGGCGCCAAGCTGCGCGCCGACGAGCTGCTCGAGCAGTTCACGCTCGTCGACGCGCGCGACCGCCTCGCCAAGGAGTACTCCGGCGGCATGCGCCGGCGCCTGGACCTCGCCGCGACGCTCGTCGCCGCGCCCGAGGTGTTGTTCCTCGACGAGCCCACCACAGGCCTCGACCCTCGCGCGCGCAAGGACCTGTGGGACGTGCTCGACCGCCTCGTGGCCGGAGGCTCGACCGTGCTGCTGACGACGCAGTACCTCGACGAGGCCGAGCGCCTCGCCGACGAGATCGTCGTCATCGACCACGGCAAGGTGATCGCCCGCGGCGACTCGCGCACGCTCAAGCGCGAGATCGGCGGCGACCAGCTCGAGGTCGTCACCGCTGAGCGCGACACGCTCCCGGCCGTCGCCGCGATGATCTCGCGCATCACCGGTTGCGAGGCCAGCGTCGACGAGGCCAACCGCCGCATCACCGCCCACACCTCGTCGGGCGTCGACGCCGTCGCCGAGCTCGCGACCGCGCTGTCGGCCGAGCAGATCGCCGTCGAGGACCTCGGGCTGCACCAGCCGTCGCTCGACGACGTCTTCCTGACGCTGACCGGCCAACCGGTCGAAACCGAGGAGCAGCGTGAGACGGAGGTCGTGCGATGAGCGTCCAGGACCTCGCCCCGCGCCCGATCCGGGGCGGCTCGGTGATCGGCGACATGTGGGTGATCGCCCGCCGCGGCCTCATGCACATGAAGCGCCAGCCCGAGGTGCTGACCGACGCGACCGTTCAGCCGATCATGTTCGTGCTGCTGTTCGCCTACGTCTTCGGCGGCGCGATCGCGGTCCCCGGCGACGGGGACTACAAGGAGTTCCTGATGGGCGGCATCTTCGCCCAGACGCTCGTGTTCGCCTGCTTCGGCGTGGCGATGGGCATCGCCGCCGATCGCAGCAACGGCGCGATCGACCGCTTCCGCTCGCTGCCGATCGCGCGCGGCGCGGTGCTCGGCGGCCACTCGATCGCCAACCTCATCAAGACGCTGCTGCCGATCGTGCTGATGTCGCTCGCGGGCCTGGCGATCGGCTGGTCGCCGCACGGGTCGCTTGGCGACACGGCACTGGCGTTCGTGCTGATGATCGCGTTCTCGTTCGCGATGATCTGGGTCGGCGTGCTGATGGGCTCGACGCTGAGCTCGCCCGAGGCGGTGCAGGGCTTCGCGTTCACGGTGCTGTTCCCGTTCACGTTCATCTCGAGCTGCTTCGTGCCGACGCAGACGCTGCCCGGCGTGCTGCAGACGTTCTCGGAGTGGAACCCGACGTCGACGCTCGCCGACTCCCTGCGCCACCTGTTCGAGAACCCCGGTGGCTCGATCCCGTCCGACGGCTCGTTCCCGCTGCAGCACCCGATCCTCTACACGCTGATCTGGGCGGGCGTGATCGTCGCGATCTTCGTGCCGCTCTCGATCCGCAGCTACCAGCGCTCGATCTCCGACTAGCGCGACCGGTCCCTGAACGGTGCGGGCCGATAGGTTGCGGCTCGCACCATGAAGATCATCTACACGCACACCGACGAGGCGCCGGCGCTGGCCACGGCGTCGCTGCTGCCGATCGTCGAGGCGTTCGCCGCCGCGGCCGACGTCGAGGTCGAGCTTCGCGACATCTCGCTCGCCGGGCGCGTCCTCGCCGCCCTCGGCCACGGACCCGACGTCCTCGGCGAGCTCGGCGAGCTCGCCAAGACGCCCGAGGCCAACATCATCAAGCTGCCGAACGTCAGCGCCTCGGTCCCGCAGTTGAAGGCGGCGATCGACGAGCTGCGCGCGCAGGGCGTCGAGCTGCCCGAGTACGAGGACGCCCAGGAGATCTACGACACCGTCAAGGGCTCGGCCGTCAACCCGGTCCTGAGGGAGGGCAACTCCGACCGCCGCGCGCCCGCCTCGGTGAAGGCCTTCGCGCGTTCGCACCCGCATTCGATGGGCGCCTGGTCGCCGGACTCCAGGACACACGTCTCGACGATGACCGACGGCGACTTCCGCGCGACCGAGCAGTCGGTCACCGTCGACGCCGAGGACGACGTGCGCATCGAGCACGTCGCGGCCGATGGCGCGGTCACCGTCCTGAAGGAGTCCACGCCGCTGCTGGCCGGCGAGGTCATCGACGCCGCCGTCATGCGCCGGGCGGCGCTGCAAGCGTTCCTCGCCGAGCAGGTCGCCGAGGCCGCGGAGCAGGGCGTCCTCTTCTCCGTGCACCTCAAGGCGACGATGATGAAGGTGTCCGACCCGATCATCTTCGGGCACGCCGTGCGCACCGTCGCCGGCGAGGTCTTCGACGCCTACGACGACGTGAGCCCCAACGACGGTCTCGCGAGTCTGCTCGACGAGCACCCCGAGGCCAAGGATGCTGTCGATCGCGCGCTGGCCGCGGCGCCGCCGCTGTTCATGGTCGACTCCGACCGCGGCATCACGAACCTGCACGTCCCGTCCGACGTCATCGTCGACGCCTCGATGCCCGCGCTGATCCGCGCGTCCGGCCAGGGCTGGAACGCCGCGGGCGAGCAGCAGGACTGCAAGTGCGTGATCCCCGACCACTCCTACGCCGCGCTCTACGACGAGACGGTCGAGCACTGCAAGCGCCACGGCGCCTTCGACCCGGCGACGATGGGCACGACGCCCAACGTCGGCCTGATGGCCCAGAAGGCCGAGGAGTACGGCTCGCACGACAAGACCTTCGAGATCAGCGCGCCGGGCAGCGTGCGCGTCGTCAACCGGGCGGGCGAGACGCTCATGGAGCACGAGGTCGACGCCGGCGACATCTGGCGCATGTGCCAGACCAAGGACGCGCCGATCCAGGACTGGGTCGCGCTCGCGGTGCGTCGCGCGCGCGCGACAGGGTCGCCTGCGGTCTTCTGGCTGGACGAGACGCGCGCGCACGATGCGCAGGTCCTGGCCAAGGTCCGCCCGGCGCTCGAGCAGCTCGACACGGACGGCCTGCAGATCGAGGTCCTGCCCGTGGCCGAGGCTGCGCGCTTCACGCTCGAGCGTGCGCGCGCGGGCGAGGACACGATCTCGGTGACCGGCAACGTGCTGCGCGACTACCTGACCGACCTGTTCCCGATTCTCGAGCTGGGCACGAGCGCGAAGATGCTCTCGGTCGTGCCGCTGATGAACGGCGGCGGGCTGTTCGAGACCGGGGCCGGCGGCTCGGCGCCCAAGCACGTCCAGCAGTTCGTCAAGGAGAACCACCTGCGCTGGGACTCGCTCGGCGAGTTCCTGGCGCTCGCAGAGTCGCTGGAGATGCTCGCCGACAAGACCGGCAACGCCCGCGCCACGGTGCTCGGCGAGGCGCTGGAGCGCGCCACCGGCAGCGTGCTCGAGAACGGCCGCTCGCCGTCGCGCAAGTGCGGCGAGCTGGACAACCGCGGCAGTCATTTCTACCTGGCGCTGTACTGGGCGCAGGAGCTCGCGGGGCAGAGCGACGACGCCGAGCTGGCGGCGCGCTTCGCGCCGCTGGCCGAGCGCCTGGCGGCCGACGAGGAGGCGATCGTCGCCGAGCTCGAGGGCGTCCAGGGCGAGCCCGTGGACATCGCCGGCTACTACCGCCCCGACGCCGAGCGCGTCATCGCGGCGATGCGCCCCAGCGCGACGCTGAGCGCCGCGCTGGCCATTCTCTAGATAGCGTCCGGGTCCCCACAGACCCCCAGGAGATGAGACTTCCGTGAGCACCCCAGTCAAGGTCACCGTCACCGGCGCCGCAGGCCAGATCGGCTACGCGCTGCTGTTTCGCATCGCGTCAGGCCAGCTGCTCGGTCCGGACACCCCTGTTCACCTGAACCTGCTCGAGATCCCGCAGGCCGTCAAGGCCGCAGAGGGCACCGCGATGGAGCTCGACGACTGCGCGTTCCCGCTGCTCTCGAGCATCGACATCTTCGACGACGCCAAGCCGGCGTTCGACGGCGCGAACATCGCGCTGCTCGTCGGCGCGCGGCCGCGCACCGCGGGCATGGAGCGCGCCGACCTGCTCGAGGCCAACGGCGGCATCTTCAAGCCCCAGGGCGAGGCGATCAACGCCGGCGCCGCCGACGACATCAAGGTGCTCGTCGTCGGCAACCCCGCCAACACGAACGCGCTGATCGCGATGAGCCACGCGCCCGACGTGCCCAACGACCGCTTCACCGCGATGACGCGCCTGGATCACAACCGCGCGATCGCCCAGCTGTCCAAGAAGACCGGCGCGGCCGTCTCGGACATCACGAACATGACGATCTGGGGCAACCACTCCCCGACGATGTTCCCCGACCTCTACAACGCGAAGGTCGGCGGGCGGAGCGCCTTCGAGGCCGTCGGCGGCGACCTCGGATGGTACGCCGACGAGTACCAGCCGACCGTCGGCAAGCGCGGCGCGGCGATCATCGAGGCGCGCGGCGCCTCCAGCGCGGCGTCCGCCGCCAGCGCGGCGATCGACCACATCCACGACTGGGTGCTCGGCACGCCCGAGGGCGACTGGGTCTCGATGGCGATCCCGTCAGACGGCAGCTACGGCGTGACCGAGGGGATCATCTCCTCGTTCCCCGTGACGACGTCGGGCGGCGAGTACACGATCGTCCAGGGCCTGGACGTCCCGGAGTTCGCGCAGGGCAAGATCGACGCCACGGTCGCCGAGCTCGTCGGCGAGCGCGACGCCGTCAAGGAGCTGGGCCTCGTCTAGGCCGGGCTAACCGACCGGGTGAAGGCCGCGGCCCTCCTTGCGGATCTGGCCGTCCTTCACCAGCTCGGGCACCACGCGATAGAGGTAGTTCTGCTTGATCCCCATCGCGGTGGCGAGCTCGGGGATCGTGATCCCCGGCTTGGAGCGCACGAGCTCGAGCGTCTGCTTGGCGCGCGTGCCCGAGCCCTTCGGGCGCCCGCGGCGACGGCCGGTGGTCGTCGCGGGCTTGCTGCGCGCGGCGCGGCGTGGCGCCGTCGTGCGGGCCGGCTTTGCGCCGCTGACACCGTCGAGCGCGGCGGCGGCGGCCTCGAGGCGGTGGTACTCCTCGACCAGCGGTTTGAGCTCAGAAAGCCGCGCCTTGATCTCGCGCTGCTTCTCCTCCAGGAAATCAGTCACAGTAAGTGTGACGGTATCAGTCCTCGAGCAGTGACTTGAGGTTCTGCAACGACGCCACCGCCTCCTTTTGTGGAAGTCCGCCGACGAGGACCTTCGATGCGGCCGCGCCGAGCGGGCCCATCGGGGCCTCGAACACGTTGCGATAGGCAAAGCGCGTACCGCCGTTGCCGTTGTCGGTCAGCGTGTACTCGGTCTCGGCGTGCGAGCGCGCCGGCCCCTTGCCGTGCCACTCCGCATGATGGGGAGCGTCGCAGCGGACGAGCTCCCACTTCACCTTGAAGTTCGCACCACGCAGGCGCATCCCCTGCTCCATCGTCGAACCGACGCCGGGCTCACCGTCAGAGTGCTTGAACAGCTTGCGGTGGATCGTCACCCAATCGTCGAGACGGTGGGGATCCATCACCAGCGCCCACACGTCCTCGGGGGGCGCGGCGATCTCGATCTCTTCGCAGACCTCGCTCATCGCCGCCGAACCTATCGCGCGGCCAGGTCCTCGGTCTGCTCCCACTCGCGCAGCGAGCGCTCCACGGCCGCGTCGAATCCGTGCAGGCGGACGCCAAGAAGGTCGGCCGCGCGCATGTCGCGCGGGAGCAGGTCGCCGTCGAGGCCCTCCATCAGTGGCTGCACCAGCGCGAGGTCTTCGCCCGCGACAGCGGCGGCGACGGGCGCGGCGACCGCGGTGACGGAGACCGGCAGGTTCCAGCGCGGGCGGCGCAGCAGCATGAGGTCGCGGATGCGCTCCATCATGTCCCCGTAGGTCAGGACCTCGGGGCCCGGGATGTCCAGCGACAGCGGGCCGTCGACGACGTCTGAGGAGCCGCCGTTGACGAGGTAGCGCAGCACGTCGCGCGCGTCGATCGGCGCCGTGCGGAAGTGGTGCCAGGCGGGGATCGCCATCACCGGGAAGCGCTCGACGAGGCGCACGAGGAAGCGAAACGACCGCGACCGCGACCCGATCACGATCGATGCGCGCAGCGCAAGGCTCTCGGGCGCCGCGCCGAGCAGGATCTCCTCGACGGCCAGGCGTGAGCCGAGGTGGCGCCCCGGCTGCTTGCCGACGGGGACGACGCCGCCGAGGTAGACGACGCGGCGCAGTCCGGCCGCCTGCGCGGCCTCGGCGAAGCGCAGCGCCGAGTCGCGCTCGGCGGCGTCAAAGCCGCCGTTGGCGCCGGCGGCCGTCTCCATCGAGTGGATCAGGTAGTAGGCGACGTCGACGCCGGCGAGCGCCTCGGCAAAGCCCACGCCGGTGATCGCATCGCCCTGGACGACAGGCACGTCATGGCGCACGTTGGCCGGCGTGCGGGCGAAGGCGCGCACGTCGTGGCCGTCGCGCAGCAGCAGCGGGATCAGCGCGTCGCCCGCAAAGCCGGTCGCGCCGGTGACGAGAACCTGGGTCATCGTCGGCTCAGGCTACGGACGCGCGGTTTCAAACGCACGGCCGGCGACCGATTCCCGGCATTTGCGGCATCTCGTTTCGCGGGTTGTGAACAGAATGCTGCGATTTGCAGAAATCGCTCGTGCACAGGGCGCAGGACCTGTGCTTGAGTGGCCCGCAGATGACGACGACGGCGCGACCGACCCGTAGAGCCCAGAGCCGCAAGGCCAGTTGCGAGCGCTGCTACTTCAACTGCAACCTGCTCTGCGCGCTCGCCGGCGACGAGCCCTGCCCGACGTTCCGTCCCGACGGCCCCGACGGCCTCAAGCCACCGGAGCAGCTGCGCTTCGTCTTCCGGCAGGACCGCCGCACATGGGCATTCCCGTCAGCCGAGGAGCAGGCCGCGCGTCACGCCTGACGCGCCGCGATCCAGCGCACGCCCGGCGTGTCGGTCAGGCCGTGGGCAATGATCGAGCAGAGCACACAGAACGCGGCGATGTTGAAGATCCGCTCGCCGTCGGGGATCGCTGCGCTGAGGACGAGCAGGGAGAACGCCATCGTCGCGACGCCGCGCGGGCCGAACCACGACATGAACGCCTTCTCGGCGGTCGTCCGGCCGGTCCCGGCCAGCGCGATCCAGACGGCGACCGGCCGCGCGACGAGCAGCGCGACGACGGTGATCGCGACGGTGGCCATGCCGTCCTCGAAGAGCCCGTCGAACGTCAGCAGCGCCCCGAAGACGACGAACACGCCGAGCTTGCACAGCTCGACGATGTCCTCGGCGCGCGCGGCGAACGCATGGCGCAGGTCGGCGCGGCGGATGCCCAGGACGATCGCGCAGATGAAGACGGCGATCAGGCCGTTGCCCTCAGGCTCGACCACCGTCAGCCCGTACGCCAGCAGCGCGATGCCGAGCGCATAGAGCGACTTCTGGTGGGCCGGGATCTCGTCCTGCAGCGACGATCCGGCGCGTGGCATCAGGCGCCCGGCGAGGTAGCCGATGAGCATCCCCATCACGAGGCCGACCGTCACGTCCTCGAGGACGAAGCGCCACCACACGAACCCGTCCTCGTTCCCGAGCGCCAGCGTCAACGCGAGCACCGGCGCCAGCGCGAGGCCGTCGTTCAGCCCGGACTCGAGGTTCAGCGAGTGGCGGATGATCCGCGGCACCTTCGGGTTCGTGACGACGCCGCTGGAGAGCACCGGGTCGGTCGGTGAGAGCAGCGCGCCGACGAGGAACGACTCCGTCCACGAGAGGTCGGTCAGCCCCTTGGTCGCGAGCGCGACGATCCCGCACGTGACCGGCATCCCGATGGCGAGCTTGCGCGCCGGCAGGTGCCAGGCTTTCTGCACGAGCTCGGCCTCGACCTCGAGGCCGTCGCGAAACAGGATCACGATCAGCGCGACGGTCGCGAGGATCGTCGTGAACTGGCCCGTGGCCGAGAACTCCAGCCAGCCGACGCCGCCCTCGCCCATGGCGAAGCCGGCGAGGACGAAAATCGGCGCGACGGCGAGAAACGAGCGGCGCGCGATCCCCGACACCAGCGCGCCGAGCACGAGCAACGCGCCGACCGCGATGACCGCGTGCTCGAACTCCGTGCTCGGCCCCACGGCCAGCGGTGAAAGGGGTGGTGTGCTCAAGTGCAGAAGATCACTAGATTTCCCAGAGTCACTAGAGAGGGAGACTCGGTGCGAATCACAGTACTTGGCAAATCACCGTCCTGGCAGGACTCCGACGGTGCCTGCAGCGGCTACCTCATCGAGGCCGGCGACACGCGCGTCCTGCTCGACTGCGGCAGCGGCGTCATGGGCAAGCTGCGCCGCTACTGCGACTACGTGGACATCGATGCGGTCGTCATCAGCCACCTGCACGCCGATCACTTCTTCGACCTCATGCCCTACGCGTGCGCGCTCGTCTACGCGCCGCGCCAGCAGCCGGTGCCGGTGGATCGCTGGCCCGGCACCGACCATCCTGCGCGCCCGGCGATGTTCGCGCCGCGCGGTGCGCTGAAGACCTTCCGCACGCTCTGCCAAGCGGGCGGGATGTTCGAGGACCACATCGAGAAGGCTTTCGACATCACCGAGTACGAGCCCGGCTTCAGCTGCGACGTCGGGCCGCTGACGGTGAGGTTCCACGCCGTCCCGCACTACCTGCCGACGTTCGCCGTCGAGGTCTCCGACGGCTCCGCCCGCATCACCTACGCCGCCGACCACAGCCCGACCGACGCGCTCGACGAGTTCGCCGCCGGCACCGACCTGCTGATCATCGAGGCGACGCTCCCGCGCCCCGAGCGCACCGGCATCCGCGGGCATCTGACACCCGCGGAGGCCGGCGAGCACGCGAGTCGCGCGGGCGCGCGCCGCGTCGTGCTGACCCACATCTCCGACGAGCTCGACGCCGAGTGGGCGGTGCGCGAGGCGCAGACGACCTACAGCGGCCCGGTCTGCGTCGCCGAGGAGGGCGCCGTCTACACGGTCGGCGTCGAATCACCCGCCACGGCCTGACCTGTCTAGCATCGGGGCATGCGCCCCGACCGAGATCTGTTCGCGAACTTCGAGCGGATGCGTCGCGAGATGGACGAGCTCTTCGGCGACGTCTTCGACCGCACGGGTCTGGCGTCCACGCGGCGCGGCGGCTTCAGCCCCGCCGTCGACGTGTTCTATGAGACCGGCGGCTCGGGGCGGCCCAAGGCCGTCGTGCATGCAGAGCTGGCCGGAATCGACCCCGACGAGATCACGCTCGAGGTCGAGGGCCGCGAGCTCGTGCTCGCCGGACACCGCCGTCCGGGGGAGGCCGACGACCGCGTCTACCAGCAGCTCGAGATCGACTTCGGGCCGTTCCGGCGCACGATCCCGCTCGGCGCCGACGTCATCGCCGAGCAGGCCCGCGCGACCTACAAGGACGGCATCCTGCGCGTCGAGCTGCCACTGATCGACCCAGAGCTGCGCGGCCCGCGCACGCTGACGATCGAGGTCGACGAGGAAGTCGATTGATCGAGATCGCCCCAGCCGGCGACGACGAGATCCAGGTCGTCGAGTTCGGTGGGCGCGCCGCCGGCGTGCCGTCGGTGCTGCCGGTGCTGCCGCTGCGCGAGAGCGTCCCGCTGCCCGACACGCTGACGCCGCTGGCGATCGGCCAGGAGCGCTCGGTCAAGCTCGTCAACGACGTGCTCGCCGGCGACCGGCTGCTCGTGATGCTCGCCTCCAAGGACCCCGAGCTCGAGACGCCGGGCCCCGACCAGCTCGAGCGCGTCGGCGTCGTCGGCGCCGTCGCGCGGATGCTGAAGGTCCCCGACGGCACGCTGCGGATCCTCGTCCAGGGCGCCCAGCGCGTGAAGGTCGACGACTGGGTTCGCGACACGCCCTACCTCGTCGCCGAGATCTCCGAGCTGCCCGACCGCGTCCGCGAGAGCCCGCAGCTGACGGCGCTGATGCGCAACGTCCAGGAGACGTTCATGCAGATCGTCGAGGCGGTGCCCTACCTGCCCGAGGAGCTGCAGATCGCGGTCGCCAACCTCGAGGACCCCAGCGCGCTGACGCATCTGATCGCGGGCTCGCTGCGGCTGAAGACCGACGAGAAGCAGGCGCTGCTCGAGGAGGTCGACGTCGCCAAGCGCCTGCGCCGCCTGACCGAGATCCTCGCGCGCGAGCTGCAGGTGATCTCGATCGGCTCGGAGATCCAGACGCAGGTGCAATCCGAGATCGACAAGGGGCAGCGCGAGTACGTGCTGCGCCAGCAGCTCAAGGCGATCCAGGAGGAGCTCGGCGAATTCGACGAGTCCACCGAGGAGGCCAACGAGCTGCGCGAGCGCCTCGATGCGATCGAGCTACCCGACGACGTCCGCAAGCAGGCCAACCGCGAGCTCAAGCGCCTGGAGTCGCTGCCGACCGCGGCCGCCGAGCACGGCGTGATCCGTAACTACCTGGAGTGGATCGCCTCGCTGCCGTGGGACAAGACGACCAAGGACGATCTCGATCTCGCGCACGCGCGCGAGGTGCTCGACGCCGACCACTACGACATCGAGCAGGTCAAGGAGCGGATCATCGAGTTCCTCGCCGTGCGCAGGCTCAAGCCCGACGCCCGCGGCTCGATCCTCTGCTTCGTCGGCCCGCCCGGCGTCGGCAAGACCTCGCTTGGCAAGTCGATCGCCCGCGCGCTTGGCCGCGAGTTCGAGCGCATCTCCGCCGGGGGCGTGCGCGACGAGGCCGAGATCCGCGGACATCGCCGCACCTACATCGGCGCGATGCCCGGGACGATCATCCGCGCGCTGCGCGACGCCGGCTCCAAGAACCCGCTGTTCATGATCGACGAGATCGACAAGATGGGCGCGGACTTCCGCGGCGACCCGGCGTCGGCGATGCTCGAGGTCCTCGATCCCGAGCAGAACGCGACGTTCCGCGACCACTACCTCGACGTCCCGTTCGACCTCTCCGACGTGATGTTCATCACGACGGCGAACACGCTCGACACGATCCCCAGCCCGCTGCGCGACCGCATGGAGGTGATCCCGCTCGCCGGCTACACGGCCGACGAGAAGCTGCAGATCGCCAAGCGCTATCTCGTCCCGCGCCAGATCGAGCGCAACGGCCTGAAGAAGTCCTGGATCTCGTTCTCCGACGCGGCGCTGCGCACGATCATCGAGGAGTACACGCGCGAGGCCGGCGTGCGCGCGCTGGAGCGCGAGATCGGCACCGCGTGCCGCAAGGTCGCGCGTCAGGTCGCCGACTCACGCAACGGGCGGCCGGCGAAGAAGGTCGCCGTCGGCGAGGCGAAGGTCCGGGCGCTGCTCGGCAAGCGCCGGTTCTCGGCCGAGGCCAGGCGCCGCACGCGGCTGCCCGGCGTCGCCACCGGCCTGGCCTGGACGCCGGTCGGCGGCGACGTGCTGTTCGTCGAGGCGACGTCGATGTCGGGCAGGGGCAAGCTGACGATCACCGGTCAGCTCGGCGACGTGATGAAGGAGTCCGCGCAGGCGGCGCTGTCCTACGTCCGCGGGCACACCGCCGAGCTCGGGCTCGAACTCCGGCCCGACTGGTTCGCCGAGCACGACCTGCACGTGCATGTGCCGGCGGGCGCGATCCCCAAGGACGGTCCCAGCGCGGGCGTCACGATGGCGACGGCGCTGGTCTCGCTGCTGAGCGGGCGCGCCGTGCGTGGCGACGTCGCGATGACCGGCGAGATCACGCTGACGGGCCAGGTGCTGCCGATCGGCGGGCTCAAGGAGAAAGCGCTCGCCGCCCAGCGCGCCGGGATCTCGACGGTCGTGGCGCCGCGGGAGAACGAGCCTGACGCCGAGGACGTCCCCGAGCACCTGCGCGCCAAGCTCGACTTCGTCTTCGTCGATCACATCGACGACGTGCTCGCCGTGGCGCTCGAGAAACGGCGCCTGCGCGCGCCTACTGCCTGACCGTCAGCGTCTTCGTCTGGCTCTTCGTGCCCGCCGGACCGCGCGTGAGGATCGTCAGCTTGAGCGTGAGCTTGCGTTTGCGCTTGAGCGTCGCGCGCGCGGCCGCCGAGAGCTTCGCCGCGGGGCGCTTGAACGCTCCGGGCGCGATCGAGAACCTCGCCGAGGCGACCGTCTTGGTGCCCTGCTTGAGCGTGAGCGTCCCCGAGATCGCGTAGCTGTTGGTGTTCTTCAGCAAGATCGCGATGCTGCCCGTCTTCGAGGCCTTGACGCTGCTGGTGCGCAGCGTCGCGGGCGACAGCGTTCCGGCCGGCGGTGGCGGCGGCGGCGGGGGCGGCGGCCCGCATGAGCTCTGCTTCGTCTTGTCCGCCGGGCAGGCGTCCTGGGTCTCGTCGCCGTAGCCGTCGCCGTCGGCATCTGGCTCGACGTCGGCCTGGTAGAGGACCTCGCCGGGCAGCGGGCCCTGCGTGGTGATCGTGTTCTCGGGGCTCTCCAGCGCCAGCCAGCCCGCCGTCTCGTCGCCTGTCGCCCTGCCGAACAGCTTGGCGCCCTGCGGCACCGAGACCCCGATCATGTCGCCCTGGGCCACCGGGATCCGGGTCGTCGCCTCGACGACCGTGCCTGCGCCCGCGCCGGTTGCCGGGCTGCTGGCGCCGACCCGAGCGGCCTTCAGTGTCTCGCTCGCGCGTTCGGACGGGCGGTAGGTGACCAGCGTCAGGGCGCCTTCGCCCTTGAAGCGCCACTTGACGATCACGCCTGCGGGTGTCGTCACCTGCTTCCCGCCGACGCGTTCGAGGATCACGATCACGGGGCACTCGGGGGCGCCGCACTCCAGCGGGGCCTCGGCCGCGAGCGCGAGGTTCGGGCTGCCGACGGGCGTGGCGGCGACGCTCGGCGTCGCTGCGACGAGCCAGGCGGCCGCGATCAGGATTCCGGTGAGCTTCGGTTGCACGGGAGCGACGACTATCACGGTGCCGTTGCAGGCGGTCAAGTGCGGGTTGGTGGGCTCGGAGGCGGGTATAGACTCGGGCCATGAGCCGCCGCAACAAGAAGGCCGCCGCCGCCGCGGCCGCAGCCGAGGCTGCTGCCGCCAAGGTAGCGGAGAAAACGACCAAGAAGAAGAAGCACCGCGGCCTGAAGCTGCTCGTGCTCCTGGCAGGCGCCGGGCTCGCCGTCGCGATGTCCGCCGACCTGCGCAACAAGCTGCTCGACGCGCTGTTCGGCGCCGAAGAGGAGTTCGACTACACCTCGACGACCGCACCGTCGACGCCGGCACCGTCGCCGTCGCCCGCCGCGGCGTCCTAGCTGGACCGGCGGGACTGGCCACCCAGCCAGTCCCGCCGCTACGCTGGGGGTGTGGAGGCCAGCACCGACAGCCAGCGCCGCCCGATCGAAGGTGAGAAGGCGCAGCGCATCGTCGAGGCGATGCGGACCTCGGTCGCCCGCCACGGCGCCGCCGGCGCGACGTTCGACGTCGTCGCGCGCGAGGCCGGCGTCTCGCGCGGACTGTTGCACTACTACTTCGGCACGAAGGAGCGGCTGCTCGCAGAAGCGGTGCGCCGCGACTGCGACATGCGCATGGAGCTGCTCGAGGCGCAGCTGTCCAGCGCCACGAGCCCCGACGACTTCATCGAGCTGCTGCGCGTCGCGCTCGAGGACTTCGTCGTCACCGACGCGGACTTCGCGACCGTCATCTTCGAGCTGTTCACGATCGCGCGCCGCAACCCCGACGTCGCCGAGGAATACGCCGAGCTGCTGCGGCGCACGCGCGAGCACGTCGGCGCGCTGCTCGAGGCCAAGCACAACGAGGGCGTCCTCCAGCTGCGCGGCGAGCCCGAGGCGATCGCCGACATCCTCTTCGCGCTCGGCGACGGCCTCGCGCTGCGGATCCTGTCGGACCCTGAGCGCGACTGGGCCTCGACGATCGCGGCCGGCACGCTCGCCGTGCGCGCGCTGATCGTCTGACCCATCGCGGGCGTGTGATCAGCCTCACACAGGGGCGCTAGACCCAGAGGGCATACTTGGCTGGCCAGCCAGCCAAAGTCTTGGGAGAAGCCTGAATGCAGGACGCAATGCTCCGACTCGACGCGTTCCTGCGTCGTCGTCGCCGGGTCGTACTCGCCGTGTGGATCGCCGTCTTCGCGGCCGCCGTGCCGCTCGCGCTGCACCAGTCCGACAACCTCACGGGCGGCGGCTTCAGCGTCCCCGGCTCGCAGTCGGCGCAGGTCGAGGACACGCTGCAGCGCGACTTCGGCGTGCAGGCCCGCGCGGCCACGATCGGCGCGGTGCTCGTGCCCGCCAAGGACGCGACGCCGGTGCAGATCCGTGCGACGCTCGGCGAGCTGGCGGCGGCCACGCGCGCGGTCAAGGACGTCTCGCTGCCGGCCACGGCGCAGGCGGCGGCGCTCAGGCGCGCCGAGCCCGGGCGCCCCCTGATCGTGCCGCTGGCGGTGGCCACCGACGAGTACGGCGCCTCGGACGTCGCCTCCGACCTGCGCGATGAGCTCGGCCTGGTCGACCGCGAGGCCCGACCGGTCGGCCTGCACCTGATCGGCCAGGGCGCGCTCTGGGCGGGCATGCAGGACGAGTCCAAGGCCGACCTCGCGGCAGCCGAGACGACGGGCTTCCCGATCGTGCTGATGATCCTGCTGGCGGTCTTCGGCTCGCTGGCGGCCGCCTCGCTGCCGCTCGTGCTTGGCCTCGTGTCGGTGCTGCTGACGGGCGCGCTGATCTACCTGCTGTCGATGGTCCTCGACATGAACGTCTTCGTCACGAACATGGCCTCGATGATCGGGATCGGCGTCGCGGTCGACTACTCGCTGTTCGTGCTCGCGCGCTACCGCGAGGAGATCGCCGCCGGCCACGGTCCCGACCGCGCGCGGGCGATCGCGATGGCGACGTCGGGCGTCGCGGTGCTGTTCAGCGGCCTGACGGTCGTCGTCTCGCTGGCCGGCCTGCTGCTGGTGCAGACCTCTGCACTGCAGTCGATGGCGCTCGGCGCGATCCTCGTCGTGCTCGTCTCGATGCTCGCGTCGGCGACGCTGCTGCCGGTCCTGATACGCGTGCTCGGCCGCCGCGCGTCGGCGCGCGGGCCGGTCATCGCCGGCCTGGCGCGCGCGATCGCCAACCGCCGCCCCTGGAAGCGCGGCTCCACGCACCCCGACGCGCCCGTGCGCACGCCGTTCTTCGAACGCCTCGCCGCGCGCGTCATGCGCCGCCCGGTCCTCGCCGCCGTTGCGGCATCCGCCGTGCTGCTCGCGCTCGCCGCGCCGACGCTGGGGCTGAAGACCGGCGAGGGCGCGCTGCGTCAGTTCCCCGCAGGCAATGAGACGCGCGTCGGCTTCGAGGCGGCGGCGTCGGTCAGCTCACCGGGTGACAGCTCGCCGGTCAAGGTGCTCGTCGCGCGCGAGGACGCCGCCGCCGCGCAGCGCACGCTGAAGGCCGACCGCGAGGTCCTGCGGGTCGCGCGGCCGGTCGCGGCCGAGCGCGGCGACACCGTGCTGCTGCGCGCGACGCCGCGCCACGACGGCGAGGCAGACGAGACCAAGGCGCTCGTCGCGCGCCTGCGCCAGACGCTGCCCGCCGGCGCGGTCGTCGGCGGCAACCCCGCGTCCGAGAAGGACTTCGCAGACACCGTCAACGGATCGATGTGGAAGATCCTGCTGTTCGTCGTCGCGCTCTGCTTCCTCGTGCTGCTCGTGCTGCTGCGCTCGGTCGTGCTGCCGCTGAAGGCCGTGGTCATGAACCTGCTGAGCGTCGGCGCCGCCTACGGCGTGCTGACGATCGTCTTCGTCTGGGGCTGGTTCGACGGCTTCCTCGGGTTCCAGTCGCCCGGCTACATCGACACGCTGACGCCACCGCTGGTGCTGGCCGTCGTCTTCGGCCTCTCGATGGACTACGAGGTGTTCCTGCTCAGCCGCATCCGCGAGCGCTACAACGCGACCGGCGACACGCGCCGCGCCGTCGGCGAGGGGCTGGCCTCGTCGGCGCGCACGATCACGAGCGCGGCGCTGATCATGGTCGCCGTGTTCGCCGTCTTCGTCGGCACCGGGCTGCCCTCGATCAAGCAGCTCGGGCTCGGCAACGCGGTCGCGATCGCCGTCGACGCGACGCTCGTGCGCCTGATCCTCGTGCCGGCCGCGATGGAGCTGCTCGGCAAGTGGAACTGGTACCTGCCGCGGCGCCTCGGGCGTGTCCTGCCGAAGAGCTCGTTCGAAGAGGTGCCCGCGCGCGCGTAAGCTGCGCGGATGAGGAGATGGGTCTGCGCCGCCGGGATGGCGGCGCTCGCGGGCATGGGGGCCGCTGCACCGGCGTGGGCGCAGGACGGCGTGAGCGTCAGGACGCTGCACGTCGCCGTGACGGTCGGGCCCGACGACGACATTCCGTGCGACGTCATCGCCGATCTCTACCGGCCGGCGGGCGTCGACGCCGCACACCCTGCGCCCGCGATCCTCACGACCAACGGCTTCGGCGGTTCCAAGGACGGCCAGGCCGCGCTTGCGCGGGCGTATGCCAAGCGCGGGTACGTCGTGCTCTCCTACTCGGGCCTCGGCTTCGGCGGCTCGACCTGCAAGGTCACGCTCGACGACCGCGACTACGACGGCAAGGCCGGCAGCCAGCTGCTGACGTTCCTCGGCGGCGGCAAGGGGGCGACCGACGGCACGACGATCGACTACGTGCGCCGCGACGCGGTCGCCCACGACGGCAGTCGCCACGCGCACGACCCGCGGGTCGGGATGATCGGCGGCTCCTATGGCGGCCAGATCCAGTTCGCGGTCGCCGCGATCGACCCGCGCCTGGACACGATCGTCCCGCACATCACGTGGAACGACCTCAGCTACTCGCTGGCGCCGAACAACACCTCGTTCTTCCGTGGCGTCAGCAGCGAGACGCCCGGCAGCGCCAAGCTGGTCTGGGCGCTCGGGTTCTTCGGCCTGGGCGCCGCTCAGGGCGTCACGGCCGCCGGCGACGACCCCGCACGCCTGCTGCCGTGCCCGAACTTCGCGGACTTCGCGTGCCTGGCGGTCGTGCAGACCGGCGCGATCGGCGGCCCGAACGACGCGACGACCGCCGGGCTGCGCCACGCGTCGGTCTCCACGTTCATCGAGCAGATCAAGATCCCGACGCTGCTGACGCAGGGACAGTCCGACACGCTCTTCAACCTGCAGGAGGCGATCGCGACGTACCGGTCGCTGCGCTCGCAGGGCGCCGCGGTGAAGATGATCTGGCGCTCGGCCGGGCACTCCGGCGGCGCGATCGCGGGTGAGAGCTCGGCCAACCTCGACAAGCCCAGCTACGAGGGCCAGGCCTACCTCCAGTGGTTCGAGCATTACCTCAAGGGCGCGGCGCAGGCGCCCTCGCTGGACTTCAGCTTCTATCGCAACTGGGTCGACTTCCCGAAGGGCGACGCGACCCGCGCCTACGCGCGCGCGGCCTCCTACCCGATCGGCACGAGCACCGACCTGGCGCTGTCCGCCGACGGCAAGCTGCTCGAGGATCGCGGGAAGCTGAAGGCGGGCGCGCCGAGCTTCCTCTCGAGCCTCGTCGGCCTCGGCACGACGTTCACGAGCCTCACGCTGTCGGAGAGCGGCGGCGCGCCCAGCGACGTCCCGGGGACGAGCACGAGCTTCACGACCGCGCCGCTGACCGACGACATCGACGTCGTCGGCGTGCCGAGCCTGGACGTCCGCTTCAACGCGCCGCTGCACGAGCAGACCGCCGGCGCCGGCAACCCGCTCGAGCTGGTCGTCTACGCGCGCCTGGAGGACATCGCGCCCAACGGCAGGGCGACGCTGCCGCGCAGCCTCGTCTCACCGGCGCGCATCGCCCAGCCGCAGCTGCAGGTGCGCATCGAGCTGCCGGGCATCGTCCAGCGCTTCCGCAAGGGCCACCGCCTGCGGCTCGTCCTCTACGGCGGCGACCTCGCCTATCGCGGCGGTCTGGTCGCCGGGCCCGTCCAGGTGCTGACCGACCGCGGGCGGCCCGGCCTGCTGCACCTGCCGGTCGCGCGCGAGGGCGTCGACTACCGCGACGCGTCGGCGCCCGCAGCGGCGCCGCGGTCGTGTACGTCGCGTCGCGTGGTCACCGTCCATGTCAAGCGCCGCTATCGCGCGGCGCTGCGCAGCGCCCGGGTGACCGTCGCGGGCCGCACCGTCGCGCGGCTGGCACGCGGGCGCCAGGGCGCGCGCGTGCGCCTGCGCGGCCACAAGCCGGTGCTCGTGCGGATCGTCATGCGACTGCGCTCCGGGCGCACGGTCGTCGATACCCGCCGCTACCGGCCCTGCGTGCGCCGCAGCTAGCGGTTGTGGTTGACGAGCTCGACGTTGGTGCCGTCGGGGTCGAGGACGAACGCGCCGTAGTAGCCGGGGTGGTACTGCGCGCGCTCGCCGGGCGCGCCGTGGTCGCGGTACCCGGCTGATGTCAGGTCGGCGTGGAAGTCGTCGACCGCCGCGTCCGTCGCCGCGGGGAACGCGATGTGCAGGTGCTGGGTCGGCGTCCCGCGCACGAGCGCAAACGACCCGCCGCTGCCCGCGAAGTGCACGCGGTCAGGAAGGACGGCGGTGCGGCGGATCCCGGCGTGTGGTGCGAGCGCCTCGTAGAACCGCCGCGACGCGTCGAGGTCGGCGACGCGGATCCAGAGGTGGTCGATCACCTCGCGCCCGGGCGTGTCCTCATGCCGGGCCGCTTCGACGCTGTTGGCGTCGGGGTCGCGCAGGAAGGCGCCGTAGTACTCGGCGCTGTAGTGCGGGCGCAGCCCGGGCGCGCCGTCGTCGTGGTGGCCGGCGTCGATGCCGGCCTGCCAGAACCGGTCGACGTGCTCACGCGAGGGCGCCGCGAAGCCGATGTGCAGCCCGCTCGTCGGCGGGTGCTCGGCGTCGGTCTGCGAGAGCGCGAAGCAGTCCCACTCGATCAGGTTCTCGCCCGTGTGCGTGGGCGCGATCTCGAGGACGTCGAGCAGCGTCGTGTAGAAGGACGCGGACGCGGGACCGTTGGAGACGTGGATTCCGACGTGGTCGAACACGCCTTCAGGATGCCCGTAACGGGCAACCGGAAGACAACGTCAGCTGCCACCAGCCCGCGAAGCGTCCGATCAGACCGAGGCGCGGGCGCACGCGGTAGGCGCCGCAGCCGGGTTCTCCCAGCGCAGCGAGCGTGAGCACCGTGCCGCGATGGGCGGCGGGCGCGGCCTGCATCGCGGCGAGCAGCTCGCGCGCCGCAGCTTCGCGGGCGCCGCGCTCGCGCGCGGTCCGCTCGGCCGCCGCGACGCGCGCGAGAAGGTCGTCGCGGGTGGCGGCGAGCGCGGCGAAGCTCTGCAGAGCCGGCCCCCGCGCCGGGGCGTGCACAGGCCCCGGCACGGGCGCAGACTGCACCAGGCGGGCTTCGAGGGTCGCGATCTGCGCGCGCAGGTCGGTGCGGGCCGCGCGCTCGTCGAGCGGAAGGTCGAGTCGCAGCATCAGCGGATCACCGTGATCTCGGGGTGGGTGGCGAGCAGCGTCTGGGTGAAGACGTAGTTGAACGCCGTCACGGCGATGAGCGAGATCACGACCGCCTGGTTGACGGCGCGCCCGACGCCGGCTGCGCCACCGGAGGCCGTCATCCCCTTGTAACAGCAGACGACCGCGACGATCGCTCCGTACATCGTCGTCTTCAGCACCGAGCCCCAGAGATCGGTCACCGAGGCGTTCGTGAAGAACGTCGCCCAGAACGGACCCAGCGGCGCGCCGTTGGTGAGCGTCGCGATGATGCCGCCGAAGATCCCCGCGATGACGGCAAAGACGTCGAACAGCCCGGTGATCAGCATCAGCGCGAGGAAGCGCGGGACGACGAGGTTCTTGATCGGGTCGACGCCGAGGACCTGCAGCGCGTCGAGCTCCTCGCGGATCTTGCGCGCGCCGAGGTCGGCCGTGAACGCGGTCCCGGCGACGCCGGCGACGATGATCGCGCAGATCAGCGGGGCGAACTCGCGGATCACGGCGAGCACGAAGAAGCCGCCGAGGCGGTCCAGCGCGCCGAACAGCAGGAGGAAGTTCGCGGCCTGCAATCCGGGCGCGCCGTAGGACACCGCCAGCGTCGAGATCATCAGCGGCGCCCAGCACAGCCGCAGCGCGAACAGGAACTGCTGGACGAACTCGCCGCCGTAGGGGTAGGGCGGTCGTAGCGCCGACATCACCGTCTTGCCGGTCAGGATCATCACGTCCCCGGCCTGCTCGAGCGCGTTGCGCCCCGGGGCGACCAGCCGATCTGCGCTCGCACGCACCATTTCGCCAGAGTACTAGATCACTATAACTCTGGCAAAGACCTACACTTCGCGCGTGGCATCGACATGGTTGACCGAGGTCGGTGCAGACATCGATCGCAGCGCCGACGTGCCGATCGGTGTGCAGTTCGCGTGGGCGTTGCGCGCCGCCGTCGACGCCGGGCGCCTGCAGCCCGGCGAGCGGCTCCCACCGGTCCGGGACATCGCGGCGGCGGCGGGCGTCAACGTCAACACGCTGCGCAGCGTCCTCGCGCGGCTCGAGCGCGACGGCTACGTCGTCGCGCGCCACGGCAGCGGCACGTTCGTCGCCGACGACCCGCCGAGCCAACCGCAGATCGGCCGTGCGCTGGCCGACGCCACACGCGCGGCCGCGAGCTCGGGCGTCGCGCTGCGAGAGCTCTCCAGCGCGCTCTACGTCGCCGGCGACGAGGCCGAGCCCGACCCCGAGACCAAGCGCCGTCGCGAGCTGCGCCAGGACATCGCCGCGCTCGAGCGGATGCTGACCGAGCTGCGCACGCGCAACCCCGACGCCGACTTGAGCGACGCGCCGCTGCCGGCGTCGCGCGGTCCGCGCATCCAGAGCGCCGAGGACCTCGAGGGCCTGCGCCGCGCGCTGGTCGCGCAGATCTCGACGCTGCTCGGCCGCGCCTAGCTGAAGACCTTCGCCAGGCGCGGCAGCGCCAGCGGGTTGCCGCGCACCTTCAGGCGGCGCGTCAGCACCGAGCGTCGCGGGTCGACGCGGCCCGCGGCGACGTCGACCCAGTCGGCGAGCGTCGAGCGCAGCGTCAGCGCCGGCTTCGCCGCGCGCCCGCGCGCCGCGTGCGCCAGCCGGCCGTCGAGCTCGAGGTACCAGGGGTCGTGGTCTGAGAAGTCCCACTGCACGGTCGTGCCCGGCTTGGCGGCGCTCGGCAGCGTCGAGCGCGCCAGCGACGTGAAGAAGAGCTCCATGTTCTCGTCGCTGGCATCGATCGGGCCGCCGGGGCCGACGAAGTTCGCCCAGCGCAGCTTCAGGCCGAGCTCGGCGCGCTCGCGATGCGACAGGCTGAGGTCGAAGGGGAAGCCCTCCATCTGCTCGAGCGGCAGGCCGATCGCGCGCAGCCGCTGCTCCAGCGAGCGCGTGCCGATCTCCCCGAGGTCCTCCAGCGTGAAGCCGAAGCACTCGGTGTAGCGGCGGTCAAGGCCCGGTGGCGTGCCGGCGTCGGCGACCCAGCCGACGACCTCGCGCACCTGGGCGAGGATCGCCGCTCCGACCGGCTCGGGGTCTTCGGCGTAGAGATCGTGCAGGAGCTTCACGCCGAAGCCGATGTGGCGCTGCTCGTCGAGGGAGACGTTGCGCATGCCCTCGCGGAAGCCGGGGAGGATGTCGTAGCGCTCCAGCGACTCCTCGATCATGTGCTGGCCGGGCTGGGCCATCGTCGCCTCGACGATCAGGTGATAGAGCGTCACCGCCTTGGCGAGCTGGACCTTGGAGCGGTCCTTGCGCAGCTCGTCGGCCATCCGGTCGAGGCGGCCGAAGACCTGGCGGTAGCCCCACGAGAGCTGGGACTGCGTCGCGGCCAGCGACGACCCCACGGTGCCGTCGCCGAGGCCGACGACCTCGTGCATGAAGCGGTGGAAGAGGACCGAGTGGCGCGCCTCGTCGACCTGCTGGGTGGCGAGGAAGTACGTCTGCTCCTCGCGCGGGGCGGCGTCGACGTACGGCGAGAGGTTGTCGGCGACCGAGTCCTCGCCGTAGAAGAAGAGGCTGTACAGCCAGAGCGCGCTCTTGCGCTGCTCGTCGGTCAGCTTCTCCTTCCAGTCGATCGCGTCCTGCGTGAAGTCGATCTCGGTGGCGCGCCAGTTGCTGCGCTCCCAGCGCGCGTACAGATCGTCGTAGCTGATGTCCGCGGTTGCACTGTGGGACGCGCTGACGGTGGCCATCCGGCCACGATACTCCTCCTGGCTAGCCAGCCAGTTTCGGCGATTTCCAGGGCGCGGCGAGGCGCCCCGCGATCTCCTCGGGCAGCGCGTCGATCGCGACCCGCTCCTGCGCGAGCGAGTCGCGGTCGCGCAGCGTGACGGTGCGGTCCTCGAGCGTCTGGTGGTCGATCGTCACGCACCACGGCGTGCCGATCTCGTCCTGGCGGCGGTAGCGCTTGCCGATCGAGCCGCCCTCGTCGTACTCGGTCTGGCCGATCGGCCGCAGAGCGTCGCGGACCTCGCGCGCGACGTCGGGCTGGCCGTCCTTCTTGACCAGGGGCAGCACGGCGACCTTCACCGGCGCGAGCTGGGGGTGCAGCTTGAGCACCGTGCGCGTCTCACCCTCGACCTCCTCCTCGTCGTAGGCGTCGACGAGGAAGGCGAGCGTGGCGCGGTCGGCGCCGGCGGCGGGCTCGATCACGTGCGGGACGTAGCGCTCGCCGCTGGCCTGGTCGAAGTACTCGAGCTTCTCACCGGAGTGCTCGGCGTGGGCCTTGAGGTCGAAGTCGCCGCGGTTGGCGATGCCCTCGAGCTCTGACCACTCGAGGTCGGGGAAGTAGTACTCGACGTCGGCGGTGCCACTGGAGTAGTGGCTGAGCTCGTCGGCGTCGTGCTCGCGCAGGCGCAGGCCGTCCGCGCGGATGCCGTAGCGCGTGTACCAGTCAAAGCGCGCCTGCTTCCAGAAGTCGTACCACTGCGGCGCCTCTGCGGGCGGGACGAAGAACTCCATCTCCATCTGCTCGAACTCGCGGGTGCGGAAGATGAAGTTGCGCGGGGTGATCTCGTTGCGGAAGGACTTGCCGACCTGCGCGATGCCGAACGGCGGCTTCTTGCGGCTGAACTGCAGGACGTTCTTGAAGTTGATGAAGATGCCCTGCGCGGTCTCGGGGCGCAGGTAGGCGACCGACGAGGTCTCCTCGACGGGCCCGACCTGCGTCTTGAACATCAGATTGAAGTCGCGGACCTCGGTGAAGTCGTGGCGGCGGTCCTCGGTCTTGGGCAGGCTGGCCTTCGCCGGACACATCTCGTCGCGGTCGACGTGATCGGCGCGGAAGCGCTGCTTGCAGGCGCGGCAGTCGACGAGCGGATCGCTGAAGCCGGCGAGATGGCCCGAGGCCTCCCAGACCTTCGGGTGCTGGAGGATCGCGGAGTCGATCGCGACGATGTCGTCGCGCTCCTGCAGCATCGCCTTCCACCACGCGTCCTTGACGTTGGACTTCAGCAGGACGCCGTAGTGACCGTAGTCATAGGTCGAGCCGATGCCGCCGTAGATCTCCGACGAGGCGAAGATGAAGCCGCGGCGCTTGCACAGCGCCACGATCTTGTCCATGGTGACGACGTCGTCTGCGGGCACGCGCCGCAGGGTAGTGGCTGCACGCGCCTTGGCACTCGCAGATGCTGAGTGCCAGCCCCGCTATCCTTTGCCGCGCCGATGCCGATCTACGAGTACCGCCGTCCGGATGGTTCGACGTTCGACGTGATGCAGTCCTTCACCGACGACGCGTTGACGGCTGACCCCGAGACCGGCGTGCCCGTCGAGCGCGTGCTGCACGCCCCGGCGATCCACTTCAAGGGCAAGGGCTTTCACAACACCGACTACGGGACGCGCAACCGCAACCGTGAGAAGGCAGCGTCGGATGCGTCGGAGAAGAAGTCCTCGGACACCACGTCCTCCGACAGCAAGCCCGCCGAGAAGAAGGAATCCAAGCCCGACAAGAAGTCGGAGACGAAGGCGGCGTAGCGCTGTGCCGGTGTACGAGTACCGGCGTCCCGACGGGTCGACGTTCGACGTGCTGCAGTCCTTCTCGGACGAGCCGCTGTCGCACGATCCCGAGACCGGGGTCGCCGTCGAACGAGTGCTGCACGCGCCCTACGTCCACATCAAGGGCCGCATCCGCGACCGCCAGCGGCGCCTGCTCGACCGCTCGGCCGAGCAGGGCGCCAACGAGCACGACGAGCGCTTCAAGGCCGAGCGCCCGCACCGCTTCAAGAAGAAGGACGACGACTCCTAGTCGTCGAGGAAGCGGCGCACCGCGCGCTGCTTGGACGTGTCGCTGACGACGAGCGCGCTGCCGCCGTTGGCGAGGTTCTCCCCGCCCGACGGGCGCAGCACCCGCGGCTCGCCGGCGCCCGAGGTCGCGAACGCGGCGGCGACGCCCAGCAGCGACGGGCCAGCCATGTCGGACGTGATCGCCCGTGGCGCGTTCCAGCCGATGAACGGCCCCCGCAGCAGACCCTGAAGGCTGATCGTGCGGCTCTTCATCGCGCTCAGGATCTTCTGCTGGCGGCGCGCCCGGGAGAGGTCGTTCTCCTTCGGGTTGCACTCGTTCTTGCGGACGCGCGCGAGCGCGAGCGCGTGCTTGCCGTCGATGTGCGTCTTGCCCGCCCGCAGGCGCACCGTGACGCCGCCGTTGCGGGCGCCGCCGTTGATGCGCCCGACGACGCAGGAGCCGCGGTAGTCGATCCCGCCCATCGCGTCGATCAGCTTGGGGAAGTTCTCGAAGTCGATCTCGACGACGTGGTCGATGTCGGTGCCGAGATAGCTGCGGACGGTCTCGACCATCAGCGACGTCCCGCCGATCGCGTAGGCGGCGTTGATCTTGTCGCGGCCGTGGCCGGGGATCTCGACGGCGGTGTCGCGCGGGATCGAGAGCTTGCCGTTGTGGCCGCCGCCGATGCGCACGAGCATGATCGTGTCGGCGCGCGAGGGGCCCTGGCCGGCGCCGGGCTCCTTCGAGCCCTTCGGCCGCGCGTCGGTGCCGAGCACGAGGATCGTCGTCGGGCTGAACGGCGGGTTGCCGCCGCCGTCGAGGTTCGCCCCGCCGAAGGAGCTCTGGTGCACCGTTGCGCTGACGACGAAGGCGACGACGCTGAGCGCGATCCACGCCGCGATCGCAACCAGCCCCCAGCCAAGCGCCCTGCGCCACGGCGGGCGTACCGCTCTGCGGCGCGGCCGCGGTTCGCCACGGCCCGGCTGCGGCTCGCGCAGCGTCCCGAGATCGGGTTCGCGGCCGCCTCCGAAGAGGCGCGGGCGGGCGCGGTAACGCGTGTATTGGGGTGGGCTCTCCCCGTCGTCGGGCGTGGGCACGGGACTTGTATGGTGGCCGATCATGGCGCCGGACCGCGTCATCGGCGTGGATCTGGGTGGCACGAAACTGCTCGCCGGCGCCGTCGATCCCGCGTTGGAGGTCCACTACCGCGCCACTCGCCCGGCCGCGGCGCCGGACCTCGCGACGCTCCTGGAGCGCGTCGTCGACGAGGTCTCAGAGGCCGTCAGCGGCGCCGGCGCGCCTGTCGCCGCCGTCGGTTTCGGGATCCCGTCGCTGATGGACCAGCAGCGCGGGACGGCGGTCAGCACCGTGCACCTCCCGATCGTCGACGTGCCGTTTCGCGAGGTGATGATGGAGCGGCTCGGCCTGCCGGTGTTCGTCGACAACGACGCGAACTGCGCGATGCTCGCCGAGCACCGCTACGGCGCGGCGCGCGGCGCGCGGCACGCGGTGCTGCTGACGCTGGGCACCGGCATCGGCGGCGGCGTCGTCGTCGAGGGCGAGCTGCTGCACGGCGCCGTCGGCGCGGCCGCCGAGCTCGGCCACATGGTCGTCGACTTCGACGGGCCCCCGTGTCAGGGCAACTGCCCGAACCGCGGGTGCCTGGAGGCGCTGTGCAGCGGCAGCGCGATCGGGCGGATGGGGGCCGAGGTCGCTGCGGCCGACCCCGCAGGCGGGCTCGGGCGGGCGGCGGCGACCGGGCGTGAGATCAGCGGTGCGCTGGTCACCGAGCTCGCGCACGACGGCGATCCCGCGGCGCTCGCGTGCGTCCGCCGCGCGGGAGAGGCGCTGGGCGTCGGGATCGCCAACGTGGTCAACATCTTCAATCCCGAGGTCGTCGTCGTCGGCGGTGGCGTGATCGCGGCGGGCGACCTGCTGCTCGAGCCTGCGCGCGAGGCGATGCTCGCGCGCGCCCTGCGCCCGTCACGCGACATCGTGCGGATCGTGCCCGCGCGCTTCGGTGCGGAGTCGGGGATGCTCGGTGCAGCCGTGATGGCACTCGAGGGCGTCGCGTGACGCCCCGCGCGGCCGCGTCGACCGCCGGGCGCCTGATCATCTGCCCGACGCCGATCGGGAACCTCGAGGACGTCACGCTGCGGGTGCTCTCGGCGCTGCGCGAGGCCGATCTCGTCGCGTGCGAGGACACGCGGCGCACGCGTGTGCTGCTCGATCGCTACGGCGTGCAGGCGTCGCTTGTCTCCTATCACGAGCACAACGAGCGCGCGCGGGCGGCGGAGCTCGTCGGCCGGATGCGCGAAGGCACCGTCGTCGCGCTGGTGTCCGACGCCGGCATGCCGCTCGTGTCCGACCCCGGCGGCGTGCTGGTGGAGGCGTGCGTCGCGGCGGGGCTCGGCGTCGAGGTGCTGCCCGGGCCGAGCGCGGCGCTGGCGGCGCTGGTCGCATCGGCGTTGCCGGCCGACACCTGGCGCTTCGTGGGGTTCCTGCCGCGCAAGCGGGGCGCGCTGACCGAGCTGCTGGCGGGTGCGCGCGAGACGCTCGTGGCGTTCGAGTCGCCCAAGCGGGTCGGCGCGTCGCTGGCCGTGCTCGCGTCAGTTGACGCGACGCGGCCGGTCGCGGTCTGCCGTGAGCTCACCAAGCTCCACGAGGAGGTCGTGCGAGGCGTCGCCGGCGACCTGGCTGCCCGCTACGCGGACGCCGAGGTGCGCGGCGAGGTCGTGCTCGTGATCGGCGCCGCGCCGGGCGGCGACGAGGCCGCGGCGCTGGCGGGTGCGCTGGACGCGCTGGCCCGGCTCGTGGAGGCCGGCGCGCGCCCACGTGACGCCGCGGCGGTCGTCGCCGACCTCACGGGCGTCTCCAAGAACACGCTGTACGGGACGTTCAGCGAGCGCTGACGTGTCACGAATCTGCGCGCTTTGCGGCAGCTTCGTCACAGGACTGCAAGAACTCTGCGACATCCGCAGCGATCGCTCCAGCGCCGCCGTAGCGTCGCGGGCGTGTCGCGCTTCATCCCCCTCGTCGTTGCCGCCGCCGGTGCCATTGCGGCCGCGCTCCTCGGTCCCGCGCCGGCCGAAGGCACGATGCGAAGCGCGCCGCAGACCGCCGGTGGCCCGGTCGCCGCAGCTCCCTGGCGGCGGCCGGTCACCGGATCGGTCGTGCGACCGTTCGCCTACGACCGCGGGCAGCCGTTCGCACGCGGCGCCCGCCGCGGCGTGGACCTCCGCGCAGCCGCCGGCACGCCGGTTCGCGCTCCGTGTAGCGGCCGCGTCACCCACGCCGGCGCGATCCCCGCCCGCCGCCGCGGCGTGACGGTGCAGTGCGGCGGCCTGCGTGCGACCCTGCTCGGCCTCGCCACGACGGCGGTACGGCGCGGCGCCCGCGTGCGCGCGGGCGACCGCGTCGGAGCCGCCGCCGGGCCGACGCTGCGCCTCGGCGCGCGCGAGTCCGCGGATGCGTTCGGCTACATCGACCCGCTCGTCCTGCTCGACCCCGACCCCGACCCCGGCCCCGGCGGCATCCCGCCGCTCGGCCGCGCGCCGCGGGGAGTCCGCCCACCCGCGCCCCCGGCGGCGTCGCCGCGCGCCGCGCCGCGCCCGCAACCGGTCGCCGCGCCGCGGCCAGCCGCAGCACCGGACACCGCGCCGCGGCCGGCGCCGCAGGCCGCGCCGCGCTCCGCGCCGCTCGCTGCGCTTCTCGGCATCGCGCTGCTGGCCGCCGCGATCGGTGCCGGCCGACTGACCCGCCGCCGCAAGCGGCCCACGCAACGACGCTCGCCCGCCGCGCACCGCGGCGCGGGGCGACGCGAGGGGGTGTCCTGAAGGAAAGTGGCCAACAGGGGTTGGCCACTTCGCTCGAGGACCTCCCCTCGTGTCGCGGCATCGGGCCGCGGCTGCCGATCGCGCATGCCCGCACCGGCCGAGCGCGTCCGCGACCGGACGCTCTAGCCTGAGGCGCGAATGCCCACCTTCGCCATCACCACGCCGATCTTCTACGTGAACGCCGCTCCGCACCTCGGGCACGCGTACACGACGATCGCTGCCGACGTGATGGCCCGGCATCACCGCCAGCGCGGCGACGACGTGTTCTTCCTGACCGGCACCGACGAGCACGGGGAGCCGGTCGCCGACGCCGCGAAGGCGCAAGGGCTCAGCCCGCAGGAGCTCGCGGACACCAACGCCGAGCGCTTCAAGGCGCTGATGCCGCGACTGGAGGCGTCCAACGACTTCTTCATCCGCACCTCAGACGACGAGCACAAGGCCAAGGTCCAGGAGGTGCTGCAGCGCGTCCACGACAACGGCCACGTCTACAAGGGCCTGTACGAGGGCTGGTACTGCCCGCGCTGCGCGGACTTCAAGGGCGAGTCGGAGATCGGGCCGGACAACACCTGCCCGATCCACGAGATCCCGCTGACGCGCGAGCAGGAGGAGAACTGGTTCTTCAAGCTCTCGGCGTTCCAGCAGCAGCTCGAGGACCTCTACCGCGACCAGGACGGCTGGGTGCAGCCGCCGACGCGGCGCAATGAGGCGCTGTCGTTCATCGAGTCGGGCCTGGAGGACGTCAGCCTCAGCCGCGGCAAGCTCAAGTGGGGCGTCACGGTGCCGTGGGACGAGAGCCACGTCTTCTACGTCTGGTTCGACGCGCTGCTCAACTACTACACGGCGCTGTCCTACGCCAAGCCGGGGGAGGACCTGACGGACACGTTCTGGCCCGTCGACTACCACCTCATCGGCAAGGACATCCTCAAGTTCCACGCCGTCTACTGGCCGGCGATGCTGATGGCCGCGGACCTGCCGCTGCCCAAGCACGTGTTCGTCCACGGCTTCCTGCTCGGCGGCGACGGGCGCAAGATGAGCAAGTTGCTTGGCAACGTGCTCGATCCGTTCGAGGTCATGGACCGCTTCGGCACGGACGCGCTGCGCTACTACCTGAGTCGCGACGTCGCCTTCGGCGCCGACGGCAGCGTCTCGATCGAGGCCGTCGAGGCGCGCTACAACAACGAGCTCGCCAACGAGTACGGCAACCTCGCGAGCCGCAGCCTCGCGATGGTCGCGCGCTATCGCGACGGCGCCGTGCCGGACGCGCAGTTCGCGCTGGGCGCCGACTTCGACGACCTCTCGGCCGACGTCGCCACGAGGATGGACGGGTTTGACCTGAGTGGCGCGCTCGAGGCCATCTGGCACCGCGTGCGGCTTCTGAATCGCTACGTCGACGACACGAAGCCGTGGGTCCTCGCCAAGGACGACGACAAGGCCGGGGAGCTCGACGTCGCCCTCGCCACGCTGGTCGAGGGCCTGCGCGTGATCACCGTGCTGCTGCACGCCTGGATGCCCGCATCGACGACGAAGGTCCTCGGCGCCCTCGGGGTGACCGACGTGGCGCTGGACGCGGCGCGGCCCGGCGCGCGGACGGTGACGCAGGTCTCCCCGATCGACCCGCTCTTTCCCAAGTGATCGACAGCCACACCCACCTCGACGTCTGCGAGCCGCCGAACGCCGAGCTCGTGGCGAGCGCCACAGCGGTCGGCGTCACGAAGATGCTCACGATCGGGATGGACGCCGCGAGCAACCGCGGCGCGCTGCGCGCCGCCGAGGACTTCCCACAGGTGTACGCCGCGGTCGGCCGCCACCCCAACGGCGCCGCGGGCTTCGACGAGGCCGACGCGCAGGACATCCGCGCGCTCGCCGAGCACCCGCGCTGCGTCGCGATCGGCGAGACCGGGCTGGACTACTTCCGCGACCGCGCACCGCGCGAGGTCCAGCTGCGCGCCTTCGAGGCCCAGATCGAGATCGCACGGGAGACGGGCAAGCCGCTCGTCATCCACACGCGCGAGGCGGCCGACGACACGATCACGACACTGCGCGAGCAGGCCGCGGGCGTGACGGTGATCCTCCACTGCTTCTCGATGCCCGACCGCTGGCAGGAGTGCGCCGACGAGGGCTGGTGGTTCAGCTTCGCGGGCAACGTGACCTACCCGAAGTCGCTCGCGCTCGCCGACGTCGCCGGGCTCGTCCCCGCCGAGCGCCTGCTCGTCGAGACCGACGCGCCGTACCTGACGCCCCAGGCGATGCGCAAGGAGCGCAACCAGCCGGCGTTCGTCGTCGATACCGCGCGCTTCGTCGCCGAGCGCCGCGGCCTGGGCTACGCCGAGCTCGATGCGCTCGTCGAGGCCAACGCCGCACGGCTCTTCGGCTGGTGAGCGAACCGACCCAACCCACGCTGCGGCGGATGCGCGCCTTCGGCGTGAAGCCGAAGCGCGATCTCGGGCAGAACTTCCTGATCGACTCCAACATCCTCGGCGTCATCGCGCGAGCGGCCGAGTTGGAGGAGGACGACGTGGTCCTCGAGATCGGCGGCGGTCTCGGCGTGCTGTCCGAGTATCTGGCACCGCGGGTCCGTCACACGCACGTCGTCGAGCTCGACCGCAGCCTCGAGCCGGCGCTGAGGGATGCCCTCGATCCGTTCACGAACTCGTCCCTTCATCTGGCGGACGCCCTCGATCTCGACTACGGGGACCTCGATCCCGTGCCGAACAAGGTCGTGGCCAACCTCCCGTACGGCATCGCGGCGACGGCGATCCTCAAGTCGATCGAGGATCTCCCGCACGCCACGCGCTGGGTCGCGATGGTGCAGAAGGAGGTCGGCCGCCGCTTCGCCGCCGCGCCCGGGACGAGCGACTACGGCATCCCGTCGGTGCTCGCCCAGCTCGCCACCGACGTGAAGGTCCACCGCAACATCGCGCGCAGCGTCTTTCACCCGGTGCCGAACGTCGACAGCGTGCTCGTGCTGCTCACGCGCACGGGGCCGGCGCCCGAGGCCGCGCTCAAGCGCCTCGTGCAGGGCGCGTTCGCGCACCGCCGAAAGGCGCTGGCGCGCTCGCTGCAGCTGTACGGCGGCTTTGATCGTGACGCGGTCCGCGTGGCGCTCGAGCAGCTCGGCCAGCCCGCCGACGCGCGCGCCGAGCGCCTGGCGCCCGCGGACTTCCGCGCGCTCGCAGAGGCGCTGCGGTGAAGGCGCCCGCGAAGATCAACGTCTGCCTGTTTCTCGGCCCGACGCGCGACAGCGACGGCCGCCACGAGCTCGTCACGGTCTTCCAGCCCATCGACCTCACCGACGACGTCCGCCTCGAGCCCGCGGAGCGCGACGAGTGCATCTGCGACGGCGTCGAGGGCCGCAACCTCGCGCTCGATGCGATCGTCGCGTTCCGCGCGCACACCGGCTGGGACGGCCCGCCCGTCCGCGTCGTCGTCGACAAGCGCATCCCGATCGCCGGTGGCATGGCGGGCGGCAGCGCCGACGCCGCGGCGACGCTGCGCCTGCTGCGCGACCACACGGGCCTGGCTGCAGACCTGCACGAGATCGCCACCACGCTCGGGGCCGACGTCCCGGCACAGGTACGGCCAGCTCGATACCTGGCGACGGGCGCAGGTGAGATCCTGGAGCCGCTCCCGCCCGTCGCTCCATACGGTTTGCTCGTCGTGCCCTCCCCGCAAGGCCTCTCAACAGCCGATGTGTTCCGCGAAGCCGATCGCCTCGGCCTGCCGCGCACCGATCTCGGCGACCGCCTCGCAGCGGTGCGGGCGTCACCCGACCTGCCCGACGGGCTCGTCGTCAACGACCTGCAGCCCGCGGCGCTCTCGCTGCGGCCCGATCTGCAGGACACGCTCGACCGCGTGCGCGACGCCGGCGCCGACGTCGCGCTGATCTCCGGCTCGGGTCCGACGGTGCTCGGGCTGTTCGGCGATCCCGATGCGCGCGCGGATCTCGTGAGGACCCTGTGAAGCCCGTCTGGTTCGTCGCCGCCGCGGTGCTCGCGTTCGTCGTGATCCGGCGCCGCGACAAGCTCGAGCCGACACTCGTCATCGGCGGCCTGATCGCCGCCGTCGCGGCCGCGGTCTACGGCACCGGCGTGGTCGAGCTGCCGAATCTCGACGAGGTCCTCGAGGACGTCGGCAAGGCCCTCGGGCCCTGGACGTACCTCCTCGTCGCCGTGCTCGCGTTCGGTGAGACCGGCGCGTTCATCGGTCTGCTGGTCCCCGGTGAGACGGCCATCATCGTCGGCGGCGTCGTCGCCGGCCAGGGGGAGATCAGCCTCGTCGCGCTGATCGCGGTCGTGTGGGCGATGGCCGTCGCCGGCGACCTCACGAGCTTCATGCTCGGCCGCAGGCTGGGCCGCGGGTTCCTCGAGCGCCACGGCCCGCGCGTCCACATCACCGAGGAGCGCCTGCAGCAGGTCGAGCGCTTCTTCGACAAGCACGGCGGCAAGGCGATCTTCATCGGGCGCTTCGTCGGCATCATCCGCGCGGTCCTGCCGTTCATGGCCGGATCGAGCGGCATGACGCTGAAGCGCTTCGTGCCCTACGACATCCTCGGCGCGGGCGTGTGGGGCACGACGTTCTGCGTCCTCGGCTACCTCTTCTGGCACTCGATCGACCAGGTCATCGCGATCGCGAAGACGGGGGCGCTCGCGCTGGGCTCGACGATCACGTTCGCCGTCGTGGTCGTCGTCGCGGTGCGCTGGCTGAAGGTCGACGAGAACCGCGACAAGATCCTCGCCTGGATCGACGACCACGCGCCGTTCCTGCGGCGTTTCGAGAAGCCCGCGCGCTTCACGTGGAACCGGTTGACGCCGGGCCAGCTCGGGCTCGAGCTGACGACGCTGCTGGCGATCGCGGCGGTCGGTGCGTTCGTCTTCTTCGGCTACTTCTCGATCATCCACGGCGACATCGGCGTCCTCACACCCGGCGACGAGCGCGGGGTGCGCTGGTCGAACTCGCTGCGTACCGACTGGCTCGTCGACGTCGCCGAGATCGTCAGCCTGCTCGGCGCACTGCCCGTCGCCGGCGGCGCAGCGCTGCTCACCGGCGTCGCCCTGCTCGCGCGCCGGCACACCGCCGAGGGACTCTCGCTGATCAGCGGCATGGGCCTGACCTACCTCGGCGTGCACCTCGGCAAGGACGCGCTGGACCGCCCGCGCCCCGGCGACGCGCTCGTCGACACGATGGGCTCGGCCTATCCTTCCGGCCACGCGGCCTACGTCGTCGCATGGGTGGCGATCGCGCTCGCGCTGCGCCACGCGGAGCCGGGCCGCCGCGCGCTCGCGTTCGCGGTCAGCGCCGCCTGCGCGATCGCGCTGCTCGTCGCGACGTCGCGCGTCTACCTGCATGCGCACTGGTTCTCAGACGTCGCCGGCGGGCTCGGTCTCGGCGCCATGGTGTTCGCGCTGTGCGGCATGACGGTGCAGATCGTCAGCCACCTGCGCAACACTTCCCAACCGCAGCCGTGAGCAACCAAGCGATCACCTATCTCGTCGGCGCGTGCACCGCCGTCTTCGGCCTCGCGGCCTACATCGGCCTGATCCTCGTGCCCGCCTGGAACTCGTACTCACGGGTCTGGGAGCGCATGGCCGCAGCCTTTCTGTCGCTCTACATCCTGGCGGCGTTCGTCGGCGTCGGCGCGGCCGGCGGCGCGGCGATCGTCTGGTTCTGGGACCGCATCCAGGGGTAACTCCCGCCCGGATCGGCCGTAGACTGCGGTAGAGCAATGCCCGCCCCGGCCGAAGAACGGACCCCGGCCGGACCCGATCTATCCGCGCTGGAAGCGATCACGCTCGCCGTGGAGTCGGGCGCCGGCCTTCCGGACGTCGTACGCGCAGCGTCGCGCGCGCTGGGCGCAAGCCTGGTCTTGGTCGACCGCGGCGGTGCGATCCTGGCGGTCGCCGCGCGCTCGCCTGCGGATGAGCGCACGCTCGTCGAGGACGGCCGCGGGGTGGAGTCGCTGGAGCTGAAGGTGGCCGACGAGCTCGTCGGGATCCTGCGCCTGCGCCCGCACGACGCGGAGGCGCCCGAGTCGCTGCGGCGCCTCGTCGTCACGCTCGTCGCCTCGGAGGTCGAGCGCGTGCGCGCGCCCGAGCGCGCCTCCCAGGAGGCCGCGGCGAGCTTCCTCGAGTCGATCATCGCGCGCGAGCTCTCCGAGCCGGCGCGGATCATCGCCGCGGCGGCGGAGCTCGGCATCGACCTCGAAGGCGGCGCGAGCATGCTCGTCGCCCGCGTCCACCCGCATGTCACGACCGCCGAGGGCTGGCGCACCCGCGTCCTCGCGATGGTCGAGCGCGGCGCCCGTGCCGCGCTCGTCGGCGCGCTCGCCGCGCCGGCGGCGCGCGAAGGCGTCGCCGCTGAGATCGTCGTGCTGCTCCCCGACAGCGACGAGGCGTCCGCCGCTCGCGCCGCCGAGAGCGTCCTGCGCGAGCTGCAGGCGTCACTGCCCGGCCACTCCTTCGCCGTCGGTCGCAGCCGCGTGTCCACCGATCCGGGCGACCTTCATCGCGCCGCGTCCGAGGCGCTGCTGGCGGCCAACGTCGCCGAGGGCGACGAGGAGCGCCCGGTGCTCGCTTTCGACGACACCGGCGCCTACCGCCTGCTGCTGCCCGCGATGGCCGAGGACCCCGAGGAGCTGCAGCGCTTCTACGCCGAGACCGTCGAGCCGCTCGTCGCCTACGACGAGCAGTACGAGACCGGCCTGGTCGACACCGTCGTCGCGTTCCTCGATGCCGACGGCAACGTCGCCGGGACCGCGGCGCGGATGTTCACCCACCGTCACACGATCCGCTACCGCCTCGAGCGCGTGAAGGAGCTCTCGGGCCTCGACGTCGGCTCGACCGACGGGCGAGAGAAACTGTCGCTGGGCCTCAAGGCGATGCGTGTGCTCGGCATCGCGCAGCCCGGCGGCCCGGCGAGTGAGGCCGGTGCCGGCGGCGGGCGCGTCCCGCGGTCGCGGAGCTGAGCGGGTGGCGATCGGCGTCATCACCGGGTCGGGCACGTACGCGCTGGAAGGCGTCGGCGCGCCGCAGCACGTCGAGACGCGCTTTGGCAGCGTCCCGCTGCGCTACGGCTCGCTGTTCGGTGTCGACGTCGTGCACGTCACGCGTCATCGCGAAGGGCACGCGCTGCTGTCCTCGCAGGTCACCCATCAGGCGAACATCAGCGCGCTGCGCGAGGCCGGGGTCTCGGCGATCATCGGCGTGACCGTCTGCGGTGCCTGCGACCCGTCGCTCGATCTGGGCTCGCTGATCGTCTTCGACGACCTGCACTTCCTCGCCAACCGGCTGCCGGACGGGTCGATCTGCTCGCTGCACACCGAGCCCGGCGCACCCGGTCGCGGGCACTGGATCTTCGACGACCCGTTCAGCGCGCCGCTGCGCGCGGCGCTGCTCGCGGGCGCACGCGAGTCGGGTGCCCCGGTCCGCGATGGCGGCGTCTACGGCCACGTCGACGGGCCGCGCTTCAACACGAAGACGGAGATCCGTGCGTTGATGAACGCCGGCGTCACGGCGGTCTCGCAGACCGGCGGGCCCGAGACGGTGCTCGCGGGAGAGGCGAACATCCCGTACGCGCTGCTCGGCTACGCGACGGACTACGCCAACGGCGTCAAGCCCGAGGACCCCACGCCCGTGGCCGAGCTGATCCGGCTGATCGGCGAGTCGACGGCGACGTTCTCCGCGGCGCTCGGCGCCGCGCTGCCGCTGATCGAGCAGGGATCGCTGACGCCGAACGGGACGCACTTCTCCTGGGACTGACGGGCTCACCTGCCGCAGTCGTGCTCGGCGCACTGAGCGCCAAGCCCGATCCGGCGCTGGACGAGTTGCTGGGCGCGCAGGCCGCCGCGATCGTGCGGCGCGAGGTTGCCGGGATGGCGCGGCGCTGGGCCGCCGCGGCCGCGCCCGGGCTGGCGTTCGAGGCGACGACCGTCGCGGCGGCGCTCGCCGCGCTGGGCGATCACACGGGGCCGCTGCTGCTCGTCGCCGCCGACGTCCCGGGGCTCGATCCGGGACTGGCGCTGGCGGCGCTCGAGGACCTCGAGGCCGGCGTCGGCATCTCGGTGGGGCCGACGACCGACGGCTCGCCGTACCTCGTGGCGCTGCCGGACGCCGACCCCGAGCGCCTGGCGCTGGTGGAGCTCGACCGCGAGGCGCTGTTCGCCGCGGTCGTCGGTCTCGACGGCGGGATGGGGATGCTGCGCGCCGAGCGCCGGCTCGTCACGGCCGCCGATGCCCGCGCCCACGCGGCCGACCCGGCGCTGGCGCTCGAGCTCGCGCTGCCGCTCGCCGCGGGCCTGGACGTCCGCTCGCGCCGCTGACGCTGGCCTTTTTGTCGAACCGGGCTCACGGCCGCTGGCCCGATGGCCGATGCATGGCCAAGGCCGTTCCCGTTCGGTCGGAGTCTTTCCCGTGTTCCAGCTTGCCTTGTCATCAGAGCCGCGCCAGATCGGCGTCGCGTACCAGCCTGTCGTCGACCTGCGGCGCGCGGCGGTCTGCGGATACGCGGCGCTCGCGCGCTTCGACGACGACCCGCAGGTGCTCGGCTGCCCCGGCACGCTCGAGGCGCAGGTGATGCAGGCCGCGCTCGTCGCCCAGCCGCTGCTGGTGCGCGATCGCTTCATCGCGGTCAGCGTTGCGCCCGCTGCGCTGCTGTCGGCCGAGGTGCAGGCGGTGCTGGGCGCCGCATACAACCTGCGCCGCCTCGTGGTCGAGATCACCGGCCGTCCCGACGGCACCGACCCGGGCGCTCTGCGCCGCGCCACCGACGCGCTGCGAGCCGCGGGCGCGACGATCGCGCGACACGTCAGCGTCTCAGCGGCTGACGTCCTCGCGGGGCGCGCCGATCAGCGCGACGCCGAGCTGATCGCCAAGGCAATCGACACCGACGAGCAGCTCGACGCGCTCGTCGCGCTTGGCGTGCCGTTCGGCCGGGGCTCCGCGCTCGGGCGCCCGGCTCCGGCGCTCGCCGAGCTGCGTCCCGACGTCCGCGCCCGCATCCAGCGCCACGCCGACCCGTCACACGCGGCAACCCTGGCCACGCTCGCCGAGCCGGCCGCACCCGCAACGACGCTCGCCGCCGGCGGCGCCACGCCGCTGTGCTTCGACGCCGACACCCCGGTCGAGGCCGCTGCGCAGCGCGCGATGGCCCGCCCGCCCAGCACCCGCTTCGACCCGATCGTCGTCCTCGACGACGACGGCACCTGCGCCGCGCTCGTCCCGATCGAGCGCCTCGTGAACACCCTGGCGCGATAGGCTTGTCGCACTCTGGGGAGTAGTGTAATTGGCAGCACTCTGGTTTTTGGTACCAGCTGTCTCGGTTCAAGTCCGGGCTCCCCAGCTGCAGAACCGTCCACTTCGCGTGCGAACATATGTTCGTGCGCAGGTACGAGTCTCTCCCTCCTGAAACGGCGCGCAGTCCGTGCTTGATGCGCTCGTGCGAGGAGCGACCGTGAGTGAAGCGGCGCGGGCGCACGGTGTCTCGATCTGGACCGTCTACGACCTGCGGCTTGGCAGGAGCTACCGCCATCTGCCGCGTCCGCCGGAACTCGTCGCGTGGGGACGGCCACGGGCCGAAAGCGCGGAGGCAGCCTAGGATGAGCGCGTGAGCTTCACCGCCGTCGTGATGGCCGCCGGGCAGGGCACCCGGATGAAGTCCGGGACGCCGAAGGTGCTACACGACGTCTGCGGGCGGCCGATGGTGCACTGGCCGGTGCTGGCGGCGCGTGAAGCAGGTGCTGACCGCGTGATCGTCGTCGGCGGGCCCGACGGCGCGCTCGAGGGCAACCTGCCTGAGGGCAGCGAGCTCGCCGTGCAGCCGGTCGCCAACGGCACCGGCGGTGCGGTCGCTGCCGTCGCTGATCTGCTGAGCGCCGACGAGACGGTCGTCGTCATCAACGGCGACGCCGCGCTGATCACCGCCGAGGCGCTCGCCAAGCTCGTCGCCGGCCACGCGCGGGCGAACGCGCAAGCCTCGGTCGCCACGGTCCGCGTCCCCGATCCGAGCGGCTTCGGGCGCGTCGTCCGCGACGAAGACGGCCGCGTGCTGCGGATCGTCGAGACCAAGGTCCCCGGCGACGCGACCGATGAGGAGCTCGCGATAGACGAGATCAACGTCGGCGTCTACGTTTTCAACGGCGCGGCGCTGAAAGCGCAGCTCCCACGCCTGCAGAGCCACAACGCCCAGGCCGAGCTCTACCTCACCGACCTCATCGCGCTGGCGGCCAGCGTCGAGGGCGTCGACCTCGACGACCCCGGCCTGCTCGTCGGCATCAACGACCGCGCCGAGCTCGCGCGCGCCCGCGAGGCCCTGCAGCGGCGCATCCTCGACGCACACATGCGAAACGGCGTCAACGTCGTCAACCCTGCGGCGACGACCGTCGACGCCGACGTGACGATCGACGCCGACGCGACGCTCGAGCCCGGCGCCGTCCTCCGTGGCGCGACACAGATCGGCCCGGGCGCCACGATCGGCCCGAGCAGCACGCTGATCGACACGACCGTCGGCCCGAGCTCCAAGCTCATCCACACCTACGCGACCGGCGCGACGATCCAGGCCGGCGTCTCGGTCGGCCCGTTCGCCTACCTGCGCCCCGGCACGCTGCTGCGCGACGGCTCGAAGATCGGCACGTTCGTCGAGGTCAAGAACTCCGACATCGGGGAGGGCACCAAGGTGCCCCACCTCTCCTACCTGGGAGACGCCGACGTCGGGCCGTCGAGCAACCTCGGGGCCGGCACGATCACCGCCAACTACGACGGCGTCAGCAAGCACCGCACGACGATCGGCGCGCGCGTGAAGTCAAGCGTCGACGTCAGCTTCGTCGCACCCGTCACGGTCGGCGACGACGCCTGGACCGCGGCCGGCTCGGTCATCGTCAAGGACGTTCCCGACGGCGCGCTCGGGGTAGCGCGCGCGCGCCAGACCAACATCGCGGGCTATGCTGCGCGCAGAGCAGCGGCGAAGTCCGAGCCGGAGTCGTGATGAGCATGCAGACGGAACTGTCGGGGGGCGTCCCTACACTCGCGCGGGCGGTGTCCCAGGCGACCAGCCTTCCGATGGATTACGACAAGCGGCTGATGCTGTTCAGCGGCCGCGCCAACCCGGAACTGGCGGCGAAGATCGCCGACAAGCTCGGGGTCGACCTCGGCCCGGTGACCGTCAAGACGTTCTCCAGCGGCGAGGTCTACTGCCGCTTCCAGGAGTCGATCCGCGGCGCCGACGTCTTCCTGATCCAGCCGATGTGCGGCAACCCGGACACCGGGATCTCCGTGAACGACGCGCTCGTCGAGCTGCTGCTCATGATCGACGCGGCGGTCGGCGCGAGCGCGCATCGCGTCATCGCCGTCACCCCGTGGTTCGGCTACAGCCGCCAGGACAAGAAGTCCGCGCCACGCGAGCCGATCTCGGCGCGGCTCGTCGCGCGGATGCTCGAGGCCGCGGGCGCCGACCGCGTCCTGACGATGGATCTCCACGCCGGTCAGATCCAGGGTTTCTTCTCCAAGCCCGTCGATCACATGACCGCGCTGATGATGCTCTCGCAGTACTTCATCGACCTCGGCCTGCAGGACCTCGTCGTCGTCGCACCCGATGTCGGTCGCGTGAAGCTGAACAAGAAGTTCGCGTCGAAGATCGGCGCCGAGCTCGCGATCCTCGACAAGGAGCGTCCCGCCCAGCAGGTCGCCGAGATCGGCTACGTCATCGGCGACGTCAAGGGCAAGACCGCCGTCATCCTCGACGACATGATCGACACCGCCGGGACGTTGCGCGCAGCGGGGCAGACCGTCCTCGACGAGGGCGCAACGCGCGTCTACGCCGCGGCGACCCACGCCGTGCTCTCCGGCAACGCCTTCGAGAACCTCGCCGCGTCGCCGTTCGAGCAGATCGTCGTCACCGACACGATCCCGTTGCGCGCCGGCGCGCCGGACAACCTCTTCGTCCTGTCGTGCGCCGATCTGCTGACCGACTCGATCCGCCGGATCTTCACCGACGACTCCGTCAGCGAGGTCTTCGATGGCGAGAACCAGCTGTTCTGACCGTGGCCACGCAGGTCCATCGGATCCTCGTCTACTGGGGAGTACGCGACGACTCCCAACTGAAGGCCGCCTGGGACGAAACACGGGTTGATTCAAGGACGCAGCTGCTCGGCTTGCCACTTGGCCTCAGCGTGATCATCGCGCTGTTCTCCGTCGGGACCTTGGTGGTCCGGCTCTTTACCGACGGGAACATGGACCTCGGCAGCGTCGTGTGGTTCGGCGCTCGACTGGTCTCGGCGTTCTTCTTCGTCGGGCTTATCGCTGCCTGGGTTGTCAGGGCGGGGCGCGGCCTCGCCCGGCGTGCCAGGGACTAGCCCGCTGAGCTCGACCGCCGCAGCCGTCCTCATGGAACGCCTCGGCCTCGACGAGGACGAGCTCTGCACAGCGCTGGACGCCGACCCGCTGACGCTCGTCTCCGGCGAGCTCGACCACAAGCCGCAACTGCCGATCCTGCTCGCGCTGACCGAGGAGGCGGCGGGCAAGGTCCATCCCCAGGCGCTCAAGCGCTGGCTGCGCACGAGCGGGCCGCAAGGCCGCCCGCTCGACCACCTCCTCAGCCGCGACTACGCGCGCTTCGAGCAGGCGCTCGAGGCGCTCGCCGAGCGCGGCTTCGTGATCAGGCGCTAGCGGTCTGATCGTCGGCGGGCTTGGGCGGCTTGTCGCCCGCCCAGGCGCCGGTGAGGTGCTCGAACGTTCGCAGCGAGGCACGGTCGACGACCGCCTTCGTCCCGGCGAACGTCGCTGCCTGCAGCGCCGTCCCGGCGACCGCCTTCGCGGGCGAGGCCTCGCGCAGCTTGGGCTGCGGGCCCTTCTCCGTGCCCTCGGGATCGACCTTGGACCACAGCGCGTTGAAGATGCGCGTCGCCAAGGATCCGGCGATCAGACCGGCGATGATCCCGAACGGCTTGTAGAAGAGCTTGGCCATGAAGGCAGACGATATCTACCCGGAGGTGGAGCACAGCGTCCGTCCGGTCGATAACCATGTGCACATGGACGACGCGGATGAGATCCTCCGCCGCGCGCTGATCGACCCCGAGGACGCGGCCGCTGTTGCTCTACGCATCGATGGGCTGATGCTCAGCGAAGCCCTGACCGTGATCTTCCACGGCCGCCGCGACCTCGGCACGGTGCAGACGTTCATCGCCAACGGCGACCGCGGGGCCGGCAGTGCCGTTCGCGCCGCCGACCTGCTGCGCGTGCCGTGCGACCTCGACCTCCACGGCGCGCACGACCGCGAGGAGGCCGAGGCGCTCTACTCCGCCCAGGCCCGTGCGCTGCGAGACGCGCTGCTCGCGGCCGACACCGTGCTCTGCGTCTGGCGCGAGGCGCTGGCCGAGCTCGACGACACGCCGGTCGGCGTCGATCGCAGCGTCGCGCTGCCCGTGAACCTCCCGGCCCACCGGCTGATGCCCGTTGCCCTCGTCGCGCCCGAGAAGCGCCTGACGATCGTCCCGGTCTGCGGCGCGCGCACGCTGGCCGAGGGCCGCCCGCCGCTCGGCATCGCCTGCGCCCAGCAGGACGTCGCCCACGTCTACCCACTGCCCGACGACCCGGAGCGCTGCCTCGAGGACTTCGCCGCGCGCTGCGCCGAGGCGGCCGGGCGCCTGGCCGAGCAGCTCGACCGCCAGGAGACGAGCGTCCAGCGTTTCCTCGAGCTGAGCGGCGAGGACCCGCCGCTGCACTAGCCGCGATAGCTTCCGCGCGGTGCGCCGCCGCACCGTCATCGCGATCGCCGTCATCGCCTTCCTCCTGGTGAGCTTCGAGCTCGCGCGATTCCTCGGTGCCGCGGGCGCCGAGCGCGACCGCGTCTACGACCTGCTCGTCAAGCAGACCCAGACCTCGCCGCGCTACAGGTCCTTCGGCGACCCCAAGATCCTCAAGTACGAGTCGAAGACCGCCTACTCGCTGGGCACGAAGACCGCGCCGGCGCGCGTCGCCTGGGCGGATGTCGAGAACGACGGGCTGCCGATCGTCCAGTGCGTCACGGTCAAGCGCACCTGGAGCTTCGTGACCGGTGCCTCGGTCACGCTCGGACGCCTCAGCGCTCCGATCGACAACGAGGCGAGTTGCTGAGCCGGCGACGCGACGGCCGCGTCAGCGGCCGTGCCGCTTGACGGCGACCGTTCCGGCCGCGCCAAGGCAGCAGCCGAGCGACAGCGCGAGCACGATCGCACCGGCCGGGGCGTCGCTGACGGCGCGGCGCAGCGCGCCCGCCGTCGAGGGCTGCTGGGCCCCGGGTGCCGGCATCGCGCCGGCGCCCGGCGGGCGCGCGTCCCGCACGGGAGCGCTCTGCGGCGCGCCGAGCGACGGAAGCGTCGCCACCTTGCGCAGGGCGGTCGCTCGATCCGGCGGAAGCGTCGCGAGGTCGCGCTCGACGAGCGGCGCGAGCTGCGGTGTGACCGGAGGCTCTGCAGCGCCTGGCAGCAGCGGGCCCTCGGCGCTTGGCAGCCCCTGGACGTACTCCGTCAGTGCGGCATCGTCGGGAACGATCTGGGCGGCGGATGCCGCGGGTGCGCCGGAAAGCGCTGCGACGCCGAGGAGCGCGAGAACGCAGGCCGTAGGGTGGGCGCGATGCGCGGGAATGCGGTCACCCTAGCCGCCGCCGCGGGCCTTGTCGCCGTCGCGCTGAACGGCGGTGGCCACGGTCTCGGCGCGCGCGCTGCGCTCACGGCGATCGTGGTAGCCGGACTGCTGGCGAGCGTGCTGCTCGGCGCCTTCGCGCTGACTCGCGCCGGCGCGCTCGCGGGCGCTCTGCTCGGGGCGCTCGCTGCCCTGGCGATGCTGTCGGCGGTCTGGGCGGCAGACCCCGAGGCGGCGCTCGCGGAAGGAACGCGCCTCGCGCTGTACGCCGGCGTGTTCGTCGTCGTCGCCGGGGTGCTGCGCATCGGCGATGTCGCCGCGCTGGCGGACGGCCTGGCGGCGGGGATCGCGGCGATCGCGCTCATCGCGCTGGCGTCGCGGTGGTTCCCCAGCGTCGTGGACCCGGGCGCACTGCCGCGCGTCGTCCCCGCGGTCCAGTCGCGTCTCAGCTACCCGCTGCAGTACTGGAACGGCCTCGGGATGCTGCTGGCGGCCGGCATCCCGCTGCTGGTCGGGCGCGCGCTCGCGCCGCGCCCGGCGATCGTCCGCGGGCTCGCCGTCGCCGGCGCGGTCGCGGCGGGGATCGCCATCTACTACACGTCTTCGCGCGGCGCGGTGCTCGTGGCGGTGTCGGGTCTCGTCGTGTTCGCGATCGCCGGGGGGCGCGCTCGGGTGCTTGCTCGGCCGCGCCTGTCGCGGGGAGCGGCGATCGCCGTGGGCGTGGGAGTCGTCGCGGCCGGCGCGCTGGCCGTCCTCGTCATCGACCCGGCGGAGCGCTGGGAGCGCTTCACCGCTCCGCCCGACGCGACCGCGGCTGCCGACGCGCCGGGGTTCGTCGCCTCGCATCTGCTCAGCGGCACTGGGAGCGGTCGCTGGCAGTTCTGGTCCGCGGCGGTCGACGCGTTCGAGAGCCGGCCGGTCGCAGGCCGCGGGATGGGGGGCTATGAGTCGTGGTGGGCGCAGCACGGGACGCTGAGCGACACCGTCCGCGACGCGCACTCGCTGGGGTTGCAGACGCTTGCCGAGCTGGGGCTGTTCGGTGTGGGCCTCCTGCTCGCGTTCGTCGCGGTCGCGCTTTGGGCGGCGACGCGCACGCTGGGCGGTCTGCCGGACGCCGATCGCGCGGCCGCGGCGGCGCTGGTCGGCGCCGCGAGCGGCCTGCTGCTGGGCGTGCAGATCGACTGGGCATGGAACATTCCCGCGGTGGCGGCCGTCGCGCTGTTGGCGCTTGCGGTGCTGTGCGCGCCGGGCGCAGCCGCCCGCCCGCGCCTGCGCGTCGGAGCGCCCGTCGCCGCACTCGGTGTCGCCGGGCTGCTGCTCACGCTCTGGCCGTGGCTGGCGCAGACCGAGATCGACGCCAGCCGGACGGCCGCCGCCCGCGGGGACACGGCGCGGGCACTCGATCGCGCCCTGGCCGCCCGTCGGCTTCAGCCATGGGCGGCCTCGCCGCGCCTGCAGGAAGCGCTGGTCCGCGAGCGCACTGGTGATGCAGCCGGCGCGGTGCGGGCGATCGTCGCGGCCGTCGACCGCGACCCCGAGGACTGGCGGACACACTTGGTCGCCGCCCGCCTGCAGGCCAAGGCCGGGCACGTGACCGGCGCGGATGCGAGCCTTCGGCGCGCGACCGAGCTCGCCCCACGCTACGCCGTGGTCGCGGCCGCCCTGGCTCCCTGACATCGTTCCGGCGACTTGAACCCGACCTCGACCACGACGCCCGCGATCTCGACGACGGCCCCCGGGCCGTTCGCGGGCGCTCGCGTGGCGGTCGTCCACGACTGGCTGCAGGGCATGCACGGGTCGGAGCGGACCGTCGAGGCGATGATCACCGGGGTCTTCGCCGACGCCGCCAGCTGCGACCTCTACACGTTTCACGCCGCACACGAGGTCCTCAGTCCGGCGCTCTCCGCCGCGGTCGTCCGCGACGCCACGGTCACGCACCTGCCCGGGATCCGCCAGCGCGGCCACAAGCCGGGGCGCTGGCGCTACCTGCTGCCGTACATGCCGCGCTGGTTCGAGCGGCTTCCGCTCGAGGGCTACGACGTCGTCGTGTGCTCCTCGCACGCGTTCGCGGTCAACGCGCGCCCGCGCGCCCCGGGCGCCCTGCACGCCTGCTACTGCTACACGCCCGCGCGCTACATCTGGAGCCCCGAGATCGACGGCGCCCGCGTCCGTGGTGCGACGGCGCGGACGCTCAAGGCCGTGTCGGGCTCGATGCGCCGGCGCGACCTGGCGGCGGCGGCGCGGGTCGACGGGTACATCGCGATCTCGGCGGCGGTTGCCGAGCGCATCGCGCGGGCGTACGGTCGCGATGCGCCGGTCGTCCATCCGCCGGTCGAGGTCGACGAGTTCGCGCCGGCGGCGGTCAAGGACCCCGACCACTTCGCGTGGGTGCACCGGCTCACGCCGTACAAGCGCCCGCAGGAGGTCATCGAGGCGTTCCGCGGCCTGCCGCAGCGGCTGACGATGGTCGGCGTCGGGCCGCTGGCCGACCAGCTGCGCGCGACGCTGCCGCCGAACGTCGAGCTGCGGTCGTGGATCTCGCGTCGCGAGCTGGCTTCGCTGCTGGGGGGCGCCGGCGGCTTCATCCACGTCGGCGAAGAGGACTTCGGGATCTCGATGGCCGAGGCGCTGGCCTCCGGCACGCCCGTGCTCGCGCTCAGCCGCGGCGGTGCCCGCGACATCGTGCAGGACGGCGTCACCGGCGTGACGATCGATGCCGCCACGACGGAGGCGATCCGCGCGGGTGTCGCGCAGGTCGCCGGACGCTCGTGGAACAGCGCGGCGCTGGCGGCATCGGCGCAGCGCTTCTCCCGTGAGCGGTTCGTCGCCGACCTCGGCCGCCACCTGACGGAGCTCGCCCACCCGCGATGAGCGCCGTCTCGGTGCTGATCCCGTCGCTGCACGGCGGGACGCGCCTGGTCGCGCTCGTCGAGCAGCTCACCGGGGCGGGGGCCGAGGTGCGCGTCGCCGACAACGGCATGCCCGTCGAGGCCGCCGCCGACGCCGCCCGGGCGGGTGCAGCCGTGCTGGAGATGGGAGCGAACCTCGGGTTCGCGCGCGCCGTGAACGCGGTCGCGGCAGACGCGCGCGGTCGCACGCTCGTCGTCCTCAACGACGACATCGAGGCCGGCGCGGGGTTTCTCGAGGCGCTCGTCGGCGGAATCGGCGACGCCGGCATGGCCGGCGGCGTGCTGCTCAAGGCCGAGCAACCGCGACTCATCGAGACGGCGGGCATCGTCGTCGATCGCTTTCTCGGCGCCTACGACCACCTGCAGGACCACGACGTCGCCGTCCTCGACGGCGAGCCGCCACCGCCGCTGGGCCCCTCCGGGGGCGCCGCGGCGTTCGATCGCGAGGTCTTCCGCCGCGCCGGCGGGTACGACCCCGGCTTCTTCGCCTACTTCGAGGACGTCGACCTCGCGTTGCGCCTGCGCATCGCAGGGGAGCGCTGCGCGCTCGTGACCCAGGCCCGCGCGCTGCACGCCGGCTCGGCGACGCTCGGCTACGACTCCGTGGCCAAGGCCGCGATCGTCGGCGCCAGCCGGGGTCGGCTGATCCGCAAGTACGGGCTGCTGCACTCGCCCGCGACGGCGGGGTGGGTGCTCGCGGTGGAGGGGCTGGCCGTGCTCGAGCTCGCCCGCCGTCATCGCTCGCTGTCGCCGGCACGAGCGCGCATCCACGGCTACCGCGACTGTGGCGACCGTGCGCCACGTCCCGGGCGAGGACTTGCCGACGTGACGCTGCGCGACGGCCTGAGACGCCGCCACGCGCGCAGCGTGCGGGTGACGGCGTCGTGACCGGCTGCCGGATCTGCGGTGGCGATCTCGGCCGCTCGCGCTTCGCCGAGCCCGGGCTGGTCTCGTGCGCCTCGTGTGGCGCGCACTTCGGCGACACCCCGGACGTCGGCGCGTACGCGTCGGACGACTACCTCGCCGACCACGTCGACGTTCAATGGGACCACCCCCAGCGACGGCTGGAAGCGCGCATGCGCCTGGACTGGATGGCCGCATGGATGCAGACGGGGCGGCTCTACGAGGTCGGCGCGGCTGCGGGCTGGTTCCTCGACGCGGCCCGCGATCGCGGCTTCGATGTGAGCGGCGTCGAGCCGTCGCCGGCGCTGAGTGCCCATGCGCGCGACATGCTCGGCCTCGACGTCGCGACCGGCTTCGCCGAGGAGCAGGCCCCGGTACCCAACGCAGAGGCCGCATGCGCGTGGCACGTGATCGAGCACGCCGCCGACCCCGTCGCCCTGCTGCGTGCCTGTGCAGCGCACGTCAGTCCAGGAGGACTGGTTTTCCTCGAGGTGCCCAACGCCGCCAGTCCGCTCGCCGAGCGCCTCGGCGCCCGCTGGCCGGCGCTCGCCGACCGTTCGCACGTGACGCACTTCACCCCCGCGGCGCTGCGCGCCGCGCTGGAGCGAGCCGGGCTGGAGGTGGTCGAGATGGTCACCATCCCGCGCTGGGCCTACCGGTCGCCTCGCGCCCGGCTGCGGCCGCGGGCCGCGGCGAGCCTCGCCCGGGATGTCTGGCTCAGCCGTGGCGTCCTGCGCGCCGATCCGGTCCGCGGGGACCTGCTGCGCGCGGTGGCGCGCCGCTAGGGCTGCTGCTCTTGCTGCTGTGCCTGCGGCGGCGTGACCGCCGGCACGGCGGGCGTCGCCGGCGCGGCCACCGTGACCGTCACGACGTCGGTCTGGCGAACGCCGGCTCGCGCCGAGCTCTGCTGCTGCTTGAGCAGCTCTGGGGCGGCGCCCGCCTCGACGAAGAGGTCGTCGGCGATCAGCCACTCCCTGCCTTCGCGAACCATCGGGAAGGCCTGGGGGAAGCGTGTCGAGGAGTACTTGTCGGCGCCGACGAGGCTGCGGAACTCGATCTGCGCGTAGAGCGTCGCGCGGTCGCCCTGGATCTCCACGCGGGTGATGTGCGGTCGCGTCGGCAGCAGCTGGCGGGCCATGATCGGCAGCTGCGCGCGGTAGCCCCGGTCATCCCGGCGGCGCTCGCGCAGCGGCTCGCTCAGCAGCGCCAGATAGCTGCGTCCGTCGGTGTACTGCATCGCCCGCCACCACGCCATGAACGTCCGCTGCGGGCTGTGCGGCTTGTACTTGACGACGTCGGCGGTCGAGACCAGCGCGCTGTTGGCCGGCAGCCCGCGCTTGGCGGGCAGCTCGCCGTCGCCGCATGCTGCCAGCAGGATGATCGCCGTGACACCCGCGACCAGGGCGCTCAGCCCACGAGTCATGCGGGCGATCGTACTGCGGCGGGCCGATCGACAGGACCGGGTCCGGGGTCGCGCCGGCGCCCCACCGCGACGGCGCGCATGACCGGACGCTCGATCCGGTACCACGAGAGCGCGCCGATCAGCACGGCACCGCCGTAGACGAACACGAGCGCGACGAGCAGATGCGGAACCAGTGGGCCGAAACGCAGCGGGTCGACCAGCCAGCTGATGAGCTGCCAGTGGGCGAGGTAGGTGCCGTACGAGACGATTCCCAGCCATATCAGCAGGCGCCCACGCAGGAAGCGCATGAGCGGCGCGGTCGGCGTCGCACCGAGCGCCACGGGGGCGAGGAGCGCGAAGGCGATCACGTTCGCCGCAGCGAGGCACGCGGCGTAGGTGTCGAGGTCGAGGACACGGAACGGATCGTCGGGCGTCGGCCACAGTTGCGCGCGGTTGATCGCGACGACGCAGACGAGCGCGACGACCATGCACGCCGTCGAGTGATCGCGGATCGCCCGCAGAGCGCGCGGGAGCTGCCAGCCGTGCTCGGCGCGGACGCTCACCACCGCCAGCAGCATCCCGACGGCGAACGTGTGGACCGTACCGGGCAGCGTGCGCGCCGCCATCACCCAGTCGGGGTCGTAGATCGAGACGAGCATCAAGGTCACGCCGACCGCGATCAGCGGCAGCGGCGCGAGCAGCTCGACGCGCCAGCGCCGCGCAGCATCGGGCTGACGGCGCGCGAGCCGGCGAACGATCGCGACGAACCCGATGAGCAGCAGGTAGAAGCTGACCTCGACGGACAGCGTCCAGGCCGGCGGGATGCCGCCCTGCACGAGGATCGGGTCGGTCGCGTAGACCTGAAGCAGCAGGTAGTAGCGCCACCAGTCCTCCGTGAACGCCTGCGGCGCGCCGCCGAGTGCGGCGTAGATCGTGAGGATCACCCAGTAGGCCGGGATGAGTCGCGCGGCGCGGCGCAGCGCGAAGCGACGGAGTGGCTGCTCGGGCCGGCCGGCGGCACGCGCAGCGACGAACGGGCGGTAGAGAACAAAGCCCGAGACGGCAAAGAAGAGCATCACCGCCGACTGTCCGAACGGCGTGCCGAGGTTGCCGACCGGCGAGGGGTTCGGTGTGTCGAGGCCGACGCAGACGTGCGTGAAGATCACGGCGCCGGCGGCGAGCCCGCGCAGCCCGTCGAGCCGCTCGAAGCGCGCGCCGGCGGAGGGCGCCGGCGCGTCCGCGCCCTCACCGAAGGCGCGCAGGCGGGCGCTCAAGCGCGTGGCCGCGCGCGCGAGCGCGGCCTGAACGCGCGGCGTCATCGCGCCCGCGACGAGCCCGCAGCCGGCGAGCGCGAGGCCGGTGTTGGTGGTCATCGGCGCGAGCGCGCGCGTCAGCGGGGCGACGACGCTCGCCACTGCGACTCCGTAGACGATCAGCGCGCCGGGCCCGCGTATCGCCCGGCGGGCGCGCGCAAGCACGCCCATCAGCGCGCCGACGAGCAGCGCCCCGAACAGCACCGCGGGCAATCCGAAGTTCCAGAGCAACTCGCCCTGCAGGCCCACCGGCGTCCCCGCGGTCGACCCCGGATACAGCAGCGCGGACACCTGCTGATCGACGGGCTGGGGCTTGCCGGGCCAGAGCGTGCGCGGCACGAACGCCAGCGGGACGTCGGTCAGCGAGGACCCGTTCAGCCGAGGAACGGAATCGGGGACCAGCGCGTGCAGCGCGACGAGGTTGTCGAACACGCTGAGGTCAGACACCTGGAAGGTCGCCGGCGGCGTGTGCAGCGCGAGCTGCACGGCATCGCCCGCCGAGCGGTGCTGGGAGTACGTGCGGATCTGCTGCAGGAACGCCAGCGCGGGAATCGCGATCAGGCCGGCCGTGAGCGTGACGGCGACGGCGCGCCGCGACGGCGTGCGCTGGCAGAGCACGATCACGGCGCCCGCGACGACGCCGAGGAACAGCAGGCCGCGGGCCTGCATCGTGATCGCCGCGATCACCGCGAGAGCGGTGGCGAGCGGGAACAGCCAGGCAGCGCGCCGGCCGCCGCCGCGCAGCCATGAGACGAGCGCGTGCAGCGCGACGCCCTGCACGATCCACACGCCGAGCACCGCGTAGCCGCTGGACTGGCCGTCGTTGTGCAGCGCTCCCGGCGCGCTCGTCAGCACGCCGAACCCGCCCTGGCGGATGAACAGCGCCCCGAAGAGCACGCTGCCGATGCCGAGCAGCACGACCCCCGTGACCAGGTGGCCGCGCGGCATCGCCTGCTCGCGTGCCAGCGCGGGGACCCGCGGGCGCCCGGCGGGCCCGAGCATCGGCAGATACCCCAGCGTCCATGCCGCGCAGCCCAGCGCGCCGATCGCCGCTGTCTTCGTGAGGTCCTCGAACGTGAAGCCGAGCGCGGTGAGGGCGACCGTCGTCGCGTCGGGCCACAGCCAGAGCTCGAGCGGGCGCAGCGCGAAGATCGTGCCCCAGGCGACCACGGCGATGGCGAGCGGCGACGCGAGCACCGCCGACCACGAGCCGCCCGCCCGCCGGTGCGCCTCGGCGATGGCGACGGCGAACGTCACGCCCACGCTGGCGAGGACGAGCGTGAGCAGCACGTCGCCGGCCACGGCGTCCAGCAGTCCGCCGGCGACCGCGAGGTCGAACGCGGCGCACACACCGATCACCGACAGCGCCGCCACCGCCGCCATGACCGGCCGCGGCGCCGCGGGGGTCGGCTGCTCGGAGTCGCCGGCGGGTGCCCACGCGGATCGCAGCGCGCGGCGCACGGCGATCAGCCGCGGCACATTGCACGCGGCCGTGCCAAGGGCGACGGCGGTCGCCAGGCCCTCGACGCCGTGAGCGGGCTCGAGCAGCACCCCGCCGGCGACCGTGACGGTCGCGAAGACGCACACGTTCAACAGCTCGCGACGCGCGTGCTCACCGACGATCAGCGCCTCTGACAGCGGGCCGGCGCACGCATCGACCAACCGCCCCGCGACGAGGATGACGAGCAGCGTCCTGTAGGGCTCGAACTCGTTGCTCATCGCTCCGAGGAAGACCTCCGGCCAGAGCATCCCGACGAGCGCGAGCGGGATCGACAGCGCCGCGGCCGCCAGCGTCGCGCGGCGCAGCAGCGGGCCGACGCCCTCGCGCCTGGCGATCGCCTCCGCCAGTCGCGGCGTCACGACCGCCGCGACGGCGCCCGCCGGCCACGAGAAGACCGCGGCCACCCGCGCGGCCGCATAGAGGCCCGCGACCTCACCGCTGGATGCGCCGAGCGCCGAGGCGAGCAGCACAGGGAACGCCAGGCCGGCCTCGGCGATGAACGTCAGCAGGCCGGCGGCGAGCTGCTCGCGGTCGATCGGCCCGGACCCGAGCAGGAGGGCCCGAACCGCCGCGGCGCCGACCGCCGCCGTCGTGAGCAGCAGGACCGCGCCGAGCGCGAGCCACAGCGCCAGCGTGCTGGCCGCGAGCAACGCGAGCCACTCGTCGCCGGCGAGCCGCGCTCCGCCACAGGCACACAGCAACGCGATCGACGGGACCAGGCTCTGGACCACCCCCGAGCGCCCGACGACGCCATAGCCGCGCAGCAGGGCGGCCAGCAGGCCGATGACCGCCCACGCGAACGCCGCCGCCAGGCACAGCGCCGTGGCGGCGAGGACCCCGGTCGCGCTGAGGCCCGGCACGATCGTCGCCGTCAGCACGGCGAGCGCGAGCGCAAGCGCCGGCGTCGTCCGGCGGATGACCCCTCGCGCGGCGCCGAGGTGGCTGAGGTCGCCGGATATCCTCGCTCGCGCCGCATGTCTCGGGATGAGCTGATCCACGCCGAAGCGCAGCCAGACCGAGCCGCCCCAGACGAGCGTCCAGAGCACGAAGAACGTCGCCGTCACGTCCGCGGAGAACAGGGCGGCGACGACGGCGAGCTGGCCGAGTGTCAGCGCGGCGCCGAGCGCGCGCGACAGGAAGAACACGAGACCGCTGCGCGCACCGGACTGCGGGAGGAGCCAGGCTTTGATGGGAACGCTGGACGGCACGGGATCAGGAGGGTCGCGCTGGTGGCACCTGACCGCGTCGGTCCCCAGATGGCCGGCCCCGGGATCAGGTACGCCGAGCTCACGCGCATTCTCGCGCGTTCCCACGACGTGGTGCTAGTTGCACCGTCCGGGAGCTCCGCCCTCGCGGGCGTCCCGCCGCCACAGGTGTACGACCCCGCCGACGCGGCCGCGTTCGGGCGGCTGGTGGCCGACGCCGACGTGGTCGTCGCACCGCCGCTGGCCCCGGCGCTCGCCATGCGCCTGGCCCGCGCCCGCGCCCGCTGGATCGCGGACCTCTACAACCCCGAGCCGTTCGAGGGCCTGCACGCCCATCCGGTCGCCGGACCGCGGCGCCTGCGCGCGCTCGACACGCTGCGCATCGACCGGCTCACCCACGCCGCCCGCACGGCCGACGCGTTCGTCTGCGCGAGCGAGCGTCAGCGCGACATGTGGCTCGGGTACCTGGCGGCGTCGCGCCGGGTCACGACCCGGGCGCACGCAGCCGACCCCACGCTCACTGGCCTGATCGCGGTCGTCGGATCGGGGGTGCCCGAGGAGCCGCCGCGGACGCCCGCGGCGCCGGTGCTCCGCGGGATGGCGGTGCCCGCCGACGCGCGTATCGCCGTCTGGAACGGCGGCGTCTGGCCGTGGCTGGACCTGCGCACCGTCGTCGACGCCCTGGTTGCGCTGCGCGAGCGCGATCGGCGCTGGGTGCTGGTGGTCGCCGGCGCGGGGCGTCCCGGCGCAGACGCTCCGGGCGGTGCGGCCCTGGCCGACGCGCGTGCGCGCCTCGGCGACGCCGGGCTGCACGTCGCGGCGGAGTGGACGGACTACGACCGCCGCGCCGACGTGCTGCTCGAGGTCGACGTCGGCGTCTGCATGCATCCGGCCGGTGTCGAGAGCCGCTTCGCCGAGCGCGTTCGCATCCTGGACCTGGTGTGGGCCGGCGTGCCGGTCGCCTGCAGCGCCGGCGATCCGGCCGCGGAGCTGGTGAGCGGGCGCGGCCTCGGGCGGGTCGTGGCGCCCGGTGCCGTGACGGCCCTTGCCGGTGCTCTGGTCGAGATCGCCGACCTGGGCCGCGCCGCCTTCGCGCCCGAGCTGGCCCGGGCGGCGGCGGAGCGGCGCTGGAGCGTCACGGCGGCTCCGCTGCTGGCGATGATCGAACGCGACGATGGCGCCCGGCGGCGTCCGGGTGTCGTGGGACGGGCGGTCGGGGCGCGCCACCGTCTCGCCGGCGCCGCGCAGCGGCGCCTGTCGCGTTAGCGCGGCGCGGGCGGGAGCCGCGCCGCGCTCGCAGCGACGCCGGTGAACGCCGTCAGCGCCCGCCAGCTCGGCTTGGGACGGCCGGCGACGTCGAACAGGCCGGTGTGCGGCGCGAACCAGTCGGCCTCGTCGGCGCGCAGGCGGCGATCCTGCAGGGAGAACAGGTAGACGGCGTGGACGCGGTCACCGGCCGGCCTGCCGCGCAGCGCGCGCAGCAACGCACCGACGAGCGACGCCTGGCGCGTGCGGCCGACGCGAAACGGGCTCTGCGGCCCACCGGTGGCCCAGCCGACCTCCGTCACCCAGATCGGCGTGCGCCGATCGCCGCGCGCGTTCATCACGGCGCGGAAGCGGCGCACGCCGTCGATGGCGGCCGCGCTCGTGCGCGCGTACGGGTGGACTGCCGCGACGTCGAAGGCGCTGCGCGCGCCGGGCAGCGCGTAGAGCTGCGCCAGGTACGCCGTCACGGGCACACCGCGGCGGCTCTCGGCCAGCCCGGCCAGCACGATCGTCGCGTTCGCGTCGACCGCCTTGATCGCCGCGCCCGACGCGGCGGCAAGGCGCAGGTACTCCCGGGCGTCGGGGCGCCCGTCCCAGAAGGCGATGAGGTTGGGCTCGTTCCAGAGCTGGTAGGCGCGCAGCGGCCGCGCTGCGAGCTCGGGGTGGGCGGTCCAGAAGCTCCCGCCGCGCCCGTAGCGCCGCGCCACCGTGGCCGCGAACTGCGCCCAGGCTCGGCGTCGCGTTGTGGTCACGGGCGGCGCGAGGCGCCGCTGGCACACATGCGGGGCGCAGCCCAACAGCACGGGTAGGACATCGACCCGCGCGGCGGCGGCTGCGGTCATCACGCTGTCATAGCCGCTCCAGTCCGGCCGCCCGCGCTCCTTGCCGATCGTGCTCCAGTCGAAGACGACGCGGTGGGCGGTGACACCGCCGCTGCGCGCCGTGGTCATGCCCGCCGCCGTCGGCAGCTGCCACGACTGCACCCCGACCGTGATCGCGCCTGCGGGCGGCGTCGCCGCCCACGTCGCCGTCAGCGCCACCGCGATGCCCGTCAGTCGCGTTCGCGCCGCCACCAGGCTCCCGTCCAGTCGACCATGTGCAGGGGCGCGTCGATCCCGTGCTGCGCGCGGAACTCGTCGACCGCCTGGCGGCAGGCGCCGACCGCGCCATAGTCGTCGACGATGACGAAGCCGCCGGGGGCGACGCCGGGCCACAGCCGACTCAGCGCGTCGATCGTCGATTCGTACATGTCGCCGTCCACCCGGACGACCGCCCACGTCCGGTCCGCGACGGCGGGCAAGGTGTCTGCGAACCGGCCCTCCAGGAAGCGGACGCGATCGTCGAGCAGGCCGAAGCGCTGGAAGCTCGCGCGCACCTCGGCGAGGTCGACCGCGAGGCGCGGCTCGCGGTGCCAGCGCGCGCCCTGGTCAGCCGGGTAGCGCTCGGGATCGGGCGCCGGCAGCCCCGCAAACGTGTCCGCCACGTACAGCGCGCGCTCGGTGTCGCCGCAGGCGTCGAGCACCGCGCGCATCATCATCGCCGAGCCGCCGCGCCAGGTCCCGGCCTCGATCAGGTCGCCGGGGACGCCGTCGCCGATGGCCTGCTCGACGCACCGGCGTGTGTTTCGCAGACGCTGGACGCCGGCCATGGTGTGCGCGAAGACCGGCCAGTCCTCACCGCGGTCACGTGCGGCGCGGTCCTGTGGTGCGATGCGCAGGAAGACGACGCCAAGGCGCTCGAACGCCCGAACCACGCGCCGGCTGATCGGGTTGCGCCCGGGCCGGCCGATGTCCAGGTGGGTGTAGGCGGTGTGCGTGAGCGTCTGCTCGAGCAGATCGAGGTACCGGTCTCGCAGCTGCACTGCGCGGACCCTACTGCCGGTACCTTCGTTAGCCTCCGCCGCCTCAGCGCTCCGATCGGCAACGAGGCGGGTTGCTGAACACCGTATGACCCTCCCCCGCAGAGTCACCCTCGCCACCCTGGCGCTCGCCCTCGCACTGCCCGCGGCGAGCGAAGCGGCCGTTGCTCCGGCCGCCAAGACGCTCTACAAGGACGGTCCCTCGGGGCGCTACCTGCTCGACGGCAAGTGGCTGTTCCGGCTGGACAAGGCCAACCAGGGCCTCAGCCAGGGCTTCGCCAAGCAGACCGGCGTGGAGGGCTGGAACGCGTCGACGGTCCCCAACGCGTGGAACGCCGGCGACGACAGCACGGAGTCCTTCCAGGGCACCGTCGGCTGGTATCGCAAGGACTTCAAGCTGCCGACCGCGCGGCGCGCGGTCAGCTGGGTCGTCCGCTTCGAGTCGGTGAACTACCGCTCGCGGATCTACCTCAACGGCACGCTGATCGGCACGAACGCCGGCGCCTACCTGCCGTTCGAGGTCCGCCTGCCCGCGAGCCTGCTCAAGCGCAGCGGCAACAACCGGCTCGTCGCGCGCGTGGAGAACAAGCGCTTCGGCTTTGACTTCCCGCCGGCCGGGCTCTCGGTCTCGGGGACGCCGACGGGCGGCTGGTGGAACTACGGCGGGCTGCTGCGCGAGGTCTACCTGCGCAAGATCGACCCGCTGGACATGAGCACCGTGCAGGTCCGCCCCAACCTGCCGTGCCCCACGTGCGCCGCGACGATCCAGTTCCGCGTGACCGTGCGCAACTACGCCGAGAAGTCGACGACGGCACGCCTGACCGCCAGCTTCGGCGGGCGCCGCGTCAACCTCGGCAGGCGCGCGGTCGGCGCCAAGAAGTTCGCGAGCTTCAGCGCCGGCCTGCGCGTCCCGCGGCCGCGGCTGTGGTCGCCGTCGTCGCCCGCGCTCTACGACGTCCGCATCACCGCCCGCGCCGGCAAGCGCGTCTCCCAGAGCTGGTTCCTGCAGTCGGGCATCCGCTCGATCAAGGTCGTCGGCGGGCGCCTGGAGCTCAACGGCCGCCCGCTGAACTTCCGCGGCGTCGGCATGCACGAGGACGATCGCAAGCTCGGCTTCGCGATCAACAACGGCATCCGCGACCGCGTCCTCAACGAGGCCAAGGAGCTCGGCGCCACGGTCCTGCGCTCGCACTACCCGCTGCACCCCTACACGGCCGAGCGCGCCGACCAGCTCGGGCTGATGATCTGGTCGGAGATCCCCGTCTACGCGATCAAGACGGAGTACCTGAAGTCCCAGCGCGTGCGCAAGCTCGCCGCGCGCGAGCTCTCCGAGAACATTGACGCCAACGGCAACCACCCGTCGGTGATCGTCTGGTCGATCGGCAACGAGCTCTCGTCGCGACCCGGCCCGGTCCAGGCCGCCTACCTCAAGCGCGCCGCGGACACCGCCCACCGCCTCGACCCGACGCGCCCGGTCGGCTACGCCGTCGCCGGCTATCCCGCGGCCGGCTGCCAGCCCGAGTACGCGCCGCTGGACATCATCGGCATCAACGAGTACTTCGGCTGGTATCCGGGCCCTAACGGCCAGATCGCCGACCGCACGCTGATGTCGCAGTACCTCGATGCGATCCGCCAGTGCTACCCCGACAAGGCGATCGTGATCACCGAGACCGGCGCCGAGGCCAATCGCGACGGCCCCGTCGAGGAGAAGGGCACGTACGCCTTCCAGCAGGACTTCGTGAACTATCACTTCGGCGTCTATGCGTCCAAGCCGTGGCTGTCGGGCGCGCTGTACTGGGCGCTTGAGGAGTTCCGCGTGCGACCGAACTGGGAGGGCGGCAACCCGCGCCCGCACCCGCCGATCCACGAGAAGGGCCTGATCACCTTCGACGGCGTGCGCAAGCCCGCGTTCTTCGACCTGCAGCGGATCTTCAAGGGCACCCAGCAGGTCCGTTCCTCGGGACGCTGAGACCCCCGGCGGCAAGGCATTTTTGCGAGGCCGCCGCTACCATCGGCGGTCGCCCATGGCCACCAAGACCGATACAACCCGCCTCGAGATCAGCGCCCGAGAGACCGGCTCGTCACGCGCGACCCGCCGCCTGCGCCGCGAGGGCCTCGTCCCCGGCGTGCTCTACGGCCGCGGCCAGGACCCCGTCAGCTTCAGCGTGGACGCGCGCGATCTGCGCCACGCGCTGGCCGGTTCCGGCGCCGTGCTCGAGGTCGCGATCGGCGGCGACACCCAGCCCGCCGTGCTCAAGAGCTCACACCGTCACCCGGTCCGCGGGAACTACCTCCACATCGACCTGCTGCGCGTCGACCTCAACAAGCCGATCGGCGCCTCCGTGGCGATCGAGCTGACCGGTGGCGAGGAGTCGCCGGGCGTCGCCGAGGGCGGCATCCTCGAGCACGTCACCCGAGAGGTGAACATCGAGGCGCTGCCGTCCGACATCCCCGAGTCGATCGCGCTCGACGTGTCCGGGATGTCGATCGGCGACACGATCCTGCTGTCGGCGCTGCAGGCGCCGGCGGGCGTGACGATCGTCGTCGCCGAGGACGCCGACGACGCCGTCATCGCCACGCTGACCGCCCCTCGCGTCGAGGAGGAGCCCACGGTCGACGAGCTCGAGACCGAGACCGAGGTCGTCGGCGAGGACGGCGAGGCTGCCGCCGATGGCGAGGACTCCGGCGGCGGCGGTGGCGACGACGCCGGCGAGTCGTCGGGCGACGGCGAGTAGCCGCTGCGCGTCTTCGGCGCCTCGGCGCCGGTCGACTGGCTGATCGTCGGCCTCGGCAATCCCGGGGCCGAGTACGCGCGAACGCCGCACAACGTCGGCTTCGAGGTGATCTCCGCGCTGCAGGAGCGCTGGGACCTCGGCAAGGCCAAGGACAAGTTCTCCGGGCGCTTCGTCGACGGCCGGATCGGGCCGGGCCAGCCGCGCGTGGCGCTGCTGGTGCCGCAGACGTACATGAACGACTCCGGCCGCTCCGTGGGCCCGGCACGCGGCGCGCTCAAGCTCGACCTCGAGCACGTGCTCGTCGTCCACGACGAGATCGACCTGCCGTTCGGCGACATTCGCCCGCGCATCGGTGGCGGCCTCGCCGGCCACAACGGCCTGAAGTCGCTGAAGGCCGGGCTCGGATCGCCGGACTTCGCCCGCGTGCGCGTCGGCGTCGGCCGGCCGGACTCCACCGATCCCGAGCTCGTGTCCGCACACGTGCTGGGCAGATGGAAGCAGTCGCCCGCCGAGGTCGCGGCGCTCGTCGACGACGCCGCCCGCGTGGTCGAGCGGATCGTCGACGGCTCGCTCGAGCTCTAAGCGGAGGCCGCCCGTCCCGCCGCCGCATAAACTGGCGGCCTCGTGTCGCCCGGTCGCTTCGCCGTCATCGCCGCAGCCGTCGTCGCCGTCGTCATCGCGATCGGCGTGAGCAGCAGCGGCGGAGGCGACGACGACGGGGGCGGGGGCTCGTCGCAGAAGGCGCCGTCGGGCGCGATCGTCGTCGACTTCGCCTACTCGCCCGAGAAGGAGCCGCTCGTCGTCCCGCTCGTCAAGGCGTTCAACGCGCGCGCGGAGAAGCACGAGGGCGCGCCCGTGTTCGTGCGCGCGCAGATCGTGTCGTCGGGTGAGGCCCAGCGCAAGCTCGCCGCCAAGCGCCTGCCGATCACGTTGTGGTCGCCGGCCTCGTCGCTGTGGGGGCGGCTGCTGAACTTCGAGGCCGACGCCAACTACGTCCCCGACGAGAACGCCTCGCTCGTGCGTACGCCGCTGCTGATCGCGATGTGGGAGCCGCTGGCGCGCGCGCTGGGCTGGCCGGCCAAGCAGATCGGCTTCGAGCAGATCCTCGCGCTGGCGCTCGACAAGCGCGGCTGGGCGGCCTACGGGAAGCCGAGCTTCGGCCAGTTCAAGCTCGGCCACACCAACCCCGACTTCTCGACGTCGGGCCTGTCGGCCGTCGCCGCCGAGTACTACTCGGCGACCGGCAAGCGCGAGGGCCTCACCGAGCAGGACGTCAACGCCCAGAAGGTCCGCGACGAGATCCAGGACATCGAGCGCGCGATCGTCCACTACGGCGACACGACGCTGTTCTTCGCCGATCAGATGAAGCGCTTCGGCCCCGCCTACGCCAGCGCCGTCGCGATGGAGGAGGCGACGCTGATCGACTACAACCGCAAGCGCGGCAGCGCCGCCAAGCTCGTCGGGATCTACCCCAAGGAGGGGACGTTCTTCTCCGACAACCCGCTGATCGTGCTCAACGCGCCGTGGGTCGACGCGCGTGAGAAGGCCGCCGGCGAGATCTTCGTCGACTACCTGGCCAAGGCGACCAACGCCGAGGTCGCCGCGCGCGCGGGCTTCCGTCCCGGCGACCCCGACGCGCGCGCCGGCTCACCGATCGACGCCGCCCACGGCGCCGACCCGGCGCAGCCCACGCGCGTGCTGTCGCTGCCCCAGCCGGCGGTGCTGGCGCGGATCAAGCGCGCCTGGCGCGAGGACCGCAAGCCGGCGAACATCATGCTCGTCGTCGATGTCTCGGGCTCGATGAGCGAGGAGGGCAAGCTCGACCAGGCCAAGCGCGGCCTGCAGGCGTTCTTCCGCCAGCTCTCGCCCCGCGACCGGATCGGGCTGATCAGCTTCAACGACACCCTCAACGAGCTGGTCGGAGTCGGCGAGTTCTCCCAGACCGGCAAGGAGATCCGCGCGCAGGTGCGCGACCTGTTCCCCGGCGGCGAGACCGCGTGGCGCGATGCGACCGCCGCGGGACTCAGCGCCATCAACAAGCTCGACGACGCGACGCGCATCAACTCGGTCGTGATCCTTACCGATGGCGAGGACACCTCCAGCCAGCTCAGCACCTCGGCGTTGCGCTCGCGCCTGGCGGCGCAGTCGCGCGTCGAGGGCACGGTGGTGCGCGTCTACACGATCGCCTACGGCTCGCAGGCCAACAAGTCCGAGCTCGCGGACATCGCCGGGGCCTCCGGCGGCAAGGGCTTCGAAGGCGACCCGAAGGACATCGAGGCCGTCTACACGTCGATCTCGTCGTTCTTCTAGCGATGACCCGCAAGCCCGTGACGCGCGCGCACCTGCAGCGCGAGCTCGCCGTCAACGCCGCCACCAAGCCGCTGAACATCGCGGTACCAGCCGGCGTCGCCGTCGCCGGGATCCTGATCGGCGCGCCGTGGCTCCTGGCCGTCGCCGCCGTCGTCTACGTGGTGCTCGCGGCGATGACGTTCTTCGACGAGGAGGAAGCGGCGCAGGTCGGCGACCGCGTCTACCAGCGCGACGAGGTCCCGGCCAAGCCGGCGCTCGAGGCCAAGGAGCTGGCGCCGACGATTCGCGCACAGCTCGACGCCGCGCGCGCCGAGCAGCAGGCGATCGCGCGCACGATCGAGGGCTCTGACCTCTCCTGGGCGGACGTGCGCAGCGAGACGGGGCAGCTCGTCACGGCGCTGGAGGCGGCGGCGCGGCGCGCCCAGCGGCTGTCGTCCTATCTCGCGGAGCAGGACGTGCGCGCGCTGGACCGCCGCATCCGCGAGTGCCAGGAGTCCGGTGAGCGCGAGACCGCCGCGGCGCTGAGCACGCAGCGCGCCGAGCTCGAGCGCCTGAACGGGATGCTGCGGGGCGCATACGGCGAGATGGAGCAGGTCAACGCGTCGCTGCGCACGGTCCACGCGCGGCTCGTCGGCGCCGCGGTCACCAGCGAGGCGGGGGCCGACGCCGACCTCGCCGGCGACGTGCGCGAGCTGCGCGAGCGCGTCGAGACGCTGACCAGCGGGCTCGACGCGTCGCCGGCAGCTTGAACGTACGTTTGTACGTGATAGCGTACAGACATGCCCGCACGCGAATGGGACGGCAAGACCTACGACCGCATCTCGTGGCCGATGGAGCAAATGGGCATCGCCGTGATGCAGGAGCTCCCGCTGCGCGGCGACGAGACCGTCCTCGACGCGGGCTGCGGCACGGGCCGCGTGACGAGCGCGCTCATCGAGCGCCTCCCTCAGGGTCGCGTCATCGGCGTCGACGGGTCGGCGGACATGATCGTCGCGGCAAGGGAGCGTCTCGGGCCGGAGGTCGAGCTGCACGTCCAGGACCTGCTCGAGCTGTCGCTGCCCGAGCCGGTCGACGCCGTCCTCTCGACGGCGACGTTCCACTGGATCGCCGATCACGAGCGCCTGTTCTCGCGCCTGCACGCGGTCCTCAAGCCCGGCGGCCGCCTGCGCGCCCAGTGCGGCGGCCACGGCAACGTCGAGCACATCCACGCCGTGGCCGCCGACGTCGGCGCGCGCGAGCCGTTCGCGCAGTACCTCACAGGCTGGGTCGGGCCGTGGAACTTCCAAAAGCCCCAGGACACCGAGCCGCGCCTGCGCGCCGCCGGGTTTCGCGAGGCCCGGGCGTGGCTCAGCGAGTGGCCGGTCGAGACGGACGAGGGCCACGCCTGGCTGAAGACGATCATCCTCGGCGCCCACATCGATCGGCTTCCCGAGACGCTGCAGGACTCGTTCGTCGCGCAGGTCGGCGAGATCGTCGGCGTCGACCCGCTGCGCGTCGCGTACGTGCGGCTGAACATCGACGCCGTGGCCTGAGGGCTATCGTGGACGGGCCGCCCAGATGGCCCTCCGCCCGCTTCTCTCCCTGCTCCAAGCCGACTCCGCCGCCGCCGCGCTCGCGCGTGACGGCGGCCGCGCGTTCGTGTCCGCGTCGATGCGGCCGTACGCGGTCGCGGCGTTGCTGGACGGCGTCGACGGCGCCGCCGCGGCCGGCCGCCCGGCGATCGTCGTCGCCGGCGACGACCGCCAGGCGCGCGACCTCGCCGCCGACCTGCGCCACTGGCTGCACCCGCGCCCGGTCCGCTTCTATCCGAGCCGCGGCGTCACCTACGAGTCGCACCTGGCGCCTCCGCCACACCTCGTCGGGCTGAGGGTCGCCGCGCTCGACGCGCTGCTGGAGCCCGGGGAGGAGCCGCCGGTGGTCGTCGTCTCCGCGGTCGCGCTCTCGGAGAAGGTCCCCGACCCCGCGCTCAGGCCGCACTCCTTCACGTTGCGCAAGGGCGATCTGATCGATCTCGACGAAACCGCCCAGCAGCTCGTCGCGGCGGGCTACGAGCGTGTCGATCAGGTCGAGGATCGCGGCCAGTTCGCGATCCGCGGCGGCATCCTCGACGTCTACCCGGCGACCGAGGACCGCGCCGTGCGCGTCGACCTCTTCGACATCGAGATCGAGGCGCTGAAGTGGTTCTCCACGTTCACGCAGCGCAGCCTCGGCGACACCGACGAGGTCGAGATCGCGCCCGCCGCCGAGCTCGCCCAGGAGCACCGCGAGGCCGCCGAGATCGCCGCCATCAGCGCCGAGGACGACCGCCCCGACATCGCCGAGCTGCTGCCGATCGAGCGATTCCACTCGTTCTTCGATCTGGTCGGAGCGGACGCCGCGGTCCTGCTGGCGGCCGAGGAGGAGGTCGCGCCGGCGCTGACCGACCACTGGCAGGACGTCACCGCAGCGATGCACGACGCCGACGCGCACCGGCTGTACGTCGATCCGCGCCCGCAGCTCGACGAGCGCGCGGCGATCCGCCTGTCGAGCATCGACCAGGACCAGCCCGTCCAGCTGCGCGCGCAGGCGGCCGACCTCGCCGCGCGCAGCCTCAAGGAGGCCGAGCCCGAGCTCGAGAAGCTCGTGCGCTCCGGCTACCGCGCCGTCGTGACCTGGCCGCGGCGCGGAGAGGGCGAGCGCACGGCGTACAACCTCGCGCGGATGAAGGCGCGCTGGGTCGGGGAGGGCGACCCGCCCACCGTGGAGCCCGAGCTGAGCTTCAGCGTCGCCAACCTCCGCGACGGCTTCATCGCCGCCGGCATCCAGCTCGCGGTGATCCCCGAGCATCGCCTGTTCCGCCGCCGTCGCGCCGAGCGCACGGCCGGCCAGACGCGCGGCCAGCGCCGGCGCGGGGCGCTGCGCTCGTTCGCCGACCTCCGGACCGGCGACATCGTCGTGCACGAGGACCACGGCGTAGCACGCTTCGCCGGCTTTGACACGAAGACCGTCGGCGGTGTCACCCGCGACTACCTCGAGCTCGAGTTCGCGGGGACGGACAAGGTCTTCATGCCCGTCGAGCAGCTCGCGAAGATCAGCCGCTACGTCGGCGCCGGCGGCAACCATCCCACGCTCTCCAAGCTTGGCGGCAAGGCCTGGGAGACGCTGAAGGCCCGCGCGCGCCGCGCCGCACAGGAGCTCGCCGGCGAGCTGCTCAACCTCTACGCCGAGCGCCGCCGCCGCCCCGGCCACAGCTTCCCGCCGGACTCCGACTGGCAGCGCGACTTCGAGGACAAGTTCCCCTGGCAGGAGACCGCCGACCAGCGCGAGGCGATCGAGCACGTCAAGGCCGACATGGAGTCCGAGCGCCCGATGGACCGGCTCGTCTGCGGCGACGTCGGCTACGGCAAGACCGAGGTCGCGCTGCGGGCCGCGTTCAAGGCCGCCGAGGACGGCAAGCAGGTGCTCGTGCTGGCGCCGACGACGATCCTCGCCCAGCAGCACTTCGGCACGTTCTCCGAGCGCTTGAAGGACTACCCCTTCACGATCGACCACGTCAGCCGCTTCCGCTCGCCCAAGGAGCAGAAGGACGCGGTCGCCGCGTTCAACGCGGGCACCGTCGACATCCTGATCGGCACGCACCGCGTGCTCGGTCGCGACCTGCGCGGCAAGACCATCGGGCTGATCGTCGTCGACGAGGAGCAGCGCTTCGGCGTCAAGCAGAAGGAGCTGCTGCGCCAGCTCAAGCTGAAGGTCGACGTGATCTCGATGAGCGCCACGCCGATCCCGCGCACGCTGCAGATGTCGATGGCCGGGCTGCGGGACATCAGCGTCATCGAGACGCCGCCGGAGGGCCGCCGCCCGATCAAGACCTACGTCGGCGAGTACGACGAGCAGCTCGTCAAGCAGGCGCTCGTGCGAGAGAAGCAGCGCGGCGGCCAGGCGTTCTTCCTGCACAACCGCGTCGAGACGATCGACGAGACCGCCGAGCGCCTGCGTGGCCTGTGCCCCGACATGAGCTTCGAGGTCGCCCACGGCCAGCTCGGCGAGCACCAGCTCGAGGAGCGGATGATGAAGTTCCTGCGCGGCGAGGCCGACGTGCTCGTCGCCACGAGCATCATCGAGTCGGGCATCGACATCCCGCAGGCCAACACGCTGGTCGTCGAGCGCGCCGACCTCTTCGGCCTGGCCCAGCTCTACCAGATCCGCGGGCGTGTCGGGCGCTCGACCGAGCGCGCCTACGCCTACCTCCTGTACCCGAGCGCGGCCGCGCTGACCGAGGAGGCGACGAAGCGACTCAGCGCGCTCAGCGACTACACCGAGCTGGGCGCCGGCTTCAAGATCGCGATGCGCGACCTCGAGCTGCGTGGCGCCGGCTCGCTGCTCGGCGACGAGCAGTCCGGCCACGTCGCCGCGCTCGGCTTCGAGCTCTACATGGCGATGCTCGACGAGGCCGTCGCAGAGGCCGGCGACGAGGTCGACGAGGGCGAGCCCGTGCGCCTCGACGTCAACGTCGACGCCTACGTCCCCGCAGACTACGTGCCCTACGAGCAGGCGAAGATCGACGTCCACCGGCGGATCGCCGGCGCGCGCGAGGTCGCCGAGCTGATGGCGCTGCGCGACGAGCTCGCCGATCGCTTCGGCGAACCGCCGCAGCCGGTGCTGAACCTGATCGACCTGCAGCAGGCGCGGATCAAGTTCGGGCTCGCCGGCGCGCGCAACGTCAGCGTCCGCCAGCAGCGCCTCGTGGTCACGCCCGTCGACCTCGAGCCCGAGCAGGCGGCGATGCTCAAGGACGCGGTCGCCGACGTCACCTACGAGCCCGGTCGCGCGCAGCTGACCGTCGCGCTGCCGAAGGACCCGCAGGCCGCGTTCCCGGCGATCGTCGCGGCCGCGGACGCATTGCTCGCGGCCAGCCGTGCGACGCCCGTCGCGGCCTGACGGCACGCCTTGAGACACGCTTGAGGTGACTTCCCTACCCTTCCGTCCTTCATGACCAGGACTCGACTCGTCGCGGCGTTCGGCGCCGCGCTCGTCTCGACCGGTGCATTGGCCGCCTGCGGAGACGACAACGTCCCCGGAGACTCGGTCGCGCGCATCGGCGACACGACGATCAAGAACGCGACCTTCAACCACTGGATGAGCGTGGCGGCGATCTCTGCCGCGGGGCAGACTGACCCCACCGCTCAGGCTAAGGGCATCAAGCCCAAGGTCACCATCCCGGAGCCGCCGGACTTCAAGGCGTGCATCGCCACCAAGGCGAAGGCAGCGCCCAAGCCGGCAAAGGGGCAGCCCAAGCCCACCGACACGCAGTTCAAGCAGCAGTGCCAGTCGGAGTACGAGGGCCTGCGCGATCAGGTCCTCCAGTTCCTGATCTCGGCGCAGTGGATCTCCAACGAGGCCTCCGAGCAGGACGTGAAGGTCACCGAGAAGGAAGTCGACAAGGCTTTCCAGACGACCAAGAAGCAGAACTTCCCCAAGGAGGCGGACTTCAAGAAGTTCCTCACCTCCTCGGGTATGACGCTGGACGACCTGCTCTTCCGCGTGCGCCTGAACACGCTCTCGGAGAAGCTGCGTGAGAAGGTGACCAAGGGCAAGGACAAGGTCACTCCCGCGCAGATCGCCAGCTACTACAACAAGAACAAGGCGCGCTTCGCGCAGCCCGAGCGTCGCGACCTGCGCATCGTCCTCACCAAGACCGAGGCCAAGGCCGACGAGGCCCGCGCCGCGCTCGCCGGCGGTGACGGCTGGAAGGCGGTCACCAAGAAGTACTCGATCGACCAAGCCTCCAAGGGCCAGGGCGGCACGCTGCTCGCCGTCGCCAAGGGCCAGCAGGAGAAGTCGCTGGACGCCGCGGTCTTCAAGGCCGCCAAGGGCGCGCTGACCGGTCCGGTCAAGACGCAGTTCGGCTACTACGTCTTCCAGGTCCAGAAGATCACGAAGGCCTCGCAGCAGACGCTGAAGGAGGCGACGCCGACAATCAAGCAGCTGCTGGCGTCGCAGAACCAGCAGAAGGCGCTGGACGGGTTCGTCAAGGACTTCCAGAAGCAGTGGAAGGAAGAGACGAAGTGCCGCAAGGGCTTTGTCGTCCAGGACTGCGGCAACGCGCCGAAGCCCAAGGCCACGACGACGCCAACGGCGCCGGCGCCGGCCCAGGCGCCGCCGCAGGGCGCGCAGACCGTCCCGGTCACGACGACCGGCCAGTAGCAGTCTCCGACAGCGCCGCCGGGACGTCCCGATAACGTCCCGGCGGTGCCGTCTTCCTCCTCCGCGGACGCCCTCGTCCGCCTCGACGAACTGACGCGCCGCCTGCGTCGCGAGTGCCCCTGGGACCGCGAGCAGGACGAGCGCTCGATCGTGCCGCACACCGTCGAGGAGGCCTATGAGCTCGCCGACGCCGCGCAGCGCGGTGACGACGCCAAGCTGCGCGACGAGCTCGGCGACGTGCTGTTCCAGGTGCACTTCCTCTCGCTGCTGCTCGAGGAGCGCGACGCCGGCTCACTGGCCGACGTCGCCGAGCACGTGCGCCAGAAGCTGATCCGCCGCCACCCGCACGTGTTCGGGGACACCGAGGCCGACAGCGCCGGCGAGGTCCTCAAGAACTGGGACGCGATCAAGCAGACCGAGGAGGGGCGCGAGCCCGGGATCTTCGGCGAGGTGCCCGAGAACCTGCCCGGGCCGCTGTACGCGCGCAAGGTCCAGCGCCGCGTCGCCGCGACGGGCTTTGACTTCGACGACGTGCCCTACGACGCGGTCAGCGGCGAGCTCGAGGAGCTGCAGGCCGCCGGCACGCGCGAGGAGCAGTTCCACGAGCTCGGCGATGTCCTGTTCGCCGCGGTCAACGTCGCGCGCAAGCTCAAGCTCGACCCGGAGCTCGCTCTGCGGGCGTCCGCCGATAGGTTTCGCGGCCGCATCGAAGCCGCCGAGCAGATCGCCGGCGGCGAGTGGGAGCGCCTGTCGCTCGACGAGCAAGTCGGTGCCTACGCCCAAGCCCGAATGAAGGAAGAGGCACCTTGAGCCAGATCGAGCACGTCCACGCCCGCCAGATCCTCGACTCGCGCGGCAACCCGACCGTCGAGGTCCAGCTGCGCCTGCGCTCCGGCGCCGGCGGTCGCGCTGCGGTTCCGTCGGGCGCGTCGACCGGCGAGTTCGAGGCGACCGAGCTGCGCGACGGCGGCAGCGCGTGGATGGGCAAGGGCGTGACGAACGCGGTCGCCAACGTCAACGGGGAGATCGCCGAGGCGATCGCCGGGCACGACGCCACCGATCAGGCGGGGCTCGACAGGCTGCTGATCGAGCTCGACGGCACGCCCAACAAGTCGCGCCTCGGCGCCAACGCGATCCTCGGCGTGTCGCTGGCGGCGGCGCACGCCGCGGCGGCCGAGGAGGGCCTCGCGCTGTATCGCTACCTCGGCGGCGACGCCGCCCACGTCCTACCGGTCCCGATGATGAACGTCCTCAACGGCGGCGCCCACGCCGACAACTCCGTCGACTTCCAGGAGTTCATGGTGGTGCCCTGCGGCGCCGACAGCTTCAGCGCCTGCATGCGCATGGGGACGGAGGTCTTCCATGCGCTGAAGAAGCTGCTGCACGACCGCGGCATGTCGACCGCCGTCGGCGACGAGGGCGGCTTCGCGCCCAACCTCGGGTCCAACGAGGAGGCGCTGCAGCTCCTCGTCGAGGGCATCGAGGCCGCCGGCTACACGCCCGGTGACGATGTCGCGATCGCGCTCGACCCCGCGACCAGCGAGATCTTCGAGGGCGGCGTGTACGACCTCGAGCACGAGGGCCGCAAGCTCTCGGCCGGCGAGCTTGCGAGCTACTGGGCCGAGATGGCCGGTAAGTACCCGGTCCTCTCGATCGAGGACGGTATGGACGAGGAGGACTGGGACGGCTGGAAGACGCTGACCGAGAAGCTCGGCTCGACCGTCCAGCTCGTCGGTGACGACCTCTTCGTCACGAACCCCGAGCGGCTTTCGCGCGGGATCGAGCTCGGCGTCGCCAACTCGATCCTCATCAAGGTCAACCAGATCGGGACCCTGACCGAGACGCTCGAGGCGATCCGCGTGGCCCGCGAGGCGGGCTACACGGCGGTCATGTCACACCGCTCGGGAGAGACCGAGGACGTGACGATCGCCGACCTCGCGGTGGCGACGGGCTGCGGCCAGATCAAGACCGGCGCGCCGTCGCGTTCTGACCGTGTGGCGAAGTACAACCAGCTCCTGCGGATCGAGGAGGCGCTCGGCGACGCCGCGGCCTTCCCGGGCCGCGGCGTCTTTCGCTCGTAGGCTCGGCTGCACCGGCAGGAGCCGGCCGGATCACGGCGAACGGCGGTCTGAATGGCCGCCGCCCGTGCCCGTCAGCACCCTGACCCTCGCCGTCGCGCCGCGCCGCGCCGCGCGCCGCGCGCGGTCCCGTCGGCACGGACCCGCCCGAGCGGCATCCGCTGGGACCGCATCAGCCGCGTCGGGCTGCTCGTCGTGCTGGTGGCGATCGTCGGCCTCTACGTCGGTCCGGCGCGCTCGTACTTCGCGACGCGTGGGCAGGCGGCGGACAAGCGCGCCGCCGTCCAGCAGCTCGAGCGTGAGAACGCGCGCCTGAAGGCGCGCGCCGCGGCGCTGAAGGATCCCGCCGCCCTGGAGCGCGAGGCGCGGCGCCTGGGCATGGTGCGCCCGGGCGAGCGCGCGTACGTCGTCAAGGGCCTGCCGCGCGGTCGCTGAGCGGTCAGGCGGCGGGGTGCGCCTGCGCCCAGGCGGCGATCTCCTTGGACCCCCGGATCAGCTCGCCGTCGTCGGTCTCGAGCAGGGGAACCCAGGTCTGTCCGGTCATCTCCTTGATCTTCTGGCGCCCCGGGGTCCGGTTGAACGGCGCCGGCCCGAGTCCGTGGACGGCTTCGATCTCTGGCGCGTGGCCCGCCTCCTTGAGCGCGTGGTGCGCGTTGCCGCAGGGGTGGCCGCCCGGACGCCCGGTCGTCCGCACGTTCTTGAGGAAGTCAAAGCAGACGTAGAGCTTCATGAGGCTGCGAACCCTAACACCGGGATCTGGTTGAACTAGTGGGTCGCTAGCGTGACCGGCGGTGACCGACCACACGATCCAGCAGTGGTTTGACGGCGAGCGTCGCGCCGAGGAGGCCGATCCGGTCCAGCGCGTCGCGATCGAACGCGTGATCGAGCGGCTCGTGGCCGAGCTGCGGCGGCGGCTGGGGTCGGCGTTCACGACCGACGAACTGATCGCGCTCTACGGCCAGGGCACCTCCTGGTGCCTGGATCTCGCCACGGCGATCGCGCCCGGCGCGCCATGGGCGTGGGACGCTCGCGTCTTCGACGCGGCGTTCGCGCGCTACGTCAACGGCGCGGTGGACTTCGCCGGCGGCCGGCGGGTGCCGCGCGACTAGTCGTCGTCGCCGTTGTCGCCGGCGCGGCGGATCACGATCTGGTCGTCCTCGATCGTGACCATGACGGGCCGGTGGCCGGCCCAGTGCTCGGCGTACACGGGGTCGTCGGCGACGGCCGGGTCGAGCCACATGCCGTAGCCCTCCTCGCCGTGGTCGAACGTCGCCTCCAGCGGCTCTCCGGCCTTGCGCTTGGCGCGGCTGCGCCCGCGGCCGCCGCGGCGTCCGCGGGCCCGCTTGGGCTTGTCATCGTCCTCGTCTTCGTCCTCGGGCTCGGGCTCAGCGGCGCGGCGGGCGGCCTCCTCGGCCTCCTTGGCGACGCGCTCGGCCTCGGCCTGCTCGAGCTCGGCGGCGATCAGCTCGTCGTCCTGGGCGCGCAGATCGATCTCGTCGTCGAAGTCGGCGCCGTTGGCCGAAGCGGTCTCCGTCGAGCCCGCGGGGGCGAGGTCGTTCTCACGCTTGAAAGCGTCGATTTGCTGGGTAGTCACTTCCAGCTGGTGCGCGATCCAGGCATCGGTCCGACCCTGCTGGACCCAAGTGCGAATCTGGTTGAGCTGCGGGCGCAGCGAACGACGTGCCATATAGCGCAGGAACCTATCGAAAAGGCCTGCAACGCTGGCCTCTCCTTGCGCGCCTCGTCTCACCCTGCAAAGCTGAGCATGAGCCCTATGCCGTTCCTCGCGGCGCACGGGGGCCCAAGGGGAGGCTAGGTCCAGTTGTGCTCGTTCTGACGCGTAAGTCCAACCAGAGCATCATGATTGGGGACGACATCGAGGTGTCCGTCCTGTCGATCATGGGTGAGAAGGTCCGCATCGGCATCCAGGCCCCGCGTGACATCCCGGTGTTCCGCAAAGAGGTCTACCTCGAGATCCAGCAGGAGCGCGCCGAGGCGGCAAAGGGCAGCGGCGGCGCCAGCGAGACGTTCCGCGCCGAGGTCGAAGGCGCGCTGCGCAGCCTCGGTCAGCCGTAACCGGCCGAGCCGCTAACCCATCACGACGTAGAGCGTCTCGAACATCGCGACGGTGACGAGCACCGCCGTTGCGATCAGCATCAGCACGAGCGCGATGAAGCGCAGCCGCCCGTGCTTGTGCGTCTTCTCGACGACGCGCTTGCGCGCGCGCAGGTGAACTTGACGCTCGAGCGCAGCGCGGCGCTGGCGGTCAGCGAGGGTCTCCTCGCGAAACGCCTCTTCGATCTGAGCCAGTGATGGGTCCGCCATCGGGCCTGAGCGTACACCTCAACAGGCCGCCCACAACCCCCGCCCTGCGCTCTTAGCGACGTTTTGCAACACGCTGAAGCGGTTCGCGAAATGCACGTTCGGACGGATCCGCAGGGTGCGCGCAAAGCCCCTGCGCAGCAGTCGCTCGTTGACGAACAGGCCGTCCTGAGCGCGGTAGACGTAGGCCAGCAGCCGGCCGAAGCGGTCGCGCGGCTCGGCGTCGAGGACCAGGCGCACGCTGCGGCCCTCGACGAGTCGTGCATTCGCCTCGCCGGCCGCCTTGCCGAAGCATTCGACCGGCGCGTGGGGCTTGACGGACTCGGGCGTGTCGATGCCGATGTAGCGCACGACGTCGCGGCGGCCGGCGGACTCCACGGCGATCGTGTCGCCGTCGACGATGCGCACGACGCGCACCGTGCGCGGCGGGTGTGCGCCGAAGCCGCCCGCCGGCGAAGCGTCGTCGCGGCCGCCGCGGACGTCGACGCGCGCGCCCGCCAGCGCGAGCAGCGCGGCGATCACGATCACGGCGATGGTGCGGTTGGACGGCACCCGGCCAAGCTACGACGAACGCCGGGCGCGATGCACCCGGCGTTGCAAAGTCTTGAGGCTCGATCCCCGGCAGGCGGGGATCGGCGCCCTACGCGATCGTGACCTCGGGGGAGAGGTAGACGTCCTGGATCGCGTTCAGCAGGCCGATGCCCTCGTCCATCGGGCGCTGGAACGCCTTGCGCCCGGAGATCAGGCCCATGCCGCCGGCACGCTTGTTGATGACCGCGGTGGTCACCGCCTCGGCGAGGTCGGAGTCGCCCGACGACGCGCCGCCGGAGTTGATCAGCCCCGCGCGGCCCATGTAGCAGTTGGCCACCTGGTAGCGCGTGAGGTCGATCGGGTTGTCGGTCGTCAGCTGCTCGTAGACGAGCTTGTGCGTCTTGCCGTAGGCCTGGCCGTTCTGGTTCAGCGCGGTGTAGCCGCCGTTGTTGGTCGGCAGCTTCTGCTTGATGATGTCGGCCTGGATCGTCACGCCGAGGTGGTTGGCCTGCGCGGTCAGGTCCGCGGCCGCGTGGTAGTCGACGCCGTCGACCTTGAACGCGCTGTTGCGCAGGTAGCACCAGAGCACGGTGAACATGCCGAGCCGGTGGGCCTCCTCGAAGGCCTCGGCGATCTCGACGATCTGGCGGCGCGACTCGTCCGAGCCGAAGTAGATCGTCGCGCCGACGCCCGCGGCGCCGAGCTCGTAGGCGCGCTGGGGCGAGGCGAACGCGATCTGGTCGTAGGCGTTCGGGTAGCTCAGGAACTCGTTGTGGTTGAGCTTGACGATGAAGGGGATCTTGTGCGCGTACTTGCGCGAGACCATCCCGAGCACGCCGACGGTCGAGGCGACGGCGTTGCAGCCACCTTCGAGCGCGAGCTTGACGATGTTCTCGGGATCGAAGTAGATCGGGTTCGGCGCGAACGACGCGCCCGCCGAGTGCTCGATGCCCTGATCGACGGGGAGGATCGAGACGTAGCCCGTGCCGGCCAGGCGGCCGTGGTCCTGCAGCGCCTGCAGGTTGCGCAGGACCTGCGGGTCGCGGTCGCTCTGGACCCAGACGCGATCGACGAAGTCCGGCCCCGGAAGGTGCAGGTTCGACGCGGGGATCGTGGTGCACTCGTGCGTCAGCAGCGAGGTGCCGTCTGCGCCGAGGAGCTCCTCGAGGCGCGACGAGGTCAGTTCGGCCGTGCTCATGCACCCAAGTATGGCGAGATTCGACCGCCGACTAAGCTCCGCCCGCAATGGAGCACAGCTTCGCGCCCGGCCCGGGACGGCTGCCCTTCTCGATCGGCATCGAGGAGGAGTTGATGATCGTCGACAGCGAGCACTTCGACCTCGTCAACGCGATCGAGCCGCTGCTCGACGCCGTCGGAGAGGACACCGCCAAGCCCCGCGGCGAGATCAAGCCCGAGCTCATGGAATCCGTGCTCGAGGTCGCCACCGATCCCTGTGCCGATACCGGGCAGGCGGCGACCGAGCTCGCCGCGCTGCGCGAGTACGCATCGTCGCTGGCGGCCGCGCGCGGCCTGCGGATCGGGTCGGCCGGCACGCACCCGTTCGCGATGTGGGAGGACCAGCGGATCGTCGCGCGTCCGCGTTATCGCGACCTGATCTCGGCGCTGCGCTTCGTCGCGCGCCAGGAGCTGTTGTTCGGGTTGCACGTCCACGTCGCCGTCGACGACCCCGACCAGGCGATACACGTCGCCGACGGGATGCGCGTGCACGTGCCCGTGCTGCTGGCGCTGAGCGCCAACTCGCCGTTCTGGCGCGCCGACCGCACGGGGCTGATGTCCACGCGCACACCGATCTTCCGAGCGTTCCCGCGCGTGGGCATGCCGCCGGCCTACCGCGACTGGGACCGCTACGTCCGCGAGATCGACTTCATGGTCCGCAGCGGCGTCATGGAGGACTACACCTACCTCTGGTACGACATCCGCCCGCATCCGCGCTTCGGCACCGTCGAGATCCGCTGCTGCGACGGCCAGACGCGGGGCGAGCACACGATCGCCCTTGCGGCGCTGATCCAGGCGATGGTCAAGGAGCTCTGCGAGCACTTCACCGAGGGCAAGCAGCTCGCCGACTACCCCTGGCAGATGCTCGACGAGAACAAGTGGCTGGCGGCACGTCACGGGCTCGACGGCGACATCGTCGACCTCCCGTCGTCAGATCGCATCGCCACGAAGGCGCTTGCCCGCCGGCTCGTCGACCGCCTGCGCCACCACGCCCAGGAGCTCGGCGCCGAGCACGAGCTGGAGGGGATCATCGACCTGATCGACCGCGGCAACGGGGCCGCTCGCCAGATCGTCGTGTACGAGGCGAACTCCGATCTGCGCGAGGTCATGGCGGAGATCGTGGGCGCCACAACGGGCTGAGCGGCGGTGCCGCTGGCGCGGCGATCTATCATCGACGTCAGGTGATGTCCGGCCAGCAGCCCGATCTCTATGTGGTGTGCAAGTCCTGCGGGTCGGAGGTGAGCCCGTACATCACCGAGTGCCCGTACTGCGGGCAGCGTCTGCGCAAGCGCGCGCCGAAGATCGAACGCGACGCCGACGGCGCCTCACGGCCGAAGCTGCGCAAGCGCGCGCCGAAGCCGTCGCTGGGCCCGCTGCGCAGCGGCGAGATCCCCGGCATCCAGGGCGACGAGACCCGCCGGCCCTACGTGACGATCGCGCTGGTGGCGCTCTCGATCGCCGGCTACTTCGTGCTGATCTTGACGTCGAAGGCCGATCTCGTCGTGTTCGGCGACATCAACGGCGAGTGGTGGCGCGCCGCCACGAGCGTTTTCCTCTACGTCAACGGCTGGTATCAGCTGGCCGCGGTGCTCGCGATCGCGATCTTCGGCTTCCTGCTCGAGCGCCGCCACGGGCCGATCGTCGTCCTGCTGCTGTTCGTGCTCTGCGGCATGGGCGGGATCGCCGCCGCCGCAGCGCTCGAGACCGACCCGGTCGCCTTCGGCGGCAACGGCGCCGCGCTGGGCCTGCTGGCCGCCTGGGCGATGCCGGTGATCCTCGCGCGCCGCCGCGGCGTCGAGGACGAGATCGACCTGCTCGGCACGCTGGCGATCGCCGTCTGCGTCGCGGCGATGCCGATCGCCACCCCCGACGCCAACCCGGTTGCTGGGACCGTCGGGCTGCTCGTCGGCGGGCTCGCGGGCCTGGGCCTCGCCGCACTCGCGCCCCGGCGCTGACTCAGGGAACACTCAGGACTCCTTGACGCGGCGCTTACGGCGCGCGGCGATCTTGTCGGCATGCCCTCAGCGATCGCCGAACGCCGCCGCCGCATACGCAATGCCGTCGCCGCCGGGACCGCCGTGCTGGCGGCCGGCAGCTGGGGCGTCGTCGCCGCGGCCGGCAAGGGCGTCGGGACGGCGACCGTCCCGGCCTCCGATGCCGCGACCTCGAGTCTTAAGTCCTCCGAGTCCGCGCCGACGACCACCGACAGCTCCGCGGGCGCCGCCGACGAGGCGCCCGCGGTCAGCTCGGCGCAGTCATGACCGAGCACGTCCGCGACGTCCGCGTCTTCGGCGGGACCGTGAGCGTCCGCGCCGACGGCCGCGCGCACGGCCTCGACGCTCCGGCGTCGCTGACGGTCGCCGCCGCGCTGCTGCAGGGTATCCACGCGACCCTGACGCGCTTTGACCCGCAGTCCGAGCTCTCGCGCCTGAACGCCGACGATCGCGACGTCGTCCCGGCGTCACGGATGCTCTGCCGCCTGGCGCTGCTCGTCGCCTACGCCGGCGAGCTCTCGGGCGGGCTCGTCGACGCGACGCAGCTCGACGCGCTCGAGGCGGCCGGCTACGTCGAGTCGCTGGGCAGCCGGCGCGCGCGCCCGGCGCCCGCCGACGTCATCGCCGCAGCCGGCCTCCCACGCCCGGCGCTGCCCGACCCGCGCCGGCGCTGGGCCGCGGTCGACGCCGATCTCGACGCCCGCGTCGTCCACCGGCCCGCCGGCACGCGCATCGACCCCGGCGGTCTCGCCAAGGGGCTGGCCGCCGATCTGCTCGCCGATCGCCTGCAAGGCCACGACGCCTACGCCGTCGCCTGCCTCGGCGACGTGCGCGTCGGCGGGCGGGCCGGGCGCATCCGCTCGGTCGCGATCGAGGACCCCTTCGGCGGACCGCCGATCGCGCGCCTGCGGCTGGTGGCGGGCGCGGTGGCGACCAGCGGCACGACCGGTCGCTGCTTCCAGGGGCCCGACGGGCGCCTCGGTCACCACCTCATCGACCCGGGCCGCGGGGAGCCGGCCTGGAGCGGGATCGTCCAGGCCAGCGCGGTCGCCCCGACCGGCGTCGAGGCCGAGGTGCGCGCCAAGAGCGCGCTGCTCGCCGGTGTCGATCGCGCTGCCGAGCATCTGCCTCACGGCGGTGTGCTCGTGCTCGCCGACGGCAGCGTCGTCGAGCTCGCCCGTGATGCGTTGGCGGTGGCCGCATGATGGCCGCGCTCGCACCGATCTGGGTGACGGCGCGCGCCGCCGGCATCGCCGCGCTGCTCGCGGCCAGCGGCAGCGTCGCGCTGGGCCTCGTCTCGGCGCTGCGTCCGCAGGTGACGCGCGGGCGCCGGATCGAGCTGCACGCCGCGCACGAGGCGCTCGCGCTCGCCACGATCGTGCTGATCGCCGTTCACGCGCTCGCCCTGCTCGTCGACCCGGTGCTCAGGCCGGGCATCGCCGGGCTGCTCGTCCCGTTCGCCGCGCCCTACCGCCCGTTTGCGACCGCGCTCGGCCAGCTCGCCGCCATCGGGATGTGCGCCCTGGCGCTCAGCTTCTATGCCCGCGGCCGCTTCGGCGCGCAGGCCTGGCGCCGCGCGCATCGCTTCATCCCGGCGTTCTGGATGCTCGCCGTCCTGCACGGGCTGCTCGCCGGCAGCGACGCCGGGCGCCCCTGGTTCGTGGCGGCCGTGGGCGTTCCGGCGCTGGCGGCGATCGCATTGCTGTGCGCGCGCTACGCGCGCCCGGCGATGCGCCGCGACGTCGCCTGACTATGATCGCTCGCGGGTGCCCGCCGACCCCGCCTACACCGCCGAGCAGGTCGACGCCGCGATGGCGTCACTGTCCGATCCCGAGCGGTTGCGCCATGCCCAGGAGGTCGTCACCCATGCGGCGCCGGGCCTGCAGCGGCTGCTGAACATGGCCCTGGACGAGGGCGGGTACTTCGAAGGACCGCACGAGCAGGCCGTCAGCGCCGCGGCGCAGAGCGAGGACGCCGAGCAGCGCCTGCTGGCGATCCGCACGCTCGTCGCCGAGGAGACGCGCGTCGGCATGCTCGTCGGCGCCGCCGTCGGCTTCGAGCTCGCGCGCGAGCTGCAACGCAACCACGACACAAGCGAAGGGGACTAGATGGACATCCGTTTTCTCGGGCACTCGGCGTTCTCATTGAGCGACGGCAGCTCGACCGTGCTCATCGACCCGTTCCTCACGGGCAATCCGAAGGCTGCCGCGTCCGCCGATGAGGTCGACGCCACGACGATCCTGCTGACCCACGGTCATGGCGACCATCTCGGCGACACGGTCGCGATCGCCAAGCGCACGGGCGCGACCGTCGTCGCGATCGTCGAGCTCGCCAACGAGATCGCCGGCGAGGGCGTCGACGTGCACGACCCCAACCTCGGCGGCACCGTGACCTTCGACTGGGGCAGCGTGCGCCTCGTTCCCGCATGGCACACCGCGGTCAGCCCGAGCGGGACGCCGCACACGCCGGCCGGCCTGATCATCGAGTTCGGCGGCAGGCGCGTCTACCACCTCGGCGACACATGCCTGTTCTCCGACCTCAAGCTCGCTGAGCGTTACGGGCAGATCGACGTCGCGCTGATCCCGATCGGCGGCCATTACACGATGGATCGCTTCGACGCCGTCACCGCAGCGCAGTGGGTGGGGGCCGACACTGTGATCCCGATCCACTACGACACGTTCCCGCCGATCGAGTCCGACGCCGAGGCCTATCGAACAGACGTCCAGAACGCCGGCTTCGCGCAGGTCGAGATCCTCGCGCCGGGAGAGACGTTCACGCCATGACCCACGCGATCGTGCTGATCGAGGCCGAGCGCGATGCGATGCCCACGCTCGGCGGCGCGCTCGCCGATATCGAGGGCATCGCCGAGGCCTACACCGTCACCGGCGAGTGGGATTTCGTCGCGATCGTCCGCGTCGCGCGCCACGAGCTGCTGGCCGAGGTCATCACCGGGCAGCTGCTGCAGCTGCCCGGCATCGCGCGAACCCAGACGCTCGTCGCCTTCGAGGCGTTCTCCAACCACGACCTCGAAGCGATGTTCTCGATCGGAGACTAGGGAGCTACGGCTGCGTTCCCCAGCCGCGCTGGAACCACATCGAGCGGTCGTGCCAGTCGTGGGCCATCAGCGCGCTGCCCGTCGCGACGAGCGCGAGCATCGCGGGGCTGCGGCGCAGGGCCAGCGCGCCCGCGGCGACCGTCGTCAGCAGCGCCCCGGTCGCGCCGTGATGGCAGCGCTGGCCGGCGATCCACAAGCGGCGCCGCATGGCGTCGTAGTGAATGAGCGAGCGTTCGGGGATCGTGGGCTGCATCTGCGTCTCACCTGTATCCGTGTTATCGGACAACGGAAGAGATGTCTGTAAGTGACGGCCCTGATCTTGATTCTGCGCCGGCCCCCGGACGTCCTGCCTGCAGGCTGCGGTCAGGCGCCAGCACCTAGACTCAGGCGCACGTCGATGGCCACCGTTCGCCCCGAATACGGACCCACGCTCGGTGAGCTGCTCGCGCCGCGCTGGCGCCGCCTGAAGACCTGGCAGCAGCGCGTGCTGGCGGTTGCCGGCGCCCTCGTGGTCCTGCTCGCGGGGCTCGCCGTGCTGCGCGGGGAGGGCGACGACCGCACGGCGGTCGTCGTGCGTGAGCCGTTCGCGTTCAACCTCGTCTATCCCGCGGGCCTGGAGCGCGTCGACCCGCACCGCGGCGAGATCCTGCGCCTGCAGAGCGAGGCGTCGCGCCCGGACCAGCAGAGCATGGCCGTGCGGGCGCTGCACATGCCGCCCTACCGCGGCGACGTCTCCTCGGGCTTCCTGGTGGCGACCGCGCGGATGGCCGAGCAGATGGCCGCCGGCGATCCGAACTTCGTCTATCGCGGCGAGGGCCGCGCGCGGATCAACGACCTGCCCGGCTACCAGCTGCTGTTTGCGACCAGACGCGACGGCAAGGCCGTGCTCGGGCGCCGGGTGCTGCTCGTGCCCGACGAGCCGGGTGCGCGCGACGGCGCGGACATCCTGCTGCTGTCGGACTTCTCCAAGGTGATCCCGAACGTCGACGCGGTCGGCAACAACGGGCTGCTGAAGACGCCGTTGCGCTCGTTTCGCTTCGGGACCGAGCGCCCGTGACGGAGCCCGTGCCCGAGCGTGACCTCAGCTGGGACGAGTTCGCGCGCGTCGACATGCGCGTGGGGCGGATCGTCGCCGTCGAGGAGTTCCCGCAGGCGCGCAAGCCGGCCTGGAAGCTGACCGTCGACTTCGGTGCGCAGATCGGCGAGCGCCGCTCCTCGGCGCAGATCACGAACTACGCGCGCGAGCAGCTGCTCGGGCGCAACGTCGTCGGCGTCGTGAACTTCCCCGACAAGCAGATCGGCCCGTTCGTGTCGCAGTGCCTGGTGCTCGGCACCTACACGCCCGACGGGCTGGTACTGCTGCTGGACCCGGCGCCCGACGCGGCGCTCGGCGACCCCGTCGGCTAGGGCGCCGGCAGCGTCTCGCCGGCCGGCAGCGTCTCGGCCGGCGGCGTCTCGCCCGCCGGCGGCGCAACGGGTTCAGGCGCGGCGGGCTCGGCCGGCGGCGCAGGTGCAGGTGCGGGCGTCGTCGTCGCCGCCGGTGCGGGCGTCGTCGTCGCGGGGGCGGGCGGAGCGCTGCTCGCGGCGGGCGGCGCCGGAGGTGTGGTCGTCGGCGTCGTCGTGACGGGAAGCGCGGGCAGCGCCGTGGTGTCGGAGTCCGTCTGCGGCGGCGCGCTGCCCGGAAGCGCGAGCGCGGGATCGACGACGTCCTCGGGCTGGGTCACGGGCTCGGCGGTCGCGACTGCCGGCGCGACCGCGACGAGCTTGGCCTTGCGCGGCTTCGCGGGCGCCTCGATCGGGATCGCGGCGGCGGGGTGATGCGTCGAGGGCTGCGGGAGCTTTGCGACGACGCGCGGCGCCGCGGCGACGGCGGGCGCGGCGGCGACGGCTGTGACCTGCTGCTTGCGCGCGGTCTGCTGCTTGCGTGCGTGATCGACCTCGACGGCGCCGGCGGTCACGATCGCCGCGGCCGCGATCCCGGCGGCCGCCTTCGTGGCGACCGCGGTCGCGCCGGCGCCGAGCGCGCCGCCGGTCCCGGCCGCGGCGGCGCCGCTGGCGGCACCGGCCGCGCCGGACGTCGCCGCGTGGGTGACGAGGAACTTCTTCAGCAGCAGCAGCGGCCCGAGCGGGAACATCGCCGCGAGCGCGCGGTTGGTGTGGCGCAGCTGCTTGTCAAAGCCGGCGCAGCGGTCGCACTGGCGCAGGTGGCGGCGCACGGGCGGCGAGCGCCGCTTCAGGCCCTCGGCGACCTCGCCGAGATCGTCGCGGACCTCGTCACAGGTCATCCGCCGGGCCTCGGCGGCTTCGGCCAACGACACCCGCGCGCGCACCAGCAGCGACTTGATCGAGGGGACCGTGGTCTCCATCGCCTCGGCGATCTGCTCGTAGCTCAGCGCGTCGATCTCGCGCAGGAGCAGCGCCGTGCGCTGCGTCTCGGGCAGGGTCTGGACGTCCTCGACGAGCTCGCGGAACTCCTCGCGCTTGTGGACGCGGTCGGCGGTCGTCGCGCCGTGGTCGGCGAAGTGCACGTCCATCGAGTCGACGCCGATCGGCTGCTGGCGGCGCAGGTGGTTCAGGCAGCGGTTGCGCGCGATCCGGTAGAGCCAGGGCCGCACGTTGATCGCGCGATCGTCGGCCAGCATCGCGTTGAACGCGGCCGCGAAGACCTCCTGCAGCACGTCCTCGGCGTCCTCCTTGGAGGACAGCATGTGCCGGCAGAACGCCTGCAGTCGCGACTGGTAGCGCGCGACGAGCACCTCGTAGGCCGCCTGATGGCCGCGACGGGTCAGGGCGACGAGGCGTTCGTCGCCCTGGAGCCGCAGCAGCGGCGTCGGGCCGCGCAGTGCGGACCCGCGTTGTCTGAGTGTCGAGACTTCCACGCGCGTGTGGGGATGCTCACCGAGAGAACCCCGGCGAGCCCCCATTGTTGCGGACTATCCATCGCACTCCGACTCGACCCTCATGGTTTCCTCAGGTCTGACTGGCCAGCCAGCCAGTGCAGCGCTAAGGTCGCCGCCATGAGCGACCAGCCCCAGCTGCGCACCGACCGCCTCGACTACCGCGCCACCAGCGACCCGGCACTGACGAGCGGCGACGTCAAGCTGCTCGGCTATCGCGAGCTCTATGAGCTCTGGGAGCGCCAGCAGTGGGCGACGCAGGACATCGACTTCACACAGGACCGGATCGACTGGCACGAGCGGATCCCGCCCGAGGAGCGCGTCCAGCGGATGTACGGGCTGAGCTCGTTCTTCGTCGGCGAGCAGCGCGTCGCCACCGAGCTCGCGCCGCTGATGCGCGCCGTGCCCGACGAGGACATGCGGCTGTTCCTCTGCACGCAGATCGCCGACGAGGCGCGCCATGTCGCGTTCTTCGACCGCTTCTACGCCGAGGTCGGGGTGCTCGAGGCCGACAGCCTCGACGGCCGCCTCGCCGAGACCGTCGCCCACGTCAACCCGGAGTTCAACGAGCTCTTCGACGAGGCGCTCGGCGCGCGCTGCCGGCGCCTGACCGAGGAGCCCGGCGACATGACCGCCGCCGTCGAGTTCGTGACGATCTACCACATGGTCATCGAGGGGATGCTCGCCCTCACCGGCCAGCACTTCATCATGGATTACAACGAGCAGCAGGGGACGCTGCCCGGGTTCGTCGAGGGCTTCACGAACGTCGCCCGCGACGAGCATCGCCACGTCGCCTTCGGCGCGCGCTTCCTGCGCGACATGACGCGGCGCGACCAGCGCCACGCCGACACGATCCAGCGCACGCTGGTCGAGGTCGCGCCGATCGCCGACGCCGTGCTCAAGCCGCGCTGGATGGACGAGCAGGGCATCGGCGACGACGACACCGAGCTGTTCGGCGTCTCGGTCCACGAGACGCGCGAGTTCGCGATGCGCTGCCTGCAGCGGCGCCTGAAGGTGATCGGCCTCAGCGCCGCTGCCTAGCCTCCTAGCGGATGAAGCCGGCGATCCCCTTCTTGAACGTGGTGTAGCCCGGTCGCAGCGAGCCGTCCTTGTTCACGAGGCCGGCGTCGAAGCGCGACTCGCAGTTCGTTCCCTGCCAGTTGTAGGCGTACAGGCGCTTGATCGACGAGCGGTACTTGCGCGCGAGCGAGAACATGTAGCTGATACGGCTGGCCGCGCGCGATTCTCGAGCAGCGCCAGTTGCTGCCGAACTCGACGACGCCGCCGGTCTCCGTCAGCCAGAGCGCCGCGCTCTTGCGATAGCGGTGCACCGTGCGGATGATCGAGCGCGTGCCCGTCGAGCGCTTGCGGTTGGTGTCTGAGTAGTTGTGGATGCCGACCGTGCGCACGTACCGGCGATAGGAGCCCAGCGCCGCCATGAAGCGCTGGATGTAGCGCTCGACGCCGGCCTGGTCGAGCACGTCGAGCGCGACGATCGTGCAGCCGCTGCACAGCCGGCGCATCGTCTTGAAGTACGAGGCGGCGCGGGTCGGAGAGCGGTAGGTCGGCTGGGAGGCGTGGTTGGCCTCGTTCCAGACGCCCCACTCGCGCACGCCCTTGGCGCGGTAGCGCTTGACGAGCATGCCGACGTACTTGCGATAGGAGGCGACGCTCGGGAGCTTTGCCTTCTTGATCGCGAAGTCGTTGGTCGAGATGTGCATCAGCACCCTCACGCCGTGCGCGCGCGCCGCAGCGACGTACGCGTCGGCGGCGGCCAGCGTGCCGGGGTCCTTGGCGGCGTCCCAGCGGATGTAGAAGCGCGTCTTCTTCAGCTTCAGCGCCTGGTAGGCGGGCGCGTCGAACATCGCGGCGCTCTGGTCGCCGAGGCCGACGGCGACCGGGGTTCGCGCGGCGCTCGCGGCGGCCGGAACGGCGACGGTGCAGAGCAGCGCGGCGATCGTCAGGGAGAGGAGTCGTCGTGAAAAGGTCACCCACCAGCAACCACCACAGCCGGCCGAGGGTTGCGCCCCCTCATGCGATTCACACGAAACGGCGTCGGTTCTCTGACGTGCAGGGCCCGATGCACCGGAGGGTTGGTGATTGACAGCCGTCGGGGCTGATGAGTAGCGTCGGTCGCAGGTGCGGAACTCGTCGGCCATCGGGAGAGGCCTGCTCGGCGCTGCGATCGTCGTCGTGGCGGTCGTCGCGGTGGTCATGCTCGTCGGCGGCGGCTCCGGCTATCACGTCAAAGCACGCTTCACGAACGCCAGCCAGCTCGTCAAGGGCAATCTCGTCCAGGTCGCCGGCGTCAAGGTCGGCACCGTCAAGGACATCGACATCTCCGACGACGGCGAGGCCGTCGTCGAGCTCGAGATCACCGACGACGGCTACGACCCGCTGCGCAGGGGGACGATCGCGACGGTGCGACAGGCGTCGCTGTCGGGCGTCGCCAACCGTTACATCGACCTGTCGCTGCCCGACGGCCGCCAGCAGGCCACGATCGCCGACGGCGCCGAGATCTCGTCGGCCAGCACGACGAGCGCGGTCGACCTCGACCAGCTCTTCAACACGCTCGACGCGAAGACGCGGCGCTCGCTGCAGGGCGTCATCAAGGGCTACGCCAACGCCTATGACAGCCGCACCGCCGAGGCCAACGTCGGCTGGCTGTACCTCAACCCGTCGCTCGTCGCGACGAGCCGCCTGTTCGAGGAGCTCAACCGCGACACGCCGCTGCTCAAGCGCTTCGTCGACGCCAACGCCAAGCTCGTCACCGACCTCGCCGCGCGCCGCGACGATCTCGCCGGGCTGGTCGACCATCTCGCCACCGCGACCGGGGCACTCGCCAACCAGAAGTCCTCGCTCGGCGAGGCGATCGGGCGCTTGCCGGCGTTCATGCGCCGCGCCAACACGACGTTCGTGAACCTGCGCGCGTCGCTGCGCGACCTCAAGCCGCTCGTCGACGACTCCAAGCCCGCCGCCAAGGCACTGCGCCCGTTCCTCGCCGCCCTGCGCCCGCTGGCCCAGGACGCGCGGCCAACCGTCCGCGACCTCGCCGGGATCGTCCGGCGTCCCGGCAGCGGCAACGACCTCGTCGAGCTCGTCAACAGCTCGGTTGCGCTGCGCAACGTCGCCGTCGGTCCGGTGCAGGCCAACGGCAAGGAGCGCGAGGGTGCGCTGCCGGCGACCGTGAAGGCGCTCGGCGAGGCGACGCCGGAGCTCGCGTTCGCGCGGCCCTACGCCGTCGACCTGACCGGCTGGTTCGACGACTTCAGCCACTCCGGCATCTACGACGCGCTCGGCGGCGCCAGCCGCGCAGGGCTCTACGTCAACGGCTTCACGAACATCAACGGCCTGCTCAAGCCGCTGCTGCCGGGCGATCGCGAGTCGTTCTTCGACGCTGCCGCGTCGCTGAACAACCGCGACCGCTGCCCGGGCTCGATCGAGCGCGGCGGGGCCTGGAAGCCGACCCCCGACTACAACTGCGACATCACCCAGGTGCCGCTCGGGCCATGAGGCGGATCCTTGCCAGCCTCGCCGTGCTCTGCGGCTGCGTCGCCTTCGCGGTCCTCGCGGGCGGCGCCGCGGGCAAGTCGGGCAAGACCTACTGGGTCGAGCTCGACAACGGCTTCGGCCTGATCGAGGGCGGCGACGTCAAGATCGCCGGCGTCCGCGCCGGCAAGATCTCCTCGCTGGAGCTCGACCGCAAGACGATCCGCGCGAAGGCCGAGATCGAGATCACGCAGTCGGGCTTCGGTTCGCTGCGCGACGACGTCCACTGCGAGACGCGCCCGCAGTCGCTGATCGGCGAGTACTTCATCGACTGCCTGCCCGGGATTGCGAAGAAGGAGCTGCCGGCGGGTTCGACGATCCCCGTCGAGAAGACGTCCTCGACCGTCCCGCCCGATCTCGTCAACAACGTCCTGCGCAGGCCCTACCGAGAGCGCCTGAGCATCATCCTCGCCGAGCTCGGCGCTGCGGTCGCGGGCAACGACGAGAACCTCAACAACGCGGTCCGCCGCGCCGCGCCGGCGCTGCGGGAGACCAACAAGGTCCTGAAGATCCTCGGCGACCAGAACAAGGTGCTCGCCGACCTCGTCGTCAACGCCGACCGCGTCGTCGGCGACCTCGCCGCCAACAAGCAGGACGTCGGGCGCTTCGTCGACGAGGCCCGCGACACGGCCGTCGCCTCGGCCGAGCGGCGCGACGACATCGCGGCGGGCTTCAACAAGCTGCCGGGCTTCCTGCGCGAGCTGCGTCCGACGATGGCCGCGCTCGGGCGGACCGCTGAAGCCCAGGCGCCGACGCTGCGCAACCTGCGCGCCTCGGCGCCCCAGCTCGAGCGCCTGTTCACACAGCTCGGCCCGTTCGCCGAGGCGTCGCGCCCGGCGTTCAAGGGCCTCGGCAAGGCCGCGGTCACGGGCCGCAGGGCGATCAACGCGAGCAAGCCGGTCGTCACCCAGCTGCGCCGCTTCGCGCGCGGCACGCCCGAGCTCGCCAACAACCTCGAGATGATCCTGCGCCACCTCGACGACCCGTCGAAGTACGTCGAGGAGGACCCGCGCGCCGCGAAGGTCACCGGGCGCGCGATGCCGACCGGCTACTCCGGTCTGGAGGCGCTGCTGCAGTACCTCTACGACCAGACGCTGGCGACGAACATCTTCGACCAGAACAGCCACATCTTGAAGATCGGGCTGATCCCGCCGGAGATCAACGCCTGCTCGGCCTACGCCGACATCGCGCGTGCCAAGGCGGTCGGCGAGGAGTGCTCGACGAAGATGGGCCCGAACCAGCCGGGCATCAACTTCCCCGACCCGACGGCGACAGATCCCGCCGCGCGCCGCCGCGCCAAGCACGACAGCGGCCCCGACAACAACGAGGCGCCGCCGGCTGAGGCTCCCGCAGCGGCGCCGCAGGCCCAGGCGCCGGGCGCCGCGCCCGCCACGCCGCAGCAGCCGGCCAAGAAGCCGCCGACGATCGACATCCCCGAGATCCTGCCGGGGATCGATCCGCCGCCGATCCCGCTGCCGGGGATCCTCGAGGACCTGCTCGGCGGCGGCAAGCGGGATCCCGCCGCCAAGGAGAAGGCGACCCAGGGTCTCCTGGACTACCTCCTGGGAGGGGGCCGCTGATGCGCCGCGGCCAGGCCTCGATCGTCGCGAACCCGGTGCTCGTCGGCGCGGTGACGACGCTCGTGCTCGTCGTCGCGGTGTTCCTCGCCTACAACGCCAACAGCGGCCTGCCGTTCGTGCCGACGCAGCAGCTCGACGTGCAGATGGCCAACGGCTCGAACCTCGTGAAGGGCAACGAGGTCCGCTCCGGCGGCTTCCGCGTCGGCGTCGTCGAGGACATGGTGCCGGCGCGCCTGGACGAGACCGGCAAGGTCGGCGCGCTGCTGACGCTGAAGCTCGACAAGAAGGTCGGCGACGTCCCGGTCGACAGCAGCGTCACGATCCGCCCCCGCTCGGCGCTCGGCCTGAAGTACGTCGAGCTGACGACCGGCAAGTCCGATCGCGTGATCCCCGACGGCGGCGTGCTGCCGGTCTCGCGCACGAAGGTCGAAGTCGACCTCGACGAGTTCTACAACACGTTCGACAAGCCGACCCGCGACGCCTCGCAGGACAACCTGACGATCTTCGGCGACGCGCTCAACGGCCGCGGCGGCGACCTCTCGCGCACGATCGCGGTCGCACCCGAGCTGTTCGGGCGCCTCGGCCGCGTGATGAAGGTGCTCGCCGACCCCGACACCGACATCAAGCGCTTCTTCGGGGAGATCGGCGACACCGTTCGCGTCCTGGCGCCGGTCTCAGACACCCAGGCGCACCTGTTCACGACGATGGCGAACACGTTCGAGGCCATCTCCCGCGACCCGCAGGCGCTGAAAGACACGATCTCCGAGACGCCGCCGACGCTCGACACCGGCACGCGCTCGCTGAAGGTCCAGCGCCCGTTCCTCGAGCACACCGCCGCGCTCTCCAAGGATCTCGAGCTCGCGAGCGCCGAGCTGCGCGGGGCGCTGCCGCCGATCAACCGCGCGCTGGCGGTCGGCACGCCGGTCACCAAGCGCACGACGGCGCTCTACGGCCGCCTGGAGGGTGCGATGGGCGCGCTGCGCCGCCTCGCGGTCGCACCGACGACGATGGGTGCGCTGCGCGGCCTGACGGCGACGATCACGACGCTGCAGCCGCAGCTGCGCTACCTCGGCCCCTACGTCACGGTCTGCAACACCTGGAACTACTGGTGGACGGTCGTCGCCGAGCACTTCTCCTCGCCGAACTCCACGGGCTCTGAGCAGCGCGCGCTGATCAACATCTCGCCGCTGAGCATCCCCGAGGTCGACTCCAACGACGGCGTCGAGTCCGACAACGCCAACGAGTTCTCCCACGGCAAGGTCTCAAGCGTCCCCGGCGCGGTCAACACCGAGCTGCACGCCAACTTCTTCGGCTCGGCGATCACCGAGGACGGCAAGGCCAACTGCGAGGCCGGCCAGAACGGCTACGCGAGCAGCGCCAACCCCTACCGCGACCGCACGGTCAAGGGCGACCCCTACAAGCACGTCAACGTCGACCACCCGAACCTCTACGGGCTGCGCGTCGGCTCGACCTACCAGCGCATCAACAAGCAGGCACGCGGCATCGGCCGCGGGCCTGACGAGGTCCCCGCCGGCCAGACGTTCACCTGGCGTCCCGGCGGGCTCGGCGCCGACCCGGCGCCGCCGTCCACCTACCCGAAGGCCGGACGATGAGGCGCAACCAGAAGCGCCAGCTCTCGAACTTCGCCGTCGGCGCGATCGTGATCGGCGTCGTCTCGGTGCTGACCTATCTCGGGTTCAGCAAGGAGATCCCGTTCCGCCACCACGACACGCTGAAGGCGGCGTTCGCGACCTCCAACAACCTGCGCCTGAACTCACCGGTCCGGATCGCCGGCGTCAACGTCGGCAAGGTCTCCAAGATCGAGCCGCTCGACGGCGGTCCCGGTGCGCTCGTGACGATGCGCATCGACAAGCGCGGGATGCCCGTCCACAAGGACGCGAGCGCGCGGATCCGCCCGCGGATCTTCCTCGAGGGCAACTTCTTCGTCGACATCGCCCCGGGCTCGCCGAGCGCGCCGGCACTCGGCGACGGCGACACGATCCCGATCCAGCAGACCGCAGCGCCCGTCCAGCTCGACCAGGTGCTGACGTCGCTGCAGTCCGACACGCGCAAGGAGCTGCAGGGGCTGCTCGGCGAGCTCTCGACGTCGCTGGGGGGCGACGGCGCCGAGGCCTACAACCGCTCGCAGCGGTACTGGAAGCCCGCCTACCGCGACGGCGCGATCGTCGCCGACGCCTCGCGCGGGCTCCTCCGGCACGACCTCTCGGGGTTCGTCAAGAACGCTGGCGCGACCGCCGTCGCGCTGGATCGCAACAGCGCCCAGCTGCAGTCGCTGATCACCGACTTCAACACGACCGCGACGGCGCTGGCGGACCGCAGCGCGCCGCTCGAGCAGGCCGTCGCCGAGCTGCCGCGCACGCTGGCCGCCGGGATGCCCGCGCTGGCCGCGCTGAACCGCGCCTTCCCGCCGCTGCGCCGCCTGATCGCCGACCTGCGCCCCGGCGTGCGCTCCTCGGCGCCGACGCTGCGCGCCAACCTGCCGCTCGTGCGCGAGCTGCGCGCGCTGCTGTCCAAGCCCGAGCTGCGCGGGCTGGTCGCCGACCTGCGCCCGGCGGTGCCGGCGCTGGCGTCGCTGAACCGCGACACGACCCCGCTGATGCGCGAGACGCGGCTGGCGTCGAGCTGCCAGAACGAGGTCATCCTGCCGTGGTCGAAGGACAAGCTCGACGACAAGGTCTTCCCCGCGACGGGTCAGGTCTACGAAGAGGCCGTCAAGGTGCTTCCGGGCCTCGCGGGCGAGAGCCGCACGGGCGACGCCAACGGCCAGTGGTTCCGTGTGCTGGTCTCCGGCGGGCTGTACGCGATCCCCAACGGCAACGGCGGCTTCATGTTCAGCGACCGCCCGCTGCTCGGCGCCAACCCGCCGATGGCGCCGCGCCCGCCGATCCGGCCCAACGTGCCGTGCGAGACGCAGCAGCAGCCGGACCTGCGCACGCACCCCGCCGGCCTTGGCAAGGCTCGCCGCGCGGTCGTGCCCGCGGACAAGCAGGACGACCTCATGCGGCTCGTCAACCGCAGCGTGCGCGACCTGCGCAAGCAGATCGCCGAGATGCCCGCGCGCCTGCGCAAGGGCCTGCGCGTCTCGTCTGAGCCGGCCGGCGAGCAGGACCTCGCGATCGTCCGCTCGCTGCGCAACCGCCTGCTGAAGGGCAAGAGCCGCTGATGCGCGCGATCCGCAAGCAGCTGGCGAACTTCATCGCGATCATCGGCCTCGGCGTGATCGCCGGCGGCGTCGCGCTCTACATCCTCGACCACCAGCGCCTGCGCTTCCCGTGGGAGGAGACGCCCTACAAGCTGAAGTTCGAGTTCACGACCGCTCAGGCCGTCACGCCCGGCCAGGGGCAGACGGTGCGCATCTCGGGCATCCGCATCGGCGACATCTCAAAGGTCGAGCTCAAGGACGGGTCGGCGGTCGTCAGCGCCGACATCGATCAGAAGTACAAGGGCGTCGTCAAGACCGACTGGCACGCGCTGCTGCGGCCGAAGACCGGCTTGAAGGACATGTTCATCGAGCTCATGCCGCCGCAGGGCGGCTCGAAGGGCCAGACGCCCGACGACGGGTTCACGCTGCCGGTCGCCAACTCGCTGCCCGACGTCAACCTCGACGAGGTCCTCTCGTCGCTGGACACCGACACGCGCGACTACCTCACGCTGCTCGTCAACGGCGCCGGGCGCGGGCTGAAGGGGCGCGGCAACGACCTGCGCGAGATCCTGATCCGCTTCGAGCCGACGCACCGCGACCTGGCCCGGGTCAACAAGCTCGTCGCCAAGCGCCATCGCAACCTGCGCCGCCTCGTCCACTCGCTCAACGAGCTCAACGGCAAGCTCGCCAGCAAGGACCAGCAGCTCGGCCAGCTCGTCTCCGCCTCGTCGCAGGTCTTCCGCGCGTTCGCCTCCGAGCAGAACGGCGTGCGCGACAGCGTCGCCGAGCTGCCGTCAGCGCTGCGCACGACGACCGCGACGCTGCGCAAGGTCGAGACCTTCGCCGACGAGCTCGCGCCGGCCGCCGACGCGCTGCGCCCCGCAGCGCGCAAGCTCGACGGCGCCAACCGCGCGCTGCTCTCCCTCGGCAAGGAGATCGCGCCGGTCGTCCGCAGCCAGATCCGCCCGTTCACGCGCGACGCGCGGCCGGTCGTGCGCTCGCTGTCGCCGACGGCGACGAACCTCGCGAAGGCGACGCCGGACCTGACGGGCTCCTTCGAGGTCCTCAACCACCTGCTGAACATGGCCAGCTACAACGACAAGGGCCGCGAAGGGCCCGGCACGGCCAACCGCACCGAGGGCTACCTGTTCTGGCTGGCCTGGCTGCAGCACAACGGCGCGGCGCTGTTCTCCGCCGACGACGCCAACGGGCCGTTCCGCCCGATCACGGTGAGCTCGTTCTGCGGCACGATCAAGCAGACCGTCGACTCGATCCCCGGGCTCGGCGGGCTGTTCGCCCCGTCCCTCTTCGACCCCGCGATCTGCGGCTTCTGAGATGCAGAAGTCCGCGCCGACAACCGGGAAGCTCTTGACGATGGTGCTGTTCGCGCTGTCGTGCTTCGGGCTGCTGCTGTTCTTGTGGGTGAGCTTCGGCGGGCCCACGCCGCTGAAGTCGCGCGGCTACCGCGTCAACGTCGCCGTCCCCGAGGCCGCGCAGCTCGGCCTCGAGGCCGACGTGCGGATCGCGGGCGTCAGCGTCGGCAAGGTGCGCAAGAAGGACCTCGACCCCGTCAAGCACCCCAACCAGACGATCGCGACGATCGAGCTGAACCCGCGCTTTGCGCCGCTGCGCTCCGACGCGCGGGCGCTGCTGCGCCAGAAGACGCTGCTGGGGGAGACCTACCTCGAGCTGACGTCGGGCACGAAGGCGGCCAAGCCGATCGCCGAGAACGGCTGGCTGGCGGACGCGCGCGTCAAGGAGTCCGTCGAGCTCGACGAGATCCTGGGCGCGTTCGACAAGCCGACGCGCACGGCGCTGCAGGTCTGGCAGCAGGGCCTGGCGAAGGCCGGCGACGGGCGTGGGCGCGACCTCTCCGACGCGCTCGGCACGCTGCCGCGCTTCGCGGAGAGCGGCAACGCGGTGCTCGGCGTGCTCGACGCGCAGTCCGGCGCGCTGCAGCGGCTCGTCAAGAACACGGGTGTCGTGTTCGGCGCGCTGTCGGAGAACGAGGCGCAGTTGCAGAACCTGATCGTCAACGCCGGCGCGACGTTCGACGCGACGTCGGCGCGCCAGGACGCGCTGGCCGAGACGTTCAAGGTGTTCCCGACGTTCCTCGCCGAGTCGCGCGCGACGTTCGCCGACCTCGAGGGCTTCTCTCGCAACACCGACCCGCTCGTGCAGGACCTGCGCCCAGCGGTGCGCGACCTGACGCCGGCGCTGCGCGACGTCCGCGCCCTGGCGCCGGACCTCGAGAACCTCTTCACGCGCCTCGGGCCGCTCGTCGACGCCTCCCAGAAGGGCCTGCCGGCGCTGCGCGACACGCTCGACGGCGTCACACCGCTCCTGGGCAAGCTGCAGCCGTTCCTCGAGCAGCTCAACCCGATCCTGCAGTGGCTGGAGTACCACCAGCGCACGGTCGCGGACTTCATCTCAAACGGCGCGGTGGCGCTGCTGGACACCGTGCCCACGCGCACCGCCGAGGAGCGCGGGCACTACCTGCGCCAGTTCGGGCCCAAGGGCGTCGGCACCGTCGCGATCACGACGCGACGCGACGCGTCCTCGCCGCGCGGCAACGCCTACCTCAACCCGACGGCGCTGTCGGGCCCCGAGCGCGCGCGCAAGATGATCTTCCCCAGCCACGACTGCAACGAGGCCGGCGGGGAGCGCATGACCGAGGTGCCCAACACGCACGACGCGCCGTCGTGCTTCGTGCAGCCGGTACCGCCGGTGCCGGCAGGCAACACCCTGCCGGTCCCGCGGATCCAGGCGGCGGACTACTCCAAGCCGGCGCGCTAGGCGACGGCGGCGATCCGCGCCGCGACCGGCGCGAGCGCGTCCAGCAGCGCCTTCGCCTGACGCTGGCTGCCGGTGATCTCGAGGCCCTTGCGGTCGGCATCGGGTCCGAGCGCGGCGATCCAGGCGTCGGCCGTGCCGGACACGCGGCAGTCGGCCTCGGGCGCGGTGCGCTCACCGAACGTGGCGGTGCCGTCCTCCGAGCCGACGACGTAGGCCTTCTCGTCGACCATCAGCTCAGCGGTGCCGTCGAAGCCGGCGGGGACGGCAAGCCCGGGCACCGAGCGCAGGATCGCGCCCACGTCCACCTGCTCGTCGCCGCGCGGGGCGCTCCAGGCCCACTGGTAGCCCCAGCGCGCCAGCGCGCCGATCACGGGCAGCAAATCACGGGCGCGTTCGGTCAGCTCGTAGTCCACGCGCGGCGGCACCTCGCGGTAGCGCTGGCGCGTGAGCAGGCCGTCGGCGACCATCCGGTTCAGGCGCGACCGCAGCTGCTCGGTCGAGATCCCGGGCAGCGTGCGCTGCAACTCGACGAAGCGGCGGGGACCGCCGACGAGATCCCGGACGATCAGCAGCGTCCATTTGTCCCCGACGAGGTCGAGGGCGCGGGCGTCAGGCGCCCACTGGTTATAAGGGTGCCGCTTGGGTGGCGGGGCGGTGGGAATCGCGAACTCCTTCAGTGGGGTGGTGGACGAGAAGCGCGACCGTCCGCCGCACCTTACACCGGAAGGTTGACGAATGGGTGCGGTTATCCCCCGTATGGACGCGTGTTGCACGTTTCATGCGGCAGCTTGCCGCCAGTTCTCTCGCGCCGTTGCGTTGCTGCAGGCGTGGGAGCACTCATCTCACTGGACGAGCGCCGCCAAGCGCGCGAGCGGCGTGGCCCGCGTCCAGCCCCGCGGGCCGCGGCCGTCGACTTCGCGTTTGACCTCGGCTCGCCGTGGACCTACCTCGCTGCCGAGCGCGTCGAGCGCCTGTTCTCGACCGTGTCCTGGACGCCGGTGCTGCTGCCCGGCGCCGACGCGGTCGCGCCGGCGCCGCTGCTGCGCCAGCGCCGCGCCGAGATCGAGGCGCGCGCCGCCGCTCTGCGGCTGCCGCTGGTCTGGCCCGAGCGCCGCTGGTCGGCGTGGCGTGGGGGGATGCGCGTCGCGGCCTACGCCGCCGAGCGCAACCGCGCCGGCGCCTTCGCCCTTGCGGCAACTCGTCTTGCCTACTGCGGCGGCTTTGACCTCGACGACCCCGAGATCATCGCCGAGGCCGCAGCCGCCGCCGGTCTGCCGCTCGAAGGCTGTCTCTGCGCCGCGGGGGACCGGCGCCGCGACGCCGCGATGCTGGCCGCGGGGCGCACGCTGTTCGCAGCTGGCGCCGATCGCCTTCCGGCGTTCCTCGTCCGCGGGTTGCTGTTCTGCGGCGAGGAGCGTCTCGGCGAAGCAGCGGCGGCCTCGCGTGCGCCTGCGCCTCCGCTGGCGCAGTTGCGCCCGCCCGCCTCGTAGGTGACAAGGTGAACTCGATTCAGGTATCGTCGCCATCGCGTGACGGATACCGCACTGACACGCCGCGGAGCGGCAACGCGCCAGCGGCTGCTTGACGCCGCCGAGGCCGAGCTCATCGAGCGCGATGGCGCGCTCGAGGTCGCCACGGTCGCGGCGCGCGCCGAGGTCTCCGTCGGTCTGCTCTACCGCTATTTCGGCTCGAAGGCCGGCCTCGTCGCCGCGGTCGTCGACGACTTCTACCGGCGCCTGCTGGAGAGCACGGCACAGGCCCGCGAGGCGGGCGACACCTGGGCTGAACGCGAGCGCCGGCGCACCGAGCTCAGCGTCGACTTCCACTACCGCGAGCCGCTCGCGCGGGTGATCCTCTCGCGCCTGGCGCGGGAGCCCGAGGTCGCCGCGCTGGAGGTGCAGCGGCTGGCGCACCTCGTCTCCGACGCCGGCAAGTCCGTGCAACGCGGCCAGCGCCGCGGCGAGATCCCCTCCGACGTCGACGCCGGGACGGTCGCGGCGATGCTGATCGGCGGCTTTCGCGTGGCGATGGCCGAGGCGCTCTCGCGCCCGAACCGTCCGGACCAGGCCAAGCTCACCGACGAGCTGTGGCATTTCGTCCTGCACGGCGCCCGCGCTGCCGACGCCTGACGCTCGACGGCCGGGACTGGACGTGTGTTCGATTGCGAACCAGGCGTCCACGGCTCGATACTGCAACTGCCGGGTGCAAGGGGCGTGTCGTCAGACGTTCCCCTCGTGGCCGGCCCACATAGGTCCGGGCGATCATGCCGCATCGAATCGGCGCCTCCCGCCGCTCGGACCACCCTGACACCCAGGTCCCGCAAGGCACGTACCCCTGCCCGTCCTGTCGGGACCAGTTTGGAAGCCGTCCTCCGGGGCGGCTTCCGGCGTTCGGGGGTCAGCCGGCTTCGCGCGCGCGAGCGACGGCCGCGCCGCGCAGGATGTCGTGCTCGGAGACGTCGACCTCGTCGACGCCGAACGTCTGCAGCGCCGTGTCCATCAGCACGCAGCCGGGCACGATCGTCGGCGCGCGGTCGGGGTGCAGGCCCTTGACCTGGCGGCGCTCCTCGAGGCTCATCTGCGCCAGGCGCGCGAGCAGCTCGCTGACGCTGGCACGCGCCAGGCGATAGCCGTGGACCTTGCCCGCGTCGTAGGGGTCGAGGTCCTGGGCGATGGCCGCGAGGCTCGTGGCGGTCCCGCCGACGCCGATCGCCGCCTTGGCCTGGCTGCGGACCTCGTCGGGGACCGCCTGCGCGAAGATCGCCGCCGCGTCCTGCGCCAGCGCCTGCAGCTCCCGTGGCTGTGGCGGGTCGCTTGCGATGTGGCGCTCTCCGTGGCGCACGACGCCGGCCTGCGTCGAGGCGTAGAAGTCGACCTGTTGGCCGCTGCCGACGACGAGCTCGGTGCTGCCGCCGCCGATGTCGATGACGACGACCGGGGCCGGCGCCTCGGGGTCGCGTTCGGCGGTCGCGCCAAGGAACGTCAGACGCGCCTCCTCCTCGCCGCTGATCGTGCGCGCGGTGAGGCCGTAGTCGTCCTGCACGTGCTGGGTGAACTCGGCGCCGTTGGCGGCGTCGCGGGCAGCGCTCGTGAGCACCGCCGTCGTGCGCTGCACCTCGTGGGCGTCGATCGCCTCGCGGTAGGCGGCGAGCGTCGCGAACACGCGCTCCATCGCCTCGGGCGCGAGCTGTCCGGTCGCGTCGACGCCCTGGCCGAGGCGTGTGACGGTGGTGCGTCGTTCGAGCTCGTCGACGTCCCCGCTGTCGGGGTCAACGTCGGCGATCAGCAGGCGCGTGGAGTTCGTTCCGATGTCGACGACGGCGATGCGCATGGTTGGCCTGAGCCTATGCGCTGTGCGGTAGGGCTTCGCCTGCCAGGCCGGCGAGCAGGTTGTCGACGGCCATCTCGGCCATCCGCTCGCGTGCGCCGTGGGTGGCGCTGCCGATGTGGGGGACGACGAGCAGGTTCGGGGCGTCCAGCAGCGGGTCGTCGGAGGGCAGTGGCTCGGGGTCGGTGACGTCGAGCGCGGCGCCGGCGATCCAGCCCTCCTGGAGCGCGCGTTTCAGCGCATGCTGGTCGATGATCCCGCCGCGGGCGGTGTTGACGAGGATCGCGGTTGGCTTCATCGCCTTCAGGGCGGGCTCGTCGATGAGGTGGCGTGTTGCGTCGGTCAGCGGCACGTGCAGCGAGACGAAGTCCGCGCGCGCGAGCGCGGCGTGGAGGTCGTCGTCGCGACCGATCCGGTTGACCCCCATCGCGAAGCCCTCCGCACGCCGGGACACGGCTTCGCCGATCCGGCCCGCGCCGACGATCGCGAGGGTCGCGCCGGCGAGGTCGGCGCCGAGCCATGCATTTGGCTCCCAGGTCCGCCAGTTCCCGGCGCGGACGTCGCGCGCCGCATCGTCGAGCCGGCGCGCGGCCGCCAGCAGCAGCGCAAACGCCAGATCCGCCGTCGCCTCGGTCAGCACACCGGGCGTGACACCGACCGCGATGCCGCGCGCCCGCGCCGCGTCGAGGTCGATGTTGTCGCTGCCGACGGCGTAGTTGGAGATCACGCGGAGCTGCGGCGCGGCCTCGAGCAGCGCCGCGTCGACGCGGTCGGTGAGCAGGCACAGCAGCCCCTCGGCGTCGGCAACGCCGGCCCGCAGCTCGTCCGTCGTCGGCGGCAGCGCGCCGCCGTGAACGACCGTGTCGTCAGACGCCGCGAGGCGCTCCAGAGCAGGCCCGGGAAGCCCCCGGGTGACGAACACGCGCGCCATGCCCCAGACCCTACGACAGGCCCACCGGTGCTAAACTTCCAGTCTCCGCCGCGGGGTGGAGCAGTCTGGTAGCTCGTCGGGCTCATAACCCGAAGGTCGCAGGTTCGAATCCTGCCCCCGCTACTACGGAAGCCCCCTCTCGCCAGGGGGCTTTCGTTCTTTCTGGGGTCGGTTGGGGCTCGCCGTGGTTCCATTGTGGTTCCAAATCGGCGGGGGGCTGGGCCCGGTTGGCGCGACATGATGAGTAGAGATGTCGCGTCGCTCCAACGGATCCGGACGGCTGTGGGCCCGAGCGGACAGCAACGGGCGCGAGACCTGGTACGGCTCGTGGTACGTCGGTGGACGCCGGGTGAAGCGGCGCGTTGGGCTCAAGCGCTCGCCGTCGTGCACGCGACGGCCTGACGCGCACGATGGCCGAGGCCGAGCTGCGGCGGCTGATGGCCGGCGACGCCGTCGTTGCTCGTGGGCGCGCGCCTCACGGTCGGCGAGGCGGCGACCGCGCTACGTCGATCACCTCGAGCACGTGATGGAGCGCAAGCGCACGACGATCGCCGACTACCGCGGCTACGTGCGCGTGCACTTCGAGCCGTTCTTCGGGGCGACGCCGCTCGACCGCATCGACCGCGCCCGCGTCGAGGCGTACCTGCTCGAGAAGAAGCGCGCCGGCCTGGCGTCGCCGACGATCCTCAAGCAGCTCACGTTCCTGCACGGCGTCTTCGGCTTCGCGATCAAGCGCGAGTGGGCGACGTCGAATCCCGTCGCGCTCGTCGACCGCCCGCGCGCGCCGCGCTACAAGCACCGCCGGCTGCGCTTCCTACGCCCGAGCAACTCGAAGCGGTGATCCGCGCCGTCCGCGACGACGACCTCGGCGCCGTCGAGCGCCCGCTCTATCGGACGGCCGCGATGACCGGTCTGCGCCAAGGCGAACTGATCGCGCTGCGCTGGTGCGACGTCGACTGGCCCGCCTCACGCGTGCGCGTCGCCGAGAGCTACGCGCGCGGCGCGTTCGACTCGCCGAAGTCCCACACCGGCCGCAGCGTCCCGATGGCCGACACGCTCGCCGCCGAGCTCGAGCACCACTTCCAAGCAACGCGCTGGCGCGCCGAGAACGACCTCGTCTTCGCGCATCCGCTGACCGGCCATGTCCTCGACGCCTCGAAGCTCCGCAAGCGCTTCTATGACCACCTCGAGCACGCCGGGCGTGCCGAAGCTCACCTTCCACGAGCTGCGCCACACCTTCGGCACGCAGATGGCGTCCGCCGGCGCGCCGCTCCGATCGCTCCAGGCCTGGATGGGCCACGCTGACGCCAGCACGACCGAGATCTACACGCACTACGCGCCCGATATCGCCGGCGAGCGCAAGATCGCCGACCGCGCATTCGCGGTCGCCAGCGCCGAGAGACTCGCGAGATCCGCTGCGCCTTCCGCGGCGTGTAGATGGCCGTTACAGTCGAGCCGGTGTCCGCGATTCGGTTCGTGAGGACCTCGGCGCGCACGCATCCGCGCACGCGCGAGGAGGTCGTGCCACGAGATCGACGCGTCGGCTCGTTGACCGAGATGGGCTCCGGATCGCGGCAGCCTGCAGTCGCTGAGCCTTCTTGCGCTTCGCTCCGGCGGCCGTCATTTCGCGCGACAGGAGCGCCGAGGTGCCCGGCTGCCTACGGCTGTGGACTCGCGGCGAGTGGGGCTGTCATCCGTTGCTTAGCTCAGGATCACGAGCGACGGCCGGATCGTGACGTGGAGCGATATGGCGGCCCAGCGGCTTGGTCCGTTACCTTCGACGCCGAGGAGTGCGCCTGCGCGGCAATCGGGAGCTGGAGTCCACACTGGCGTGACGTTCCCACGGTCACGATACCTAGTAGCGACGCTGACTCGGCGACCCAGTGCTCGAGGTCGGAGCGCAGGAAGCGCACGTGCTTGCCGACCCGCACGCAGGGGAGATGGCCCTGGCGCACCGCGTCGTAGATCCATGACCGCCGCACGGCCAGGAGCGCCGCCGCATCGCTCGCGGTCAGTAGCGGCTCGGCGAGCGACACGTTCGGTCGGTCGACCGCAAGCCGCAGCTGCGTGCTCACCGCGCCGTCCGCCGCTCCAGCCGCTCGACCAGGAACGCGACCCGCTCCTGCAGCTCGCGTGCCTCGTCGAGGGCATCCAGCAGATCGCGATCGCTGGCCTGATCGCGCCGGACTCGCAGCTGCCGCTGTCGAGCGACCTCCGCGTCGACGAGCTCGCCGAGCGCTCGCGCCACGGGCCGGACCCCGAGCGACCGCCGGAACTCCACCCACGCCGCCTCGCTCACCCGCACCCGCGCGACGTGATCCTTCAGCTCCTCGTGCGCCCGGCGCCGGCTGCGACGTCCCATACCTGCAAGTCGCGCGAACTGCCGGTTTGCCCCCCGGCGAATCGAGCTGCCGCGTGCTACGCGGTAGGCACCGCTACGGGGTGCAACTGTGTGCCTGCGTCTGGTGGTTGGCGGTACGACAGCGCTTCAGGATCGCTGCGGAAGAGACCGAGCGGGCCTGACGAGGCGCTCACGGCTGGAGCCAGTCGCAGTCGCGTCGGGAGTGCGGGTGCGGATCTGTCTTGCGTCTTGCCGATGGCGACGTTCCCATAAGGACGATCATGGGAACTCGCGGCTTATGGTGCACGCGGGCACGAAGTCCTCGCACGCAGCGTGATCGCGCCCTGGGATGCGGTTAGTCCAAGGATTGAGTCAGCCCGGCTCGGCTGAGCAGCCAGTGGATCACGCCGTCCTCGTCGTTCGCGGCCACGGTGGCGGTCGCTGCGGCAAGCACTGAGCTATGAGCGTTGGCGGGCGCAATGGATTCAGCGGCCATTGCGAACATCCCGAGGTCGTTGAGGTGATCTCCACAGGCGAGAACGGTCGCGTCACGAAGGCCGCAGAGCTCGAGGACATGCGGGATCGCGTGCCCCTTGTCGGCCAACGGATGCTGGATCTGCAGCTCGGTCCAGCCGGCACAGTAGATGTGCTCGCCCGCATGGACGATCGCCTCTCCGGCGAGACTCGTCCGCAGCTCCCCGACCACTTGCTTGGCTGACTCGTTAGGCACGAACCCTGTGATCAGGACGACCTCCTCGTCTCCGGCGACGACCTCGAGGTTCTTGCTGGGGAGCAGACGAGGGTCGCCGTACGCGCGCTTTTCCGCGACCCACCAGTCGCTCGCCGAGTTCATCGCCTCCACGTAATGCACTCGATCCTGCTTTCCATCCCAGGTGGTGAGCAGCGGACTCGCGCCGTACGCGGTGAGCATCGCGACCACGGAACGAGCAGTCCCTGATCCAAGCGCTCGGATGAGCAGGTGCCTGCCACTTGACATCTCCGAGATAAGCGCGCCGTTGAGACCGATCACCGGCAACCCCAGCTCCACACCGCCGAGAAGCGCCCGCATCGCCTGAAGACTGCGGCCACTGGCGATCGTGACCCCCATGCCTGCCGAAATCAGCCGGTTCAGACCGTCACGAGCACAGCTGCTGAGCGTCGCATCGGAGCGCAGCACAGTCCCATCCAGATCGCACACGCACACCAACTGGCCCACCGACTCGGCGACGTGCGGCGTCGCTTCGCTCCCGTGCGCCTCGATCACGCCACTACCCGCGCCATGGCCGCAGCGATGGTTCTCCGCTGGGTGAAGGGAATCGGCTCGATCATCGAGGCCCCCCGTTTGCGAAAACAACCCTGGGCAGGACCAAGAACGCGATCACGCCGACAGTTTGGCGAGCCCACGACCCGAGCGTCGTCTCGCTCAAGCAGCGAACGCGAGCCTGCATCGGCTTGCCAGCGCGAGCGGACATCGGGCCAGCATCGCTGTCGCACCCCTAAGTGCGCGGCGAGCACGGGTCACGGCGACTCGTCGTCTCCTCAATTATGGGTCCCTCGATGCGTGGATCGACTCAGCAGCACGTGCATCTGAGTCCGACGCGACATAAGCCGAGAGTTCACATGATCGCCTTCGCAGACGAGGACCTCGTCTGCGTACCAGGAGATCGCCGGGCCCTCGGATCCGTCGCTCCAGCGCACGATCCCGCGCCGCGTCCCGCGCGAGCCGAGCGGTAGGTCCTCGGCTGAAATCGCCCGCCAGCTCGCCGAGCGCTACCCAAAGCTCGGCGACCACATCGCGGCCGCCGAGCTACGGCCGGGTCTTGGCCTCTGCGTCGCGAAGACCGGCGGGCCTAGCCACTGGTCGTCTGGGGCCGTCCTGGTCAACTCGTAGCCTGCGTTGCCGATGTCGTGAGCATCGACGACTTGGCCCTATCCTGATCGCAGGTTCAAATCCTGTCTCCCCGACAGGTTCTAACGATGACCTACTCGATCTTCGACAGCACCGGGAACCTCATCGACGCGTTCACCGAGCGCGCCGCGGCTCTCGACTGCCTCGCCGGCATTGCGCAAGCTGAGCCCGAGTCCGCCGCTGAGGTGTTCCTCATCGCGCAGGACGAGGACGGCAACACGGTCGGCGAGACGATCTTCGTGTCGTCGGTCTCGGTTCCGGCCTGAGTACTGGCCGCACGGGTGCATTAGAGGCGGCTCATCTTGCGCCGCCGCGCCGAGCTGGTCTCGTCCAGGCAGCTCGCTACGGCGTAGCGATCGCGACGCGATGCAACTCTGTGCCCTGCTTTGGTGGTCGGCGGTACCGAGACCATGGAGACATGGACGCAACTGATTTCGACGCAGAATGAAGCCGATGAGCCACGGAACGGGATGACGGGGATGAGGAAGCAGACGGCAGGGAGCGGTGACACCAGCGAGGACCAAGGATCGAGACACGACGTGAGCGAGCACACCCTTCGCGCTTGTCTTCACGATGCGCGACGACTCACTCGCGGCCCACCTTCGCGCGCTCGCCGACGCCGGCTGCCATGACGCCACCTTCGCCGGACCCACGCGTGACGGCACGTTTGTTGCGGACTTCGACCGTCGAGCCCGGACCTTCCTCGAAGCTGCGGCGTCAGCAGTCCGCGCGCTCCGCGGCGCGCTGCCAGCCTTCCGTCCACGCTGCATCACGCCAGGAGCAGACGCGCCAGCACGATGATCTACTCGCTCTTCGACAGCACCGGCAACTTGATCGACGCGTTCACCGAGCGCGAAGCGGCGTTTGCCGCGCTGAAGCGGATCGTGCACGGCGATCCCGACGCGCACCAAGCGATCGTGATCGCCCAGGACGCAGACGGGAACATCGTCGAGACCGGGTAGGCGCGAGAGAGGTCGCGTCGCGGACCGTCTGCGTCATGGATGACCGAGGCCACGTCTCAGACGTGGAGTTGGTGTCCGCGCTTAGCGGCGGAGTCGTGCAAGCCGACCAGAACGAGACCACGTGACGGTTAGGGGCCCGGCTTTCCGCGCAGCGACCGGAGATCCAACCAGCAGCGCGCAGCTCTCGTAGAAGTCCTCGCGGGCCGCGTCAAACTCTTCGTAGCTCTCGACGATGTGCGCTTCGAGCGACGCGGTTTCGGCGTCGAGGACGCGGTGGGTCAGGGGAGAGTCGTGCGGATCAAGCAGCACCACGAGTCTCTCGAGATAGTCGTGGCTGTCTCGCAGTTGAGTACCGCTGGATGATCGCTGCCAAGTCGCATGGCGAGGCGACCCGCTAGGCGAAGTAGGTGTCGCCAATGATCGAAGAGCTCCTGAAAACGATCCTCGTCTCGTTCCTTCCCAACGCTCGACAGCTGCCACAAGACGTCCGAGAGCGCGGCGGCAATCTCATCTAGCAGGGCGCGTAGTTCGGCGATGTCGCGGTCCTCGCGGTCGGAGACACGACGTCGGTGTTCGGTGCGCCGCTGACCCCAAGCAGAGACTGCCGGGGCAACAATCGCTGTTGTGCCGGTGACCACCACCGACACGAGTGCAATCGTGTTCGCATCGGCCATCGACGCAGATGGTTGCGGGTCTTCCAGACGCGACCGCAGGGCGAACTCAATCTGTCCGCCATGGCGTGCGATACGTTCGTGCGTGACGCATTCCGCAGGCATTGATCGGAGACCCCTTGTCGACGGCAGTCGCTTTCTTCAACAACAAGGGCGGGGTCGGGAAGACCACGCTCGCGTGCAACTACGCGGCGTACGAGGCCTCCCAAGGCCGGGAGGTCTTGCTAATCGACCTCGATCCTCAGTGCAACAGCACCCAGCTCGTTCTCCAGGACGAGCAGTGGACGGAGATCTACGAGGAGCGAGAAGCTTCCGAGGGAAGACGGTCATGCGCGTCTTGCGGCACTTTCGCGCGGGCGAATCATCGATCGATGAGACCGGCATCGGGAACGTGTTGCGCGGAGAGCGTTTCGACGTCGATGTCCTCCCCGGACATCCGTCCCTGTCGATCTTCGAAGACCTGCTCAGCGACGCGTGGGGCGATCTGCGCAGTGGCCGGGCTGCCGGGGCGCGCAAGTCGCTGTGGCTCCGGAGCCTCCGCGACGCTTACTCCGACAAGTACGACGTGACTGTCGTTGACGTTAGCCCGAGCCTCGGGGCTCTCAATCGAAGCGCCCTCCTCGGTAGCGACACCTTCGTTACTCCAATGGCGCCCGACCTCTTCAGCCTCTACGCACTCGAGAACATCAGCGCGTGGTTCGAGCGTTGGCTAGGGGAATATGACCACGGATTCAAGGACGCTCAGGCGGAGCTCAAGGACATCGGCTACGACCTGGTCCTTCAGAACCCGCTGCCAATCGAGCACGGTTTCGTCGGGTACACGGTGCAGCAGTACGTCAGTCGCGCCAGCGGAGGCGAGGTTAGAAGGACACAAGCGTACGAACAGCACCGACAGGAGATCCCCGCCCGTGCTCAAGCGCTGAGCGAGTTGTCCGGGTTGGAAGGCGATGTTGACCTGGGCACCGTGCCCAACATGTTCTCGATGATCCCGCTCGCACAGGGTTGCCATGCGCCTATTGGCGATCTACGTAAGGAAGATGGCTTGCGCGGCGCTCAGATCAGCCAACACGAGCGGTATGTAGAGCAACTTGACGAGGTCTTCTCCCGTATCTCCGCGCGAGTCATTAGGAACGGGACCTGATGTGAGTCTCGCGTGGCCGTCGACGCTCATCGATCGCGTTGCCGCAGACCGTTGGGTCCTCTTCATCGGCAGCGGTGTCTCTGCGAGCTGTACCAACGTAGCTGGCTCGAGGCCGCCGGACTGGAAGACGCTCCTTCGTCACTTGTGCGATCTGATCAGTGATGGAGATCAGCGTGCGATCGGGCTTCAACTAATCGACTCGGGCGACCTGCTCAGCGCTTCCGACCACGTCAGGTATGTGCTCGATGGGGAGTCCAATGTCGCAGCGTATGGGCAAGCAATCCGGACCGCCGTCGAGGGTCCAGCGGGCGACAAGTACAGGCCGTCCCGTCTGTTTGATGCGCTCCTCGCCATGGATCCCAGAACCGTATTCACGACCAACTACGACAAGCTCTTCGAACAGGCTTCGAAGGGGGGCTTTCGAGTGCATCCGGTCCGCTCGACGACTCTTGGGGACGATCTACGCCTTGGCGAGCCCGTGTTTGTTCGCCTACATGGCTCAACGGATGCGATGAACGACCTCGTCTTGACTCGGACGGACTTCGCGGAGGTGACGAAGGTCGGCAAGGAGGTCTTTAGCGCCCTCAAAGCTCTGAGCCTCACCTCGACGATTCTGTTCGTGGGCTATTCCCTCGAAGATCCCGACATCCAGCTGATCCTTCAGGAAGTGGGCCGGCCGGGCCCGACCCCCGAGGCTCATTTCATGCTCGCTCCGGAGCCGACAACGGAGTCACGTATCGAGGTCTTCAAACAGAGTTTCGGGGTGTCTGTGATCGTGTACCCGTCCGGGGAGCACTCGGCGGTAGAGCCGGCTATCGCTGACCTCGCAGACCTGGTCTTGCGAAGGCGCGCCTAGGCGGCCGGAACATCCTCGTGCGCCCATCTTCGCCAATCGGTGCCCGACCCTCGGGGAGTCAACGACTCGGGCGTTTCTCAGCCGATGAGCGATGCTACGTCGTCGCCGCTGAGGCGCAGGCGACGGCCGTCGCGGAGTGTGGCGACGAGCTCCCCGTCACGCTCAAGTAGCCACTTCGCGTTGATCGCCGTCAGGTGGGTAATGCGGCCCTCATTGTCGAGGCGCACTGCATGGCCCTCGGGTGTCTCTTGGGCGGGGGCGTTCTTATCGTCGCCGGGCGCCGAGAGGTAGAGCACGTCGCCAAGCGGCTCGTAGGAGCCGTCGAGCTCCAGGTCAGCCGCAGACACGTGAACGGTCGTGCTAGCCATCAGACCGGCGGATGGTCGGCAGAGAACACGGTGACGATGATCGCAGGCACCGCGCCGAATTCCACCACGGCGAGCACCCACAGGTCTCCCTCGTGGCGGAAGAAGCGCTCGCGATCCGGGCGTGGATCCGAGCGCCGCTCGTCCGGCTCGCGAACGGTTCGGTCGATCAGGTCGAGATCGGCGACGGCCGCGTGCTCCTCGAGCACCTTCGCGTAGACGAGCGCCGGGAGAACCACTTCGATCCCTTCCGGCGTCTCGGTTCGGAGCACGATTTCCACGTCGGCGATCGTGTCAGCGACGTCAGACGGGCCGGTCGCGTGGTTCCAACGTGGTTCCGAATCCGCCCAAGCCGACCCTGAGCCAACCGAAGAAATTCCTCGCAAACTGCGCCAACTTCACTCAGCTAGAACAACCCTCGGGCCCTCATAACCCGAAGGTCGCAGGTTCGAATCCTGCCCCCGCTACTACGGAAGCCCCCTCTCGCCAGGGGGCTTTCGTTCTTAAGGGCCACTGTCGCTGGCGATCGGTGGTCTCAATATGGACTTATCTTGCGACCTGCACGGTAACGGCCCGAAGGTCGGGTCGTGCCGGATGTCAGGTATCGGACCGCGCCTCGGTCGGGCTATGGCGATAGCGGCCCTCGCGTCCTATCGCGGTAGGCGCCTATCAGCATCCGGAGCTCATCGAGTCCGGCCTCAGTCGTCCCGTCGACATGGCCAGCAATGAGTGCCCCGACGAGTTCACGCTTGTGGACGCGAGCTCGAACGCGGCGCGCGCGAGGCGGTCCGCCTCTTCGATCCGGAGGCGGACGTAGAGAGCGGCGGTCTCGTCCGCGGGCGCCGGCTGGGGCCTCGGCATCGGCGACGGTGGTGAGCCGGCGACCGGTGGTCCGGCAGCGAGCGGGTCGTCGACTGCGGTCAGCCTGCGCCTGGCCATCACGCGAGTTCGAGCGCGAGCTCGCGGTAGGCGGTCGCCGCGAGGCTGTCGCCGCGCCACGTCAGCAACGCTTGCCGTTCGATCGCGGCGTTCTGGAATGTCGCGGTCAGCGGAATCTCAGCCCGGGCGATGGGGAGTTCGAGCTCGGGAAGCGCCGCGTTCATCTGCTGATAGACGACGCGTCGGCGGTCGACCATCGTGCGCACCAGCACAGCGATCGCGACGGGGGAGTGGCGGGCGAGCTGCGCGACTATCGCGCGGACCTCGACGGCGCCTTGCAGCGCGCCCTCGTCGGTCATGTTGACCGGGACGACGACATCGTCCGCGGCGACGATCGCATTCACGGTCAGCAAGCCCAGGCTCGGCGGGCAGTCGATCACGATCGTGTCGACTTCGCCGGCTTCGGCCTCGAGGAGCTCGGCGAGGAAGCGCTCGCGGTGATGCTCGGCGGCGAGTGCGAGTTCCAGCTTGGCCAGTTCGCGGCGGGCCGCCAGAAGCTGGACGCCTTCGCCAAGGTCGACGGTGGCGCCGGCGAGATGCTCGTCACCGACGAGGAGGTCGTAGACCGTGCCCGGTGCCTCGGCAGGGCTGAGACCGAAGCGGCGGGTGAGCGCGAACTGCGGGTCAAGGTCGACGAGCAGCACGCGGTCGTCAGCCTGACCCCACGCCAGGGCGAGGTTGGCGGCGGTCGTGGTCTTGCCGATCTCGCACATCGCGTCGCGGGGACGAGCGACCTCGCACTCCTCGCGTACTAGCCAGGACCGGACGCCGACAGTGCACCGACTTCGCTGTGCCATGCGCGCGACGCATAGGCGAAGGTGACGCGGCCCGTCCGGCTGCAAGGCGGCCCCTACACTGCTCGCGGTGTGCGCCCTTTCCAGCCGCCCGTTGCAACCCTCTCGCGAGGAGCGCCGTTCGCGCCTCGCTCGCCATTTCGTTGAGGCGGTGGAGCCTTTGCTCGAGATGGGTGACTCGTATGTGGACATCAGCGTCGAACGGCTGATCACCAGCGTCGACATCTCGCGCTCGACGTTCTACGCCTACTTCGACGACAAAGGCGACCTTCTGGGCGCGATGGCCGAGGACGTCACGCGTGACTTCGCGATAGCCGGCGCCGTGTGGTTCGAGCTGGAGAGCGAGGCCACCAGGAGGGACCTGAGAGACGCTCTATCGGTGCTCTTCACGGCCTATCGCAAGCACCGTACGCTGCTCGGCGCGATCACTGAGGCAGCCGCGTATGACCGGCGTGTGCGTGCGCAGCACCTGGCGCTGGTGGAAGCGGCGGTCGACGGCATGTCGGCTCACATCCGCGCGCAGCAGAAGGCGGGCGCAGCAGCGCCGGAGCTCGACCCGCGTCGCACTGCTAAATGGCTGGCGTGGATGTATGAGCGTGCGCTTTATCAGCTCGTCGCTCCGGCGTCGACCGCAGAGGCACGCAAGCTGGTGAACGCCGCAACGGATTTGGTCTGGCGCGCGCTATACGCGGGCTACCGCCCGGAATAGGGCCTTTCAGACCGGCGGCGTACGCGTCCCCTCGTAGAGGGTTCGCCAGGTTAGGTGCGCCGCCGTCTCTAGGAGCTCTTCGAGATCATGCTCCGTTGCGTCGGCGACCAAGAGGTAAAGCCCGCGTTCGTGCATCGCCGTGAGCCACTGCGCCGTTCGCAAAGGGTTCACGTCCTGTCGCACGCTCCCTGCCGCTCGGTGTTCGGAGATGTGCTCGTGCAAATTCTTCACAGCGGCGTCGACGAGTGCCGTGTATTGCGCATGCACTCCAGCGTCGTGCGTGGCTTCGACGATCGCTCGAAGGACGTGGCGATGCGAACGGTAGGCGACAAACAACGGTCGCAGCGCGTCGCGAAGATCCGTCTCCATCCCGTCGGTGGGAAAGTCAAACCACGGACGGGCTGCCGCCACGAGGTCGGACGTGATGTCCCCGGTCAGCTCCTGTAGGAGCGCGTTCTTGTCCTCGTAGTACGCGTAGAACGAGCTGCGAGACACTCCGACGGCAGCGATGAGCTCCAGCACGCTGATGTCCGCGAACGAGCGTCCGGCGGCCATCTCGCCCTCGATTACTTCGAGAAAGCGTGCGCGGAGGCTCGTGCGTCGTTCCTCTTCGTCGAGGCGCAGCGGATGCCGGCGTCGCGGTGCCATCGGCGCCACCATACGAAATGTCCGATCAGGACACACGAGAAGCAATTCCGGACACCGTGTTTGACTCATGGACACGTGTGTGTTCGAATGCCTCCATGGCTCCTCCGTCGCCTGACTACGGCACCCACCCGGCACCCGGGTACGGGACGCTGCTGCCGAACTACACCGATCTGAACCCGTCGACCTTCGGCGTGTGGTTCTTCCTCTTCTGGGCCGGCCTGCTGTTCGTCGTCATCGCGCTCCCTTGGGCGCTAAACGCGTGGCGGAAGGGGAACGTGCTGCCGATCCTCATGCTCGGCGGCGGTCTCGTCTGCTCGATTAGCGAGCCGATGTGGGATCACCTCGGGCACCTGCGCTGGGCCGAGGAACTCCCTGACGCCTTCTTCAACTTCGGGCTCGACGTTCCCATTCTGATCCCGCCGTGTTACGCGCTCTTCGCCGGCCTCGAGGCCTACTGGGTCTACGTGATGATCACTCGGGGCGTCAGTCGTCAGCAGTTCTTCTCGCTGTTCATGGCGATTGCTATCAGCGACGCCATCATGGAGCATCCCGGCCTGCTGCTCGGCGTCTATGAGTACTACGGCAACGGCGGCCCGCAGCCATTTGACTTCGGCAACAAGTTCCCGCTCTACTGGTCGGCGATCAACGCTGCGGGCTTCGTCACTGGTGGCGTAATCCTCAGCTGGGCCTGGCCCCAGATCAAGGACAGCTGGCGCAAGATCTACGTCCTGGGGATCCCGCTCGTCGGCATGGCCATGGGCTACGGCGCATGCGCTGTTCCGGTGTTCCTCGGCATCAACTCGAATTTGCCGATGGCCCTTCAGTGGGTGTGCGGTGGCATCACGATCGCCATGGCCGTTGGCTACATCAAGGTGATCGCCACGCTCGTGTCGGTCGAGCAGCCCGATTCCGAATGGACGCTGTGGGGTCTGTTCAAGGCCCGGTTCATGCTTCCGAGCCAGCGCGACAGGTACTACGGGTCAGCCGCTAAGCCCGTCGTGCAGGCCAGCAGCACGACGCCGCCCTCCTGACGAGCTGCAGACGCTGCGCCGTTGGAGTCGAGACAGAGCGATGAACGCCGACGCGCTCACATCACGATCGGCCGACACGGTTCGGCACCGCTTCCACCGCCCGCTTGTGCTGCTCGATCCAACCGAGGACCCGAGTGCTGTGATCAGCGCTGCGCTTCAGCTCGCCGGACCGCACGGGGTGTATGAGCTCGTCGCAGCGACGAACCTGCCCGGCATCTGGGTGCCGTTCGGCGGCGGTCTCTGTCCCGGATACGTGGACATCGATTGGGCAAGTCTCAGCACAAAGGTCCTTGAGGTTGCGACCGGGCTGCTTCCTGAGAGCGCGCTCGTCCGCACGTGCATCGTTGTGCCCGGCAGCAGGATGAAGGAGCACCTCGGGCGAGCCGGCGTAGATGTCGTCGTCATGGACGGACGACGTCCACCGTGGTGGGTCGCGCGCAACTCCTACCTCAACCCGCGTCGCGTTCGCGCCAATGTCACCGTCCCCGTCATTCTCGCGGACGTCACATGAGCGCAACAGAGCTCCCCGTGCTTCAGGCTGTGCGTCTGAAGGGGCGCGCTCGCGCTGCGGACGTCGCCACTGTGACCGGCACCGCCGAGGCGGTAGCCGCCGAGGCGCTGCGTGGCCTGACCGATGACGGTTTGCTGAAAGAGGCGAATGACCGTTACCGGCTGACTCCGGAGGGCAAGGAGCGGCTGGCGGCGTGGCTCGTCGAGGAGCGCTCACGCATCGACCAGACAGCACTTGCGACGGCGTACGACGATTTTGATGCACACAACTCGCGGCTGAAGGAGCTCGCGACTGCGTGGCAGCAGCGCGACGGCGAGCCGAACGACCACACCGATGCGCAGTACGACCAGGAGGTGCTTGACGGCCTTGTCGTTCTCGACGATGCCTTCCGCCCCCTCGCCGAGCGGTTCGCAGAGCTGGTGCCGCGTCTGGGGCCGTACCCGGGACGCTTCGGGACGGCGGTCGCCAAGGTCAACGCGGGGGACCACGCCTACTTCCTGCGGCCGACCATCGACAGCTACCACACGATCTGGTTCGAGCTGCACGAAGAGCTCATCGGACTGCTCGGCCGCACGCGCCAAGGCGAGGCGCTCGCCGGTCGGGCGGAGTAGCAGGTGGCGGTGCTCGCACTCGAAGGGGCGGTTCCCGTCGCCCGGTCGTTGCTTGGCGGGAAGGCCTGGGGGATCGCGCGCATGCGGTCACTTGGGGTGCCCGTCCCGCCGGCGTTCGTCATCACGACCGACGAGTGCACGCGCTTCCACGACGGTGGGGGTGTGGTTCCCCTGGACGTGCTCGCAGCTTTGCCGGGTGCACTGAGCGCGCTCGGAAAGGAGACCGGGACGACATTCGGCGGTGGCGCTCGGCCGCTGCTGGTCTCGGTCAGATCGGGCGCCCCGACGTCGATGCCGGGAATGATGGACACCGTGCTGAACCTCGGGCTGACACCGGAGGTTCAGGCGGCGCTGGGAGCGCAGACCGATGATGCGGCGTTCGCCGCGGACGTAGCGCAGCGGTTCGCGCAGCAGTTCGAGCACGTGGTCGGCAGACCGCCCCCGGCGGATCCGCTCGAGCAGATGCACGCGGCGATCAGTGCCGTCTTCGGTTCATGGCGCTCCAGGCGAGCGATTGCCTATCGCAAGGATCGCAATCTGCCCGACGAGGGCGGCACCGCGGTGACGGTCCAGGCGATGGTCTTCGGCAACCTCGACGAGCGATCAGGGACAGGGGTTCTGTTCTCGCGCGATCCGCTCACCGGCGCCCGCGAACCCTACGGCGAGTACCTGCCGCAGGGCCAGGGGGAAGACGTCGTTTCCGGCTCCCACGATCCGCTGCCGCTGAGCGAGCTGGCAACCCGCGCCCCGGCGCTCTACCGCGAGCTACTTGACGTCGCCGCCCGCCTCGAGCGCGATCAGGCGGACGTGCAGGACATCGAGTTCACCGTCCAATCCGGAAAGCTTTGGCTGCTGCAGACGCGATCGGCGAAGAGATCTGCAGTGGCGGCCGTCCGGTTCGCCGTCCAACTCGAAGCGGAGGGTCTGATTACACGCGCCGAAGCCCTGCGCCGCGTCACGCCGGCGCAGCTGGCGGCGCTGTCGCGCCTCGCCGTCGATCCGACCGTGCGCCGCGGCGCGACGTTGCTCGCAACCGGTCGTCCCGCCGCGCCCGGCCTAGTCAGTGGGGTCGTCGTCACCGACGTCGACGACGCGGAGGATCGCGCCCTTGACGGAGAGGACGTCATTCTCGCCCGCCAGACGACGAATCCCGACGACGTCCACGCGATGGCCGCGGTGAACGGCATCGTCACCGAGATCGGCGGAGCGACATCCCACGCGGCGGTCGTGGCTCGCGAGCTCGACACCGCCTGCGTCGTTGGCTGCGGCGTCGACACCGTCACGCGCCTTGCTGGGCGCGTTGTGACGCTCGATGCCGATAGCGGGGAGCTGTTCGACGGCATCGTCCCGACCGCTCACCCGACCGATCACGACGACCCGGATCTGGCCACGTTGAGGGCCTGGGCGATCGGAGCGGGCGGGTCCGGGGACACGCTGGGCGCCCTGCTCAATTCCCTCGACGCGCAGGAAACAACCGCGAGCGCTGGAGAAACATGAATCCCTCAGAGTCGCCGGCCGCCGGGTACGGCAACCTCCTGCCAAACCCTCCGCCGCTCACCGCGTCCGATGTCGAAGGCTGGCTGTTCGTAGGTCTGACGTTCGGCTTGATCCTCTTTGTCGTACTCCCGTGGGCGATTCGGCGCGCTACGCGTGACGGCGAATATCTACCCCTCTTCGCCCTCGGTGCGGGTTCGCTCTGCTGCCTCGGCGAACCGATGTACGACTTGGTGGGCCACGTCCGGTGGGCGCAGAATCTTCCCGGACCCGCTTTCCACAACTTCGGCATCGACATTCCCTTGATGATCCCGCCGTCGTACTCGATCTTCATGGGACTGGAGGCCTACTGGATCTGGACGATCATCCAGCGCGGTGTCGACCGACGCTCGTTCATGCTGCTCTACTTGGCCATCGCGGCGAGCGACGCGATCTTCGAGTATCCCGGTGTCACCATGGGGGTCTGGGAGTACTACGGCAGCCAGCCGATGGAGTTCTACAAGTTCCCGTTCCTGTGGGCCGCGATCAACGGCGCCGGAATCTGCACGATCGGTGTTCTGCTGCACTTCGTATGGGATGCCGTGGAGGGCCGTGGCTGGCAGCGCGTGGCCGTGTTGCCAGTCGGCCTTGTGGGGTTCACCGCCGGGATGGTTTCCACCGGCATGCCTGCGTTCCTGGCAATGAACGCCGACATCCCGGACTGGCTGGTATGGGCCCTCGGATCGTTGTCCTTCCCGCTGGCTCTCGCGTGGGTGTATGGGCTCGCGTCAGCCGTCCAAAGCGACACGCCGGTTCGGTGGACATTCTGGGGCTTGCTGCGCTCCCGGGGGATGCTGCCCGCGCAGCGTGCGCGCTACATCCAGGGCGTCGGGACGTCAACTACCGCCGCGACGCATGCGGAAGCAGCCCCACGGGATCCGGTGGGACCGAGCGCCGCGTAGCGCGCGGACGCGCCGCGTAGCCGCTGGGACGCGACGAATGGAGCCGGTCTTCCACCCCGGCGTTGAACGGGCTCAGCGCGGTCCGGGAAGGACGACCACGCGCGTGTTTGGATGCCGCGCGGACCACGCATCCGCTGTCAGTAGAGCTGACACGCCCGAGGGCCCTACGCTGACGCACGCCCCGAGATCGACAACCAACACCTCCGCGCCGCTCTTGAGAGCGTTGCGAACGGCGTCGACGAACAATGCTGCTCGCCGCCGGTCGAACGCGCCGAAGACCGAGACGATCGCGTACTCGTCCAAGTATTCGAGTCGTACTTGCGCACGTGTCTCCGGCGTCGTCGGGTCGTCGCAGATCACGGTCGTGAACTCCGACGGAAGCTCGGTGAGTCTCGCGGCCTGCGCGACGTCGCACCGGAGCTCCCAATGGTCATCGCACAGTGCGCAGAAGCACGTGGCGCTCACATCGGACGCCCGGTGCTCGAGCCACACCAGTGGCGCGGTCCGAAGGCACAGAGGGCACGCTAGGGAGGCTAGGACGAGTTCGATCCGGTCCGCGGACCGAAACCGGGCCGTGTCGCGCCGTGCCTCCGCGGTCAAACGTCCCACTCGAGCTGGAGTGAGGTCGGCATCGGCGTGATCAGATGCTGGCTGTACTCGATGTCCTGAGGCACGAGCCGAAGGCTCGGGATCCGGCTGACGAGCTGCTCGAGCGCGATTCGCGCCTCGAGCCGGCCGAGCGGCGCCCCAATGCAGAAGTGCGTGCCGCGGCCGAACCCAAGGTGATAGCTCATCTCGCGATGAAGGTCGAACTCCTGTGGGTTCTCGAAGTAGTTCTCGTCGTGATTCGCGGAGGCGAACATGACGTAGAGCGCCGACCCCGCGGGGATGTCCACGCCGCTGATCTGCACGTCTCGCACCGTGACGCGCTTGACCCCGCGGACCACCCCGCGGAAACGGACCGTCTCCTCGATCGCGCCGGGGATGAGCGAAGGGTCGGCCTGAAGCTCATTCCAGCGGCTGCGCTCCTCGAGCAGAAATCGCGTGGCCGTCGGGATGACGATCGATGTCGTGTCGGTGCCGCCGACGATGAACTGCAGCACGGCGTGGACGATCTCGTCGTTGCTCAGTGAGGCCTCGCCGTCGTCCGTCTTGGACATGACGAGGTCGGAAATGATGTCCTCGAGCGGGTTGTCGCGACGCTGTTGGACGAGCGTCTCGATCGCCGCATGGCACTCGAGTACGTTCCCCCACAGCGCGCGCACCTGATCCTCGGGGAGGCCGGGGATGCCGACGAGGCCGAGGTAGCTGTCGGTCCAGCGCCGGAAGTTCGTCGCGTCCTCGTCCGAGAAGCCGAGGAGGCGCGCCATCACCAGAGTCGGGAACGGCGTGCTGAAGCGCGACACGAGATCGACGCTGCCGTCGCCGATGAAGCCGTCGATGAGCTGATCGGCGACCCCGCGTACGTCGTTTTCCCACTGCTTCACGCGTGAGGGCCGAAATGCCGGCTGGAGAAGCTTGCGCAGACGCGTGTGATGCGGCGGGTCCGCCTGCATCAGGCCGTCGTACTCAGGGAAGAGATAGCTCGGGATCTCGCCGAGGCCCTCGGGGAGCGGGTACAGGACGACGTATCCACCCTTCATGGCGTACGTTTTGGTGTCCTTGAGGATCGCCAGGACATCCTCATGGCGAGTGACGCACCACATGCCGAGGTGCGGCATGAAGAAAACGGGGTGCTCTTCGCGCAGCCGCGCCAACGTCGGCCAAGGCGAGACGACGTGATCGGGGACGATCGGATCGAACCCGAACGGGCAACCGCTGCCCTGCGCCCCTGCATCGGCCGCGTTGTTCGTCGCTTCGGTTGTCACGGAGATCTCCTCTGGTGTGCTGACGTCAGGACTGGCGATGAACGTGTCAGAGGTCGCCGGAGGCGGTCAAATGCGACACACCTCGCTGTCGACAACGGGCAAGAGGTTGTCGTCCCCAGTGGTTGCCGTGCCCGAGCCGACATCCGCTTGACCATTCCGGACAAGTCGGCCCCTCGTCGATTGCCTCGAACCTCGCCGCCTGGCACGTTCGCCACATGGCCCTGCTCAACAGGCTGGATCCCGAGACGACGGGGGCCGCGCTACGCGACTGGCTCCGCAAGAAGCTCACGCACGCCGATGGAGTCGACCTGCGCGACATCTCGATCCCGCAAGGGGCCGGAATGTCGATGACGACCGTCATGGTGACCGCGGAGTGGCGCGAGGACGGCGCCGCGCGCCTTGTCGACCTCGTGGTCCGCGTCGCACCGGAGGGCGCGGGAGTGTTCAAGACGACCGATCTCGGGCGCGAGTTCCGCGTGATGGAGGCTCTGGCCGCCCACACCGACGTGCGGGTGCCGTCGGTGCTCTGGCTGGAGGAGGACAGCTCCGTCCTCGGCTCGCCGTTCCTCGTGATGGAGCGTATCTCCGGCAACGTGCCGGCGGACGATCCCCCGTACAGCCTCGAGGGCTGGGTCCTGGAGCTCGATCAGGCCCAGCGCGCGCGCCTGATCCCCAACGCGCTTCGCGAGCTGGCCAAGATTCACGCCGTGGACTGGCGGGAGCTGGGCCTCGACTCGCTGGCGTGGCCCGAGTTTGGTGCGCTTGGTATGGAGCAGCAGCTCAACCATTGGCGCGACGCGTACGCGTGGGCTCACGCAGGCCGGCCGAGCCCGACGATCGACGGCGCATTCGAATGGATGGAGGCTAACCGCCCGGCAGAGGACGAGATCGTGCTCAGCTGGGGAGACGCCCGGATCGGAAACATCCTGTACGACAAGGCCGATCTGTCGGCTCGCGGCGTGCTGGACTGGGAGCTGGCCACGCTCGGACCTCGAGAGCTGGACCTCGGCTGGTTCCTGTTCATGGCGCGATACAGCACTGCCGGGGTCGGCGCGCCGGTCCCCGATGGCATGCAGAGCCGAGAGGAGATCCTTGCGTGCTATGAGGAACTTACGGGTCACCGACCGCAGCACACCAGCTACTACGAGGCGTTCGGCGCCCTTCGCGGCGCGATCTCGGCGATGCGGATGGGCCAGCTCCTTATCGAAGCTGGCGCGCTGCCCGAGGACAACCCGATGCCCTACAACAACCCACCCGCACAGATCCTCGCCGAGCTGACCGGTCAGCCCGCGCCAGAGGGCCTGGCATCGGACTTCGTCGGCAACCGATAAGCGGTCGCAACGGGACGCGCCGGCCCGGCCGTCGCTGGAGGCGGCGCGGCACGATGGTTAGAGTGATCGTCGGCGGTCAGAGTCGGATGACATCGCAGCGACCGACGACGCGTGATGAACGACGTTCCCCCGAGCATCTATGAGGAGTCGTGGGAGCGTCGACGTGACCCGACGGCGCTCCGCGTCCTCTTGACGCTCGGCCAGGAGCGCGGCATCGCGCCTGCGGCGTGCCTCGCCGGCACGGGGCTGCGACTCTCCAAGCTCGACGAGCCCTCGGCGAGAGTGCAGCCGGCGCAGGAGCTCGCAGCCATCCGCAACCTCGTCGCGTTGACCGAGGATGAACCGGGTCTCGGTACCGAGGCCGGAACGCGATTCCAGCCGAGCACCTTGGGCGCGTTCGGCCTGACGATGCTCTCCAGTCGGTCGGTCCGAGAGCTCCTGAGGATCGCGCAGCGGTTCTCGAGCCTGACATGGGGGATGGTGCCTCGGGTGATGATCGAGCGCGCGGACATCATGCTCGCGACGCTAGAGGAGGACGCGATCGCGCCGGACATCCGCGACTTCGTCGTCGAGCGCGACATCGCCTTTGCCGTGACGGTGCTCGATACAACGGTGGGAGCCAAGTGTCCGCTCGTCGTCGAGACCACGATGCCGCTCACGCGGCTCGACGCCCTGCAGACGTTGCTCGGCCCTCGCCCGCTTGAGGCTGGTCAACCCAAGACCCGCATCAGCTGGACGCGTGAAACTCTCGACGCCCGACTCGGCCACGGCGATGCGATAGCGATCGAGGTCTGCATCCAGCAGTGCGAGGTCCTACAGCAGCGTCTCGCCGCGCAACCACCGTCTGGCGGGGTCGCCGCATGGGTCGAAGGGGTCTTGATGCGGCTGCCGCCGGAACGTTGGCACCTCGATGACGTCGCTCGCGAACGTCACGTGCACCCGCGCACCCTCAAACGCCTGCTGGCCTCCGAGAACACCACCTTTCGCACAGTCGTCGAGGCCCGTCGCGAAGCACTGGCACGCGCGCTGCTGCGCGACACCGATCTCAGTGTCGCGCAAATCGCCGTGCGCGTCGGCTACACCGAGACCGCGAGCTTCACCAAGGCGTTCAAACGCTGGACAGGGCGCACACCGATCGACGCTCGGCGAGAACGGGACCGCGCAACGTGACAACTCCTTGCCGATTTCCGACAGGGCGTACGCCCGGTCGTTGACCCTGCCTCCTCGCGTGGGCACCGTGGGTGTCGGTGTCCATCCCGGCCCCACAACCTCACTCGGTCGCACTCGTCACCGGCGCGTCGTCGGGCATCGGCCGTGCCTTGGCGCGCGAGCTGTGCGACCGGGGGCACGACGTGGCGCTCGTCGCGCGGGGAGTAGAGCAACTCGAAGCCACCGCCGCAGAGCTTCGCGAAGCGTACGGCTCGACCGTCCTGACGATGCCGTGCGACGTCGGTGACGCCGCTCAGCGACGCCAGCTCGAGGCGCAGCTCGCCGCAGACGGAAGGCACGTGTCGGTCCTCGTGCTGTGCGCTGGCTTTGGGTCGCATCGCCGCTTTGTCGAGGAGCCGCCCGAGCGCCTCGTCGAGATGGTTCGCACCAATGTCGAAGCCGTGGTCGCGATGTCGCGGGCGTTCGCCGCGCCGATGGTGAATCGCCGCGAAGGCGCGATCCTCCTGGTCTCTTCCGTCGTCGGGAGTCAGCCCATGCCGCTCATCACGACGTACGCTGCGACGAAGGCCGCCGTAACGTCGTTTGGCGAGGCGCTGCGCACCGAGCTCAGCCCGTACGGCGTTGCCGTCACCACTGTGGCGCCGGGCGGCGTGCGAACCGGCTTCGCGAACGTCGCGGGCGCGCCCGCCGCCAACGATCTTCCCGACTGGATCATGAGCACGCCGGAGTTCGTGGCTCGCTCGGCGCTTCGCGCGCTCGACCGCGGCCGCCGAATCGAGATGACCCGGCGTCGCGTGCGCATCTTCTCAGTCATTGCCTCACGTCTGCCGCGCGCGCTCTGGCTCGCCGGCTGTTATCGCGTGCTGTCACGGACAGCACACCCCGTCCCTGCCGGCTTCCCATCGAGGGCTTGACCATGTCCCGAGATCCTGTCCCGTCCATCAGTGGAGAGCGCGTCTTCGTCGTCGGCGCCGGCCCGTCGGGGCTCGCGGCCGCCTGGCGTCTGCGCGCCGCCGGCCACGACGTCGTCCTATTCGACAGCCGTGATCGTGTCGGCGGGCAGCTCTGCACCGTGGAGCGCGACGGATTCCTGATCGAGGCAGCGACCACGATCCTGCCCGAGGCGTACGAGTCTGTGACCGGGCTTGTCGCCGAAGCCGGAATGACGTCGGAGCTGGTGCCCGCGAGCTCACTGATGGGCTTTGTCCGTGACGGAAAGGTGCACCATCTCCGCGCTGACCACCTCGCGCTTGACGCCGTGCGATCGCCGTTGCTCTCGCCACTTTCGAAGGCAAAGGTCGCGAAACTCGCGGTCGATATGGCGCGCGTACGCCGTTCGCTGAGCTACGAGGATCTCTCGGCTGGTGGAGCGTTCGACTCCGAGACACCGGAGGCCTACGCAATCCGCCGCGGTCTCGACGGCGAGCTGTACGACTACCTGATCGAGCCGATTGTCCGGGCCGGCGCCGGCGTCCCAGCGGACGTCATCTCCGTCCTCGAGTTCTTCTTCTTGGCACAGAAGGTCCTCGGCACGCAGCTCTATGCCTTCCAGCGCGGCTACTCGTCGTTCGCGCGCCGACTCGCGGAAGGCTTCGACGTGCGACTCGGCGCCACCGTCAAGGAGGTCATCGAGACCGATGACGAGGTCCAGCTGACTTACGAGGACGCCGACGGCGAGCACACCGCCACGGCCGCGGGCGTGGTCGTGAGCTCGATGGGCAACGTCGTGCCGGACATGGTCCCGCAGCTTGCACCCGAACGCGCGCAGTTCTTGCGCGATCTGACGTACACGAGCTGCATCACCTTCAGCCTAGGGCTGTCGCGCCCGCCCGCCGAGAAGGCAGCGTTCGTCGTCGCCCCACGCCCGGTGTCCGAAAAGGTGTTCGCGGCCATCGTTGAGAACAACAAGGCGCCCGGGCGGGTGCCCGCTGGTAAGGGCCTGGTCTCGTTCTACGGCATGAACGGCTGGTCGGTCGAGAACATCGAGCGATCCGACGACGAGGTCATCGCCGACGCGATGGGCGACGCCGAGAAGCTCGTCCCCGGTGTCTCGGACGCGATCGAGTTCTCGATGGTTCATCGCTGGTATCCGGTGCTCGTCTACAGCCATCCCGGTCTGTACCGCAAGCTCGGCCGCTTCCACGCGACGCGCCCGCGGGAGAGCCGCATCCACCTCGCGGGCTCATACAACAGCTCCAGCAACGTCAACACGGCGACAGTCGCCGGAGAACGCGCGGCCCGCGAGCTGGCGGACCGGCTCGCCGGACGCACCGGTCCCGCCGCGACCCCCCTGCCTCCGCTCCTCCGAGCGGGTCTCAACTGACCCCCCAACGCAGCAACGAAAGAGACATCTCATGAGCTCAGAGACCGCGAACTCGCTAGCCGAGACCAACCCCGAGCAGGACCGGCTGCACGCCCCTTTCCCGCCTCCTCCGGAGTACTCGGAGAATCTCATCATGATGGCGTACGACGCTACGGCCGACCTCGCCATCTGGGTGCACTTCTCTCGGATGCATGGCGACGCCGACCTCTGGGAGGGCATCTTCTGCGTCTACGCGCCGGACGGCGAGCTGCTGCTGCACCAGTCATACGGCCGCGAGGGCACGCAGGACCGCGCGGACACAGGGTTCTGTTCGTTCGAGGTGCTCGAGCCGCTGCAGAAATGGCAGGCCAAGTACACCGGCAAGGCGCTACGGTCAGCGACTCGCGAGGCTGCTTCGAGACGCTTGTCGCCGTCTGACGATGCCGACCTCGTGGTCGACCTGACGTTCGACGGTGTCTTCCCGACCTGGAGCGCGGGGGCGGCGATGGACGACCAGGAATGGGGCGACTCGCATCTGGAGCAAGGCGGGAAGCTCGTCGGGACGATCGAGATCGATGGCGTCAGCCATGACATCGACTGCATGGCGTTCCGCGACCACACCCGCGGCCGGCGCAACTACACCGGGCTGTCGCGCCACTGCTGGACGTACGGGTTCTTCCCCTCTGGCCGGGTCTACCTGGTGCTCGAGGCGTTCCACGACCCCGACGAGACCCGGCAGACTTTCGGATTCGTCGTCCAGGACGGTCAGCTCTACAAGGCCACACCGAAGTCACTTCCCGGGCTGGACGACTGCGAGGGCGAGCCGCGCCGGTTCACGATCGAACTCGAGTCCGAGGTGGGCGACATGAGCGTCGAGACCGAGATGGTGCACGCCATGCCGTTCACGATGCGCGCCCCGTTGGCGATGCCGCTCGGCACCGATTGGTCGGATCCGTCGATTCTCGTCGACATCGAGGGCCCGACCAAGGTCCGCTGGAACGGCGAAGAGGGCACCGGCTGGGTGGAGCGCACGAACCGCACCGGGCGTCTGCGTAAGCCCCACTAGGTGCCTTTAGCGGTTCAAGGGGACATTCGTGTAGCCATTTGAGACAGCGGCGCCGCGACAGGTTGTCGGGCGCCGCAGTCTCTGGTCTTGTCTTCCCATGTCCCATGGGTTGAGTTCTGCTGTCCTGTCCCCATCCGCCTTCCCTGGACCCACGGCCCCGATTGACGAGTCGCTCTGGGAGGGGCCGCGAGCCGCCGGTGCGCTCGTGGCGCTGCTCGAGGTCGCCGCCGATCGAGGTCTGCTCCCGACAAGCTGTTTGGCGGGCACCGGCCTCGATGTCTCCGACGTCGCGTCCCCCGGCCTGACGGTCCTGGCGAGCCACGAGCTCGCCGCCGTGCGCAACCTGATCACGCTCACCAACGACCAACCAGGTGTCGGGGTCAGTGCTGCCACGCGTTTCCAGCTGGGTTCGCTGGGCGTATGGGGACTCGCGATGATGTCGAGCCAGACGGTTCGCGACCTCGTCGAGGTCGCTCTGCGACTGGGCTACCGCAAGTTCTCCTGGGGCGTCCTCGGCGTTTCGCTGGAAGCCGAAGGCGACGCACTGGGCGCGATCTTTGATGAGCGAGTCGCGCCCGCGGACCTTCGCAACTTCCTCATCGAGCGCGACCTGGCATTTGCCGTGACGACGCTCGACAAGCTCGTCGGTCGGCGCGTTCCTCTCGTCGTCGAGACCACGCTCGGACACGAGCGCGTGCGCGCGCTGCGCGAACTTGTCGGGCCCCGAGTCGTCACCGCCAACGCACCGCGCAACGTGATCTGGTTCCCGCGGTCGACGCTGAGGATGCAGCTCCCCAACGGCGACGCCTACGCGGCTGCGATGTGCGAGCGCCAGTGCGAGGAGTTGCTCGAGCGAAAGCAGTGGCAGGCGGCGCCGGCCACCGCACGCGCAAAGGTGGAGGCGGTGCTGATGCGGCTCGCGCCGACGTCGTGGACGCTGGATGCGGTCGCTGCCGCGCGCTTCGTGCACCCCCGGACGCTCAACCGCCTGCTGGCCGCTGAAGGGACGTCTTTCAGGGTGGTCGTCGACGATCTTCGCGAGAACCTGGCGACGACGATGCTCACGGAGACGGGGTTGCCGATGCACGAGGTCGCGCAGCGGGTCGGGTACGCCGAGACCCCCAGCTTCGTGCGTGCCTACCGCCGTTGGACCGGCCGCACGCCCGGAGCCGTCATGCGCGCCGCCCGGCTCGCCCGCGGCCTGTAACTGCGTTCGCCGCCGCGGGAGACAGAAGCCGCCACTCGATTACCTATTCGGGACATGGGGAGAGCGAGGGATTGCGCGCCCCCCCGAGCCTCAGCGAGGGTCTACTTGGCCACGCGCCATGACGAGATGAGGAGTCTGCAATGCCCTGGGCTGACAAGGTCGACCCCAACGACCATTACCTGCACGAGACGAACGGCGACGCATGGTGGAACGAGAGCACGTTCATGTCGTTCCGCGTCCCCGGGCGCAACCTCATGGTCATGCTCTACCACTACTTCCGTCCGAACCAGAACACGGCGGTCGGCGGGACGATGGTGTGGGACGAGACCGGCATCGACATGGGCACCGTCCTTCACTACGGCTGGGACTGGCACATGCCGATCCCGGAGGGCGCCCAGCTCTATGACTGCAAACTGCCCAACGGCCTGGCGCTCGAGACGATCGAGCCGCAGAAGCAGACGCGGTACATGTACGAGGGCCGCGATTGCAGCATCGACATCGTCTACACCGCGGCGCGCGAGCCGTACTACGCGAAGTCCAAGGGGGGAGAGCTCCAGCCTGGCTTCAGCGACTTCGTCATGCCCGTTCCCGGTCATCTCACGACGGGCCACTACGAGCAGTACGGCTACGCGAACGGCCGCGTTGTCGTAAACGGCGAGGAGATCGAGATCGTCGACTCCGTCGTGATCCTCGATCGCTCCTGGGGTCCCCGCCTCGTTCTCAGCAACATGGACCGCCGCCGCGTCGCCTACGCGTCCGGGATGGCGTCCCCCGATCACGCCTTTCACGTCTACGGGGTGAACACCGCTTCGAGCGACGAGGATCCAGTAGAAGGCGTCGACGACCAGCTCGTCGGCGGGTACTACGTCAAGGACGGCGTGCTCGGCGACATCGTTGGTGGGACCCGGCGCTGTCTCGAACGAGCATCCAACGACGGGCGACCGCTGCGCGAGCGCATCGAAGGGGAGGACAGCCTCGGCCGGACCTTCGTCGCCGAGGGCATACTCTCGAGTACGCTCCGCTGGCCGGGGCTCTACGGCGACTTCATGTCGTTCGTCATCCAGGCGGAGTGGACATTTGACGGCGTGGACGCCGTCGCCGGCGAGATCCAAGAATGGATGATGATCAGCACCTACCGCCGGTTCATCGATCGCACCCGGATGCTGACCTTCTGATGGCTAGAGTCGCGGCGCAGCCCTTCGCGAGGGTCGAGGCGGCCGCCTCGCGCACGCGCGACCGGCTGACTGAGGGTGTCCGGGCGGCGGCTGGCATGGGCAACCTCGCGATCGCGACGCCGCGCGCCGCCGTGCGCAGCACGGAATGGCTCGGCGATGCGGTCATCGAGTTCTCGAAGAACTTCCGCCGCAGCGTCATTCCCGTGTTCATCGCGACGTTCGTCTACATCCTGGGCTTCGGCATCATCACGCTCGGAACGGTGCTCGCCAACATCGGCGCGGCCGAGCGGATCACCGGTGGCATGATGCTGATTCAGGTTCGCGAGCCGTCGACGTGGGTGACGGGCATGATCTTCGCTGGCATCGTCGGCAGTGCGATGACGGCGGACCTCGGCTCGCGGCGGGTCCGAGAAGAGCTCGAGGCCCTCGAAGTGCTCGGGGTCGACCGTCTGGCGGTGCTCGTCGTCCCGCGCATCGCGGCGACAACGATCCTCATGCCGGTGCTCGCCGTCTTCGCGACGCTCTCGGCGCTAGCCGTCGCGTTGATCTTCGCGCCGATCAAGCAAGGGTTCTCCGTCGACGTCGCACTCGACGACATCGCAAGGACGATGTACTCGCTTGACATGCTCGTCACGCTCGGTCTGAAGAACCTCGTCCTCGGATTCTTCGTGGGCGTGGTGTCCTGCTACAAGGGCCTGACCTGCCGCGTCGGCAGCGAAGGCGTCGGACGGGCAGTCAACCAAGCCGTCGTGATCATGTTCTTCGGCGTCTGGCTTTGGAACAGCAGCTTCAACCTCGCGTACCTGAGCCTGTTTCCCGATGCCTCGGTGTTCCGGGGATAGCGATGGCGGTCCCGATCAAACAACCGCGACGCGAGGGACCGACATCGCGCGCCCTCGAAGAGGCCGGCGAGCTGACGGCCTTCGGCGCCCGCGCACTCAAAGAGATCCCCGCGTCGTCGCGGTTCTTCTCCGAGACGCTGCGTCATGCGGGCGCGATGATCTCTGGAACGACCCTGCTTCTGTTCGTGATGATGATGTTCATCGGCGCGAGCATTGCGAACGCCACGTACTTCCTGCTGCGCGCGCTCGGTGCCAGCGACTACCTCGGCGTCATCAGCGGTTACGTGGTTCCGCGTCAGGTGGCCGCCGGCATGTTCGGGTACGTGTTCGCGGCGAAGGTCTGCTGCGGGGCTGCGGCCACGATCGGCGCGATGCGCATCAACCAGGAGATTGACGCCCTCGAGTCCAACGGCGTGCGCACGATGCAGTACGTCGTCGCTCCGCGCGTACTCGCAACGCTGATCTTCGCGCCAATCGCAACGGCGGTCTGCCTGCTGGGCGGTCTCGTCGGCTCATACGTCGAAGGCGTCGTGTTGCTGCAGGGCCTTTCGGGCACCTCACTGACGACGGTGCACTGGAGCGTCCAGTCGGTGGCGGATCAGCTCTTCGCGTTCGTGTCCATCGTGCTGATCGGCGTCTCGTCGATGGTGACCGCCTGCTACTACGGCCTTAAGACGCGAGGGGGGCCGGACGCCGTCGGCATGGCGGTATCGCGGTCGCTCGCCGTGAACCTCGTCATGCAGCACGTCATCGCGTCGCTCGTGGTCGTCGCGTACTACGGCAACGACATCCGGCTCCCGATCGGCGGCGGCTGATGCGGGCACATGCGACGCTCAGCCGCTGGATCGCGGTCGCAGCCCTTGTCATCCTCGTCGTCGGCGTGGTCGCCACTGTCGGGGGCGGCGACGGGGACCGCCACGACCTGTACGTGACCGTCAAGCAGGCGTCGAACTTGCTGCCGGGTCAGGCGATCCGCGTGGCCGGCCAGGACGTGGGTCGGGTCGGCGACATGGATCCCGTCGACGGTGGGCACGCCGTACGGCTGCGTTTCGAGATCGACGGCGAGGCGTGGCCGCTTCCGCAGGGCAGCCGCTTCACCCTGCGGTGGGGCGGAACGATCTCCTACAACAACCGTCATGTCGTCCTGCAGCGCGGCAAGGTCGGCGCGCCGCCGATCGCCGACGGCGCTCGCCTGCCCCCGTCTGCGTTCGTCGCCGCACCGGAGTTCGACGATCTGATCGCGAACTTCGGGCCTGCACTGCGGACCGACCTGAAGGCGCTGCTGGACGACGGCGGCCAAACGTTGCTCGCCGCCCGGCCGGCGCTGCGCCGGGTGTTGCGCAGCGCACCAGCTGCCCTCGAACAGGCGCAGGCGGTGACACAACAACTCGCGGACGGCGACAAGGCACTGGCAACGATCGTGCGTGCAGGCGACCGCGTCGTCGACGCCGTCCATTCTGCCGACCCGGGCATCGCCGACCTCATCGACGGAGCTCAGCAGACGCTCGGCGCCACCGCGGCCGAATCGCGCGCGCTGTCCCAGACGCTCACTGACGCGCAACCAACGGTCGTGCAGCTGCGGCAAACGCTGTCGGCGGCAGATCCCACCTTGCGCATCGTACGTCGCCTCACCGAGCGGATCGCTCCGGGGGCAACCGAGCTACGCCGCACGATCGCGCCCTTGACATCGGTCGTTCGCCGCGTGCGGACTGTCGCCCCCGACGCGTCCGCGACGCTGGCGACGGCACGCGACCGCGGGCCTGCGATCAATCGCCTGCTCACCACCGCTACGCCGATCCTGCCAACGATCGCCGATGTGGCCGACCAGGCGCGAGTCGCCCTGCACTGCGTGCGGCCGTACGCCCCGGACATCGCCGGCTTCCTCAGCACATGGGGCGACTTCATCTCTGCACATGACGGCAAGGACAAGTACTTCCGTGCGCAGATCCAGAACCTGATTCCGGCTCCCTACAACGCGGTCAACGAGAACTCAGCCTCGCTGACAAAGAAGTATCCGGACCTGCGCTTCGCGTTCCCGATGCCGCCAGGCTTTGCGGCCGGCCAGCCGTGGCTCATCCCCGAGTGCGGCGTCGGGCCCGAGGCGCTCGACCCCAACAAGGATCCAGAGAACCGCCCGCCGACCGCGCAAGAGCTCTTCACGCTCGATCCGAAGCCGAAGCCGTGATCCGCGTGCTCACCCCTCTCGCCGTCGTCGCGGTCATCACTGCCGGCGTGCTCATCTTGGTCTCGCCTGGCGGCGAGGACCCCTACCGCCTGCGCATGGAGCTGCCCAACGCGAGCGGCCTGCGCGACGGCTCGCGCGTGGCGATCGCGGGTGTCGACGCCGGCAAGGTCAAGTTGCACGTCGCCGGACGTCGCCGCGTCGTCGTCGATCTGCGAGATCGATCGCGAAAAGGGACCGGTCGGGAAGGACGCGAACGTCGAGATCACGGCCCTGAACCTGCTAGGCCAGAAGCGCATCAACCTCGACAAGGGCGACACACGGGACCCCGCGCCGTCGGGCTCCACGATCCCGGCGCCACGCGTCAGCGTCACGACCGACCTCGACCAGATCGTCAGCGTCCTGGACGCTCCCACGCGCGCGCGCCTCGGCGTCCTGATCAACCAAGCCGGAGCGGCCCTCTACGGACGCCGGGTGGATCTGAGCGTGCTCGTCGACGAGCTTGCGCCGGTTCTCAGCAAGACCACCGCGCTGCTCAACGACCTCACCGCTGACAACGAGGCGCTCGGTCGCGTTGTCACGAGCAGCGATCGCTTCGTCACAACGATGGCCAAGGAGCGGCGCTCGCTCGCCGCGCTGGTCAACAGCGCCGCGGGTGCAAGCGGCATGGTCGCCGGGCGCCGCGCCGAGCTGGACGCGACCCTCGAGCGCGCTCCGGCAACCCTGGCTCAGGCTCAGCGCTTCCTCGCGGAGCTCGAAGCCACCGCTCGGCCACTCGGTCCTGCTGCGCGTACGTTGCGCAGCACCGGTCCTGTACTCGAGCAGACGCTCGATCAGCTCGACCCGGTCCGGACCGCGGCGACGCCGGCGCTGCGCACCGCGACGCGCGTCGCCCCACTGCTGAGCCGCCTCGGCAAGAAGGCCACGCCGACGCTACGCCGTGCCGTGCCGGTCGTCGACAAGCTGCAGGATCTGACGCGCAGCGCCGACCCGGTGCTTCGAGGCGTAAACGGCAGCATCGACAACCTCACCGGGACGCTCGAGAACTGGGCGCGTGCGATCCAGTTCCGGGACGGCCTGTCCCACGTGTTCCGCGGTGAGGCGTCGTTCACCCCGGACGTCGCCATCGGTCTGCTCAATCGCCTGAACGCTGCCCAGGAGCAGCCGCGCAAGAACCGCAAGAAGCAGGCGCCCAAGCAGTCGGCGGCACCTTCGCCCTCCACCGAGAGGAAGCCCCCACCGCCGACCAAGCTCCCGCAGCTTCTCGAGAACGTCGTGCCGAGCCTCACGAAGCTGGTCGACGAGTTGCCCAAGAAGGTGGATGACACCGCCAGCGGTGTGAAGAAGACACTCGAAGGCATTCTCGGCGGCAACGGCACCCGTCGCGGCTCAAGCGATTCGGACGGCGCTACCAACGGCCTCCTCGACTATCTCCTCGGCTCATGAGTTCGTCACCGACACGCCTTCAGCGCTCACCCCGGCGGCGCCGCGAAACGCCGTCGACCGCATGGGTCGCTTCGCGCTTCTCCCTCGTCGTCTTGGTCGTCGGCGGCTTCCTGTGGCTTGCCGGCAGCGTCTACAACGGCAAACCCTGGGAGAACTATTCCAAGCTCTACGTCGAGGTGCCGAACACCGGCAACCTCATCAAGCACGACCCCGTCCGAATCGGCGGCATTCGCCACGGGCAGGTGCTGTCGACATCGGTCACGCCCGCTGGACTCGCGCGCGTGGAGCTACAGCTGAACCCCGGCCTCAAGCTTCCACGCGACTCGCGCGTCAAGGTCCGCGCCAACGGACTGCTCGGCGCGCGCTACGTGGAGCTGATCCCCGGCAAAGAGAGTGAGCAACTCGACTCGGGTGCGACCGTCCGCGGGGGCCCGAACGCGTTGACGTTCGGCGTCCCGGAGACGCTCGACACCTTCGATCGAGAGACGCGGGGCGCGCTGGGAGTCATGCTCCGCGGGCTCGGCGAGGGCCTCAACGGCCAGGGGAGTGCGATCAACAAGATGGTCGAGGTCGACGCTGCCGCGATCCGGCCGGCGCAACGGCTGTTCGACGAGGTGCGGCGCTCCGGGGCACCCCGGCAGCTCCTGCCATCTCTGGCGTCGCTCACGGGGCCGCTCGACCGCTCTCGCGTCGAAGCCGCGGCGTCGCTGCGGCCGGCCGCGACGACGCTGGCCGCGCTGCAGGGCACCGGCGGAGCGCTTGCGAACACATTGCGCGATGCTCCTCCGGCACTCGCGAGCGCGACGACGGGCCTGGCGACAGGCACCACCCTCCTCACTCAGGTTCGGCGGTTGTCGTCGGCTGTCAACCGAGCACTCCCGGGTGCGCCCAGCGCGCTCCGCGCGACCAACGCGCTACTCGCGGGCCGCGCCGCGCCCGCTTCGTCGTACCAACGCCTTGCTCGAGCGCGTCCAACCCGCAGTGCCCGCTGCGCTGCGCGTCACCCGGAGCGTCAGCCCGTTGCTCGGTCCGCTGAAGGGGACGATCGAACACGGCACGCCGATCCTGGACGAGGTCGGGCTGCACGCCTGCGACCTCACAAACTGGGCGGTCAACCTCCGCAGCATGACCGGACTCGGCGGCACCGGCGAAGGGCCGGCCGGTCCCGCGATGGCCTTCCGGCTGATCCCCGTCCTGTCGGCCCCGACCGAAACACTCGGCGTCGGCGACACCACCGGCCTGGTGATGCGCGACGGCTACCCGGCCCCGTGCAAGTACCTCTCCAAGCCCTATCCGTTGGTCAACCCGCCCGGGGGTGGACGATGAGCCGCGTTCGGCTGTCCTCGAGAACGCTGGGCGCCGTCGTCTTGGCGGCCCTCGGGCTGCTCTGCGTCCTGGTGTTCTCGGGCAAGCTCGGCTTTCAGACGTTCCAGGGCGCCGATACGCGTGACGTCACCGCGCGGTTCAGCAAGGCCGGACAGCTTCGCAAGGGCATGGTCGTCTTCGTCGACGGCATCCGGTCAGGACAGATCAAGCAGATCGACTTCCAGCCCGAAGGTCGCAGCGCCGACGTGACGATGGAGGTCGAGCACGACGCCGGGCCGCTCTACGCGAGCGCCCGCGCGTCGCTGCGCTGGAAGACGGTCCTCGGTGGAGCGTTCTTCGTTGACCTCGATCGCGGCCGGCCATCCACGGGAGTGCTGCGTGGGCCGATCCCAGCAACGCAGACGACGACCCAGGTCGAGCTCGATGATCTGCTCACCATCAACCAAGGTGCATCCCGGCAAGGTCTGCGCCGGCTGCCGCGCGCTCTCTCTGATGCGCTCAAGGACAAATCGCTGGTCGGCGCTGTCGACCGGCTCGACGAGGCCGCGCCGAGTCTGCGCGACGGACTCGACGGACTCCGTGGTCAGGGCGACCGAGATCTGCAGGATCTCGTCACGCAGGCTGCGGCGACGATCCGCAAGCTCGACACGCCGACCGACAAGGCCCGCGCACTGATCCAGGGTGCCGCGGTGACGCTCAAGACCACCGGCGCGCGCACCGCCGACATCCGCGCGGCGCTGACGGTCGCTCCCGGCGCGTTCGCCCAGGTGCGCAGCACGCTGCCGCAGCTGGAGAACACTCTCGCGCTCGCGCGCCCGGTCCTCGCCAACCTGGACGACGCGGCTCCTTCCGTCGCGCCGACGCTGTTCGCGTTGCGTCCGACGCTACGCGGCGCCGACCGTCTTCTGGCTCGCGCGGAACCGTTGCTCGCCTATCTACGTCCGGCCGTCCGGTCGCTTGGCCGGACCTCTGTGACCGCACGGGACTTCCTGCTCGGCGTTCGCCCCGGACTCGACGATCTCGACAAGAAGGTCCTACCGATCCTGAACGAGAAGGACTCCGTCACGGGACGCACCACGGCGCAGATGATCGGGCCGACCTTTGCGGCCCTCGGCCCTGGGATGTCGGGCCAGGAGGACCAGAACGGGCATTTCGTGCGCTTTCCAGCAACGGCCGGCAGCTCTCCATTTTACCTGCCATGTCAGACGTACATCAACAACCCAGACAAGGCCGCTCTCATCCAGTGCCAGGCCGTCTCGAAGACGATCACGCAGCTTCTCAACCCGCCGCTTGACGGCAAGGCCCCCGGAACGGACGGGCCTGCCCCGGGATCGAAGAGGAGAAAGCGCTGATGTATCGGCCCGATGACGACAATCACGAGCTGTGGGACCCGCGTGAGCACCGGACGCACCGGATCACGCGTGGCCGCCTGCTGCTCGAGTTCAAGCGAGGTCTGCTGCCGGCAGCGTGGATCGTGTTCGGTGCCGCCCTCGCCCTGCTGATCGGCGTTTACATCAACAACAACATCGGCGGCGGCTCCTCGAAGCAGAAGGTCACGTTCGCCGTCGACGATGCCACAGCGATCGTGTCCTCCTACGACGAGGTCCGCATCCTCGGCGTGCCCGCAGGCCGCATCACCGACGTCAAGTTCAAGGACGGCGAACCCGTCGTCACCGGCAACTTCGACACCGAGCACGGCACGATCTACCGCAACGCGCGCGCGGTCGTGCGTCCGAACACGCCGCTGCAAGACATGTACCTGGACGTGATCGATCCGGGCTCGCCCGATGCCGGCAGGGCCGATGAAAGCCAGCCGCTCGTCGCGCACCAGACGGATACGTCGGTCAACCTCAACGACGTCCTCGATGTCTTCCAGGCAGATGAGCGCCAGCGGCTGCGCAGCCTGCTCGACACGCTCGGCAACGGACTGCATGATCGCGGTGCAGCACTCCGCGAGGCCTTCGTCCAAGTAGCCCCGACGTTGACCGCAGCGGAACGCGTCACGTCGCAGATCGCGGTGCGCAAGACGCGCACCAAGCGTCTCGTCCACAACGCGGCCGTGCTGTTCGGCGAGCTCGGGCGGCGCGACACGCTGCTGCGCCAGCTCGTCGACCGTGGGGGCGACGCTCTGTCCGTCGTCGCCGCGCGGCGCAAGGACCTCGACGCAGTGCTCCGTGACCTTGCCCCGACTCTCATCACGATGCGCACGAGCCTCGCGTCCGTGTCCGGCGTCCTCGGGGACGTCGACGGTGCAGTCCGCGCGCTCGCGCCCGTCGCGTCGCGGCTCCCCGGCGCCCTGAGCGACGTGCGGTCGCTGAACAAAGCTGCCGCCCCAGCGGTGTCGGCCCTTCAGGCCCCTGTCGCGGACCTCGTGCCGCTCGCTCGGACGCTCCCGCCCTTGTCGCACGATCTCGGAGGCGTGGTCAACGACCTCCAACCCCACGTCGCCACGCTCAACCGCACGGCGAAGACGGTTGGCGGTTGCAAGACCGGCGTTCAGGGGTTTTTCCAATGGAACCCGTCGTTCCCGAAGTACGGCGACCTTCGCGGCAACTCACCGCGCGGCAATCTCGCCGCGGGAGGCCAGGCCGGCGGCCTGGTGCCGAACGCGTTCCAGTTCATCCCGGAGTCGTGCGCGCCCGGACGGGCCATCGGCGGCCGGGTGCCCACCGACAAGGACAAGCACTAGTCCTATGAATCCGAACGAGAACAAGGCCGCGCACCTTCTGACGACGCTCTTCGCTGTCGGCGTCGCCGTCGCCGCTGCCTTCTGGCTGGCGCAGTTGGCCGGCAACCTGCGCGTGTCGAGCGACTACCAGGTGCGTGTCGCGATGCCGTACACGGCTACGCTCGCCAGAGGCGCGCGCGTCACGGTCGCCGGTGCGCCGGTGGGCAAGGTCGCCTCGGTCAAGCGCAAGGGCAACGGCTCAGAGGTTGAGCTCGCGCTCACGGATGACCGCGTGTACCCACTCCCCGCGGATTCAACGGCGCGGGTGCGCGCCGTCACGGCCGTCGGCGAGAACTACATGGAGATCCGTCCAGGGCGCTCGACAGCGACGATTGCCGACGGAGGTGCGGTTACGGCCGCGACCGTCGGCGCGTACGTCGAGCCCGACGAAGTCCTTTCGTTGTTGCAGGGCAGGACGCGCCAGCGCGCTCGAGACCTGGTCCAGGGCTTGGGCGGATCGCTCAGCGATCGCGGCGAGGATCTGCATCGCACGCTGCGCGGCACCACGGGAACGCTCATCCCGCTTGCCAAGACGATGCAGACGCTCGCCGCCGATCGGACGCACGTCGCCCGCCTCACCGCCCAGCTCGGTGAGGTCGCGGCCGCAGCCGGCTCGCGCGGCGAGGCGATCCGCGTGCTCGCGCGCGACTCCAACGTGACATTTCGTGCGACCGCCCGACGCGACCGCGAGCTGAAGGCGTTGATCGACGCGCTGCCGGCGGCGCTACGTCAGGTCCAGAGCTCGACGAATCTCCTCGCGAGCGTGAGCCGCTCCGGGACGCCGGTCGTCGCGGACGTCGCGACCGCGGTGGCGGCCTCGAAGCCACTGATCTCCGATCTGAAGCCGGCGGCGCAGTCCGGGACCACCGCCGTCCGCAACCTCGACTCCGCTGCGCCCGTCCTCGAGCAGCTCTTGAGCAACGTCGAGAAGGTCTCCAAACCGGCAAGCCGCGCGGTGACAGCGCTGCGTGGAGTGACGTGCGAGACCACCCCGTTGCTTCGTTACCTCGAGCCGTACCGCTTCGACGCGACGTCCTTCATTGGGGCATTCGGTTCCTCGGTCAACGCCTACGACGCGCTCGGGCACCTCGTCAAGCTGCAGCCGGTGCTCGGCGAGAATTCGCTCGCCGGTCTTCCTGACAGCGTGAGTGAGATGGGCCTGAAGCTCGTGCACGAAGGCTTGTTCAGCAAGACCGCGGCGCTGAACTGGAACCCGTATCCGCGCCCTGGCCAGATCGGCAAGGGCAGCGCCTTGGACTCCGGCCATTACCGAGGCCCGGACGACTTCGCCAAGCGCAGCGGCTATGTCTATCCCCGGGTGAAGGCCGACTGCTGATGAGCCTGATGACGGACGAGCGAAGGCACTCGAACGGGACATTGGCGGTCGAGACGCGAGGTCTTGCCAAGCGGTTCGGTCCAGTCGAGGTCCTTCGCGGCGTCGACCTTGAGATCCCGCGAGCAGCGACGACGGTGGTCCTCGGACCGTCCGGCACGGGCAAGAGTGTCCTGCTCAGCCTCATCCTCGGTCTCCAGAAGCCGGACCGCGGTGAGGTCCTCGTCCAAGGTGAGTCGCTGGCGACGATGCGCCGCAAGGACGTCGAGGAGGTCCGGCGCCACATCGGCGTGATGTTCCAGGACGGCGCGCTGTTCAGCTCCATGAACGTGTTCGACAACGTTGCTTTCCCACTGCGCCAGCACACCGACATGCCAGAGCGTGAGATCGGACGGATCGTCGAAGCTGAGCTTGCGGCAGTCGGGCTTGGCGTCGCTGCAGGCAGGATGCCCAACGAGCTCTCCGGCGGCATGAAGAAGCGGGCCGGCCTCGCGCGTGCGCTGTCCCTCCGCCCGGACATCCTCTTGTGCGATGAGCCCGACTCGGGCCTCGATCCGGTCAGGACCGCCCTCCTCGGCACGCTGCTGCAGGAGCGTCGGGCTGAGTTCGACAACACCATGATTGTCGTCACGCACAACATCGCGCTGGCACGTCTGCTGGCCGATCACGTCGCGCTTCTGTGGCAGGGGCGTGTCGTCGCCGAGGGCCCGGCGGAGGAGACGTTCGCATCCGACGACGAGTTCACCCGCCAGTTCCTGAGCGGGGAGACCGTCGGCCCGCTCACGATGGACTGATGGAGTCGGGGAGAAAGGAACCGCTGTGCTGCTAACTGAGGTACTGCCCCCGACGGGGCTCGAGTCGAACTCCACTGCTGAGGCCATCGCCGTCACCGGGATGATCGGTGCGCTCATCGCGCTTGCCGTGTGGTCCGCGTACCGCCGGGAGTGGATGCTGCCGATCATGCTGGCGGGCGCCGCCGCGGCAAGCCTGGTCGAGGCCCAGCTCGACATCCTGTCGCGCATCTGGTGGGCGGAGGACCTCGTCGGCTCATACTCCTACGCGGGTGTCCACGTGCCGCTCTTCGCAACTCTCGGGTACAGCCTGCTCGTCGGCGGCGGGACGTACAGCACGTATCGCATCATCCGCGGGGGCGCGACACGCGAGCAGATACTCAAGCTCGCCGTCGTGTTCTTCGTGGTCGAGAGCGCGTTCGAGATGATCTGGGTGGGCTTCGACCTCTACGCGTACTACGGGCCGCAGCCGATGGAGGTGTTCGGGTTCCCTCTGTACTGGGGCGTCGTCAACACCGTGGGCGCGATGACCGCCGGCTACGTGGTCTATCGCGTCGCCCCGCACCTGCGCGGCGCGCAGCTCCTCCTCCTGGGGCTGATCCCGCCGTTGTCGTTCGGCGCCGACTTCGCGGTGAGCTGGCCCACGTGGGCCGCCATCCAAGCGGGCGGTTCGTCGCTCGTGCTGTCCTTCGTCGCGCTGATCACGATCGCGCTGTGCGCGCTGGAGCTTTGGATCGTGTGCGGCGCCGTGGAGCGTGGCGGGCGCGTGGATGTGCAGCCCGGCGACGAGAGAGACTCGCACCAGCAGGGAACGTCCCGTCCGCGGCCCGTCGGCGTGCCCTCGGCGTAGCCGAGGAGTCGTGGTCAGCTTCAGGCGGGCCTATGTCCATCCAGCTCGGCCGCGAGCTCCGCGGCCGCGAGCTCTCCGCTCGCGGTCGCTGCATTGAGGTTCGGCGCGCTGAGGTATTCGCCGCAGAGCTTGACCGTCCGGTCAAGGCGCGCGCTGATGACGCGGAACTCGCCGAGCTTGGCGTAGTGCCCGACTGGGTTGTACTGCTGCGTCCAGCGGTTGATCTCGGCGAACAGCACCTGATCGGCGATCCCCGGCACGATCTGCTCGGCGGCTGCCATCGCGGCTGACACCAGGTCGTCGTCGCCATCGTCGAAATGGCGCGCGGACCAGTCGTTCATGAAGGTCAGCGTCAGCAGGCCCTTTCCCGACGGTGTCCTGCCCGGCGCCTTGTTGTGGTCGAACCCGATGCCGCCGAGGTCCGGGTGCTCGCTGCGCGGGATCAGGGCGTAGGCGGCGTGGGTTCGCGGCGTACGGTCCAGCGCGAGGTTGGGCAGCACGAGCGGACCAACGCGGACAGCGTCGAGGTACTGCGCACGCCACGCATCGAGGTCTGGGCGCATCGCGCGCGCATCGCGGGCGTTGAGCGCCACCACGCACCCCGCGACGGACTCCGTACGCTCGCCGGCGGCCGCGTCAATCCACGTCACGTCGGCTCCCGCGGGCGTCTGGCGCACCTCGCGCACGCGCGCGCCGAGCACGACGTCGAGCGACCGTGCGAGCCGCTCGGGATAGGCCGACATTCCCTCTCGCAATGCGGTCATCCCAGCACCGGCGAAGAGCGCCAAGATACCGAGGAACTCCACGCGTGATACCTCGCCGGGCTCGGCCGCGAAGATCCCGCGGATCATCGGCTCGACGAGGTGGTGTCGGACCTCCGCGCTGAGGTTGGCGCGCGACCAGGTCTCAAGCGTTGTCCGGTCGTACCCCCCCGCTTCGGTGATGCGGTCGGGAACGGCCTTGCGCGATCGCAGCGCCTCGGGAGCCAGTCGCACCGCGCCGAGCTTGCCGCGTCGCGTCAAGCCCTTGGTGCGCAGGAATGCCTGCGCTGGCGCGGCGGCGTCGATCTCATGGATGAATCGATCCCTGACGACACCCAGCGTCATGCACCCATCGACGAAGGCATCGGCCAAGCCCGCGTCGGCCGCGAGCCCGAGGAGGTTCCTGTACGTGGTCGGAAGGAAGACCGCGCCGCGGTCGATCAGAAACCCGTCGCGGCGTGTGGAGGCCATCTTGCTGCCGACGCGATCGCCAGCTTCGAGGATGCGAACGCGGTGACCGGCCTCGTGCAGGCGGAAAGCGGCCGCGAGGCCGGCCGGGCCGCCGCCGACCACGAGGATCTCTGGTTCCGGCATCCCGTCGGAACGTACCTCGTGTGATGACGCCCCTTCGGGCCAGACCCGACAAGCAGCTGCCCGTTCTGGACAGCTGGCTTCGGGGAGCTAGGTCGCTGTGGTGGGGCGTTGTCGCTGGACCGTTCCGGGCGTTTGCCCGGTCCAACGCTTGTAGGCGCGCGCGAAGCTGTGGGTGTCGGTGTAACCGACACGTGCAGCGACCTGGCCGACCGTCAGCTCTGAGTCCATCAGCAGCGCGGTCGCGAGCTGTTCGCGCTTCCCGTCGACGATAACCCGAAAAGACGCCCCCTCGGCCGCGAGCAACCTGTGCAGCGTCCGCGCGTGGACGAAGCGCGCGGCGGCGACCGCTTCCAGAGACCACGCAGTCGCGGGCAGGTGGTCCAGCGCGGATTCGACCTTTGCGCGCATGGTCCCGATCGGAGCGCGGTGTGCCGCCCCGGCCAGGAGTTGCTCGCACTGGCTCTCGCACATAGCCGCCGCGTGCGCATCTCCGTAAGGCAGAGGCTCATCGAGCATGGATGCGGAGAACGTGATCATGTTGCGCGAGCCGCTAGGGACGAGGCGATGTACGCCAACCGCCTCGCGCAGTTCACCGACACGACCGGCCGCCAGCGTCGTCGTCGTCGTGATTCCTTGACGCGGGCTCACGAGCAGGTCGAGCACGGCGCTGCTGAACGCGAGATCGCGTTCGATGATGAAAGCGCGGACGTCGCTCGGCACGCTGGCCTCGTCGAAGACGGCTTGCAGAACGCCCCCGCGCTCCTGCAGCCGCACGTCAAGCATGCCCCAGGAGAACTTGCCCGACCCCTGACGCCACGCGAGCTCAACGAGATCGCGGACGGTGCCGCAGGACATCATCGCTAGTCCGTAGACGCCCAGCGTCCCAAGCTGAAACGCGCAGCCTGCTCTCGTCCCTAGGCCGGGTCGATCGCCGGTGAACCTCACGAGATTGCGGATCGCCGCAAGCTCTTGCTCGCCGACGACGAGGAGGTCGTGCATCAGCAGATCTGCAGGTTCCAGGCCACTGCCGGACAGGCAGGAGCTCCGCGACAGTCCTAGCGTCTCAGCGAGGTCGAGCACGACTCGCAATGACGCTGCGCTGCGGGGCTGCGACCATTTGACGGCCTCGCTGGGTGAAACCTCGGCGCTCACAGCGTTTTCGAGTCTACGCTCAGGTTCCCACGCGACGCGCGGGTTCCGGTATCGACATCGGAAGAACATTTCGCGACAGCGCCGCCCGTGCGGCTTGCCCCCGCGGGTGCGCCGCGCGACATTCGAGCGCATGGCGACAGCGGACGCAGCGCGACGACAGGCGGTCAGCACCGGCCGACGGTTCGGAGACCTCGGTCCAGGGTGTGCGGTTCAGAGCTTCGACTTCCACCTGCGCGATCTCGATGAGAACGACCCGATTTACGGGCTCGGACAGCGCGGGGTATGGCTTTACGGCGGCTATCGCACCCCGGACGGGCAGCTCTACGTCCTCGAGCGCAAGTACGTCCACCAGATGACGGGTGGGTTGTGGATGATGTCCAACGAGGCCGGGGCGCTCGAGCTCCTCCCGGAGGCCGCACGTACCGCCCGCGGCGAACTGCGCCGCGAGATGAGCCCGGACCGGCGCATCTACCGAGATCAGCTGATGGCAAAGCTCGGCAAGCATGCGCCCGAGGACGAGATCCCGCTAATGATGGAACTCACCGACGGCGGAATGGTGTGGCAGGAGGGCGAACTGATCGACCTCAAAGGGGTCGGCCTCGGCCCGGGCTTGTCGATGTTCGTGTTCGAGCGGGATTGGCCGATGTCCTACATCGGACGCGCACTGCACACGACCGGCACGATCCGGGGCGAACCGGTCGAGGGCGTTACCTTCCTCGACCACGGCTACTGGGTGCCGCGTCGTGAGTGGAAGGAAGAGAAGTTCTACGGCGAGCGTCAGATCTGCTGGCACGTGTTCTGGACGGAGTTCGAGGACGGCACCCATGAATGGGGCCAGTTCATGCGCGCGACCGGCGGTGTTGCCGCCGGCATGGTGGCGACCGACACGGAGACCGTCGCAGTGACGGGCGACGTCGAGAGCCGTTTTACGCTCGACGACCAAGACTACGTCGCGGCCGCGACACATCGCATCGACGACATCGCTTGGGAGTTCACGGCCGACCCCGCCGGTCAGATGCTCGATTTCAGCGCTGCACGCTGGGGTGAGTACCGCGCCCAGGCCGGCGTAACGCAGCGCGTTGGCGAGACCCGTCCCGTCAAAGCCAGCTTCACCTGGTTGGAGACGTTCTGCGATCGCATGCGCAGCGATGGGCTCGCGGCGCCGCGCAATGACTGAGTCCAGTCCAGTCCACTCCAGCTCGGCACCCGAGACGCGCTGGTCTCGGGTCAACTACGCCGAGGCCATCCAGGGGGTCCAGACACCTCTGGGGTGGACTCTCTGGGAGCACGTGTTCAACCGCGCGGCTCGCCAGGCGTTCGTTGCCATCGGCGTGCTTCCGTCCGCGGCAGACGAAGAGCATGTCTTCGCGACCTGCTTCTTCGGGCGGCCGACGGCCAACGTCGGAACCTTTCACCGCATCGGCGAGCTGATGCCGGGCACGACCGGCGACGCGCTGATTGACCAGATCTTCGGCGAGCACGACGGCTTGGCCGCTGAATCGCAGCTTGCGATCTCAGGTCGCGTGGCACGCTACGCAGCAGTCGCCGCCAAGTTCCTGCCCGCCGCGATCCGATTCGAGCGGATGGTCTTGCCGATGCGCCAGGATTACGAGCGCTGGTGGCGAGCAGCTGTGATTGACCGGCCCCCCGCGACCCTTGCCGACGCGACGGCGCTGCTGCGCGAGGCCGGCGCGCGGTTCACGCACGCAGGGACGGTGCACGTCGTCGTCTCGTTCCTGGGACAGGCACTCGGCGATCAGGTCGACGAGCTCGCGCGCGAGACATGGGGAACCACGGAGGGAGCGGCCGATCTCACCACCGGGGTCGGTGGCATGGAGGAAGCGCGCCTGATGACCGACATCTGGTCCGTCGCGGCCGATCGGCTTGCGTTCGATGAGTTCGTCGCACGTCACGGCTTTCACGGACCGCACGAGGGGGCGATCGACAGCCGTGTGTGGCGGGAGAACACCGCGCCCGCGAGCCGGCTTGTCGACCGCTACCGCGACGCGGCCGTCGCCCACCCGTCGCAACGCGAAGCAACGCAGGCCGGGCGGCGGAGGGCCGCTGAGATCCGGCTCCTCGGCGGTCTCGGCCCGCTCGCGCGCGCGCGGGCACGCCTAATTCTGCGGCTCGCGCAGCGCGTCGTTCCAAAACGCGAGATCGGCAAGGCCGCCTACCTGCATGCAATCGACGCGGCCCGCTGCGCCGCGCGCATCATCGGACGCGAGCTCGCCGCCGAGAAACTGATCGACGATCCCGAGGACGTGTTCTTTCTGACGTTCGACGAGCTGCTCGCGGGCGTGGAACGCCCTGTGCAGGACCTCGTCGAGGAGCGACGTGCGCAGCATGCCGAGTTCGAGGCGCTTGCGGTGCCTGTCGCCTGGACCGGCGAGCCGAAGCCCGAGCACGCGACGCCGGACGTCGACGATGAGCCGGCCGCCGCCCAAGAGCTGCGCGGTATCGGCGTGATCGGGGCGGAGGTGACCGGCCGGGCGCGGGTGATCTTCGATCCGGACGACGCCGACCTCGAGCCCGGCGACATCCTCGTGTGCCAAACCACCGATCCGAGTTGGACCCCGCTGTTCCTGCTTGCTGACGCTCTCGTGATCGACACCGGCGGGGTCATGAGCCACGGCGCGATCGTCGCGCGCGAGATGGGGGTGACATGCGTCATCAACACGAAGACCGGTACGCGTTACATTCCTGATGGTGCTGCGATCTCCGTCCACGGCGGCACCGGCGCCGTGCGTATCCTCGCGACGAGCGCCACCACCGAGGGATGAGGAGCCCGTACCGCGTCGCCGTCTGGGGGATCGGCAGCATCGGCGCCGCCGTCGTCAGCGAGGCGGTCAACCTACCGGAGCTGGAGCTGGCCGGAGCGCTCGTGTACTCCGAGGAGAAGGACGGCGTCGACATCGGGCTCCTGGCGGGTCTCCACCCGGTAGGGGTACCGGCGACGCGCAGCCTGGACGACTTCTTGGCGATCGATTGCGACGTCGTGATCCACGCGTCGCTCGACCTCCCCGAAGCGTCGCCATTGGATGACTACGTGGCGCTCCTCGAAGCCGGCAAGAACGTGATCACGTCGCATCCCTACACGCACCTCCGCTACCGGGACGAGCGGTTCGGCGCCGTCATCGAAGACGCCGCGATCCGCGGCGGTGGGACGTTCCATGCGGCCGGCTCAAACCCAAACTACGTCTTCCCACGGCTTGTCTTGGCGTTGGCCGGGGGATCGAACGACATCCGCTCGATCCTCGTCGAGGAGTACTTCGACTGCATTTACCAGAAGGACCCCGGCATCCTGAAGGTACTCGGGCTGGGTGCCGAGCTCGCGGACGCCGGCCGGCCCGACAGCCACGCAGCCTGGTATCAGCGGCAGTACTGGTACCAGGCGATCGCGCTGACGGCCGACCGCATGGGGGTCGAGCTCAGCAGGATCGAGACGGTCTCCGAGTGCGCGCCCGCCCCGAACGAACTGGTGACGCCGGTGATGACCGTCGCGGAGGGACGCGTCGGCCGGGTTGCCTACGACACGATCGCCTATATGGGCGACGATCCCTTCATCACGATGCGCGTCGGTTGGTACCTCACGCCACTGATGCGTCCGGAGGGGGTCACGTCCAGCACTGCCGAATGGATCATCACGATCGACGGGCGACCGGCAACGCGAACATCGGTACAGCGCACGACCAACCATCGCGGGACCGGTGTCGTGCTCACGCAGGCGATCCCGCGGGTCGTCGACGCCGAGCCGGGCATCCTCGACACCGAGCTGCCAGCCGTGCACTGGAAGCGCGATCTCCGGCATGGCGCGCGCCGCTGATCAAAACTCGTCTATCGATCTGCACTTATCGACAAAGATCCGCACCCGATGGACCTGGTCGGGTCGGCGTCTTACCTTCCAAGACACCATGCGTTCTGAGCGTTCAGTGGATGTCATCGTCGCGGGCTCAGGCCACAACGGCCTCGTGGCCGCGGCCTATCTCGCCAAGGCCGGCCTGAAGGTCCAGGTGTTGGAGGCGTACAAGGCGCCGGGCGGCATGACGTCGACGACCGAGGTCGATGAGCCATCCGGGTTATCATGGTCAACGACGCCTCGATCCAGCCGTCGTTGTTCCGCACGACGACGATCATGAAAGATCTCCAGCTCGAGGAGAAGTACGGGCTGAAGATGCGGGTCATCGACCCTGTCCACCTGCAGTTCAACTACGACCATACCTCGCTGGCTCTCTGGCGTGACGCGCAGAAGACTGCCGACGAGCTGGCGTACTTCTCCAAGAAGGACGCTGCGCGCGCTGAAGGACCTTTACAGCGTCGTCCACGCGGCCGTCGACATCGGCATCCCGATGATGCAGACCAGCCCGGTGCGCCCGGATCTCACGAAGATCCTGCAGAGCCGGCCAAGCAGTCGCCTCAAGCACCGCTCCGAACTGCTCGCCGTCGGGCGCTGGATGCGCGCCACCGAGATCGAGGTGCTCGACGAGTCCTTCGAGAGCGACCCGATCAAGGCCTGCGTGTTGCATCGGCCTGCCGTTCATGTCCTTCGACTCGGACTTCTCCGGCTGGTCGCTGATCTACCTCGGGATCATCACCAAGTACGGCGTGGCGATGTTCGAAGGCGGCACCGGCGAGCTGCCGCGGGCGCTGATCGACCTGATCACCGACCACGGCGGCAGCGTCCGCTGCAACGCGCCGGTGCGAGCAGATGGTCATGCGCAACGGCCGGTCGTCGGCGTGCGCCTGAAGAACGGCGAGGAGATCTACGCCCGCCGCGGCGTGCTCACCGCGTTCAGCCCCAAGCGGGTCCTGCGCGACATGCTGCCCGCCGGCACGCTGCCGCCGCACCTGGCGAACCGGGTCGCGAACATCCCGACCCGCTCGCGCGGCTTCGCCGACATGAAGCTCGACGTTCTGACCAAGGGTCAGATCCGGACGGACAAGATCAAGGCCAAGCGCAAGGACGACCTCGACTCGCCGGCTGCCGGCCAACGGCTACCACGACTACGAGCAGGTCAAGGCCGCACAGCTCGCATGCAAGCGCGGAGAGATGCCGCAGCACATCCCGGGCCTGGCGCAGATCGCCACCGCGCTGCCGTCCAACGCGCACTTCGCGCCGCCCGGCGGCGACTCGTTCTGGTTCTGGTCCGGGCCTCACGCCCAACGACCCGCACATCGGATGGGAGGCGGCGCGCGAGCAGGCGGCCGAGACCATCATCAGCTCAGAGCGACCACTACTACGAGGGCATCGAGGAGTTGCAGGTCTTCAGCCGGGTCCGCATGCTGCCGGACATCGAGGAGCGCTTCTTCGCGATGGACGGCGTCGGTCTATCACACCGATCCGCTGATCACCCGGTTCGGCCCGAACTAAGCCGGCGTCGGCTTCGCCGGCTACTCCACGCCGATCCCGGGCCTGTTCCTCACGGGCTCCGGCACGCACCCGGTTGCCGGCATCAGCGGCATGCCCGGCCAGAACGCGGCGCGCACGATGCTCAAGGTCTTCAAGCGCGAGGACAAGAAGGGCGTCAGCAGCCACGCCGTCGAGGAGGCGCGTCACTGGGAGCAGATGGAAGACGCGTCCGGCACGCGCGACTCCGGGATCACGGTTTCCTGAGCCGACCGTGGTGCAGCAATCTTTCCGCCGCGATAGTGACTGGCGTTTAGTTCGAAGTGATGAGTCCAACGGCGAGGAGGGTTCCGTTGGAGAGAACGCGTGCCCAGACACTCCGGCCGCGATGTCGACGTCGCGGGACGAGGATGGTGCGAGGGGGTCGCAGATTGGGTCCAGTCGCCACAAGCGCTCGGCTTTCACGAGCTCCTCTCAGTGGCTGGAGCCCACGACCGCGGGTGGAAGCGAACCCGAGATAAGCACCGCACGTCCGCGCGAGAGTTGCTGCAGCGCATCGGGCCCAGCACGCGGCCGCCGCACTGGCCAGGCACGTGCGACACCGTTGCGTCGTTCGCCTTGTTTCTCCTCCGGCGTTTCGCCGAGTAGACCCCCTAGATAGCTCCATGTCGCGCGATCGCCGACCGGGCCCATGAAGAGCTTGGTGGTGCTGTTGGCGAGGATGGTCTCCGCCGCCTTGCCGTAGCGATGGTTCAGCTGTCCGAGGGACTGCCAGATCGTCGCGATCCGGACTCCGTGTGCGCCGGCCTGTGAGAGGTGGCCCGGAAGATCGCTCAGCGGCGCGATGTTCGCGGCTTCGTCCATCAAGAGCCGAAGTATTGGCTTCAGTGGCGCTCCGGAGTTCGCGCGCTCGGTCGCCGTCTGCATGATCGAGGAGAGGAGGGCGGAGATGGCCCGCATGACCGGCGACTCGCAGCGCACCGTCCAACGGCATATGGAGCGTGCCCGGCGGCAGCTGGCCGCCCGCCGCGCCGGACGATCGGTGTGAGCCAACGTCATGGAATCTCGGACGCGGGCACATCCTCGAGCGGGATCTGCGACGCAGCAAACGCGCGCTCCATCATCGCTCGCTCGTGCGATCGCGGCGCGTAGTCGGCGTAGATCAGCGTGGTCTTGTAGTCGCGGTGGCCCATCCATTCCTGCAGCGTCCTCAATGGCACGCCGGCGGCGGCTGTCTGCGTGCCGAAGGTGTGGCGTAGGTCGTGGAAGCGGACGCGACGGACACCCGCGCGATCGAGCGCCCGCTGGAACCGCTTGCGCAGCTTCGAGGCGTCGAGCACCGAGCCGCACTCAGGATGGGCGAAGACGAGATCGTCGTCCTCGGTGAAGCGCGAGCGCTTGTAGATGCGATCGAGCTCACCGGCTACGCGCGCGATCATCGGGACCGCTCGGCTCGAGCGGCGCGACTTTGGCGTGCCCCACTCGCCGCGGGTGTAGTTGCGGCGCACGACGCCGGCCGTCCAGTCGACGTCGCGCCAGCGCAGCGCAATGAGCTCGCCCTGGCGCAGCCAGCACGTCACCGCCAGTAGGTAGAGCCCCACCTCGATCGACCCGAGCGCGTCATCCGGAACGGCACGCTGGAGCGCCTCGACCTCCTCGTGCTCGAGGAAGCGGATGTCGGGGTCGGCAGCCCCGTCCCGCGGGCGATCGACCGCCGCGACGGGATTCGCGCGCGCCCAACCCTTCTTCATCGCGTGACGGAACACGCCGTGGAGGAACGTCAGGTGGTTGCCGACTGTCTTGCTCGACCGACCCTCGCGCTTCTTCGCAACGAGGTAGTCGGCGACGAGCTGGGTGTCGACGCGATCGAGCGAGCGGCCCCCGAAGAATGGCGTGAAATGACGGCGCAGCATGATCTCGTAGTCCTGCAGCGTGGACTGCTTGCGATGCATCACCTCATCGAGGTGGACGAGGTAGCGCCGCCCGGCCTCGGCGACATCGATGCGCTCGCTGATCGCGAGCGTCGCGGTGTGCTCCTGAATGAGTCGCTGAAGCGCGCGCTCGGCCTGGGCCCGTGTGAGCCCCGTCGGCGATCCGTTGCCCCGCTTCGGGCCAAGCCGGCACTTCACCTGTCGGCCGCCAGCGTAGAAGCGCGCGTAGTACATCTCGCGTCCGTTGCGATCAGCGCGGGCATAGATCGTCCCGGTGCCGTATGACCGCCGACCCTTCGTCGTCGACTCGGCCATCACGACCGCTCGCCGTCGTGCGGCCGGTGGCCACTGCGCGGGCCGATGGGCCCGCGCTCGTGGTCCGCGATCCACGCCTCCACGGCCGCGCGGCGATAGCGGCGGTAGCGCCCGAGGGTCACGTGGGGGAGGCGACCGGCGCGCGTCTCGGCGTACACCCACGTCTTCGGCACGCCGAGCATCTCCGCGACGTCGTCCGCGAGGAGCAGGCGTCCGTTAGATCCTGAGGCGTTGCGCTGCGACTCGGGCATCCTCGCCCTACATGTCGCGTCAGCAGGGAAAACCCCACCCCCGAGATGCGCCGTCGCTCGTGGCCTTATTCGTGGTCTCAACATGCGGGAACCTCCCGTCAAATGAGATCACCTCACGGCCCCTGGCAGTGTGCCTCGAGCCTCACCTACACCCCGGGGTCCTGCTCATAATCCGAAGGTCGCAGGTTCGAATCCTGCCCCCGCTACTACGGAACCCCCCTCTCGCCAGGGGGCTTTCGTGCTTTCTGGGGTCGGTCGTATCTGCGCTCGTGGTCTTGTTTGGTCTTCTTCGCGACCCGCACGGCGCGGACCCGAGAGTTTGCGCAGCATGGCGCGATCTCAGCTCAGGTCTCTAGATTTAGAAACTCAACTTAGCCTGATACGGTCTCGTGGCATGACCGTCCAGCATCTCGTCGAGGAGCTCGTGCGACTCCTCGATCTCTCCCGGCCCCCGGTTGGGGTCACCTTCCATGACCACGAGCCTCGCGAGGATCTGCGCAGCCGGCCGGGGCCCGAGCCGGCGGGGTGCTGCTTCTGGGCGAAGGCCGAGCAGGACCTCCTCCACACCGTCGCGGCCGACCATGCCCACTGCAGCGTGGGGAGTTACACGCACGGCTTCATCTCACTAGCGGACGCAGCGGCGGGCGAGGACACCGCGGCGCTTGTCGGCAGCGGATGGGTGACCGAGGCCGACCTGGCCGGCACTCCGGCCGTCGCGCCCCGTCCGGCCGCGATCACGTACGAGCCCCTCGGCGCGAGCGAGGATGCCGATGTGATCCTCGTCCGGCTCACGCCGAGTTCCCTGATGTCGCTGCAGGGCGCGTGCCCGGAGCTGGACGTCGTGACGAAGCCGCAGTGCCAGATCGTCCCGCTCGCGCTCGACGGCAGGATCGCGGTCAGCCCGGGCTGCGCCGTCAGCCGCGTTCGCACCGGCCTGCCGCCGGGCGAGCTCACGTGCGCCCTGCCCGCCCGCGAGCTCGCCGACATCGTCTCGCGCCTGGAGCGATCGCTGGCCGCCGACGCGGCGGTCAGCGCCTTTGCCGACGCCGACGTCCGCGAGAACTTCACGTCGGCGTAGCTACATACAGAGAAGCAACTCAGCCTGCTAGTCTGCAGCTCGATGGAGCGCACTCACTACCAGTCGAGCAACTGCTCGATCGCCCGGACCCTGCAGGTCGTCGGCGAGAAGTGGACGATGCTGATCGTTCGCGAGAGCTTCTACGGCGCCACGCGGTTCGAGGAGTTCCACCGCGTCCTGCAATGCCCGCGCAACCTGCTGTCCGAGCGACTCGCTCTGCTCGTCGACGAAGGGATTCTCGAGCGGTCCGAATACCGCGAGCCGGGCAAGCGGGCCCGCATGGAGTACCGGATGACGGATACAGGGCGCGAGTTGGCGCACATCTTGCTCGCGCTGCAGCAGTGGGGCGACCGCCACAAGGCCGATCCGGAAGGTCCGCCCGTGGTTGCGCGGCATGCGGGGTGCGGCCGCGATGTGCACGTGACGTTCGTGTGTGAGAAGGGCCACGTCGTCACCGCCACCGAGGAGCTCGAGCTCGTCGACGGGCCGGGCGCGCTCCCACCGGTTCCCGCCTGAGATGAACGCGCGCCGCCGGATCGAGGTCGCGGCGCTCCAGACCCTGCTGACAATGCTGGGCTTGCTCATGCGGCTGACGAGCCTCCATGTCGACCGCTTTCGCCGGCAGGTCACGCGCGATGTGCTGCTCGAGATCCGCAGCGAAGACGGCGCGCGCCAGCAATACCAGCTGCACGCGGCGACACGCCGACTGACGCTCCCTCGGCACCCGGTCCAGCACGCGGAATGCGCCCTGGCCTTCCCCACGGCCCGGGTGGGGCTGCGGATCCTGATATCCCGCCGCGCGATCGGCCGGCTGGTCGAAGACATGAACGTCGGCGACACGCGCATCGACGGCAACCCCGTGTTGCTGCTGTGGTTCCACGGGCTCACCCGGATCGTCGCCCCGATCGGCTCGACGCGGCGCCCACGACACCCCGCACCGGTACCGGCACGCGAGCCCGAGCGCGAGGCCGCCTACGCCAGCCGGATCATCCGCGAACCGCCGGTCTCCGAGCTCAGCCGCGACTGGCCCGAGGCATGGGCGGCACGCGAGAAGCTCCTGCAGATCCGCGCGGCCGCGGGCGAGCAGCTGCCACCCGGATGAGCACCGAGGTCACCGAGCTCAACGCGCGCGCCCGCGGCTGGCTACGCCACCTCTGGGACAAGGCCACGACGCCCGACGACTGGAGCAGCTCCGGCCAGCCACACGAATGGTGGGACCGCGACTCCAGCGCACCGATGTGCGCGTTCCCGCGCTTCGACCTCGGCGAGAGCGCCTACGCGCTGCCGCTGATGTGCGAGGTCACGCCGGCCTGGCGCGAGGTCTACACGCGCGTCGCACGCGAGTTCTGCGAGCGCCACATGACGTTCTGGGCGGCGATCGACGCGCTCGTGCTGATCGGCGAGGACCCCAACGTCGACCGCTATCCGCCTGAGTGGCAGATCTATATCCCCGAGCGCCTGCGCGGCGGCTACGCGCCACCAGGCTGGATCGGCAACGGCGACCAACGCTGGGGCCTGAACCCCGACCCGATCGCCGCCGACGGCAACGTCTTCTTCCGCGGCTTCTTCAACCTCCTGCTTTCGGTGTACGCCTACGTCTCGGGCGACACGCGCTACCACGAGCCGTTCCAGGTCAGCGGCTACATGGACCGCACGTTCACGTGGACGCAGCCCGAGCTCGCCGGCTTCATCAGCGCGCAGCTGGCCGCGCGCCCGGAGGGGCCGCACTGCGAGAACACGAAGATCTGGCCGTTCTGCGTCGGCGCGACGGGCCTTGGCCTGAAGGCTTACGACGCGGTCAACGGCACGCGGCTGCACACTCCCTTCGACGCCTGGACGGACTTCGCCCAGCAGCACTACATGGGGCGCGACCGCCGCGGCGACCTCGAGTGGTTCGCCTTCTACTACGACCCGATCGAGCGCCAGGCGTGCACGTTCCCCGACCACGTCACGGCGCTCGCGGCGCTGGTGACGCTGCCGTACATCTATCCGCAACGGCCCGACTGGGGCGGGTGGCTGTACGAGGCGTCCGTGCGCAAGCTCGGATGGAGCAATCCCAAGGCGCGGATCAACCAGTTCGTCCCCGATCCGCGGACCACTTCGATCGCGCTGATGATGGCGCACGAGATCGGCGACGACGTCACCGAGCAGCGCATGCGCGACTACGTCGAGGAGCGCTGCGAGCCGCGCTTCTTCGGCGAGGAGAACGACCGCTTCGGGTTCTTCTTCGGCTGGGACGAGCCGTACCCGCGCGGGCAGCAGAGCGCACTGCTGATGGTTCCCGAGGTCGGAGGCCGCGGCGCCTGGTCACGCTGGTCCAACGACGCGAACCTCGCGAAGTTCGACGCCCCGACCGTCGAGGGTGTCGACTACCCATCGGTTGGCCTCAGCGTCGCGCGAAATGACCTCGACCTAGGGGAGCTGCGCATCGACACCTACGCGGCGACGCCCTCTCACAGCGGCCGTCCCACGACCATGCGCGTCGTGCAGCTTCCAGACGCCGGCAGCGTCCGCATCACCTGCGACGGCGAGGAGTTCACCGCCTGGCGCGCCACCGGCCCGACCACCATCGAGGTTGACTTGACGATCGGCGCCCACGCCGTAGTAGTGCGGACCGGGTACCACGGCCAGGGTGTCACGGTGGCGCGAGCGCCGGCCGCCGCGACGCGCAGCGTCGTCAGCAGCTCGCCGGTCGCGCCGAGCCCGGCAGCGGTCGCCGCGGCCGCGAGTTGTCGCTGCTGCTGACGTCGCCCGCAGCGCGATCAGGTTGCGGAGCGGACGAGTCGCAGCTTGATGCGTCCTCGGCGAGTTAGACAGCGGTGGCTTGGCCGATGCCGCTGCTGGCGCCGGTGATCAGGATCGTCTTGGGCGCCATCAGGCGCTCGCCTCGACGCGCTCGACATAGGCGGCGCGCTCGTCGCTGTCGATCCCGCTGAGGATGTCGTCGGCCTTCGTGAGATGCGCCAGCGCCATTCGGGCACGGAACGGGAGCGCCTGGTTGAGCCACAGCATCGGTCCCAGGCTCTTCGGAACGGGCACGTCGAAGCGCGGCCGTTGGAGCGTCGCGACGATGCGCGCGGCGACGTCGTCGGGTGCGATGAACGGCATCCCGCGCAGCCCGCCAAAGCCGGACGTCAGATCGGTGCTGACCAGCGACGGGCGCACCACCGACATCTCCACGCCGGTCCCGCGCAGCTCGATCGCGACCGCTTCGGAGAAGCCGGCGACGCCGAACTTCGTCGCGACGTACGTGGCGCAGTGCGAGCCCGCGATCTTGCTCACGGCCGAGGAGACGTTGACGATGTGGCCCGCCCGCCGTGGCTTCATTCGGCGCACCGCTTCGCGCGTGCCGTGGATGACGGCTTCCAGGTTGATCGCGACGGCGCGCGCGGTCAGCGCCTCGTCCTCGGTGTCGATCGGCCCGGCGTTCATGATGCCGGCGTTGTTGATGAGCACGTCCAGCGGGCCGAGGCGGTGCTCGACGCCGTCCAGGAACGCGGTGAACGCCGCGTTGTCAGTCACGTCGACGCCGACTCCGAAGGCGTCCCCGCCCAGCGCGGCGGCGACCTGCGCGGCGAGCTCGCCGTCGAGGTCGCCGATCGCGACGCGGGCACCTTGATGTGCCAGTGCGCGGGCGGTCGCGTGGCCGATTCCGCGCGCCCCGCCGGTGATCGCGACGACCTGGCCGGACAGCGAGTGCGGCTGCCCCCTTCTGTGCATGAGCATGGTCATGACCCCACCTCCAGATGGCGGACCAGGAACTCCGTCTGGTCGCGGACGGCGTGCTCGAACGGCTCGCCGAGGTAGATGTCGAAGTGGCCGACCGGATAGCGCTTGACCTCGCCGCGCGGGGCGGTCGCCGCGTAGCGCAGTGCGGTCTGAGCGGGGGCCACGGCGTCGGTGTCGCAGATGCAGAACAGGATCGGCGCGGTCACCTTGCGCGCCGAACGCCCGGGGCGGTAGAGCCCGGCACGGTTGATCAGCCGCGCCGCGACGCCGTTCTCGAACGGCACGCCCGGCGGGATCAGCGCGCGGTAGCCGGATTCGGAGTCCGGCGAGGTCATGATCGCCGCGGATCCGTGCGGGCCGACGAGCGGGACCAGCACCGGCGGCTTGCGGCGGATGCGGGCCACCTCGTCGCGTAGCGCCGGCACCGCCGCGCGAAGGATGCTGCGCGGGCTCGCGGCGCGCACGGCGGCGAGGCCGTCGGTGAACGGGCACTGGCTGACGACGGCGGCGACGGCGCCGTCGCGGGCGGCGGCCTCGATCACGTGCCCGCCGCCGAACGAGGTGCCCCACAGCGCGATTCGCTCGGTGTCGATCCCGTCGAGGCTGCGGGCGTAGGCGAGCGCGGCGGCCCAGTCGCCGAGCTGGCGCTCGATGTCCAGCAGCTGGCGGGGCTGGCCGCCGCTGTCGCCGAAGTGCCGGTAGGTGAACACCAGCGCGGCGATGCCCGCATCCGCGAACCGCTGGGCGAACGGCTCCAGGCCGTACTCGCGGGTCGCGCCGAGGCCGTGGCCGAGGATCACCAACGGCGGGTTCGGTACGTCGGGCATGAACAGCCAGGCGCGGCACTCGTCGCCGGAGGAGGGGAAGGCGACGTCGAGCCGCGTCCGGGTTGCAGGGGGCATTGCCGCAGCGTAGGTGATCTAAGTTTACTTTGTCAACTTAGCCTGCTAGGTTGGCCGCATGTCCACGACGACGACCCAGAACCACCGCCTCGGAATTGAGGTCGAGCAGCAGGGCCGCGTGCTCCTCGCTCGCCTGCATGGCGGTCCGCGCGGCGAGTTCGGTCCCGAGATCGCCGCGGACCTCAAGGCCCTGGTCACCCGCGCCGAGTGCGACGAGAGCGTCGGCGCCGTCGTGATCACCGGGACACACCCCGAACGCTTCGTCGCGCACGCCAACCTGCGCTGGCTGCAGGAAGGTGGCGCCGCAAGCCCCAGCGTCGGGCCGCGCGCTGCCTCGGCGGTCGTGCACACGGCCCGCGCCACACGGGCGCTTGCCGGAGTGCGAAAGCTTGCCGACCGCACCCCGCTCAGCGGCGCGATGGAGCTCGTCGACCTGACCGAGACCTTCCTGCGGATGAACCGCTGCGGAGCGGTGTTCATCGCTGCGCTCAACGGCTCGGCGCTGGGCATCGGATCAGAGCTCGCGCTGGCCTGCGACTACCGCCTGATGGCCGACGGCGATCACGTCATCGGCCAGCCCGAGATCCTGCTCGGCTTCCCGCCCGGCGGCGGCGGGACCCAGCGCCTCGTGCGCCTCGTCGGCACCCACCAGGGACTCAAGCGGATGCTCGACGGCGGCGGCCTCGACCCCGCGTCTGCCGCGCAGATCGGCTATGTCGACGAGGTCGTCGCGGCCGACGAGCTGATCGACCGCGCCGTCTCTCTCGGCGACCACCTGGCGCAGCGACTGAAGCTCACCGTCGCGGCGGTCAAGCGCAGCGCCTACATCGGCGGCTCGCTGAGCCTGGAGGAAGGGCTGCACCTCGAGAACGCCGAGTTCCTCTCCACCCTTGCAAGCCCCGGCGCGCAGGAGGCGATGCTCGCCTACATGCGACGCACCGACGAGATGGGCGACCTGCCGCTGTACGACCAACCCACCTACGAGCAGACGCTCGAAGCCGGCAGCTTCGGACGCGTCGCAGGAGCCTGAGATGTCCACGACCACGACGACGACCACAACCTCGAAGACGGCGCAGACCCGCACGATCGACGTCGGCGGCACGCCGTTCGCCTATCGCGAATTCGGCCCGACGACCGGCGTGCCGGTCGTCTTCCTGCACCACCTCATGGCCGTCCTGGACGACTGGGACCCGCGCGTCATCGACGGCATCGCCGAAAGCCGCCACGTCGTCACCTTCGACAACCGCGGCGTCGGCGCCACCGGCGGCACGGTCCCCCACACCGTCGAGGAGATGGCCGACGACGCCGCCGCCTTCATCCACGCCCTCGGCCACGAGCAGGTCGACCTGCTCGGCTTCTCTCTCGGCGGCGGCGTCGCACAGTCACTCCTGCTCCGCCACCCCGAGCTCGTCCGACGGGCGATTCTCGCCGGCACGGGCCCCGCCGGAGCCGGCGGCCTGGAGAAGATGCCCCTGATCGCCGGCAGCGCCTACCTCAGGGCGGCGCTCACGCTCCGCAACCCCAAGCACTTCCTGTTCTTTCCCCGGACCCCGAACGGCAAGCGCGCGGCGACCGACTACATGGCCCGTCTGAAGGAGCGCACCACCGACCGCGACAACGGGATCTCCATGCAGGCCCGGCGGGCACAACTCAAGGCAATCGTCACCGCCGGTGGCCAGACCCCCTACGACCTCAGCAAGATCACCCAGCCGGTCTTCGTGGCCAACGGCGACAACGACGTGATGGTCGCCAGCAGCCACTCCGAGGACCTCGCCCGCCGCATCCCCGACGCAAGACTCACGATCTACCCCGACTCCGGACACGGCGGGGTCTTCCAGTACCACCACGAGTTCGTCCCCGCCGTCGTCGAGTTCCTGGAGGCCTCGTGACCATGTCCACCACCACCACCGCCACCAGCGTCCTCGATGCGCCGTTCGTCCTTCCCGGCGGCGCCACCATCAAGAACCGGCTCGTCAAGGCGGCGATGAGCGAGCAGCTCGCCGCCGTTTCCGGCGCCCCGACCGAAGCGCTCGAGCGGCTTTACGCGCGTTGGGCCCGGGGCGGCGCCGGCATGCTGATCACCGGCAACGTCATGATCGACGCGCGGTCGATCGGCGAGCCCCGCAACGTCATCGTCGAAGACGAAGGCGACCTCGCGGCACTCCGCCGCTGGGCGGCCGCCGCCAGGGCCGACGACACCACCGCGATCGTCCAGATCAACCATCCCGGACGCCAGTCGTTCGTCGGCGTGTCCTCCCGCGTCGTCGCCCCGAGCGCCGTCGCGATCGACTACCCCGGCGCCGCGAAGCCGCGAGCGCTCAGCGGCGAGGAGATCGTGGAGCTGATCGGCCGCTTCGCCGAGACGGCGCGCATCGTCGTCGAGTCCGGCTTCGACGGCGTCCAGCTGCACGGCGCGCACGGCTACCTCATCTCCCAGTTCCTCTCACCAGCGGCCAACCAGCGCGACGACGAGTGGGGCGGCGACGCCGAGCGACGGCGGCGCTTCCTGCTGGAGGTCACGCGCGCCGTCCGCGCAGCAATCGGACCCGAGCGGATCCTCGCGATCAAGCTGAACTCCTCCGACTTCCAGCGCGGCGGCTTCACCGAGCAGGAGTCTCTGGACGTCATCGCGCACCTGGACAGCGAGAACATCGACCTGCTCGAGATCTCCGGCGGCACCTACGAGTCCCCGGCGATGTCTGGCAGTGCCGCCGAGAGCACCCGGCGTCGTGAGGCCTACTTCCTGGAGTTCGCAGAGGCCGTCCGCCAGATCACCAGTGTCCCGCTGATGGTCACCGGCGGCTTCCGCACTCAAGCCGGAATGACCGACGCGATCACCACCGGCGCCACCGACCTCGTCGGCCTCGCCCGGCCGCTCGCACTCGAGCCCGCGCTGCCGATCGTCCTCGTGCGCGACCAGGCGTCGTCGCAGTCCTCGTTCCAGCTCAAGCCACTGGGCATCAAGAAGCTCGACGCCATCGCCGAGCTGTGGTGGACCCAGCACCAGCTGCACCGCATGGGCGCCGGCAAGGACCCCGACCCCGCCTACGGCACCCGCCGCGCGCTGTTCTCCGCGCTGCGCAGCAACGGCGTCAACATCCTGCGCCGGCGGCGGGGCTAGCCCAGATGCGCGCACACCTGGTCAAGAAGTACAAGGGCCCGATCGAGGCCGACGAGGCTCCCGAGCCGGTGGTCGGCGATCACGACGTGCTCGTCGACATCCACGCCGCCGGCGTCAACCTGCTCGACGCAAAGGTCCGCGATGGCGAGTTCAAGGTCTTTCTCCCCTACAAGGCGCCATTCGTCCTCGGGCACGACGTCGCCGGCGTCGTCACCCGTGTCGGTTCGAGCGCAACACGCTTCGGCGTGGGCGACGAGGTCTACGGGCGCGTTCGCGACGGCCGCGTCGGTACCTTTGCCGAGCGCATCGCCACACACGAGGACGACCTCGCGATCAAGCCCGTCAGCCTGTCCATGGCCGAGGCGGCCTCGGCGCCACTCGTCGCGCTGACCGCGTGGCAGGCACTCGTCGAGCGCGCGAACCTGCAACGCGGCCAGAAGGTGCTCATCCACGCGGGTTCCGGCGGCGTCGGCACGTACGCCATCCAGCTGGCCAAGCACCTGGGCGCCACCGTCGCGACGACGACGGGCACCAGCAATGTCGATTGGGTCCGCGACCTCGGTGCCGACGTCGTCATCGACTACCGAACGCAGGACTTCGAGAAGGTCGTCAAGGACTACGACGTCGTCCTGGACTCCCAAGGCGGAGAGACGCTCGCGAAGTCGCTCCGGGTCCTGAAGCCCGGCGGTATCGCGATCGGCATCGCCGGCCCGCCCGACCCGGACTTCGCCCGACAGCTCGCACGACGATTCCCGCTGCTGCTTGTGATGGCCCTCCTCAGCTTCAAGACGCGGCGAGCCGCGCGCCACCACGGCGTTCGCTACTCGTTTCTCTTCATGCGCGCCAATGGTGCCCAGCTCGACGAGATCACCAAACTGATCGACACCGGCGTGCTGCGCCCGGTCCTTGACCGCACGTACCCCTTCGACGAGACGCTGCAGGCCCTCGCTCACGTCGAAGGCGGACGCAGCAAGGGCAAGGTGGTCATCACGATGGTCTGACGCGGTTCAGCCGCGCGCCGACAAGGCTGCGCGCACGTCCTTCAGCAGCATCTGGAGGCTGAGCTCATCGGTCGGCGAAGGCTCAAAGCCGTAGCGCGTGTAGAACGCGCGGGCGTTGTCGTTGATCGCGTGAACGAGCAGGACTCGCACGCCGACTTCGTCTGCGGCCGACACTGCGCGCAGCATCGCGTCGCGAAGGAGCCACGCACCGACGCCTCGACCTTGGACTGTCGTGTCGACGGCGAGGCGGGCGAGGAGCGCCGCAGGGATGGGGTGGCGTGGCATGCCTTTGCGGGCGCGGGGTGTCGCCTCGACGTGGGTGATCGAGGCGGCGGCGAGCGCGTGGTAACCGACGATGCGGTGCTGCTGGTCGTCGTGGACGACGAACGTTCGTGCCGAGCCGGCAGTTGCGGCCTGGAGCGCGTGTTTCTTGAGCCAGAGGTTGAGTGACTCGGTCCCGCAGTCGAACTCCTCGACGTCATGCTGGACGCCGAGGGGTTCGGGGTCGTTGAAGCGCGGCACCTACTCAGGTCGCGGGCGACGCAGCAAGTCGACCACCGCGGGCTTGACCTCTGCGGGCCGGTCGAGCGCCTCGTTGAACGCCTTCCACGCCTTCGTGTCGAGGCCGAACTCGGTGCGGTCGGCGAGGATCATCTCGGCGCGCGTGCGGCCGCTCTCCACGAGGAACTCCGAGACGGACTCGCCGACCGTTGCGGCGGCCTTACGAAACAGCGCGTCATCGGTGGGGGAGACGCGCAGGTTCTTTCGAGTGCTCTTCGTCGCGGTCGTCATGACGTGACTCAGTCTAGCGAATGTACCGACAATGTCTGTACATCACTCGATGGGGTCATCGGACGACGCGGCGTCCTTGAGCAGCTCATCGAGCGGGGCTGGCGGCGCGAACGCCTTCTCAAGCATCGCCTGCTCGTGAGTGCGCGGCGCGTAGTCGGCGTAGATCAGCGTGGTCTTGTAGTCGCGGTGTCCCATCCACTCCTGCAACGTTCGCAGCGTCACGCCGGCGGCGGCCGCTTGGGTGCCAAAGGTATGGCGCAGGTCGTGGAAGCGGACCTTGCGGACCTCGGCGCGCGCGAGCGCAGTCTTGCAGCGCTTGCGCAGCTTGGATGCGTCCAGCGGCGAGCCGAGGATCGGGTGGCCAAAGACGAGGTCGTCGTCGCCTTGGAACGCCGAACGCTGGTAGAGGCGCTCAAGCTCGCCGGCGACGCGGCTGATCATCGAACGGCGCGACTGGAGCGCCGCGACTTCGGCGTTCCCCATTCGCCGCGGGTGTAGTTGCGTCGAACGCGCACGACGCCGGCGGTCCAGTCGACGTCGCGCCAGCGCAGCGCGACGAGCTCGCCCTGCCGCAGTCCGCACATTGCGGCGACGAGATACAGCGGCCGGTCGACTTCTGCAACTCGTCGTTCGCGTCGACTGCTCGAGCAGCGCTTGCGACCCTTCCTCGTGCTTCGAGGTAGCGGATGTCCGTATACGCCCTGGCGAGCTCGCGCGGGCGGTCGACGGCGGCGACGTGGTTGGTCGTGCGCCCACCCGCGCTTCATCGCGAACCGGCAGGTTCACGTCCCGTGCCGGAACGTCAGCTGGTCTTGCCGACGGTCTTGGGCGACAGGCCGTCGCCCGCTTGGTCACGAGGTCAGTCGGCGACCAGCTGCGCGTTCGATGCGACTCGAGCGAGCGCCCGGCGAAGAACGGGCCCAGGTGGCGGGCGAGCATGATGCGGTAGTCCTGCACCGTCGAGGGCTTGCGGCGCATCACCTCGCTGAGGTGCGCCAGGTAGCGCTCGCCGGCCTGGGTGACGTCGACGCGCTCGCCGATGGGTACGACCGCGCGCTGCTCGGCGATCAGCTTCTGCAGCGCTCGCTCGGCGTCGCGTTTGGTCAGCCCCGTGGACGACCCGTTCCGGCGCTTCGGGCCGATCCGCACACGCACCTGGCGGCCGTGCGCGTAGAAGCGCCCGTAGAAGGTCTCGCGTCCTGCGGAGTCCTCGCGGACCTGCAGGTTGCCCGTCCCGTATGCCCGACGCGAACCGGTCATCTGCCCTCCATGTAGCGGAAGGCGCGATCAACCCCCGGGTCAATCGTGCGGCGTTGTCTTGTTCGTGGTCTCAACATGAGCGCTCCTCGCCGAACTGAGACCACGTCGCACGCCCTCGCAGAGCCGCTCACCACCACGTGTGGAACGGCCCGGCCACCGCTCATAACCCGAAGGTCGCAGGTTCGAATCCTGCCCCCGCTACTGCGGAAGCCCCCTCTCGCCAGGGGGCTTTCGTTCTTTTCGGGGCCGCGTCAGGCGCTTCGCGTGGTCCCGATTTTGTCCCGTTTGTCTCCCGCACGGTACCGGCCCGACGGTCGTCTCGTGGCGCCTTCTGCGGTGGCGAGTCGTCGCAACGACCTCAGGAGACCTGCTCTTCTACCCGATGCCTGGTCATTGAGTCGGCCGCGCGTGCGAGATCGCGTGCGTAGCAGTCGATCGTGATCGCCGAGGTACCCGCTTGCGAGCTGATGCGGCAGGCACCGGTCTCGGGCAGCACGAGGTCGACGCGGTCGGCTGCCTCCCGGTCGCCGGCGATCGCTGCGGCGATCGAGCGGACCTGCTCATAGCCGGTGAGCATCAAGAACGTCGGCGCACGCCCGTAGCTCTTCATCCCCGCGATGTAGAACCCAGGCTCGGGGTGAGCGAGCTCGCGCTCGCCATGCGGCGGCACAGACCCGCACGAGTGGAGGTTCGGATCGATCAGCGGAGCAAGCGCGGCCGGCGCTTCCACGGACGGGTCGAGGTCGAGTCGCACCTCGCGGAGCATCGTGAGGTCGGGCCGGAACCCGGTCGCGGCGATGATCCGGTCGACGGGACCGATCGTCCCGTACTCGTGTAGGACCACCACGCCGGTGTGCACCTGCTGGATCGCCTCGACGCGCACGTCACGATGCAGTGTGATGTCGCCGCGCTCGATGAGCGCGCGGACCGCCCTACTGTGTGCAATCCGAGCTGGGAGCCGATCGCACTTTCGGCCGGCAACACGCTCGTCGCCGGCCCCGCGGCGCACCGCCCAGTGGATCTCGGTCGCCGGGTACGTGTCTTTGATCGTGGCGAGGCTTTGCAGCTCGCTCATCGCCGAGTGGCCGGAACCGACCACCAGCACGCGCTTGGAGGCGTAGCGCTCGACATCGGCGATCACGTCAGGGATGCCGTAGTCGATTCGGTCGGCCGCTTCGTGCTCGCCGAGCGCGGGCACCCCGGCAGACCCGAGCGGGTTGTGCGCTGAGACGGTGCCGCTCGCATCGATGACGGCGCGCCCAAGCAGGCGCCTGAGGCCGCCGGCGGTCGCGACCACGAGCTCGAACGGCGCCCGCTCGCGGTCGGCGTCCTTCATCTTGTCGGTCGCCCGCCGGGTCACGGCGACGACGCGGTGCCCGGTGCGAACGCGGTCGACGAGCGCCGGGGTCGCAGCGAGCGGGAGCAGGTAGCGCTCCCGCAGTTCGGCGCCGGTCGGATGCTCGTCACCCTCGGGCTCGCTCCAGCCATGGGCCTCGAGCATGTGCCGCGCGATGGCGTCGATGCTGAAGCGCCACGGTGAGAAGAGCGGGACGTGACCCCATCCCGCGACCCCGGTCGCGACTTCGACCCCGGCCTCGAGCACGAGTGGCTCGAGGCCGCGGTCGATCAGGTGCGCCGCTGCGGCCAGGCCGACCGGCCCGGAACCGATCACAACGACGGGTAGCTGTTGATCTGACATCAGAGTCTCCTCGGCGTACTCGACTGCGTGGTCACTCGGCGGGCGGGATGTGGTGGTTGCCGACGAAGAAGTCGTCGGCGTCGTAACGCGCCTTGACCTGGCCCAGGCGCGTCCACGTCTCGTCGTCGAAGAACGCGCGGGCATCGGCCGGCTTCTCGACGAAGTTGGGGTAGTAGCCCGCAGCGTGCGGCAGCACGATCCGCTCGACGTCGGCAACCGCGTCACGCACAGGCTTGTCGAGCGCCGGGTCCGGGACGACACCCAGGGCGAACATGCTGACGTCGCCCGGGAGCGTCGCGCGAGCGCCGGCGCCGGCCGGCGTGCGCGCGAGTGCGCCACCCATCTGTCGCAGCTGCAGCATCGACAGCGTCTCGCCTCGGCCCGACTCCGGGCCGACCGCGGCGATCATCGCGTCGATCGCGGACGCGGGCAGGCCATCGAGGAGCAGGTGCCCCGACCGCATCGGTAGCGGGTCGAGCGGGTCCATCGCCAGGTCGCCCAGCACAACAGGCGGGACGATGGCGAACGAGTCGCGCACCGGCCCGAGCGCGCGCAGCGGACGCAGCAGCGTCTCGCCCTCCGCCTGGCTGCCGACGAACGCGGCCATGACGATCGCGAACGAACGCCCGCGCGCGTACGCGGGGACGTCAGGGATCGCGGGGAAGTGCAGCAGCGACGCCCAGGACATGAACTCGTCGGGCAGATCGCGCCGGAACATGTTCCACGCGTGCAGGACCTCCGACGAGCGCTCGAACGGGAAGAACAGCGCGCCCGCGTAGAGCTCGTCGACGGGATGGACGGCGAACTCGATCGCGGTCACGACGCCGAAGTTGCCGCCGCCGCCGCGAAGTGCCCAGAACAGGTCGGCGTGGTGCCCGTGATCGGCGCGCACGTGCTCGCCGTCGGCCGTCACCAGCTCGAGCGCCGTGACGGCGTTGGTCTGCATGCCGTACTTGCGCGACAGCCAGCCGATGCCGCCGCCGAGCGAGTAGCCGGTGATCCCGACGTCGGGCGAGGATCCGTGCAGACCCGCGAGACCGTGCGCGGACAGACGGGGCGCGACGCGGTCCCACTTGACCCCGGCGCCGACGCGCACCTGCCGCGCTGCCGGGTCGACGCGGACCTCCTGCAGCCGGCTGACGTTGAGGAGGAGGGTGCTGTCGAGCTCGCCGAGCGGCGCCTGGTTGTGTCCGGTTGCCTGCGGTGCGACGCGCAACCCTGCGCGCCGGGCATACGTCACGGCCGCGGCCACCGCCGCCGCATCGACGGGGAACACAACTGCCGCAGGGCTCTGGTCCTCGAGCAGGTTGAAGCCCGAGCGGGCCTCGTCCCAGCCGGGGTCGCCGGGAAGCACGACGGCGTCGCCGTGGAGCTGGTCGGCGAGCTCGATGTGAGTGGTGGTGAGCATCTCTGTCCTTTGGTGATCGGACTGCCCGTTGTGGGCCGGTCACCTCTTCGGACGCGCCACCAGTCGTATGGACGCAAACTCGTCGCTGGCCAGCGCGAGGCGCGGATGCGATCATGTCCTGACTGTGGGGGATCGGACGTGCTGCGGGGTTCCGAGCGGCCGGGAGTGCCGCTGTCAAACCGACGCCGAGGCGATCGCGTCCGCGCTTCGTGCGTACGTGGCGCGTCGCGTGCGCGACCCGCATGACGCGGCGGACGTGACGCAGGACGCCCTGCTGCGCATGTACCGCAGCGTCGGGCGCCTCGAGGAGGAGGAGGCGCTCGAAGGCTGGATGTATCGCATCGCAGCGAGCGCCATCGTCGACCACCACCGGCGCACGGGTACCCGCGCCGAACCGGTCGACCCTGCGGACATCGCCGATCGCGGTGTCGCCGAGCCGCATCCGGAGCCGCGTCCCGAGGAAGCGCTCGCCACTTGCCTGACGCCGCTTCTGGAACGCGTGCCGGAGCGGTATCGCACGGCCTTGCAGCTGACCGATCTCGGCGAGCTGACGCAGGAGGAGGCCGCCGAGCGCCTCGGGCTCTCGACGTCGGGCATGAAGTCACGCGTCCAGCGTGGACGCCAGATGCTGCGGACCGAGGTCACCCGCTGCTGCCGCGTCGAGCTCGACGCGCGCGGCGCGTTGACCGACGCGGCGCTGCGCGACCCGACGAGCGGCTGCTGAACGTGTGACTCGCAGACTCCGGCGAGCATTTGTGCCGCCAGAGTCTCGGTTTGTTCAGCGGTACCGTCGGCTGATGCCGACTCAGGCGCAGATCGATTTCTTCGCCCGCTGGAACGACGCCGCGCGCCGTGCTGATCTCGGCGTCTCGATGGCGCGGCGATTGAGTGAGGCGGCGCGACTCAGCGAAGCGGCCGGCGGACTCGGACGCGGTCGAGTCTGCCGAGCCTGGTGCTGAACGCCCGTGAGCTCGTAGCTGCGCTTCACGCCGCGCGAGTCGACTACATCGTGATCGGTGGGTTCGCCGTCGCCGCTCACGGGTTTGTCCGTGCGACGAAGGATCTCGACATCGTGCCGTCGGGTGACGCGGCCAACCTTCAGCGGCATCAGGCGTACGAGCGCCTTCGACGCGCTGCGGTGCCGACCGAGCTTGAGGGGCATCCCATCCTCGTCTGCTCGCGCGACGACCTGATCGCGATGAAACGCACGGCGTGTCGCCCGCAGGACCTCGTCGATCTTCGCGAGCTTGGCGAGGACGTGCCTTCAGCGAATAACCCGAAGGTCGCAGGTTCGAATCCTGCCCCCGCTATACGGAAGCCGCTCTCCCGCCAGGGCGGTTTTCGTTCTTCTGGAGTGAACGCGCAGCGACTCGCGTGATCCCAATTTTCTCCCGTTTGTCTCATGCACGGTACCGGGCCCGAAGTGTTCTTCCTGATCGTCGGCGAGCTCGAGTTCGTCGACGCCGACAGCAACCTTCTGGCGCGCGAGAACTGGCGCACGTCGTTGCAGCGCTACCACGCCTACTGCGCCGCGAACGGCCTCGAGGTGCAGGACCTCACGAGCTTCGCCGCCGAAGAGCGGTCAGTCGGCCCGTACGACACGGAGCAGGGCGAGCGCGACCCGCAGCTCGAGGGTATGTTCGTCGACCCTGCGGCCGAGCAGTTCCTCGGCTTGGCGGACGCGGTAGCTGACGGTGTTCTCGTGAATACCGAGCTGCTTGGCCGCCCGGCTGCGACTGGCGTTCTGGTCGAGGTAGGCGCGCACGGTCGCGGCGAGTCGGCGCGCGACGTCGTCGTTCTCGCAGAGCGGGCCGAGCTCGCGCGCGACGAAGGCCTGCGCGAGATCAAGGTCGACGGTCGCCATCGCGCTCAGCGCCACCCGCCCGAAGCGCGTGACGGTCCCGGGCCTGCGCCCGGCGAGCGCGGCGACGCGGCGCGCATGGCTCGCCTCGGTGTGACTCGCGCGAAAGCCGGCGATGCCGGCGCCCGGCTCGCCGATCGCCACGCGCACCCCCGGCGCCACGCCGGGATCGAGCCGCAGGTCGTCCAGCGCCAGGGCGTCGAACGGCGTCACCCGGTTCAGCCAGGCGGCGACCGCGAGCAGGCCGAGTGGCTGCACAAGCACACCGTCGGCGCCGGCGGCGCGCGCGAGTTCGGCCACCGCAGCCTCCACGTACGCGAGCGGCTCGCCCTCGTCGGCAGCGTCCAGCCACGCTACGGCAGCGAGGTGATGACGGTCGAGCTCGTAGCGCAGCCGCGCCGACGCGTGCGAAGCGTCGCGCTCGCGCCCGTCGACCAGCGCGTCGATCGTCTCGGCCTGCGAGGCCGCGGCGCTGCGCAACCAGCGCGCGCGCTCGTCGTCATAGAATCGCTCGGCAAGGCTCATTGCGACGTCGACATAGGCGAAGAGCCAGGCCGAGCCCAGGCGGCTCGCCGCGGTGAGCTGCGCGTGATCGGAGCTGTTCGTGGCGATCCGGTCGAAGATCGCCTGCCACGACACCTCGACGCCCAGGCGGTAGCTGCGCATCAGCGCCGCGAGCGACACGCCGCGGCGCACGCCCGCCTGGGCGTAGGCCGCCGTCGCCGCGGGCAGCTCGGCATCGCGCGGATCGGAGCCCTCGCGGACGAGCGCGGCGAACGTGCGGATGCTCGCCTCGGTGCTTGCACGGTTCTCTTCGGCGGATTCCGGATCTGCGAACAGCTCGGGCAGCTGCTCGCGCATGTGGGCGAGGGCCGCGAGCGACAGCGCGGTCGCGTCCGCCTCGAGCTCGTCGGCCACCGGCACCAGGATTTGCGCCCAGACCCGCTGGTCGGCGGCGCTGCGCGCGCGTTCCCAAGTCGCTCCCATCCCGGCGCAACCGTACCCGGGCGGGTGTCGCCGGGCGACAGGACCGTACCCGCGAGTCGGCGCACAGCGACGAGCGTGCGCACCCGTTCCGTTCGTACGGTCCCGGCCATGACCCGCTCTCACTGGCTGCGCCGACTTGCCGCTGTCCTCACGCTCGCTTGTGCCGTCGCCGGCGCGAATGCCGGGACCGCCGCTGCGACGCCGGACCTGACCGACCTCACGCACCTGCCCGACTACGTCAAGGGCCACGACCTCGGACAGAAGGCATACGTGTACGGCGTGCCGTTGCTGAACATGGAGAAGACGTTCCGTACGCAGACGAGCGTCAGCGTCCCCAGCGGCCGCGGCGACGGGCCCGTCAACGCGTTCAGCCACGTGCGCCAGCTCGCCGATCCGCTCGATCGCACGATCGTGGCGCCGAACTCCGACACGCTGTACTCGATCGCCTGGATCGACCTGAGCCGCGGGCCGATCGTGCTGCACACGCCGCGCGCCGAGCGCTTCCACGTGATGCCGCTGTACTCGCCCTACCAGGAGAACTTCGCGAACATCGGCTCGTCGCCGACGGCGCTGCCGGACGGCGACTACGTCATCACCCCGCCGCACTGGCGCGGGCGTCTGCCCGCCGGGCTGAAGCGCATCCGCTCGCCGTACGAGCGCGTCTGGGCGATCGGGCGCATCCTTGTCCGCGACAAGGCCGACGAGCCCGCGGTGCAAGCACTGCAGGACCGCTACACGCTGACGCCGCTGAGCCGCTGGAAGAAGCGTCCGATCAAGAAGCGTTCCGCCAAGCGCCGGCAGGACACGACCGTCAACGCGGCGACGATCCCGGGGCTCGAACGCGGCGAGGACCCGATCGCGTTCTTCGACGCGCTCGGCGACTCGCTGGCCGAGTTCCCACCGCCGTCCGCGGACGACCCGCTGCTGAACAAGCTCGCGGCGGTCGGCATCGGGCCGGGCATGCACCCCAGCCGCGCCGGTCTGAGCAAGGCCATGCTCAAGGGGCTGCGCGACGGCCTCGGCGCCGGGCGCGGTCAGGTCGATTCGGATCTCAAGACGCTCTTCGTCACGACGATGCCGTTTCACGACGGCTGGCTCGTGACGCGCACAGGCAACTACGGAACCGACTACTCCAAGCGCGCGATCGTCGACAAGATCGGGCTCGGCGCGCTGAGCTCGGACATCGCCGTCTACCCGATCGCGCAGACCGACATCACCACACAGAACCTGACCGGGACGAAGCGCTACGTCGCCCACATGGCGTCGCCTCCGCCGGTCGAGGCGTTCTGGTCGCTGACGATGTACGCCGCGGACATGTTCTTCGTCCCCAACGCGATCAACCGGTACGTCCTCAACGACCGCTCCGACCTGCATCGCAACGCCGACGGGTCGGTGGACTTCTACTTCCAGCGTGACGCGCCGGCCGATCCGCAGCAGCGCAAAAACTGGCTGCCGGCGCCGCAGGGCGAGTTCAGGGTCATCGCCCGCCTCTACCAGGTCAAGGGCTCGGCGCTGGCGGGTGTTCTCGACGGCAGCGGCTGGAAGCCGCCGCTGATCCTGCCCTGCCTGCCCACCGGAACGACCCCGACAGGCGTGCGCTGCGCGCGCTGAGAGGAGCAACTGATGCAAGGCCTGATGATGGACGATTACCCGCTCACGCTTACGAGCGTCGTCGAGCGCGCCGAGCGCCTGCACGCCGACCGTGAGGTCATCTCGCGCGCGGCGGACGGCGACGTTCACCGCACGACCTACGGCGCCGTCGCGCAGCGCTCCCGCCGGCTTGCCGGCGCACTGCGAGACCTCGGAGTCCAGCCGGGCGATCGCGTCGCGACGCTGCTGTGGAACCAGCCCGCGCACCTCGAGCTCTACTTCGCCGTCACCGGCATGGGCGCGGTCATTCACACGCTCAACCCGCGCCTGCACGCAGACGAGCTGCGCTTCATCGTCGAGGACGCGCAGGACAAGGTTCTGGTCGTCGACGAGACACTGGCCGACCTGCTCGACGTCGTCGGTGACCAGCCGAGCATCGAGCGCGTCGTTGTCGTCGGACGCGACTACGACGAGTTCGTCGATGCCGCCGAGCCGATCGTCTGGCCCGCGCTCGACGAGCGCCGGGCCGCGGCCATGTGTTACACCTCGGGCACGACAGGCCGGCCCAAGGGCGTCGTGTACTCGCACCGTGCGCTGGTGCTGCACTCGCTGGCCGCGGCGCTGCCCGACGCGCTCGGCGTCGGCGCCAACGACGTCGTGCTGCCGGTCGTGCCGATGTTCCACGCCAACGCCTGGGGTCTGCCCTTCGCATGCGCGATGACCGGCGCGAGCCTCGTGCTCCCCGGCCCGCAGCTCGACCCCGTCAGCGTGCTCGACCTGTTCGAGGTCGAAGGGGTGACGATGACCGCCGGGGTTCCGACCGTCTGGATGGGGGTCCTCGCGGCGATCGACGCCGAGCCCAAGCGCTGGGATCTCTCGGCGCTGCGGCGGATGGTCGTCGGCGGCTCGGCCGTGCCGGCGAGCATGATCGACGGGTTCGATCGCCACGGCCTCACCGTCCTGCAGGCGTGGGGCATGACCGAGACGAGTCCGCTGGGCACCGTCTGCCACCTGCCCCGCGAGCTCGCCGACGCGCCCGACGCCGAGCGCACCGCGTTCCGCGCCCGCCAGGGCCCGCCAGTCCCATTCGTCGAGATCCGCGCCTGCGACGACGACGGTGCCGAGATCCCGTGGGATGACGCCGCGATGGGCGAGCTGCAGGTACGCGGTCCGTGGGTCGCCGCCGGCTATCACCGCGGTGAGGGCGCGCAGAGCTTCACCGTCGACGGTTGGTTCACGACCGGCGACATCGTCGCGATCGACCCCCGCGGTTGCATCCGCATCTGCGACCGCTCCAAGGACCTCATCAAGTCGGGCGGCGAGTGGATCAGCTCCGTCGACCTCGAGAACGCGCTGATGGCCCATCCGGCCGTTGCCGAGGCCGCCGTCATCGCCGTTCCCGACGAGCGATGGGGCGAGCGCCCGCTGGCCGTCGTCGTCACCCGCGACGGCGCCAAGGTCGGCGACGACGCGCTCCGGGCCCACCTCGCGCACGACTTCGCCAACTGGCAGCTACCCGACCGCGTCGAGTACGTGGACGCGATCCCGCGAACGGCAACCGGGAAATGGAAGAAGACGGTGCTCCGGGAGCAGTTCGCATAAGAGCTGTCACGCCGCCACGCGGTCCCTGGCGATGGACGACGCGCGCGCACGCGGCCACTCTGCGCCGGCACGCTGCGACGGCGCAACCACGCGTTCACCGACGGAGACCGTGAGGAGAGCCGTCCAGGTTTGGGCATCAATGAGGCATCACGTCCGGCACGACGCGCGACGATCGCGTCGCCGCGCTGACCCGCCCATGTGTTGCGGGCCACAGCCTGGTGGGCGACGCGCTCGCCGCCGGGCAGGCGCAGTCGCCGCTGCTCGCCACGCGTGAGGTCGATTGCGTAGCGCTCGCACCCGCGGGGCGTGCAGCGCGAGAAGGTTGCGTGCCAGCGACCCCGGACGTCCGCCCCGATATCGATGAGGAATGGCCGCGCCGCGGCCGGGATCGCAAGGTCACGGGAGATGCCGGCGCTGCGCAGGACCAGCCGCCAGCGCATGGTGGCCGGCTCCTGACGCGACCACACCACGAAGCCACCGCCGGCCGCGACGCTCCGGGCCGTCGGGTCCGGGGCGATGACCTCGTCAGCGAAGGCCATCGCCGTGGCAACCAGCGCCAGCGCGCTGGCAGCGGAGCATCCCGCGGCGACGCGGAACGCCACGCCGGCGACGGAAGCAGCTAGAGGCAGGGTCCACCGACCCGGACCGCTCGGCCGAGACGCCCTTCCAGTACCTCGCGGACGAAGCTCCAGGGATCCTCGATCGACAGGGAGCACGCGCGAGCCACGCCGGAACGCGCCGATGAGGACCCCGGGCACGCGCACGGGCCGTCAGGGAATCGGGCGCGTCCAGTCGTCGTTGCCGCCCTCGGTCCGGCCGAGGACCACGCCGGGCCCGTCCCAGCGACGATGCGCGGGGCCGAGGATGCACTCGCCGCTCGGCGCTGTGCCAGGCTGCGCATCGGGTCGGAGCGCATGACGAGCAGTTCGGGCGCCTGGGCTAGGACCCCAGGGCGCTGACGAACCGCACGAGCTCGGGGACGATCCGCTCGTGCGCGTCCTCCTGGAGGTAGTGACCGGCGTCATGCAGCTTGGTGACGGTCGCATCGGGGAAGGTGTCCAGCCAGAGCGTGTCGAGGTAGGAGGGGAGGAAGGCGACGTCCTTCATCGCCCACGCGATGTGGACGGGCTTGGAGCGGAAGTGCTCCTTCAGGCCCGCCTCGATCTCCGTGGTCATCGCGACGACGGGACCCTCGCCTGCGACCGGGATCTCGCGCGGGAAGACGAGGATCGCGGTGCGCTGCGACCAGCCGGCGTGAACCTCGCGGTAGGCGCGCTTGATCGTCGGTGTGAGCCGATCTCGGTGCACGGTCCCCTGGCCGAAGAGGAAGCCGCGCGTGAACGCGTCGAGGCCCTTGACGAGCAGCTCGCCGAGCACCGGCGTGCGGAACATGTGCAGCGGAAGCGGCAGCGGGATCTTGTCCTTGCCGGGCGGCAGGACGTCGCGACGGAAGCCGTGGGCGTAGGTGTTGAGGACGAACAGTCCGTCGACCCGCTCCGGATGACGCGTGGCCCAATAGAGGCCGATCGGTCCACCCCAGTCCTGGGGCACGACGGTCGCGCCGCGCAGATCCAGCGACTGCAGCAGCGCGTCGAGTCGCTCGGCGTGGCGCGGCACGCGATACAGCTCGGCGTTCGCCGGCTTGTCGGAGCGGCCGAACCCGAGGTGGTCGGGAACGATCGCGCGGTGCCCCGCCTCGACCAGCGCTGGGATGAAGTTGCGATAGAGGTAGCCCCACGTCGGGTTGCCGTGCACCATGACCACCGGCCGTCCGTCCGGCGGGCCGACATCGACGTAGTGCATGCGGCCGTCAGGCGAGTCGAACCAGCGTGGCTCGAACGGCCACGTCCCGTCGAACGTCCAATCCTTCACGCTGCCCACGCCCGCAGGCTACCGGCTGTGGGATGCCCACAGAGAATGGTGGAAGCGGTCACAACCCCCTGTCCGGACGCGTCTAACCGGGCATGCGAACTCACACCACATCGATCCGGATCGACACTCTGCGGAGGCGACGTTTGCGTTCGTCGCCGACGGCGCCAAGCTGCCGGTTGGGCGATCGGCTTCGCCAAGGCAATCGAGCCCGACGGAGACGGCTGGCTCGTCACGCTGGCCAGCGGTGATCGTGTCGCGCTGCGCATCCGACGGCGACCGCTCGACCGGGGTCGTGGACTACGTATGCCCTCCAACGCTTCGAGCTCGCGCGTCACGTCGGCCACTGCGACCCTGCGCGCCGCCGCCGAACGGGGTGACGCGGATGCGGTCGGCGAGTTGCTGGCGCCGGATGTGATCCTGAATTCCCCGCTCAGCGCGCGCGTCCGCTTCGAGGGCAAGGATGCGGTAACGGCACTACACCGCGACATCTTCGCCGTGCTCGACGATCTCCAGACCAGCGAAGCGCTCGCGCTCGATGACAGGTGCTCGTTCTCCTTCCGTGCAAAGGTCCGCGGCCAGGAACTCCAGGCGGTCGTCCTCGCAGACTTCAACGAGCGCGGAGAGATCGCCGAGCTCACGATCTTCGGTCGACCGCTACCAGCCGTCGCGACGCTCTTCGCGACGCTTCCGCCGCGGGTCTCGGCGAGGCTCCACGGGCGCCCGGCCGGGGCCTTCGTCGCGCTCGTCGCTCGGCCGATTGCGTTCGTGATGCGCAGCGTCGACCGCGTGGCGCCGCGCTTCCTGTAGGACCAGGAGAACGAGCGCGACGGCCCAGACGACGGCGAGTGCTCCGAGCAGGCCGGCCGTGTAATCCCGGGGAAGGATCGAGGGGTTGTTCGCGAGCCGGCCGTAACCGAGCAGGGCCGGCATCGCCACGAGCGTCAGCGCGGCGCTGACGGCGAGCGCACCGGCCACGATGCCCTGCGCGCGGCGCGGGACGAGCCGGACGATGATCAGCGAGACCGCCGCGACACCCCACGCCCAGAGGACGTCATGGGCGACGAGCGCGCCGACGAGGAACCTCAACGACGACGCCGGCTCGGTGTCGGCGCGGTTGCGCACGAACCCCGCGATCCCGAATGCGACCACGCCGCCGCCGATCGCGAGTCCGATCCAGAACGCGCGGCCAGGTCGCGTCACAGCACCTCCAGCCGCGCGACCCACTTGGTCTGTTGCACGCCTGGCCGGTTCGGCGAGATCAGACGCACTGGATAGCCGTGATCGATGTGCAGCCGCTCGCCGTTGACGCGGAGCGCGAGCAGCGTGTCGTCGTGGCGTGTGTGCTGGACGTTGAGCTCGCTGGAGCGGTAGGAGCCACGCCGCTGCATGGAGTGGACGACGACCTCCGCGTCCTGCGCAGCGCCCGCCATTGCGAGCAGGTCACGCATACGCACACCGCTCCAATGCGCACCGGCGCTCCAACCCTCGACGCACGTGATCGCGATCTCGGTTTGGTGCTGTGGCAGCGCTTGCAGCTCGGCCAACGACAGCGTCAATGCCTTCGACACGCGACCCTCGACGAGCAGCCTGTAGTCGGGGTCCGTCGCCAGCGTCGTGACCTGCGCGCCGGCGGCGCTCTTGTTGACGGGGAACCCTTGCGGTCCCTCCGAGGGCTTGCGAGGAGCCAAGACGGATACATCCTGTAGCGGTCGCAGGGTCTGCCCGACGGTCGCGACCGTCACCGCCGCGACCGCGCTGCCGACGGCCCAGAGAAAGCCGCGGCGCGTTGGTCCGTCGGCGTCGGGTGCGCGCACGTGCTTGCGGCTCGGACGCAGCTGATCGGTGGCGGTGGCGAACTTCGCGCCGAGATGGATGATCAGCGACCCGATCACGATCCACGCCGACCAGTAGTGCGTGACGGTGAACGAGAACGTCCACGGGTACCAGCGCGCGGTGTCGGCCAGCCCGGTGAACAGCTGGAAGATCGAGCCGGCGACGAGCGGGACAAGCGCGATGCGTTCGATGGCGTGCGCCGCGCTGCGGGCCGGTGGCCACTGGAAGAGCTTGGGGAAGACGGTCCAGAGCTTCGCCAGCAGCAAGGGGATCGCCGCGATGCCGGTCGCGACGTGGACGCCTTGCGTCACGCGGTAGAGCCAGCCCGGGCTTGCCGGCATCGAGAGGAAGCCGATGTGCAGCGGGTGTTGGGCAAAGTGGCTGATTAGGCCTGTCACGAAGCAGGTCGCGAACGCGACGCCGAGGGCGATGCCGAGGATCGCCGCGAGCCGGTCGTCGTGCAGGCGCGACGGGAAGGCGTCCTCGGCGAACGGCCCGGCACGCGGCGGCCTCCTCAGGAGACGGCCAAATGCGCGAACCATCGCTCCTCGTCCACCCAGATGTCGGTTACGACGAGACCGGCGCGTGCCGCGACCGCGTCGATGTCGTCGGCGCTGACGGCAGCCCACGCGAACCATTCGCTCGCGCCGAGGCGGCCCTCCAGGCGAACGCGACGGGTGCCCGTTCGAACGCCGGGCGCCGCAAGCTCGGCGAGCACGACGCCGTTGGGGCGCAGGATCGTCATGAGCCGTCGCAGGAGCGCGGGTGGATCGCCTCCGATGCCGATGTTGCCGTCGAGCAGTAGCGCGGTCTGCCACGTCCCGGCGCCGGGGAGGCGGTCGAAGACGGACGCCTCGACGACCGTGGCGCCTCGACCTCGGGCCACACTCACTGCCGCTGGCGACACGTCGACGCCGACCGCCAGCATGCCGCGGCGTGCGAGCGCCACGACGTGGCGGCCGGGCCCGCAGCCGATGTCGATCACCGGTGCATGTGCGCGGTCAAGGACGCGGCCGTCGGCGCTCGTCAGCGGACCGAGCCAGCGGGTGACAGGTAGTGGCGCGAGCAGCCCGCTGTCCTCGCGAACGGTGAGCGCCTCGCCGGCGAGCCCTGCAGCGTAGAGATCCAACGCGGCGGTCATGCGGCCACCGCGTGCCGCAGCCCGGCGAACGCGCGCGCGAACGCCGTGAGTGGCGCGGCGGCGGCCACCGCACGCGCGTCGGCGATCGTGTCGACGTCGCGCAGCGCGGGCAGTTCGGCGCAGCTGAGCCCGAGCGCGGCAATCCGCGCGCGCTGGGCTGCGCCGGTGTGCGCCGTGCTCATTGGCACCCCGCGAAAGACGTTGTCCTCGACGTCGTGCAGGCCGATCGCCCAGTAGCCGCCGTCCGGCGCCGGTCCGAGCACCGCGTCGCGGGAGCTGAGCGCGGCGAGTCCGCGGCACAGGTGCGCTCGCGTCAGCTGCGGAGTGTCCATGCCGACCAGGAGCGCCCGGCCCTGGACCGGGGCGAACGCGGCCGCGAGCCGATCCCCGAGATCGCCATCGGACTGCGCGACGACGTCGAAGCCGTTCGGGATCCACGGCCCCGGCGCACCGTCGAGCACAAGCACGCGGCGCGACACGCCGGGGGTGGCAGCGACGACCGCCAGCGTGTCGGCGAGTGCGGCGGCGGCAAGGCCGGCGGCTTGCTGCGGCGTACACGGAGGGCACAGGCGGGTCTTGCTGCGCCCCGCGACGGGTGCCTTGGCGATGACGAGCAGGGTCGTCACGACAGCACCCCGGCCATGTCGCGCACCGCGCGCGCCGTGCCGCGCACCGTCCCGGTGACCTTCGAGCGTCCCTCGCGCTCGGCGTAGGAGACGTCGGCCTCGCCGACCGTCCAGCCGGCGTCGAGCGCGCGCAGCACCATCTCCAGCGGCCAGCCGAAACGCCGGTCGGCGATCGCGAGCCCCAGCAGCGGCTCGCGGCGGGCGGCGCGCATCGGCCCGAGGTCGGTCAGCTGCGCGCCGCTGCGCCGGCGCAGCTCCCAAGCAAGTGCGCGGTTGGCCAGACGCGCGTGCAACGGCCACGCCCCGCGGCGCGCGCAGCGGGCACCGAGCATCAGGTCCGCGTGACCCGCCGCGACGGGACCGATGACGCGCTCGAGCTCGCCGCCGTCGCACGAGCCGTCCGCGTCCATGAAGCAGACGATCTCGGCCGTTGCTGCGCACAGACCCGCAAAGCAGGCCGCACCGAAGCCGCGCTGAGGCTCAGATACCACCAGCGCGCCATGTGCGGTGGCGATCTCGGCGGAGCCGTCGCGACTGCCGTTGTCGACGACGATCGGGCGGATGTGGGCCGGCACACGCCGCAAGACGCCGGGCAGCGCAGCCGCCTCGTCGAGCACCGGCAGGATCAGGTCAGGCACAGCCGCAACGTAGGAGCGACGGCTGCGAGAAAGAATGACGAAACGCGAAACTCCGGTTCGCAGGAGCTGCGCCCGGGCGCCGGCAGACCTAGCCTCGGGCCTGTCGATGGCAGCCACCTCGATCTCGCAGGTCCGCGTGTCGCCCACACGCGCCGCAGCGCTCGTTCCGGGACTCGCCGTCGCCGGCTGGGGGCTGCTCGTGCTCGGCGGGCACCTCCTCGGTGCGCGCCTGCAGGACGCCGACCCGCTGGTGCACATCGGTGCGCCGCCGCTCGTGGGGCGCTACGAGGTCGCGGCCGGCTGGTGGCTGCTCGCGGCGATCGCTTTCGCGGCGCTCGCCGTGGCGTGGGCGCCGGCGCTCGCTCAGCGCCTGCGCTGGCCGGGGCTGCTCGCGGCATGCTGGGCCGGCGCGGCGGCGTGGGCGGCGCTGCTGGCGCTTGCCGACGGTCCGTCAGCTCTCACTGCACCACTCGAGACGCGGTATGAGTACCTCGCGGTGCTCGACCGGGTGGGCTCGACGCCCGGGGCGTTCCTGCAGGGCTACGTCGCGCACCTGCCCGAGTACCCGACCCACGTCAAGGGCCACCCGCCGGCATTCGTCCTGTTCTTCTGGGCGTTTGCGCAGGTCGGGCTCGGCGGCTCGGGCGTCGCAGCGGCGCTCGTGATCTGCATCGGGGCGCTTGCCGCCCCCGCGGCGGTCGTCACCGTCCGCGCCATTGCGGGAGAGGCGCTGGCACGCCAAGGTGCGCCGCTGCTCGCACTCACTCCCGCCGCGGTCTGGATGGCGACGAGCGCCGATGGGCTGCTGCTGGGTCTGACGGCGTGCGCGATCGCCGCCATCGCGCTGGGACTTGCGGGCAGTGACCGCGCCGCCCTCGGCGGCGGTGCGCTGCTCGGCGCCGCGCTCTTCTGCTCCTACGGCGTGCTGCCACTCGGCGCGGTCGTGCTCGCGCTCGGCTGGCTGCGCCGCGACCGCGTCCTTCGCGTCTTCGCGCTGGTCGCCGCCGCGATCGCGGTCGTCGTCGCGCTGTTTGCCGCCGCAGGGTTCTGGTGGCCCGACGGTCTCGCTGCCACGCGCGAGCTGTATGCCGGCGGCGTCGCATCGCGCCGCCCATACCTCGACTTCCTGGTGATCTCGCTTGCGGCCTTCGCGTTGGTCGTCGGGCCGGCCGCGGCCGCCGGGCTCGCGCGCGTCCCGGTGTCGCTGCGGGTCCTTGTCCTCGGCGGCCTCTGCGCGGTGCTCGCGGCCGACGCGAGCGGGCTCAGTCGCGGCGAGACCGAGCGCATCTGGCTGCTGTTCGCGCCCTGGGTCCTCTGCGCGGCGGTCGCGCTCGGCGCGCGCCGGCGATGGCTGGCCGCGCAGCTGGGTCTGGCGCTTGCTGTCCAAGTGGCGGTGCGATCGCCGTGGTGAAGGGAGGCACGCGATGCGTGTGCTGTTGACGGGCGGCGCCGGGTTCATCGGCAGCCACATCGCCGCCGAGTTGCTGCGGGCCGGCCACGACGTGCGCATCCTCGACGCGGTGCTGGCGGCCGCGCACGCCGACGCCGACGACGTCCGGGTCGCCGCGGGCGCCACGTTCGTCTGCGCTGACGTGCGCGACGGGCACGCCGTCGCCGAGGCGCTGGACGGTGTCGACGCCGTCTGCCATCAGGCCGCGATGGTCGGGCTTGGCGTCAGCCTCGACGACATCACCGACTACGTCTCGCACAACGACCTCGGGACCGCAGTCCTGCTGCGCGAGCTCGGCCGCGCGCGGTTCGCGGGCCGGCTCGTCCAGGCGTCGAGCATGGTCGTCTACGGCGAGGGTCGCTACGCGTGCGCCGAGCACGGTGTCGTGCGCGCCGATCCGCGTGCTGTCGCCGACCTCGACGAAGGACGCTTCGAGCCACCCTGCCCGCGGTGCGGCGCGGCGCTGACACCTGCGCCGGTGCCCGAAGACGCGCCGCTGGACCCCCGCAACGTCTATGCCGCCACGAAGCTCCATCAGGAGCATCTCGCGGCGGCGTTCGGGCGCGTCACGGGAGTTCCGGTCACGCATCTTCGCTACCACAACGTCTACGGCCCTGGGATGCCGCGCGACACGCCCTACGCGGGTGTCGCCGCGATCTTCCGCAGCGCGCTCGAGGCCGGTGATGCGCCACTGGTGACCGAGGACGGCGAGCAGCTGCGCGACTTCGTCCACGTAGCCGACGTCGCGCGTGCCAACGTCCTCGCGCTCACGGGCGACGCGCCGGCGCCGGGCGCGTTCAACATCTGCTCCGGGGCTCCGCGCAGCGTCGGTGCGATGGCGCGGGCGTTGGCCGCGTCCGCCACCGACGGCGCGCTGGCGCCCGTCGTCACCGGCGCCTACCGGCTCGGCGACGTCCGCCACGTCTTCGCCTCGCCCGATCGCGCGCGTGCGGAGCTCGGATTCGTCGCGCGCGTCGGCTTCGACGACGGCATCGCCGAGTTCGCGACGGCGCCATTGCGATGAGCTGTCACGTTCGCGCTCGATCCGCGACAGTGCAGGCGTGAACACGCACTCGCGTGGATCGGTGCTGGTCGTCGACGACGAGCCGACGATCGGCGAGGTGGTCGGCCGCTATCTCGAACGCGCCGGCTACGCGACCCGCGTCGTCGCCGACGGCGCCGCTGCACTCGCGGCCGCCGTTGACGAGCGCCCGGATCTGGTCGTCCTCGACCTGATGCTCCCGGGCATCGACGGTCTCGAGGTCATGCGCCGGCTTCGCGCAGCCGAAGGTCGCCCCACCGCGGTGATCGTGCTGACCGCCCGCGGCGAGGAGTCCGACCGGGTCATCGGCTTGCGCCTGGGCGCCGACGACTACGTCGTCAAGCCGTTCTCGCCCGCAGAGCTGGTCGCACGCGTCGACGCCGTCCTGCGACGCCTCGACCGTGCCTACGACGGCGCGCAGCCGATCGAGTTCGGCGACCTGCGCATCGATCCTGCTGCGCGGCGCGTGGCGGTGGTCGGCGAGGACGTCGCACTCACCGCGCGCGAGTTCGACCTGCTGCTGTTCCTCGCGCGCCACCCGGGTCAGGCTTTCACGCGCGATGAGCTCATGGATCGCGTCTGGCAGTTCGCGTTCTACACGGACACCTCCACCGTCACCGTCCACATCCGCCGGCTGCGCGGCAAGCTCGAGCACGACCCGACGTCGCCGCGCTACCTCGAGACGGTCTGGGGCGTGGGCTACCGGTTCGCGCCATGAGCCGCGCCTTGCGAAGCGCCGCCGGTGCCGTGGCGCTGACGGTTGCCGTCGCCGCCGCGGCGGCGATCGGATACGGCGGTCATGCCGCCGTCGTCAGCGGCGCGATCCTGTTGCCGCTCGGGCTCGCGACCGTCGCCGGGACGCATCTGCTGGCCCGCAATCGCCACCGCATCGGCGGCCTGCGCCGACAGTTCGTCGTCGTCGCCGCCCTGGCCTCGGCACAGCTCGCGCTGGCCGTCGGGCTGTTCGTCGAGCTGATGTTCGTCAGCGGTCACGACGCGTTCTTCACGGCGCTCGTGGCGCTGTACACGGGCGCCGTCGCGATGTGGGCAGCGCGGTTGCTCGGCCTGCATGCGCTCGACGACGTTGCCGCGGTGCGTCATACGCTTGGCACGGTCGTCGCGGGGCGACGCGACGTGCGCACGGGGGTCGTGGGCCGCGACGAGCTCGCGGCACTTGCGGCGGACGTCGACACGATGATCGAGCGGCTCGACGGAGAGGAGCGTGCGCGCACGCAGCTCATCGCCGCGGTCAGCCACGACCTGCGCACGCCGCTGACTTCGTTGCAGCTGCTCGCCGAGGCACTCGGTGACGACCTCTTCGAGCCCGACCGCCACCGCGCCGCGCTGGACCGGATGACGACGAACGTGCGCGCGCTGTCGACGCTGATCGACGACCTCTTCGAGCTGACGCGCCTGCAGAGCGGCGACCTGAGCTGGACGCTCGAGCAGATCCGCCTCGACGAACTGGTCGCCGAGACCGTCGAGGCGATGCGCCCACAGGCCAGCAACCACGCGGTCGCCGTCACGGCTGACCTGCCCGCGCGGCTGGGGACCGCGCGCGCCAACCCCGAGCAGCTCCAGCGCGTCCTGTTCAACCTGATCCAGAACGCGATCCACCACACGCCCGCCGACGGCAGCGTCACCGTCCGCGCCAGCCGCGAGGACGCCGGCGTCCTGATCGAGGTCGCCGACACCGGCGCGGGCATCGCCGGGACCGACCGCGATCGCGTCTTCGATGCCTTCGTGCGGGCCGGGCGGGACGCCTCGCGCACCGACCGCGGCGCCGGACTCGGTCTCGCGATCTCGCGGGCGATCGTCGAGGCGCACGGCGGGCGGATCTGGGTCGACGACGCGCCCGTCGGGACGAGCGTGCGCTTCACCCTGCCCGCGTGAGGCGTCGCGTTCGATCGTGGTCTGCGCGACGACCTCTTCAGCATGGCGCGCTCCCCTGCGTCTATGACATGGGTTGGGCCAACGCATTGGCCGACGACACGGAATGACGGTTTCGGTGACGCGCACCATCAACGCAGAAGGCCCCGCTGTGAGGCGGGCTGGGTTCCGCGGAGACCGTGATCTACCAAGGTGTCCGTCAAACCCAGCCTGCCTCAAACTGCGCGAACTTGAGCCACGTAGAACGACCTTCGGGCCCTCATAATCCGAAGGTCGCAGGTTCGAATCCTGCCCCCGCTACTGCGAAGGGCCCCTCTCGCCAGGGGCTTTCGTGCTTCTGGGGGCGGCACGCGTACCATCCGCTCATGCCGACGCAGGCACAGATCGACTTCTTCGCGCGGTGGAACGACTCTGCTCGTCGCGCCGATCGCGCGGCTGATCTCAATGCCTCGATGGCGCGACGCCTCGACCAGGCGGCGCGGCTGAGCGAGACGGCCGGCGGGTTGCACGACGCGGTGACGTCAGCCGAGCCTGATGCTGAACGCACGTGAGCTAGTTGGCGCGCTGCACGCAGCGCAGGTCGACTACATCGTGATCGGCGGGTTCGCGGTCGCCGCCCACGGGTTCGTCCGCGCGACGAAGGACTTGAACATCGTGCCGTCGGGTGACGCGGCGAACCTCGAGCGGCTGGCAGCGGTCCTGCGTGAACTCGGCGCTGAGTTGTTTGGGACGGATGACTTCGACCCGAAGGAGTTCCCGTTCGACCCCCTGGACCCCTCGCAGCTTGCCGAGGGTGGCAACTTCCTCCTGCTGACGCGCTTCGGCCGTTTGGACATGATGCAGTGGGTGCCGGGCATCGAAGCGGATCAGGCGTACGAGCGTCTTCGACGTGCGGCCGTGCCGACCGAGCTCGACGGCCGTCCGGTGTTGGTCTGCTCGCGGGAAGACCTCATCACGATGAAGCGGACAGCCGGTCGCCCGCAGGATCTGGTCGACCTTCGCGAGCTGGGCGAGGACATATCAGCGACGCGCAGCCGCGATTGTCACCAACGCGGGACGTCTCAAACGGCCGATAGATCGCCCTCCCTCGCGCGACCACCGGTCCGCAAAGCGGTCTGTTTCTACTCAAACCAGACGCAGCGAAGCCGTTGACCGCGCCTCCGCAGGGGAGCAGGATCACCTGCGGAGGTGCAACACGCTGATGCGTCTGTGGCTGGGGATATGGGGGCGATGCCCAGCGTCTGCACGCGCGGCCGCAGCGCCCTCGCGGCGGCGCTGATCGCGCTCGCGCTCGGTGGCGTCCTCGCCTCCGACGCCGCCGCCGCGGACGGCGCCGAGCTGCTCGGCGCCGCGCAGAGCACGCTCAAGCGCGAACCTCAGGTCCGGCCCGCCGACCTCGGCAGCGACCCGGTCGACGAGCTGCGCTACGGCGACGCGGCCGAAGGTGTCGACCTCGTCGATCCGCCGGCCGCCGACAGCCAGGGCGCCGCCACCCTCGAGCTGCCGATGAGCATCCCGCCCGGTCGCGGGGGCGTCCAGCCCGACCTCACGCTCAACTACGACTCGGGCGCCGACCCCGGTTGGCTCGGGACCGGCTGGGATCTCGACCTCGGCGACATCGAGGTCGACACGACGTTCGGCGTCCCGCGCTACCTCGACGACGACGAGAGCGAGACGTACGACCTCGACGGCGACCAGCTCTCGCCGAACGCGGTCCGCAACGAGTTCGTGCCGCGGGTGCGCGGCCGCGCGGAGTTCACGCGGCGCGTGGACAACGAGCAGGAGCTGATCATCCGCCACGGGACCGACCCGACGAACTACTGGTGGGAGGTCCGCGACAAGATGGGCGGGATCCGCTGGTACGGCGGGAACCCCGACCTCGGCGGGCCCGATGGCGACCGCAACTGCGACGGCGACCTCGCCCACAACTGGGGGGGCGTCCATGAGAACGCGGTCCTGCGCACGCGCGCGGGCGGCCCGATCTACCGCTGGGCCCTGAGCGCCACGCGCGACGTCGGCGTGAACATGATGCGCCTGAGCTATCAGCACGCGACCGGCGAGCGCGTCGGCACCGGCAGCGACGACATGGGCCAGCAGATGTACCTGCGCGAGGTGACCTACACGCGCGCCTCGAACGTCAGCTGCCACCCCGAGGACCCGGCCTACAAGGTCCGCTTCCTCCGCGACGACGACATCGACCCCAAGCCCGCGCCGCGCAAGGACGTGATCGTCGACGCGAGCGGCGGGTTCCTCCAGGTGACGTCCGATCTGCTGCGCCGCATCGAGGTCTGGACGGGCGATCCGAAGGACGACGAGAGCACGCGCGACTTCAACAAGCTCGCCAAGGCGTTCGACCTGCACTACCACGACGGCGCCTACGGCAAGGCGCTGTTGGACCGCGTCGACCAGATCGGCTCGGACGGCGAGGTCTTCGCCCACAACGACCTCGGCTACTACGACGACGTCCGCGACTCGTCAGGAGACTACGACGGCTTCGACACCGATCGCGACTGGGACACGCACGACGACAGCCTCTTCCAGGACCTCATCAGCCCGTTCGGCACGAGCGCGCTCGGATCGTCGGAGTCCAACAACGGCGACGCCCACGCCTTCCTCGGCTTCAGCCCGGACGGGCCGACGAAGACGACGTCGCTCGGCGGCTCGGTCTCGGTCACCGGCGGCGCGAACCAGGCGGTCATCGAGTTCATCGACATCAACGGCGACGGGCTGCCCGACAAGGTCTTCCGCGACTCGCCCGGGCAGATCAAGTTCCGCCTCAACCGCTCGGGCCCGTCCGGGGACCGCGTCTTCAGCCAGGACGTCCACGAGATCGACGGGCTCAGCAATCTCTCCACGGACTTCGGCGTGGGTGTCGGCGGCGGCGTCGAGGCCTACCTCGGCGGCGCCGTCCAGTTCTCGGTCGGCGGCGACGTCGAGGTCGGCGAGGAGTACTTCGAGGACGTCAACAACGATGGTCTGCCGGACTTCGTCAGCGGTGGGACCGTCCTGTTCAACCACCTCGACCAGGACGGCATCCCGACGTTCGAGCGCAGCAGCGCGGCGACGCGCGCACCGATCGGCGTGCGCGACCTCGACTTCCCCCACGTCGACGCGATGGACCAGATCGAGGCCGCCCAGCGCGTCGGCTCGCCGCTGCAGGACACGGTCCGGCGCTGGATCGCGCCGTACGCGGGGGTGGTCGACATCGACGCCCCCGTGACGTTCGACCCGCAGCCCGACACGCGCCGGCCCAAGCCGCCGCAGTACGACGGCGACGGCGTGCGCGTCACGATCCAGCGCGGCCCCGAGGAGAAATGGGCCGCGAGCCTGCCGCACCCCGGCGACAGCGCCACGCCGACCGGCGTCGACGACGTCCACGTCGACAAGGGTCAGGCCGTCTACTTCCGCGTCCAGTCCGTCGACGAGGGCGTGCTCGACCAGGTGCGGTGGGACCCGCAGATCTCCTACGACTCCTTCGACGACGACGACGACGGGCCCGGCACCGACGTCAACGGCCGCAGCGAGCGCGTCTACAAGGCCTCGAAGGACTTCACGCTCGCCGGCCGTCCGGTGCAGACGATCCCCGCGCCGCTCGAAGGCACGATCCGCCTCGACGCGACGCTGACCAAGACGAAGGTGCTGACCGACGACGTCTCCGTCGTCCTGCAGCGCAACGGTGTCGACGTCGTGCGCGACCGCATCGACGACCAGGAGGTGCTGGCGGACGGCAAGCACTACTCCGTCGACTTCCACGTCGACGCGCCCACCAGCGACGCCGCCGATCTGCTGACGCTGCGCCTCGAGGTCGACTCAGACGTCGACGTCTCTGCGCTGCACTGGCGGCCGCGCCTCTACTACACGGCGGCGACCAAGGACGGCGACGACGTCCCGGTCGTCGACGCGAGCGGCAAGCGCCTGCTCGAGCTGCCGGTGCTGCCCTACATCGACCTCTACCCGACGAGCCTGAACACGGCGCCGCCCGTCGAGACGGGCCTGGGCAGCGCCCTCCTGGACACGAGGATCGTGACCACCGGCGCGCAGCCCGGCACGAAGGTGACGGTCGCCGTCAAGAGCCGCGACGGCCTCGAGGGCAAGCAGGTCCTCACGATCGACTCCTCCGAGCAGGGCCACGTGACGACGGGGACGGTCAACATCGACCCCAACGACGCCGACGAGCACTGGATCGAGGTCGACTTCCACGGCAACGTCCCGCCCGAGGTCGTCCAGAGCACGCGGACGTCGTTCCCGGTCGGCGGCCCCGAAGGCACCCCGGTCCCGCACACGGTGCGCTTCCAGGCGCCGCAGGGGTACTTCCCGCTGCCCTATCGCGGCTGGGGCTATGCCGGCTACAAGGGGGGCGACGCGCCGCCGACGGCCCCGATCGACGAGTCGGCCTTCCAGTTCAAGCGCTCGGACTTCCCGGACGACCCGCCGGCGTGGTTCGACGACGACGGCTCGATGAACCCGGCCAACGGCAAGGCCTATCCGTTCATGCCCCACCAGCTGCAGCTCAAGGCGGAGAACGGGACCGTCACGGGCACCGCCGGGGTCTGGCGCGGCGCGAAGGACAACATCGTCGGTGGCGCCGGCTTCGCACGTGCCTCGCGCAACGGCGTCGACGATCCCGGCATCGTCCAGCAGCAGCCTGCCGCGGCATCTGAGGGCGGCTCGGTGCGCGCGCCGCGGCGCGTCGGCATCACGGCGCCGAGCTTCGCCCTGCAGGCGGGCGTCGGGCCGGTTGGCGGCTCGCTCGGCGGCGCGCCGAGCTTCGGCCTCGTCGACTACATGGACATGAACGGCGACGGCTTCCCCGACGTCATCTCGCCGGACACCGTCAAGTTCACCGGGCCGCGCGGCGCGTATCGCGAGACCAAGGACGGCTTCCCGGCGATCGTCAACCAGGACACGACGTTCGCGCTCGGCGGCGGGTTCGCCGGCTCGCCGGTCAACCCGAAGGGTGACTCGCGCGGCGAGGCCAACACGCCGCAGGGCGCGGCGGCCAACAGCTCCAAGCGCAAGCTGGGGACCGGCAGCACCTTCTCGCCCGAGGGCGCCACGGGCTCTGACGGAGCGCTGTACGGGTTCAACCTCGGCGGCTCGTTCGGCATCGAGGCCGAGTTCACGAACTTCGCCGTCCCGCCGGACTGGACGGACTTCCTCGAGGACAAGAAGACACCGCCGCAGGAGTACGACTACGCCGACGTCAACGGCGACGGCCTGCCCGACCGCATCAGCGCGAGCCAGTCGGGCGTCGACGTCGAGCTCAACCTCGGCTACGACTTCTCACCCTCCATCCACTGGTCCGACGGCGCGTTTGAGTCGGGCGAGGCGTACTCCGGCAGCCTCGGCGTGACGCTCGGCTTCCAATACAACTTCAAGGAGTTCGCGGGCGGCCTGTCGTTCAACGAGGGGGTCGCGCTCGCGCGCTACACGTGGGTCGACGTCAACGGGGACGGCGTGCTCGACCGCGTGCGCAAGGGCGAGGACAACGACGTCAAGGTCGCGTTCGGCAACGGCGCCGGCCTGATGGACGAGGTCGACTATGGCGCCTGGGCCGACGGCTTCATCGGGCTGGCCGGCGCCGACATCCCGCTCGGGGAGCAGATCGCGCAGGATCAGAGCCGCGGGGTGGGCGGTGGCTTTGACTTCACGTTCGGCATCGGCCCGCTCTGCCTGCCGACGCCGCTCTGCTACATCATCGTCAACCCGGGCGTCCACTTCGGCCACACGATCTCCAACACCGCCGTCTCGCTCGTCGACGTCGACGGCGACGGCGCGCCCGACTCGGTGCGCAGCGAGAAGGACTCCGAGATCGAGGTGCGCCTCAACAAGCGCGGGCGCTCGAACCTGCTGCGGTCGGTGCACAACAGCCTCGGGGGCGAGTTGCGGCTCGGGTACAAGCGCGCCGGCAACACGCCCGTCCAGCCCGAGTCGCAGTGGACGCTCGCGAGCGTCGAGTCCGACGACGGCCGCACGGGCGTGGGCGAGCACGTGCAGCTGACGACCTACGACTACTCCGACGGCGCCTACGACCCGCTCGAGCGCCAGTCGCTGGGCTACGGCAAGGTCGTCGAGCACGCTCGCCGCTACCAGCACGACGGCGACGTCATGGACGACCCGGAGCTGCGGTCGGTCGAGCGCACCTACCGCAACGCGACGATCTTCGACGCCGGCCTGCCCGCGAAGGAGACCCTGCGCACGCCCGCCGGTCAGGCCGTTCGTGTGAGCGAGAGCACGTGGGAGACGGCCGAGCCCGAGAACGGTGACGCCGTCGACGCCACCGCCCTCAGCGCCGACGAGCGCCTGCGCGCGACGCTGTCGCCGCGGCGCACGAAGCTCCAGCAGCGCTGGTTCGACAGCGACGGCTCCGTCGGTGAGGAGACCTGGCAGGACTTCCGCTACGACGAGCTCGGCAACGTCATCTGGCAGCACGACGAGGGCGAGCCCGAGAACGACGCCGACGATCTCGTCGCCGAGACGACGCCGTCCGACTGCCAGATCTCGATGTCCGACGACTTCAAGGCGCGCCTGCACGAGAGCTCCGGCTATGTCTGCGGCGGCGCGCCGCCTGAGGGCCGTATCTCTCCGCTGTGGGATCCCGATCGTTGCCCGACCTGGACGAGCATCCCGGCGCGCTTCGAGGTCCGCGACGGCACTGGCAAGGTCCTGCGCTCCCGCGATGGCGCGCCCGACCTGTGTGACAACAGCTCGATGACGCATCTGGAGGAGCGCACCGGCAACGGCGACGAGGTGGCGCTGACGGAGCTCGACTACGACGACTGGGGCAGCTACAACCACATCGTCTATCCGGGCCAGACCGACGACGACCGCCTCGCCGTCGACTACGTCTACGACGCGCACAACCACGCGCGCGTCGGGCGCACGGAGGACAGCCACGGCGTCGTCTCGCAGGCCACGTTCGACGGGCTCACCGGCCGCGTCGCTTCGCGCACGGACGCCAACGGGCAGAAGACGACGTACACGTATGACGCTGCCGGGCGGCTGAAGACGATCACTGGGCCAAACGACCAGGACAGCGGCCACGCGACCGTCAGCTACGACTACCGCGACGACGGCGGCGCGCCGGGGGTGATCGCAAGCCACTACGACAAGTTCAACCCCGACGACCCGATCCAGACGGTGTCGTTCAGCGACGGCCTCGGCCGCGAGATCGAGACCAAGCGCGACGCGACGATCTCCACCGGCGCAGGCAGCGTGCCGTTGAACCGCATGGTCGTCGAGGACACCATCGCGTTCGATCCGCTCGGCCAGCCCGCACGCACGTGGTACCCGATGACCGAGCCGCTCGGCCAGGCGCACGTCTTCAACAGCGCGCGCACGTCGCCCTCGACGAAGACGACCTACACGGTGTCGGGGCGCATCGCCGACGTCGAGCACCCGAACGCCACCCACACGACCATGGACTACGGCTTCGGAGGCTCCGCCGAGGTCGGCGCGCAGGTCTTCACGACCACGGTCACCGATCCCGCCGGCAAGAAGCAGCGCAGCTACTCCGATGTGCGCAACAACCTGCTGGCGTTCGAGGAGCGCCCGACCGGTGCGACAGTGCGCCGCACGACCTACGGCTATGACGCGCTCGGCGAGCTGACGAAGGTCGTCGAGCCCGGTGGCGGGACCACGACCCACACGTACGACCTGATGGGGCGGCGCACGTCGACGCGCACGCCCGACGCCGGCCTGCGCGAGCACCGCTTCGACGTCGCGGGCAACCACGTTGCCGAGACCGCGCCACGGATGCGCGCGGAGAACGCGGAGATCACCTACACCTACGATCGTGAGCGGCTGACCGCGATCCGTTATCCCCGCCGTCCGAAGCTTCCCGTCACCCCCGACGTGACCTACGAGTACGGCGGCGTCGGACAGGCGAACGCGACGGCGAGGGTCGTGCGCGTCGTCGACGGCGCCCGCGACCAGCGCCTGGTGTACGACCGCCTCGGTCGCGTCGCGCGCGACACATCGCTCATGAAGGTCCCGGGGTACAACGTCAACCCGGCGGCGGTGGCCAAGAACACCTACGTCACGAACTACACCTACGACACGTTCGGGCGCCTGGACAAGCTCACCTATCCCGACGGCGAGGTCCTCAGCCACGGCTACGACAGCGGCGGCCTGCTCAAGAGCCTGCAGGGGGTCAAGCGCGGCGAGCGCACTCGCACCTACGACTACCTCAAGCGCCTCGAGTACGACGCGTTCGGCGCCGAGCGGCTGCGCACCATGGGCAACGGCTCGCGCACCGTCTACAGCTACGACCCCGAGACGCGCTGGCTTGCGCGCCAGTTCGCCGACACGCCCACGCGCCCGATCCAGGACCTCAACTACAGCTACGACGGCGTCGGAAACGTCGTCGAGCTCGACAACCGGTTGCCCGAGCCGCCGTCGGACGCGACCCTCGGGGCGGTCAAGCAGACCTACGAGTACGACCCGTATCACCGTCTCGCAAAGGCGCAGGGCAGCTACCGGCGGATCCTCGGCAGCGACCGCGACTACACGTTCACGAACACGTACGACCTCGCGGGCAACATCGCCTCCAAGAGCCAGACCGACAGGGTCTTGGGGCTGGACCCGCACCCTGTCGCCCCGACGACGTACTCGACCGCTTTCACCTACCGCCCCGATCGCGTCCATCAGATGGTCAGCGCCGGCGTGCGCGCCCCGACCTACGACGCCGATGGGAACCTGACGGGCTGGCCCGTGCGCACGAACATCCCGAAGCGCACGCTCGCCTGGGACCTCGCGGGGCGCATGACCAGCGCCGCCGACGCGACCGTCTCGACGGCGTACACCTACGACGGCGACGGCACGCTCGCGATCGAGAACCGCCCAGGCGCCGTGCGCGCGTTCGTCAACGACTTCTACGAGGTCGTCAACAGCACGAAGGCGACGAAGTACGTGTGGGCCGGAGACACGCGCATCGCCAGCAAGGGCGTCCTGCCCCCCGACCAGCTCGAGTCCCATCAGCGCTACTACCACGAGGACCTGCAGGGGTCCGTCAATGTCGTCACCGACGTCGACGGCAAGGTGACGCAGCACACCGAGTACTTCCCCAGCGGCGAGCCGTGGATCCGCGAGGACGCGATCAACGTCGGTCCGCCGCCCTACCAGCCCGGCGCCGACGTCGAGCCCTACCAGTACGCCGAGGGCTACGTGTCGTCTCCCGGCGCGATGTCGGACTTCGGGCAGCGCTGGTACGAGCCGCGCGACCAGCTCTTCACGGCGCCCGACCCGCTGCTCGTGGACGACGCGGAGGCGGTGACGGACGACCCGGCCCTGCTGCCCGCCTACACGTACGCGGAGTCCAACCCGCTGCGACTCGTCGACGACGGCGGCACCTCGCCGAGGAGCGCGCAACGCAAGCTCGTCGCGGCGATCGGGGCGCTGCGCAATCCCGGGGCGGAGGGGCTGCGCCCGCAGGCGCGGGCACTCGGCGCGCAGATCGCGCAGGCTCAGGCGCGCGCCGACGCGTTTGCCCGCGAGGCCGGTGCGGGCGCACGGCCGGCGAGCGCCGGACCGGGCATCCCCGGGCTTATGCAGCTGTCCGACAAGCCCGCCAACGCAAGCCAGCGCGACGCCTCGGGGCTGGAGCGGGTCAACGCCCGGCTCGGCTCCGTCGCCGAGCGGCTCGACGCCTATCCGTTCCTCGACATCAGCCTGCAGCAGACCGACGACGGCTGGAAGCTCAAGGGCCTCGGCATCTCGCCGTCGCTCGGGTTCCACCAGTTCAAGCCGGTCGATCGTGACGTCAAGCGGCGCAAGGCGCGGCCGCGAGCCAGCTGAGGCGTGCTGCCGGCGCCATCGTGCGGGTCCGGCAGACCTACAGCTGTTGGCTGGCCGACAGCGCGTCGATTGCCGCGCTGTACATGCGGGCCTTGATGGCGCGCAGGGTGTCGGGGTGCTGTCTGGGCATGCTTGCCGCGTGCTCGACTGCGCGTGCGAGGACCTGATCCTCCGGCACGGCCTGGTCGACGATGCCTGCCGCCACGGCGTCGGGGCCTCCGTAGCGGCGCGCGGTCAGCATCGCCTCGTGTGCTGTGCGGTGAGGCAATCGGGCTTTGAGGAGAGCAGTCATGCCGGGGGTGAACGCGATTCCGAGATTGGCCTCGGGCACGCACCAGAAACCGCGGTCCTCGCGCATCACGATGTGGTCGTGGGCGGTGGCGAACATCGCGCCGGCGGCGAACGCGTGGCCTTGCACTGCGGCGACGGTCGGCAGGCCGGCGCCAAGGAAGGCGGCGAGCAGCCGGTGGTACTGGTCGACGGCGTCCTGGATCTGATCTTGGTGAGCGCCCATCCACTCCAGGTCAAGGCCGTTTGACCAGAACTTGCCCGTCGCAACCGTGACGAGCGCGCGCGGGGCCGGCGCGGCTTCAATTTCGGCGAGGGCCCCCTCGAGGGCCGTGCACTGCGTCGGGTTGAAGCGGTTCTCGCCGTCGCCGAGGTTCAGGACGAAGACATCGCCATCGCGTTCGAGCTGCACGCCGGCGGCTGGGGGAGGTGTCGTATCGGTCGTCATAGTGCGCGACAGAGTAACAGCACGTATGTTCTAGAACAAACGTGCAACAATGATCGGCGTGGCTCGCCCGCGCGTTCACGATGTCGAAGCACTGCTCGATGCGGGCGACGCGCTCGTCGCCGAGGGCGGCACCCAGGCGCTGACGATCAGGGCGCTCGCCGAGCGCACCGGTGCGCCGAGCGGATCGCTCTACCACGCCTTCGGCTCGCGCGATGAGCTGCTCGCCCGCATGTGGCTGCGCGCCGCCAACCGGTTCCTCGAGCTCCAACGCGGCGCCGTGAACGAGCACCTCGAAGCGGGCCACGCGATCGAGGCAACGATCGCCGCCGCGTCGATGCCAGCCGTGCTGGCGCGCAGCGCGCCGGCAAGCGCCAAGGTGCTGTTCGGCCAACGCCCCGAGGCGATCATCGCCGACGGGCTGCCGGATGCACTCGTCGCCGAACTCAAAGCACTCGACGATCAGCTGGTCGCCGTCATGCGCCTGCTCGCAGACGCGCTCTTTGACCGCCACGACCGCAAGGCGGTCGAGATCGTCGCGATCTGCATCGTCGATCTCCCGACGGGACTGCTGCTCGGCCGCCATGAACGCGCGATCGACGCCGTCGTCGTGCTCGAGGCGGCGATCCGCGGCGTGCTCGTGAATGCGGACGGGTTCCTCGCCAGGTGATGCCGCGCCGTGCAGGCATGCCCGTCGTAGCGCAGCTGAACGTCGGCGTCTGAGACGTTTACACGAAATCGTGTTTGATCGGCCGGGGCCCGGAAAGCCTTGCGTCCATGGCAGAGCGCGGGGCAACGCCGACGGTCTCACCCGTTCGTCGCAAGGCGATGAACGCGATGCGCTCGCTGTTCACGCCGCTGCTGCCGGACGACTACCTCGAGCTCATCAACCCGCTGTGGTCGACGCAGGAGCTGCGCGGGCGCATCGAGCGCATCGAGCGCGAGACCGAGAACGCCGCGACGATCGTGATCCGCCCGGGCTGGGAGTGGGAAGGCCACGAGCCGGGGCAGTACCTGCGCATCGGCATCGTCGTCGACGGCGTCCACCATTGGCGCGCCTACTCGCTGACCTCGGATCCGGGCCGGGCCGACGGCTTCATCTCGATCACCCCGAAGCTCTATGAGTCCGGCGTCGTCTCGCCCTACCTCGTGCGCTGCGCCAAGCCCGGCGAGATCGTCCGGCTCGGCGGCGTCGAGGGCGAGTTCACGCTGCCCGAGGAGATCCCCGACAAGCTGCTGTTCATCTCCGCCGGCAGCGGTGTCACGCCGATCATGAGCATGCTGCGCTGCCTCGAGCGCCTCGGCGAGCTCGACGACGTGCGTCACCTGCACTCCGCGCGCAGCGAGGACGACATCGTCTTCGGCACGCAGCTGAGCAGCCTGAACGAGCGTCAGGACGGCTACGACCTCGAGGTGCGCCTGACCGGGGCGCACGGGCGCATCGCGCCCGCCGACCTCGACGAGCTCGTACCCGACTGGCGCGAGCGCCTGACCTACGCCTGCGGCCCCGCGGAGATGCTGGATGCCCTCGGCGAGCACTTCGAGCGGGAAGGTGACCCGGAGAAGCTCGTGATCGAGCGCTTCCAACCGGTCATCGGCGGCGGGGATGCCGCAGGTGAGGGTGGGACCGTCCGCTTCGCCAAGAGCGACACCGAGGTCGCTTGCGACGGCGCCACGCCGATCCTCGAAGCCGGCGAGGAAGCCGGGCTGGACCTCGATTTCGGCTGTCGCATGGGCATCTGCCACACCTGCACCGGCCGCCTGTGCTCGGGGCAGCTGCGCGACCTGCGCAGTGGCGAGGTGCACGGGAGCGAGGGGGAGATCGTCCGCATCTGCATCGCCGCCCCAGAGGGCGACGTCGTCCTAGACCTGTAGTTCGAAAGGAGCCCCCATGGCCACCGCCGCACCCGCGATCGAAAGCCCGCTCGCCCACCTCTCCGAGGAGCAGCTTGACGAGCTCGGTAAGGAGTTCGACGCGATCCACGACGAGATCCGCGCAGAGCTCGGCGATCGCGACCGCAAGTACATCGTCTCGATGATCGAGATGCACCGCCGCCTCGCTGTGATGGCCCGCGCGGTGCTGGTCGGCGCGCGCTTCAGGCCCGCGTGGGTGGCCGGGACCACCGCGAACTCGCTGGCCAAGATCCTCGAGAACATGGAGATCGGCCACAACGTGATGCACGGTCAGTGGGACTGGATGAACGACCCGCAGATCCACTCCTCGACGTGGGACTGGGACACGGCGTCCACGGCCGAGGCGTGGAAGCACTCCCACAACTACATCCACCACACGTTCACCAACATCCGCGGCAAGGACAAGGATCTCGGCTACGAGATCATGCGGATCGACCCGCATCAGAAGTGGCATCCCGTCTACTTGGCGCAGCCGTTCTACAACCTGCTGCTGATGGCGTTCTTCGAGTGGGGGGTGGCGTTTCACGACCTCGACCTCGAGGCGGTGCGCAAGGGCGAGAAGTCCCAGAAGGAGGTGCTCAAGGAGCTCAAGGGGATCTGGGGCAAGGCGCGCAACCAGATCGTCAAGGACTACGTCGCGTGGCCCGCGCTGAGCGCACTCGGCGCGACGGCGGCGGACACCGCGGTCGCGCTGGCCAGCGGCGAGCGCAAGCGCGACAAGCTGGTGGCGCGCGCGCTGAAAACCGCCCGCGAGACCTACAAGGACGCCGCCACCGCCAACGCGACCGCCAACGTCGTGCGCAACCTCTGGTCGCACGCGATCATCTTCTGTGGGCACTTCCCCGACCAGACCTACACCTTCAGCCAGGAGGAGGTGGAGGGCGAGACGCGCGGGGGCTGGTATGTGCGCCAGCTCGTCGGCGCGGCGAACATCGAGGGCGGCCCGGTGTTTCACGTGCTCAGCGGCAACCTCGGCTACCAGGTCGAGCACCATCTCTTCCCCGACATGCCGAGCACGCGCTACGCCGAGATCGCGCCCCGTGTGCGCGAGATCTGCGAGCGCTACGGCCTGCCCTACAACACGGGGCCGTTCTTCCAGCAGTGGGGCATGGTCAACCGCACGATCCTGCGGCTGGCGCTCCCCGGCGGGGAGCCGCGGCCGAAGCCTGGGCCCTACCGCGGCGATCCCGAGGCCAGGTCTGCGAGCAACGGCCATCGCCCGCGGCGAGCGCCGGAGGACTCAGACGTCGCCGGGCCGGAGCAGAGCTCCGACGGCGTACGCGTCTCGCTGCCCTCGCGCGACTAGCCGCCGTACCTGAGCCCGGCCGGCGGCGGCGGCGCCTCCGGTCAGGGCTGCGTGCGCGCATGCACACAAGCGCCTCGCAGGCTCTGGAAGGCTCGTCCCATGCGTTACGTCAAGTGGGTTGCAGCAGCAGCACTGGCCGCGGGTGCGACCGCGGTTCCGGCGCACGCCGGGACCTTCCTGTGCGTCCCGGCCACCGCGGGCCAGGCGATCACGTCGGGCGGCGCCGCCGGTACGTGCGCGACCGGGTCCTCGTCGGTGCAGCTGCCGTCGGCGGCGGCCGACCAGCAGAAGCTGATCTCGCTCCTGCCCTACCTCTCGCTGCAGGCCAGCGGCGTGGGGGGCAAGCCGACCGTGCGAGTGAGCGGCGCCAACCTGCAGATCGTCAACGGCACCGGGAGCACCACCAGCACCGTGAACGGCACGGGCAACCTCCAGATCGGCTACAACGAGTCCGGCGGCTCCGTCACGGGCTCCCACGGCCTCGTGCTCGGGATCAACGAGAAGGTCGAGGGCACCGGGCAGCTGGTGATGGGCTCGTCCAACACAGCAAGCCGCTGGGCGACCTCCGCGCTCGTCAGCGGGTGGCAGAACACCGCCGGTGGCAGCGACAGCGTTGCCCTCGGCGGCGCGAAGAACACCGCCTCCTCGGGATATTCGACGGTGATCGGCGGCGAGTACAACCGGACCTACGCCGAGTACGCCGCCGTCACCGGCGGCCGCCAGAACCAGGCCACGCGGATGTTCGCGTTCGTCGCGGGCGGCTGTGGCAACAGCGCCGGCCCGATGGTCGTGGCGGCCTCCAACCTCTACCCGTGCTGGGGTCAGCCTCCGACAAACACCGCCGACGACGTGAACGGCAGGCACGGGCCGTCGGTGTTCGGTGGGTGGCGCAACGAGGCGACCGGGACAGCATCGACGATCGTCGGCGGCAACTCCAACGTCGCGTCGGCCATGAACAGCTCGATAGCGGCCGGGATCGCGCGCACCGTCACCCGCGTCGGCGGCGTGAACCGCAACACCCACGCGGTCCGCGTCGGCCCCAGCGACGACAACCTCGACCGCAGCACCCGGGACACCGCGATCCGCACCTGGTCCTACGCCGACAGCGCCTGGATCAACACGCCGGACATCGACGTCCGCCGCTGCACGGTCTCGGCGACTCCGGTGGGCTCCGGCGCCGGCAAGAGCGTCGTCGTCGGCGAGACGGGCTACAAGGACTGGATCCTCCTGCGCCGCTACGAGAACGGGCAGCCCGCCCGCTTCACCGTCGACGTCAGCATCCACTGCATCGACTGACGGCGAGGCCGGTAGCGGATGGGCACGCCGGCGCCGGCTCGCCGCGAGCACGGGCGGCGATCCGGCGCCGGCTGGGGGCTTGTGCCGAGAGGGGTCCGTGCGGCGCGGGCGACGACCCTCACCTCCTGAAACGGATGAACTGCGGAGAAGTTGCGTGGGCTTCTGCGACGCTGCATCGGGTATAGCCACTCAGAGCCCGATCACTAGTCAACGAAGGAGCGATGCTGAATGGGACGCAAGACGCGAGCCGATAAGGCCAAGGACGCCGCCGCAGGAGCGCTGACGGAGGTCAAGCGCGCAGCGAGCGCCGCGGCCGACGACATCGCCGAGAGCGACCTTGCCGGCCGCGCCGCCGACGCGGCGCGCGCCGCCGAAGCGGCAGTGACGGCGAAGGCGCACGAGGCGGCCGCCGCGGCCGAGAAGGCGCGGGGCCGGCGCAAGCAGAAGGCTGCCGCGGCGCATGCCGAGGCGGCGCTGACCGAGGCGATGAGTGCCCGCCAGGAGCTCGAGGCCAGGCTCATCGAGCAGGCCCGGGAGTCCGCCCAGACCGCCAGGAAGGCTGCCGAGAAGACCGCGGCGTCGCCGACCGGGCGCGGGACCCGCCGGGCGACGAAGGCCGCGCTGAAGGACGCCAAGGCGGCCGCGAAGGCGCAGAAGAAGGCGCGCGACTCCCACCCCTTCCGCAGGCTCCTCTTCCTGGCCGCGGCGGGCGGTGCGGCGGCGCTCGCGGCGTCCGAGGATCTGCGCAACAAGGCGCTGGCAGCGATCGGCGGCGCGTCGCCCGACAGCCTGGGCTCGACCGCCGCCCAGCAGCCGAGCGGGCCGACGGCCGTCCCGACCCAGCAGCCGCACGGCAACGGGTCGAGCACGACGGAGGAGTCGGCGAAGGCCTGACTCAGGCGTCCGGGCAGGACCGACGGCGACCGTTCACGCGCACGGTCGCCGTCGCAGGGAGCAGGTTCTGCGCGCCGGCGCGCAGGCGCTTGGGGCCCGGCGCGCGCAGGCAGACGCGCAGACGTGCGACCCCGCGTTCGTCCGTGCGCGCCTTCCAGCGACCGAGTCGAACGACGGCTCCGGCGACCGCGGGCTGCGCGGTGACCGTCACGCGCGTCGAGCGGCCTGCGCGCACAGTGCGCGGTGTCACCCGCACGCGCAGCGCGGCGCACGGCCGCGCCGGGATCGGGATCTCGGCCGGCGTCGCCGCATGAATGACGCAGCCGCCGTCGGTCGTGATCGTGACAGGGGACGGCGCTGTGCCGACGTGCAGCGTGTCGCCGCGGCGACGGAAGCGCACGACGCGGTTGGGCGGCGCGTCGAAGCGGTAGGCGAACTCCCAGAGCTTGCCGTGGGTCGCGACGGTGTCGTTGACCCAGGTGGTCGCATGCTCGTCGACCGGTTTGAAGAGTCCCCAGGCGATCGCGTCGCGCAGCTGCTGGCGGAAGTTCGGCCAGTCGTGGTAGCCGGGGCGCGGCTGGTAGGTCACGTCGACGCCCGCGCGTGTCAGCGCCGCGGCATAGCTGTCGGACGCGGGCTTGATGATCGCCAGCTCTGACGGCAGGTCGGTGGCGAGGTTGGGGCCCCGCGAACTCGCGGGGCTCGGCACGCCGTTGCCGCTGGCCATGTAGACGCGCGTCTGGCCCATGTTCGCCGCCAGGCGCGGCGGGTTGTGCCCGCCGGCGTAGAAGCCGTCGTGTGCACCGAGGACGGCGCTGAGATCGCCGAGCGCGCCGGCATTGGCGCCCGCGATCGCCGACATGACGTGCACGGTGCCGGGGATCATCTGGACGTCGACGAGCCCGGAGATGACCGTGACCGAGCCGAAGAAGCCGGGGAGCCGGCCGCCGATGTACGCGGCGCCAAGGCCGCCCATCGAGACGCCGGCCAGCGCGTGGTAGCGACGCTCGGGCCGGATCCGGTAGCGCTCGAGGATCTGCGGGATCACCTGGTCGAGGTGATAGCTCTCCCATGACGGCGAGCCGCGGCGGCCCTTGTTCCACCAGTCCGCATACCAGCCGTCGCCGCCCTCGGGCATGACGATGATGCCCTCGAAGCCCGCGGCGGTCTTCGCGATCTCGCCCTCTCCGGGGTCAGACCAGTCCTTGTAGTGGCTGTTGAGCCCGACGTAGAGCACGAGCAGCGGGTAGGCCTTCGCCGGGTCGTAGCCGTCGGGCAGCAGGACCTTCGCGTGCGGCGGGCCGCCGTTCGCATAACGCGGCAGCCACATGTCGGCGATCTCGTCGTTGCGTGCGGGGATCTCGATGTCGACGAGCTCGCTCGCGCGTGCGGGCCCGGCCGCCGCGAGCACAGCGGCGACTGCGAGCAGCGCGGCGATCGTTCGCATGGCGCGACGATACGCAGATGCTCTTCCCCAAGCGCCTCTGGTCGGGGATCCAGGACGGGTCGATCACCATTACGGTGCGCCGCTGGCGGCGCCTGCAGGCGATCGCCGGCCGCCGCTACCGCACCCCCGCCGCGATGATCGAGGTCGAGGCCGTCGAGCAGATCGAGCCCGCCGACCTGACCGAGGACGACGCTCGCGCCGCGGGTGCGCCGAGTGTGACCGCGCTGCTGCGCGATCTGCCCGAGCGCGAGGATGCGCTGCTCTACCGGCTCCGCTTCCACGCCGTCAGCGAGCCCGATCCGCGCGACGAGCTCGCCGCCGACGCCCGCCTCAGCCCCGACGACGTAGGACAGCTCGACCGCCGCCTCGCGCGGCTGGACGCCGCGAGCCCGACCGGCCCGTGGACCGCCGCGACGCTCGCGCTGATCAAGCGCCGTCCCGCCGTCCGGGCGGCCGACCTCGCCGCCGAGCTCGGCCGCGACCGCGCGCCCTTCAAGCTCGACGTGCGCAAGCTCAAGGCGCTCGGGCTGACGATCAGCCTCGAGCGCGGCTACCGACTCTCCCCGCGCGGTCGGGCGTACCTGCGCCGCACGGCGCGCTGACCGCTTCGCGAACACCGGTGTTCGCATAGGCTGGCCGGATGCGCAAGCTCCCCGTCGTCGCGGTGCTCACCGCGATGCTCGCGATCCCATCCGCGCCGGCCTCCGGCGCCGGCCGCTACGACGTCACGGTGGCGCGGACGCAGTTCGGGATCCCGCACGTCAACGCGAAGAACTACACGTCGCTGGCGTACGGCTACGCGCAGGCGCTGGCCGAGGACACGATCTGCACGCTGGCCGAGTCCTACGTGACCGTCGGCGGTGAGCGCGCGCGCTACTTCGGCCCCGACGGGCGTTACGACATCCGCGGCAACGGCTCGACGGCGAACAACCTCAACAGCGACTTCTTCTACCAGCGCATCAAGGACCGCAAGACGATCGAGCGGCTGCTCGACGTGCCGCCGCCGGTCGGTGCGCTGCAGGTGCTCAAGGACGCCGTGACGGGCTACGTCGACGGCTACAACGCGTGGCTGCGCAGCGTCGGAGGGACGGATGGCGTGCCCGACAAGACGTGCCGCGGCAAGGAGTGGGTGCGGCCGATCACGACGATGGACGTTTGGCGCCACTTCCACTCGCTGGCGATCCTCGCGTCGGCCGGCGTCGCGATCGACGGGATCGCCGCCGCGGCGCCGCTGACCGGTGCGGTCGACGCCCAGCGCATCGCCGCGTCGATCGCGCCCGGCGAGCTCGACCGCCGCCTCGGCGGGCTGGGCTCCAACGCCTACGCGATCGGCCGCGCGGGCTCACAGGACGGGCACGGGCTGCTCTACGGCAACCCGCACTTCCCGTGGCAGGGCGGCCAGCGCTTCTACCAGGCGCACCTCACGGTCCCCGGCCAGGTCGACGTCACGGGCGGCTCGCTGCTTGGCGTGCCGATCATCAACATCGGCTCGACGAAGGGCATGGCCTGGAGCCACACCGTCTCGACGGCGCGGCGGTTCGTGCCCTACGCGCTGACGCTCGTGCCGGGCTCGCCGACCTCGTACATCGAGGACGGCGTCGTGCGCAAGATGACCGCCGACAAGCTCACCGTGATGGCGCGCGTCGGCGGCAAGCTCGAGCCGCGCACGCGCACGCTGTGGTCCTCGCACCACGGCCCGATCCTGACGTCGATCCTCGGGCTGCCGGTGTTCCCCTGGACGCCGCTGACCGCGATCGCGCTGCATGACGCCAACGCCGAGAACTTCGGTCGCCTCTTCAACCACTTCTTCCTGATGAACCAGGCGCAGTCCGTCGACGACGTCGACGCGATCCTCAAGAAGTACCTCGGCATCCCCTGGGTCAACACGATCGCCGCCGACACCGCCGGCAACGCCTACTACGCGGACGTCGGCACGATCCCGCACATCGATCGCGCCAAGTACAGCGCGTGCCAGACGCCGCTCGGCATCGCGCTCGACGCGCTGCAGCGGCTCCCCGTTCTCGACGGCTCGCGCACGGCCTGCCTGCCCGGCTCCGATCCAGACGCGATCGTGCCCGGCATCCTCGGGCCCGGCAAGCTCCCCGTGCTGCGCCGCGACGACCACGTCTCGAACATGAACGACTCCTACTGGCTGACGAACCCCGCGCAGCCGCTGGAGGGCTTCAGCCGGATCATCGGCGACGAGCGCGCGGCGCGGTCGCTGCGCACGCGCGTGGGCATCAAGCAGCTGCAGCAGCGCCTGGACGGCAGCGACGGGCTCCCCGGCAAGGGCTTCAACCTGGAGAACCTGATGAAGATCGGGATGTCCAACCGCATCTACAGCGCCGAGATCTGGCTCGACGACCTGATCCAGGGCTGCGAGACCGAGGCCTGCCTCGTGCTGCGCGCCTGGGACAGGCACAACGACCTGGACTCCAAGGGCGCAGTGCTGTGGCAGCGCTTCGTCACGCGCCTGACCGGCATCGCGCCGATCGCGCTGCCGGCGCCGCTGTGGCCGTACTCGGGCGCCTTCGACGCCAACGACGCCGTCAACACGCCGGCCGGGCTGGCCACGCTCAACCCGACGGTGGTCCTCGCCTTCCAGCAGGCGATCTCCGACATGCGCGGGGCCGGCCTGCCGCTCGACGCGACGCTGCGCCAGGGCCAGACGGTGACACGCCGCGGCGAGACGATCCCGATCCAGGGCGGCCCGGGCGGAAGCGGCGCATTCAACGTCATCACCCCGGTCTGGGACCCGAAGAAGGGCTACACCGAAGTCGTCCACGGCACCTCCTACGTGCAGGCCGTCCATCTCAAGCCCGGCTGCCCGGACGTCCGCACGTTCCTGACGTACGGGCTGTCGACGAACCCCGACTCCCCGCGCACGAGCGACCAGACCAAGGAGTTCAGCGCCAAGCGCTGGATCAAGGTGCCGTTCTGCTCGCGCGACCTCGAGCGCGACCGCCGCGCCGTCCGCGTGCACACGACCGACCGCGGCACGACGCTCGTGACCGTCACCGAGGCGCGCGGCAAGGCGCGCCCGCGGATCGCGGTCACGCGCGTGTCGGGCAAGTCCGCCCGCGTCGTCGTGGTCGTCCGCCGCGGGCGCAGGGTCGTTCGTCGGCTCGCGCGTCGCGGGGCCGTCGTGGCACTGTCCCCGCGCGTGGCGAAGGGCGCTTACCGCGTCGACGTCACGGTCGGCGGGAAGACGACGCGGATCCCCGCCAAGCAGCGCTAGCGGCGATACGGTGCGCGCGTGAGACGCAGCGTCGTCGGGTTGATCGCCGGGGTCGTCGCCGGCCTTGCGCTGGGCGCCGCGCCGGCATCGGGCGACGTGACCTGGCTGTGCCGGCCGGGCATTGCCGAGGACCCGTGCGAGCTGCCGCTCGACACGACGGTCCGCGCGTTCGGCCGGCCCGACACGGTCGAGCGCCCGCGGCGCGACGGCGACCGCGCGATCGACTGCTTCTACGTCTACCCGACGGTCTCCCAGCAGCTCGGCGCCAACGCGACGAAGGCGCGCGACGGCGAGGTCGTGTCGATCGCGAAGTACCAGGCCGCGCGCTTCAACCAGCACTGCCGCGTCTTCGCGCCGATCTACCGCCAGGCCACGCTCGCCTCGATCTATGTCTCCGCGGTGGCGCCACCGGATCGCACGCTCGCCTACAACGACGTCCTCGAGGCGTGGCGCTCCTACCTGCAGCACGACAACAACGGTCGCGGCGTCGTCCTGATCGGCCACTCGCAGGGGACCGGCATGCTGCGCCGCCTGCTGCGCCAGGAGATCGACCCCAAGCCCGAGCAGCAACGGCTGCTGGTCTCCGCGCTGCTGCTCGGCGGCAACGTCACGGTCAAGGAGGGCCAGACCGTCGACGGAGACTTCCACAACACGCCGCTGTGCACGGCGCGCGCGCAGCTCGGCTGCGTCGTCGCGTACTCGACCTACTTCGGCGACCCGCCGTCCAACGCGCGCTTCGGCCGCGCCGCGCCGCCCGCCAACGCCGACGCGCTGCCCGGCGGCAAGGGCTACGAGGTCGCCTGTACGGACCCGCGGCTGCTTGCCGGGTGGACCGATCCGCTGCGGCTGCTGACGCCGTCCGAGCCGTACGCGCTGGGGCTGATCGGCGTCGGCGTTCTCGTCACCGCCGGCGGCAACGTCCCGCGGGCCGACACGACCTGGGTCACGCCGCCCGACCGGGCCGCGGGGGGCTGTCGCTACCTCAACGGGGTGCACGTCCTGCGCCTCGAGCCGCTCGGCGCCTCGCGGACGCCGCTCGACTTCCCCGAGCCGAGCTGGGGGACCCATCTCGTCGACGTCAACCTCACGCTCGACCCGCTCGTCTCGCTCGTCGGCCAGCAGGCCCGGCGCTTCGCCTACCCGCAGGTCGCCTTCACGCGTCGCTGCACGGCCGGGCGCCGCCTGCGCCTGCGCCTGAGCGGCAGCGACACCGACCTCGTCACGAGCGTGGACTTCAAGGTCGGCAAGCGCCGCGTCGCCCGCGACACGGCCGGTCCGTTCGAGCGCACGATCGCGCGCCGCGCGCTCGGCCGCCGCGGCGAGCTGCGCGCCGTCGTCACGCTCGCCCACGGCGAGCGCGAGCGGCGCGTGCTCGCGCGCCCACGCCCGGGGTGTGGCGCGTGACCGACATGGACCCCGATCACGAGACGCTGCTCGAGCCGGGCGACATCGCGCGCTGGCTCGACGTGCACCCGTCATGGGTCGACGGCGCGATCGCAAGCGGCCTGCCGGTGATCGGCTACCGCAGCGACGGCGTGCCGCTGTGCGCCGCCGGCGACGTGCGCGCCTGGCTGCGGCGCCCGTCGCTGGCCGACGACGAGACCTGATCCGGCGGCGCCGAACTAGAGTTCGCGCGGTGACCTACGTGATCACCGGCAGCTGCGTCAAGGACGACTCGTGCATCGAGGTCTGTCCCGTCGACTGCATCCACCCCAAGCCCGGCGACCCCGACTTCGAGACGGCCGAGCAGCTCTACATCGATCCCGAGACCTGCATCGACTGCGACGCCTGCGTCGAGGCGTGCCCGGTCGACGCGGTGTTCGGAGAGGCGGACGTGCCGGCGCGCCACGACGAGGCGCTGACCCTCAACGCGCTGTTCTTCACCGAGCGCGGGAGCGTGGCGTGAGCGCGCGCGTCCCGATCGCGATCGTCGGCGCCGGCCCCGCCGGCGCGTTCACCGCGGCCGAGCTGATCGCGCGCTTCGGCGACCGCTTCGCGATCGACCTCATCGACCGGCTGCCGACGCCCTGGGGGCTGCTGCGCGCCGGCGTCGCCCCCGACCACGACGAGATCAAGCGCCTGGACGAGCACTTCGAGCGCGAGACGTTCGCCCGCGGCTGTCGCTTCTTCGGCAACGTCGACGTCGGTGTCGACGTGTCGCACGCCGAGCTCGCCGAGCGCTACGCGGCGATCGTCTACGCGACCGGCGCCCAGACCGACAACTCGCTCGGGATCCCCGGCGAGGAGCTCGCGGGCAGCATTCCCGCCACGGCGCTGGTCGGCTGGTACAACGGCCACCCCGACTACGCCGACCTCGCGCCCGACCTGTCGGTGTCGACGGCGATCGTGATCGGCAACGGCAACGTCGCGGCCGACGTCACGCGCCTGCTGACGCGCTCGGTCGACGAGCTCGCCCTGACCGACATCTCCGACCCCGCGTTGGCCGCGCTGCGCCAGAGCAGCGTCGAGCGCGTGATCGTCCTCGGCCGCCGCGGTCCCGCGCAGGTCGCCTTCACGAGCACCGAGCTGCGCGAGCTCGGCCGCCTCGCGGGCGTCGATGTGATCGTCGACCCGCGCGACGCCGAGCTGGACCCCGTGTCGCAGGAGTGGCTGGAGCAGGACGGCACGTTCACCGCACGGCGCAACATCGAGCTGCTGCGCGAGTACGCGACGAACACGCCGACGCCCGGCAACCGGCGCATCGAGCTGCGGTTCCTGAGCTCTCCGGTCGCGCTCCACGGCGAGGACCGCGTGACCGCGATCGAGATCACGCGCAACGAGATCGTGCGTGACGACGCCGGGCTGATCCGTGCCCGCAGCATCGCGGGGGAGACCGAGACGATCGAGTGCGGCCTCGTGCTGCGCTCCGTCGGCTACCGCTCCGTCCCGCTGCCGGACGTCCCCTTCGACGAGCGCCGCTACGTGCTGCCCAACGAGCGCGGCCGCGTCGTCGACGCCCAGACACGCGAGCCCCGGCCCGGCATCTACACCGTCGGCTGGATCAAGCGCGGGCCGACCGGGATCCTCGGCACGAACAAGCGCGACGCGCTCGAGACCGCCGGCTGCCTGGCGGAGGACCTCGAGGCCGGCCTGCTGTCGACGCCGGCGGGCGCGAGCGACCTGGCCGACCTGCTCGACGGGCGCGCCGAGGTCGTGACCCGGGCGGGCTGGACGGCGATCGACGCGCACGAGCGCTCCGCCGGCGAGGCCGACGATCGCCCGCGGCGCAAGCTCGTCACCCGCGAGGAGCTGGTGCAGGCAGCGAGCTGAGCCGCGCACGCGGATCGCTACGGTGAAGCGATGAGTGCCGGTGACGTGAAGCACCCGTTGTTCGCGCGCTTCTTCGACCGCTTCGCGGGCAAGGACAAGGGCCGCGGCGAGGACCGGCTGCGCCGGGAGCTGCTCGCCGGCCTGACGGGCCGCGTCGTCGAGGTCGGCGCCGGCAACGGCATCAACTTCGAGCACTACCCGCAGAGCGTCGCCGAGCTCGTCGCCATCGAGCCCGAGCCCTACCTGCGCGGTCAGGCCGCGCAGACCGCGGACGGCGTCGGCCTGGCGATCGAGGTGTCGGGCGGGACGGCCGACGCGCTGCCGCTGGCACCTGCCTCGGTCGACGCCGTCGTCGTCGCCGGCGTGCTCTGCTCGGTGCCCGACCAGGCCGCCGCGCTCGCGGAGTTCCGCCGCGTGCTGCGGCCTGGGGGAGAGCTGCGCTTCTACGAGCACGTGCGCTCGCGCCGCGAGCGCTTCGGCCGCTACCAGGACGCCGTCGCGGGCATCTGGGCGCGCGCGATGGGCGGCTGTGAGCCCAACCGCGACACGCTCGTCGCGATCGAGCAGGCGGGCTTTGCGATCGAGCGCTGCCGCGGCTTCGGGTTTCCGGACGACGCGCGCGGCTACCCGGTCGCGCCACGGATCCTCGGCGTCGCGCGCCGCTGACGCGTATACCCCCCTCCCGTACTGCTACCCTGGCCGCATGGCCTCGACGACGACGCGCGGATACACGGCGACGAAGGATCAGCTGCAGACGCGGCTGCGGCGCATCGAAGGGCAGGTGCGCGGCGTCCAGGGGATGGTCGAGGAGGACCGCTACTGCATCGACGTCATCACCCAGATCTCCGCGATCCAGGCGGCGCTGGACAAGGTCGCGCTCGGGCTGCTCGACGAGCACGCGCGCCACTGCGTGATCGGCGGGCCCGAGGGCCAGCAGGAGGACCGCACCGAAGAGCTGATGGCCGCCGTCGGGCGGCTGATGCGGCGTGGGTGACCTGAATCGGCTCGCCTTCAGCGCCACCGTGCACTGCCTCACCGGCTGCGCGATCGGCGAGACGCTCGGCATGGTGATCGGCACGGCCGCCGGCTTCAGCGACCTCGGGACGATCGCCCTGGCCGTCGTGCTCGCGTTCTTCTTCGGCTACCTGCTGACGAGCCTGCCGCTGCTGCGCTCGGGCATGGCGCTGTCGGCCGTCGTGCCGCTCGCGCTGGCGTCCGACACGATCTCGATCACGATCATGGAGATCGTCGACAACACGATCATGCTGCTGATCCCGGGCGCGATGGAGGCCGGCGCCGGCGACCCCGGGTTCTACGCAGCGCTGGCGCTCGCCCTGCTGATCGCCGGGGTGTTCGCGTTTCCCGCGAACCGCTGGCTCATCAGCCGCGGCCGCGGGCACGCCGTGGTGCACGCGCACCACGGCTAGCCGGCAGCGCGGGTCAGGCGCCGAGCGAGGCGGCGACCTCTTCGAGGCGGTCCAGCGACTCCTGCATGCCGCCCTCCATCCCGGAGGCGATGATGATGTCGCGGATCTCCTTGCTGGGGCAGTCCACGACGATCGACAGGGTCGTCCGATCGTCGGGGGCCTCGGTGAACGTGATGACGTTCAGGACGCCGGCCTCGTCGCCGCCGGGCGCGCCCTCGTAGACCTCGGTCGTGACGATCCGCTCGTTGGGGACGATCTCGCGGTACTCGCCGTGGAAGGCGACCTCGAAGCCGCCGTCGGCGACCATCACATAGCGCCACGTGCCGCCGACGCGCAGGTCGATCTCGGCGCTCGTGACCTTGCCGCGCTGACCGCTCCACCACTGGCTGACCAGCTCGGGAGTCGTGTAGGCCTTGTAGACCAGGTGTCTGGGGGCGTTGAACTCCCGCGTGATCAGGATCTGCTGATCGGTCGGGAGCTCCACCGTGGCGGTCCCGCTACTTGTCATCTCCGACATCTCCTTCTGCCTCCTGTTGTTTGAGTTCTTCCAGCACGGCGTCGAGCTGCTCGAACCGCTCAGACCACGAGCGCTCGTAGGTCTTGACCCAGTCGTGGATCGGCTTGAGCGCTTGGCCGTTGAGGCGGTACAACCGCTGGCGTCCGTCCTCGCGCACGTCGACCGCGCCGACCTCTCGCAGCACGCGCAGGTGCTTTGACACCTGCGGCTGGGTCAGCCCGAGCAGGCTCACGAGGTCGTTCACCGGCCGCTCGCCCTCAGCGAGGAGGTCGAGGATCTGGCGCCTGCGAGGTTCGGCTACCGCGTTGAACGCGTCTGCTGTGGTCGCTGCTCGTGCCACGCCAGACATCATATGCCGATATCGGCATATGTCAAACCCCAACTGGGGTCAGATCTTGCAATCGCGCATCTCTCGGGTTTAAACCCGAGGCGCGCTTGATTGCAAGATCTGACCCCAGCGTTTGGCTAGCGCTTGGGCGCGCCGAAGACCTGCGTGAAGAGGTTGCCGTCGGCCGGCAGGGCGCCGACGCCGATCGTCGTGTACTTCTTCGAGCGGATGTTCGTGCGGTGCTGCGAGCTCTTCAGCCAGATCGCCATCGCGCCCGCGGCGGTGTTCGGGCCGTTGGCGATGTTCTCTGCGACGAACGACCCGCTGAACCCGGCGGCGCGTGCGCGCTGCAGCGGCGTGCGGCCGTCCTTCGAGACGTGGTTGAAGTAGTTCTTCGCGTCCATGTCCTTGGTGTGTGCGCGTGCGGCCTTGACGAGCGCGTTGCTGACCTTCAGCGCCTTGCGCTTGTGCTTGGCGCGCTCCGCGTTGACGAGGCAGATGACCGCCTTCTCGACGCGCGCCGTGTTCGTCGTCGTCATCGCGAGCGTGGCGTCGGCGCAGGCCGCGTTGGCCTGCGCCGCCGGCACGAGGACCGCTGCGGCGCAGACCGCCGGCAGCATCCGTCGCGACAACTTCCTCACCGTTTCAGTCCCCATGGTCGGTGATTGTCGCACCACCGCCGATCGCGAGCGCTACGCGGCGTCGTACGCCGGCTCGCCGGCGTGCTCGCCGTGCGCCGCTGCCGGCGCCGGCTTGAGGATCGCCAGCGCCGCCACGATCGCCACGCCGACGAGGATCGCGCCGATCAGGTAGGCGAGGTGGTAGCCGCCGTTCAGGGCCGCCGCCACGCTCTCGCCGTCGGCACGCAGGCCGTCGGTGCGCTCGGTCGACAGCGTCGCCAGCACGGCGAGGCCGATCGCGCCGCCGACCTGGACGGTCGTGTTGATGAGACCCGAGGCCAGCCCGGAGTCGCTCATCTCGACGCCCGACATCGCCAGCGTCATCAGCGCGGGGAAGGCAAGGCCGGCGCCGATGCCCAGCAGCAGCATCACCGGGGCGACGTCGACGAGCCAGGTGGCGTCGACGGGTGCGCGGGCGAACAGCAGCAGCCCGGCCGCAGCGGCGCCGAGGCCGGCGACGAGCGTCGTGCGCGGGCCGATGCCCATCATCAGCTTCTCGGCGAAGCCCAGCGACAGCCCGCCCATCGCGATCGATGCCGGCATGAACGCCAGACCGACCTCGAGCGGCTCGTAGCCGAGGACCTTCTGCATGTACAGCGCGCCGAGGAAGAACATCCCGAAGAACCCGACGACCAGCAGCATCATCACGACGTTGGCGCCGGTGACGTTGCGCGAGCTGAACAGGCGCAGCGGCATCAGCGGGTTGGCGACGCGCCCCTGGCGGACGACGAAGGCCGCGATCAGGGCGACGGCGACGGCGCCGAGGCCGAGCGTCTGCGTGGAGGTCCAGCCCTGCTCGGAGACCTGCAGGATCGTGTAGACGCCGAGCATCAGGCCGGCGGTGATCAGCACGGCGCCGGGGATGTCGGCGCCCTTGTCGACGCCGATGCCGGCGCGGTCCTCGACGAGGCGCAGCGCGAACACGGCGACCGCGACACCGACCGGGACGTTGACGAAGAAGATCCAGTGCCAGTTGATGGCCTCGGTCAGGACGCCACCGGCCAACAGGCCGATCGAGCTGCCGGCCGAGGCGACGAACGCGTAGACGCCGATCGCCTTGGCCTGCTCACGAGGCTCGGGGAACATCGTCACGATCATCCCGAGGATCACGGCGGAGCTCAGCGCGCCGCCGGCGCCCTGGATGAAGCGCGCGGCGATCAGCATCTCCTGCGTCTGCGCGACCGCGCAGAGCAGAGAAGCGGCGGTGAACACGGTCAGGCCGATGAGGAAGATCTTGCGCTGGCCGATGAGGTCGCCGATGCGGCCGGCCAGCAGCAGCAGGCCGCCGAAGGCGATGAGGTAGGCGTTGACGACCCAGGCGAGGTTGCTGGAGCTGAACGCGAGATCGTCCTCGATCGAGGGCAGGGCGACGTTCACGATCGTGGCATCGAGCACGATCATCAGCATGCCGCCGCAGAGGACGTACAGCGCAAGCCAGCGCGAGCGGTCCGGTGCAGTTTGGGGGGTCATGGGACTCTTGTACTCCTCGGAATCGTCGTTTTCGGTGGTGTTATCCGTAGAGACGGCCACCGGCGGCGAAACTCATCGGTTCGCGTCGCGCTCGCGGTCCTCGCTCTCCCCGACGAGCAGGAACGCAAGCGATACGACCAGCACGCCGGCCACGCCCAGGAGGATCGTGGCGGCCGTGTTCGCGGTCGTCCCGCCGCCGGCCAGGAGCACGACGACGCCGGCGACCGCGAGCACGGTCGCGGCGCCGACCAGCGCGCGTGCAGTCGGTGAGAGCCTCGATGTCATGCGCGGGGTTTACCCGAGAACGCCCGGGTACGCGTCAGCCATGAGCAAGATCCTCGACAAGATCACGGGACGCGCCAAGAAGGCTGCAGGCGACCTCGTTGATGATCCCAGCCTGCGCCGCGAGGGCGCCAGGGAAGAGCGCAAGGGCGAAGCCAAGGACGAGCTCGACCGCGCCGTTGAGCGCGCCGGCGACAAGGCGCGCGAGGTCGAGAACCTCGAGCGCCGGACCTGAGCGCGATGAGCGATCTCACCGGACGCAGAGTCGCGTTCCTCGCCACCGACGGCGTCGAGCAGGTCGAGTACACCGACCCGCGCAAGGCCGTCGAGGACGCCGGCGCGACAGCCGAGCTCGTCCGCTGTCCGACGGCGAGATCCAGGGCTTCGAGCATCTCGACAAGGGCGAGCGCTTCACGGTCGACGTCGCCGTCTCAGACGCCGATGCCGATCGCTACGACGCGCTCGTCCTGCCCGGCGGCGTCGCCAACCCAGACCGCCTTCGCGGCGACGAGGACGTGCAGCGCTTCGTCGCCGCGTTCTTCGCGGCCGGCAAGCCGGTGGCCGCGATCTGCCACGCGCCGTGGACGCTGATCGACGCCGGTCAGGCGAAAGGACGCAAGCTGACGTCCTTCCCGTCGCTGCAGACCGATCTGCGCAACGCCGGCGCGGAGTGGGTCGACGAGGAGGTCGTGGTCGACCAGGGCCTCGTGACCTCACGCAACCCCGACGACCTCCCCGCGTTCAACGCGAAGCTGGTCGAGGAGATCGCCGAAGGCGCCCACGCGGGCCAGCGCGAGAAGAGCGGCTCGGCGCGCTAGGCGGCGCGCTGCGCTCGCGACCCGGCGTTCCCCGGATACGGTCGCGGGGTGGAGCTCTCGCGACGCGAGTTCGTCTGGCGCTCGGCCGCCGCGGCGGCGGTCGTCGCCGGCGGCACGGCCGCGGAGGCGACGCCGGTGCGCCGCCTCCGCGACAGCCAGCTTCGTGCGCTGCGCGCGGCGGTCCGCGGTCCGGTGTACTCGCCGGGGCGCGCCGGCTATGACCGCGCCCGGGTGATCTTCAACCGCCGCTTCGACTCGCTGCGCCCGCCGGCCGTCGTTCGCGTGCGCGACGGCGCCGACGTCGCCGCAGTCGTGCGCTGGGCCGAGCACCACGACGTGCCGCTCGTCGCGCGCTCCGGCGGCCACGCCTACAACGGCGCCTCGACGAGCGCCGGCGCCGTGGTCGTCGACGTCGGCGGGCTGGACCGGATTGTGGCGAACGGGGCCTCCGTCACCGTCGGCCCGGGCGCGCAGCTGATCGACGTCTACACCGCGCTGGCACGCCGCGGGCGCACGATCCCCGCCGGCTCGTGCCCGACTGTGGCGCTCGGCGGGCTTGCGCTCGGTGGTGGCATGGGCCTGGCCGGTCGCGCGCTGGGGCTGACGCTCGACCGCGTGACGAGCTTCGAGGCCGTCACCGCCGACGGGCGGCGCCGGCGTGTCGACGCGAGGCGCGACGCCGACCTGTTCTGGGCGCTGCGTGGCGGCGGCGGAAGCTTTGCGATCGTCACCGCGGTGCGCCTGCGCACCCACGCCGTGCGTCAGGCGGCGTGGTTCTTCGTGACGTATCCGCGCGGCTCGCGCGAGGAGGCACTCGCGGCCTGGGACCGGCTCGCGCCGACCGCGCCACGTGCGCTGACCGCGATCCTCACGCTCACGCGCGCGGGGGCGACGGCGTTCGGGCAGTACCTCGGCTCGGCGCAGGCGCTGCGCGGCCTCGTGGCTCCGCTGACGCGGGTGCCGGGCGCCGGCATGCGCAGCGGCAGCTCGTCCTATCTCGCGCTGCAGCGGCGCTGGGCCGGCTGTGCGGACGGAGGCTGTCACGCCGCCGCGCGCGGTCGCTTCGATGCGTCCTCGCTCTACGTCGGCGCGCCGCTCGGCGCACGGGGGCGCCGGGCCTTCCTTGCCGCGGCCGACACGGGCGCCACGCTCGTCTGCGACGCCTATGGCGGCGCGATCAACGCCGTCGACGCCGACGCGACGGCGTTCGTGCATCGCGACGCGCGCTTCAGCGTGCAGATCCTCGACTACGCAACGCCCAGCCGGGTGCGCCGCGCGCGCCGGTTGCTGGCGCCCTACGGCACCGGCGGCGCCTACGCCAACTACGCCGATCCGCGACTGGACGGCGCGCTGCGCGCGTACTACGGCGCCAACTACGAGCGGCTCGTGCAGGTCAAGCGCGCGCACGATCCGGGCAACCGCTTGGCGCAGGCCCAGGGGATCCGCGCCTAGCGCTACCGTCGGGGGATGCTCGGCTACGCCGTCTTCGACACCGCAATCGGAGCGTGCGCGGTTGCCTGGGGTCCGGGTGGCATCACCGGGGTGCAGCTGCCCGAAGGCGACGTGGAGAAGACGCGTGCGCGGCTGCTGCGTCATCACCCCGACGCGACCGAGCAGGCCCCGCCGCCCGAGGTCGCCGCCGCGATCGCCGCGATCACGGCGCTGCTGGACGGCGAGCACGTCGACCTCTCGGCGATCGCGCTCGATGCGACGCGTGTGCCGCCGTTCGCCCAGCGCGTCTACGAGGTGGCGCGCACGGTCGCGCCTGCCGAGACGCTGACCTACGGCGCGATCGCCGAGCGCATCGGAGCACCCGGTGAGGCCCGTGCGGTCGGCCAGGCGCTCGGACGCAACCCGTTCCCGCTGATCGTGCCCTGCCACCGCGTCGTCGCCGCCGGCGGCAAGACCGGTGGCTTCTCGGCGCGCGGGGGCGTCGCGACGAAGCTGCGCCTGCTGGAGATCGAGCGTGCGCATGCGCACGCCGGCCAGACGCTGTTCTGAGGGGCCAGCCCACTTCCGGCGCAACTGCGCAAGGATGGGGTGGTGAGCGAACGCAGCGTCAAGATCGGTGACGACGAGCGCGGCGGGTGGTCTTCTGACCGCCCGCGCCGTGATGGTGCCGCGGCGCGCCCGGTCGACATCTCCACGCGCTGCCGCGTCCTCAAGGTGTCCGATCGCCTCCGTTATTCGCCCGGCAGCCTCGTGGTCGTGGTGTCGCCGTCGCAGGAGCAGCGAGAGCGCTTCGTCGAGCGCGTGTTCGAGGAGCGCGGCGCGATCCTCTCCCCGGTGCGCGTCCGCGCCCTGCTGGCGCAGAAGGTCGGCGCCGAGGAGCTCGAGGAGCGCACCAAGCAGCTGCTGGACGCGGCGATCACCAAGCGCATCGCCAATGGCGACAGCGTCGTGGTGCCCGTCGAGGGCCTGGAGTCGGCCGATCGCGAGCACCTCGCGCGGATCGCGCACGCCAAGCGCCGGCCGCGTCACGTCATCTTCCTCGACACGCCCGCCGCCGACGACGAGCAGCGCGCCGAGCTCAACGAGCTGCGCACGCAACTCGAGTCGGGCGCGCTCGGCGCCGAGGGCTTTCAGACCGCGCTGCGGCTGAGCGGCGGCGCGCTTGCGGACGTCAAGCGCATCGTCTTCCGCCAGCCGCCGCGCGACGACGACTGATCAGCCCTTCGCCACGACGTTGCCGCTGTAGGTCACCTGCAGCGGGGCGCCGCCGCACTGCGCACGGACGCGGATCGCGCTGAGCCACGGCTCGCGGGCGCTGCCGTAGCGTCGCTGCGCAGGCCGGGGCGGGCCAGGCGTGCCCCGCGCACGCCGGAGCGCAGGCCGCTGTTGGCCAGCTCGAGGTCGAGCACGCGGCTGACGAGCGAGTAGTTGTTGAAGCACTCGGCGCGCTGGAAGCAGGTGTCGGCGACACCCGGCGCGTGCAGGCGCCCGAGCTTCAGCAGCGCGCCGTCGAGGCGCGTGCTGAGCGGTCCGCGAGATCACGCGGCGCGCGAGCGTCTGGCGGCTGGCCGAGGCGGCGAGGCCCAGCCGTGCGGACTGATGTGCGGCGACGAAGCCGGCCTTGGTCAGGCCGATGCCGCCGACGGTGCCCTTGGTCGTGTCGACGAACGTGCCGTCCGCGCGCTGGGCGCGGATCAGACCCTCCATCGCGGGGCGGGCGATCGTGTCGATCCTGGTCTGCAGGGATGTGTCGGCCGCCTGGGAGGCGGTGGTCGGGAGGGCAGCGGCGGCCAGGACGAGGCGGCGGCCAGGCGTGCACGGGAGGGGCGGGACATGCCCCTTGAGACGAAGTGCGCGCGTCATGAGCAGGCCACCCCAGGGTGCGGCCTACGACACCTGGACTAGACCAGTTCGCGGATCAGGTCTGCGGCGCGCTCGGCGACCATGATCGTCGGCGCGTTGGTGTTGCCGCCGGGGATCAGCGGGAAGACCGAGGCGTCGATGACGCGCAGGCCCTGCAGGCCGCGCACGCGCAGCTGCGGGTCGAGCACCGCGTCGGCGTCGTCGGGAGCGCCCATCCGGCAGGTGCCGGCCGGGTGGTAGATCAGCTCGACGCGCCGGCGCAGGTGCGCTTCGAGGTCGTCCTCGTCGTCGCTGGGCTTGATCCCGCGCACGAGCTTGCTTGCGAGCGGCTCCGTGGAGGCGATCTCGCGCGCGAGCTGCATGCCCGCGACCATCGAGGCGACGTCCTCGGGCTCGGTCAGCGAGTTGGTGAGGATTCGCGGCTTGTCGGCCGGGTCGGCCGAGCGCAGCGTGATCTCGCCGCGCGACTTCGGGGAGACGAGCGTCGGCGCGATCGTCGCGGCGTGGCCGTCGAACTCCACCGCGCCGTGCTCGTCGAAGTACAGCGCGCCCATGTGCAGCTGGATGTCCGGCGCCGGCAGACCCGGGCGCGTGCGGACGAACCCACAGACCTCGGCGGCGGTCGAGGTCAGCTTGCCCGAGCGCCGCAGCAGCCATTCGAGCAGGTGCTTGGGCTTGTCCGCGCCGTAGAGCGTGTCGGAGTCGCGCACCTCCCACAGCATCGTGAGGAACGGGTGGTCCTGCAGGTTCTGGCCGACGCCGGGCAGGTCGTGCTGCACCCGCACGCCGGCGCGCTCGAGGCCCGCGGCAGGGCCGACGCCGGAGACCATCAGCAGGTGCGGGGAGTTGATCGCGCCGGCGCAGAGGACGACCTCGCGGTCGGCGCGGGCGACGGTCTCCTTGCGGCCCTTGCGGTAGCGCACGCCGGTGACCTTGTCGCCGGCGAGCTCGAGGCCCAGCACCTGTGCGCCGGTGACGAGCTCGAGGTTGGGCCGCGCCAGGGCCGGCTTGAGGAACGCGTCGGCCGCGCTCCAGCGCCGGCCGTTGCGCTGGAAGGTCTGGACCGGGGAGATGCCGTCCTGCTCGGGCCCGTTGTAGTCGGCGACGCGCGGGATGCCGGCGGCCTCGGAGGCCTCCAGCAGCTCGCGGTTCAGCGGCCGCGGCGAGCGCTGCTCGGAGATCGCCATGGGACCGCCCGCGCCGTGGAACTCCGACGCGCCGCGGGCGTTGTCCTCGGAGCGCATGAAGTAGGGCAGGACGCTCTGGTAGCCCCAGCCGGTGGCGCCGGCCTGCTCCCACATGTCGTAGTCCAGCGGGCGGCCGCGGACGTAGATCATCGCGTTCATCGAGCTCGAGCCGCCGACGGATTTGCCGCGGGGGATGTAGAGCGAGCGCCCGTCACAGCCGGGCTCGGGCTCGGTCGCATAGTCCCAGTCGAGCTTCGTGTGGAACTGGTTGGGGAACGCCGCCGGGATCTTGATGTTGAGGCTGCGGTCCTTGGCGCCGGCCTCGATCACCGTGACGGTGACGGCCGGGTCCTCGGACAACCGGGCGGCGAGTGTGCAGCCGGCTGATCCGGCCCCGACGATGACGTAGTCCATCAGCGCGGCTGATCCTAGCTGCCGCATATCGTCGTGGCGCGGGCGCGGTCAGATTGCAAGGGTGTGTGTGATGGACGACTCTGCCCGCGCACGGTTTCGGGCCGGCCTGCGCGCCGGCTTCCCTTTCGCGATCGCCGGCCTCGTCGTCTCGCTGTCGTTCGGCGTCCTCGCGACGGACGCCGGCATGAGCGCCGTGGGCGCCCTCGTGATGTCGCTGATCGTGTTCGCGGGCTCGGCCCAGTTCGCGGCGGTCTCGATCGTCGCCGGCGGCGGTACCGTTGGTGCTGCCGTGCTCGCGGCGGCGATGATGAACTCGCGTTTCCTGCCGATGGGCGTCGCACTGGCACCGTCGCTGCCCGGCAATGCCGCCTCGCGCGCCGTGCAGGGGCAGACGGTGGTCGACGCGTCCTGGGCGATGGCGCTGCGCGAGGACGGCAGCTTCGACCGCTTCTACCTGTTCGGGGCGACCGCGGCGCAGTACGTGACGTGGTCGAGCGGGACGCTGCTCGGCGCGCTCGCCGGCGATGCGCTCGGCGACACCGACAAGCTCGGCCTCGATGCGGTCTTCCCGGCGTTCTTCTTGGCGCTGCTGATCGCCGAGGCGCGCGACGGCCGGGCGCGAGGCGTCGCGGCGGTCGGCGCGCTCATCGCGCTCGCGCTGGTCCCGTTCACGCCCGCGGGCGTGCCGGTGCTCGTGGCGAGCGCGGCTGCCCTGGCCGGGCTCTGGCGCCGCGAGGTGGTGCCGGCGTGAACGACATGTGGCTGCTGATCGGCGCCTGCGCGGCCGTGACCTTCGTGATCAAGGCCGCGGGGCCGGTCGCGCTCGGCGGTCGCGCGCTGCCGGGCTGGTTCGACGCGATCGTCAAGCTGCTGGCGCCCGCGCTGCTCGCCGCACTCGTCGCCACGCACGTGTTCGCCGACGGCGACGAGCTCACCGCCGGGGCCAACACCGCCGGTGTCGCGGTGGCGGGCGTGGTGATGCTGCGGACGCGCTCGATCGTCGCCTGCGTCCTCACCGCGGCGGTCGTGACAGCGCTGTTGCGGGCGGTCTGATCGACGGCTGCAGGTGTTCCGGCTGGAGTGTTCGCAATCCTTCTGATCGTGGTTCGCAAGCTCTCGGCGCCGCTGGCGCTCGCTTCCATGCTCGTTTTCGCCGCCGTCGCGCAGGCGCAGACGGGCACCGGCGTGATCCGTGGCACGGGCACCGTGACCGCACGGGCGACGCCCGGCGGTGAGAAGGTCATGAAGCTGCGCGGCGGCCGGCGGATCGGGATCTCCTGCCAGATGAACGGGCCGACGGCCAACGGCTCGGGCGGACGCTCGGGCGTCTGGGATCGAACAAAGGTCGCTGGCAAGGTCGTCTACGTCGCCGACGCGGTCGTCGACACCGGCGACGGCCTCGTCGCCGGGTACTGCGACGCCCCCGGGCCGGTCTCGCCGGTCACGCCGTCCACGTCGGGCGCGTGCTCGCTGAAGTCGCCCGTCGCGCTGGTGGCGCCGTTCACCGACCGCAGCGCGTTCATCGCCGCCGCGGTGCCGGGCGCCCAGGCCTCCGATCGCGACACGCAGGTCCCCGCCGCCGTGACGCTGGCGCAGGCGATCCTCGAGTCCGGCTGGGGCAAGTTCAACGCAGGCGCCAACAACTACTTCGGGATGAAGGCCAAGCCGACGACGAAGGCCGGTGTCTTCGAGTGGTCCGAGCGCGCGATCGGCTGCGTGCTGAAGAAGACTCTCGAAGAGGTCAAGGGCCGCCTCGAGACGCAGATCGGCGCGTTCCGCGCCTACCGCAGCCTGACCGACTCGGTCCGCGACCACGGCGCCCGCCTGCGTGCCAATCCCGTCTACGCGCCGGCGTTCAAGTACGTCGACGAGGACGAGCGCTTCGCGCGCCGGATCGCGCGCTTCTATGCGACCGACTCGAAGTACGCATCGAAGGTGATCGCGATCATGCGCAAGCACAAGCTGTCGCGGTACAACGTGAAGTCCGGCTCCGCGCCTGTTCCGCCCGTCCCGGCTGCGGGCGGCGGTGGCGCTGAAGCGCCGTAGTCGTCCGCGGGCCTTGCTCGGCATAGAAGGATCCGGCGCGGCCGATGCCGCCGGCGCTCACCTGGGTCCGCCGGCGCCGTCCGGCGCGACGCGAGGGGTGCTCCTCAGCAAAGTGGCCAACACGGGTTGGCCACTTCTCGGCGGAGAAGGGGGTCGCGCGGCCAGCAGCAGGCGCGACGGCCGCGGGCGGCCTCGCCTTCTGTGCCAGAGCGCGCTACGGGGCCAGGGGGCAGATCAGCTCGTGCTCGTCGCCGACCTCGGGCAGCGAGACGGCGCTCGCGGCGCTCGCGCGCGCGCCCGCGCCGCCGTGGGCGGAGAGCAGCGTCGTGCGAGCGGACGTGAGGTCGCGGACGAAGATGCCCGTCAGACCCTTGGGCTTGCGGCGCGCGAGGTTGCCCGCGGTGGACGCGAACGCGACGCGCGCGCCGTCGGCGGAGATGCCCGGCTCCGAGGCGTAGCCGTCGGCGGTGCCGCCCGCGGCGCCGGTGCGGCGCGAGACGAGCGTCGTCGTGCGCGTCACGCGGTCATGGCGCCAGACGCGTGAGCGCAGGCCGGTCAGCGTGTAGGCGACGGGCTTCAATCGCTCGACGAACGCGACGTAGCGGCCGTCGGCGCTCAGCGCGGGCTGCGAGGCCGGGCCGCGCACGCCGCCGGAGACGAGCGACGTCGCACCGCTCGCGTCGCGGACGTAGACGCGGGTGCGGGCGCCGCGCACACCGAGGTTCTGCGCGCTCGAGACGAAGGCGACGGTGCGCCCGTCGTTCGACAGCGCAGGCTCGAACGCGTCGGAGTCTGCGGCTGCACCCTCTGGGCCGGACCCGCGCGACAGCAGCGTCCGTGCACCGGTGGCGATCTCGACGACGTACACCAGCGTGCGCCCGTCCGCGGCGGCCTCGGTGTAGGCGACACGGCTGCCGTCGCCCGAGATCTCGGGCAGGTAAGCGGCGCCGGGCTTCTCGTCGAGCAGCTTCGTCTGGGTCTTGGTCGTGCGGTCATAGAGCCACACGGCGTTCGTCGACGCGGCCCCGTTGCGGCCGCTGTCGGTGGCCTCGAAGACGATGCGCTGGCCGTCGCCGCTGATCGACGGGTTGAAGGCGGTGCGGGTCGGCGCGCCCTTGGGCAGCGCGGCGTGGCTGACCTTGTCGACGCGTCCGGTGTGCACGTCGCGCACGAGCACCGACATCTGCCCGACACGCTTGGCCAGCGGGTAGGTCGAGGCCGCGGTCTCGAACGCGACCGCCGAGCCGTCGGCGCTGACGACGCTGTTGTAGGCCGAGTGCGGGCGCCGCGAGCCTGGGCGCACGCGCGGGCTGATCTCCACGCGGCGCAGCGAGGCCAGCTCGGCAGCGGTCACGTGGATCTCACCCTGCAGCTCGGCCTGGTGCACGTTCTGGCGGTACGCGTCCCAGACGACGCGCTTGCCGTCGGCGCTGATCGACGGGTGCTTGGCGACGTCGCCCTTGGGGATCTTCGGCGCGTTGCGCCCGCCGGACGGGCCGTTGTAGCGGTTCTGCCCGAGCCAGCGCGGGACCTGGCGCAGCTGGCGGTCGAGCATCACGGCGCCCTGTGCGGCGGAGAGGTTGCCCGAGCGCACGCCGCTGCGCACGGCGTCGCGCAGCGCGGTCTCGGCGCGGTGCAACAGGCCGACGCGGGTGCGCTGGTGCAGCTCGCCGATCTGCAGGGGTGAGAGCTCGGCGCGGCGCAGGCGCAGGAACTCGCGGTTGCTGGCGACGCCGAAGATCCACTTCGCCCGGCGCGGGATCGCGGTCTGGTGCAGCGCGTGGAACAGCAGGTGCTGGCCGAGGTGCGCTTGCGTCAGCGTGCGCTCGGCGTGCTTGACGAGCGTGCGCCGCATCGCCGGTCGGACCGCGCGGTTGGCGACGAGCCGCCGCGCGAGCGTCTTGACCGACAGCCCGCGCCGGCGTGCAAGTGCGGCCAGCGTGTTGGTGGCGTCGATGCGCACCCAGCGAAAGACCTCGCCGCGACTGAGCTCGAGCTGGTCATAGAGGCGCTGCTCGTCGTAGGGCAGCCACAGCAGGTTGACCCACTGCTCGTCGGGCAGCCAGCTGTCCGGGGCGCCCTTCGGGGCATCGGGATCGGCGGCCTGGGCGGCGGGCGCGAACGCGAGTGACGAGCAGGCCAGGACGGCAGCGAGGACGAGCAGGCGCTTCATCACGGCTGTGACGCTATCTGCGACGCGCTGGTGACGGAAGGCCTGCAATAGGTGTCGTGCCAGAGACCGAACGCGATCAGCGCCCACAACGCGCGGCTGTGGTCCTCGCGGCGGGCGACGTGGTCGTCGAGCATGCGTGTCACGACCCCAGGCTCGAACCAGCCCTGCGCGCGCACGGTCGCGGGGGAGAGCAGGTCGCGCGCCAGTGGCTGCAGCGGTCCGCGCAACCAGGCGGCGGCCGGCGCGACGAAGCCCTTCTTGGCGCCGCGCGCGACCGCCCGTGGCAGCAGCGGGTCGGCGACGTCGCGCAGGATCGCCTTCGTCGTTCGCCCCCGCAGCTTGGCGCGCGCCGGCAGGGCGCGCGCGAGCTCGGCGACGACGGGGTCGATGAACGGCACGCGGATCTCGAGCCCGTGGGCCATCCCGCAGCGGTCGGTCTGGGCCAGCAGGTCGTCGGCGAGGAACGTGCCGAGGTCGACGTCCTGCATCCGTGCGAGCGGGTCGCAGCCCTCGGTCTCCAGGTAGCGCGCACGGTGGGTTGCGAGCGGATCGACGGGCGCGCGGCGCTCCGGGGCGACGAGCGCAGCGCGCTGCGCGGCGCCGAGGATCTCCTTCCAGGCGTGGTGGCGCTCGAGCGGGCCGAGACCGGCACCGAGCGCCAGGCGGCGCAGCTTGTAGTCCAGCGACAGCCGTCCCGAGGACGATGGCAGCGCGCCGACCAGCGGGCGCGCGGCGCGCGCGAGCGGGGCGGCGAGGCCGGCCCAGCGATCGGCGAGGTAGGTCTGGTAGCCCGCGAACAGCTCGTCGCCGCCCTCGCCCGAGAGCACGACCTTCACGCGCTCGGCCGCGAAGCGCCCGGCGATCCAGTAAGGCAGCGCGGTCGCGTCGCCGCGCGGCTCGCAGAACGTCGCGGCGACGTCGCTGAGGTGTTCGATCGCGTCGTGCGGCGTCACGACGAGCTCGTGGTGGGTCGTCGCGTAGCGACGTGCGACCGCGCGCGCGGGCGCGAGCTCGTCGAAGCTGCGCTCGGCAAAGCCGACGCTGAACGTCTCGATCCCGGCGCCGGCGTGCTCTGCCGCGAGCGCCGTGACCAGGCCCGAGTCCACGCCGCCGGACAGCAGGATCCCGACCGGCACGTCGGCGACGAGGTGCGTACGTACGCTGTCGGCCAGCCGCTCGTGCAGCTCGGCGGCGAGCTCGGCGTGCGACTCGGTGCGCTCGTCGCCGGCGGGCCATGGCAGGTCGCGCGCCCAGCGCTCGACGCGCACGCCGTCGCGATCGGCGATCAGCATGCGCCCGGCCGGCAGCCGCCGCACGTCGCGCAGCATCGTCCGCGGCGCCATCACCGCGTTGACCGACAGGTAGGTCTCAAGCGCCTCGGCATCGACCTCGCGCGAGACCCACGGGAGCGCCAGGAGCGCCTTCAGCTCGCTCGCGAACCCGAGGCGCCCGCTCGCCGCGTCGTGCGCGTAGACGAGCGGCTTGATCCCGAAGCGATCGCGAGCGAGCAGCAGCCGCTGTTCGCGCGCGTCGTGGATCGCCAGCGCGAACATCCCGCGCAGCTCGTGCAGGAAGCCGGGGCCGTCGTCCTCGTAGAGGTGCAGCGCGACCTCGATGTCGCTGCCGGTCGAGAAGCGGTGGCCCCGGCGGCGCAGCGCGTCGCGCTGTGCGGCGAAGTCGTAGAGCTCGCCGTTGCCGATGACGGTGACCGCGCCGTCCTCCGAGCGCAGGGGCTGGTCCCCGCCGGCCGGGTCGATGATCGCCAGGCGTCGTGTTGCCAGTGCGACCGGCCCGTCGGCCCAGGCGCCCGCCCCGTCGGGGCCGCGATGGGCCAGCAGCGCGCTCATCCGCGCGACCAGCGCGGCGTCGACCGGTGCGTCCGGCGACCAGATCCCGCAGATGCCGCACATCAGCAGCTCACCCATATCCCGAACGAGCGGTTGCCACCGGCGTGACGAAACCCGGGCGGCGGTGTCTGCACCGCGACCGCGTCGTCGGCGTTGACCTCGCGGACGTTCAGCGCCGGGCGGTTCTCGATCCGCCGCTCGATCAGCAGCGCGACGCCGCTGCGCGGCGCCGGCTTGTCCGACCGCGCACGAACCGCGCCGTCGGGCACGTCGAGCAGCCAGCGGATCTCGGGCATGAGCTTGTGTGTCGGGGTGCTGATCGGTCCGCACCGCCGCCCGCGGGTGACCGCGGGCAGGGCAAGGACGTCGCGCAGGTCGTCGTGGATGCGCTCGCGCTGGCGCAGCTCGTCGCGCACCTTGTCGGGGTTGGTGTGCGTGACGGTGTAGACGGTTCCGAGTGCGAGCGCCAGCGCCGCGACCGCCAGCCAGCGCGTGCGCCAAGCGGCGCCGGGCGCCAGCGCCGTCCAGCCGGTCAGCGCAAAGCCGGCGAACACCGCCAGTGCGAGCGCCGCCGTCAGCAGGTAGCGATAGACCGTCGCGAGGCCGCCGCTGGCGATGACGAAGTACGTCGCGACGGTGATGACGGCGAGCGCAGCGGGCGCGGCCAACGCCCGGATCCGCAGCCGCCAGGCGAGCGCCACGCCGGCCAGGGCGAGCGCGAGCAGCGGCCACTTGAGGATCTCCGCCAGCAACTTGACCATCAGCCACGGCAGGTCTGCCAGCGGGCGCTGGCGGACGAGCTCCTGCGCCAGCGCATCGGTGTGGTGGATCGAGAACAGCGGATCGCCCGTGACCGCGAGGTCGAGCAGGCACCACAGGATCGGCGCGACAACCGCGAGCGCGAGCAGGCGCGGGCGCCGCAGCCAGAGCGCGTAGAGCACCGACAGCACCCAGGCCTCGGGCCGCAGCAGCCCGGCGAGCGCGAGCAGCACGAGCACCGGCGCGCCGCGGCGCGGCCGCGTCACCTCCAGCACGAGCGCCCAGATCACGAGCGCGCAATACGCCAGGTCGAGAAAGCCGATCGACGCCAGCAGCCAGAGGTTCAGGCGCGACGCGACGATCGCGGCGGCGGCGAGGCCGCACCACAGGCCGGCGACGGCCTCGCCGAGACGGTAGACGCCGGCGATCAGCGCGAGCAGCGCGACGAAGCAGAGCGCGACGAAGACGCGCGCGCCGGCATCGCCGAGTGCTGCAAGCGGGACCGAGACGACGACGAGCAGCGGGTGCTCGGTCGGCGCGCGGTAGGCGTCGAACGTCGGCGCGATGCCGTCGAGCAGCTCGCGTCCCCAGACCAGCGAGTACTGCGAGTCGTAGTTCGGATAGGTCGGAAAGCTCGCGAACCCGACGAGTGCCGCGAGCGCGAGCAGGCCGAGGAGCAGCGGTGCAAGCAGGTGGCGGCGGCTCGCCAAGCCGCGCAGGCTACCCGCGGACCGGCGGGCGCGGTCCCCCACCGCGCCCGCCGCTCAGGCGAACGCCAGGTTCGTCCTGTCCGCGGGATCGACGCGCACGCTGTACTCGCTGCCTGTCCTGTAGGGCGAGGTGTCCGAGCCGGCGATCGGCGTGCGCAAGGTGGTGGAGTAGGGCTCGAGGCCGTCGAGCGTCACGAGCAGGTCGACGTCGAGCACCGCGTTGCCAGCCAGCCGCTCGCCGGTGTCGCGGGCGTCGGTGATCACCGCGCGCCCGGCGACGCCCTCGATCAGGAGCCGGCGGATCTCACGACCGTGAGCGTTGATGCGGTCGGTGTCGCGCATCTCAGTTGACACGCTGCACCTGACGGCCGTCCAGCGACGCACGCACGTACTTGCCGTCCTTGAAGTAGACCATCCACTGGGGATTGCCCGCAAAGTTCAGCAGCACGAGGTAGTTGACCTGACGGGCGGTCCGCCCGAGCAGCGACGCGGCGCGCGCGACGGCGCGCGACGGGGACTTCGAGTTGATCGCGGTCAGCGAGACCGTCGCCGTCCCCGACAGGACGCTGGACGTCTTGACCGTCTGGACGTTGCCGTCCCAGGTCGTCGAGAAGATCCGCAGGCTGTTGGCCTTGTTGAGCAGGTTGGCGCTGATCCGCGTCGGATCCACGCGCATCGTCTGCACCCGCCCGCCCTGGGCGCGCATCTTGACCAGCGCGCGGCCGAACTCGTCGGCGCGCAGCAGTGACGCGGGCTGCAGGCCGCTCGGCGGCGACGCGGGCTTGGACGTCTTCGACGGCGTCTGGGACTTCGTCGGCTCCTCCGGCGTCGCAGGCGGCGTGATGCCGGGCACGGTGGCGTTGGGCACCGTGAACTTCGGGACGGTGAAGGCGTTCTTGACGTCCTTGGCCGTGTCGAAGGCCGCGAAGACCCCGACGCCGATCCCGCCGAGGACCGCGAGGACGATCACGAGGCTGATGAGGCGGCCGATGATCGCGCCGGCGTTGAAGGACCGTCCGCCGCCGGGGATGTTCGGCAGCTGCGTCGGCAGCGACGGGGCGTCGAAGCGCGGCTGCGCGCTCGGCGAGGCCGGCATCGTCGGCATGGTCGGCATCGTCGGGGCGACCGGCGGGGCGACCGGCGGCGCGGCGGCCACCGGATTCGCGGGAAGACCGGAGGGCTCTGCCTGCTGGCCGATCTTCCAGCCCATCGAGTCCAGCGGGTTGTCGTCCCCTTCGATCTCGTTGCCGAATGCGTCGCGCTTGCCCATGTCACTCCGCAATCTAGGCGGGGACGCGCCGTCTGTCAGTCGCAGCGGGGTCTCAGATGTCAGGTGAGACCAGGGGCCACAGCAGTGTCGACCAACCGAAGTCGTGCGCGCCCATGCCGTGGCCGCTGCGTGATTCGTAGTACTCGCGGAAGCCCTCGCGCGCCCAGACCTCCGCCAGCCGCCGTGCGTGGTCGTCGGCCAGCTCGTGCTCGCCGAGCCGGCGCAGGCCGAGCGAGACGAACCATGTCGAGTTGACCCAGCTCGGCCCGCGCCAGTGGCGGTGGCGCCCGAGCACGCCGAAGGTCTCACGGCTGCTGTGGGCCGGATCGTCGATCTCGACCGCCGGCAGCGGGACGGCGCCCGCGTAGCCGGGGCCGCGCAGCACCTCGTCGACGAGGCGGCGGGCGATCTCCCGCGGCAGGTCGGGCAGTGCCAGCGGCGCGAGCGTGTCCCAGGTCCGCGGGCGCCTGGGACCCGGGGTCGGGCGCGCGGCGTGGCGGACGTCGTCGAAGAAGCGCCCCGCATGGGGATCCCAGAGCCGCTCGACGATGCGCGGCGTGAGCGACGGCCTGCCCAGCGCGAGCTCTGAGAGGCAGAACGCGACGTTCGTCAGGACCTCGCAGACGACCGGGTGGCCGGCCGCGTCAAGGCGCCGCGCGTCGTAGCCGTGGCGGCGGTTGCGCGCGATCAGCAGCGGGAACAGCGTCAGCCCCTGGGCCAGCCGTCCCCAGACGTGGTCGAACTTCGGCGAGGCGTCCATCCCGGACTCGTCGCCCTGGATGATCCACAGCAGGCCGTCGCCGTCGAGGTCGCGGGTGGCGCGCAGCCATTCGTGGTGGCGCTCGATGCCCGCGTGCCCGGCCGGGTCGCCGACGGCCAGTGACCAGGCGAACGCCAGCAGCGGCGGCTGGATCGTGCGCGTCATCAGGTCCGCGCGGGAGGCGATGTTGTAGCGGACGGCGCGCTGCAGATCGAGCGGCTGCCCCCACAGCACGGTGTGCCCGATGAAGCCGTCGGGGTCCGCGGCCGCCAGCAGCGTCTCGAGCTCGGCGCGCGCGCCGGGGCGATCCCAGCGCGACCGCACGATCGCGTGAAAGCACGAGTCCCAGTACCACTGCCACGGGTAGGACCGCGGCGAGGGCACGCTGAAGTCGTAGTGCCGGCCGCGGTAGTCGCCCTCGCGGTGGTTGCCGTCGAGGAGGGCTCGCGCGGCCGCGGCGATCGCGTCCGCGTCGACCCCCGCGACGGTCACCCGATCACCAGCAGCTCGCAGTCCGGCGCCGCGGCGCGCATGCGCACCGCAAAGCGCTCGTCGGGCAGCGTGCCGACGACCGCGCCGCCGGACCCCGTGAAGTTTGCGGTCGCCCCGCACGACCGCGCCGCGTGCGCAAGCGCGACGTGTCGCGGGTCCAGTGGCCCGAGTCGCTCGCGCACGTCAAGCGACCCGTCCAGGCAGCGCGCGAAGTCCTCGTGGTCGCCTTCCAGGAGCGCGTCGCGGGCGTCGCGCGCGAGCGCTGCGAGCTCCGCCATCGGGCCGCGCAGCTGTGCCGCGGAGCGCCGGGCGAGCGTGGCGTGCCAGTCGCCGGATGGCGCGGCGGCGTCGCGCAGCCAGGCGACGTAGAGCGGCGGGGGCGTGACGTCGAGCGCCTCGGCCTGCCACTCCTCGCCGGCGAAGTCCATGAACACGATGCCGCCGACGGCCTGCGCGACGCGGTCCTGCGGACCCGCGTCGATCCCGAGCTCCTGGGTCTCGGCCTCGAGCGCGAGGTGCGCGAGCGCCAGCGGCTCGAGCTGGACGTCGTGCCAGGCGCTGAGGGCGCGCAGCGTCGCGGTCACGATCGCGCTCGAGCCGGCGAGCCCGACCTCGCGCGGGATCGTCGTCTGCAGCTCGAGCGCCGGCTCGCCGCGCGCGCCGGCCAGGTCCGAAGCGCCAAAACGCGCACGCGCAGCACGCAGCAGCGGCGGCTCGTGCGGGTCGGGCGGGCCGTCGATCGCGGTGACCGTCGCGCTGAGCTGCGGCAACGTGAGCGCGAGCACCGCGCCGCCGTAGCGGTCGGAGGGGTTGCCCGCGAGCGCCGCGCGCGCCGGGGCCGTTCCGACGATCACAGACGCGATCCTAGGGCCTGCCCTGAGTTTTCGACAGGGTCTGCCCCGATACGAGTGTGACGCGCCTCGTCACTGAGACGACGCCCACAGTCAGAAAGTTGGTGTAGCGGTGTGGTGTCCACATGCACACCACCAGCATCACCACCACCACTCGTCGCCTCGCCCTCGCCGGCCTCTGCGCCGCCACCGTCGGCGTCGCGGCGGCCCCGTCCGCTCAAGCGGCAACCATCCAGGTCGACCTCGGTGCAGGACCGATCGTCAAGGTCGACACGCTGACGGTCCAGAACAACGTGAGCACACTGGTCGACGACGTCTCGGCGCTGCGCCAGAACGTCGTCCAGCGCGTCCAGGCGACGGTGCAGTCGACGCTGCGCCGCGCCAACGGCCACATCGTCGCCCCGACCGCAGGGCGCGTGGCCACCGCGCTGCGTCAGACCGGCGTGACGGCGTTTGCCGTCGTCGACAACACCGGGCGCGTCCTGCGCGGCCCGAGCGCCCTGTCGGTTCACAGCCGCCGTGGCCTCCTCGACGTCGGTTGGACGAACGACTTCCGCGGCTGCATGCAGATCGCGCTGACGAACACGCTCGTCCCGCAGGTCCTCAACGTCGACCTGTCGATGCCGCTGCACACCCGCGTGCTGACAGGCCGCGCCACGACGAAGGCGTCGCTGCGCAACGTGACGGTCGCCGTCGTCTGCTGACCCATAATCTGGGACGTCATGGCCGACCGTGACGTGGACCACCTGCTGATCGGCGGCGGCATCGCCGCCGCCTCAGCCGCCTCGACGCTCGCCGCGGAATCTCCGCAGGCGAGCGTCCTGCTTGTCGGGCGAGAGCTGGACCCGCCCTACCACCGCCCGCCCGCGTCGAAGGGCTACCTCCAGGGCAAGGAGTCGCGCGACGACACGCTGATCGAGCTGCCCGACGCGGTCGAGGTGCTCACCCGCACGAGCGTGCTGGCGCTGGACACCGAGGCGCGGACGGCGAAGCTGTCGACGAAGGAGGAGATCTCCTACGGCAGCGCGCTGATCGCGACCGGCGCGATGGTCCGGCGCCTGAACGTCGACGGCTCCGATCTCGACGGCCTGCACTACCTGCGCGCGCTGGGCAACGCCGACACGATCCGCGACGACGTCGCCGACGCGTCGGAGGTCGTGCTCGTCGGCGGCTCCTACATCGGCTGTGAGGTCGCGGCATCGCTGACGCTGCTCGGCAAGACGTGCACGATCGTGATGCTCGAGACGCATCCCTTCGAGCTGGGGTTTGGACCGGAGGCGGGGCGCTTCTTCCGGGGCGTCCTGGAGGAGCACGGCGTGACGGTGCTCGGCGGCGTCGGTGTCGAGCGCTTCGAAGGCGCGGGCGAACGCGTCGCGCGCGTCGTCCTCGACGACGGCAGCGCGCTGAAGGCCGACGCCGTCGTGCTCGGCGTCGGCGCCCAGCCCGACGTGATGCTCGCGCGCAAGTCGGGCCTCGAGATCGGCGAGACCGGTGGCGTGGCCTGTGACGACCGGCTGCGCACGTCGGCCGAGCACGTCTGGGCGGCCGGCGACTGCTGCGAGTACGAGTCGGTCGTCCACGGCGAGCGGATCCGCGTCGAGCACGAGGTCCACGCCGAGGAGCAGGGCGCCGCGGCCGCGCGCAACATGCTCGGCGCCGACAAGCCCTACGACGTCGTCCCCTACTTCTTCTCAGACCTCGCCGACTGGGTGTCGCTCGAGTACGTCGGCCCCGCGAAGCAGTGGGCCGACGAGGTCTTCGAGGGCGACACCGCCTCCGGCGAGTTCTGGGTGCGCTACCTCGACGCGGAGCGCCGCGTGATCGCCGCGCTCTCGGTCGGCGGCTACGGCGACCTGGACGCCGCGCGCGCCGAAATGACGAGCGGCTAATCGGCGAGCAGGCGGTAGATCGCCTTGCGCGCGTCGTCGAGGATCTCCTTGGCCTTGGCGATCTGCTCCTCGGTACCGCCCCGCATGACCTGCTCGACGGCGAGCGCGAGCTGGGGGAGGACGAAGCGGACGTCGGCGATCCCCTCGGGCACGTCGCGGCGCAGCGTGTCCCACGGCATGCCCAGCTGCTCGCGTCGCTCCTCGACGTAGGCCTTGCCCTCGTCGGTCAGCTCGAAGAGCTTCTTGCCGTCGGCCTCGGTCGAGCGGATCAGGCCCTCGTCCTCGAGCTGGGAGAGCGCGGGGTAGACGGCGCCAGGGCTCGGGCGCCAGTGGCCCTCGCTGCGCTTCTCGATCTCCTGCATCAGGCCGTAGCCGTTGCGCGGCTCCTCGTCGAGCAGCACGAGCGCGGCCGCGCGGACGTCGCCGCGGCGGGCGCGCGGGCCGCCGCCCGGACCGCCCCAGCCGCCGCGATAGCCGTGTCGACGGTGCATGTGGTGGCTCCTTGTCGTGTACATGTGGCACATATATCTAGATATATCGCGATAGGCTTGTGTCGTCAAGCAGGCCTGCCGCGGGGCACTCGATATATGCTGCGCGCGTGCTGTTCCTCGCCGTCAGCGATGCCCTCCGCAACACACTCGGGCTTGCGATCGTGTTCTTCGTCGTGTTCCCGGCCCTGGCGCACGGCCTGCTCGTCTACGCGGCCGCGCAGATCGCGTCCGAGCGCGAGCAGAACCGCCGCTTCCGCGAGGGTCTCGACGACGAGTGACATCGTTGCGCGCCCGGTCTGCCATCGCGGTGATCGGGTTCGTGCTGGCGCTCGCCGCGCCGGCGTCGGCCGCGTTTGATCCCGCGTACGAGCTGAGCAACTTCGCAAAGACGCTCGAGCGCGAGAACCACGTCGTCAACACGCTCGGGTATCGCACGCTGCTGGTCGCCAAGAGCGCGCTGCGCGAGGTCCAGCTGCTGCAGATCCTCGCCGGCGACGCCGAGCGCACCCCGTTCGTCCAGCTCTGCGCACACAAGGGCGACGGCTGCGCAGGCGACGTGCGCCTCTACGACTGGGTGACCCGCGGTGCCGGGATCGCGCTGCCCGTCGCGTTCACCGCGCGCCAGGGCTCCACGCTCTCCGGCCACCTCTGGGCGACCGCGACCGGCGCCGCCAAGCGCCCCGCGATCGTCCTCACCAACGGCTCGGTCCAGGCGCCCGAGGAGCTCTACTGGGCCTACGCCCAGGTGCTCGCGAAGGCCGGCTACGTCGTGCTGACGTTCGATCCGCAGGGCCAGGGGTACTCCGACACGTTCGGCGCGGCGCCCGACACCCTCGACGGCGTGCCGTCGCAGGAGGGCCGGCCGTTCTTCGACGGCACGGAGGACGCGCTGGACTTCCTGCTCTCCACGCCCTCCAGCCTCTACAGCCCGCGCAAGTCGTGCACGAGCGGCACCGACCATGGCGGCAAGCAGCGCCGGCGCGTGCAGGCCGGCAAGGCGTCCGCCTACAACCCGCTGTCCGAGCTCATCGACCCGGAGCGGATCGGCCTGATCGGGCACTCGCTGGGCGCGTCGGCGGTGTCCTTCGTCGGCCAGGCCGACCCGCGCGTCGACGCGATCGTCGCGTTCGACAACCTCGGGCGCGGCGCGTCCCCGCCGACGTGCGCCTCGGGCAGCGCGCCGCGGCCCGCGTCGCCGCCGCTGCGCACGCCGGGCCTGGGCATCTCCAACGACTACGGGCTGCTGCCCATCCCCAATCTGTCCGAGCCCGATCGCGACGCCAAGGTCGGCGCGTCGGTCGCGCTGTCCAACGCCGGCGTGGAGACGATGGAGGTCGTGATCCGCGGCGGCACCCACTTCGAGACGTCGTTCATCGCCAACCCGGCGTTCGGCGCCTCGCTGCGTGGCTATGACCTCGCCGCCTTCTACACCGTCGCGTGGATGGACCGCTACCTCAAGCGCGACACGTCCGCCGACGCGCGCCTGCGCTCCGATCGCTGGCGCGCCGACGCCCAGGGCGCCGGCGTCGATCCCGACGGCGACGGCAACCTCTTCAGCCGCTATCACCGCTCGCGCATCGACGCCGCCGGCCTGCGCTGCGAGTCGCTGCGCGAGACCTGCCCGCTGACGCCCGACGGCGGCGCGCCGGGCTACGACGTCGTCGCGCTGGACCAGGCCAAGGAAAGCTCGCCCGACGGCCCCGGGCGCGAGGCCGCCAAGCCGTGGACGTCGACCACCGATCCGGTCGGCGCGAGCGGCGCGCCGCCGGCGGCCAACAAGCTGCCCGGCCCGCAGGCGGCGAAGGCCTGCGCCGACACGGTTCGCCCGACGTCGACGGTCGCTCGCCGCGGCCTGCACGTCGGCCGGCGCGGCGTGCGCCTGAAGGGCACCGCGCGCGATCGTGGCTGCGCCGGCGCGCGCGGTCGCGTCGCCCGCGTGCTCGTGGCGGTCGGCAGGGTGGGGGACGGGGGCTGTCGCTGGCTCGGTCGCAACAGCCGCATCGCGTTCAAGCCGACGCCGTGCAGGCTGCCGCGCTACCTCGTCGCCAGCGGGCGCACGCGCTGGACGTTCACCCGCAAGCGCGCGTTGCCGCCCGGCAGCTACCGCGTCCTCGTCCGCGCCGTGGACCGCGTCGCAAACGTCGAGCGCAAGCGCAAGGCCAGCGCCTACATGCGCGTCCGCGTGCGCTAGCTGTCTGCCGCCGCGCGTGCCCGGCGCGTGGCCTTCACGCGATCGGTCTGGCTGAGCGCTACCTTGCGCAGGCGAACCGCCTCAGGCGTCACCTCGACGCACTCGTCCTCGCGCAGGAACTCCAGTGCCTGGTCGAGCGACAGCAGCCGCGCCGGCGTCAGGCGCACGAGCTCGTCGGCCGTCGAGGAGCGGATGTTCGTCAGGTGCTTCTCTCGCACGGCGTTGACGTCGAGGTCGTCGGCGCGCGCGTTCTCACCGACGATCATGCCCTCGTAGACGTCGTCGCCGGGGGCGACGAAGAGTGCGCCGCGCTCCTGCATCTGAAAGCACGCGAACGCGGTGACCTTGCCGGTGCGGTCGGCGACCAGCGAGCCCGACGGGCGTGTGCGCAGCTCCCCGAACCAGGGCTCGTACTTCTCGAAGACGTGGTGCATGAGCCCGGTGCCGCGGGTCTCGGTGAGGAACTCGGTGCGAAAGCCGATCAGGCCGCGCGCCGGGACGAGGTACTCCATCCGCACCCAGCCGGTGCCGTGGTTGACCATCTGGTCGAGGCGGCCCTTGCGTAGCGCCAGCAGCTGGGTGACGACGCCGACGTACTCCTCGGGCACGTCGATCGACATGTGCTCGACGGGCTCGTGGGTCTTGCCGTCGACCTCGCGCGTGACGACCTGCGGCTGGCCGACCGTGAGCTCGAAGCCCTCGCGGCGCATCAGCTCGACGAGGATCGCCAGCTGCAGCTCGCCGCGGCCCTGGACCTCCCAGGTGTCCGGGCGCTCGGTGGGGTTCACGCGCAGGGAGACGTTGCCGACGAGCTCGCGGTCGAGGCGGTCCTTGACCATCCGCGCGGTCAGCTTGTCGCCACCGCCCTTGCCCGCAAGCGGTGAGCTGTTGATCCCGATCGTGATCGACAGCGACGGCTCGTCGACGTGGATCACCGGCAGCGCCAGTGGGCTGTCGAGGTCGGCGAGCGTCTCGCCGATCGTCACGTCCGCCAGGCCGGCGACGGCGATGATCTCGCCCGGTCCCGCCTCGGCGGCGTCGACGCGGTCCAGCGCCTCGGTCACGTAGAGCTCGACGACCTTCGCGCGGGTCACCGTCTCCCCGTCGGCGCGGCACCAGGCGACGTCCTGGCCCTTGCGGATGGTGCCGTTGCGCACGCGGCAGATCGCCAGGCGCCCGACGTACGGCGAGGCGTCGAGGTTGGTGACGTGCGCCTGCAGCGGGTGGTCCTCCTCGTACTCGGGCGCCGGGATCGTCTCGACGAGCAGCTGCAACAGCGGGTGCAGGTCGGTGCCCGGCGTGTCGGCCTCCAGGGACGCCTGCCCGGCCTTGGCGTTCGTGTAGACGATCGGGAAGTCGATCTGCGACTCGTCGGCATCGAGGTCGAGGAACAGGTCGTAGACCTCGTTGAGGACCTCGTCGATGCGCGCGTCGGGACGGTCGATCTTGTTGACGACGAGGATCACCGGCAGCCGCAGCTCCAGCGCCTTGCGCAGCACGAAGCGCGTCTGGGGCAGCGGGCCCTCCGACGCGTCGACGAGCAGCAGCACCCCGTCGACCATCGTCAGCCCGCGCTCGACCTCGCCGCCGAAGTCCGCGTGGCCGGGCGTGTCGATGATGTTGAGCTTGGTCCCCTCGAAGCGCACCGCGGTGTTCTTGGCGAGGATCGTGATGCCCTTCTCACGCTCCAGGTCCATCGAGTCCATGACGCGCTCGTTGATGTCGGCGCCTTCGCGGAACGCGCCGGTCTGCCAGAGCATCGCGTCGACGAGCGTCGTCTTGCCGTGGTCGACGTGCGCGACGATCGCAACGTTCCGGATGTCTTCTCTGCGGGCCATGAGCGACGGGGGAGAGTAGACGGTCCCGGTTATCTCCGACCTCGTTGGTAGGATTCAAGACCGGCATGATCTTCACGACCAAAGCGGAGTACGGCGTGCGCCTGCTCGTCGAGCTCGGGCGCCAGCAGGAGCAGTTCGGCCCGGGCCACCCGGTCTCGCTGAAGGCGATCGCGGAGGCCGAGAGCCTGCCGCTCGCCTATCTCGAGCGCATCGTCGCGCTGCTCAAGAAGGCGGACATCGTCGAGTCCACGCGCGGCGCGCACGGCGGCTATCGCCTGGCGCGCGATCCCGAGGCGCTGACGATGGACGAGGTGATCGTCGCCCTCGAGGGCGGCGTCACGCCGATGACCTGCTTTGTCGACGAGTCCGACGGCCATGGCCGCGTGCTCTGCTCCCATGAGGCAGATCACGGCCACGGTTGTGCCACGAAGCTGTTGTGGATGCGCGTCCAGGGCGGCGTCATGGACTCGCTGGCCCGCACAACCCTCGCCGAGCTCGTGCGCTTCAGCGTGACCGAGCCGGCCCTGACCCCGAACTAGGAAGTCCCGAAACCGTATGCCCGAGCTCGAGATCCGCAACCTCCACGTCCAGGCTGGCGACAAGCAGATCCTCAAGGGCGTGGACCTGACCGTCCGCGACGGTGAGATCCATGCGCTGATGGGGCCCAACGGCTCCGGCAAGTCGACGCTTGCCAACGCGGTGATGGGTCATCCCAGCCTCGAGGTCACCGAGGGCCAGATCATCTTCGGTGGCGAGGATGTCACCGAGGCCGACCCCGACGAGCGTGCCCGCCTGGGCCTGTTCATGGCCTTCCAGTACCCCGTCGCGATCCCCGGCGTGACGATCACGAAGTACCTGCGGATGGTCATGAACGCCCACCGCGACCACCGCGGTGAGCCCGAGATCTCGCTGAAGGAGTTCCGCAAGACCGTCGAGGCCGCGATGGAGCTGACGAAGGTCCCGCGCGAGTTCTCCTCCCGCTACCTCAACGACGGCTTCTCCGGCGGTGAGAAGAAGCGCCTCGAGACGTTGCAGCTGGCGCTGCTCAAGCCGCGCACGGCGATCCTCGACGAGACCGACTCCGGCCTCGACATCGACGCCCTGAACGTCGTCGCCAACGGCGTCAACACGATCGCCAAGGCCGAGGGCATGGGCGTCCTGATCATCACCCACTACCAGCGGATCCTGCACCTGATCGAGCCCGACCGCGTCTCGATCATGCAGGGCGGCCGGATCGTCACCGAGGGCGGGCCCGAGCTCGTCACGCGCCTCGAGGCCGAGGGCTACGCCTGGCTGGAGTCCGGGGCAACGGCCTGATGGCCACCGTCGAGGAGCAGTCGACCCAGTTCCCCACGCTTGCGCGGGAGGGGGTCGTCTACCTCGACAGCGGGGCGACGTCGCAGACGCCCGCCGCGGTGATCGCGGCGATCGACGACTACTACGAGTCCCATCGCGCGAGCGTCCACCGCGGGGTCTACCCACTGGCCGTCGAGGCGACCGAGCTGTACGAGGGCGCGCGAGAACGCGCCGCCGCCTGGCTCGGCGCCGACCCGCGCGCGACGATCTTCACGAAGAACGCCTCGGAGGCGATCAACCTCGTCGCCTACGCCTGGGGCCGCGACAACCTGGGCGCCGGGGATCGCGTGCTGGTCACGGAGATGGAGCACCACTCCAACATCGTGCCCTGGCAGATCGCGGCGTCCTGGAGCGGGGCGACGGTCGACTACCTGAAGGTCGATACCGACGGTCAGCTGTCGCTGGACGAGCTCGACGAGAAGCTCGCAGCCGGTGACGTCAAGCTCGTCGCCGTCGCGCATGTCTCCAACGTGCTCGGCACGATCAACCCGGTGGCGGAGATCGCGCGTCGCGCGCATGCCGCGGGCGCGCTCGTCCTCGTCGACGGCGCACAGGCCGTGCCGCAGCTCGCCGTCTGGCTGCCCGACCTCGACGCCGACTTCTACGTCTGGACGGGCCACAAGGCCTACGGCCCGACGGGCATCGGCGTGCTGCACGGGCGCCGCGAGATCCTCGAGGCGATGCCGCCGTTCCTCGGCGGTGGGCACATGATCTCCTCGGTCGGCTTCGAGGGCTCGACCTGGGCGGAGTCGCCGGCGAAGTTCGAGGCCGGCACCTCGCCGATCGCCGAGGCCGCCGGCCTCGGCGCCTCCGTGGCCTTCCTGCAGCAGATCGGGATGAAGGCGGTGCGCGAGCACGAGCTCGAGATCTCCCGCTATGCGCTCGAACGCCTGGCGGAGGTCCCCGGCCTGACGATCTACGGCCCGCCCGCCGCGGAGCAGCGTGGCGCGTTGATCTCCTTCGCGCTGGACGTCGCCCACCCGCACGACGTCGCCGAGATCCTCGGCCGCCGTGGGGTCTGCGTGCGCGCCGGCCACCACTGCGCCCAGCCGCTGATGCGCTGCCTCGGAGTCGCCGCGACGACGCGTGCGTCGTTTGCGATCCACACGACGCGCGCGGACATCGACGCCCTGATCGACGGCCTCCACGAGGTCCGGAGGATCTTCGCCTGATGGACGACCTCTACCGCGAAGAGATCCTCGAGCACTACAAGCGCCCCCACAACTGGGGGCCGATGGACGATCCCGATCTCGAGGCGGCCGACAACAACCCGCTCTGCGGGGACGAGCTGAAGGTGATGCTGCGCGTCGACGACGACGGCTTCATCGAGGAGGTCCGCTTCGACGGCCACGGCTGCGCGATCTCGCAGGCCGCCGCGTCGATGGTGTCCGACGAGGTCCTCGGCATGAAGGCCGACGACCTGCTCACGCTCGATCGCAACTTCGTGCTGAGCCTGCTGGGCATCGACATCTCCGCGACGCGCATGAAGTGCGCGCTGCTCTCGCTGAAGGTCCTGAAGTCGGCGTCGCTCGGCGGCGCGACCGCGGAGTGGGAGCCCGAGACGCCGGTCGCTGCGCGCCCGGCGAACCCGGACGCGTTCTAGACCGGCCCGCTAGTAGCCGAGGCGGTCCAGAAGGTCGTTGGCGGTCGTCGCCTTGTCCTTCTTCTTCTTGCCCTTGCGGTCCTTCTTGTCGTCCTCGCCCTCGATGACGAAGCGGATCTGGGCGCCGACGCGGCCGTCCTGCGCCTTCTTGAGGTCCTCGCGGGAAACGCGGTCGGAGCGGTTGGCGCGCTCCTCGTTGCGCTTGGCGCGCTCGCGGTCGCGATTCTTTGCCGCGCGGATGCGCGAGAGCCGCTCGGCCGACTCCTCCTTGGAGAGCGTGACCGTCCACATGTCCTCGAGCGAGGCGATCGCGACCTGCTGAGCAGCGAGCGCCTTGCCGATCTTGCGCGCGGCGAGCGAGCCGGCGGAGATCGAGCGTGCGCGCTGGCGGAAGTCCGCGTCGTCGGAGACGAGCGTTGAGATGTCGTTGCGCTCCTTCGGCGCGAGCTCGCCGAACGCGTCGCGCAGCGCCTTGCGTGAGCCCTCGAGCTCGGTGATCGCCTGCGCGGCGGCGCGCAGCTCGTCGAAGGGCAGCGGCTCGCGGGAGCGCCCGCCGCCGCGGCCGGGCTGGCCGCCGCGCCCGGATTGGCCGCCGCGGCCGGGCTGGCGCGGCTTGGGCGGCCGGCCGGCGGGCTTGCCCTCGACCTTGGTCGCGATCTCCTGCGCCTTCGTCTTGGAGACGCCCCACTGCTCGGCGACCTTGGAGCCCTTGCGGCGCCGCGAGCGCTTGCGCTTGGGCGCGGCGTCGGTGTCGGCGGGAGGGGTGTCGGAAGCCGGCTCGTGCGGCGGTGAGACGGGCGCCTCGGGCTCGGCGGCGGGCTGCTCGTGCTCGGGCGCGGGCTCGGCAGCAGGTGCCTCCGGTGCGGTTTCGGCCTCGGCGACGACCTGCTCGGCCGGCGGCTCGGCAGCCACGACCTCCTCGGCCGCGGGCGCCGCGGCGACGATCTCCTCCGCCGGCTTCGCGGCCTCGACGAGCTCCTCGACCGCCGGCGCGGCGGCGACGACCTGCTCGGCCGGCTCGGGCTCGACCGCGGGCAGCTCCGGGGTCGGCACCTCGGGCGCTGCGACCGGTTCGGCAGCGGCGGGCTCGGAAGGCTGCGGTGCGGGCGCCGTGTCCTCGGCGGGCGTCTCAGGCGGCTCGGTCTCGTCCATGCGCACCGTGCATTGCATCACGCCCGACGTGCGCGCGCAGTGAGCCCGGATACCCTGGCCATGATGAGGCGGGCCGCGATCGCAACCACGCTGACGATCGCCGCGCTCGCGGGCGGTACGGGCGCTGACGCGCAGGCGCCCTCGTTGCCGTCCGATGCGGTGGCGACGGTGGGTTCGCAGGCGATCACGACGACCACCTTCATGCACTGGCTCGACGTCGCCGTGCGGGCGCCCGCCGGTGAGCCGTCAAAGATGGCGCCCGCCCCAGGCACTCCCGAGTGGGAGGCCTTCCGCGACCAGGTCATGCAGTTCCTGATCACCTCTGCGTGGCTCTACGCAGAAGCCGCGGAGCAGGGCGTCGCCGTCACGCCCGAGCAGGTGCGAGCCTCGTTCGAGCGCACGAAGAAGCAGAACTTCCCGACCGAGAAGGACTTCCAGCAGTTCCTCGCCGAGTCGGGCATGACGATCGACGACCTGCTCTTCCGCGTTGAGATCAACGCGCTCAGCGACCGGCTGCGCGAGCGCGTCACACGCGCCATCGCCAAGCCGACCGAGACGCAGCTGCGCCGGTACTACCGCGAGCACAAGCGCAGCTTCCGACGCCGGCGCCTGCACGAGGCCTACGTCGTCGGCACACGCACCAAGCGCGCGGCGCAGCGCGCCTTGGACGCGGTGCGGGCCGGTCGCTCATGGCGCAGCCAGGGCGGCGAATGGCAGGTCGCCCAGAACATCCCCTTGCGACCGCGGCTGGCCTGGGCGATCCGCAACGCCGCCAAGCGCGTCCCTTCGGGGCCCGTGAAGTCGCGCGGACGCTGGTTCGTCTTCGAGCTGCGCCGCATCCGCCCGGCGCGCCAGCAGACCTACGCGCAGGCCCGAACTGCGGTGCGCCAGATGCTGCAGGCCGAAGCGCAGCAGCGCGCGCTCGACGCGTTCGTGACCGGCTTCCACGGCCAGTGGCGGGCCCAGACCGTCTGCCGTCGCGACTACGCGGTGCGCGACTGCGGGACAATCGTCGACTAGATGCCGCTGATCGACGTCTGCCCGCTCGCCGAGCTCCCGCCCGGCGCGCGCCGCAAGTTCGAGTACGAGGACCTCGAGATCGCGGTCTTCAACTGCGGCGGTGAGCTGCTCGCGATGGAGGATCGCTGTTCGCACGATGACGGCGACCTCGCCGACGGGGACGTCGACGAGACCAAGTGCACCGTCGAATGCCCGCGCCACGGCTCCCTGTTTGACATCAGGACCGGCCGCCCGCTGACGCTCCCGGCCTACGAGCCCGTCGAGACCTTCCCGGTGTCCGTCAGCGACGGCACCGTCCAGGTCGAAGTCGACTGATCGCTCGCTACACTTCAAATACCGACTCTCCGGGTCGGCATTCCGACGCGAAAGCAATCTGAACATGGCCACGCCAGAGATCAGCACGAAGGTCCTCACCGACGACGAGTCCGCCCTCAAGGGCTTCGGCGCCGACTACACCGAGCGCTATGGCTTCCACGACGGCGAAGAGGGCTACCTCTACAAGGCGCCCAAGGGCCTCACCGCGGAGGTCGTCGCGACGATCTCCGAGATGAAGAACGAGCCGCAGTGGATGCGCGAGTTCCGCATGAAGGCGCTGCAGCACTTCCTCGATCGCCCGCAGCCGACGTGGGGCTCACCGCTGCTGGCCGGCGTCGACTACGACGACATCCACTACTTCGTGCGCGCGTCGGAGCGCTCCGAGCGCTCCTGGGACGACGTCCCCGAGGACGTCAAGAAGACCTTCGACCGGCTCGGCATCCCCGAGGCTGAGCGCAAGTTCCTCGCCGGCGTCGGCGCGCAGTACGAGTCCGAGGTGGTCTACCACCAGGTCAACGAGCAGCTCGAGGCCCAGGGCGTGATCTTCACCGACATGGACACCGCGCTGCGCGAGCACGAGGACCTCGTCAAGGAGTACTTCGCGACGATCATCCCGGCCAACGACAACAAGCTCGCCGCGCTCAACAGCGCCGTGTGGTCGGGCGGGTCGTTCGTCTACGTGCCGCCGGGCGTCCACGTCGAGATGCCGCTGCAGGCCTACTTCCGCATCAACACGGAGAACATGGGCCAGTTCGAGCGCACGATCATCATCGCCGACGAGGGCTCCTACGTGCACTACGTCGAGGGCTGCACCGCCCCGACCTACAGCGGCGACAGCCTGCACTCCGCCGTCGTCGAGCTGATCGCCAAGCCCGGTGCCCGCATCCGCTACACGACCGTCCAGAACTGGTCGCAGAACGTCTACAACCTCGTCACCAAGCGCGCCGTCGCAGAGCGCGACGCGACGGTCGAGTGGGTCGACTGCAACCTCGGCTCCAAGCTGACGATGAAGTACCCGAGCGTCTACCTCACCGGTGAGCGCGCCCACGGCGAGATCCTCAGCATCGCCTTCGCCGGCAAGGGCCAGCACCAGGACGCCGGCGGCAAGATCATCCACGCCGCGCCGAACACGACGTCGAACATCTTCGCCAAGTCGATCTCCAAGGACGGCGGGCGCAGCTCCTACCGCGGCCTGCTCGAGGTCGCCAAGGGCGCCCACGGCTCGACCTCGAAGGTCGTCTGCGACGCGCTGCTGCTCGACCCCGAGTCGCGCACCGACACCTACCCGACGATCCGCATCTCCGAGGACGACGTCAACATCGGCCACGAGGCCTCGGTCACGAAGGTCGGCGAGGAGCAGCTCTTCTACCTCATGTCCCACGGGCTCAATGAGGAAGAGGCGGCCAAGCTGATCGTCAACGGCTTCATCGAGCCGATCGTCAAGGAGCTCCCGATGGAGTACGCCGTCGAGATGAACCGCCTGATCGAGTTGCAGATGGAGGGCTCGATTGGCTAGCGCCGTGAGCTTCCCCCCGCTGCCGGCGTTCAAGGGCGAGCAGGGCTGGGAGTTCACGCCGTTGAAGGGACTCGACGTCGACGCGTTCGCACCCGCCCAGGGTGGGACCGACGCCGGCGACCGCGCGCTGTTCTCCGTCGACGCCGGCGCCAGCCCGCACGTCCACGCGTTGAAGGACGCACCCGAGGAGCTGCTCGCGCGGCTGGGCACGGTTGCCAAGGATTCGCCGCTGGTCGCTCGCAACGCCGCGCTGTGGACCGACGGCACGCTCGTGTACGTGCCGCGCAACGTCAAGGTCGAGGAGCCGATCCTCATCACCCACGTCCACGAGCAGGCCGGCACGGCGCTGCACACGCGCGTGCTCGTCGTGCTCGAGGAGGGCGCCCAGGCCGAGGTCTGGGAGCAGGCCCTTTCCGCCGACGACGACTCCGAGGGGCTCGTCAACGGCGTCATCGAGCTCGTCGTCGGCGCCGGCGCGCGCCTGCGCTACGTCGGTGGCCAGGACCTCAACGAGCAGACGTGGGTCTTCGGGTCCCAGCGCGCGATCGTCGACCGCGACGGCCATCTCGACTGGATCGTCCTCGGCTTCGGCGGCAAGAACGGCAAGGTCTTCGTCGAGACCAAGCTCGACGGCCCGGGCGCGCACGCCGGCGTCACCGGCGCCTACGCGACGCAGCACCGCCAGCACGTCGACTACGACACGCTGCAGGAGCACGCCGCGCCGAACACGACATCGGACCTCGCCTTCCGCGGCATCCTCGACGGCCGCTCGTCCGCCGTCTGGCGCGGGATGATCCAGGTCGACGAGGGCGCTCAGAAGACCGACGCCTTCCAGGAGTCGCGCAACCTGATCCTCGGCAAGAAGGCCCACGCCGACGCGATCCCCGGCCTCGAGATCCTCGCCGACGACGTGCGCTGCACGCACGCCGCGGCGATCGCCAAGATCGACGACGAGCAGGTCTTCTACCTGCGCTCCCACGGCCTGCCGTACGCGCGCGCGCAGCGCCTCGTAGTCGAAGGATTCCTCGAGGCTCTGGCGGACCGCTTTGAAGAGGGCACCGTCCGCGACGTCGTCGGCGGCGCCATCGAGCAGCGTCTCCTGAAGGTCCTCGGCTGAACCGCGACAATCCGGTCGCGGAATCCGCGACTAGATTGACGCACTATGCCGCGCGTGCTCACCCGCCCCGAGTTGACTGCCGCGCTGGCGGCACGCCAGTTCCTCATTGAGCGTCAACCGCTGGCGCCCGCGGCGGCCGTCGCGAGGCTCACGCCGCTGCAGGGCCAGGACGTCAGCGCTCCGTACGTCGCGCTCGCGGCGCGGCTCGACGGCTTCGCGCGCGCCGACCTCGAGGCCGCGTTCACCGCCGGCGACGTCGTCAAGACGACGATCATGCGCACGACGCTGCACATCGCCGCGGCGAGCGAGTACCCGGCATTCGCGGCGTTCTCGCGGCTGGGCAAGATGCGCGCCTGGCGCGAGACCTACGCGCACCTCGACGAGGAGCAGGTCGTCGCCGAGCTCAGCGCCTTCCTGGCGCAGCCGCGCGGCAACGAAGAGATCCGGGCCCGCGTGCGCGAGTACGACGGGATCCCCGACAACGAGTGGGCGCCGATCATGTTCGCGCGCCACCTGCTGCCGCTGATCCAGATCGCGCCGGCCGGGCTGTGGGGCAACCGCAAGCGCCCGCAGTTCGTCATCGACGAGCGCCCGCTGCCCGACGCGACCCAGGCCGCCGTGCTCGTCCTGCGCCGCTACCTGCAGGCCTTCGGGCCGGCGAGCCGGCGCGACGCCGCCGGCTGGTCGGGCGTACCGCAGCGCGACTTCGCGCACGCCTGGGAGCGCGTCGACCCCGTCACCTACCTCGACGAGCGCGGCGTCGAGCTCTACGACATGCCCGCCCAGCCGCTGCCGCCGGCGTCGACCAAGCTCGCGCCGCGCTTCCTCGCACGCTGGGACCAGGCGCTGCTGGCCCACGCCGACCGCGACCGCATCATCCCGCCCGAGCTGCTGGCGCTGAAGCTCACGCACTCTGGGGATCAGACGGTCACCGTCGACGGCCGCGTCGCCGCGAGCTGGTGGCTGCGCACGAAACAGGACCGCGCGCAGGTGCAGATCACGCCGCACGTCGAGATCTCACGCCGGGCACATGCGTCGATCCGCACCGAGGCAAAGCGGACCGCGATGTTCTGTGCCCCTGAGGCGAAGAGCGTCGAAGTCGTCGGGCTCTAGGCCCGCACGGCGGGTAGTGCCGCCAGCGCCTGCTTGATCGTGTCCGTGTCGTCGTAGGTCAGCGACAGCGGGTTGGCGTGCAGGTGCGCGATGCGGCCGTCCTCGTCGACGATCACGACCGTGCGCTTGATCAGCTTCAGGCGCTTGACGTAGACGCCATAAGCATCGGCGACCGCGCCGTCCTCGTCGGCCAGCAGTGGCGTGGTCAGTCCGTGCTTGGCCTTGAACTGCTCCTTCGATGCGACGTCCTTCGTCGAGATGCCGACAAGCACTGCGCCGAGATCCTCGGCGACGTCAGGCCCGGCGTCGCGGTAGGAGCAGAACTGGCGCGTGCACACCGCGGTCTGGTCACCGGGGTAGAACAGCAGGACGACACGCTGCCCGCGGTGGGCGGAGAGCTTGAACGTGCCCTCCGTCCCGGGCAGCTCGAAATCAGGGGCGAGGTCGCCGACCGCGAGTTTGGCCATGGCTCTACCGTACGCCACCGCACGTGTCTGACTGGATCGCAGAGCACACGGCCGCAATCGCGGCGACCGCCGAACGCGAGCTCGAGGCGCTCGTCGGCGTGTCGTCTCCGAGCGGCGACATCCGCGGCGCGCAGGAGACGGCGGCCGTGGCCGCGGCGCTCGCGCCCGCCCAGGCGGTGATCGAGCACGTCCCGTGCTCCTCGCCCGACCATGCGCCGGACCTGCTGATCCGGCTGACCGGGACCGGGACCAAGCGCCTCGTGCTCGTCGGCCACGTCGACACCGTGATCGCGCACGCCGATCACGAGCCGCTGCGTCGCGACGGCGAGCAGCTCATCGGATCGGGCACGATCGACATGAAGGCCGGCGACGTGCTCGCGCTCGGCGTCCTGCGCGCGCTGGCGGCGCGCCGCGAGGACCTCGCCGAGGCCGTGCTGCTGCTGGTCTGCGACGAGGAGTGGCGCCTCGGCGAGTTCGCCCACACCGAGCGCTTCGCCGGCTATGACGCCTGCCTGTGCTTCGAGGGCGGCGAGCTCGATGCCGACGGCAACGACGCGGTCGTCGTCCAGCGCAAGGCCGCCGGCGCGATCGAGGTCACGGCAAAGGGGCGCAGCGCGCACTCCGGCTCACGCCCCGACGACGGCCACAACGCGCTGCTGGCGCTCGCAGCCGCCGCACAGGCGATCGCCGCCTGCCACGACCCGCACGGGCCGGCGCAACTGAGCGCCGTGCCGACCGTTCTGCATGTCGGTGACGCAATTAACGTCGTCCCGGCGGACGGACGTCTGATTTGTGATGTTCGTGGCAGGCACCTGGAGGCCGTGGAGTCGGTGATCGACGCGCTGCCCGCAGAGGTCGGCGGCGCGACGCTCAGCGCGCGCAACCTCAGGCGCTGGCCGGGCATGGACTCGCGTGCGGCCGCAACCCCGGTCCTTGACGCTGCGTCAGCCCGTCTGGGCCGATCGATACTGGCGTCTTCGCGTGGCGGAGCGAGCGACGCGAGCCATTTCGCAGCCCAGATCCCGCTGACGATCGACGGCCTGGGTCCGCTCGGCGGGAATGCGCACGCACGTGGCGAATACGTCCTTGCCGAGTCGTTGAGAACGCGGGCCGAGGTTGCGCTCGCCGTGACGGACGCTGTTCTTTCGACCTAAGACCCCGCTATTCCTGCGAATTCAGGAGAAATCAGGGTGTACCCCCATTCCGTGGGCGGTGTTCTGTATCCTGCCGACCTGACTTAACCAGCCGAATCCGCTGCGGCCTTGCCACGGCGGATCGGGGGAACCACAGGTCGTACTGGGTGTTGCCCGGTGCGGCATGGGGCGAATCACCGCGATGCGCGGTGTAGGGCCAGCTCTTTGGTCCGAGTCCGACAGCTAACCCCGTAGGCGCGACAAAGAGCGAGGTTGCCGCACCGCATGCCCCAGTTGTTCCGATGGTCCATACCGAGAACGTTGATCTGCGCCACGCTGGCGTGTGCCACGACGGCCACCGTCGCCGCGGCGCCGGTCGCCGCAAAGACGCAGACCCGCAAGCTCGGTGACCGCACCCTGCGGCTGGGCGATCGCGGGACCGACGTCAAGAAGCTGCAGAAGCTGCTGACGAACACGGGCATCAAGGTCACGGCCGACGGCAAGTTCGGGCCCGGCACGAAGACCGCCGTCAAGCGCTTCCAGCGCGTTGCGCGGCTTGCGGCGTCCGGCACCGCCGGGCGCAAGACGATCGCCGCCCTGCGCCGTGCCTCCAGCGGCAGCGCCGCGCAGGTCGCCGGCTCCGGTGGTGCCGGCTACGGCGCCAACGGCCGCAACCGCTCGCTCGGCGACCGCATCCCCGTGCTCAAGGGCATGAGCGGGCACGACATCAAGGTGCTGCAGGACTTCCTCAAGCGCGCCGGCGTCAAGAACGTCACGATTGACGGCGAGTTCGGGACCGGTACCTACAACGCGGTCAGGTCCTTCGAGACGGCGCAGAAGCTCTCCGTCGACGGCGTCATGGACGCCAACGACATCGATGTGCTCCGCGGCCTCGTCGAGGCCGGCGGGTCCAGCGCCAAGACCGCTGCGGCACCGCTGCCGCTGGCGCCCGGCGATCGCGCCAAGCTCACCCCCGACGGTCTCGCGATGGCGCCCGCCAACGCGCCCGAGCCCGTCAAGCAGATCATCGCCGCGGCCAACAAGATCGCCAAGCTCCCGTACCACTACGGCGGCGGCCACGGCAAGTGGGAGGACGACGGCTACGACTGCTCGGGCTCCGTGTCCTACGCGCTGCACGGCGCCAACCTGCTGAAGGCTCCGCTCGTGTCCGGCGACTTCCCCTCCTGGGGAGACCCCGGCCCCGGCCAGTGGGTGACGATCTACGGCAACTCCGGCCACGTCTACGCCGTGATCGCCGGCCTGCGCTTCGATACGTCGGGCCTGAAGCAAGACGGCTCGCGCTGGCACACGACGTCGCGCCCGACCAAGGGCTATGGCGTGTCGCACCCTCCGGGCCTGTAGTTAGGCTGCGCCCAACCCCCAGCAGGAGGATTTGTGATGCAGCCTGAGTTGCCGCAGCGGTTGACGGTCGAGTTCATCGGGACGTTCTTCCTGGTGCTGACGGTCGGGATGGCCGTCACCTATGCCGAGGGCTTCGCGCCGCTTGCGATCGGCTCGTGCCTGATGGTCATGATCTTCGCCGGCGGTCACGTCTCGGGCGGGCATTTCAACCCCGCCGTGAGCCTCGCGGTGCAGCTGCGTGGCAAGCTCGCAAGCAGCGAGCTGATTCCGTACTGGATCGCTCAGGTCGCGGGCGGCATCGCCGCGTCGCTGGTGTTCCTGGTCCTCGAGGGCGACGCCGACACAGCCGGCGTCAAGAGTGTCGGTGACGCGCTGATCGTCGAGTTCCTCTTCACGTTCGCGCTCGCCTGGGTCGTGCTCAACGTCGCCACCGCGGCGGGCAACGAGGGCAACTCCTTCTACGGCCTGGCGATCGGCTTCACGGTCGTGACCGGCGCCTACGCCGTCGGCGCGGTGTCCGGCGGCGCCTTCAACCCCGCGGTCGCGATCGGCGCCACGGTGATGGGCCTTGCCGACCTCAGCGACATCTGGATCTACCTGATCGCCTGTCCGCTCGGTGGCGCCGCCGCGGCGATCGCCTTCAACTACGTCAACGCCGAGCCGCGCGCGCCGTCGACACGGGCGTCGGCCGACCGCGTCTAGCAGTGGTGCGCCCCACCGCGACGTAGCGCCGGGAATCCCGCCCGGCGATCACCGCCCAGCGGCGTCCTCGACCCTCGAAATCCCTCCGGGATTCCGTCGGACCTGCGTCCTTGCTGGGCGGCGCCGCCGAACGGGATTCCCCTGGCCTACGTCCCGGCGAGACGCACTCCGCGATCATGGGGCGCATGGACCCGCATGCGCCCCAGACGCCCGACGAGGAGCTGCTCGGCGCCGAGTTGCCGACCGTCCTCGCGGAGATCACCGACGCGCAGCGTGTCCGGCGCATGCGCGACGAGCTCGCGATGGGCTTCAAGGCGCTGCACGGGACGCAGCGCGCGGTCTCGATCTTCGGCTCGGCGCGCATCGCCGAGGGCCATCCGGACTACACGCTGGCACGTGAGATCGCGCGCCAGCTCGGCGAGGCCGGGTTCACGATCATCACGGGTGGCGGGCCGGGGCTGATGGAGGCCGCCAACCGCGGCGCGCGCGACGCCGGCGCGCGCTCGGTCGGCCTCAACATCGACCTGCCCTTCGAGCAGGACGGCAACCCGTATCAGGACCTGCCGCTGCAGTTCCATTACTTCTTCACGCGCAAGGTGATGTTCGTGCGTTACGCGAACGGGTTCGTCGTCATGCCGGGCGGCTTCGGGACGCTGGACGAGCTGTTCGAGGCGCTGGTGCTGATCCAGACCGGCAAGGTCGTCCACTTCCCGGTCCTGCTCGTCGGCACCGCCTTCTGGGGCGGCCTGATCGACTGGGTGCGCGAGCAGTTGCTTTCACGTGGGCTGATCAGCGCACCGGACCTCGACCTGTTTCGCTGCACCGACGATCCGCGGGAGGTCGTCGCCGTCTGTGCGCACGCGGCCGACCGTCAGCTCGGCGAGGACGACGCCGAGGCCGCGTCCGGGTAGCGCGCGCGCAGGTCGTCGACGAAGGCGGCCATGTGCCCTGCGAGGTCGGCGTCGCGGATCTCGAGCACGTTCTCGGCGTTCAGCTCACCCGAGCGGCTGAGGTTGAACGAGCCGCAGAACACGGTGTCGTCGGCGACCGTGACCTTGGCGTGCATGTAGTCGTGGACGGAGCCGCGCGAGTACGGCGTCGAGCGCTTACCGGTGAAGCGCGCGCCCTCGAGCACGCGCTCGAGCAGCGGCGCCTTCCACGAGGACTGCGGGTTGGCGCGCCACTGCTCGAAGACCTCGGCGATCTGCGTCGCGTCGCAGACGCCGGCGATGTCCACGCGCTGCTCGGCGCAGACCTCGGCGAGGGTGCCGAGGATCGGGCCCGCCGTCAGCACCGGCGAGGCGATCCGCACCCGGCGCTTGGCGCTGCCGATCGCCTTGGCGATGCGATGTGACAGCGCCTCCCCGCGGCCCGGGGAGAACCAGGCGCGCACGGTCGCGTCGTCGACCTGAACGGGCGGAACGTCGAAGCGGCCCGAGCCCTCGACGCGCTCGGTCGTCCAGAGCTCCTCGAAGTTGCGTGCGAACGCCGCCGCGATCGCCGGCGACTCGAGCGTGAGGATCACGTTCTCCTCCCGCGTCCAGGAGTCCAGCGTCCAGTTGGCCGAGCCCGCCCACAGCGCTTCTCCGTCGCGCACGACGTACTTGTGGTGCATCAGGTCGGGCTCGCCGGGGATGCCCTTCACCGGCACGCCGACGGACTCCAGCACGTGCGGCTCGGTGTGCGGCGGCGGTGGCAGCGGCACGCGCCCGGCGCGGCGATCGTCGTTGTAGGCGATCCGCACCGCGACGCCGCGGTCCTGCGCGCCGCGCAGCGCGTCGGCGACGGCGTCGCCGACGGGACCCGGCAGGCGCACGTCGTAGAGCGCGAGGTCCAGCGTGCGGTGGGCGATGCCGAGAAAGCCGATCAGCTCCGAGGCGATCGCCTCCGCGGTCTGCTGGCCATCGATCAGCGTCCGCGCGTGTACGCCCACTGTGGCGGACGCTATCGGAGGAGCGCGGGCGGCCGGGGCGAATCCCACGAGGTGCGGCTCTTGCTCGCAATGCTCGTGCTGCTCACGGCCCTCCCGGCGATCGCCGATGCCCGCGTGGCGATCGTCGCGACGCAGACCGACCGCGCCGCGGTGCTCGACGTGTCGACGAACACGGTGGTGGGGCGCCCGGCGCTCGGCGTGCCGACGTCTCACGTCGCCGTGGCGCGCAGCGGCCGCCGTGGCTTCGTGGCGGGCGCAAACGTCGTCGCGGCGCTCGATATCGCGACCGTCCGCGCCGGCGTGCGCGCGCAGCCGCGCCAGTCAGGCGGCGCGATCGCCGACCCTGGCGCGCTGACGCCGCCGCCGGCCGAGGTCACGATCGCCGCGCGTGTGACGCTGCCCGCGCCCGTCGCCGGCATCGCCGTCTCGCCGGCCGGCGGGCGCGTGTACGCCGCCGCCGGGCGCTGGCTGTACGTGCTCGACGCACGGTCGCTGCGCCGGCTGGGCCGCGCGCGCCTGGGCGGCCGGGCGACGGCGCTGGCACTGTCGCGCCTAGGGAGCTACGCGGCGGTGGCGCTGGCCGGCAGGCGCGTGGCGATCGTCGCGACCGCGGGCCCGAAGCTGCGGCGGCGGGTCAAGGCCGGCGGCGTCACCGGGCTGGCCTGGGACCTCGCCGGACGCCTCTGGGTCGTCTCCCGCGGGCGCGTGGCGGTGCTGCCCGCCGACGCGCGCAAGCTCGCCAAGCGCCGGGTGCGCCTGCCGCGCGGCGCCGGCGGCGGGCGCGGCGGTGTCGCCCGACGGCGGGACGCTGGCGATCGGCGCAGCGCGCGGGGGACGCACGGCGGCGCTCGTGAACGTCACGACACGGCGCGTGCGCGGGCTGCGCGGCGGCGCCGGGCCGGGCATGCCGGGCTGGTCGCCCGACGGCGTGCGGATCTACTTCGCCGACGCCGGTGCCGGCACGCTGTCGCTGGTCTCGCCGTTCGCGGCGCGGCGGATCGGCAGCGTCGCGCTCGCGGGCGCGCACGCCCGCGGGCGTCGTCGTCCAGCCCGGTCTGGCCCGGGTTGCGGGGACCAACGGCGCGCGACACGATCTCCGGCACCGCGGCTGCGCGACCTGATCGAGGGCCTCGCCGGCGACGACCGCATCGACGGCGGCCGCGAGAACGACCAGCTGCGCGGCGGCGAGGGCAACGACACGCTTGTCGGCGGCAGCTACGACGACCGCCTCGACGGCGGGCCCGGTGACGATCGCCTCGACGCGGGCGCCGGCAACGACCGCATCCAGGCGGGCAGCGGCAACGACTCGGCCGACGCCGGGACCGGCAACGACTCCGTCCACGGCTCCGACGGCAACGACATCCTCGACGGCGGCGCCGGCGACGACCGCATCTTCGGCGAGGGCGGCGACGACCAGATCATCGAGCACGGCTTCGGCAACGACCGCCGGCTCTACGGCGGCCCCGGCAACGACCTGATCAAGGGCGGCCGCGGCTCGGACCTGATCAAGGGCGGCGACGGCAACGACGAGCTTCACGGTCGAGACCGGGACGGAGAACGTCACCGGCGGCGAGGGCGACGACACGATCGACGGTGGTCCGCGCGCGCGACCTGCTCGAGGGCAACAACGGGTCCGACGTCATCAAGGGCGGGCTCGGCGACGACACCGTCGACGGCGGCGCCGGCGCCGACCAGCTCGTCGGCGGCAGCGGCGAGGACGACGTCTACGGCGGCGAGGGCGGCGACACGCTCGTCGGCGGGCCGGGCCCGGACATCATCGAGGGCAACGACGGCGACGACACGATCCGCGTCGCCGACGACAGCCGCGACGAGGTCGACTGCGGCGACGGGTCAGCGACACCGTCTTCGTCGAGATCGGCGCGCCGACGCGCGACGCGCTCGTGGACTGCGAGACCGTGACGCCGGTGCCGCCCGAGGCCGCCGACGACGGCGAGCCGACCTCGGTGATCTCGGGCACGCGCGGCAACGACCTGCTGCGCGGCACGCCCGGCGAGGACTCGCTGTTCGGCAAGGCCGGGCGCGACCGCATCTTCGGCGGCGCCGGCGACGACTACGTCGACGGCGAGTGGGGCGCCGACGAGCTGCACGGCGGTCCCGGCGACGACATCCTCGCCGGGCGCTCCAACGACGACACGATCTACGGCGACGGCGGCAACGACTCGATCACCGGCGACCGCGGGCACGACGTCATCTTCGGCGGCCACGGCAACGACCAGATCTTCGGCAACCTCGGGCCCGACAGCGTCAGCGGCGGGCCCGGCAACGACCGCATCAACGTCGTCGCCGGGGAGCGCGACGCCGTCAGCTGCGGCCCGGGGCGCGACACGGTGCTGGCCGACCCGCACGACCGCATCGCCCGCGACTGCGAGCGCGTCGGGCGATAATCATCCGGTGGCCGATGGTGTCACCGAGCTCGATCGCGGGCGCGAGTGCTATGCGCGCCAGGCGTGGACGGACGCCTACGCGGCGCTCTCGTCGGCCGGGCGACTCGGCGGGGAGGACCTCGAGCGCGTCGCGACGTGTGCGTACATGCTCGGGCGCGAGGACGAGTACCTGACGCTGCTCGAGCGCGCCTTCCGCGCGCACGTCGATGCGGACGCGTCGCTGGCGGCACTGAAGTGCGGGTTCTGGGTCGGCGTCCACCTTGCGCAGCGTGGGGAGGTGGGGCCCGCGAGCGGCTGGCTGGCCCGCGCGCAGCGCCTGCTCGAGGACGTCGGCGAGAACCGCGTCGAGCGCGGCTACCTGCTCCTGCCTGTGGCGTTTCGCCAGCGGGCAGCAGGCGACCTCGATGCGGCGGCCGCAGCCGCGGGCGAGGCGGTTGCGATCGGGCGGACCTTCGTGGACGCCGATCTTGTCGGGCTCGCCGCCCACCTGCAGGGGGAGTTCCTGATCGAGCGCGGGCACATCGCAGACGGCCTGGCGTTGCTGGACGAGGCGATGGTCGCCGCCGCCACCGGCGAGCTCTCGCCGATCGTCACGGGGATCGTCTACTGCGGCGTCATCCTCGCCTGCCAGACCGCGCACGAGGCGCGCCGTGCGCGTGAGTGGACGGCTGCGCTTGCGCGCTGGTGCGAGCGCCAGCCCGACCTCGTGTCGTTCACGGGTCGCTGCCTCGTGCACCGTGCCGAGATCATGCAGCTCGAGGGCAGCTGGCCCGAGGCACTGGCCGAGGCCCAACGCGCCGCCGAGCGCTGCGCGGCCGGCGGCAACCGGGCGGCGACCGCCGAGGCGTTCTACCGGCAGGCCGAGATCCATCGCGTGCGCGGCGATGATGCCGTCGCCGAGCAGGCCTACCGAGAGGCGAGCCGGCGCGGTCGCGAACCCCAGCCGGGGCTGGCGCTGCTGCGGCTGGCGCGCGGCGAGCGCGGGGTGGCGATGGCGGCGATCCGGGGCGCGCTGGCCGGCGCGTCGGAGCCGGGGACGCGCCTTGCGCTGCTGCCGGCCTGCGTCGACGTCATGCTCGCGTCGGACGAGCTCGCGGAGGCGACGTCGGCGTGTGAGGAGCTCGAGCGCCTGACACCGGCGGGCGAGACGGCGCTCGCGGCGGTCGTCGCCCGTGCTCGCGGCGCGGTCGAGCTGGCACGCGGCGAGGCGGAGGCGGCGCTCGTCGCGCTGCGGCGCGCCGGCCGCACCTGGCAGGACCTCGGCGCGCCATACGAGGTCGCGCGGACCCGCGAGCTCGCCGGGCTCGCGCGCCGCGCGCTCGGCGACGAGGATGGCGCGGCGCTCGAGCTCGAAGCCGCCCGCGAGACGTTCCAACGGCTCGGCGCGGTGGCCGACGCCGCGCGCGTCGAAGCGCTCATCGCGAGGATCGCGGGCCGCCGTCCGGACGGCCTGACCGAGCGTGAGCTGGAGGTGCTGCGCATGGTCGCCGGGGGCGCCACGAACAAGGCGATCGCCGCGCAGCTCGTCCTCAGCGTGAGGACCGTCGACCGGCATCTCAGCAACATCTTCGCGAAGCTCGGCGTGTCCTCGCGCGCGGCCGCCACGACCTACGCGCACGAGCGGCGCCTGCTCTGACGTGGGTGAAATCACCCACGCGACGCTGCACGGAGTTGGGTGGTTCAGCCGATGCGCGGCCGGTGATCGCGGATCTAGGTTGGGGCCATGCCCAGCACATCCAAGGCCACGGCCCCCGAATCGGTCGTCACCGACGGCCTCGACGTCAAGATCGAGCATCTCGACGGCGGGTACTCGGTCTGCTTCGAGTCACACACCGCCGACGCCGACCTCGCCGCCCTCTTCCACGGGCTTCCCGACGATCGCTGCCAGCTGCCGCGCTGGGGCTACGTGCTGCAGGGCAAGGTCGGCTTCCGCCTCACCGACCGCGAGGAGACCTATGCGGCCGGCGACGCCTACTACGTCCCGCCGGGTCACACCCCGGTCCACTACGCGGGCGCAGAGATCGTCGAGTTCAGCCCGACCGACGTGCTCGGCGAGACGATCCCCGTCGTCCTGGCGAACCTCGAGGCGACGCGATGAGCACCGCCAGTTACCGGACGACCTTCAGCGGGTCGGCGGCCGCGAACTACCAGCGCTTTTTCGTCCCGGCCATCGCCACGCCTGTGTCCACCGAGCTGATCGGCGCCGCCGACCTGCGCCCGGGGGAGCGCGTCGTCGACGTCGCGTGCGGGACGGGCCTGATCGCGCGTCTGGCGGCCGAGCGCGTCGGGCCGAGTGGGTCGGTGACGGGCGTCGACGTCTCGCCGCAGATGATCGACGTGGCGAGGACCGTGGATGCGCCCGGGATCGACTGGCGCGTGGCCGACGCCGCGACCCTGCCGCTCGGCGACGCCAGCTGTGACGTCGCGACCTGCCAGATGGGCTTGATGTTCATGGAGGACCGCTTCGCCGCCGTTTCCGAGATGCGCCGGGTGCTCGTGCCCGGCGGGCGCGTCGTCGTCAACACGCCCGGCGTGATCCAGCCGGTGTTCGCGTCGATGGAACAGGCGCTCGTCGACCACATCAGCCCCGATCTGGGCGGATTCGTCGGTGCGGTGTTCTCGATGCACGAGCCCGCGGCGGTCGCGTCGCTCCTGCACGACGCTGGGCTCGAGGACGTCGCGGTCACCGAGACCAGCGCGACGCTGCGGCTTCCGCCACCGGCCGAGTTCCTCTGGCAGTACCTCAGCCTGACGCCGCTCGGGCAGTTCGTCGACCAAGCCCCCGCCGCAGCCAGGGCGGCGATGGAGCAGCAGGTGGTCTCGCAATGGCAGCCGTTCGTGGCGGACGGCCTGACGATGGTCGAGCAGCCGATGCTGGTCGCCACCGCCCACCGCTAAACCCCGGGGTCAGATCTTGCAATCGCGCATTTCTCGGGTTTAAACCTGGAAAGTGCTGGATTGCAAGATCTGACCCCCCTTTGGGAACCGGGGGGGCGTACTGTCGGCATCGTGCGACGGCTCGCAGTGATCGGCGTCGTCGTCGGGCTCGGCGTCACCGTGCCGGCGGCGATCGCGAAGGTCTGGTTCGTCGACATGGGTTCGAAGCGATTGCACTGGGATCAGCGGGTTGCGACGACGATCTCCAACTGCCCCGGCAACGACTCCTGCACCTCCAACGTCCGCGGCCTGTGGGTGTACCTCGCGCGCGGCACGGCGTCGATCAGGCCCGGCAGCGAGGTCAGCCGTCGCGGGCTACACCGCCTCGCACGCATCGACGCCACCGGCACGCTGCGCTTCCGCGTGCCGCACGTCACGGGCCGGCGGTACCTCGTCGTCCTGCGGACGGCCGGCAGGTCGCGGCAGTACGCCCCGGTCTCCAACAGCTTCCGCATCACGCGCTGAGCGCGGGACGCTTACCTCTCGCGTAATCGCGGCGCCGCCGGTCGGCTGGGACCGTGGATGGCGTCATGAGCACGCACGAGATCACCGCCCCCGTCGTCGCGCTGAGGCACAGGCCACGGGCCCAGACCAACCGCTGGGCCGCGCTGCCGGTCCTGCTTGCCGGGACCTTCATGATCGTCCTGGACTTCTTCATCGTGAACGTCGCGCTGCCCGCGATGCAGGCCGACCTCGGCGCGAGCACGAGCGCGATCGAGTGGGTCGTCGCGGGCTACGGCCTGACGTTCGCGGTCCTGTTGATCACGGCCGGACGCCTCGGCGACCAGTTCGGCCGGCGGCGGCTGTTTGCGATCGGCCTGGGGCTGTTCACGGTCGCCTCGCTGGAGTGCGGGATCGCGTGGAGCCCGGAGATCCTCGTCGGCGCGCGCCTCTTCCAGGGCGTCGCCGCCGCGCTGATGAGCCCGCAGGTCCTGGCGATCATCGGCGTCGTCTTCACCGGCGAGGACCGCGTCAAGGCGATGAGCATCTACGGCCTGGTGCTCGGGCTCGCCGCCGTCGGCGGCCAGCTGATCGGCGGCGTGCTGATCTCCGCCGACCTGTTCGGCCTGGGCTGGCGTGCGTGCTTCCTGATCAACCTGCCGATCGGCATCGCGGCGCTCGCGCTGCTGAAGCGCAGCGTGCCCGAGTCGCGCGCCGAGAACGCCACGCGCCTGGACGTCACCGGCACGCTGCTGATCACGCTGGCGCTGACGGCGATCGTGCTGCCGCTGGTCGAGGGTCGCCAGTACGGCTGGCCGGCGTGGACGTGGCTGTGCCTCGGCTCGGCGCCCGTGCTGCTGGCGCTGTTCGTCGCGCACATCCGGCGCAGCGCCGCGCCGCTGGTCGACCCGGCGCTGTTCGGGGACCGCGCCGTCAGCGCCGGGCTGTTCACGCAGGTCTTCTTCTGGAGCGGGCAAGCCGCGTTCTTCCTCGTCTTCGCGCTGTACCTGCAGCCCGGGCGCGGGCTGACCGCGCTGCAGGCCGGCCTCGTCTTCACGATCATGGCCGCGAGCTACCTGCTGGCCTCTGCGATGGCGCCCGCGCTGACCGAGCGTCACGGCAGCCGGCTCGTCGGCGCCGGCGGTCTGCTGCTCGCCGTCGGGCACGTGCTGCTGGCACTGGCCGTCGGCCACGACCTCGCCGCCCTGATCCCCGGCCTGCTGCTCGTCGGCGCGGGCATGGGTCTGTGCATCACGCCGCTGACGACGACCGTGATGTCGATCGCGGTCACGCGGCCCGAGCACGCCGGTAGCGCGTCGGGGGCGCTGAACACCGTCCAGCAGGTCGGCAACTCGATCGGCGTCGCGGTCACGGGCGTGCTCTTCTTCGGCGCCGCCGGCGACGGCTACGGCCAGGCGTTCGAAGTCAGCGTCCTGCAGCTCGCCGGCCTCGGCGTGCTGGTCGCCATCCTCAGCCGGCTGCTGCCGCGGCATGGGTAGCCTGCAATGTCGATGACCGACGCACGCGTGGGGACCCTGCTTCGCGAGTGGCGCCAGCGCCGGCGCATGAGCCAGCTCGACCTGGCGCTCGAGGCGGGCGTCTCCGCCCGGCACCTGAGCTTCGTGGAGACCGGCCGCTCCAAGCCCAGCTCGGAGATGGTCCTGCACCTCGCCGAGCAGCTCGAGGTCCCGCTGCGCGAGCGCAACCAGCTGCTGCTGGCGGCCGGGTACGCGCCGCGCTACGGCGAGCTCGACCTCGACGACCCCGAGCTCGCCCCGGTCAAGCGCGCGCTGGACCTGGTGCTCGCAAGCCAGGAGCCGTTCCCCGCCGCGGTCGTCGATCGCCAGTGGGGGCTCGTGGCGGGCAATCGCGGCCTGTCGGTGCTGATCGCCGGCATCGACCCGGCGCTGCTCGCGCCGCCCGTCAACGTCCTGCGCGTCTCCCTGCACCCCGACGGCCTGGCGCCGCGGATCCTCAACCTCGGCCAGTGGCGCGGGCACCTGCTGGCGCGCCTCGAGCGCGAGGTCGCCCTCAGCGGCGACCCGGCGCTCGCCGCACTGCGAGACGAGCTCGTCGAGTACCCGGGCGCGCCCTACCAGGACGACGCCGAGGTCGACGGCGACATCGCCGTCCCGTTGCGCATGGCGACGGTCGACGGGCAGGAGCTGAGCTTCTTCAGCACGGTCGCGACGTTCGGGACGGCGATCGACGTGACGGTCGCCGAGCTCTCGATCGAGGCGTTCTTCCCGGCCGACGCGCAGACGGCCGAGGCGGTGCGCGAGATCGTCGGCGCCGCGGCCGCGTAGCGGCGCGCGTCAGTCGTCGGCGGGCGGGCGGCGCCCGCGCTTGCGCTCGGAGGTCACGCGCTTGGCGGTCAGGCGGCGCTCCTTGGAGGCCCGCGTCGGCCGCGTCGGCCGGCGTGGCGGCTGGACCTTCAGCGCAGCGGCGAGCCGGTCGCGCAGCCGCCGCACGGCGAGCTCGCGGTTGAGCGCCTGCGAGCGCGCGTCCTGGGCGACGGCGCGGACGACCGGACCGAGGCGCTGCAGCAGCCGTGCCCGCTGCTGGGGCGTGAGCGTCTCGGAGGCGCGCACGTCGAAGACCGCCTCGATCCGCGACGCGGTGACGTTGGCGTGCTGGCCACCGGGCCCCGACGACCGGCTGGCGCGCAGCGTGATCTCGCGCAGCGGCAGCGCGAGATCGCGGTTGACGCGCAGCGGGTCGTCCACTACCGCGACTTGCGCTTGGGCTTGGGCTTCGTCGTCCTCAGGACGGCGCGCGTCGCGAACTGCTGCACGTTGCCGGCCTTGTCGGTGGCGCGGATCGCGACCGCCGTCGACGATCCCGCCGGCAGGTTGCGCAGGCGCACGGCGAACGTCGTGGCGCCCAGCGACACCGGCCGGCCGTTGCCCTTGCGCGAGCGCGCGCAGGTCGTGCGCCTGCCCTTCTTGCGGCAGCTGATCCGATAGCGCGTCGTGTAGCTGAGCTTGATGCTCGCGACGCCGGTCGTGAAGCCCGGGTCGTCGACGCGGATGTCGATGCGGCAGCTCGTGCGCGTGCACGTGCGCCGGGTGACCGACGACCGCGGCGACGTCGTGTCCTGGGGCGGCGGCGGGGGCGGCGGCGGGGGAGGCGGCGGCGGGAGCGCAAGGCCGATCGGGCCGATCGTGTTGGCGTCGAACGTCCGCGCGGCGCCCGAGGCGCCCGTCGCGCGCACCGTGCAGCCGATGACGCGGTTGCGATCGGCGTCGGTCAGCGCGTACGTCGCGGCGTCCGAGAAGGCCTGCAGGACCGGCGGCGTGCCCGTGCTGTTGAAGAACTGGTACTTGAACGTCGCAGCGAGCGACCAGCTGCCGGGGTTGCAGGTCAGCGTCTGCCCGACGCGCGGCGTGCCGGTCAAGGACGGCGGCGCATCAGGCTGGGGCTGGGGGAGACTGCCACCGAAGAAGTCGCGGATCGCGGGCGCCGACACGTCGGCGTAGACGCCGGCGAAGTCCGGCTGGGCACAACCCTCGCCGAAGCTGACGATCCCGATCAGCGTGCCGTTGGCGACCAGCGGGCCGCCGGAGTCGCCCTGGCAGGAGTCCTTGCCCGGCGCGGCCGCGCAGAGCATGACCGCCTGGTCCTCTGCAGACAGGACGTTGTTCGTCGCACACCGCGTGTCGCTGTCGGCGAGCACGTCGACCTGGGTGGCGAGCAGGAAGCGCTCGGCCGGCCCTCCGGAGAACGTCGTCCCCCAGCCGCTGACGGTCGCGACCGTGCCGGGGGCGGGTGCCGACCCGGCGAGCGCGACGGGCTCGATCTCCGCGGCAGCGAGATTCAGCGAGCCCGACAGCGTCAGCAGCGCGGCGTCGTTGCGGGCGGTCACGGGGTCGTAGTTGGGGTGGACCTGGATCGTCGCCACGTCCAGGCGCTGGCGCGACCCGCCGGTCGCCTCCAGGTCGGTCGTCCCGGCGACGACGTCGACCATGCCCGGCGTGTCGGGAACGCCCTCGTCGAACATGCAGTGCGCGGCGGTCACGATGTGCGTCGCGTCGAGGATCGAGCCGCCGCAATACGAACGCAGGCCGAGCCCGTCAGGAGCGCTCGCCGCGACCAGCGCCGCCTGGTACGGAACGTCGCTGATCGGCACCTGGTTGCCGCCGACGATCCTCGGCTGTCCCGGCTCCCGCGCGCTCACGACCGCGACCGGGACCAGCACAGGGAGGACCGCGAGGGTGAGGAGCAGACGGCGCACGCCGTCGAAACGGTAGGACACACGCCCCCAACGCGTCGAGCCGGCGAGAGTTGCGTCGCCATCCCCCCGGATAGCATCGGGACATGAGCCTCGCTGACAACCTGTCGCGCACCGCTGCGGAGTCCCCCGACGCCGCCGCGATAAAGCTCGACGACAACGTCCTGACCTTCGCGGCGCTGGACGGCGCAAGCGCGCATGTCGCCGGCCTGCTCGCCGCCAAGGGCGTCGGCCCCGGCGACCGCGTCGGGATCATGCTGCCAAACGTCCCGTACTTCCCGGTTGTCTACTACGGGATCCTGCGCCTGGGCGCGGTCGTCGTCCCGATGAACGTGTTGCTGAAGGGCCGCGAGACGGCGTTCTACCTCAAGGACCCCGAGGCCAAGGCGGTGTTCGCGTGGTCGGACTTCGCCGAGCACGCACGCACCGGCGCATCCGAAGCCGGCGCGGAGTGCATCGAGGTGAAGCCGGGGGAGTTCGAGCAGCTTGTCGGCGAGGCCGACGCGCTCACCGACGTGGCGTCGCGCGGCGACGACGACACCGCGGTGATCCTCTACACGTCGGGCACGACGGGCACGCCGAAGGGCGCCGAGCTCACACACGGCAACCTCACGCGCAACGTCGAGGCCTGCATCGGGCTGTTCTCACCCCAGCCCGGCGACGTCGTGCTCGGCTGCCTGCCGCTGTTTCACTCCTTCGGGCAGACCTGCGCGATGAACACCGCCATCGCGACGGGGGCGACGATGAGCCTGATCCCGCGCTTCGAGCCGGGCAAGGCCCTCGAGATGTTCGGCCGCGACGACGTCACGATCTTCATGGGCGTGCCGACGATGTACGGCGCGCTGCTCAACGACCCCGGCGCCGACGCCGCCGACACGTCGAAGCTGCGCCTCTGCGCGTCGGGCGGCGCGTCGCTGCCGGTCGAGCTGATGCGCGCGTTCGAGGAGAAGTTCGGCTGCAAGATCCTCGAGGGCTACGGCCTCTCCGAGACCTCGCCGGTCGCGTCCTTCAACCACCCCGACAAGGAACGCAAGCCGGGCTCGATCGGGACGCCCGTCGAGGGTGTGGAGATGAAGGTCGTCGACGACGACGGTAAGGACGCCGGCGCCGGCGAGGTCGGCGAGATCGTCATCCGCGGCCACAACGTGATGAAGGGCTATTGGAACCGCGCCGATGCGACGGCGGAGTCGATCGACGCCGACGGCTGGTTCAAGACCGGCGACATGGCCAAGATCGACGAGGACGGCTACTTCTTCATCGTCGACCGCAAGAAGGACCTGATCATCCGCGGCGGCTACAACGTCTACCCGCGCGAGATCGAGGAGGTCCTCTACGAGCACCCCGACGTGCTCGAGGCGGCGGTCGTCGCCGTGCCCCACGACGAGCTGGGCGAGGAGGTCGGCGCGGCGGTCGCGCTGAAGGAGGGCGCGGACGTCACGCCCGAGGACCTGCAGTCCTACGTCAAGGACCAGGTCGCGGCCTACAAGTACCCGCGCAAGGTCTGGCTCGTGAAGGACCTCCCGAAGGGGCCGACGGGCAAGATCCTCAAGCGGGAGATCGACATCCCCGAGGGATGAGGGCAAACCCGGGAATTAACCGCATGACCACAGGGACGGCGGGTTCCGGCCTGATACCGTCCCGTTCGTCGTGTCGGGTGTGTAGCCCGGCGTAAAGAAGTGCAGGCGTTGGACGGGGCGATTTCGTTCTCCGATGGCGCAGCACGAAGCAACAATCGGAGGACTGGCCCACATGGCCACAGGAACCGTTAAGTGGTTCAGCGACGACAAGGGTTTCGGGTTCATCACGCCTGATGAAGGCACCCGCGACCTGTTCGTCCACCACAGCAGCATCGTCGCCGACGGCTACCGCTCCCTCTCTGAGGGCGCCAAGGTCTCCTATGAGGAGGAAGCCGGGCCGAAGGGCCCCAAGGCGGTCAACGTCCAGAAGCTCTAGACGCCTGCGTCTGAGACTTCCGCGAAGGGCCCGGGTCTCCGGGCCCTTCGTCGTTGTGCGGTCAGCGCGGCGAGCCCCGCCGCCGCGACCCATGCCGTCGCCGCCGACAGCCGCGCGGCGCGGCGGACGTCTGCGCTGCCGGGCGCCTGGCCGTCGCCGAGCGGCGGACGCTCCGCGACCCCGCCCGGGTACGGGTTGCGCCCGCCGAGGCGGACGCCGAGGGCGCCGGCGAACGCCGCCTCGGCGCGTCCGGCGTTGGGGCTCGGGTGGCGCGCGCCGTCGCGCCGCCAGATCGCCAGCGCGGCGCGCGCGTCCTCGCCCGTCAGCGCCGCGGCGGCGACCGTCGCGCCGGCCGCAACGCGTGCGACCGGCCAGTTCAGCGCGTCGTCCAGGCGTGCCGCCGCCCAGCCGAAGCGCTCGTAGCGCTCGGTGCGGTAGCCGACCATCGCGTCGAGCGTGTTGGCCGCCCGGTGCGCGACGACACCAGGGGCCCCGGCGAGGGCCGCGTAGAGCAGCGGGCCGATCGTCGCGTCGGCGGTGTTCTCGGCCACCGACTCGACGGCGGCGCGAGCGAGCTCCGGCGCGCCGAGCTCATCGGGACGGCGGCTGACCAGCGAGCGCGCGAGGGCGCGGGCGGCGTCGAGGTCGCCGGCGTCCAGCGCGGCGGCGAGCTGCGTCGCGGTGCGCCGCAGCGTGCGCCCGCCGATCGCCGTGACGAGCACGGCCGTGAGCAGCACGCTGCGCCCACCCGGGCCGAGCCGGCGCTGCAGGACGACGGTCGCGAGCGTCGGCGCCGCCACCAGCACCCCGGCATACGCCGCGCCGGCGGCGCGCGTGGGGCGATACACGGCCCGCTCCGCGGCGCCCGCGACGCGCCCGAAGCCGGCGACGGGATGCAGGTGCCGAGGATCGCCCACGAGCCCGTCGATCGCGAGCGCGCCGAGCAGCGCGCCGCCGGTCAGCGACGCCCGGCTGCGCACTCAGTGCGCGGCGACGCTGCCGCCGTCAGGCGAGAGCGGGCGCCCCTCGGCGTCCCACGCGAGGATGCCGCCGGCCATCGACAGCGCGTCGAATCCCGCGGCCTCGAACGCCTGCGCCGCCATCGCCGAGCGTGAGCCGACGTGGCAGTAGAAGATCACCGGCTTGTCCTTGGGGATCGACTCCGCCTGGGCTGCCAGGCGCTCGAGCTCGATGTGCAGCGTGCCGTCGATGTGGCCGGCCTCGCGCTCGTAGGCCTCGCGCACGTCGACGACCGTGGCGCTGTCGTCGGCGAGCGCCGCCGCGGTGTCGGCGACGCTGATCTCGATCCCGTCGCGTGAGGGGAAGACCGGGGTCATGGCCCACAGCCTAGAAGCTCGCCTTGCGGGGTACGTTGCGGTGATGCCCCGCCGCCACCTCGCCGTGCCGCTCGTCCTCGCGAGCATCGTCGTCGTCGCTCCCGATGCCGGCGCGCGCCGCAGCGCCACCGCCGCCGAGTCGCGTGCGATGTGGCGTGTCGTCGATGCCGACAACAGCTGCCAGCACCGTCGCGGCAAGGTCTCGACCGTGCGCTCTGCGAAATGGCGCTACGGGATCGTCACGATCGCGGACTCCCATTGCGGCAACGGCAGCTTCGTCATGCGCCGTCCCAAGTCGGGCGGGCGCTGGCGCCAGCGTGTCGCCGGCAGCGACATCGGCGCGCCACAGCGCTGCGCCGCAGACGTCAAGCGTGTCCCGCTGCGCGTCCTGCGCGACCTGCTGGCGTTCGAGGTCTGTCCTTAGATCCGCAGACCGCGCGTGCGCACCGGCGGCTCTGAGACCGCGTCCTGCGCGGCAAGCTCGTGGGCGCGGCGCGCCCACGCGCACAGCAGGCGGCGCGTGTCGCGCGGGTCGACGATGTGCTCGATCGAGAAGTGCTCGGCGGTGCGAAACGGCGACAGCACGGCCGTCAGCCGCGCCTCGATCTCCGCGCGCAGCGCGACCGGATCCTCGGCGGCCTCGAGCTCGCGCCGATAGGCGGCCTCCAGGCCGCCCGCGATCGGCAGCGAGCCCCACGACCCCGACGGCCAGGCGTAGCGCAGGTTCAGGCGCGACCCGTCCCCGTGCGTCGCGCCGGCGATGCCGTAGCACTTGCGCACGAGGATCGAGCACCACGGCGTGCGCGCCTGGTAGACGGCGCACATCGCGCGCGCGCCGCGACGCATCGTGCCGGCGCGCTCTGACGCGGTGCCGACGACGAAGCCCGGCTGGTCGACGAAGTTCGCGATCGGCAGGCGAAACTGGTCGCACATGTCGATGAAGCGCGCGAGCTTGTCCGACGCGTCGCCCGTCAGCCCGCCGCCGTAGACCTTCGGATCGGAGGCGATGACGCCGACCGGGCGCCCGTCCAGCCGGGCGAGCGCGGTGATCGCCGAGGTGCCAAAGCGCCGGCCCAGCTCAAAGACAGAGCCCCGGTCGAGCACGAGCTCGAGCACACGGCGCATGTCATAGGTCTTGCGCTCGTCGCGCGGGACGATGCCGAGCAGCTCCTCTTCGCGGCGATCGGCCGCGTCGGTCGCAGCGAGCATCGGCGGCGCCTCCCAGACGCTCCCCGGCAGATAGGTGAGAAAGCGCCGCAGCTGGGCCAGCGCGTCCTCCTCGTCGACCGCCTCGTTGTCGACGGCCCCGGCCTTGGTCTGCGCGCGCGAGCCGCCGAGCGCCTCCTTGTCGGGCGTCTCGCCCATCGCCCACGCGACGACGGGCGGGCCGGCGACGAACAGCTGTGCGCTGCCGCGCACGATCACGCTGAAGTGCGCCATCACGACCCGTGCCGCACCGAGGCCCGCACACGGCCCCAGCGCCGCCGCGACGACCGGCACACGGCTGAGGTTGGCCGCCACGAGGTCAAAGCCCGGCAGCGGCGGCACGTAGGACCAGCCCGCGGTCTCGAGCGTCTTGACCGAGCCACCGCCGCCGGTGCCGTCGACCAGGCGCACGAGCGGCAGGCGCAGATCGTGCGCGGCGCGCTCGGCCCAGACCATCTTCTGCCAGATCGCCGCGTCGGCGGCGCCGCCGCGCACCGTGAAGTCGTCGCCCTGGACGACGACGCCGCGGCCGTCGATCGCGCCCTGGCCGACCACCATGTTGGCCGGCGTGAAGTCCGCGAGCGCGCCGTCGTCGCCGTACGCGCCGCTGCCGGCGAGCGCACCGGTCTCCGCGAACGTGCCGGCGTCCAGCAGCCGGTCGATCCGCTCGCGGACGGTCAGGCGGCCCGATGCGTGCTGGCGCTCGACGCGCTCGGTGCCGCCCATCCGGCGCGCAAGCTCCTCGCGGCGCGCCAGCTCCTCCAGCTCGGGCTCCCAGGTCATGGGAGTGGACCCTACGAGGTGCGATGATCGGTGCTGCGATGTGGCGTGCCGTCGTCAGCCTGCTCGCGGTGCTGCTGCTGTCCGCTTGCGGATCGTCGAAGGACGAGAACGACGTCGCGCCGGCGGCGACGGTCGCGCAGCCACCGGCCGCCGCGTCACCGCCGCCCGCGCAGCCGCCGCCGCCGGCAGGCCCGCAGCTGCCCGGTGCCGTCCCGCGCAGGGCGCAGGCCCGCGCCGACCCCGCCGACGCGCGCGTCGTGCGGCGCTGGAGCGCGGCACTGCGCCGCGGGGACGTGGCGCGCGCCGCCGCGTTCTTCGCCGAGCCGAGCAAGGTCCAGAACGCGACGCCGGTGATCACGCTGCGCACGCGCGGGGCGCGGCTGGCGTTCAACGCGTCGCTGCCCTGCGGCGCGGTCCCGACCGGCTACGGGGCGGCGCGCGGGTTCACGATCGTCACCTTCCGCCTGACCGAACGCGTCGGTGGTGCATGCGCGGGCGCGGTCGGCCACCTCGCGCGCTGCGCGATCCGCATCCGCGGCGGTCGCATCGCCGAGTGGTACCGGTTGGCCGATCCGCCCAACTCCGACAGGCAGGATCAGCGCTTGTCGACACCCGCTCAGGCCGCCTGATCCGTACGCTTGCGGGTGCCATGAGCACGACCGCCGAATACGCCGACATCTATTCGATTCCGCAGGAGCTGCAGGACTTCCGCGCGATGATCCGCCAGGTCGCCGACGAGAAGATCGCGCCGCGCGCCGCGGAGATCGATCGCACGGGCGAGTACCCCTGGGACATCCGCAAGCTGCTGGGCGAGCAGGACATCCTCGGCCTGCCGTTCGCCACGGAGTACGGCGGCACGGGGACGGGCACGCTGATGCAGCAGATGGCGGTCGAGGAGATCGCGCGCGCGTGCGCATCGAGCGCGCTGATCCTGATGATCCAGGAGCTCGGCTCGCTGCCGATCGCGTTGTTCGGGACCGACGAGCAGAAGCAGAAGTGGCTGCCGCGCCTGGCGACCGGCGAGATCTCGCCGGCGTTCGCGCTGTCGGAGCCCGAGGCCGGCTCAGACCCCGCGTCGATGCGCACGAGCGCCGTGCAGGACGGCGACGAGTGGGTCATCAACGGCGCCAAGAACTGGATCACGAACGCCGGCATCGCCGACTACTACGTCGTCTTCGCCAAGACCGACCGGGAGAACAACCGGATCACGGCGTTCATCGTCGAGAAGGACCGCGAGGGCTTCGACAGCGGCGCGCTGGAGCACAAGCTCGGCATCCACGGCTCGCCGACGGGCGCTCCGGTGCTCGAAGACGTGCGCGTGCCCGCCGAGAACGTGATCGGCGAGGTCGGGCGCGGCCTGTCGGTCGCGCTCGGGACGCTCGAGCGCACGCGCCTGGGCGCGGCCGCGCAGGCGGTCGGCATCGCGCAGGGCGCGACCGACTACGCCAACGAGTACGCGAAGGAGCGGATGGCCTTCGGCAAGCCGATCAACCAGCTGCAGGGCCTGCAGTTCAAGCTCGCCGACATGGAGACGGGCACCGCCGCCGCGCGCGAGCTGCTCTACAAGGCATGCGCGCTCGTCGACCGCCCCGAGCGCGTCGCCGACATCGGCAAGTGGACGTCGATGGCGAAGCTGTTCGCCTCGGACAACGCGATGAAGGTGACCGTCGAGGCGGTGCAGGTGCTCGGCGGCTACGGCTACGTCAACGAGTATCCGGTCGAGCGGATGATGCGCGACGCCAAGATCACCCAGATCTACGAAGGCACCAACGAGATCCAGCGCGTCGTCATCGCCCGCTCGATGGCCGGATGAGGCTCGCGCGCCCGCTAGCCTGAAGCGATGCCGTCCGGACGTCGGATCGGGGTTGCAGCCACCGTCTCGCTGAGTCTCGGGCTCAGCGCGATCGTATTGATGCAGGGCTTTCACCACTCGACGCTGCTGCGGATCTTCGAGACGATCGCGATCTGCATCGTCGCCGGCGCGGCGCTGTTCGGCGCGATGGCGATGATCGGGCTGCGGATGGCAGGATGGTCAGACCCCGAGTCCGAGGCCGAGTTCGACCGCGTCGTGCTGCGTGCCGAGCGCCTCGCCCGCGAGGGTCTCGCGGCCGAGCCCGACGAGACCGAGTTCCTCGATCTGGACCCGTACGACGACAATGACTTCGAGGAGCTCGTCCGCGACGCGCTCGACGAGCTGCCCGACCTGCTGCGCCCGCTGATCGAGAACCACAACGTCGCCGTCGTGATCTCTGATGGCGGCCGGCGCCGCCGCGCCTACGGCCTCTACCACGGCGACGGCGCCAGCCGCGACGACGTCGCCGACCGGATCGTCATCTACCGCGACACACTGCGGCGCGACTTCGGCCACGACCCCGAGCTGCTGCGCGAGCAGGTCACGATCACCGTGCGCCACGAGCTCGCCCACCACGTCGGCTTCGACGAGCTCGGTGTGCGCGACCTCGGGCTCTAGGGGTGCCGGAGCGCGGCCAATTTCAGTCGCGCGGAGGCGGGCCCCCAGGCGTGGTCAGAACTCGATCAGCGTCCCGCGCCGGCGGCTGAACTCCAGGGCGCGGTGCAGCAGCCACACCGACGACGGGACCAGCACGGCGGTGAAGCCCGCGATCTTCAGCAGCTGGACACCGGCGCTGTGCGTCAGCGGCGTCCCGACGAGGACGTGGCGCAGCAGCTCGGTGGCCGGCGTGAACGGCTGGACGTCCGATGCCCACTGGATCCAGTCGGGCAGCAGCGTCACCGGGAAGTAAAGCCCCGACACGAGCGAGATGCCGGCGATCACCCAGGTCGTGCCGCTGGCCGCCTGCTTGATGACCACGACCAGCGCGAGCAGGATGATCCCGAACGGCGTGAACGCCAGGGCCCCCGCCGCCGCCAGCGGGATCGCGAGCGCCGCGGTGTCCCACTCGATGTTCAGCCCGAACACGATCCCGGCGAAGCTCAGCATCACGATCGCGCTGACGAGCGCGAACACGAACGGGAACAGCAGCGTCGAGCTCAGCGCGCCGACGGCGCCGAACGGCGACAGGTACAGCCGCTCGAACGTCCCGGCCATGAGCTCCGCGCGCACGAGGCCCGGCGGGCCGGCGAGCGTCGAGTTGAGCACGGCCAGGATCACGAGCCCGATGACGGCGTAGGCGTAGTAGTCGTCGGGGCCGGTGAAAGGCTTCACCCCGCCGCCGACCAGCCGGCTGAAGTAGTACATCAGCGTGAGCGTGAAGAACGACCCCAGCAGCACGGCGATGAAGCGCAGCCGGTAGCTGATGAACAGCAGCCAATCGCGGCGCAGCATCGCGACGGCGGCAGCGAGCAGCTCTCTCACGCGTCCTCCAACAGCCCGTCGACGATGCGCTGCGCGCTGTCGTGTCGCAGCTCCCCAAGCGCGAGGCTCGGGGAGCACCACAGCGCCGCGCCGCCGCGGTCGGCGTGGGCATCGAGCTGCTTGGCGAGCAGCGCGAGACCTTCCTCGTCGAGCGAGGTGTGCGGCTCGTCGAGCAGCACCACGTCGGGCTCGTGCAGGAACGCCATTGCCAGCCGCACGCGCTGGCGCTGGCCCATCGACATCCGGTCGACGCGCCGGTCCATGAGCTCCTCGAGCCCCATGCGCTGCGCGATGCCCGTGATCTGCGCTGCGCGCCGCCGCGCGGGGACGAGCGCGAGATCGGACCACAGGCGCAGGTGCTGCGCCACCGTGAGGCGGGCGTACACGCCGCGATCCCCTGCGGCCAGGAAGCCCATGCGCCGCTGGTAGGCGCGGCGGTTGCGGACCGGGTCGAGGCCGTCGAGCGTGACGGTCCCGCGGTCGGGCGCGACGAGGCCGACGGCGACGCGCAGCAGCGTCGTCTTGCCGGCGCCGTTGCTGCCGCCGAGCCAGGCGACCTCGCCCGCGTTCAACGTCAGGCTGATCCCGCGCAGCACGGGCCGGCCCTGGTAGGCGCGTTCGATGTCGGTCAGCGCGAGCACGGAGCGACGCTGGATTGGATCAGGTCGGCCGGGTGTCTCGTCGCGCGCCGCCGTCGGCGTGCTCATCGCGCGCGGGCCCGGATCCACGAGAACGTCACCGGCACGGCGTTCAGCAGGATCCAGCAGGCACGTGCGACGTACGCGGCGGCCAGGCCGCCGCGACCACGGCGCGCCACCGGCGACCAGCGCCGCAGCGTGCTCGGTTCGGGCGCGAAGGCGTCGGCCACGACGCGCAGGCGCGCCGACCATGACGCGGCGGTCGCGATCCGCTCGACCCAGACCACTCCCGAGCGGGCGTAGGACGGGGCACGCAGGTAGGCGCCGGGCCCGGGGAGCGTCAGCGCGAGCTCCTTGCCGGCGGGATCGAGCGCCAGGCCGTCGGCCATGTCGCGGATCGCGTCGAGATGGTCGGCGAGCGAGGCGGCGTCGAGCCAGACGTCGCGATCGGTTTGCGACAGCGCGCGACGCAGGTCCTCCAGCGGCTTCTCGTGGACGTGCCCGCGGTGCTGCGCAGCGTGGATTGCGACAAGCAACGCGCGGGCGGGCAGCGTGGGGACGAGGACCGTCGTATTGCCGACGCGCATCGTCTCGGCGTAGCCGTCTCGCAGCAGCTGCCACTGGCGCCCGGGTGGAACCCACGAGCCGAAGAGGGCGTGGTGGAGGTCGACCTCGGCTCCGTCGCGGTCGCGTCGCCAGTTCGTCGTGTGCTTGGCCAGGCCGCCGTCCGTGGGGAGGTAGCGCGTGAAGCCGAGTTCCTCGAGCACCGCGTGCGCTGTCGCGTTGTCGCCGGGACGCACGAAGAGGTCCGAGTCGCCGTATGAGCGCACCCGATCGTCGCCGTACAGCCACGTCGCGACCGTGGGGCCTTTGATGAGGATCGATTCGACGCCACGATCGCGCCAGGCGGCCACGACGCCGGCGGTGACGCCGTCGATGAAAAGACAACGAGCCGCAGCCTCGAGAGGCGACGGCCGTCGCTGCACCATATGACTCATGCGCCTGGTCCGTGGACCAGGGCCAGCAGGCTACGGAAGGACGCCGATGCTGACGTCGATGATGTCGCCGACGCCAACCTGGACCGTCTTGCCGACGCCATCCTCGCTGATGAGGGCACCTGCTGCGGCGGTGAGCTCGACGAGATCTCCGTAATCAACGACCTGCGGCTTTTCGTACTGCATGTGTACCCCCGTTGCCCCGAATCTTGGCCGAGACGATCTGTCTCCGCACCCCTGACGAAGGCGGAAGTGTCTCCGGCCTACTCCGGAAAGTCAAGTGTCAACCCGCGGTGTCACCCGAATTGCAGCCGGTTCGGCGACCAGATCGCGCATTCGCGCGACCGCTCCGGGGTCCTCGACGGCGCGAAGCCAGAGCTCTGCGGTGAGCAGGCGCCACAGATAGACGCCCCATGTGCGGCGCGTCGCGACGTCCTCCGGAGCGCCGGCAAGCAGCTCGCGCGCCACGACGTCGGCCTGCACGAACGCGCGGGTGCGCGCGTCGGGGCCCCCCAGCAAGGCGGCGACGACACCCGCGTCGGCCTGCCCGAGCGCGCCGTGGAACGGCCCGTCGAAGTCGCTCTTGCCCCGGCGCAGGCGAATCTCGTCGGGAATCCGTCCCGCCACGGCGTCTCGCAGCAGCGGACGGCTGTGGCGGGGATGGAACGCCAGCTCAGGCGGCAGCGTGACGATGGTCTCGAGCACGCCGGGGTCCGCAAGCGGGTGGCGCGAGCGCACGCCACAGAGCCCGTCGCGCCGGCGGATGTGGTCGTAGGCCAGCGCCGCGCCCATCCCGTCGGCCGTCGTCGAGATGAGGTACGCCCACCAGCGCGGCCAGCCCAGCTGCTTCCAGCCCTCGGGCGGGTCCTCGGCGAACGCGGCGCTCGCGACGTGCGGCGCGAGGTGCGGCAAGGCCGCGACGGGTGCGTCACGCAGCGCGCGGCGCGCGGCGGCCAGCCCCGGCGGCAGCGCGGCGCGAAGCCCGTAGCGATGCAGCCAGCGCAGGACGATGCGCGGCGGCGGGCGATGGTTGGCGCCCGGCACGCGGCCCACGAGCCCGGCGGCGCCCCAGAGGTTGCCGTGGCGCAAACGGTCGGCGAGCAGGAACGGGGCCAGTGCGAAGACCTCGTCGCCGCCCTGGCCGTCCAGCAGGACCTCGACGCCGTCCGCCGACGCGCGCCGCAGCAACGGCAGCCAGAAGCTCAGGTTCGGCGACACCGGGGGATCGAGCCAGCGCTCGACGTACTCCAGTGCCGCGTCGACGATCCCGCCGCCCGACACCGTGACCCGGGTGCTCGACAGGCCGAGCGCGCCCACCGTGGTGTCGATCAGCGGGGTCTCGTCGGCGCGGGCGAAGTCCGGAAACACGGCGGAGTAGGACCGGCGCACACCCGCGGCGGAGGCGAACGCCGCGACCGACGACGAATCGAGCCCCCCGGACAGGAGCACCGCCGTCGCGTCCGGGCCGTTGGCGGAGAGCGAGGTCCCGACGGCCTCGCGCAGCGCGTCCTGGACGCGCGCAACGGCCGCTTGGCGGTCCAGCCCGCGCTGCACCGCCGGTCGCGGCAGCCACCAGCGCTCGGCCTCGACGCGCGCGCCTGACCGCACCCGGATCGCATGGCCGGCGCGCACGCGCTTGACGCCGGCGAACAGCGTGCGATCGCTCGGCATCCCGGAGACACCGAGCCAGTGCGCGAGCGCGATCTGGTCGGGTCCCGGAGTCGCGCCCAGCGCCGCGAGCAGGTCGGCGGGCTCGCCCGCGACGAGCACGCCGCCGGCGCTGAGCGTCCACACGAGACCGCGCAGCCCGAGCTGGTCGCGGACGACCAGGACGTCGCCCGCGGCGTCCCACAGCAGCAACGCGAACGAACCGCGCAGGTGCGCCAGCAGGCCCGCTCCGAGGCGCTCGTAGGCCGCCACCAGCAGCGCCTCGGCCTCGAGCGCCGGATCGACCCCGGCGGCGCGTGCGACGTCGTCGAGCGCGTCGATCGTGCCGTCCAGCAGGCAGCGCACCCCGGGTGGCGTCCCGCTGAACGCGATCGTCACGCGCTCGTCGGTCAGCACCGACGCCGGCGCGCCCGTCCGCCGCTCCACGGCGTCGCGCAGGCGCTCCCCCGCGACGCCGGCGCCGATCGACGCGACGAAGGTCCGCTCCATCAGAGGTCCACGAGCCGCTCGAACTCGCTCGCGTAGCGGGGCAGCAGCGCACGCCCGTCGGGCAGCTCGACCCAGGCATGGGCGCCGAACTGCGCCCCCGGCGCGACCCCGATCACGAGGCGGCTGGCGACGCCGCGCCGCGCGAGCAGCGCGCTGAGCACCAGCGACTGCGCCAGACAGCGGGTGTCCCCGGGCAGCAGTCGCAGGGTGCGCCGCGTCGCCCGAGCGAGACGCGCGGCCAGCGAGACGGCGTCTGGCGGCGCCGTCGGTGCGTCCGCGAGCGGCCGGTCGCGCAGCATGTCGATGACGTTGCGCAGGTCGGGATCGCCGACGTGCCGGCGCACCCGCACATAGGTGCCGGCGACCTCGATCGCCAGGCGCGTCTTGGCGACCGGGGAGAGCGCGCCGGCAGTCCTCACGCGAGCTCCTCGAGGAGGGCCGCCGCGAGTGCCTGCGGTGTTGCGCGTGCGGGCGCGTGAAGCTCCACGATGCGCGCCTGCGCCGCGACCGCGGCGAGCAGGTCCAGCTGCGTCAGCATGCGCTGCGGATCGCGACGCACCGCTTCGTAGCACGCGGCCAGCAGCGGCCGCGGGTCCTCCGGCGCGACGGGCTCGAACGTGATCGTGCGCGCGCGGCCGCGGCGCAGCATGCAGACCGCATGCAGTCGCGCCGGCCCGGCGATGTCCGGCGCCGGAACCATCTGCTCTGCGCCGTCCTCCTCGACGACGGCGGCGATCGCCGGGCCCGGATGGGCGGTGACGTGGCGGTCGCCGTCCTGCGCGAGCGCGACGACATCGTCGGCGAGGAAGCGCGCCCCTGCCTCGACACACGCGCGCGTCAGCGTCGTCTTGCCGGCGCCGGACACGCCGCAGATCGCGACGGCGCCCGGTGCGATCACGATCCCGCCCGCGTGCAGCAGCTCGCGACCGTGCAGGCCCGCGACGACGGGGAGGACCTGCGCGTTGAGGTAGCGGGCCCAGCGCCGGCCGACCGGCGCGTAGCGGACCTCGTGAGCGCCGGGCGGCACGACGAAGCGCCCGTAGCCGACGCCGGTGAAGCGGTGGCCGGCGTCGCGGTGCTCCTCGATCGTCATCGCGGCACGGCGCGCGCCCGCGGCGCGCACCGTCGACAGGCGCCGGGCGCCGCGGGCGGGCCACTCGGCGTCCAGCGTGCGACGAGACATGGGCCGGAGTGCGACCGTTGGGGCGCCGTGGTCAGGTGGCGCGGCGTGCTCTGAGAGGCCGGGGGTCGGTGTCGTACCGGTGATGGCGAGGCCGAAGGCCGCGGCGGTCCACGGTCGATCCCGATCAGGGATCGACATCCAACTCCAGCAGCCCGCGCTCGCTCAGCTCGGCGCAGAGATCGATGAGGTCCGCCGCGATCTCGGGCTCGGGATGGTCGTACTCCTTGGCCAGTTGCGCGACGATGCCCTCGACCGTACCGGTCTCTTCGAGCAGCTCGAACATGCGCCGGCCGGTGCTGTTGAGCCCGTGGTACCGCCCCGTCTGGAGGTTGAGCACCACGCTCTGCTCACCGAAGCTGCGGTGCACCACGTGGTCAGGAATGCGCACGTGGCCGTTGGGCTGCCGGCGGGTCATCAACCGTGACTTTTAGCTAATGCCGGCGGCCTGCGCGCTCCCGAGCGCGCAGGGCCCGTGGCGAACGTTGCTCAGCGAACCGCTAGAAGCAGTAGTCGATGCGGATGCGCGTGATCGGATCCAGCGGGATGTAGAGGGTGTTCCCGCCCCCGCACTGGGGCGCGTTCGCGGCCTCGCAGGTCCTGATCGAGATATTGGCCAGCGGGCTCAGGTTGATCGGGATCGTCATGGCGCATCCCGTCGGCGCCGCTTCGGCCCCCGACGGCACAGCGAGCGCGGCGCCCACTGCGAGAGCGCTGGCAACGCCCAAGAACTTCTTGCTCATCGTTTCTCCCTTGGGTTGCGCCCGCCCCACCTCCGTTCGGACGTCCTACTTCAATCCAGACTGAAAGTACAACGCGATGCTGCTGATCGCAAGGTCGTTCGCCACCGAATTACCGCTGTGGCATCTCGATCGGCCGCGTCGCGTGCTGGGTGATACGCAGGTAGTTGCCAAACGGATCACGCAACGCGCAATCGATGCCGTAGAAGCGCTCGGTCGGCTCCTCGGTGAACTCGACGCCCCGGTCGCGCAGCGTCTCGAAGACGCCGCGACAGTCGTCGGTGGCGAGGATCCCCATCCCGAACGCGCCCTTGCTCATCGCGTCGAAGATCGTCGCCGCGGTCTCCGGGTCGTGCGCGGGCGAGCCCGGCACCATCACCACGATCTCGTGCTCGGGACGGCCGGGAACGATCAGCGTCAGCCAGCGGAATTGCTCGAGCTGGGCGTCGGCGCTGACCTCGAAGCCGAGCTTGCCGACGTAGAAGTCGATCGCCTCGTCGTGGTCCTTGACGTAGAGGAACGAATGGCTGAGCGCGTTGAACATGGCGCCCAAGCTAGTCGCGCTGCGCGGCCCGGGCTTCTCCGAAAGTGCTCGATGGGCCCCAGCTCGATGGCCGGTTCCACATCATCGTCACGCAGCCCGGCACGCGCGGGTCGGCCTCGGCGCGGGCGCGGTAGGCGCTCGGCGACTCCCCGACGATCGCTGAGAACGTGCGGCTGAACGTGCCGAGGGAGGCGAACCCGACGTCGAAGCAGATGTCGGTGATCGAGCGGTCGGTCTCCCGCAGGAACGCCATCGCGCGCTCGATGCGGCGGCGCTGCAGATAGCGGTGGGGCGTCTCCCCGAAGGTCTCGCGAAACGAGCGGATGAAGTGCGCACGCGACAGGTGCACGGACTTCGCGAGCGCCTCGATGTCCAGCGCGTCAGCGAACGCGCGGTCCATCGTGTCGCGGGCGCGCAGCAGGCGGCGGTTGTCCGCCTCAGCCACGCTGCAGCATCTCCGCGACGAGGAACGAGAGCTCCAGCGACTGCTGGGTGTTCAGGCGCGGGTCACACGCCGTCTCATAGCGCGAGGAGAGCTGGTCGTGGGAGATCTCCTGGGCGCCGCCGAGGCACTCCGTGACGTCCTCGCCCGTGTGCTCGACATGGATGCCGCCGGGGTGCGTGCCGAGCGCGTGGTGGACCTCGAAGAAGCCGACCACCTCGTCGGCGACACGATCGAAATGGCGGGTCTTGTGCCCGCTGGGCGTCTCCTCCGTGTTGCCGTGCATCGGGTCGCACTGCCAGACGACGACGTGGCCGGAGTCGCGCACGGCCTCGACGATCGGCGCCAGCTTGCTGCGGACGTGCTCGTTGCCCATCCGTGCGACGAGCGTCACGCGCCCGTCGCGGCGATCCGGATCGAGGCGCTCGACGAGGGCGACGGCGTCCTCGGGCGTGGTGCTCGGCCCGAGCTTCACGCCGACCGGGTTGGCGATCAGCGCGGCGAAGTTGACGTGCGCCCCGTCGAGCTGGCGCGTGCGGTCGCCGATCCAGAGCATGTGCGCGGAGAGGTCGTAGAGGCGGCCCTCCTCGAGGCGCAGCAGGGCGCGCTCGTAGTCGAGGATCAACAGCTCGTGGCTGGCGAACATCTCGACCGTGCGCAGCGAGCTGTCGTCGACGCCGCACGCCGACATGAAGCGCAGGCTGCGGTCGATCTCGTTGGCGACGCGCTCGTAGCGCTCGCCGGCGTTGGAGCGCTGGACGAAGTCCATGTTCCACTCGTGCAGGTGGTGCAGGTCGGCGAGGCCGGCGCCGGTGATCGCGCGCGTCAGGTTCATCGCCGCCGATGCGTTGGCGTAGGCCCGCAGCATCCGCACGGGGTCCTGGCGGCGGGCGTCGGGCGTCGCCTCGATCGCGTTGACCATGTCGCCGCGGTAGGAGGGGAGGCCCAGCGCATCGAGCTCGGCGCTGCGCGGCTTGGCGTACTGGCCGGCGATGCGCGCGACCTTCACGACCGGCATCGCGGTGCCGTAGGTCAGCACGACGGCCATCTGCAGCAGCGTGCGGATCGTCCCGCGGATGTGCTCCTCGTTGTTGTCGACGAACGTCTCGGCGCAGTCGCCGCCCTGCAGCAGGAACGCGTCGCCGCGGGCGATGCCGGCAAGGCGCTCCTGCAGCCGGTCGACCTCGGCGGCGACCGTCACCGGCGGCACGGTCTCCAGCAGGCCGCGGACGCGCGCGGTGTAGTCGGGGTCCGGCCACGTCGGCTGCTGCAGCGCGGGCCGTGCGAGCGCGTCGTCCAGCGCCGCGCGCAGCGCCGGCGGCAGCGGCGGCAACGGCGGCAGCGAGTCGACCGGGATGTCGATCGTCCAGTTCACCGTGCACAGCGTATGTAGACTGGATGGTGATAGGCCCCGTGGAGTGCGACCGCCGGGGGATAAACCTGCTCGTGGAGTGCGACCGCCGAGCAACCTGAAAGGGAACAACATGCCTGACGCCGTCATCGTCGACGCGATCCGTACCCCGATCGGCCGTGCGTTCAAGGGCTCGCTGGTGAGCCTGCGCCCGGACGAGACGCTCGCCTACGTCGTCGACCAGCTGCTGGAACGCAACCCGGGCGTCGATCCGACGACCGTCGAAGAGCTGATCGCCGGCTGCGGCGCCCAGCAGGGCCTGCAGGCCAACAACATCGCGCGGCTTGCGGTGCTGCTGTCCGACAAGCTCACGCAGTCCACCAACGGCTCCACGATCTCGCGCTACTGCGCATCGGGCCTGGACGCCATCCGCATCGCGGCCAACAACATCACGGCCGGCCAGGGCGACATCTATCTCGCCGGTGGCGTGGAGTTCGTCTCCCGCTACAACGAGACCGCCGAGGCAGCCCACCCCGAGTACCAGAACGAGAAGCTCCAGGGCAAGAACCCGGGCCAGCCCGACGCCTACATCGCGATGGGCATGACCGCCGAGAACGTCGCCGAGCGCTACGGCGTCACGCGCGAGGCGCAGGACGAGTTCGCGGTGCGCTCCCAGGAGCGTGCCGTCGCCGCCCAGGAGTCCGGCTTCTTCGATCGCGAGATCGTCGCGCTGACGCTCGAGGACGGCACCGTCGTCGCCAAGGACGACGGCCCGCGCCCGGGGACCACGCTCGAGAAGCTCTCGACGCTGAAGCCGGCCTTCAAGGAGGACGGCACGGTCACGGCCGGCAACGCCTGCCCGCTGAACGACGGCGCAGCCGCGTCGCTCGTGATGTCGGCGGACAAGGCCGCTGAGCTCGGCCTGAAGCCGCGCGCGCGGGTGATCACCGCCGCGACCTGGGGCAACGAGCCCGAGTACATGGGCGTCGCACCGATCGGCGCGATCAAGAAGGCGCTGGACCGCGCCGGGATGACGATCGGCGATGTCGACGTCTACGAGCTCAACGAGGCGTTCGCCGCGCAGGTGATCCCGATCGCCGAGGAGGTCGGGTTCGACTACGACAAGCTCAACCCGCACGGCGGCGCGATCGCGCTCGGTCACCCGTTCGGGATGACGGGCGTGCGGATCATGACGACGCTGCTCAACGACCTCGAGACGCTCGACGGCACGATCGGGCTGGAGACGATGTGCGTCGCCCAGGGTCAGGGCGAGGCGATGCTGGTGGAGCGCCTGAAGTAGCTGTTGCGTTGGCGTACCCGGCCGTGCGCCGGGTACGCCAACGGACATGCGAACCGCCCTGCTGGCCTGCCTGCTGATCCTGGCCCTCGGCGCGGTTCCTGCCGGGGCCACGCCCGGCTCGAAGTTCCACCAGGGAGTCACGAGCGAGCTCGGGGTCGTCGCAACCGAGTCGCCTGCGGCCGCGCGCGTCGGGCGCACGGTGCTCGAGCAGGGCGGCAATGCCGTCGACGCCGCCGTCGCGACGGCCTTCGCGCTGGGCGTCGCACGCCCGCAGTCCTGCGGGATCGGCGGCGGCGGCTTCATGGTCTACCGCAGCCGCACCGGCGCCGTGCGCACACTCGACTTCCGCGAGACCGCGCCGGCATCGATCCGCGCCGACCAGTACGTCAACGACGCGCTGGCCAAGCAGTTCACCGGCCACACGACCGTCGGCGTGCCGGGCTTCGTCGCCGGCATGGACACGGCGCTGAACCGCTATGGCACGCTGCCGATGGCGGCGGCGATCGCGCCGGCCGAGATCCTCGCGACCAACGGCTTTCGCGTCCCGACGTCGCTGTCGGGCTCGATGGCGTCCAACGCCAAGCGGCTGGCGCTCTATCCGGCCTCCGCCGAGCAGTACCTCAAGCCGACCGGGCAGGCGTACGCGCCCGGGAGCATCCTGCGCCAGCCCAAGCTCGCCGCGACGCTGCGGCGGATCATGCGCTACGGCAAGGGAACCTTCTACCGCGGCCTCGTCGCCTCGCAGATCGTGGCCGAGATGGGTGGCAAGGGACTGCTCACGCGCGCTGACCTCGAGACCTACCGCCCGCGCTGGCGTGCGCCGCTGATCGGCAGCTACCGCGGCGTCGAGATCGACGCGATGGGCGCGCCGACGTCGGGCGGCATCGCGATCCTGCAGATGCTCAAGCTGCTCGAGGGCTACGACCTCGAGGCCGCCGGGCCGTTCAGCGCGAAGATGATCCACCTCGTCGCCGAGGCCCAGCGGATCGCCTGGGCCGACCGCGCCGCCTACGTCGCCGACCCGGCCTTCGTCAAGGTCCCGGAGGCGACGCTGACGAGCAAGGCGTACGCGACGCAGCGGCGTGCGGAGATCGACGAGGCGCGCACCAAGGCCCATGGCGCCGGCCCGCTGCCGCCCGACGCGAACCCGACCGGGTCGACGACGCACATCTCGATCATCGACGCGCGTGGCAACGCCGTGGCGCTGACGTGCACGATCGAGCAGGAGTTCGGCTCGGCCGTCGTCGTCAAGGACGCAGGCTTCCTGCTCAACAACGAGATGACCGACTTCGGCGCGCCGGGCAGCGCCAACCAGCCGGCGCCGGGCAAGCGCCCGCGCTCCTCGATGAGCCCGACGATCGTCGTCAAGGACAAGCAGCCGTTCCTCGTGACCGGCGGGGCAGGCGGCGCGACGATCATCATGGGCGTGCTCGAGACGATCCTCGACCGCGTGGACTTCGGCATGCGGCTGGCGGACGTCGTCGACGCCCAGCGGTTCGACACGGCGGGCACGGCGACGCTGAGCATCGAGGACGCGCGCATCCCCGGCCCGGTGCTCGACGACCTGCGTGGTCGCGGCTGGACGATCCAGTCGCTCGGCGAGTACGGGCCGCGGCCGCGCGTCCAGCTCGCCGGCGTCGAGCTGCCGGCGGCGCTGCGCGGCGCGGTCTCCGATTCGCGCTCAGACCAGGCGTCGCTGGCCCAGCGCGCGCGGCCGCGCGTGGGCGGCACCGCGCCGCGCCCGCCGCGCTAGACCCCTATTTCACGACGTAGCGCGCCTGCAGCAGCTCGTCGAGGCCGGCGCGCAGGTGCTCGGCGGCGAGCTCGACGGGTGGGTCGAGGTCGCGGTCCCCGAGCAGCCCGAAATGCACGCCGCCGTCGTAGCTGAGCACGCCGACGCTGAAGCCCTGGTTGGCGGGATTCAGCGGGACGGCCGGGTAGGCCTCGAGCAGGCGATGGCCGTTGAGGTAGAAGGGCTGCTGGGGGCCGGGGACGTTGGAGACGACGAGGTTGAACGCGCGGACGCCGCTCATCGCGCGTGCCAGGCCGCCGGAGACCAGCGGCGGCGCCCAGCCGGCCGCGCCGAGCAGCAGGGCACCGGCGCGCACCGCCGCGGAGTCCTTCAGCTTGGTCATCGTCTGGTTGATCGTCGCGACGCGGCGCAGCGGGTTCTCGTCGTCGACGGGCAGGTCCACGAGGACGGTGGACATCCGGTTGCCGCCCGCTTCGCCCTCCTTGCGGACCGACACCGGCACGAGCGCGACCGGCGGCGCGTCGAGCCTGTGGCCGGCGGTGTCCAGGTAGCGCCGCAGCATCCCCGTGACGGCCGCGAGGATGATGTCGTTGACCGTGCCGCCGTAGGCCTTGCCCGCGTGCTTGATGTCCGCGAGCTCGACCCGCAGCATCGCGTAGCTGCGGTTCGGGCCGACGGGGTTGTTCAGCGGTGTCATCGGCGCGGACGGGCGCGTGCGCGCGAGCTGGGTCAGCAGCTCGGTCGCGCGGATCAGATCGTTGGCGCGGCGCCGCGGGTCGGGTGTCAGCGCGCGCTGGGCGGACTCCCACGCGAACTGCTGCGCGCGCACGATCGGCGTCATCCCGAGGCGCGCGAGATGGCGCCCGCGGTCATACGGCCGCGGCTCCCATGGCCCGTCGGGCGCCGGGATGTGCAGCGGCTCGCGCGTGGGGTCGAGCAGCACGGTGCCGATGTCGACGGCCGCGACGCCGTCCACCAGCGCGTGGTGCATCTTCGGGATCAGCGCGGTCCTCTGGCCGGCGAGCCCTTCGACCAGCGTCATCTCCCAGAGCGGGCGAGAGCGGTCCAGGCGCCGCGACAGCTCACGCGCGACAACCGCCGCGAGCTGGCGGTTGGCGCCCGGCTTGGCCAGCGCCGCGCTGCGCAGGTGCCAGTCGATCGCGAAGTCCTCGTCGTCCACCCAGACCGGGTTCGTGACGCCCGGGGCGAGCATCTTCAGGCGCTGGCGATAGCGCGGCAGCAGGTGCAGCCGCTCGTCGATCCGGCGCATGATCTCCGCCTGGTCCAGCCCCGGCCCGCCTTCGAAGACGAGCACGCCGCCGACGGCCATGTTGACCGAGCCCTGCTCCGCGGCGAGCGCGGAGCGGTCTGCGGCGCTGAGCTCTTCGGCCATCGCCCCGCAGGTTATCTGCGGGAAGGATCAGGGCTGCGGCGGCGTCCGTGGAAGATATGCACGTGCGCCTCGGCGGGCTGATCGCGATTGTCGTGGCCCTCTGTGCCTGGCCGGCCGGTGCGCGCGCCGCCGACGCGACGATCACGTTCGGTGGCAGCTTCGGCGCGAGCTACTCGCCGAGCAACGTCACGATCGCGCAGGGCGAGAAGGTCACGTGGGTCGCCGACAGCGCCGGCGATGCCTTCTCCGCTCATCCGCTCGGGTCGGTCGAGAGCCTGTGGCAGACACGGTCCAGCGGCACGACGTTCACCCACACGTTCGCGCAGGCGGGGCTGTTCGGCTTCCTCTGTGAGGTGCACTCGGGCATGACCGGCAGGGTGACGGTGGTCGGGCCGGGGGGTCCGCCACCGCCACCCCCGCCGCCACCGCCACCGCCGCCACCGCCGCCACCGCCGCCGGGCGCCCCGCCGCCGCCACCGCCGCCGCCCCCGCCGCCCCCACCACCGGCCGTCGACACGGCGGCGCCGGCGCTCGGCGTCAAGCCGTCGGCGCGCGACCCGCTGCGTGCGCGCGTCACAGCGTCCGAGCCGGCGACCGCGAGCGCCCGGCTGAAGGCCGGTAGCAGCGTGCTGGCTAGCGGCAGGCTGACGTTCACCGCCAAGGGCACGCGCACGCTGACGTTGCGCCTGACGAAGGCCGGCAAGGCGAGGCTGCGCCGTTCAGCGCGTGTGCGGGCGCGGCTGACGGTGACGCTCACCGACCTCGCGGGCAACGCGAGATCGGCGACGCGGACGGTCGTGCTGCGCCGCTAGCGCGGCGCCATCCGCAGCGCGCCGTCGAGGCGGATCGTGTTGCCGTTGAGCATCGGGTTCTCGACGATCGACTGCACAAGCTGGGCGAACTCGGCCGGGTCGCCCAGGCGCGAGGGAAACGGCACCTGCTTGCCGAGCGACTCCTTGGCCTCCTCGGGCAGCGCCGCGAGCAGCGGCGTGTTGAACAGGCCGGGGGCGATCGTGTTGGCGCGGATGCCGTTCTGGGCGAGGTCGCGCGCGACCGTCAACGTCATCCCGACGATGCCGCCCTTGGACGCGGAGTAGGCGACCTGGCCGATCTGGCCGTCGTACGCCGCGATCGATGCGGTCGCGATCAGGTTGCCGCGCTCGAGGCCCTCGTCGGGCTCGTTGGCGAGCATCGCCGTCGCGGCGAGGCGCCAGACGTTGAACGTCCCGGTCAGGTTGACGCCGATGACGTTGTTCCAGAGATCCAGGGGATGCGGGCCCTTGGAGCTCGCGGTCTTCACCGCGACGCCGACGCCCGCGCAGGAGACAGCGATCCGCAGCCCGCCGTCGGCCTGGGCCGCAGCATCGACGGCGGCCTGCACCTGGTCCTCCTCGCGCACGTCGACCTTGACGAAGCCGGCGCCCAGCTCGTCGGCCAGCGCCTGGCCCTTCTCGTCGTTCCAGTCGGCGATCGTGAGGACCGCGCCGTGCTCATGCAGGCGCCGGGCCGTGGCCTCACCGAGTCCCGACGCGCCGCCTGCGACGAGCGCTCCACTGCCTTCGATCTTCATGCGGCGCAGCGTATGTGAGACGACTTCAGCAGCGCACTGCGGTGGCGTGCGCGGGGTCCAGCGCGTTGAGAACCAGCTGTGTGACGACCGGGTCAAAGCCCACGAGCCCGTGCTCGGAGTAGTCGTCGGGACAGACGTCCTGCAGCACGATGTTGGTGCCGCCGTCGCGCATCGCGCCGCTCGTGTAGGGGACCACGAGGAAGTCGTAGCGGGTCATGATGTTCGTGTGCTCGATGCCCGGCACGGCCTCGCCGTCGGCGTTGAGCGTGTTCAGGTACGGCGAGCCGCTGATGAACTGCGGGCACGACCCGCAGAGCGAGGCGACGAGGTTGACGACGATGCCCGACAGCGCCGGGGCCGCGTCGCGCAGCTGGTCGATCGCGAGCAGCTGCGTCCCGCGCCAGAGCGGCGTGAGCGCCACGAACTTCTGGACCTTGGCTGCGCCCCCGCGCTTCTCCAGGTACCAGCGCGGCATGACCGTCCCCTCGGAGTGCCCGACGATGTCGACCTTCGCCGCACCCGTGGCCGCGAGCACGCGATCGACGAACGCGGCGAGCTCGCCCGAGCTCTGCTCCATCCGGATCGTGCCGCCTGGCAGGCCGAAGATGACCATTCGCGGATCGACGCCGTAGGTCAGCGAGAACACGCAGTAGCCGGCGGCCTTCAACCGCGGCGCGTGGTAGCCCCAGTTCCAGCTCTGCGTCGCACCGAGGCCGTGGACGAGCACGACGGGCCGCGGGTGCGCCACGGTCGGCTTGCAGCCGAAGTCATTCGAGCCCGCCGGCGACTGGTCGGCGTGCGCCGTTCCCGCTCCGCCGAGCACCGCGATGAGCGTCGCAAGCAGCACGACCCGGCCGATTCCCTGACCCATGCGCAGATCCTACGTGTCCGTAGCTCGGCTCGCCAGTGACAACCCGAAGAGGCCGTCGTCGTCGGTGTAGAGCTCGTCCAGGCTTAGGCCCGCAGCGGCGAGGTCGCCCTCGAGGCGCAGCGGCGTGAACTTCGCCGAGATCTCGGTGCGCAGCTCCTCGCGGGCGGCGAATTCGACGCGCATGCCGAGCTTGCCGATCCGCACGCTGTGGCGGCGCTGGGCGCGCAGGCGCATCTCGATCCACTCGCGCTCGCGGTCGAAGAACGCGACGTGGTCGAAGGCGTCGGGGTCGAAGTCGGCGTCGAGCTCGCGGTTGAGCACGTGCAGGACGTTGCGATTGAACTCCGCGGTGATGCCGGCCGAGTCGTCATAGGCGGCCTCGATCACGTCGGGGTCCTTGACGAGGTCGGTGCCGAGCAGCAGCACGTCGCCGGGGCGCAGCGACTTGGCCAGGCCGCGCAGGAAGCGTCGTCGCGAGCCCGGCGTGAAGTTGCCGATCGTGCCGCCGAGGAAGGCGACGATCCGCGGCCCGGACGCCGGCGGGATCGCGTGCAGATGGCGCTCGAAGTCGCCGACGATCCCGTGCACGAGCAGGCCGGGGTACTCGTCGACGAGCTCGATCGCCGTCGCGCGCACCATCGACTCGGTGACGTCGAGGGGCACGTAGCGCTCGAGCGTGCCGGCGGCATGCAGCGCGCTCAGCAGCACCCGCGTCTTGGACGCCGTCCCCGAGCCGAGCTCGACGAGGTCGGTCGCGCCCGTGCGCTCGGCGATCTCGTCGGCGCGGGCGTGCAGGATCGCCCGCTCACAGCGCGTCGGGTAGTACTCGGGCAGCTCGCAGATGCGGTCGAACAGCTCGGCGCCGCGCGCGTCGTAGAAGTGCTTGGGCGGCAGCTCCTTGAACGGGCGTGTCAGGCCGTCGAGGACGTCGTCGGCGAGCGTGCGCTCGTCGCCGTTGAGCAGGCTGCGCACGATCACGCTGTCGCTGAGGCAGATCGGCTCCATCACGCCGCCTCCGCGTCGCGGGCGAGGCGCACGCCGGCGAAGATCTGGCGGCGCTGTGGCAGGTCCCAGTTGCGGAACGTCGCGGTCGCGACGCGCGGGTGCGAGGCCCACGAGCCGCCGCGCAGGACGCGGTACTCGTCGCCGAAGAAGACCTCGGAGTACTCGCGGTAGGGGTGCGCGACGAAGCCGTCGTAGCCGACGAAGGGCGACGCGGTCCACTCCCAGACGAGACCGGTGCCATCCAGCTGGTCCGAGGTCGAGGCCCTCTCCCATTCCGCTTCGGTGGGGAGGCGGGCCTGCGCCCAGTTGGCGAAGGCCTCGGCCTCGAACCAGGAGACGTGGCAGGCCGGTGCGTCCGGATGCCCCGCCGCGATCCCCGGGTGGTTGGTGATGTCGTAGCACTGCTTCCACGACCAGCCCTCGTCGCTCCACCACTCGCGACGCACGTAGCCGCCGCCCTCGCTGAACCGCATCCAGGTGGCGTTGCTGATCGGCTGGCGCGTGATCGCGAACGCCGCGACATGGCGTTCGTGGCGTGGGCGCTCGTTGTCGTAGGCGAAGCGCTCGGGGCCCGCGCCCATCGCGAACGAGCCGGCGTCCAGGGCGACGAAATCCGCCGCCGCGATGTCACCGGCCACCGGCGCGAGCACGCCGTCGCCCGCGGGCAGCAGGCCGCCGAGCGCCATCGCCTGGCGCATCGTCTCGGTGTGCTGGAGCTCGTGGCGCAGCACCAGCTCGAGCACGGTGCCGTCGCCGGGGCCGCTCTGCTCGAGCACCCGCTCGCTGTGCTCGCGCACGTCGGCCAGGTAGGCCAGCGCCCCCGCGGTGTCGAGCAGCGGCAGGTCGCCGCGTACCGCGCGGGGCGTCTCGAAGGCGTCGTACATCGCGGCGAGCTCGGGGTGCAGGAGATCGAGTCCGCCGTGGCGGTGGCACAGCCAGAGGTCCTCGTAGGCGGCGATGTGCGCGAGGTCCCAGACCAGCGGGGACATCAGCGGATCGAGCACGCGCTCGAGGTCTTCCGGCCCGAGGTGGGCCACGAGGCCGAGGGTCCGGTCGCGGACGGCCTCGAGGTCGGCGTGCCTGACGGGCATTCGTTGACAGTCTGCCCGCACCGCCGAGCGTTACAACCTCGCCTTACGCGGTCGTTACCCCGCGAGGCGGCCCACTGCCCTGCGCCGGCACACCTGCGCGTTGAAGGCGTGGCACCGCTTGGGCCTGCCAAGAGCGCGGCGCGACACCCAGCGAAAAACGTTTGGCTGTATTTGGCTGGCGAAAAGTCGGACAAACACAGCCAACGTTTCCTAGCGGGGGGTCGTGTCGGCGGCTCCTAGTCGACGGCGGCGCATTGCTCGGACTCGAGCTGCGAGCGCGGCGGGTCGCACTGGATGTTCTCCAGTGCCTCCGGGGAGAGCGGGTCGGGCTCTTCGTGCGCGGGCGGGGGTGGCGGTGGTGGCGGCGCCGGAGCCTGCTGCTGCGCGCCCGCAGACACGTGCGTGGAGGCCTGCGTCGAGCGCCCACCACCGGAGATCGTCGCCGTGTATGTCCCGAGCACCGTGTTGCCGCCGGTGCGCGGGAAGGTGTAGGACGCTGCGCCTGCGCCGTTCGTCGTCATCGAGTAGCGCTCGACGACGCCGTCGGGGCGCGTCAGCGTGATCGACAGGCCCGTGCTCGCCGGGAAGCCCGACGCGTGCAGGGTGTACTGGTCGCCCGTCGTGCCGGCCGATGGCGTGAAGAACGCCTGCGGATTGCCCGTCTGCGCCGGCGGCGGCGTCGGGTTGGTCGGCGTACGCGGACGTCGCGGCCCGGTGTAGACGTCGACGATGTTGACGTGCGGTGGGTCTGGATATGCGGCCCAGCAGTCGTCGAACGGCCCGCGGCGAGAGCGGCGGATGAACGTCTCGTCGAACGTCGTGTTCGTGTACTCGCCGTCCGGCGTCCAGCGCCGCGTGTAGGTCGTGGTGCGCTTCCAGTACTCGCACACCTCCGTCGGCGGCGTGTAGCGCGGCGGGCAGTACAGGCAGCGCGCGGTCGGGATGAAGACCGGCTCGGTCAACGGGTTGCCACAGCGGCAGCGCACGACGGGGCGCCCGTGGTCGTCGACCAGCACGGCCGTCCCGGCCTGCAGGATCGACTGGAAGCCGACGGCGCGGCCGCCGTCGAAGGTGTGGTTGGTGACGCGCGTGTCCTGCTTGAGCGTGACCGGGTGGAGCTTTGCGATGTAGCGCCGCACCGAGCGGTACGTCGGGTTGACGCCGAGCGCTGCGGCCCAGGCGCGCATCCGCGCGGGGTTGGCCTTGAGGTAGCGGATCAGCCGGTCGCGGTCGCACACGACGTTGGAGCCCGAACCGCCGAACGGGCCGCTGCCCGGGACGCTCGGCTTGAAGGACACCGTCTCCGGGCCCTCCTCGTCGGCAGGTTCGGTGAACGGCTTGGGGCCGGGGTCCTTGGGCTTCTGGAACGTCACCGTCTGGGCGTCGTCGACGGTCTTCGCGGCCGCCGCGGGCGCCGTGTCGTCATCGCCGCCGGCGAGCAGCACACCGCCGGCGATCCCGACGGCGAGCACGCCGAGGACGGCGAGCACACCCCAGAGCGGGACCACGGGTCCGCGCCGGCGATCGTCGCTGCGTTCTTCGTCGCTCACCGGCTGAGTGTGCGCGCGCCGGGTGTCCCCTAGCGACGGGGTGGCACCCTGCTATTGCGTCACGCCAGCGGGGCGGACTCCTCGTCGCGGATCACGTGCATGACGGCGTTGATCAGCGCGAGGTGGGTGAAGGCCTGCGGGAAGTTGCCGAGGTGGCGGCCGGTCTGCGCGTCGAGCTCCTCGGCGTACAGCTCGAGCGGGCTGGAGAGCGACAGCAGGCGCTCGCAGAGCTGGCGCCCGCGCTTGCGCTCGCCGATCTCCAGCAGCGCGGAGACGAGCCAGAACGAGCAGATCAGGAACGTCGCCTCGTCGCCGGAGAGGCCGTCGTCGGTCTCGTCGACGCGATAGCGCAGCACGAGGCCGTTCTCGGTCAGCTCGTCGTTGATCGCCATCACCGTCGCGTGCATCCGCGGGTCGTCGCCGGGGAGGAAGCGCACGAGCGGCATCAGCAGCAGCGAGGCGTCGAGCGCGTCGGTGTCGTAGTGCTGGGTGAAGACCCCGCGCTCGTCGATGCCCTTCTCGCAGATCTCCGAGTGGATCGTGTTGGCGACCTCGCGCCACTGGTCGGCGAGCTCGACCTTGCCGCGCCGCGCCGCCAGGCGTGCGCCGCGATCCAGCGCGACCCAGCACATCAGCTTCGAGGAGGTGTAGTGCTTGGGCTCTCCGCGCGTCTCCCAGATGCCCTGGTCGGCCAGCTTCCAGGTCTCGACGGCGCGGTTGACCTGGTCCTCGATCACCGGCCACAGGCGCTGGGAGTTGTGGCCGTACTCCTTCGTGTGCAGGTAGAGCGAGTCGAGCACCGCGCCGTAGACGTCGTTCTGGCGCTGGTCGTGCGCGCCGTTGCCGACCCGCACCGGGGAGGCGCCCTCGTAGCCGGTGAGGTAGTCCAGCGTCATCTCGGGCAGCTGACGCTCGCCGCCGATGCCGTACATGATCTGCAGCGAGCCGTCGGAGTTGCGCTCGGCGTCGGCGACGAACTGGATGAAGTCGTCGGCCTCCCATGACAGCCCGAGCGAGTTCAGCGCGCTCAGCGTGAACGTCGCGTCGCGCATCCACGTGAAGCGGTAGTCCCAGTTGCGCTCTCCGCCCGGCGTCTCGGGCAGCGACGTCGTGGGCGCGGCGACCATCGCACCGGTCGGCGCGTAGGTCAGGCCCTTGAGCACGAGCGCCGAGCGCTGCAGCTGCCCGCGCCAGCGGTGATCGGGGAACTTGCCGTCGGCCAGCCAGCCGCGCCAGTACTCAGACGTCGTCTGCAGCGCCTCCTCGGCCTCCTCGGCGCTGCGCGGCCCGTCGAGCAGGCGCGACCACGAGAGCACGCAGTAGCGCGTCTCCCCGGTCTGCATCCGGTGACGCGCACGGGCGACGGAGCCTTCGATGCCGACGCGCAGGTCGCTCGTCACGCGGATCCGCAGGTTGTCGCTGCCGTCGGTGGCGTCGACGGACATCGGGTCGCCGTCGACACGCTCCCAGATCGCGGGGACCCGGCCGTAGTCCCACATCGGCTCGCACAGCAGCTCGACCTGGGCCTGGCCGTGGATGCAGCGGATCGTGCGGACGAGGCAGTGGTGCGACTCGAAGTCCGTCGGCGGGCGGGTGTGCGCGGTGGCGGAGCCCATCGTGCGCTCGCGCCAGCGGCCGATGATCAGCGCGTCGCGCACGATCAGCCAGCCCGTCGGCGTCATCCAGGTGGTCTCGAGGATGTTCGTGCCGGGCTCGTAGCGCCGGCCGGCCGGCACGCCCATCGCGCTCGGGCCGAGGCGAAAGCCGCCGGCGCTGCGGTCGAGGATCGCCGCGAAGATCGAGGGCGCGTCGAAGCGCGGCGGGCACAGCCACTCCACGGTGCCGTCGGGGGCGACGAGCGCGGCGGTGTGGCAGTCGCTGAGGAACCCGTAGTCGGCGATCGGCGGGAACGGCGACTGCTCGGGCAGGCGCTCGACGAACGGCGTCGGATCCGCCACGTACTTGTTGTCCATGTACGGGTCCATCGCGCCGCGCCGCGGCGGATGGGTGCGGGCAGGGGCGCCGTTGCCGCGCTTGGCGGTGTCCTCCTCGATGCGGGGATCCGTGTCCATCGGGAGCAGCATCGTCGCAAAGTGCAGGCTGCGCATCCACAGCCGCACGCTGCCGGCCGCTCAGGCCAGGCGCGTCTCCACGTACGAACGCATCGCGACCTTGCCCTCGGCGAGGACGGTCGCGTCGCCGTCGCGGTCCAGCCGGAAGGCCTCGCGCACGAGGCCGTCGCCGATCAGCACGACCATCCGGGTGACCGTCGCGCGCAGCTTGGGCCCGGCACCCGGGTAGTGGACCTTGAGCATGCGCTCGATCGAGCGCCCGACCTCCGTGCGGCCCGGCCGCGTGGCGGCGCGCAGCTGCTCGGTGCGTAGGTTGCTGTACCACAGCGCGAGGAACCCGGGGCGCGCGCGAAAGCCGTCGGCGAGCGCGTCGATCACGTCGCCGAACAGGTCGGGGCCCGGCTGCCGCTCGTGCGCGTCGGCGACCTCGTCGACGAGCTTGAGCAGCTCGGCCCAGTGGTTGATCGCGAGCGCTTCGACGATCGCGTCCTTGTCGGGGAACCAGCGATACAGCGTGCCGACCGAGACGCCAGCTTCGTCGGCGACGCGCGGTGTCGTCAGATCGTCGGCGCCGTCGCGCGCCAGCAGCGTGTCGGCCGCCTCGAGCAGGCGGCGGACCTTGTCGTGCCCGCGCTCCTGCAGCGGGGCGCGGCGCAGCTGGGCTGTGGGAGAGGGGTCGACCATGAAGACGAACCTTTGTTCAGATTAGCGGTAATCTCGTCGCATGCTGAGATTGCGCGGGTCCGCGGTCCTGGCCGCTGCGGTCGTCTGCTGTGGGGTGACGGGCGCGCCGGCGGACGCGAGCGCCGCCGACACGCGCCGGGCGCTGATCGTCGGCAACAACTGGGACGGCACCGCCGACGTGCTGGACGTCCCGACCTACGCGCGCCTCGCGCGCATCAACATCGTGCCCGACCGCGCCGAGCGGCTGGCGGAGATCATGCTCAACCCCGTCAAGACCGGCGCGCTGCTGTTCACGCGCACCTTGGTCGGCGAGGGCCACGACCAGTTCGTCGACGACATGTACGCATCGCCCGACGGGCGCACGCTGTACGTGTCGCGGCCGAGCTTCAACGACGCGATCGCGCTGGACCTCGCCACCGGCAGGATCGTCTGGCGGCGCGAGCTGACCGGCGCGCGCGCCGACCACGCCGCGCTGTCGCTCGACGGCAAGCGCTTCGTGATCTCCTCGCCGAACCTCACCGGCCCCAACTACGTCAACGTCATCGACACCGCGACCGGCAACCTCGCGGGCACGTGGGTGTCGGGCGACACGCCGCACGAGAACAACTTCTCCGTCGACGGGACGCGGATCTTCCACGCGAGCATCGGGCGCGTCTACACCCCGGGTGACGCCCCGGCGCTCGACGCGCTGAAGGGCAACCGCGTCTTCCAGATCGTCGACGCGCAGACGCTGAAGGTCCTCAAGCAGTGGAACATGAGCGAGAAGCTCGCCGAGGCCGGGCACCCGGACATGAGCGCCGCGGTGCGCCCGATGGCGCTGTCGCCCGACGAGAAGTTCCTCTACTTCCAGGTCTCCTTCTTCCACGGCTTCGTCGAGTTCGACCTCGAGCGCGAGCGCGTCACGCGCCTCGCCAAGCTGCCGCTGAGCGCCGCGACGCCGAGCAGCCGCGAGGATTACATCCTCGACTCCGCACACCACGGCATCGCGATGAGCGGCGACGGCAAGAAGCTGTGCGTCGCCGGCACGATGTCGAACTACGCGGCGATCGTGCACCGCGACGACTTCTCCCATCGCATCCACCCGCTCGGCGCGCGGACCTACTGGTCGACGACGAGCGCCGACGGCAAGTACTGCTACGTCTCGGTCGCCGGCGACGACACGCTCTCGGTCCTCTCCTACGACAGCGAGGAGGAGGTCGCGCGCGTGCCGGTCGGCGATCACCCGCAGCGCGCGCGCATCGCGAACGTCGCGACGGCGGTGTTCGGCGAACCGCCGGCCGCCGGGCGCGTGCGCCCGGGCCGCCTGTCGCTCGACGTGCGTCGCCGCGGCCGTGCCGTGCGCCTCGGCGGGCGCCTCAGCCTGCCCGCGAGCGTGGTGCCGGGCGTCGGCTGTCGCGGCAAGGTCGTGCTGCAGCTGCGCCGCGGCACGCGCATCGTCGCGCGCGCGTCGGCGCCGCTGCGCAGCGGCAAGGGCGGATGCACGTACACGCGGACGCTGCGCGCCCGCGGGGCCGTGACCGCGCAGGCCAGGTTCGCCGGCAACGGGGCGCTGCTGCCGATGCGGTCACGCACGACCCGTGTGCGAGCGTAGCGTGCGTCGCGTCATCGCCATTGCGGCCGCGGTGCTGGCCACGGCGTCGCCTGCCGGCGCCGACCCCGGCCCGGCGCTGACCGAGCCGCGCGACGCGCGGCTGGCGGCGCTGGACTGCAGCGGCGACCTGCGTTACTCGCCACGGCTGCCGGTGCTGCTCGTGCACGGCACCGGCGTGACGCCGCGCGAGAACTGGGAGGCGGGCTACGGGCCGGCGCTGCTGCGCCGCGGCCACAGCGTCTGCACCGTCGCGCTGCCTCAGTACGGCTACCCCGACACGCAGCGCACCGTGGAGTACGTCGTCACCGCGATCCGCGAGGTCCAGCGCCGCAGCGCGCGCAAGATCTCGATCCTCGGCCACAGCCAGGGCGGCTTTCAGCCGATGTTCGCTCTGCGGATCTGGCCCGATCTGGCCGCCGGCGTCGACGACTTCATCGGCCTCGCGGGCGTCTACGACAACGGCTCGCTGTTCGACTGCACCGGCGGATGCGTCGCGTCGTTCACGCAGATGCGCCACGGCTCGGCGCTGCTGGCGCAGCTCGCGGCCCGGCCGATGCCGGCGGGCCCGTCGTACACGACGATCGGCACGCTGCGCGACGAGACCGTCACGCCACAGCCCAAGGCCAACGAGTTCCCGGGCGCGCGCGCCATCCAGGTCCAGGATGTCTGCCCGGGACGCAGCAGCCCGATCGGGATGGACCACATCGTCATGGCGGCCGACGCCGTGGCCTACGAGCTGGTGCTCGACGCGCTCGGCCATCCAGGGCCGGCCGATCCCGAACGGATCGCGCGGTCGGTGTGCCCGCAGCTCTACTACGGCAGCTTCAACTTCGTGACGTTCGCGCCGCTGGCGCCCGGCGCGCTCACCCGCGCCGGTCCCACCACGAAGACCGAGCCGCCGCTGCGGTGCTTCCTGCAGGCCGCGTGCGCCGATCTCGACGCCCGCGGCCGACTGCTGGCGTCAGCGACGCTCGTGCGCGGCAGGCTGCGTGTGCACGCCCAGGCGCCGGGCACGCTGCGGATCGTCCTGCGCGGCCCCGGCACGGCGCGGCGCAAGCGCATCCGCAGCGTCCGCCTGGCGATCGGCGAGCGCGTCGTCAACGTCGCAACGCGAACGCTGGCGCGCGGCCGCTACCGGCTGACGCTCGAGGGTCGTCCCGACGGCTACGACGTCGCGCTGGTCGAGCGCACGCTCGCGTTGCGGGTGCGGCGATGACCGCGATCGGCGAGGCCCGCGCGCGCGTCGCCGAGCAGTCGCGCCTGCTCGCGGCGTCGGGTCTCGTGCTCGGCACCGCCGGCAACGTGAGCGTGCGCGTCGAGGATCGCATCGCGGTGACGCCGACCGGCCTGAACCTCGCCGACACGACGCCCGAGCACATCTGCGTCGTCGACCTCGAGGGCGCGGTCATCGATGGCGAGCTCGCGCCGACATCCGAGCTCGACCTGCACCTCGGCGTCTACGCCCGCTACGACACCGGCGCCGTCGTCCACACGCACGCGCCGATGGCGACCGCGCTGTCGTGCGTGCTCGAGCGGCTGCCGTGCGTGCACTACGCGATGCTGATGCTCGGCGGCGACGTGCCCGTCGCGTCGTACCGCACGTTCGGCACGCCCGAGCTCGCGGAGGTCGTGATCGACGCGCTCGAAGGCCATACCGCGGCGCTGATGGCCAGTCACGGCGCGATCACCCACGGCCACGACCTGGCCGCTGCGACGCACGCGATGGAGTTGCTGGAGTGGGCCTGCGGCGTCTACTGGCACGCGGCGCAGCTCGGCACGCCGCACGTCCTCGACGAGGCGGAGCGCGCGGCGGTCGTCACGGCCGTCGTCCAGCGTGGATACGGAACGACCAAGGAGGCTCGCTGATGCGGATCATCGCGATGGGGGTGCATGTGCTCGACGTGCTGGTGCGCCCGGTCACCGAGATTCCCGAAGGGCAGGGTGGGGCGCTCGTCGAGCAGATCAAGATCACCGCCGCCGGCTCGGCGGGCGGCACGGCGCTGACCCTCGCGAAGCTCGGGGCCGACACGCGCTGCGCGGGCGCGATCGGGACGGACGCCGCGGGCGACATGCTCGTCGCGCTGCTGCAGAACGCCGGCGTCGATCCCGCGCTGCTCGTGCGCCGCGACGACGTGCAGACGTCGGCGAGCGTGCTGCCGATCCGTCCCGACGGCTCACGCCCGGCGCTGCACGTCGTCGGCGCCAACGCCACGTACGGCCCCGACGACGCGCCGTGGGACGCGATCGCCGAGGCGACGCACCTGCACCTCGGCGCCCCCGAGTTCATGGGCGGCGAGGCGGCCGCGAAGATCCTCTCCTTCGCGCGCGAGCACGGCGTCGTCACGTCCGCCGACATCCTCGCGCCGGGCGAGCAGGCGGCGGCGGTCCTCGATTGGATCGCGCCGGCGTTCGAGCACCTCGACTACCTCCTGCCCAACGACGACCAGGCGATGGGGCTGACCGGCACGGGCGACGTCGAGGCCGCCGCGCGCGCGCTCGCCGGCCGCGGCGTCGGCTGCGTCGCGGCGACCTGCGGCGCCGACGGCGTGGTGATCGCCGACGGCGACGGCGCCGAGTCGGTGCCGGCCTTCGAGATCAGCGTCGTCGACACGACCGGCTGCGGCGACGCGTTCTCGGCGGGCTTCCTGCGCGGGCTGGCGCTCGGCCGCGAGCGTCGCGAGGCCGCGGTGCTCGGCTGTGCTGCCGCGGCGCTCGTCGCACAGGGACTCGGGTCAGACCATGGCGACTTCGACCTCGCCGCCGCCGACGCGTTCGCCGCTGCGACGCCGACACGCGGCTAGCTGACGTTCCAGCGCGCGATCACGGGCGTGTCGCGCTCGTGGCCGAGGACGCTGACGGTCGCGGTGTCCAGGCGCAGGCGCGCGCCGAACGCCGGCGGCTGGTCCAGCCAGCGCGCGGCGAGGACGCGCAGGATGTGGCCGTGGGCGACCAGCAGGACGTCGCCGCCTGCCTGCCGCGCTTCGTCGAGCACCCTGTCGGCGCGGGCGCCCGCCTGCGCGAGCGTCTCGCCACCGGGCACGCCGTGGGTCCACAGCGTCCAGCCGGGAACGCTCTCGCGGATCTCGGGCGTCGTGAGACCTTCGTAGTCGCCGTAGTCGATCTCGCGCAGGTCGTCGCGGGGCTGCGCGTCGACGCCGGCCAGGGCGGCGGTCTCGCGTGCGCGGCTCAGCGGGCTCGTCAGGACGAGCGCGAAGTCGCGGCCAGCGAGCAGCCCGCGCAGCGCTCCGGCGCGCTCGCGCCCCGCCTCGGTCAGCGGCGGGTCGCTGCGCCCGGTGTGGCGGCCGGTTCGCGACCATTCCGTCTCACCGTGGCGCGCGAGGAAGATCTCGCTGCTCAAGGCAACGCGGCAGCGTCGGCGATCACGAGCAGCCGGTCGCGCGCGAGCAGCGACGCGGGCGTCCCCTCGTCCGGGCCGGCGATGGCGCGCGCCAGCGCGTCGCGCTTCGCCTCGCCGCTCACCGCGAGCACGATCCGCCTCGCACCGTTGATGCGCCGCAGCGTCAGCGTGATCCGCTCCGGCGGCGGCTTGGGCGAGTCGTGGATGCCGGCGACGCCGTTCTCCGCGTCGAACACCGCGCGGTGCGGGAAGAGCGACGCGATGTGCCCGTCGGGTCCCATGCCGAGGACGAGCAGGTCGAACACGCTCTCGCCGAGCTCCTCGGCGTAGGCGGCGGCGCCGGCGTCGGGGCCGAGCTCGCCCTTCATCCGGTGCCACGTGGCGCCGGGCGCGACCAGGCGCGCGGCCGCCTGGCCGTGGTTGGAGTCGGGGTGCTCGGGCGGCACGCAGCGCTCGTCGCCGTACCACAGGTGCACGCCGGTCCAGTCGGGCACGAGCGGGCCGAGCAGCTCGTGCGCGCGCATCGGGGTCGTGCCGCCGGCGAGGACGACGTCGCGCGCGCCCGCCGCGATCTCGGCCGCCATGACGGCGGCCAGGCGCGCGGCGACGTCGCGGAGCTGCTCGACCTCCATCAGGACTCCAGGCGGCTGGCGTCCAGCGGCAGGTTCGCGGCCATGATCGCCTGGTCGGCGCGGATCACGTGCATCACGGCGTTGATCAGCGCGAGGTGCGTGAAGGCCTGGGGGAAGTTGCCGAGGTGCCGGCCCGAGGCCGCGTCGATCTCCTCGGCGAACAGGTGCAGCGGCGAGGCGTAGGACAACAGCCGCTCGCAGAGCTCGCGGGCGCGCACCGCCTCGCCGATCTCCGCGAGCGCGGCCACGAGCCAGAACGAGCAGATCGCAAACGTCCCCTCCTCGCCGGAGAGGCCGTCGTCGGTCGTCTGCGTCCGGTACCTGAGCACCATGCCGTTCTCGGTCAGCTCCTCCTGGATCGCGTTGACCGTCGCGACCACGCGGGCATCGTCGGCGGGCAGGAAGCGCACCAGCGGGATCAGCAGGTTCGCCGCATCGAGCTCGGTCGTGCCGTAGTGCTGGACGAAGACGCCGCGCTCGTCGACGCCATTGGCGCAGACGTCGGCATGGATCTCGTCGGCGGCCGCCTGCCAGCGCTCGGCCTTCTCGTGGTCCTCGCGCATGCGCGCCAGGCGCGCTCCGCGATCGCACGCGACCCAGCACATCACCTTCGAGCAGACGAAGTGCTGGGGCTCTCCGCGGACCTCCCAGATGCCGCGGTCGGGCTCGCGCCAGTGCTCCAGCGCGCACTCGACGTGGCGGGACAGCAGCGGCCAGACCGACTCGGGCAGCTGGTCGCGCGACTTCGTGTGTAGGTAGACGGAGTCCAGGAACGCGCCCCAGACGTCGTGCTGCTTCTGGTTGTAGGCGCCGTTGCCGATCCGCACCGGCCGCGCGTTCTCATAGCCGGAGAGGTGGTCGAGGATCTGCTCCTGGAGCTCGGTCTCGCCGTCGATGCCGTACATCACCTGCAGCTCGGAGCCGTCGCGGCCCATGTCGGTGATGAACTCGAAGTAGTCGTTGGCCTCGGCGTCGAAGCCCAGCGTGTAGAGCCCCCAGAGCATGAACGTCGAGTCGCGGATCCAGGAGTAGCGGTAGTCCCAGTTGCGCTCACCGCCCGGCGTCTCGGGCAGCGACGTCGTGGACGCCGCGAGCATCGCCCCCGTCGGCGCGTAGGTGAGGCCCTTCAGCGTCAGCGCGCTGCGCTGCAGGTAGGCGCGCCAGGGGTGGTCGGGAAAGACGCCGCGCGACAGCCACTCGTGCCAGAAGTCGGCGGTGCGCACGATCCGGTCGTGGGCGTCGTCGAAGCTCGTCGGGCCGCCATGCTCGCTCCACGACAGCGCCACGAACGCGAGGTCGCCGTCGCGCATCGTCGTGCGGATCCTTGCGTGGCCGCCGTCGAAGCCGAGGCGCATGTCGGTGTCGAGCCGCAGCCTGACGTCGTGCCCCGGTGCTGTCGCGAAGCCGCTGTTGTAGCCGTCGCCGTCGTACTCCCAGGTCACGCGGTCGCGCCCGTAGCCGAACTTCGGGTCGCAGTCCATCACCATCTCGACGGACCCGTTGACACAGCGCAGCGTGCGCAGCAGGACGTGCTCGGCGTCGTAGTCGGTCGGTGCGCGGCGGTGGGTGTGCGAGCGCTCGCGGTCGTGGTGCCAGGGCCCGATCAGCAGCACGTCGCGGACGATCACCCAGCCCGTGCGCGTGCCCCAGGTCGTCTCGACCATGTTCGTTCCCGGGACGTAGCGCCGGCCGGTCGGGACGGTGGTGTCGCTGGGGCAGAGCTTCCAGTAGCCGGCGTCGCGGTCGAGGATCGCGCCGAAGACCGACGGCGAGTCCATCCGCGGCAGGCACATCCACTCGACCGCGCCGCTGGGGGCCACCAGCGCTGTCGTCTCGCAGTCCGACAGGAACGCGTATTCCGCGATCGGGGGAAACGGGCTGCCGCCGAGGGCGACGTCGCCGGTGATCTGCCTCATCGGCGAGCGAGCCTATCCGTCGGCTGCGCCCGGATTCGCCGGGTCCGGCAGCTCGAGGTCGATGAGGTCCTGCGGCCGGCCGGCGGCACGTTTCATCCGCCGCAGGTCGGTTGGTGAGCACCCGCGCAGCGTGTCCCGAACCCCGTCGCGCGCTCGGGGCTCCGTGGGCCGGGCACGTGCGGAGATGTTGGCATCAGCGCGCGACGCTCCGAAACGCGTTGAGAATGTCGCCGAACGCGTTGAGCTCGACGCCTGCCAGCGCCGCGTTTGCGGCAGCCTTCGCGTGGACGTCGGGGCCGGCGGGGGCGGCGACCTCGGCGGTGCGCGTCGCGCCGTCGTTGCGCGTGACGAGGACGGCGCCGGCGAACGGCGAGGGCTCGCTGCCCGGCGACCAGGTGTGCGTTTCGATGAGCGATGTGTGCGCGAGCACCCGGGGGTCCACCGCGGCGAACGTCGTTGCATCGACGGTGCCGTGCACGAGCTGTGCGGCGAGCGCATAGGGGAGGCTGAAGCGCGCGCCGTACGGCGTGATCGGCGCGAGCTTGTCCTCGCGCGGATCGCTGACCAGCGGCGCGCCCGCGCTGGCGATCGTCGCGTCGACGCGCTCGACGTCCGCGACGGCGAGCGGTCCGGCTGCGCGCAGCGCGTCCAGTGCGCCGTGGATGAAGTGGCAGGCCGGGTAGGCCTTGAACGCGATCTGTGGCGTCTCCCAGCGCCTGCCGAGGTCCTCGACGATCAGCTCGCCGGCGCCATCGGCGTACGCGGCGAGGAGCCCGAAGCGGTCCTCGATGATGGCGGCCGGTCCGCGCAGGCCGTGCGCGGCGAGCGCGGCGGCGCGCACGCCTGCCGCCGCGGCCCAGCCGGCGTGCAGCGGCTTCGTCGGAGAGCCGTCGGAGAGGTAGGCGAACAGGCCGCTGGCCATCGATCCCGCAAGGCCGAGAGCGCGCGCGAGGCCGTCGGCGTCGAGGCCGCGCAGGCGCCCGGCGGCGACAGTCGCGCCGAACACACCGCACACCGAGGTCGGGTGAAAGCCCCGGGCATGGAACCCGTGCGGTGCGGCGGCGCCGAGCCGGCAGACAACCTCGTTGCCCGCGACGATCGCGGTCACGACCTCGTCCGTGGTTGCGCCCGCCGCCTCGCCGGCAGCCAGCGCCGCGGGCACGACGACCGCGGAGACGTGGCAGACCGACGCCTCGTGGGTGTCGTCGAAGTCCAGGCTATGGGCCAGCGCGCCGTTGACGAGCGCGCCGCTCGCCGCCGGGACGCGTTCCGGCATGCCGATCGCGGTCGCCTGGAAGGCGCCCGCCTCCTCTGCGGCCAGCGCGCGAACCGCCGTCCCCTCGCCGACGGCGTGGGCGGCCAGCGCGCAGCCCGCGGCGTCGAGTGCGTGGAGCTCGGCCGCGGCGCGGACATCCGCGGGGATGTCGTTCGCCCCGAGCCCGGCGGCCCAGGCGGCGATCTGCTGTGCAGCGGTCACCGGGGCGACTCTAGGCGTCGCGACCAGGTACAGATTGACTGGACCAATAGGTCCACTTCGAGTGGACCATGGTCAACCCCTTCATCTTTGATCGCCCGCTCAGCCCTGGTGAGGCGGTGAGCCGACCCGCCGAGCTGGGCCGCATGCTCGATCTCGCCGCGGGCGGTCAGTCCGTCCGCCTCGGGGCTCCGCGCCGGTACGGCAAGACGACACTCCTGGCGGAGCTCGCTGACGTGGCGTGGGAGGCGCACGAGATCATCCCCGCGGTCGTCGATCTCTCACGTGTTACGAGCCTCGATGACGTCGTCATTCGGGTGACACGCGCGTACTCCACCGGGCTCGACCGCGGGCGGCTCCGGGGCGCGTGGCGCGCCATTCGCGCGCGCCTGAGTGCGCAGGCGCAGATCGGCCTGCCCGGCGCGCGCGTCGGCGCGACCCTCGGCCAGGCCGCCGCCTCTGACCGCCTTGCTGCATTGCACGAGGTCCTCGAGCTCCCGGTCGCCGTGCACGAGCGCACGGGTCAGCGCTGCCTGGTCATCTTCGATGAGTTCCAGGATCTGATGACCGTCGACGAGCAGCTCGACGGTGTGTTGCGCAGCCACCTGCAGCACCACGGCGCGGCTGCTTCGTATCTCTTCGCCGGGTCACAGCCGTCGCTCATGGCGTCGCTGTTCGGAGACCGCGAGCGTCCCCTCTTTGAGCAGGCCCGTGCCGTCACGCTGGGTCCGCTGCCGCTGGCCGATCTCGGCGATCACATCGCGGAGCGGCTCGAAACCGCCGAGCGCGGCGACCTGCTCGACGACGTTGCCGCGCTCGTCGCCGTCAGCGACGGCCATCCCCAGCGGGCGATGCTCCTCGCGCACATGTTCTTCGAGCAGCCGCTCGGAGCCGAGAGCCCCGTCGACACGGCGCTGGCCGCGGCGGTTCGCGAAGCCGGCGACGCCCTGGAACAGACCTGGCGCGCGCTGACAGCGGCGCAGCGTCGCGTTCTCGGCGCCGTCGCGGCCGGCAACGGGAGCCTGCTGTCCAACTCCGCTCTGGAATACACCAACCAGGGCAAGAGCACGCAGGCCCAGGCGCGCGATGCACTGGTCGCCGCAACACACCTGCGTCTGGACGACGGCCGCGCGGCGTTCGTCGATCCGCTGATGGGTCATTGGCTGCGGGCGCGCTAGCGGCGCTACGCACGATTGCGTTACGCATGTCCGCGTGACAGCCTCGCCGGCGTGCCGACGAAGCTCCTCGCCGCGTGCCTGACCGCGACGCTCGTCTGCATGGCGGGCGCGCAGAGCGCGAGCGCGCAGCCACAGCCGCCGCTGGATCTGGCGCCGTACCTGCTCGCGCCGTCCTATCGGCTGGCCCCGTTCTTCACGATGCCCACGGCCTCCGCGAGCCCGCGGGCGATCTCGCAGGGGGACACCTCCAAGCTGCGCTTCGGCACTCGCAAGGCGATCCCGCAAATGCCCTGCCGGCCCGGCGACACCCCGGAGACGGGGCTGCAGGGGCACGTGCCTCCGCTCGACATCGCGACGCTGCGCGCCGCGCGCGGGTATCGCTGCAACCTCGAGGTGGTCGGGCGCGTGTTCAGCTCGGGCGCCGGCACGCTCGACTCGTTCGCCGACTGCGCGTACTTCGGTCGCGGGTCCGACGTCCTCGGCACCCAGGTCGTCGACGTCTCCGATCCGGCCCGGCCGGCGACGACGGGCGCGCTGCTGGCGACGCCCGCGATGCTCAGCCCGTGGGAGTCGCTGCGGGTCAACGCCAAGCGCAAGCTGCTCGTCGCCGACCACTGGTCGCTGCTGCCGATCGAGACCAGCCTCAACAACTACCTCGACATCTACGACGTCTCTCAGGACTGCGGCCGGCCGCGCCTGATCTCGAGCACCAACCTGGCACCGGCGAAGGGCCACGAGGGCTGGTTCTCACCCGACGGCATGACCTACTACATGAGCAGCACCGGCCGCGACGGCACGCCGACGACGTTCCCGGTCGACATCTCAGACCCCGTCCACCCCAAGTTGCTGGCGTCGTGGACGTTCCCGTCGCAGACCCATGGCGGCTCGACGACCGAGGACGGCACCCGCTCCTACATCTGCCAGCAGAACGCCCCGCCGAAGGACGCGCTGCTGATCGTCGACACCTCGGACGTCGCGGCGCGCAGGCCCGACCCGAAGGCGAACCTGCTCGCGCAGGTCCCGCTCGAGGACAACCAGTGGTGCCAGGGCGCCTATCGCGTCACCTACGGGGGCCGCCCGTTCCTGATCCAGTACGGCGAGCGCTCGGGCGCGGCGGACTGCAGCCGCAGCAAGGACGGCTGGGCCAACTACGGCTACCCGCGCATCTTCGACCTCGCCGACGAGCGCCATCCCAAGCTCGTGTCGACGATGCTGCTCGAGGTCGACCTGCCCGAGCACTGCGAGGAGGTGACCGGCCAAGGCGCCTTCAACGGGCTCGGCTACAGCGTCCATCACTGCTCGCCCGACCGCCTGTACGACCCGACGATCCTGGCCTGCGACTACTTCGCCGGCGGGATGCGCGTGATGGACATCCGCGACCCGCATCACCCTGTCGAGATCGGCTACTACAACCCTGGCACGACGCTGATCGTCGGCACCGGCGCGCGGCCAGTCGTGCGCGCCGAGCGCGGAGAGATCTGGTTCGTCAACGACGTGCAGGGGTTCTACGTCGTGCGCTTCGAGGACGGCATCTGGCCGTTCAAGGACGCGGCACCCTGCCCCGAGTTCGACGACTACTACTTCGCGCAGTACAACCCCGGCTCGACGTGCCCGACCGCGAGCTTCGACGGCGTCGGCAAGCCGGCGCCTGGAGGGGTTGCGGCCGCGACCGCCCGTCGGCCCAAGGCGAAGCTGACGCTGCGCGTGTCGCCGGCGCGCGACCGCCGCGCGCCGTACCGCTTCCGGGTCTCCGGACGCCTCGTGCTCCCGAAGACGATCGCGCGCGCCCGCGCATGCCGCGGTTCGGCCACGCTGAGCGTGCGCGGCGCCGGGCGGGCGCCGCTGCGACGGACGCTGCGGATCGCGAGGACGTGCCGCGTCGCGGCCACGGTGACGACGAGGCGGCGCTCGCGCAGGCTGACCTTCGAGCTGCGCTTCCGCGGCAACGCCGCCCTGGCGGCCGGCAGCCGCCGCGCTGTGGTGCGGGCCGGCTGAAGGGTGCGGGCGCGTGCGGACGGCACTGATCGGGGGGATCGTCGCGGCGCTGGTCGCCGCCTCACCGGCTGCCGCGGCGCTCCCGACCTCGGAGCGTGGCTGCCCGGACTGGCCCGAGTACGGGCGCACGCACGCGCGCACGTTCTCCTACGACTGCCCCGGGTCACGCATCACCCGGGGCTCGGTGTCGGGGCTGCGCACGGCGTGGAGCTTCAAGACGGCCCGTGCGGTGACGGCCACGCCCGCGGTCGTCGACGGCGTCGTCTACGTCGGCGACTGGAGCGGGACGATGTACGCGCTGCGCGACGGCATGCGGGTGTGGGCCTTCAAGGCCGCGGCGGCGCCTGCGGCGGCGTTCGGGCCGATCGTCTCCAGCGCCGCGATCGCCGATGTGCGCGGCAGGCGGCTCGTGATCTTCGGCGCCGGCCCGCGCGTGTACGCGCTCGACGCGCGTGACGGCCGCCAGGCGTGGGTCTATGACCGCTCGCGCGGAAAGGCCGATACGACGACCGAATTCGAGTCGTCGCCGCTGGTCTACCGCGGCAGCGTCTACATCGGCGTCGATACGCACAGCCAGGACGTCCAGGCGACCAGCGGCATCCGCGGCGGGCTGATGGTGCTCAACGCCGCGACCGGCAAGCGGCGTTGGAACTTCTCCCCCGAGCTCGGCAACCCGGGGAAGGGCTGCGGCGGCGTCTGGTCGTCGCCGACGCTCGACAAGCAGCGCGATCTTGTCTACATCGCCACTGCCAACTGCACCGCCGACACGGCGTGGACGCCGCACACCGAGGCGATCACGGCGCTCGACGCGACACCGCCGCGCGGCCGGGCCCGCGTCGTCTGGACGTTCCAGCCGCACGCACCCAACCGCCGCGACTGGGACTTCGGCGCCACGCCGAACCTCTTCACGTCGGCGCGGGGCGTCCCGACGCTCGGCGTCGGCAACAAGGACGGCACGTACTACGCGCTGGACCCTGCGACCGGCCGCAGGCGCTGGGCGACGCGCGCGGCGGCCCCGGGCGACGTGAGCGAGGACTTCTCGATCGGCGGCTTCCTCGGCTCCAGCGCGGTGCACGGTGGACGCGTCTTCGGGGCCACGGCGATCGGCGGGCCGCCGTACTTCCATGCCATCGACGGGGCGGGCGGCGGGGTCGTCTGGAGCGGACTCGCGGGACCCGGCTATGGCGCCACCGCGGTCGTCAACGGGGTCGTCTTCCACGCTGCGCTGGACACGCTGCTACGAGCGTATGACGCGACCGACGGGCGCCTGCTGTGGGCCGCGCCGATGCTCGCGCCCGTCGCCTCGGGGCCGGTGATCTCCGGTGACACGGTGGTGATCGGCTCGGGCCTCTCGTCCTCGGACCTCTGCGTCAAGGGGACGCCGATCGACGCGCTGTGCACGAGCGCCTTCGACAACGTGCTCGGCGCGCTCGGCGGCGTGACCGCGTTCCGGCTCCCGGCGTAGGTTGGTCAGCCGATGAACAAGGTCGTCGTCGTCGCGCTCGCCGCCGCCGTGCTGGCCGTTCCTCGCGGCGCGGCCGCCGCCACGCTGCAGCCAAACCAGCAGTTCGTGCTCGGGGCCGAGAACAACCGCCTCAACGCCTACGACGCGGCCACGCGCCAGAAGCGCACGATCATTCCCTCCGAGGCCGACGACAAGGCCAACGGGCTCGACATCAACGCCGAGATCTGCCTCGTCCCCGACGGCGTCTCGTGGAAGCCGGCGGGTGAGACCTGGTTCATCGCCGGCGAGGACACCGAGCAGAACGCGCTGCCCGGCGTGCTGCGCCAGGGCTGGGGGCTCTTCCGCCTCGAGGGGACGACGCTCGCGCAGCTTCAGGCCACCGAGGTCGGCAAGCTCGTGCCCGACAGCTTCGTCACGGTGTCCGACAACCCCGAGAACTACGGCTGCGGCGTCCTGCCCGACGGCCGCATCGTCACCGGCGACGTCGGCGACCAGCTGCCCACCAGCCCCGCGACCGGCCAGCTGATCGAGTGGTTCCCCGACGCCGCCATGTTCCGCGGCCCGATCGGCCCGGGCCGCACGGACTTCGCGCGCGTGCCCCACTGCAAGATCGACGTCGGCATCGGCACCGCCGGTGGCATCGCCGTCGACGGTGCGACCGTGTACGTCGCCAGCAACCGCCCGAACCTCGCGACGCTCGAGATCGGCGGGATCTACAGGTTCGACTCGGCGCGCTGGCCGCAGGCGCCCACCGACGCGGCCGGCTGCGGTGCCCGCGACGCGACAGGCAAGCCGGTCGCCGACGCCGCGCACCGCGGCAAGTCGCTCTTCATCGCTCAGGGGCCGCTCGCGCTGACGCCGTCGGACATCGTCGACAGCGGCCGCGGCACGTTCTACATCTCGAGTGTCTTCACCGGCACGATCACCGAGTACGACCGATCCGGCAACGTCGTGCGGCCGGTCCTCGTCTCGCTGCTGCCGCAGCTCGAGGGCGTGACGCCGTACGGGCTCGGCGTGACGGCCGACGGCGCGCTCTGGATCGCCGACATCGGCGTCGTCGGGTCCGGGCCGGCGGCCGGGGCCGGCTCCGTCGTGCGGCTGCCGATCGCCGCGGACGGCGCTCCTGGGACCGTCGAGGTCGTCGACGAGGGGCTCGAGTTCCCCGACGGGATCGGCGTCCACACACCGCGCCCGCGCGCGGCGGCCGCGACGTGCGCCAGTCGCCGCGTCGTCAGCTTCAAGCTGCCGCGTGGCGCGACGCGCGTCGTTGTGCGCGTCGACGGCAGGCGCCGCGCCGTCGTCCGCCGCCACGGCGTGCTGCGGGTGTCGTTGCGCGGGCTGCCACGCGGGACGATCCGCGTGCGGATCACAGGTCGGACGCGCAGCGGCCGGGGCTTCACGCGATCAGCGAAGCTGCGGCTCTGCGTGCGGGGCTGATCAGCTCACGGGTTGCTCAGCAGGCGAGCTCGTCGAGCGTGTCGCGGGCGCGGCTGCGGGCGACGTTTGCGCCCTGGATGCCGTCAGACCGGCGCAGGCGCTGCGACTGGTTCTGCAGCAGCACGTGGCACGCGAGATCGCGGGGGAGCCGCGCCAGCGCCGGCGTGGCGTCGGCGCTCAGGCCCGCGGCGTAGGAGGCGTCGAGCCTGCCCGTGCGCGCCTGGCGCTCGGCGTTCTCCCGCGCGACCCAGCCCTCGGGGTTCAGCAGCGACACGCCAAGGACGAACGCCAGCGTGCCGGCGGCGGCGACCACGCGTGCGCGCCCGGCGACGCGTGCCGACACCCCGGCAGCGGCGAGAAGCGCGAACAGCCCGCCGAGCCAGAACACGATCGCGTGGCCGGCGAAGCGGACGTTCGTGAAGCCGTAGGCGTCCTCGACGAGCCCGAGGCGCTTCACCGCGCTGGCGAGGACGACCGCGGTCAGCGCGATCAGGACCCCGAGCACGATGCGCAGCAGCCGCGCGTCGCCGCGCGCGCGGTGTACGGCCGTCGCGATCACGCCGAGCGTCAGCGCGGCGACGGCGAGCAGCTCGAGGAACCCGTGACGCGCGTACTCGCCGTAGCCGAGGCCCGCGGTCTCCAGCACGTGGCGGTCGCCCCCGAACAGCACGGTGAACTGGACGGCGACGAACGCGGCGAACAGCAGGTCGAGCGCGACCAGCGGGATCAGCCACTCGAGGCGGCCGGCGGTCAGGCGCGGCTCGCCGCGCGTCACGGTCACCGCGGGCAGCGCGAGCGTGCCCGCCAGCGCCAGCGCGAGCATGCCCAGCAGCGCGCGCAGCGTCAGGTCGCCGGCGTCGAGCTGTGCGGGCAGCGCGTCGCCCGCCAGCTCGGCGAACGCGCCGTCGGCCGACGCGAACAGCCCGCCGAACGCCGCCACCAGCACGACGGCGAGGGCGCTGCCGCGCAGCACCGGGCCGATCGCGTCGCCGCGTCGCTCGGGCAGAAGCGTGCGCAGCGCGCGGCCGGCGACGCCGAGCCCGTGCGGCAGCTGGAAGGCGGCGTGGACCGGCAGACGGCCGAGCGCGAACGCCCCCGCCGCGAGCGCGGCAACGACGTCGACGGCGACGACCCAGCCGGCGGCGCGAACGGCCGGCATCGACGCCAGCGCCAGCGCCAGTGCCGCGAACAGCGGATGCGGGCGCCGGCCGGCGCCGGCGACGCCGGCGACGAGCACCGCGATCAGCGCCAGGGACAGCCCGAGACCGGCGGGCGCCCCGAGCACGATCGCCGCGCCGAGCACGCCGGCGATCCAGAACGCGACCCCGCGGCTCACGGCGCGGTTCCCGGCAGCGAGACGACCATCCGGCAGCCGCGCGGCTCGGCGGCCTCGGCGCGGATCGTGCCGCCGTGCAGATCGACGATCCAGCGCGCGATCGCCAGGCCCAGACCCGCGCCGCCCTCTTCACGGGCGCGCGCGGCGTCGGCGCGGACGAAGCGCTCGAAGACGCGCTCGCGATCGGCCGGCGCGATGCCCGGGCCGGCGTCGACGACCTCGAGCAGCACGCCGCCACCTGCTCGGGCGCTCGCCCGCAGCCTGACGAGCTCGCCGGCAGGCGTGTGGCGGACGGCGTTCTCGACGAGGTTTGCCACGACCTGGCGCAGGCGCTCGGGGTCGCCGCTGACCTCCAGCGACCCGGCCGACTCGACCGCGACTGGGGCGGTGGTCTCCTCGGCGACCTCGTCGAGCAGCGCGACGATGTCGAAGCGCCGCGCGTCCAGGACCTCGGCGCCGGCCTCCAGGCGGGAGAGGTCCAGCAGCTGTGCGACCAGGCGCTGCAGGCGCTCGGTCTGGCCGAGCATCGCGCGCAGCGTCTGCTCGTCGGCCTCGGCGACGCCGTCGACGAGGTTCTCCAGGACGGCGCGCAGCGCGCTGATCGGCGTGCGCAGCTCATGTGAGGCGTTGGCGACAAGGTCGCGGCGCAGCTGGTCGGTGGCGTCGAGCTCGGCGGCCATCGCGTTGAAGGCCGCCGCCAGGCGGCCGACCTCGTCGCGCGAGCTGGTCTGCACGCGCTGACCGTGCTCGCCCGCCGCCATCGCCGCCGCCGCGTGCTCCATCGCGCGCAGCGGGGCGGTGAGGCCGCGCGCGAGCACCTGCACGACGGCGAGCCCGAGCGCCGACGCGATCAGCGCGCAGCCCCAGCCCGGGAGGTCGAGATAGCCGACGCCGACGATCCCCACGGCGGCCGTCGTGAAGACCGCCGCGACGATCACGATCGACAGCTTCAGCTTGATCGACTGCAGCCGGCCGAGCGGGTTCACGCCGCGTCTCCCAGCGCATAGCCGTGGCCGTGGACGGTGCGCACGATCCCGGCGCCGAGCTTGCGCCGCAGCGCGGCGACGTGGGTGTCGACGGTGCGCGTGGTGCCCTCGGCGCGAAAGCCCCAGACGTCGGCAAGCAGCTGCTCGCGCGTGAACGCGACCCCCGGGCGGCCGGCGAGCGCGGCGAGCAGCTCGAACTCGGTGCCGGTCAGATGCACGTCGTCGCCGCCACGGCGCACGCGCCGGGCCGCGGCGTCGACCTCGACCGTGCCGATCCGCAGCGGCGCGTCGGCGCCCCCGCGCTCGCTGCGGCGCAGGATCGCGCGCACGCGGGCGACGAGCTCGCGCGGGGAGAACGGCTTGGTCAGGTAGTCGTCGGCGCCGACGCCGAGCCCGATCAGAAGGTCCTCCTCGGCGTCGCGCGCAGTGACCATCAGCACCGGCACATCGCGCTCGGCCTGGATGCGCCGGCAGACCTCGAGGCCGTCGAGCCCGGGCAGCATCAGGTCCAGCACCACGAGATCGGGCTGCAGCGACGCGCACAGCTCGACGGCCGCCGGACCCGTCCGCGCGACCTCGACGCGAAACCCCTCCGCGAGCAGCCGGTCGGCGATCGCCCCGGCGATGGTCTCGTCGTCCTCGACGACCGCGATCACATTCGCCATCGCCGCACACCGTACGGCGCGCGTGTGCACGCGGGGTGCAGACGATGTGCGGGTTCTGCAAAGACGCTCAGTGCACCAGCTGCGTGGCGGCGTCCAGCGCCGGCCCGTAGGTCGGGTCGCGCAGCAGCGCCTGGCGGATGCCCTCGCCGAGGATGCCCGACTCGCCGCGCGAGGCGCCGAGGATCGTCCACGTGCGCTCGATCCCGCGCGTGTGCTTGTAGGTCGCGCGCAGCCCGCCTGGGCCGCGGTCCAGGCGCAGGTGGCGCCCGGCGGCGGTCTCCACGACGATGCCCGCAAGGCCGCGGACGCCCTGCTCGGGCGCCACCTCGAGGCGGACCGCGACGTCCTGGCGGCGGCCGTGCGCGGTGCCGTGCAGGCACATCCCGGCGCCCAGCAGCGGCGACAGCTTCCAGCCCAGGCGCGACGCCATCCAGCCGACGAGCAGCAGGGCGCTGACCTGCGAGGACGGGTGATGGCGGATCGTCAGCGCCGAGAACTGCGCCAGCTCTGGGCGCAGCTTGGGCGGGTCGAACGTGGCGGCGATGCGCTCGCGCCAGGGGGTCGAGCGCAGCCACGCGAGGTCGACGACATAGGCGCGCTCGGACAGCTGGTTCGCACGCGCGAGCGCATCGGCAGGGTCGGGCTCGTCGACGGAGTCCAGCAGCACGACCTGGCAGAGCTTCAGCAGCGCGTCGACCGCCTCGGGGTGGCCGTGCGGCGCCCACACGAGCGTGGGGAGGTCGGTGACGACGAGCGGGTCGACGATCGTGTCGAGGTGCTTGACATGCTTCGTCCCGATCTCGACGAGCACGGTCTCGCGGGTCGCGGCGAACTGCCCGGGAGTGGTCTCGGCCGGCGCGGCGATCGCTGCGACCGCGTCGAGCTGGGTGCGGCCGCGGTTGATCGAGCAGACGACGGTCCGCGACGGATGGAAGCGCCCGACGCGGCGCAGGCGGTTGGCGACCTCTCCGGAGTACTCGTTGTCGACGATGCAGACGAGGTTCAGCACGCGCGCCGGCACGTAGGACGCGTTGTCGGCGTGGGCGTCGACCAGCAGCTTGCGGATCGCTGCCTCGATCTCGTCCGGGTGGGTGTCCTGCGCGGTCCAGCGCAGGTCGGTCGTCGCCATCAGATCGCTCGCCAGGCGTCCCCGGGCTCCAGCAGCGAGTCGGCCTCCGCGGGGCCGGCGGTGCCGGCCTCGTACTGCGGCAGCGGTCCGGGCTCCTGCTCCCAGCGCGCGACGACGGGGTCGCAGATGCGCCACTGCGCCTCGACCTCGTCGTTGCGCGTGAAGAGGGTCGCGTCGCCGCGCATCGCGTCCATGATCAGGCGCTCGTACGCCTCGGGCGACTGCGACATGAACGACGTGCCGTAGAGGAACTCCATGTTCACCGGGCGGATCCGCATCCGCGTGCCGGGGATCTTCGCGCCGAGCGACAGCGAGACGCCCTCGTTCGGCTGGACGGTCAGCACGAGCTGGTTGGGCTTGACCCCGACCGATCCCTCCTGCTTGAACGCGAGGTGGGGGACGGGTTTGAGCGTCACGGCGATCTCGGTGACCTTGCGCGCCAGCCGCTTGCCCGTCCGCAGGTAGAACGGGACGCCGGCCCAGCGCCAGTTCTGGATGCCCAGGCGCAGCGCGGCGTAGGTCTCGGTGTTCGAATCATCGGGGACGCCGTCCTCCTGCAGGTAGCCGGGCGCGTCCTCGCCGCCGACGGTCCCGGCCGCGTACTGGGCGCGCACGGTCGCCTCGGGCTGCGGAGGCGCGATCGAGTGCAGCACCTTGACCTTCTCGTTGCGGACCTCGTCGGCGGAGAAGTCGACCGGCGGCTCCATCGCCAGCAGGCACAGCAGCTGCAGCATGTGGTTCTGGATCAGGTCGCGCAGCGCGCCGGAGTTGTCGTAGTAGCCGGCGCGCGTGCCGATGCCGATGTCCTCGGCCGCGGTGATCTGCACGTTGTCGACGAACTGGCGGTTCCAGATCGGCTCGAACATCGTGTTGGCGAAGCGGAACGCCAACATGTTCTGCACGGTCTCCTTGCCGAGGTAGTGATCGATGCGGAAGATCTGCGTCTCGCTGAAGACCGACAGCACGCGCTCGTTGAGCGCCTTGGCCTCGGCGAGCGTCGTGCCGAACGGTTTCTCGATGATCACGCGGACGTCGGCGCCGTCGTTGGCGTTGAGGTCGCTCGTGCCCAGCGCCTCGACGATGACCGGGAAGAACTCCGGCGCCGTCGACAGGTAGAAGGCGCGGTTGAGGTTCTGCCCGGCGGCGTCGTCGAACTCCTCGAGCGTCTTGTCGAGCGTCTCGTAGACCGATGCGTCGTCGAAGACGCCGGGGACGTAGCGGACCTCGGCCAGCAGCGCGTCGAGCACCTCGGCGTCGGGCTCGCGGCGGCTGTACTGGGTGATCGACTCGCGCGCGACGCTCGCGTAGTCCTCGTGGGGCATCTCCGAGCGCGAGACGCCGATCAGGTGGAAGCGCTCGGGCAGGGCGCCCTCGTGGGCGAGGTTGTAGAGCGCGGGCAGCAGCTTGCGCTTGGCGAGGTCGCCCGTGGCGCCGAAGATCACCAGGACGGTGGGGTGGACGGGCAGCCGCTCGAGCCCCTCGGCCAGCGGGTTGTCTGCGGGCTCGGGCTTGTCGCTCACTTGGGCTTGCGCTCCACCGCGTGGCCCCCGAACTGCGCGCGCAGGGCAGCGTTGACCTTCGCCGCGAACGCGTTCTGCCCGCGCGAGCTGAAGCGCTCGTACAGCGAGGTCGTGATGACCGGCGTGGGGATGCGCTTGTCGATCGCGTCCTCGACGGTCCAGCGGCCCTCGCCGGAGTCCTGCACGAACGGCTCGAGCGCGGCGAGGTCGTTGCCCTCCTGCTCGAAGGCCAGCGCGGCGAGCTCGCAGAGCCACGAGCGCACGACCGAGCCCTGCATCCAGAGGTGCGCGATCTTCGCGTTGTCGAGCTCGTACTCCGACGCGTCGAAGAGGCTGAAGCCCTCGGCGTAGGCCTGCATCAGCCCGTACTCGATGCCGTTGTGGACCATCTTCACGTAGTGCCCGGCGCCGACGGGGCCGAAGTGCCCCCAGCCGGGGCCGTGGGCGTCGTCGGCGGGCGGCGCGAGCACGTCGAGGATCGGCGCGAGCCGCTTCACCGCGGCGTTCGGGCCGCCGACCATCATGCAGTAGCCGACGTCCAGGCCCCAGACGCCGCCGGACGTGCCGACGTCGACGTAGTTCAGGCCGGCCTTCTTCAGCACAGCGGCACGCGCCTTGTCGTCCGTCCAGCGCGAGTTGCCGCCGTCGACGATCGTGTCGCCCTTCTCCAGCAGCTTGGCGAGCTTGTCGACGGTCGACTGCGTGATCTCGCCGGCCGGCACCATCAGCCAGACGGTGCGCGGCGCGTCGAGCTTCCTGACAAGCTCGGCGAGCGTCTTGGCCGGCCGCGCGCCGACCTTCTCCGCGGTCTTGCGCGCCTTCTCGTCGGGATCGAAGGCGACGACGTCGTGCTCGGAGTCGCGCTTGATGCGGTGGACCATGTTGCCGCCCATGCGGCCGAGGCCCACGAAGCCGATCTGAGCCATCTAGAGCAGCCCCTCGACGCGCGCGGTCAGCTCGCGCACGGCGGCTGCCGGGTCTTCGCCGTGCAGGGTGACACGCGCGGCGGGCAGCCCGTGGGACTGCAGCGTCTGCAGGTCGCCGGCGGCCTGCGCCTGCTTGAGGCCCTCGAACGTGAACGGCTGACCGGGCACCTCGACGTCGGCGACGACGTCGGAGACGAGCTGCAGGAAGCGCCCGGTCGGCGGCCCGCCCTTGTGCAGCTGGCCGGTGGAGTGCAGGAAGCGCGGGCCGTAGCCGAACGTCGTCGCGGCCTTCGTCTTCGCGCGGATCGCCGCGCGCAGGTCGGCCGCGGCGGCGTCGAGCTCGGCGCTCGGCGCGGCGTAGGCCATGATCGCGACGTAGTGCGGTGGGCCGGCGCGCAGCAGCTCGGCCAGCGCGGTGTCGTCGGCGTCGACGATCTCGGGCAGGCCTTCGTCGAGCACGCGCTTGGTGTTGTCCTTGGCCTCCTGGACGTTGGGCTGGTCGAAGGGGTTGATCCCCAGCGCCCAGCCGGCCACGGCGGTCGCGAACTCCGCGAAGTACATCTCGCGCGCGAGGTCTGCAGGGTCCTGCTCGATGTTGACCGTGATGACCGGGTGCTCGGCCTTGGCGAGCGCGGCGAGCGGGTCCCCGCCGTCCGGCGCCTTGAGGTGGACGAAGACGCGGTCGTTGCCGTACTCCTCGGCTGCCCCGAGCGGCTCGTCGGCCACCGGCAGGATGCCCTTGCCGTGCTTGCCGGTCGACTCGGCGACGAGCTGCTCGACCCACAGCCCGAACGACGACAGCGGTTCGTCGACGACGAACGTCAGCTTGTCGCGGCCCTGCAATGCGAGCTCGCCGAGCGTCGCGCCGAGCCAGAGCCCGGAGTTCGACTGCGAGGTGTCATAGCTGTTGCAGGCCGCGACGGCGACGCCGGCGCGCGTCAGCAGCTCGCGCACGTCGGCGCCGATGAGCGACGCCGGCACGAGCCCGAAGTACGACAGCGCGCTGTAGCGCCCGCCGATGTCGGGGTCGTTGAGGAAGGTCTTGCGAAAGCCGTGCTGCTCGGCGAGGTCGACGAGTCCCGACCCTGGGTCGGTGATCGCGGCGAAGTGCCTGCCGTCGGGCTTGAGCGACCAGAAGTGCTCGAAGGCCGAGAGCGTCTCGATCGTCCCGCCGGACTTCGTCGAGACGAGGAACAGCGTCGTGTCGAGGTCGACGGCGTCCTGCACCGCGCGGACTGCGGCAGCGTCGGTGGAGTCGAGCAGGTGCAGCTTGAGGAAGCCCTCGCGCGGCCCGAACGAGCGCCAGATCACCTCGGGCGCCAGCGAGGACCCGCCCATCCCCAGCAGCACGAGGTCGCGCAGACCGTCGCCGATGACGTCCTGCGTGAACTGCTCGAGCTCGGGGATCGCGTCCTCCATCCGCTCGGGGAGCGTCAGCCAGCCGAGCCGGTCGGCGACCTCGGGCTGGCCCGCGGGGCCCCAGAGCGTGTCGTCCTTGCGCCAGATGCGCTGCACGACGTCGTCGGCGACGGCGCGGCGCACGCGGCCGGCGATCGCCTCCTCGACGTTGCCCGGCAGCGAGGACTCGATCGTCGGCGGGCGGTGCGTGATGATCGCCTCGCGCTTGGACTCGATCCCGGCCAGCAGCTTCTCCATCGGGGTGACGAACGCGGTGATGCCGTCGCGCAGCAGCTTGTCGGTGACGTCGTCCATGTCGATGCCGGCAGCGGCCAGCGCCTGCAGGTCGGCACTCGGGTCCTGGTCGGCGGTCGCGCCGATGATCTGCGCGTGCTCGGCGGCGGCCAGCAGCGTCGCCATCGGCATCGTGTTGACGGTCTCCGGCGCGACGAGGCCGTCGACGTACATCGTCTCGGAGTAGGCCGGGTTCTTGACGCCGGTGGACGCCCACAGCGGGCGCTGGACGGGGGCGCCGGCGGCCAGCAGCTCGGCGAAGCGCTCGCCGTGGAAGATCTCCTTGAAGCGCTGGTAGGCGGCGCGCGCGTTGGCGAGGCCCGCCTTGCCATGCAGCTCGGGATGGTCGTCGCCCAGGCGCTTGTCGACCTCGGTGTCGACGCGGCTGACGAAGAACGAGGCGACGCTGTGGACATCGAGCGACAGGGCCGCGGCCTTGCGCTGCTCGAGCCCCTTGATGAACGCCTCGGCGATCTTCGCGTAGGCATCCACGGCGAACAGCAGCGTGACGTTGACGTTGATCCCGTCGGCGATCGCGGCCTCGATCGCGGGCACGCCGGCGTCGGTGCCGGGGATCTTGATCATCAGGTTGGGGCGGTCGACAGCGGCCCAGTACTCGCGCGCCTGGGCGAGCGTCACGTCGGTGTCATGCGCGAGATCGGGATCGACCTCCAGCGACACGTAGCCGTCGTAGCCGTCGGTCTCGTCGTAGACGACGCGCAGCACGTCGGCGGCCTCCTGCACGTCGCGAATCGCGATCCCCCGATACAGGCCCCTGGCGTCGGCGCCGGCCTTCGCGAGGTCCTCGATCTGCTCGTCGTACTCCGGTGAGCCCAGGATCGCTTTCTCGAAGATCGCCGGGTTGGACGTCAGCCCGCGCAGGCTGTCCTCCACGACGAGCCGGCGCAGCTCCCCGGTCTGTACCAGCGACCGGCGGATCTGGTCGAGCCACACGCTGGTCCCGGCGGCGGTCAGCGCGGCGAGCCGCTCGTTGACGTTCTGGGTCTGGCTCATCGGCCGATCCTAGCCACTGCCCCAAGCCGTCCCGTGAAGCGTGCGCGTGCGTCAGTCTGCGAACCCGCGGCGCTCCAGCTCGGCGATCTTGCGCAGGCGCCGGACGTGGCGCTCCTCGCCCGAGAACGTCGCGCCCGTGAACGCGCGGATGCAGTGCTGGGCGTAGACCGGGCCGATCACGCGGGCCCCGAGGCAGAGGACGTTGCAGTCGTCGTGCTCGACGCACTGCGCGGCGGAGTAGGTGTCGTGACAGCAGGCCGCGCGGATCCCGGGCAGCTTCGTGGCGGCGACGGCGACGCCCGCCCCGCTGCCGCAGACGATGACCGCGCGCTCGACGTCGCCGTCGTGGATCGCGCGGCCCGCGCGCGCGGCGGCATCGGGGTAGTCGTCGCAGGTGCCGAGATCGACGGGCTCGTGGCCGGTCTCGCGGATCGCTTCGTGGACGAGCTCGATGAACGGCACGCCGGCGTGGTCGAACGCGGCGGCGATCCTCACGAGGAGTCACCTCCGCGGGGCATCCTGCCCCGCGCTCTGAACCGGCGGCTCGGCCTCCGGCCTCGCTACAGCAAATTCGTGCTTGGCCAGCAGCGCCGCACCCAGGACGCCGGCTTTGGGGCCGTGGCGCGCCAGCCGGATGCGCGTGTGCGTGCCGACGCCCGGCAGCACGAACTTCCAGGCCGTCTCGGCGGCGGGCTTGAGCAGCAGGTCGCCGGCCTTGGAGACGCCGCCGCCGATGACGACCTCCTGGGGCTCGAACGCGCAGATCATGCTGGCGATTCCCATGCCGAGCCGCTCGCCGAGGATCGCGACGATCGCGACCGCGGCCTGATCGCCGCCCTGAGCCGCGGCGACGCAGGCGGGCCCGTCGGCGTAGCCGCCCTCCTGGGCCAGCTTGTCGAGCACGCGCCCGGCGGCAGCGCGCTCCAGCGAGCCGGGCTGGGGGAACTTCGGGTCGGGGTCGGGCGCGCCGGGGTCGAAGTCCGCCTCGACGATGATGTGGCCGAGCTCGGGCGCGGCGCCGGTGGCGCCGCGGAAGATCTTGCCGCCGATGATGATGCCGCCGCCGACGCCGGTGCCGACGGTGAACATGACGAGCGAGTCGACGACGACCTCGCCGTCGTCGTCGCAGGCCTCGGCCAGCGCCGCCACCGTGGCGTCGTTGTCGACGACCACGTCCAGGCCGGTGCGTCGGCCGAGCTCCTCGCGCAGGGGCACGTCGACGAGCGGGATGTTCGGGCTGTAGCGCACGCGTCCCGTCGCGAACTCGATCACGGAAGGGACGCCGACGCCGACGAGCGCGCCCTCGTCGCCGGCGGCCGCGGTCGTGATCGCCGCCGCGAGCTGGGAGAGCAGTGCCTCGGTGCCGGAGGTGTCGGTCGGCGCCCGCGTCGGCTCGCCGAACGTGCTTCCCTCGAGAACGGTCGTCGCGACCTTCGTGCCGCCGACGTCGACGCCGATGAAGCGCTGTGCCATCCCCAGCGATCCTACGCGCACGCCGTCGGTCAGGCCGTGAGCTCGGCGAGGTCGGCCCGTGCGACGGTGCCGATCTCCTCGAGCATGCGGCGGCAGAACACCGTCACGTCGTATCGGCGGGCATTGTCGACGCACTCCGCCGGGTCGTACGCGGCCGGATCGAAGCGCTGCAGCGCAGCCATCAGCGACTCGACGGTGGGCTCGTCGAAGAACGCGCCGGTCTGTTCCTCGACCACCGTCTGCTCCTGGCCGCCGGAGCGCAGGGCGAGCACCGGCCGGCCCGCCGCCTGGGCCTCGACGCCGGCGATGCCGAACTCCTCGGCGGCGGTCACGATCAGCGCGGCGGCGCGGGCGAGCTCGGCGGCGACCTCGCGATCGCTGAGCAGGCCGGCGAACGACACGGTCGGACCCGCCATGCGGCGAAGCCGCCGCAGCTCGGGGCCGGTGCCGATCACACGCAGCGGCAGCGAGAGCTCGCTGCAGGCGCGCACCGCGAGGTCCAGGCGCTTGTGGGGCAGCAGCGCCGAGAGCGCGACGTAGTGCTCGCCGATCTCGCCGGGCGGCAGCGGCGTGAAGCGGCTGGTGTCGACGGGCGGCGCGACGACCGCCGCCTCGCGGTCGAAGTAGTCGCGCAGGCGCTGCTGCGTGGTGCTGGAGTTCGCGATGTAGCGGTCGACGCGGCCCGCCGCGCGGACATCCCAGTCGCGCCAGCGCGCGAGGATCTCGGCGAGCACCGGCCGCGCCGGTGCGGGGCACCTGGCGAGCGTCTCGTCGCGCTCGTTCCAGGCGTAGCGGAACGGGTTGTGGCAGTAGCAGAGGTGGACGGCGTCGGCGCGCGCGCGGACGCCGTGCGCCCACGCACTCGAGCTCGAGATCACGAGGTCATACGCGCTGAGGTCGAGCCTGCCGACCGCCCATGGGTAGAGCGGCAACAGCGCGCGAAACGTTCGCGCCGTGGGACGGATGCGCTGCAGCGGGGTCGTCGTGATCGTGCGGTGCGCGTAGCGGTGCCCGGTCCCGGCGGGGTCGTACACCGCGGTGAAGAGGTCGGCGTCGGGGAACATGTCGCAGAGCGCGGTGAACACGCGTTCTGAGCCGCGCATGCTCAGCAGGAAGTCGTGCATCAGGGCCACGCGCCCGCCCGCGACGACGGGCTCCGCGGGGTGCAGATCGGGTGCGACCCGGCCATTGGAGCGGGTCGCGCGTGGCTGATCGTCGATTGCCTTCACTGCGGCGATCCCGACAATCTACGGAGTTGCGAGGGACTAGGATTGCGCGCACATGAGCAGCGCACCAGAGACGGGCATCCAGGATCTCGTCATCGACACGCTCGCGGGCTTCGGACCGGACAAGTCGACCATCGTTCGCGAGGCGACGCTCGACGAGCTCGATCTCGACTCGCTGGACGTCGTCGAGCTCGCCCAGGCGCTCGAGGACGAGCTCGGGATCGAGGTCAACCCCGAGAAGTACGACGGGTCGGTCACGGTCGGCGACCTCATCGATCGCTCCGCGCAGATCGTTGGGGAGGCCGCGCGCGAGTGACGCCCGGCCGGGCGTCACGGATCGTCATCACCGGCGTCGGAGCGGTGACGCCGTTCGGACTGGGGGCGACGACGTGCTACGAGCGCTGGCTCGCCGGAGAGAACGCGATCGTGGACGGGCGCGCGTGGTGTGAGGACTTCGATCCCGCGACGTGCATGAGCGCGCTGGAGATCAGGCGAGCGGACCGCTTCACCCAGCTGACGATCGTCGCGACCGAGGAGGCGGTGCAGCAGGCGGGGTGGCTCGATGCGCCGCCGGCGCCCGCCGAGCGGCTCGGGTGCGTGGTCGCCACGAGCCTCGGTGGCATGCACACGATCGAGGACGCCGAGCGGACGCTTGCCGCGCGCGGGCCGTCGCGCCTCTCGCCGCTCGACACACCGCGGCTGATGTCCAACGCGGGCGCCGCCGCGGTGGCGATCCGCTACGGCCTGGAGGCCGAGTCCTACGGCCTCGCGGCCGCATGCGCCTCCGGTGCCCAGGCGATCGGCGCGGGCGCACGGATGCTCGCCGCAGACGAGGCGGACGCGATGATCGTGGGCGGCGCCGACGCCCGGCTCACGGACATGATGCACGCCTCGCTCGGGGTCATGCGTGCGACGTCGAAGGCGGGCATCTCGCGCCCGTTCGACCGGCGCAGGGACGGATTCATCCCTTCCGAAGGGGCCGCGATGCTCGTGCTCGAGCGAGAGGAGACCGCCCGCGGTCGCGGCGCCGTGATCCTCGGCGAGCTGCTCGGCTACGGCGCCAGCAGCGACGCCCACAGCCTCGTCGTGCCTCGCCCTGACGGCCGCGGTCCGGTGAAGGCGATGCGCCTGGCGATCGAGCGCGCGGGCATCGACCCGCAGGACGTCGACTACGTCAACGCACACGGGACGTCGACGCCGATCAACGACCAGATCGAGGTCGCCGCGATCAAGGAGGTGCTCGGTGCGCGTGCATGGCAGATCCCGGTGTCCTCGACGAAGTCGGCGATCGGGCACCTCGCCGGCGCCGCGGGGAGCGTGGAGGCGGTCATGACGCTGCTGGCGCTGAGACGGGGGCTCGCGCCGCCGACGGTCGGGCTCGAGCAGCCCGAGGACGGCCTCGACCTGGACTTCGTGCCGGACGTGCCTCGGCGGCTGTCGCACGCGTCCGCGGGAACACGTCTGATCGGGCTCAGCAACTCGTTCGGGCTCGGCGGCCACAACGCGACCGTGGCGCTCGCGTCCGAACCGGCGCTGAGCTAGTTTGGCTGCAATGGAGCGCGGTGCCGACGACCTCGCGGTGCTCTTCCCCGGGCAGGGCGTGGGCGACGCAAGCTCGGTCCAGCTCGTACGCGAGTTCAAGCCCGGGCTGCTGGCGCTCGCGACCGAGACGGTGGGATCTGATCTCTACGGCCGGATGGGCGACGGGACACGGTTCGCGCAACCCGCCGTCTACTGCGCGGTGCTGGCGTGCTACGCGCGACTCGGGCGGCCACGCGCGGGACTGATGGCCGGCCACTCGCTCGGCGAGATCGCCGCGCTCGCCGCCGCCGGCGCGATCGCGGAGGAGGACGGGTTGCGGATCGCCGTCGAGCGCGGCCGGCTGATGCAACGAGCGGCCGAGGAGTGCGGTGGCGGGGCGATGCTCGCGCTCGGGCTCGGTCTGCGCGATGCCGAGGTGATCGCGCGCGAACACGGCCTCACGATCGCCAACGACAACTCGCCCGACCAGGTCGTCGTCTCGGGCGGTGAGCAGGCGATCGCGGCGGCGCACGAGCAGGCACGGGCCCGCCGGTTGCGCAGCAAGCGGCTGCGGATCGCGGGGCCGTTTCACAGTGAGGCGATGGCGCCGATCGTGCCCGAGTTCCGCGAGCTGCTGGACGGCATCCGCTTCCAGGCGCCGTCCGCGACGGTCATGTCATGCGCCACCGCGGCGCCGTTCGAGCGCGACCCACGCGACGCGCTCGCACAGGCGCTCGTCAGTCCCGTGCGCTGGGTCGACGTCCTACGGCGCCTGCGAGCCGATGGCGCGCGCCGGTTCATCGATGTCGGGCCGGGGCGCGTGCTGGCCGGTCTTGTGAGGCGAACGCTCGACGATGCCCTCGTCGACCCGCCGCCGGCGCTGGATGTCGCGCGTGCCTGAGGCGGTCGTCGCCGGGATCGCGGGGATCGGGCGTGCACTGCCGCAGCGCGTCGTCGGGAACGCCGAGATCGCTGACCGGCTTGGCGTCGACGCGGACTGGATCGAGTCGCGGACCGGCGTTCGCGAGCGCCGCATCGCCGTCGACGAGACGTTGACGCAGCTCGCGAGCGCCGCGGCGCGCGAGGCGCTCGACGACGCCGGGATCGCGGCGGGTGACGTCGACATCGTCTATGTCGCCACGCTGACGGCCGACCGTCTGCTGCCGTCTGCCGCGCCGCTCGTGGCCGGCGCGATCGGTGCGCACGGCGCGGGCGCCGTCGACGTCAACGCGGCGTGCACGGGATTTCTGTCTGCGCTCCAGAGCGCGGCCGGCCTGATCGAGGTCGGCCGGGCGCGGACCGTCGTCGTGATCGGCGCCGACCTGCTCAGCCGCGTGACCGACGTCGACGACCGCTCGACCGCGGGCCTGTTCGCCGACGGCGCCGGCGCGGTCGTCGTCACCACCGCCGGCCCCGGTGTCATCGGGCCGATCGTCATCCGCTCGGACGCCACGGAAGCCGAGCTGGTCGTCGCCACGCACGCCGAGCGCAAGATCAGGATGGCCGGGAAGCTCACCTACCGCGTGGCGGTCAAGAAGCTCACCGAGGTGACGCGCGAGCTGGCGGCGACGGCCGAGATCGGGCTGGACGACATCGACCTGTTCGTCTACCACCAGGCCAATCGCCGCATTCTCCATGCGGTCGCCGACCGGCTCGAGGTTCCGCGGTCGCGCTTTGTCGTCTGCATCGATCGCTACGGCAACACGTCGTCGGCGAGCATCCCGATCGGGCTCTCCGAGGTCGCAGCGTCGGGTGCGCTGCGACCAGGCGCGCGCGTGCTGATGGCCGCGTTCGGCGCCGGCTTCACGTGGGGCGCCGGGTTGCTGGAATGGACGTGACGCCGGTCCCCGCCGGCAGCGCGCTCGTCACCGGGGCGTCACGCGGCATCGGTGCCGCGGTCGCCCGGGAGCTCGCGGCCGCCGGCTGGCCGGTCGTCGTCGACTACCGTGCCGACCGCGCGGGCGCCGAGCGGGTGGCCGGCGAGATCGAGGACGCCGGCGGGCGAGCGATCGCCGTCCAGGCCGATGTCGCCGCCCCCGGTGCGCCGGACACGCTCTTCACCAGCGCCGAGGAGGCGTTCGGGCCGGTGCTCGTGCTCGTCAACAACGCCGGGCTGTATGACGACGCCCTGACGCCCACGATGAGCGACGAGGCCTGGGATCGCGTCATCCAGACCAACCTGACCGGCGCCTTCCGCATGACACGCAGAGGGCTCGGCCGGATGATCCGCGCCCGCTTCGGGCGCGTCGTCAACATCGCGTCGGTCGCCGGCCACCGCGCGAACCCCGGACAGGCCAACTACGCCGCGTCGAAGGCCGGCCTCGTCGCGTTCACCAGGACCGTCGCGGTCGAGGTCGCCCGCAAGGGCGTCACGGTGAACGCCGTGTCGCCGGGCTTGATCGAGACCGAGCTGACGGCCGGGGTCGCGGAGAGGACGCAGCTGATGGCCTCGATACCCGCGGGCAGGCCGGGCTCTGCCGAGGAGGTCGCCGCCTGCGTGGCGTTCCTCGCCTCGCCGCAGGCCGCGTACGTCACCGGGGCCGTGTTGACCGTCGACGGCGGGATGAGCGCATAGGCTGCCGCCGATGAGCGCCGCTCTGTTCGAACGCGACTTCGAGGGCCTCGAGCTCGGCGCCGGTTTCGAGACGCCTGCGCGCACGATCACGGAGCACGACGTGCTCGCCTTCGCCGAGCTGACCGGCGACCGCCATCCCCAGCACATCGACGCAGCCTGGGCGAGCGAGAGCGCCTTCGGCGAGCGCATCGCGCACGGCACGCTCGTCGTCTCGTTCGCGATCGCGATGCTGCCGATGCAGCCCGACCGCGCGATCGCGCTGCGCGCGATCCGCGAGGTCGTGTTCAAGCGCCCGACGCCGATCGGCGCCGCGATCCGCGTCGAAGGCGAGATCGAGCGGCTGCGACCGGTGAACCCGCGCACGGGTGTCGTGACGATGGCCCTGCGTGTGCGCGACGCAGCCGACCGGGTGCTCGCGCGCCTGACGATCGACGCCCTCTGGCGGCGCGCGTGACGCTCACGGGCAAGCGCCTGGTGATCACCGGGGTGCTGACGCGACGGAGTATCGCCTTCGCCGTCGCCCGCGAGGCGCAGCTGGCGGGAGCGGAGGTCGTCCTCACCGGCTTCGGGCGTGGGCGGCGGCTCACCGAGCGCGCGGCGCAGCGGCTGCCGGTGATGCCGGAGATCTACGAGCTCGACGTCAACGAGGAGTCCCAGCTGGCCGCGCTCGCGACCGACCTGCAGCAGCGCTGGGGAACGGTCGACGGGCTCCTGCACGCGATCGCCCACGCGCCCGAAGACGCGATGGGCGGCCGCTTCCTCGAGACGCCGTTCGCCAGCGTCGCGACCGCGCTGCAGACCAGCGCCTACTCGCTGCAGGCGCTCGCGCGCCACCTCGCACCGCTGCTCGAGGCCGGCGGCGGCGGGAGCATCGTCGGCCTTGGCGTCGACGCGCGCCAGACACTGCCCGGCTATGACTGGATGGGCGTCGCGAAGTCGGCGCTCGAAGCGGTCAGCCGCTATCTCGCGCGCGATCTCGGTCCGCGTGGCATCCGCGTGAACATCGTGGCGTCGGGTCCGATCGACACGCCCGCGGCGTCGGGCGTGCCCGGCTTCAAGGAGCTGGCGGGCGGCTGGAGCGAGGCCGCGCCGCTGGGCTGGGACATCAGCGACGCGACACCCGTTGCGCACGCCGTGTGCTTCCTGTTCTCCGACTGGTCGCGCGCGATCACGGGCGAGCTGCTGCATGTCGACGGCGGCGCCCACGCCGTCGCGGTACTGTGACGAACTTGGCACAAGACCCTCCGAATCCTGACCTGAGCGAGCTTGTCGCGGAGGCCCGGCGCCCCAAGCTCGACGAGCTGTACGACGCCATCGCGGGACCGGTGCCGGTGCTCGAGCTGGATCGCGAACCGGCCCCGCCAGGAACGTGGTTCCCGGACGTGGTGCGCCGCACGGTCGAGGAAGTCGAGCGCGGTGAGCACGCGTGGTTGTACCCCAAGACGCTGCGCTTCGGCGAGTTGGTGCTCGGGCCCGGCCACGCTCCCGAGGCGTACGACGCGCTGGCGAAGCGTCAGTTGGTCGCCCAGCTCGTGAACCTGCGGACCGCCGAGCGCCCCGCCGACTGCGTTGCGGCCAGCATCAGAGGCGACGGCTTGGAGACACTGCGCGACGCCGGCACCGGCGCCGTCATCGCCTTCATGCACACCGGGGTCTTCATGGCGAGTGTGGCTTGGTCGCCGAGCGGGCTCGGCGGCCGTCGAGTGTTTCTGCCGGGACGTGCTGCCCAGGGCAAGAACAAGGCGATGAACGCCGGCGTGGCAGTGCGCCTGTGGGCCGAGCACGTCGGGTTTCAGTTCGTCGAGCACCGGCGCGGGCTCGAGGTCTTCCGCGAGCTGCTGCGCGAGGGTGAGATCTGCGCGCTGCCGGCGGACACGTTCGGCGTCGCGAACGGCACGCTGCTGGGACGCGAGGTGCGCACGAGCCGCGCGCCGGCCGCCCTCGCCAAGATGGCCGACGTCCCGCTGGTGCTCGTCGGCAGCTTCTGGAACGAAGAGGAATTCGAGTTGCGGGCGACGGCGCTGGACTCGTCGCGCCACGGGTCGCTCGCAGCGCTGCATGCGGCGATGATCGAGACGATGGACGAGTGGTTGCGCGAGCAACCCGGGCAGCTGCTCGTGCCGTTTCCTGCAGCCGAGCTCGCCCGCAAGACGGCGCGAGTCACCGGCGAAGCAGAGCTCGCGAGACGAGCCGAGCTCGAGGCCGCGGAGGCGGTGTTCGCCGCGGCGGACCGCGTCAAGCGCTTGAAGGCGCAGAGCGCGCCGGACGCCGATCGCGATCGGGCCGGCAAGGAGCTGGAGGCCGCTCTCGCCGATCACGCCGCCAAGCGGCGCGAGCACAAGGTCTGCTCCGCGGCGCGCAAGGCGCTCCTGCGCGAGACGTACATCCGCTTCGATTAGCCCTCGAGATCCTCCTCCAGGACGCGCTGGTCGGGCTCGAGCGCAACCGTCAGCCGCCGGCCGAGGATCATGTCGAGACGCTCGGGGGGGAGCCCGTCGCCCGGCTTCTTGAGCGCGAGATCCGCGGCGGCGAGCACCGTCCCCGCGGAGAGCGGCCGCCGCGCGACGATGCTGCGCGTGAACAGCGCGCGCATCGGCTGCAGCTCGCGCGCGAGCGCATCCTTGTCGACCGGCGTCGTGCCCGCCCGGGCGACCATGTCGACGCCTCGGACGAGCTCGGCGAGCTCGTCCACCGTGAGCGAAGCCGGGACGTCCGGGCCGAACATCCGCCGGCTCAACGTGAGGTGGACCTCGATGACGTCGGCTCCCAGCGCGACGGCGGCGATGCCCGGGTGGATCGTGCCGCTGTGGTCGCTGAGACCGACCGGCACGCCGTAACGCGCACGCATCTCCGCGATGACGTTGAGGCCGAGCCGTTCGGGCGCGACCGGGTACTCCGACGTGCACTGCAGAACCGCCAGCGGCGCGCCGCCGGCGCGGACGACGTCGACCGCTGCGTCGAGCTCGGCCCACGAGCTCATGCCGCTGGAGAGCAGCACCGGCAGACCGTCCTGCGCCAGCTCGCGCAGGAGCACGACGTTGGCCACCTCACCGGAGGCGATCTTCCAGCCGGCCACTCCAACGCGGCGCAGCAGGGCGACCGCCTCGAGCGAGAAGGGTGAGCTCAGGAACGCCAGGCCGCGATCGCGGGCGTGCTGCGCAAGTCCCGCCCAGTGCTCCTCGCTGAACGCCATCCGCTCCCAGTACGCAAAGCGCGTCTCGTCCTCGTAGGAGAAGCGCACGCGCCACGGCTCGTCGCGCCGGCTCTCGGCGGCGGCGATGTGCGTCTGGAACTTCACCGCGCCGGCCCCGGCATCGGCAGCGGCGTCGACGAACGCATGCGCCAGTCCGAGGCTGCCGTCGTGTGCCTGCGCGACTTCCGCGATGACCAGCGGCGTCGGCAGCCCGGGCAACATGTTGCGAACTCTACGCACGGGTTCGAAGCCGTCACTAAGATCGGCCCGCTGCGAGTCCTCTTCTTCATGACCCACGCCGGGCACGCCCGGAACTTCGAGTGCACGCTCGTCGAGCTGGCCGCGCGCGGGCATGAGGTCCACGTCGCGGTTGATCGGACGTGGAAGAAGAGCCTGCCCGATCTCGGCGACCTGCTGCAGTCGATCGTCGATCGCCACCCCAACGTGAGCTCGAGCGTCACGCCCCGACGACCCAAGGGGGGCGCAGGCGAGGTCGCCCTGCGCGCGCGCAGCATCAACGACTATCTGCGCTACCTCGACAGCGACGCCTACGCTGATGCGCCGAAACCGCGCGAGCGAGCCGCGAGCGCGCTCCCGCCGCAGCTTCGCGGTCCGCGGCTCGCTCGCGCCCTCGAGCGCCCCCTGCTCCGCCATCAGGTTTCGCGGGTCGTGCGGCTGATCGACGAGAGCGCCCCGCTCGCGGAATCCCTGCGCGGCTACATCGCGGCGATCGCGCCCGACCTCGTGCTCGTCACCCCGCTCGTGGAGCTGCGATCGCCGCAGGCTGAACACGTCCGCTGCGCCAGGGCGATGGGAATCCCTGTTGGGCTGCTCGTGGCGAGCTGGGACAACCTCACGATGAAGGGCGGCCTCCACGAAGCGCCAGACTTCATGTGCGTCTGGAACACGGCGCAAGCCGCTGAGGCCGAGCGCTTGCATGGCTTCCCGCGCGAACGCATCATCGTCAGCGGCGCCGTCGCCTACGACCACTGGTTCGAGTGGCGCGAGTCGGGAAGCTATGGCGACTTCTGCCGCCGCGTCGGGCTGGACCCGGCGCGACCATACGTCCTCTATCTCGGCTCGTCGTCCTTCATCGCGCCGAACGAGGCCGCGTTCCTCTCGGAGTGGCAAGCCGAGCTGGCGCGACACCAGGCGCTGTCGCAGGTGCAGGTCCTGGTCCGACCACACCCGACCAACCCGCTGGGATCGAGCGAGACGGGTGCTGCAGCGGGCGTCGTGAGGTATCCGCCCAACGGTCGCAACCCGACGAATGGCGAGGCGCGCGCCGATTACTTCGACTCCCTGTTCCACGCGTCTGCCGTCGTCGGTGTCAACACGAGCGGGTTCATCGAGAGCGCGATCGTGGACCGTCCCGTCCACACGATCCTGACCCCGCGCTACCGCGACACGCAGCGCGGGACGCTGCATTTCCACCACCTCACGCAAGAGCGTGGGGGGCACCTGTTCACGGCGACGTCGTACGCGCAGCACCTCGAGCTGCTCGCGGCGACGATCGAGGATCCCACCGAGGCCCATGTGCGCAACCGCGCGTTCGTCGCGTCGTTCGTGCGCCCGCGCGGGCTCGATCGACGCGCCTCGGAGATCGCCGTCGACGAGATCGAGCGCGTCGTCGGCGCGCCCTCGCGCCCGGGAGGAGATGTGTCGCGCACCGCCGCGTCGCGGCTGGCCGGCCGCGCGCTCGGGCTGCCGCTGCACGCGGCGCTCAAGTACCGCGTCCACCAGACGCGACGCCGGAAGCGGAGCACCGACGGGCCCAAGGCGATGGACGTGGCGAGGTGAGCCAGGGCAACCGCACGGCCGGCGCTGCCAGGCAGCGCATGGCCGTCGCGATGCGCCGCTCGGGTCGCGTCCTGGTCGGTGCGGGACGTCGCTTGACCAACGCCGCCGAGCACGCGGCGCCGCGAGTGACGGAGGCGAAACCCGCCAAGCCTGCGAAGCCGCCGAAGCCCGCGACGCCGGCCATCGTGCAGCCGCCGGCCGAGTCGCGATACATCGCGGGCGTCGCGGAGCTCGGCATCCGCGTGAAGATCGCGCCCGAACGGCGGCTTCCGAAGCGGCTCCCCGTCGACGAGCTGCGCGCCGATCTCGAGTCGCGTCTCGAAGCGCAGCTCGCTCCGCTGGCGGAGCGGTCCGGTCCCGTGATTGCCGGGCCGTTCGTCGGCGAGGTCGGCTTCGAGCTCCTCTACTGGATCCCGTTCCTGCGCTGGGCGGTCGCGCGCTTCCCGTCGCTGCGCGGACGGCTCACCGTCGTCTCGCGCGGCGGCACCGGCGGCTGGTACCGCGGGCTCGACGCGGACTACGTCGACGTGCTCTCGATCATCAGCCCCGAGCAGCTCGTCGCGCAGCGCGCCGCGCTCAAGCAGCGCGAGCTGTCCGAGCTGGACGAAACCGTGTACACGCGGGTCGCCGCGGACCTCGGCGTGGACGCGTGCGACGGCCTGCACCCGGCGCTGCTGTTCAACACGTTCTATTCGATCCTCAAGGTCGACGAGCGCGCCTACGTGCGCGCGATCGCGCCGCGGCCCGACGGCGTGATCGACGGGCTCGCTGCGGCCTACGAGCAGTCTCGCGCGTCCGACCTGCCTGCGGTTCGCGAGCGCCTTCCTGACGAGTACGCCGCGGTCCGCTTCTACTTCCGCCCGTCGTTTCGCGACACTCCCGAGAACCGCGCCTTCGCGCGGAGCATGGTGGAGCGCATCTCGCGGCGGATTCCCGTCGTCCTGCTCAACAACCGGATGGAGCTCGACGATCACCACGACTTCCATCCCGGCGAGGGCGACCGCGTGATCACGCTCGACGACCTGATGGTCCCGGAGAACAACCTGGCGGTCCAGACGTCAGCCGTCGCGTGCGCAAAGGTCCTCGTCGGCACCTACGGCGGTCTGTCCTACCTCGCGCCGTTCCTGGGGGTGCCGGCGATCTCGTTCACCGCAGACGCCGCTTGGACGCGGTCCTGCCACCTCGAGCTCGCGCAGGCGATCTTCGGGCACGACGGCTGGGGATCGCTCATATCGCTGCGCCTCGGCGACCCTGACGCGTTGAGCGTGCTCGCACCGGGGGAATGAGAGCGATGGAGGTCCTGTTCTTCCTCGGGCACGACGGCTTCGTCCGCAATTTCGAGCGCACCCTTCGGCTGCTCGTCGAGCGTGGACACCACGTCACCCTTGCGGTGACGGGACGGCGTCCCGTCTTGATGACCGAGGTCCGCTCGCTCGACGAGCTTGTCGCGTCGTCGGAATCGCTGTCGCTCACGCGGGCCCCGAAAGGTCGTGACACCCGCTTCGCCGCGCTCGAGACAGAGCTCTATGCCGCGCGCGTATGCCTGCGGTACTTGCGCCCGCAGTTTCGCGGGGCGCCGGGGCTGCGTGAGCGCGGTTACGACCGTGCGCCCGCCTGGGCACGTCGCGTCGCCGACAGCCGCATGCTGTCGACGGAGCCCGCGCTGGACGCGATCGACTGGAGTCTGCGGCGCGCGATCGACGTGCTGCCGACGAGCGAGCAGGTCGACCGCTTCGTTCATGAGCGTCGAGCCGACATCGCGCTCTTCACGCCCTTGATCGGCTTCGGCTCGCCCCAGAACTCTGCGCTGCGCAGCGTCAGCGCCGCGGGCATCCCGAGTGTGCTCTTGGTCCACAGCTGGGACAACCTCTCCAGCAAGGGCGTCATCCATCAGCACCCGGACCGCGTGTTCGTCTGGAACGAGGCGCAGGCTGCCGAGGCCGTGGCGTTGCACGGCGTGCCGCGCGATCGCGTGATCGTGACGGGTGCGCCGAGCTTCGACCACTGGTTCGGGCGCCGCCCGGCGACGACCGCCGAGGAGTTCGCGCGCACCACGGGCCTCGATCCGGCCGCGCCGTTTCTGATGTACGCCTGCTCCTCGGCGTTCGTCGGCGCCGACGAGCCGGCCTTCATACGCACATGGGTGGAGGCGTTGCGCGGCAGTGGGGTGCCGGCGCTCGAGCAGGTCGGCATCCTGGTCCGCCCGCACCCGCAGCGGCTTTCGGGGTGGGAGGACGCAGACCTGGACGCGCTCCCCAACGTGTCGGTGTGGCCGCATCAGGACGCCGATCGCGCCGGCCCGTCGGCGCGCGCCGACTACTACGACTCGCTGTACCACGCCACCGGCATCGTCGGGATCAACACGACGGCCTTCGTCGAGGCGGCGATCGTGGGCACGCCGACGTTCACCTGTCTCGTCGACCGCCATCATCGCGGCCAGGATGGGACGCTGCACTTCGAGCACCTGCGGACGGGCCCGCTGACGGTCGCGCCCGACATGCCGACGCACCTGAGCGAGCTCACGCGGCTGCTGGGCGGTGAGGACCTGGATCGGGGTCGCTCGCGGCGCTTCGTCGAGGCCTTCGTGCGCCCGGGTGGTCTCGACGTCGCTGCCTCCGAGTTGCTCGTCGATGCCGTCGAGCGCACGGCGCACGCCCCGCTTGCCCGCAGATCGCCGCCCTCGCGCGCCCAGCTGGGGCTCCGCTACGCGCTGGCGCCGTGGGCGTACCGGACCCGGGCCCGCCGAGCATGAAGATCCTCTTCGTCCTGCGCGGCATCAGCTACGATCGCCACTTCGAGTGCTTCCTGCGTGTCGCGCTCGACCGCGGCCATGACGTGTCGGTGGTCTTCGACGTCGAGAAGAAGGGTGCCGCGAACGATCCCGCCCTCTTCGAGGCGCTGCGCGACCGCCATCCGCGCTTGCGCTGGAGGCTTGGTCCGGCGGTGCCGGAGGCCGGCGGGCGCCGCCTCGTCGAGCAGTTGCGCTACACGACCGACTACCTGCGCTACCTCGATCCGCGCTACGACGCTGCCGACGCGCTGCGCCGGCGCGCCCGCGAACGCGCCCCGCGCGCGTTCGTCGCATTGGCCGACCATTCGCGCCCCTTCCGCAGCGCTGCAGGACGGCGGCGGCTGGACGGCGTCCTGCGTGCCGTCGAGCGCGCGGCGCCCGTCCCGGGGGCGATCCGCAGCCTGCTGGTTGAAGAACGGCCGGACCTGCTCGTCGTCTCGCCGCTCGTCGGCCTCGGCTCACCCCAAGGCGACTACGTCAAAGCGGCGCGCCGGCTCGCGATCCCGTCGGCGCTGCTCGTCGCAAGCTGGGACAACCTCACGAACAAGGGCGTGATCCGTGATCGCCCCGACCTCACGCTGGTCTGGAACGAGGCGCAGGTCGAAGAGGCGGTCGAGCTGCACGGACTCCCGCGGACGCGCGTTCGTGCGGTCGGCGCACACACCTACGACCATTGGTTCGACTGGGCGCCCAGCCGGTCGCGTGACGCGTTCTGCGCCGAGGTCGGCCTCGCACCCGACCGGCCGTACATCCTGTACACCGGCTCCTCGGCGTTCGTGGCTCCCGACGAGGCGCGCTTCGTTCGCCGCTGGCTGGCGGCGCTGCGCGACGCCGGCGATCCGGCGGTGCGCGCTGCCGGCGTCCTGATCCGGCCGCACCCGGCCGCGCTCAGATCGTGGGCCGAAGCGGACTTCTCTGACGTCGACGACGTCGTCGTCTGGCCACGATCGGGCCACATGCCCAATGCCGATGCCAGCAAGCGCGACTACTACGACTCGATCCACCACTGCCAGGCGGTCGTCGGCATCAACACGAGCGCGCTCGTCGAGAGCGCGATCGTCGGGCGCCCGCTGCTGAGCGTGCTCGCCGACGAGTACCGCCTGACGCAGCGCGGCACGCTGCACTTCGCGCACCTCGACGCGCAGAGCGGCGGGCCGGTGACGGTTGCCGCCGACCTGCCGACCCATGTCGAGGATCTGAGCCGTGCGCTCGCCGGAGACGACGACGCAGCACAGCGCAACGCGCGCTTCGTGCGCCGCTTCGTGCGGCCGCATAGCACCGCACGCGCGGCGGCGCCGATCGCCGTCGACGCGCTCGAGGATCTCGCCGTCACGCCGATCCGCGAACAGCGCGAGCGCGTCCGCGATCGCGTGCTGCGGACGGTGGGCCGGCCGGCGCTGACGGCCCTGCGCGAGGGCAGCGACCTCAAGCACGCGATCAGCTTGCGTCGCGACGTCTCCGACGTCGTGCGGTCGATCCCGGAGCGCAGCCGGATCCTGTTCGTGCTCGACCACCCCGGGATCCTTATCCACTTCGACACCACGGTGGAAGCGCTCGCGGCGCGCGGCCACGAGGTTCACCTGGCGTTCGCGAGGGCAGCGAAGCACGGGGAGGGTCTCGAGGCTGTCGACACATCCAGCGGGCGGATCGTCGTCGCAGCACCGATCCCGGACCGCGGCGACGGGTATCGCCTCGTCGCGCGCAGCGTCCGCGGCGCGATGGACTACGCGCACTACCTCGGGCCGACGCTCGCGCGCGCCGAGTACTCGCGCGCGAAGTGGCGCGAGATCACGCCGCTGCCCCCGGGCCTGCGCTGGATCGGCCGTCGCGAGCAGCTGCCGGCGCCGCTCGTCAAGGCGATCCTCACGGGCGGTGCGTCGATCGAGGACACGATCCCCGTGTCGCAGGCTGTCGCGGACTACCTCGACCGGATCGACCCGCACGTCGTGCTCGTCTCGCCGCTCGTGCAACAGGACAACACGCAGGTCGAGGTCGTCAAGGCGGCACGCGCGCAGGGCCGCGTGACTGCGCTCTGCGTCGCGAGCTGGGACAACCTGACGTCGAAGGGCCTGATCCGCGTCGTGCCCGACCGGGTGTTCGTGTGGAACGAGCTGCAGAAGCGTGAGGCGGTGTCACACCACGGCGTTCCGGCCGAGCGCATCGTGGTGACGGGCGCCCAGAACTTCGACCGCTGGTTCGAGCGCACCCCACGCATGTCGGCCGAAGCGTTCAAGGCGAAGATGAAGCTCCCCCCGGACCGCGAGTACCTGTACTTCGTCGGCTCGTCGCGGCTGACGCTCGGCGAGGACGACGAGATCGAGTTCGCCCGTGCCTGGCTGCGCGCGCTGCGTGCCAGCGACACGACGCTGCGGGACATCCCCGTGCTCATCCGGCCGCACCCGCGCAACCAGCCGCTGTGGCGCGGCGTCGACTTCGCGGGGCTCGGGGACGTCCGCGTCTGGCGCCGCAAGCAGGCGCTGCCGGTCCTCGCCGACGACCGCGCGGACTACTTCGACGCGATGTACCATGCCGCCGCGATCGTCGGCATCAACAGCAGCGCGATGCTCGAGAGCGCGATCATCGGGCGCGTCGTGCACACGGTGCTCCTGCCGGAGTTCGCCGACCTCCAGACGCGGCTGATCCACTACACCTATCTGCTGGAGAGCTGCGGCGGGTTCGTTCGCGAATCGGCGTCGCTGGACGAGCACGCGCACAAGCTCGCCGCGGACCTCGCCGAGCCAGGTCCGGCGGTGGCCGCGGCGCGCGCGTTCGCTGCCCCGTTCCTGCGGCCCCACGGCGTCGCAGAGCCGTCGCTGCCGCGGCTCGTCGCGGGGATCGAGGGGCTGCGCGGCGTCACACCCAGCGACGAGCGCCGCGGTCGGGCCGGCAGCCGGGGCATCCGCGTCGGGCTCCGGGTCGCTGCGGTCGGATCGCATGTGCTGATCGCGCGTCACCGGCTCGTCGCTCGCGGCGCGCCGAAGGCGACCGCGTTCGTGCGCGGGCGCGCGCCCAGCGTGCTCGCCGACCCGCTCGCCGACCGCGTCGCGGCGGCGGGCGTGGCGAGCAAGATGTGGCTGAAGCTGCGTCGCGAGCGCCTGGTGCCGCATCGCGGCGCGGTGAAGGCGGCCAAGCCCGCAAAGGCGGCGAAGGCGGCCCAGCCTGCAACGCCCGCGGCGGCGCCCAGGCCTGCCAAGCCCGCCGGGCCTCCGAAGCCCGCGAAGCCCCCGAAGCCTGCCAAGCCTCCCAAGCCCCCGAAGCCCCCGAAGCCTCCCAAGCCCGCCAAGCCCCCGAAGCCCGCCAAGCGCCCGCACGCCGGGACGCCTCCGAAGACCACAGAGTCCCCGAAGACCGGCTGAGCCGTGGCCCGCAAGGTCTGCATCGTCATCACCGCGCGACCGAGCTACGCTCGCGTCAAGACCGTGGTCGCGGCTGTGCGCGACCATCCCGATCTCGAGCTGCAACTCGTCGTGGCGGCCTCGGCGCTGCTCGAGCGCTACGGATCGGCGATCGACGTGATCCGCCGCGACGGCTTCGAGCCCGACGCGCTCGTGTACATGGTCGTCGAGGGCGAGAACACGGTGACGATGGCCAAGTCGACCGGGCTCGGCCTCGTCGAGCTCGCGACGGTGTTCGACAACCTGCGCCCCGATCTGGTCGTCACGATCGCCGATCGCTACGAGACGCTGGCGGCGGCGACGGCGGCGTCATACATGAACGTCCCGACGGTCCACCTGCAGGGCGGCGAGGTCACGGGATCGATCGACGAGAAGGTGCGTCACGCGGTCACGAAGCTCAGCGACATCCACCTCGTCTGCACCGAACGTGCGCGGCAGTACGTCGTGCGGATGGGGGAGCGGCCGGAGGCCGTGCACCTCACCGGCTGCCCCTCGATCGACATCGCCGCGCAGGTCGCCTCGTCGCCGGAGCCTCCCATCGACCCGATCGCGGTCTTCGGCGGCAGCGGCCCGGAGCTCGACCTCAGCGACGGCTACCTCGTCGCGCTTCAGCATCCGGTGACGACCGAGGAGTCCGCGGCGTTCGCGCAGGTCACCGACACGCTGCACGCCGTCGCCGGGCTCGACATGCCGGTCCTCTGGTTCTGGCCGAACGTCGACGCCGGCTCCGACGCCACGTCCAAGGGCCTGCGCATGTTTCGCGCGCAGCATCCCCAAGCGGCAATGCACTTCTTCCGCAACCTCCCGCCGGAGGACTTCCTGCGCCTGCTCATCGGCTCCAAGGGCATCGTCGGCAACTCCAGCGTCGCCATCCGTGAGGCCTCCTACCTCGGGGTTCCGGCCGTCAACATCGGCTCCCGCCAGGCCGGGCGCGAGCGTGGACGCAACGTCATCGACGTCCCGCACGAATGCGCCGCGATCCAGGACGCGTGTCGGCGCCAGCTCGCGAACGGGCGCCACGAGTCCGACGGCACCTACGGCGACGGGCGCTCCGGGCCGCGCATCGCAGACCTGCTCAGCGTCGTCGAGCTGACGTCGTCCAAGAGGCTCGCGTATTGACGGCCGCGCGTGCCGAGCGCATCGCGCAGGTCGCCTACGACTACGCCGCGCAGCCCAAGCGCGAGCTGCGGGCCTGCGTGCTCTGCGGATCCGCGCGGCTCACCACGGTCGCGCACGAGGACCGCTACGGATTCGCGGCGCAGTCGAGTCTCTGCGGCGATTGCGGCGTCGTCTTCCTCAACCCCGCGATGACGCCGGACGCGTACGCCGCGTTCTACGCCGACGTGTACCGGCCGCTGGTCAGCGCGTACCACGGTCGCCGCATCGACGCGGAGTCGATCCAACCCGAGCAGCGCGAGTACGCCGACGACGTCGCGCGCTTCATCGACGCGTGGCGCGGCGACACGCCGATCTCCGCGATCCTCGATGTCGGCGGCTCGACCGGCGCCGTCGTGCAGCCGATCGCGCAGCGCTTCGGCGCGCGCGCGACGGTGCTCGACCCCGCCTCGCTGGAGACGCAGGTCGCCGCCGCGCTCGGGCTGCGGACGGTGACCGGGTTCATCGAGGACTACGACGCCGGCGCCGAGCGCTATGACCTCGTGCTGCTGGCGCAGACGATCGACCACCTGCTCGACGCCGGCGCGGCGCTGCGCAAGATCCGCGCGCTGCTTGCCGAGGGCGGCTGCTGCTTCGTGGACATCGTCGACCTGCGCGCGGGCATCGCGCGCAGCGGCTCGCTCGTCGGCGCGCTGAAGATCGACCATCCGTTCGCGTTCGTCGAGGAGACGGCCGAGCTGCTGCTGGCGCGCGTGGGGCTGCGGATCGTGGGCAAGGAGCGCGCGCCGGATGGGCTCCACGTCCGCTATCTGGGCGAGACGGCCGCGCCGGCGCCTGAGGTGCAGGCCGCCAACGGTGCGGTCGCGGCGCTCGCGCGTGAGATCGAGCAGGCCGCGTCGTGACGCAGGTGCTCGGCCTGATCCCCGCGCGCGGCGGCTCCAAGGGCCTCCCGGGAAAGAACCTGCGCCTGCTCGCCGGGAAGTCGCTCCTCGCGCACGCGGTACTCGCGGCGCGCGCGAGCGCGGTGATCGACCGGCTGGTGCTCTCGACCGACGACGAGGCGATCGCGCAAGCCGGGCGCGACCTCGGCGTCGACGTGCCGTTCCTGCGTCCGGCCGAGCTGGCCAGCGACGCGGCCGGCATGCTCGGCGTCGTCCAGCATGCGCTCCGCTGCACGCCCGGCCTCGACGCGGTCGAGTGGGTCGCGACCCTCCAGCCGACGTCGCCGCTGCGCACGCCGTCGCACATCCGCGCCGCGCTCGAACTCGCGCGAGACACGGGCGCGGACTCGGTCGTCGGCGTGGTGGCCTTGCCACGTACCGTGTCGCCCGACTACGTGATGCGCATCGAGGGCGGCGAGCGCCTCGTCCCGTTCCTCGAGGGCGCGACGCAGATCGTGCGCCGCCAGGACGCGCGCCCGGCCTACATGCGCGACGGGACGATCTACCTCACGCGCCGGTCGGTCGTCGAGCGAGGGTCGCTCTACGGCGACGACTGCCGCGCGCTGGTGGTTGACGCGGACGCGTCGCTGAGCATCGACACGGAGAGCGACTGGAGCGAGGCGGAGCGCCGGATGCAGCGGCGCGAAGCGCTCGAGTGATCTAGAGGCCGACGAGCCGGCGGAAGTCGGCGGGCGCGGGGAGCGCGGCCAGCACGCGCCACGCGCCGGCGCTCGCGAGCTGCTCGACGCTGTAGACACCCGAGGCGACGGCGATCGTCCGCACGCCGACGGCGTCGCCACACGCGACGTCTGCGGGAGTGTCGCCGATGACGAACGTGCGCTGCGGGTCGAAGCGGTCCCCTGCGTGCGCGACCGCGCGGCGCGCGATGTCGGCGCGTGTCTCTGATCCCCGACAGAACGCGCCGGCCTTCAGGTAGCCGTCGAGGCCGTAGTGCGCGAGCTTCGCGCGTGCCCCGGCCTCGACGTTCCCGGTCAGCAGCAGGCTGACGACCGCCGGATCGTCGCGGAGGTCGTCCAGCACGTCGCTGACGCCGTCCAGCACGCGCCCTTGGCGGCGGTGCAAGACGTCCGGAAGCGCGGCGGCGTACACCTCGAGGAAGCGCTCGACCAGCTCGGGACCGGCGCCGCAGCCTTCGACGATCCGCCCCGCGATCTCGCCGTCGGTCAGCCCCGCCGTGTGCATGTCCTGCAGCTCGACCTCGGCCCCGCAGACCTCACGCGCCGCGTGCTCCAGCGCGAAGACGCCCGCCCGCCCGGTCGTCAGCAGCGTGCCGTCGACGTCCCACAGGAGGACGACGCTCACGGGCTCTCGAGGGTGACTTCACCGGAGGCGACGAGCCGCTCGGCGGTCTCCCAGTCGTCGGGGTAGTCGATCGCGAAGCCCTCATAGCCGGGGCTGATCCAGCCCAGCACGCGCGTCCCCGAGATGCCGCCGCCGGCGCGCACGACGCGCGTCCAGCACAGCTCCAGGCTCGAGTCCTGGACGTAGGTCTTTGGCAGCGCCTGGTACTGGCGCGAGTGCAGCGGCACGGCGCCGTCGGGCTGCGTCAGCAGCGGGCGGATGTAGTCGCCGTCCAGCGTCCACATCTTGGCCGGGTGCTGACGCACCTGCTCGACTGCGCGGATCGAGTCCGCCTCGCCGTCGTGGTCGACGAGGCGCTCGAACGCAGCGACGATCGAGGCCGGCGCGCGAAACGGGCTCGTCGGGCGCAGCAGCGCCCAGACGTCGAACTCGCGCCCCGCGCTCGCGAGGACGTCGAGCATGTGCCCGACCCACTCGATGTCCGGCGACGTCGCGCCGGCGAGCGCCTCGGGCCGCAGCGCCGGGATCTCGGCGCGGTAGCGGCGCGCGACCGCGGCGATCTCCTCGCTGTCGGTCGACACCACGATCGCGTCGAAGATGCCGGCGGCGCGGGCCTGGGCGATCGTGTAGGCCAGCAGCGGGTGTCCGGCGAGCGTGCGGATGTTCTTGCCGGGCACGCGCGTCGATCCGGCGCGTGCCGGGATCAGCGCGACCGCCGACGGCGTCACGTCAGCGCCGGGTCGTGGGTGATGTGCACGGTCTTGAGGTCGGAGTAGACGTCGAGCGCCTCGGTCCCGGCCTCACGCCAGCCCGTGCCTGATGCTTTCACCCCGCCGAACGGCCAGTGCGGCTCGGAGCCGTAGGTCGGCCCGTTGACCGACGCGACGCCCGACTGGACGCGCGCGATGAACTCCTGCCCGCGGTGGATCGAGTCCGTCCAGATCGCAGCGGTGAGCCCGTACGGCGACGCGTTCGCCGCGGCGATCGCTTCCTCGAAGCTCGCGACGCGGTGCAACGTCGCGATCGGGCCGAACAGCTCGGTGCGGGCGATCTCGCTGTCCAGGCCGGCGCCCTCGAGCAGCGTCGGCGCGACGAAGAACCCGCGATCACCCACCCGCTCGCCGCCGCAAAGCACGGTCGCGCCCGCGTCGCGGGCGCGAGCGACCGACGCGAGCATCGCGTTCATCTGGCGCTCGTTGATGACGGCGCCGTAGTCGTCGTCGTCGGTCGCCCCGACCTTCTGCGCGTGTGCCGCGTTCACGAGCCGCTGCTTGAACGCGTCGTAGACCGCGTCGAAGACGATGAACCGCGAGCCCGCGGCGCAGCGCTGACCGGCGTTGGAGAACGCCGACAGCGCGCCGGTTCTGGCCGCCGCGTCGAGCTGCGCGTCGTCGCAGACGATGAACGGGTTCTTGCCGCCCAGCTCGAGGCAGACCTTCGCGAGGCGCTCGCCTGCGACGCGGGCGATCATCCGCCCGACGGCGGTCGAGCCGGTGAACGACACGATCGCGACATCGTCGGACTCGACGAGCGGCTGGCCGGCCTCCGGGCCGAGGCCGTGCACGATGTTCAGAACCCCTGGCGGAACGCCTGCTTCGGCGGCCAGCTCGGCGAACGCGTTCGCGGTCTCGGGCGTGTCCTCCGACGCCTTGAGGACGGCCGCGTTGCCGCACATCAACGCCGGGAAGACCTTCCACGCGACGTTCGCGATCGGCGTGTTGGCCGCGATGATCAGGCCGGCCACGCCGAGTGGCTGGCGGATGACCTGGGCATGGCGGTTGGCAACGGCGCTGGTCATGACCTTGCCGTAGAAGCGCCGCCCTTCGCCGGCGACGAAGTAGCCCATCTCGATCGCGCCGCCGGTCTCGCCGCGCGCGTCCTTGAGCGACCTGCCCGTCTCCTCGGCGACGATCGTGGCGATGCGCTCCGTGTCGCGCTCCAGCAGCTGAGCGGTCCGCCGCAGGACCGCGCCGCGGTCGACCGGCGTGCGGCGCGCCCATGCCGGCTGGGCCGCCTGCGCCGCGGCGACGGCGGCGGCGACGTCTGCGGCGCGCGAGCGCGGCATCAGGCTGAGGACCTCGCCGGTCGCCGGCGCGCGCTTCTCGAGCGTCTCGCCCGACGCGGCCGAGGGACGCAGTTCGCCGGCGATGACGTTGCCGATCGTGCGCGTCACGCGGTGAAGCCTCCGTCGATGAGCAGGTGCTGGCCCGTGACGTAGCGCGCGGCGTCGGAGGCCAGGAACAGCAGCGGCCCGGCCAGGTCGTCGGCTGTCGCAAGGCGGCGCAGCGGCACACGGGCGGTGAACTTCTCGACGAACGTCGCGTCCTGCGACCCCAGGACGCCGCCGGGGGACAGCGTGTTGACGCGCACGCCCTGTGGCCCCCACAGTCGCGCGAAGTAGCGCGTCAGGCTGACGACTGCCGCCTTCGAGGCGCCATACGCCGGCGGCTTGAGGAACGGTGGGTCCATGTGGTCATACAACGACGGGTCCGGGGCGATGCTCGCGTACAGCGAGCCGATGTTGACGATCGACCCGCTCGCCGGCGGCGGCCATCGCGCTCGCCGAACACCTGGGTGGCGTTGAAGACGCCGGCGACGTTGACGTCGAGCACGTCGAGAAAGTCCGCGAGCGCGATGTCCTCGACTGCCGGTGGCTTCGCGTCTGTCAGCGGCGGCTGGTCGACGCCGGCGTTGTTGACGAGGATCGCCGGCGTCCCGTAGCTCTCGCGCAGCTCCTGCGCGACGCGGTCGAGCGCCTCGCGATCGCGCACGTCGGCTTGCCAGACGTGCTCGGCGCGGCCGCGGGGGGCCGCCTCGCGGTCGATGCCGACGACCCGTGCGCCCGCGCCGGCGAGCGCGTCGACCCAGACCGGGCCGAGGTTGCCGGTGACGCCCGTGACGACTGCGAGGCGGTCGCGCACCTCAGGTCTGTGGCGGGTCGCGCGGCTCGTCGTCGCGCGCGGCCGGGCTTGCTCGCAGCGCCTTCCTGGCCTGGCGCAGCGCCTGAGCTTCCGGGGACCGCTTGCGCGCCTTCAGCTGCTTGCTCAGGTCCTGACTCGCGTCGAGGTTCGACGCAAACGCCTCGCGGTAGGCGCGCTTGGCCTCCTGCAGCCCCTGGCGCTCGCGCGCGGGCGCCAGCTCGGACTGCGACGGCGTCGGCGCGTCCGGCGCCTTGGGCGGGCGGCTCGTGGTCGGTCGGGGCGACCAGCGGCGACCGCCTTGGCTCGCTTCGGCGCCCCCTCGACGTCGAGCTGCGCGGCGACCTCCTGGGAAAGCCGCAGCAGCAGGATGTCGGTATAGCGGGGGCCTGCGGGGTCGTCGAAATTCTCGGCGTAGGCGCCGATGGTGCCCACCGCTCGCACCGAGGCCGCCGCCGAGGTCGGCTTGCGGAGGTCGACGAAATGCGTGTAGTGCTCGGCGAGGCTGTCGTGGAGGTCGTCAACGCTTCCGAACCGGTCGAGCGATCGCGGGTACCACTCCAGGACGACAGGGACGCCGTGCTCGCGCAGGCGGCCGGCGCCGGCAAGGATGTGACCCTCGTGTGCCTGCGCGTCCATCCACAGCATGCCCACGCGCTCGAGATCGACGACGCCAGTCTCGGTCAGCTCGTCGAGCGTCGTCGTCGGTACCGAGAGCACGTCCTGGCCCGGGGCGCGACTGGCGAGGTGCTTCTCGTCGACGGCGATCCAGCCCTTGCCGCTCTGCTTCGTGTCGGCCACGAGGCTGGCGGTTCCGGTGGCGTCGGAGACGGCCACCGCTACGACGCGGGCGCGCTCCTCGAGCCCGTTGAGGAGCAGGTTCAGCCGCAGGTTCAGGACGTTGCTCGGTTCGGGCTCGAAGCAGATCGCCGTCGCAAACGGCCCGTCGAGCAGCGCCGGGATCGTCGTGGTTCCGATGTTCGCGCCGACATCGAGGAACACGGTCCCGTCCAGCGCGTCGTCGCCCAGGGTCTTCTGCACGAGCGCGATCGCGCGCCGCAGCTGCAGCATCTCGCCACGCGTGCCCTTGATGAAGAGTGACTTGCCGACGTTGACGTCCTCGGTGCGGACGAGGTACGTGCCGCTCCCGACCGTGGCGCCGATGTACGGCGTGTGCTCGGCGGCCAGCTCGAAGAAGCGCTCGCGCTCGTCACGTGACACGACGCCGATCATAAGGCGAGCGGCGGGCCGGGTGCCCGCCTCGGCGGCTGGCATAACTGCGCGCGATGCCGCTCGGCCGCCTCGCTGGAGCTCGGCGAACGCTGGTCCGGCGTTTCGAGGTCAACGGGGGTGCGCGCCTCGCGGCGCGCGAGGTGCGCAAGGCGCTGCGCACCGACGACCCGGTGCTGGTCGGGCCATGGACGTCGGAGGTCGGTTTCGAGCTGCTGTATTGGATCCCGTTCCTGCGGCGGTTGCGCGACCGCGGCTTGCTCGTGCCGGAGCGGACGATCGCACTCTCGCGCGGCGGCGTCGCGCCGTGGTACGCGGGCGTCGCGGACCACTACGTGGAGCTGCACGACCTCGTTGCATCCGAGGATGTCGTGCGCGCGGCGTCGCCGCCGGCCGCGGCGTCACGCAAGCAGCTCGAGCTCACGGCGTTCGAGCGCGACGCCCTCGAGCGCGCGCGTGTGCGGCTGGGGCTCGGGGACGTCTCGATCCTGCACCCGCGGACGATGTACCGGCGCTTCCGGCCGGCCTGGACCGAGCGCGTCCCGGCTGCGGAGCTGGTCGCCGAGCTGGCGTTCGCGCCGCTCGCGCACCCAGAGCCGCTGCCGCGTCGCTTGGGTTGCCGCCGCGCTACGTGGCGGTCAGCGCGTACGCCAGCGGGGTGCTCCCGGCGAGCGGGCCTGCGGCCGACGCGTTCACGCGGCTCGTCATGCGGCTCGCCGACCGCACCCCAGTCGTCCTCGTCCGCTCAGGGCTCACGCTCGACGACCACGTCGATCTGCCGATGCCGCGGAGTGCCGCCGTCGTCGATCTCGCCGGCACGCTCGACATCGCCTCCAACCTGGCCGCGCAGACCGCGGTCATCGCCGGGGCCGAGGCATTCGTGTCGACCTACGGAGGGCTGAGCTATCTGGCGGTGCTGCTCGGCGTGCCGTCGGTCGGGGTGTTCGCAAGTCCGGACTACGGCGTCGTCCACCATCGCGTCGCGCGAGCGATGGTCACGGCGCTCGGCGGCGCCGAGCTGACGCTCGCCAGCGCGCAGCACCTCGATCTGCTCGCGCCGGCTGGCTAGGACTCGATCCGCGCGACCGACCACCGTGGCGCGGTCGGCGGCGGCACGTCGCCCCGGTCGCCGCCGACCTCGAGCGCGAACGAGCTCTCCGCGAGCACGCGGCCCCCGTCGTCGTCGTACGTGACGAGACGCGCTTTGCCGCGGTACCTGCTCGCCGCGAGCGTGCCGGGAGCCAGCCGCACTCCCGCCGCGAACACGCCGGCGGTCTCGGCACGATAGGGCTCCGGTTGCGCGAGGCGCACGCGCGTGCCGTCGGCGCCGTAGAGGTCCACGATGCAGGTCAACGCGTCCGCTGCTTCGAACACCTCGAAGGCGACCTCGACGTGCGCCTCGACGGCCGAGCGCATGCTCGCGAGTGGCACCCCGTCCACGTCGTAGACGCCGGCCGACTGGATCGTGACCTGAGCATCGTCCGCGGGGTCGAGCAGCGGCGTCAGCGGGACGTCGTCGCGTCGTGTTGCCACCGGCATGGGGAGCGCGAAGGCCGGCGGCGCCTCGTAGCGTGCGACCACCTCGGCAGGGCTTCCGAACACGTCGACGCGGCCCTCACGAAGCAGCAGCGCATGCGTGCAGAGCTCATGCACGAGCGCCGTGTCATGGGTCGCGACGACGACCGTGAGCCCATGCGCCACGCGGCGCGTCAGCTCGTCCATGCAGCGCAGGCGAAACGGCCGATCACCGACGGCGAGGACACCGTCCGTCAGCAGGACCTCTGGCTCGAGACAGAGCGTGAGCGCGTAGGCGAGACGGTGGCGCTGCCCGGTCGAGTACGTTCGCAGCGGGAGCTCGAGCGCGTCGCCGAGCTGGGTGAACTCGCGAATCGGCTCGATCGCTGCTGTCGCCACGGAGCGCGGCACGCGGCAGAAGCGCGCGACCTGGTGGATGCACTCGACGCCGCCCTTGGTCTGGTCGAGGAACGCGGTCACGACGCGGAAGTCCGGCGCGATGCGCCCGCGCGTGATCGCCATGCCGGCGGTGGGTGTCGTCACTCGTCCCAGCACTCGGATCAGCGTCGATTTGCCCGCCCCGTTCTCGCCGATGACGCCGAGGACGGAGCCGGGCGCGAGCGAGAAGTCGATGTCGCGTAGCGCCCAGACGTCGCGGGCGGGATGCGTGACCGGCTCATCGTCCTCGTCCTCGTCGTCCTCGTCGTCGAGGTCGTCGTCGACATCCCCGAGCGGAAGCTCTGACGGGTCGAGCCCGCGGCGCCGGCGCGAGAACCACGGCACAGGCACCAGCGCTCCCGGTTCGCGTCCGCCGAAGCGCTTGGACAGCCCGATCGCCTCGACGGCTGCTGCCTCCGCCGCGTCCATCAGACGTAGTCCATGGCGGTTGCTTCCGAACGCGCGAAGAAGGCGAGGCCGAGCGCACCGACGACCGCGATGAAGCCGACACTGACCGACAGCCCGAGCGTCGTCACATCGCCGTTGTGAAACACCGCCTCGCGCACCATCTCCATCGGTGCCGTCAGCGGGTTCAGCTCGGCCGCGGTGCGGTAGCCCGAGGGGACGGCGCTCAGTGGGTAGATCACGGGCGTCAGCAGCATCCAGACGCCGAGGACCGCGCGGACGGTGAAGCGCGCGTCGCGCCCGCGCGCCCCGAACACGGCGGTCCACGCACTGAGCGCGATCACGAGCGCCAAGAGCAGCGCCAGCGCCGCCGGCAGGAGCAGGGTGTGGACGCCCAGCTCCAGCGGGAAGCCGCCGTCGAAGACCGTGAAATACGCGACCGCGAGGGCGCCGAAGCCTGCGTAGAGCGCGAAGTCCAGGAGCGCCGGCGCGACGGACGCGACGAGCGGAGCGAGCCGCGGCAGATACATGCGCTTGAGGTACCGCGCGCTCATCTGCAGCGAGCGGGTCCCCATGTACCAGCCGCGGTCGACGACCATCCACGCGCTGAGGCCGACGAGGAAGAAGAGCAGGTACGGCGTCCCGTTGGACGGTGCGTTGAGCACGCCCCCGAAGATCAGCGCGCGCGGCACGATCGCGAGCAGCGGTCGCAGCGGCAGCCACCACATCCCCAGCTTCGTGTTCGTGTACATGCGCTCGACGAACTTGCGCCCGAACCACACGACGAGGTGACGGCTGTCCCACAGCTCGCGCGCCCTTGCGAGCGGCCCGATCCCACGGGCGCTGCTGATGCGCACCTCCGCCATGCGCGGCAAGGTTAGTCGCCGGTCCCGCGCGCGAGCCTGCCGGCCAGCGCGGCGGCGTCCGCCGGCGTCGTATGGCGGATGTCGACGACGTGGAAGGTCGCTCCGAGCTGGCGCGCAGCGAGCCTCGCGACGGCCAGGTGGACGGGGTTGTCGCCGTCCTGGGCGCGCAGCCCGATCGTCGGGACGCCGTGCAGCAGCGCCACGTAGGCCATGCCGCCGTAGGTCGTGACGGCGACCGCTGCGGCGCCGAGCACCGCGCTGTGGCGCGCGAGGCTGTCATGCGCGTCGGCGCGGATGCGACGCACGTCCTCGCAAGCCGGCACGAGGTCTGAGTGCCCGTCCAGCGGCCGCTCCGTGACCGTCGCCACGACGGGCATGGCGCGGACGAGCTGATCGGCGAAGGCGTCGACCCAGCGCCGGTTGTCGGGCGTGTCGGCGAACGCGAGGTTGTCGTAGATCCGCAGCGCCGCCGCGGCCTCTGGGCGAGCATCGCCGGCGCTGAGCTTGGCGAACTGGACGTGGTCGAGGACGTCCTCCGGCGGTCGCCGCGAAGCCCAGATGTCGCGCAGCAGGACATGCATCACGCGCGGGTGCAGGTGCAAGCCGAGCGGCGGGAGACCGACGTGCGCGCGAGCAAGTCGCTCGAGGCGGCGATCGAGCATTGCCTTGGCGACCTGCTTCTGGTCACCCGCGGCTCGCCGGCGCTCCTGGAGCGCCTCGTCGAAGGCGTCGGCCGGCAGCAGATCGCGGACGTCGACGTAGCTGCCTGCGACGCCCTCGTACCAGCGGGCAACTCCGCCTCGCGACACCGCGACGACGTGCGCGGGGTCGAGGTCGTGGCGCGCGCACATGGCGCGGATGAGCGGAATCCAGTAGAGGACCTCGAAGCCGACCTCGCCGAGGAAGGGGCCCACCAGCAGCGGTCGCCGCGAGCGCGCGACGGAGCGCAGGCGGCGCTCCAACAGCGCGCCGTCGGTGCGCAGATACGCCTCCTCGCGCAGCAGCCGCGCAGGCCCGCGCGCGCGCACCTGCGCCCGGATCCGCGCAGCCAGCGCCGTCGCGTTGCGTTGCTGGTGTGACATGAGGCGGACGTTAGTATCGCGAGCATGGCCGAAGAAGCTGGCAGCGCCGACGGCGCCGACGTGAAGGGCGGCAAGACGGGCAACGCCGGGCGCCGCGCGCTGCGCACGCTGCGTCGCGCGCGCGCCGCCTACGAGGCCGCGGACTGGGAGGAGTCGCGTGAGGCCGCTTTCCTGCTCGACGAGGCGCGGGTTCTCGCCCTCATCGACATCGCCGCAGCGATCCGCGCACAGGATCGCTAGCGGCGCAGCGGATGAAGCAGCGCGCGTCGCTCGATCACGAGGTCGACCGCGTCCGCCAGCAGGTTGCGCGGGCGGTCGACGGGGACAAGCCCGTCATCGCCGGCCCGTTCACCGGTGAGGTCGGCTTCGAGCTCCTCTACTGGATCCCCATGCTGCGGTGGATCCTGCGTGAGTTCCCCGCGCTGCGCGGCCGGCTCGTCGTCGTCTCGCGCGGCGGCGTCCAGTCGTGGTTGACGGACTTCGACGCGGCGTACGTCGACATCCTCAGCCTGTTCTCGACGGAGGACTTCGCGCGCCATCGCGCGCTCGCCGACAAGCAGCGTGAGGTGCGCGCCTTCGACGACGCGGTCGTCGTCGCCGTCAAAGAGCGCCTCGGGCTGCGCGATGCCGCCGTCCTGCACCCGTCGCTGCTCTATCAGGCCTACTACCGCTACATGAAGATCAACCCGCTCGCCTACCAGCGCGCGCTGCAGGCGGGTGCGGGTGGGATCGTCGAGGGCCTGACGTCGGTCTACGCCCCGATCGCGCCGCCCGTTCGCTCGGCGCTGCCTCTGGACCTGCCCGACGACTACGTCGCCGTGCGCTTCTACTCGCGCGACTCGTTCCCGGCCACGGCCGAGGGCGCGGCCTTCGCGTCAGCGGTGATCTCGTCGCTGAGCAAGACCACCAACGTCGTCCTGATCGGCACCGGCTTCGCACTCGACGAGCACCGCGACGTCCAGGGCGAGATCCCGGGCGTGCTGCGGGTCGACCACCTGATGACGCCCGAGAACAACCTCGCCGTGCAGACGGCGATCGTTGCCAACGCGTCGGCCTTCGTCGGCACCTACGGTGGCTTCTCCTACCTCGCGCCGTTCGTCGGCGTCCCTTCGGTGAGCTTCAGCCTGCTCCCCGAGAAGACGCAGCCCTGGCATCGCGCCCTCGCCGCGCGCTGTTCGCCGGGCCCGAGTGGGGCGACTTCGTCGCCTTGCGCCACACCGACGTGGCGCTCCTCGAGCTCGTCACGCGGGGATTCGACGGCGCGGCCGAGGGCGGCGTACAGCATGTCCGGCGGCGTGCGGGGCCTTGACACCAGCGGCGCGGCGTGAGTGTCATTCACGCTCGTGAGCGAACGCGGAAGGCGACGCAATGCCCAAGGTGAAGGACGCCGACCCGGACGCCGTCCGCGCGGTCTACCTGCGCCACGACGAGGTCGAGAGCAACCCGGCGAGCCGCGAGCATGTTCGCCGCCGACGTGCCCGCGCTCGACGACGCGCAGCGCCACGTCGTCGAGGAGCTCGAGCACAACGGGTTCTGCGTCGTGCGCCTTGCGGAGCTCTTCGGGGAGGACCTCTGGGACACGCTCGCCGCCGACGCCGCGACGTATTCGCGCGAGATCGAGGCGCTCGTCGCAGCCCGCGCGGCGAAGCAGGCCAAGCCGCCGAAACCGGGCAAGCCGCCCACCGGAGAGCCGCGCAAGGACAAGTTCTTCATGGGCCGGCGCTTCAAGACCCACCCGCTGCTGCTCGACAACCCGTGGCTGCAGCTCGGCGCCTCGACGCGCATGCTCGACATCGTCAACAGCTACCTGCAGATGTGGTCGAAGCTGACGTACGTCGACCAGTGGTACACGCCGCCGGTTGGCACGGAGGCCGATCGGCGCGGCTCGCAGCGCTGGCACCGCGATTACAACGACCAGCACCTCGTGAAGGTCTTCGTGTACCTCGTCGACGTCGATGAGGGCACCGGGCCGTTCGAGTACGTCGCGGGCAGCGCGCGCGGCGGTCGCTATGCCGGACGAGTGGCCGTGGGAGCCCGCAGGCGAGTCCTACCCGCCGCCCGACGAGTTCGCCCAGCGCGTGCCGAACACCGCCGCCGAGACCTTCACCGCGCTCCCGCGGGTCGATCATCTTCTGCAACACCAGCGGCTTTCACCGCGGTGGCTTTGCGACCGAGAAGCCGCGCGACATCTTCGTCTACAACTACGTGTCGCCCGCAGCACTGGAGGCGCTCGTCGATCGCAACTTCGCCGTCGACGCGTCCGTACAGGGCTTCGCCCCTGTCCAGCGCTTCGCGCTCTCCTAGTGCAGCGCTTCCTGTTCGTCACGCTGCAGCACGTCGAGACGTGGTTCTACGCGCGCGCCGGGGCCGAGTTGCGCCGTCGCGGGCACGAGGTCACGCACGTCACGTACTCGCGTCATGCGGCGCGGCGGCTGCGCAACCAGGGCGAGACGGCGATCGCGCTCGCCGACCGCCTGGCGGCGATGGGGCCGGTGGACGCCCAGCACGAGGCCGGGCGGATCGCCGCTCAATACGACGTCCCGACCTTCCGCGACATCTACCGCACGGACTTCGTCTGCGACGGCCGCGCGGAAGCGTGGTGCGTCGACCGCACGGTCCGGCACATGACCGCGATGGAGCAGCTGTTCGACGAACTGCAGCCCGACGTCGTGATCCCCGAGGTCGGCAACGAGACGATCCGGACCGCCGCCACGCTCGTCGCGAAGGACCGTGGGCTGCCGGTGCTGTTTCTCTTCCACACGATCTTCCCCGACCCGCTGCGGCTGTACGTCGACTCGATGGACGGCCAGATCGTGCCGCTGGACGAGCTGCGTGCGCTCGCGCCCGACGAGCGCGCCGTCCTTGATCGCTTCGTCAGCGAGTACGTCACCCGCGACGCGCCGATCCGCGGCTACCGCGCCCCCGACGTCAATGGGCATCGCCTGCGGCTGATCCTGCGCCACTTCGCGGTCAAGGCGCTCGTGGATCGCGACAACCCCTATCTGCGCCCCGCGCACTGGCTCGCCGCCGAGGCGCGTGCGGCGCTGCGCGCGCGGGTGGTTCGCGTGATGTACGACCGCCCACCCGATGGCGCGCGCCCGTACGTGTACTTCCCGCTGCACGTCGTCGAGGACTACAAGCTCAAGCGCGTGATCCCGCACTGCGCCGATCAGGTGACGCTGATCGAGCAGGTCGCGCGCTCGTTGCCCCACGGCCATGACCTCGTCGTCAAGGAGCATCCGTTCTCGATCGGGCGCAACCGGATCGCGATGCTGCGGCGCTTGAGCAGGATGCGCAACGTCCGTCTCGTCGCGCCGCAGCTCGGGTCCCAGGGCCTGATCGCGGGTGCCGCGGCGGTCGCCGTGATCAGCTCGACGGTCGGCCTCGAGGCGCTGCTGCACCGCAAGCCCGTGCTGACGCTCGGCCAACCGTTCTACGCGGGATATGGCGTCACATGCGACGTCGTCGACTTCAAGGAGATCAGGACAGCGGTACCGCGCCTGCTCGACTTCGAGCCCGACGCGGAGCTGATCGCGCGCTTCCTGCACGCTGCGATGAGGGCGTGCCTGCCCGGTGCGCCGGCGCTCGTCGACCGCTCCGATGAGAACGCCGTGAGGCTCGCCGGGTCGCTCGAGCAGATGGCGCTGCAGCTCAGATCGGCTGTGCTGCACGCCAGCTAGACCCGCGCCGGCGGAGGCCGCGCTCGGCGCCAGCGCCAGATCGACCCCGACGACTGGCTAGACGCGCTCGTAGACGAGCACGCGGTTCTTGCCGGCCCAGTCCATCTTCTGCTCGAGATCGGCGCGACGGCGAAAGCCTTCGAGCACGAACAGCACGCGCAGGAAGTCCTTCGACATCAGCGTGATGTGCGTCGGGTCGACATCGAACTGCGTCGTGAAGTCCAGCAGTGACGCCGGGTCGGGGTGAAAACGCGTCGTCACGTAGACGAAGCGCGAAGACGCCTGGCAGATCCGGCGAACCGACTCGCGCACCTGCAGCACGGTGAGGTGCTCGAAGACCTCGCGGCAGATGACGAGATCGAACTCGCGCTCGGCGAACGCGAAGCCCGACGTCTCGGCGATCGTGATGCGATCGCGGACCTCCGGCGGCGCGAGTGTCAATGAGGCCTCGGCGTAGTCGATTCCGTGGACGTCGACGCCGAGCTCCTGCAGGAGATACATCAGGAAGCCCGGACCGCAGCCGACGTCGAGCACCTTCGCGGGCGCGAAGACCTCCTTGATCAGCGCGGGGTTGCGCGCCTCCAGGCGGCGGCGCGTCTCGAGGTCGTAGCGATTGTCGCCGTCGCGCCACGAGTCGGCGAAGTAGCTCTCGTCGTAGTGCTCGGGGCTCGTGGCCTGCTGGCCGTGGGCGGCCTCCTCGAACGCGCTGACCTGGTCGAGGAAGTACTCGGCGATGACCTCGTTCATGGTGTCCTCATCTCTTGCGCAAGGCGCTCCCAGCTGTGGGTACGCGCAGCCGCGATCGCGTTGGCGCTGATGCGCTGGCGCGTCAGCGGGTCGTCGGGAAGCTCCTGTGCCCGTTGGACGTCGATGACGGTCTCCATGTGCACCAACGACGGCGGCGAGAACTCATCGAGGTTGGTGATCACGACGCCGCCGTGCTCCATCGCCGCGGCGACCGACGTGTTGTTCGCGCGCACGCCGCCGGGGAAGAACGACGCGAAGTACGTCGCGTGGCGCAGCTGGTTGTAGACGGCGAGGTCCGAGAGTGTCCCGAGGAAGTACAGGCCCGTGGGAAAGAGCTCGTGCATGCGGTCGTGGACGGCCCGGTCCTCGCGCGGCGAGGACGTCGCATGCGTCGCCGAGGAGACGAGCACGACGTAGCTGCGGCCAGAGGTCTCGAGCAGCTCACGCAGGCGCAGGAAGTGGTCGGTCTGGATCTTGTGCGCCATCCCGAACGAGAAGACCGTGATCGCTGCGGATGGGATCTCGCGGCAGTCGGTGATCAACCCCGGCGTCCACGCGTCGCGCACGTCGTCGTGAAGCTCGGCGACGGCGGCGCGGACCGCGAGGTTGCCCGCCCAGATGCGCGTCGCCGCAGCGACGAGCTCACGCTCGAGCGGCGTGTCATCCCAGCTGTGCAGGTAGACCTGCGGCTGCGCCGCGGCCAGCAGCGCACGAGCCGCGACGGCGCTCGCGTCGTCCAGCTCGGACGCCTTGAACGACAGCAGCGGGCGGCGATGCTGCGCGAGCGCCGGATCGGACAGCCCGAGCAGGGGCACGGCGAGCTGCTCGGCGAGCAGCTCGTTGAAGCGCGCCACGCCCGAGGCGTAGCCGTTGAGGTGGTGCGTGACGACGCAGTCGATCATGCGTTCCGCGCGAGGAACTCGCTCAGCAGTGCCGTGGAGGAGTTGGTGACCGTGTCGAGGTAGACGACCTCGATCCCGACGCGCGCGCAGAGCTCCTGCTCGGCTTCCGGGAGTCGCCCGCGCCAGTCCTCGCCCTTGGCGTAGTAGCGCGGGCGCAGGCGCTCGAGCACGTCGACCGTCGTCCCCGCGGAGATGTGCACGTACGCGATGTCGCGAAACGCGTCCAGCACCGCCGCGCGTTGATCCTGCGTCAGCAGCGGCGGATGCTTGGTGGCGACCCAGCTGTCGGGGGAGAGGTTGCACAGCACCGGCACCCCGAGTGCGGCAGCGGCGGCGAAGTAGCGCACGTGGCCGTCGTGGATCGGGTCGAAGCCGCCGTCGACCATCGCGACCTTTCCCGCCAGGTCGGCGAGCGCATCGGACGCGACGATCACAGCGCTCGCACCCGCCGCAGCGATCCCGGCTGCGTCGAGGCCGTGCGCCCGCAGCACCTCGTCGTTGCGCCCGCACGCCGGCACGCGGTCCAGTCCCAGGCGCAGCGTCGCTGGCAGCGTCGCACCTTGGCCGCCGTCGAGGTAGTGGTTGTCGATCGTGACGACCGCCGCGTCGCCGACCGCGTCAGCGAGCCACGCGCAGTCGACGCCGCGCAACCACGGCAGCGCGATCACGCCCGCCGACATGCCGTCGGCGGCCAGCAAGTCGGCCGCCGCCCACGCCTGCGAGACCATCACCGGTCCCGTCGTGACGAACATGGCGTCGCTGCCGGTGCGCAGGACGTTTCCGCGGCCGGGGGCAAAAACCAGCTCGGGCGCGTCGAAGCCGAGCTCCCAGGGCACGCTGACGAGGCGGATGTACACGGGGCCGGGCGCCTCGTCGACGGCCCACGTCGACCGCGCTTGCCGCCTCGGCCTCGCAGAACGGCTCGATCAGCGCCATCCCGGGGATCGATCCGAGGATTGCGATGTCGCGCACCGACTGGTGTGAGTGGCCGGGCCCACCAGGCACGATGCCCGCGAGCGAGCCGGCGTAGATCACCTTCGTGCCCTCGGCGGCGTTGTTGTAGATCTGCTCGTCGGCGCGCGGCGCAGGAAGCAGGCGAACGAGTGGACCGCCGGCAGCAGGCCGGCGAGCGCCATCGCGCCGGCCTGGCTGACCATGTCCTGCTCGGCGATGCCGCACTCCAGGTAGCGCTTCGGGTGCGCCGACGCGAAACGCGATCAGGCCCGTGTCGAGGTAGAGGTCGCCGTCCATCGCGACGACGTCCTCGCGGCGGTCGGCAGCACGGGCAAGCGCCTCGCCGTAGGCGGCGACGAGCCGCTGCGGGCGTTCGCAGGCGGTTCGGTGCGCGGGGTCAGCAGGCGGCGCGTCGGCAAGGCGCACCGGCAGGCGCGCCGTCAGCTCGGCCAGCGCGCGCTCGTAGTCCTCGTCGCTCGGGGCGCCGGAGTGGAAGCGGTAGAGCGCGTCGCCGGCGACCGGCAGCTCGTGCGGCTCCATGAACGACACGCCGCGGCCCTTGACGGTGTCGGCGACGAGCAGCTGCGGGCGGCCGTCGGCGCCGGCCTGCAGCGACGCCAGCGTCGTGCGCAACGCGGCGACGTCGTGACCGTCGCAGCGCGCGACCGCCCAGCCGAACGCGGCGGCCTTGACTTCGAGATCGCCGAGGCCGGAGACCTCCGATACCCAGGTGTCGGACTGGAGCTTGTTGTGGTCGACGATCACGGTGATCTCGTGTAGCCCACGGTTGGCCGTCGGTTGGAGCGACTCCCAGAACTGGCCCTCCTGCAGCTCACCGTCGCCGGTGATGACGTAGACGCGCCCGCTGCGCCCGGCCATGCGGTCGGCGAGGACGAAGCCACGCGCCTTCGAGACGCCCATGCCCAGCGAGCCGGTGCTCGTGACCATCTCCGGCATGGTCGCGACGTCGGGGTGGCCGGGCAGGCCGCCGAGCCGCCGCAGTGCATGGATGCGGTCGAACGCGATCGCCCCGGTCGCGGCGAGCACCGCGTAGGTGCCGGGCGCGTCGTGCCCCTTCGAGGAGAACGCGCGGTCGTTCGCGCCGAGCAGCTCGGTGTGCAGCAGGGCGAGGATCTCCATCGCGCTGAAGCTCGTGCCGATGTGGCCCGAGCCGGCGCGCTTGATCATGTACAGCGTGTTGATCCGGCAGGCGTCGGCGACGGCCGCGACGCGCTCGTCGGCATCGGCGAGCGCGCGCAGGCGCGCGAGCTCGTCGGGTGGGACGTAGCGCAGCTGCACCCGCGTCAGTCCGCTTGCGCGGGCGTTGCGACGTCGCTGTGCGAGCCGTTGTCGCGTGCGCTCAACTCGACGAGCGACGCCGGAAACGGCTCGTCAAGGGCAAGACCGTTGGCGAGCCGTGTCCCGATCAGCGCGTCGTAGTGGCGACCGTCGAGGCCGCCGCCCGGCGAGCGCAGCGCGATGTCGTCAGCGGTGACGACGTGACCGGCATCCAGCGGGCGGGCCGCGACGAGCGTCTTCGCCATCTTGACGATCGGGGGCGTCTCGCTGTCGTAGACCTTCTTCGTGCCGTCGCCGAGCGCCGCGTGCAGCCGCGAGAGGTCACGCACGAGCTTCGTCATGCCCTGTGGCTCGAGCGAGAACTTGTGGTCGGTCCCGCGCATCGTGCGGTCCAGCGTGAAGTGCTTCTCGACGATCCGCGCGCCGAGCGTGTAGCCGGCGACCGCCATCGCGATGCCGTTGTCGTGGCTGGACAGGCCGACGACGGTCGCCGGGAACATCCGCCGGTAGGTGTCGATCACGCGCAGGTCGAGCTCGTCCCACGCGGCGGGGTAGCCGGCGGTGCACTGCAGGACGGCGATGTCGTCGGTCGCGCCGGCAAGGATGTCGTGCGCGCGGCGCACGTCGTCGATGTGCGCGCCGCCGGTCGAGAAGATCACCGGCTTGCCGGTCTCGGCGAGGCGCCGCAGCAGCGGGACGTTCGTGACGTCGGCCGACGCGACCTTGTAGGCGGGGAGGTCGATGTCCTCGAGGAAGTCGACGCTCGCGATGTCGAACGCCGTCGAGAAGAAGATCAGGCCGAGCTCCGTCGCGCGGTTGTTCAGGGCGAGGTACTCCGCGCGACCGAACTCCAGGAACTCGCGGTGCTCGCCGTAGGTGCGCCCGTACGAGTTCTCGTTCTCGTAGGGCTTGTCGTACATCTCGGTCGTGAAGAGCGTGCGGTTGTCGCGCTTCTGCAGCTTCACGCCGTCGGCGCCGCAGCGCGCGGCGACCTCGAGCATCTTCATGCAGGTGTCAACGGAACCCTGGTGGTTGTGGCCGATCTCGGCGATGACGAAGCACGGACTGTCGTCGTCGATCTCGAGATCGGCCGATCCTCAGCGCGCGGCGGATAGCCGCGTTTATACCGACTCCGCTGGCGGTGGTCACGCTCCGACCGTGCGATGCAGCGCCAACAGCGCGTCGGCGGCGCCGTGCCAGGCGAAGCGCGAGACCCGCGCGAGTCCGCGAGCGGACAGCGCTGCGCGCAGCGCCGCGTCGTCCTGGAGCGCGAGCAACTGTGCCGCCCAGTCGGCCTCGTCGGTGGCCTCCACCCGCACGCCGGCCTCGCCGACGGTCTCGTCGAGCGCGGAGCCCCGCGAGCACAGCACCGGCACCCCACGCACCATCGCCTCGAGTGGTGGGTAGCCGAAGCCTTCCGCCAGCGACGGCGTCGCGTGGAACATCGCGCCGCGGTAGAGCCGCTCGAGCTCGTCCTGCGGAGACCTTGCCGCGCACCTGCACGCCATCGGTGCTGCGCAGCGCCGCGAGGATCGGATCGGACGCGTGCCCGGCGGGGCCGACGACGACCCAGTCCAGCTCCAGCCCCTGCGCGCGTGCGCGGGAGAACGCGCGCAGCAGCGTCAGGTGGTTGCGGCGCGGCTCGACCGCGCCGACGGTCAGGAAGTACGGCGGCCCAGCCGGTGTCGGGGGCGCCACGTGCGGCGGCGCCTCGACGCCCGGTGGGATCACGACGAGCTGCGCGTGGCGGGCGAGACGGCCGTGGTGGCGCAGCAGACGGTCGCGGCCGAACTGCGAGTCGCACACGATCGCCGCCGGCCGCTGCAGCAGCGCGGCGCGCAGCATCAGTGCCTTGTAGCGCACGACCGCCGCGGGGTACCACTCGGGGTGGTCGAGGTAGCCGACGTCGTGCACCGTTAGCACGAACGGCGTCCGCGACGCGACGATCGGCCGCGCGTCGAGCAGGTGCACGGTGTCGGCGCGCCGCGCCGCGGCGGCCAGCTGCAGCTGCTCGTAGCGCAGCCGCGCGAGCGCCGAGCGCGCGGTCGCGGTGCGCGTCAGCGCGTCGCGGTGCGGGGGCAGCGGCGGGATGACGATCCGCGTGTCGGCGCCCGCATGGCGCGGAAGCGCGTCGAGCAGGCCGCGCGCGAGCGTGGCGATCCCGCCGGAGAACAGGCTGTAGTGGGCGGGAAGGAGGATGTCCATGTGAGGCCCGGCGGCGTCCTACCGACGCCCCACGTCCGGAATCGGGCGTTAGTGTAGTGCCGCCTCGATGGCCCGCCGCGCCGACCACCCGACCTTCGCCGGCGCCTACGACGAGCACCTTGCCGACGTCCACGGGTTCCTCAGCTACCGGCTGTCCAATCCCGCCGACGTCGAGGAGCTGACGCAGACGACCTTTGAGCGCGCCCTGCGTGCGTGGCCGCGCTATGACCCCGGGCGTGCGCCGCTGAAGGCGTGGCTGCTGACGATCGCGCGCAACATCGTCATCGACCACTATCGCGCCGACAAGCACGGACGCCACGACCAACTGCCGATGGACGACGCCCTCTGGGTTGCGCCGGCGCCGGAGGTGCGCGGCTTTACCGACCCGCAGCTGCTCGCGGCGCTGCGTCAGCTGCCCGACCGCGAGCGCGAGGTCATCGCGCTGCGCTTCGGCGGCGACCTGACGACACCGCAGATCGCCGCGCTGCTGGGCCTCAGCGTCGCCAACGCCCAGCAGATCCTCTCGCGCACGCTGCGGCGGCTGCGCGCCGAGCTGGGCGGCGGGTAGCCGGGCGTCAGGCGAGCACGATCGCGACGACGAGCAGCGCCAGGCCGCAGGCGACGAGGATCGCCACCTGCGACCAGAGGTCGTCCGGCCGCGGCGGGACGCGCTCGGCCGCGGCGACGACGTTGCGGCGCAGCTCGGCGGAGAGCCGCAGCGCGGGCTCGGGGCGGGCGTCGGCGAGCCGCCGCGCGAGCTCGGCGTCGGGATCGCCGGGGGTCACTCGGCCACCAGCCTGGAGTTGGGGTTCAGGCGGCGCGCCTGCGTGGCTGCGGCGTCGGCGGCGCCGGCCTGTCCCGCCTTGCCGAGGATCCGCGCGCGCACGAACCACAGGCGCCAGTTGGTCGGCTCGCGTCGCGTCGCCTGCTCGATCTTCGGGATCGCCCGGTCCAGCGCGCCCTGGGCTTCGAGGATCAACGCCTGCTGCAGCAGCGGGCTGGCGGCGTAGGGCTGCAGCCGCGCCGCGGTCGCGGCGCTGCGCAGCGCTGCGGCAGGCCGCGCGTCGCGGAACTGCGCCTGGCTGCGGCGCAGGTCGCGGCCGGCCGCAAACGGCACGGTGACGGCGGCGACGCCGGCGAGTCCGAGGGCGATCAGCGCGACGCGCGTGCCCAGACGCGCGTTGCCCACCCGCGCGCGGGCGGCCCCGAGCTGGATCGCCGGTGGCTCGCGGCCCTGGATCGCGACCGCCGCGAGCAGCAGCGCGGTCACCGGGATGACCGGGATGAGCCAGATCCAGTCGTAGGCGAGCGCGACGAGGAACGTCGCGAAGCCGGCGAGCGCGGCCGCCAGCGCCGTCGCCTGATCGGGAGTGCCGCGCGCACGGATCCGGCGCCTTGCGCCGAAGCCCGCGGCGGCGAGCAGGCCGCCGGCGAACAGCGCGCCGCCGACGAGGCCGGTCTCACCGAGCGCCTGGAGGTACTGGTTGTGCGCCGACCTGACGTACTCGGTCGTCCTGGGATGGCGTGCCCACCAGTACTCGAACGTCCCGGCGCCGGTGCCGCCGGCCGGGCGATGGGAGAACTGGGCCCATGCGGCCTCCCACGACTGGTAGCGCCCGTTGCCCGAGGCGCTGCCCAGGCGGGTGGCGACGCTCGCTCGCGCCGAGGACTGCGCCTGCTCAGGCGGCGCCTTGAATTCGTCCCAGCGGTCCAGCAGCGCCGGCGTGCCGGCCGCCGCGGCGCCGAGCGTCAGCACCGCGAGCGCCGCGAGCGCCCAGCGGCTGGGCCTGATCGAGAGCGCCGGGAGCTCCGCGTGGCGAGCAACCAGCGTCGCCGCCGCCACGAGGAACGCCGTCGCGGCGGCAACGAGCAGCGCGATCCACAGCAGCTCGTCGCCCTGGGTCTGCGCCAGCGGCGTGCCCAGGCCCTTGGTGAGGTCGTCGCGCGCGTGTGCCGCGAGCACCAGCACGGCCGCCGGCAGGCCGATCGCAGCACCCACGAGCAGCTGGGTGAGCCGTCCGGGCACGAGGATCAGCCATGCCGTGAGCGAGACGCCGAGCGCCACGACGCCGCCGCGCGAGCCCGTGAAGAAGACGGCGCACAGCAGCAGCGGCACGACGCTCCCGGCGGCGGCGCGAACCGCGAGCAGCCGCGCGCTCGCGCACATCCGCAGCAGGCACGGCAGGCCGATCGCCAGCAACGCCGCGAGGCCGTTCCAGTAGTTCAGCGGGTAGGAGAGACGGTGGGGATCGTCGGCGAAGACCACGGCGAGGTCGTCCGTGGGGAACCACCCGGGCTTCAGCCAGGAGAGGAACGCGAGGACGCCGACGACCGCGACGCCTGCACCGACGCCGTCGAGGATCGCCCCGGCGCGGAGCTCGCGCGTGGCAAGCAGCGCCAGCAGCAGCGCGCCGCCGTACGTCGCCGTGCGGCTGAGCTCGGCGACCGAGCGTTCGGCGCTCTCCGACCACGTCGCCGAAAGCCCGGTCCACACGGCGAAGGCCAGGATCAGCAGCGCCACCACCATGCCCGCGCGGGAGAGCCGCCGGGTGAGCACGCCGGCGGCGACGCCGAACACCACGATCCACCAGATCGCGACACCGACCTGTCCGAGGACGACCGGGTCGTAGCCGCCGCCCTGGAAGGCGAGCAGCGTGACGGACGCGAGGCCCAGCGTCCACCCTGCGACCTCGCGCAGCGGCGGGACGGGGGCACCCGTGAGGCGCAGCTGCCTCGGGCTCGCGGTCGTCGCGGTCACCACACGTAATACGCGGCGGGCGTCTCCTGCCTGACAAGCGCGTGTCATGTCCCGGACGCGCCGCCCGTATCTGTCTGGGTGACCATCTTCCGCCGGCTTGTAGCCACGTTCGTCTTGAGCGCCGCCGTCTGCGCGACTGCGACCACCGCGCACGGCCAGACGAACGCACCGCCCGGCAACGCCGGCGTCGAGGAGTACCTCGAGGTCGTCCCGGACGCCGGCGGCGGCGGGACCGGCAGCAAACACGGTGACGACGCCGACAGCAAGACCGAGAAGGCCGCGCCGGCGGCGGGCAGCGACGCGTCGGCGACGTCCGGCGCGACACCGACCACGACCACCGAGTCGTCGTCGCCGAAGAAGAAGAAAAAGAAGAAGAAGAGCGACGACCGCGGCGCGAGCACGACCGCGAAGCAGCTCGCAGACGACAACGACGCGGACGCGGCCGACACCGGCTCGGTCGCGCGCAGCGTCGGCTCGGCGGCCGTCGGCAGCGGCAGCGACGGCGCCGGCAAGGTCATCGCGCCGATCGCGATCGCCGTCGTCGCCGCGTTGGCCGCGTTCGTGCTCATCCGCCGCCGCCGGCGCGCCTGAGACGTGCCCCGCGCCGTCGTCCTGCTGCTGTGCCTCGCGGGCGCGCTCGTCTGCGCCCCGTCCGCCGGTGCCGCGCGGGGGTTGACGCTCGGCTTCAGCGACCGCACGGCGTTCACGGAGATGTCGCCCGCCGACGTCACGACCAACATCGCGCACGCGAAAGCCGCGGGCGCGTCGATCGTGCGCTTCGAGCTGCGGTGGAGCACGGTCGCGCCGACGCGGCCGCCGTCGCAGGCGACCGCCGCCGACCCCGGCTGGAGCGGATACCGGTGGGCGGAGACCGACGCCGCGCTGCGCCGGCTCGCGGCCGCCGGCCTGAAGACGCTGCCGATCGTGCTGTTCGCGCCGCGCTGGGCGGAGGGCAGCGGGCGGCCGCCCGCGAGCGAGACGGTGCCGCGCGGCACCTGGAAGCCGTCGGCCTCCGCCCTGCAGGCCTTCGCGACGGCGGCTGCGCGCCGCTACTCGGGAAGCTTCCCCGACCCGGAGGTGCCGGGCGCGACGCTGCCGCGCGTGGACACGTGGCAGGCCTGGAACGAGCCGAATCTCTACAACTTCCTCACGCCGCAGTGGCGGCGCACGGACGCAGGCATCAAGCCGCTCAGCCCCGACCTCTACCGCAGCCTGCTCAATGCCGTCTACGCGGGCATCAAGGCGGTCAACCCGGCGGCCACGATCGTGACGGCCGGCACGGCGCCCTACGGCGACCCCAACGCCGGCGACCCGCGGATGCGCCCGGCGCGCTTCTGGCGGGCGCTGCTGTGCGTCAACCGCGCCGGCCGGCGTATCTGCGAGCGCGTCGTGCGCTTCGACGCCTACGCCCACCACCCGTACTCCGTCAGCGGGCCGCGCCGCAGGGCGCTCAACGACGACGACGTCGGCACCCCGGACCTCGCGAAGATCACGCGTCCGCTCGAGCGCGCGATCCGCCTGGGCAACGTCAAGCCGCGCCGCTCCAAGGCGCTGTGGATCACCGAGATCTCGTGGGACAGCGAACCGGATCCGTATGCGTTCAGCCTCACCGATCAGGCGCGCTACCTCGCCGGCGGCCTGAACGTGCTGTGGCGCGCGGGCGCGAAGGTCGTCCTCTGGTGGAATCTCCGCGATGAGGCGCCCGATCCGTCCTGGGCTGCGACCTTCCAGTCGGGGATCTTCTTCCGCGGCGCCACGCCCGCGGACGATCGCCGCAAGCCCTCCTACCGGGCCTATCGCTTTCCGTTCACCGCTTACCGCAGCGGCGAGGTCGCTCAGCTGTGGGGCCTGGCGCCCGGCTCGGGCACGGTCACGATCGAGGCGCAGCGCGGCGAGAGCTGGACGCGCGTGACCCGCATCCGCGCGGGCGCCAACCGGATCTTCACCGGCCGGCGGCGCGTGGCGCGCGGGACCGTGCTGCGCGCGCGCTGGGGCACGATGACGAGCGACACGTGGCCGGTGTCATAGCGGCGCGCCTGCGCGGCGTCCCGGCGGCGCTGTGGCTCGTGCTGGGGATCGGCCTGGCGCTGCGGATCGCCGTCGCCCTCACCGTCCGTCCCGCCGCGCTCACGCTGCACGACAGCGCCTTGTACGTCGACGGCGCGAGCGGCGAGCTCTTCAGCGATCGCACGCGGCCGGCGGGCTACGCGGCGATCCTGCGCGTCCTGCATGCGATCAGCCGCGACATCGACCTGACGATCGCAGTCCAGCACGCGACCGGCCTGGCGACCGCGTGCCTGGTCTTCGCCTGCGCGCGCCGGCTGGCCGTCGGCCCGGTGCTCGCGGCCGTCTGCGCGCTCCCGGTCGCGTGCAACCTCGACGCGATCTTCTTCGAGCACGCGGTGATGGCCGAGCCGTTCTTCACCGCGGCCCTGGTCGCCGCCTGCTACGCCGCGATCCGCGCGCTGACCGGAGACGCCCCGGTGCGCTGGCTTGCGGGCGCGGGCGTCGCGCTCGGCGTCGCGGCCGTGACGCGCTCGATCCTGCTGCCCGTGCTGGCGCTGGTGGTCGTATGGGCGGCGGCCGCGATGCCGCGCGCCCGGCTGCGCTCGGCTGCCGCGCTCGGCGCCGGCGCGCTTGCGGTCCTGCTCACCTACGCGACGGCCAACGCGACGCAGACGGGGCGCTTCTCGGTCACGCCGACAGGCGCCGGGCTCTACAACCGCGTCGCCCAGATCGCCGACTGCCGCGAGTTCACGCCGCCCTCCGGGACAGCCGCGCTGTGTGAGTCGATCCCGCCGTCGGCGCGGTACGGCCCGGACTACTACGCGTGGGAGGCGGCGTCCCCGGCGGTGAAGCTCTTCGGGCCGACGCCAAGCGACGAGCGCCTGACGCGCTTTGCGATCGCGACGATCGTCCATCAGCCGCTCGACTACCTGCGCATGGGCATCGCCGACGTCGTGCGCTACTTCGTTCCCGGCATGCAGCCGCGCCCGTTCGGCGGCGTCGGCATGGTCGTCGCCGATCTCGATCGCCGCGCGCCGGCCACCGAGGTCATCGTGTCGCGCGCGCTCGACCGCTACTACGCACCGGAGCGCGCGCGGGTGCGCGAGAGCGTCGATGCGCTCGCCGCCGTCCAGCGCGTCCTGCGCGTCACGCCGCTGGTGCTCAGCGTGCTCACCGCGCTCGCGCTCGTCGCGCTCGTCGCAGGCGGCGGCGCGGTGCGCCGCTTCTCCGCGCTGGTCCTCGTGCTGTCGCTCGGGCAGCTCATGGTGTCGGCGTTCGGCGCGGTGTACTCGCAGCGCTATGCGCTGCCCCCGGCGATCGTGCTGTCGATCGCGGCCGTCACCGGCGCGCCGCTGGCGGTGCGCCGCTTCGCGGGCCCGCGTGCGCCGATCGGGCAGGCCGCGTGAGCCGCGTGCGGTCCCATCTCACGCGGGTCTTCGAGGCCAGCGAGGAGGAGAACCGGCGCGTGATCCTCGAGGCCGTCGCCGGCGGGCCGCCGCGCGCGCGCCTGCTGGACGTCGGCTGCGACGACGGCGCTTTCACGGTGCGGCTGCGCGACGCCGCGCGCAGCTCCAGCGTGCACGGCGTCGAGCTCGTGCAGGCACGCGCGGACGATGCTCGCGCGCGGGGGGTCGACGTCGCCGTCGCCGACATCGAGGACGGCCTGCCGTTCGCGCCGGCGCAGTTTGACCTCGTGCACGCCAACCAGGTGATCGAGCATCTGCGCGGCACCGACGCCTTCCTGCGCGAGCTGTGCCGCGTCTGCGCGCCGGACGGCCGCGTCGTCCTATCGACGAACAACCTCGCGAGCTGGCACAACATCGCGAGCCTCGTGCTCGGCTTCCAGCCGCTGCCGAGTCACGTCTCCGACGAGCTGCACGTCGGCAACCCGCTGGACCCGCGGCGCGATGTCCGCCATCGTGACCGCCACCAGGCGCACCTGCGGGTGTTCACCGCGCGTGCGCTCTCAGACCTCGCCGCGGCGAACGGACTCGCGTGCGAGGCACTGGCGATGAACGGGTACTACCCGTTGCTCCCGCCGGCGGCGCGCCGGCTCGCACGTGTCGATCCGCGACACGCGGCGTTCACCGTCATCGTGCTGCGCCGCGCCGCAGCCCGATGATGCTCAGCAGGAACGAGGAGAACACGACCTGGGCGCCGATCACGACGAGCGACGACGCGAGGATCATCGTGCGCTCGAGCGCGAGCTCACCGAAGTCGTTGGCGGCCCAGCGCGCGACGACGATCGCGCCGAGGACGAGCCCGACGAGCGCCGTCGCGGCCCCGAGCAGCAGTCCCTGCTCGAGGCGGAAGCGCCCGCTCATGCGCTCGAACCACTTGTCGCGTTCACCCATCACGTAGGTCGCATACGCCTTGGCGCACAGGCCCAGCGAGAGGACCTGCACGCCGAGGATCATCAGCAGCGAGCCGCCGACCATCGCGTGCGTGTGCCAGCGGCGCCCGAGCACCTCGACGTCTGACAGCGCGACCGCCGCGATCAGCGCGCCGAGTACCGCCAGCAGCGCCCCCGGCCAGAGGAAGAGGTGCGTGGGGGAGTGCACCAGCAGGTAGCGCAGGTGGCGCCAGCCGTCGCTCCAGCGCGAGAGCTTGGACGTCCCGCCGCGGCGGTCGTAGCCGATCGCGATCTGCGCGATCTGCAGACGTTCCTTGCGCGCGCGGATCACCATCTCCGAGGCGAACTCCATGCCGGTCGTCCGCAGCTGCAAGCGGTCGAGCGCGTCGCGGCGCAGCGCGCGCATGCCGCAGTGCGCGTCGCGCACCCCGGTCTTGAAGAGCAGGTTCAGCAGGCCCGAGAGCGCGGGGTTGCCGACGTAGCGGTGCAGCCACGGCATCGCGCCGGGGGCGACGTTGTCGAGGCGGTCGCCGACGACGAGGTCGGCGCCTGCGTGCAGCTCGCGAAGGAAGTTGGGGATCTCCGCAAAGTCGTAGGTGAGGTCTGCGTCAGCGATCACGATGAAGCGGCCGCCGGCCGCCGCGAGGCCCGCGCGGCAGGCGGCGCCGTAGCCGCGCCGCGGCTCGTCGACGACGCGCGCCCCGGCGGCACGCGCGAGCATCGCCGAGTCGTCGCGCGATCCGTTGTCCGCGACGACCACCTCGCCGCTGAGCTGATTGCGTTCGAGAACGCGCCGCGCGTGTCGCACGCACTGCTCGATCGTGTCGGCCTCGTCGAGGCACGGGATGACGACGGAGACCTCGACCTGGCCGTCGCGCGCCGGCGGCTGGGTGACGTCCCCCGTGCGATGGTCGGTGATGGCCACGGTGGGTTTATACGTCACGCGTCGCCGGTTGCCTGACCACGGTACGCGCGAAGGACCTCGGTGAGCGACGTTCCGACGCTCAGGCGCTCGACGTTCGCTGCGAACCACGCGGCCGTGCGCTCACGCAGCGCCGGGCCCTCCGCGTGGACGCGCACGATCGCGTCGGCGAGCGTCTCGGGCGCCGCGTCGGCGACCACGAACCCGTTCACGCCGCCCTCGATGTGTTCGACCGCCGCGTTGTCGGGCCCCGCGACGACGATCGCCGGCACGCCCGCGGCGGCGGCCTCGACCACGACCATCCCGTAGCCCTCGCGCGCCGACGGCAGCAGCAGGCACGATGCGCGTCCCAGCGTGGATGCGACGACGTGCTCGTCGACGAACCCCGGCGCGCTGACGAAGTCGCCGGCGCGCTGCTCGGCGATCGCGGCGCGCACGGCGTGCAGCTGCGGCCCGTCGCCGAAGAGCGTGGCGCGCAGCCCGGGCAGGCGCCGGCGCGCGGCAGCGACCGCGGCCACGACGGCCGGCGCGCGCTTCTCGGGGATCATGCGGCCGGCGAAGACGACCAGCGGAGCCGCGGGTGTCGGGACGCGCGAGGGCGATGCAGTGCCCGGCCACTGGCCGCGCAGGATCGTCGGCGTCCCGTCCAGTCCGCCCGCGACGAGTCGGCGCGCATGCAGCTCGCTGAAGCAGAAGGCCTCGTGCGTCGTGCGCACGCATGCGCCCTGGACGGCGCGGCCGGCGGCGCCACGAAGGCGGCCGAGATAGCGGTCCCAGTAGTCGTCGCTCCAGACCTCGTGCCAGTCCACGATCAGTCGATACCCGTGGCGGCGCCGGGCGCACGCCGCCGCGAGCACGTTGAAATACGGAAACGACGCGGTGTGCACGACGTCGTAGGCGCCGCCGTGCCCGACCAGATGGCGCAGCACGCCGGCGCCGAAGCGCAGCGGCTCGCCGATCGTGCGACTGCCGTCGGGGCCGTAGAGCGGCTCGGCGCGCGAGACCGCGTGCACCCGCACGCCGGGGATCGACGGTGGGTCGCCGGCCGCCCACTGGCGGCGCGTCAGGTAGGTGACGTCGTGTCCGTCGGCGGCGAGCGCCTCCGCGAGGTTGCGCATCCAGCGCTCCGCGCCGCCGATCGTCCACGGGAAGAGGCAGTCGTAGGCGAGGCAGACCCGCACGGTCGCCCGCGATCCTAGTAGCGTCGCGGCGTGGTGCTCGACGAAGCCGACCTCCTCGCGCGCCTGCGCGCCGGTGACGAGGCGGCGTTTGACGAGCTCGTGCGGATGTGGACCCCGTCGTTGCTGCGCCTCGCGCGGATGTACGTCCCGTCGCAGGCCGTCGCCGAGGAAGTCGTCCAGGAGACCTGGCTTGGCGTGCTCAACGGGCTCGATCGCTTCGAGGGGCGCTCGTCGCTGAAGACCTGGGTGTTCAGGATCCTCGTCAACCGCGCGCGCACCCGCGGCGAGCGCGAGCACCGCACGATCCCGTTCGCGTCGCTTGCGGCGCGCGAGGCGCAGGAGGGCGAGAGCGCGGTGGATCCCGACCGCTTCATCAACGACGCGCGCGTCGGCCAGCCCGGTGCCTGGGCGACGCCGCCGCGGCGCTGGGAGACCGATCCCGAGCGCGCGCTGCTCTCCGGGGAGACGCTGGAGCTCGCTCGCGTGGCGATCGCCACCCTGCCCGAGGCGCAGCGAACGGTGATCACGCTGCGCGACCTCGAGGGCTGGACCGCCGAGGAGGCGCGAAACGCCTTGGACATCTCCGAGACGAACCAAAGAGTGCTGCTGCATCGTGCACGGTCAAAGGTCCGCGCCGCGCTGGAGGAGCACCTCGCATCATGAGCCTCTTCGACCGCCTCTTCCGCAGCCCCGAGCGTCCCGCACCGATCCCCTGTCGGGAGCTCGTCGAGCTCGTGACCGAGTACCTCGAGGGCACGCTTCCTGAGGACCAGCGCCGCCGCCTGGCGGCGCACCTGTCGGCCTGCGAGGCCTGCACGATGTACATCGAGCAGATGCGCGACACGCTGAGGATCATGGGCGCGATCGAGCCCGAGCAGGTCTCCGACGCCGCCTACGCCGAGCTGTCGGGCGTCTTCGCGAGCTGGAAGGCCGAGCGCGGCGCCTAGCCGGGCAGGCCGCTAGCTGAGCTGCCCACGGACTTGATGAACGTTTGAGGGGTTGTCCGGCCCCCGACGGAAGGTGCGGTCACCACGACTGCATCACCGAAGGGAGCCGGACATGGAAGACCGTAGGTGCAAGCTCGGACTGGCTGGTCGTCTTGAGCTCGTTGAGTTGATCGAAGCGGGTTCGACGTTGAGGGCCGCCGCGGCGGCCCTCAACGTCGCGCCGGCTACCGCGCACCGGTGGTGGCACCGGTGGCTCCAGGCCAGCGAGGAGGAGCGTGCCAGCAGGGTTTGCTTGTCGACGCGTCGGCCGGTGCCTGGCAGTTGCCCGTGGGCATTGAGCAGCGAGCAGGAGCAGGCGATCCTCGATGCGCGCGCCAAGACGAACTGGGGGCCGATGCGCCTGGCCTTTCTGACTGGTCGGCATCGCTCGACGATCTGGAAGGTTCTGGCCCGTCACGGCTGCTCGCAGCGACGGCGCTCAGCGCCGCGGCAGACCAGTCGCCGCTATGAGTGGACCGAAGCTGGCGCATTGCTGCATATCGACGCCTTCGAAGTTCCCAAGTTCGATGCGCCTGGTCACTGGGCGACCGGCGGCAGCTTCATCAGGCGCGCGACGATCCGGTTGAAGACCCGGGGCGGCAGCATGCGCGACATCACCAGCTGCCCTTTCGCGTCGCGCCCGATCGTGACGCGGGCCTTCGGGCGCGAGTCCGTCAGCGCGGCCTCGATCGCACGCGCGACGTCGTCGGGCGGCACCCCGGCCTCGCCGATCTTCACGACGGCCTTGCCGAACGCCCCCAGTGCCGGTCCATAGAGCTCGCGATGCTCGGGGCTGAGCGCTGCGACACCGTCGGCCGCCTGCTCGGCGCCCTTCTCCCAGATCGGCGTCGCGACGCTGCCGGGGCCGACGACGCAGACCTCGATGCCCCAGGGGACGAGCTCGGCGCGCAGCGACCCGGCGACCGCCTCCAGCGCGTGCTTGGAGGCCTGGTAGGGGCCGACGTACGGGGCGCTGACGAGGCCCCCGATGCTCGAGGTGAACACGACGCGCCCGCGCGCGGCGCGCAGCGCCGGCAGCACGGCCTGGGTCATCGCGACCTGGCCGACGACGTTGACCTCGAGCTGATGGCGCAGGGCGTCGATCGCGACGACCTCGAGCGGTCCTCCGACCGCGATCCCGGCGTTGTTGACGAGGCCGTCGAGCGAGCCGCCGACGGCCGCGGCCGCAGCCGCCACCTGTGCGACGTCGGTCACGTCGACGATCACGGGCTCGAGACGCTCGGAGGCCAGGCCGCGCAGCACCTCGCCGGCATCGGCGTTGCGCACGCCCGCGTAGACCTTCCAGCCGGCGCCGTCCAGGCGCAGCGCGGTCGCACGACCGATCCCGGTCGACGCTCCGGTCACGAGTACGGTTTTCATGTGCCCAACCTAGAGGGTGCTGTTGCGCGCTATGCAGCGGGATGGTTCCCGATGGACGACGACCCCGAGGCGCCGGAGATCCCGTGGTACGCGGTGGAGCAGCGCACGGTCTTCGAGCTCGACGCAGACAGCCGCGCGGAGCTGCGGCGCAAGCTTCGCCGCAGCCTGCGCGCCGCCACGGGGCTGTCGCTCACCAGCGACGAGCACTTCGACGAGGTCCTCAAGCGCTGCGCCGAGCCGCCCGACGGCGACGGCGTCTGGATCACCCCGCGGCTGCAAGCGCTCTACACCCAGCTGCACGCGGCCGGCTTCGCGCACTCCTTCGAGCTCGTCGACGACGACGGCGTGCTCGCCGCCGGGATCATCGCGGTCGTCATCGGACGCGCGGCGATGCTCGAGTCGATGCGGCGCGTGCGCCCGCACGCGGGCAACGCGCTGCTGAGCCGCGCGCTGGACCACCTTGCCGAGCGCGGAATCGACCTCTGCGACATCCAGCTGCCCACCGATCACACGCTGCGCCTCGGGGCGCGCCTGATCGCGCGCGCCGACTACGAGTCGCGGCTGAGGGCGTCGATCAGCCCCGGCAGCTGATCGGGCGTCGTGATCGGCGTCAGCACGAACGTCGTGATGCCGCCGGCCTGGAACTCCGCAAGCCGGTCCTTCATCTCCGCGGCGGTGCCGAACAGGAAGATCTCGCGCATCAGGTCCTCGTCGACGAGCTCCAGCGCCCGGTCGCGCTCGCCTCCGTGCCAGGCCTCGGCGACCGGGTCGATCGCGTCAGACCAGCCGAGCCAGCGGAAGAACTCCGTGTAGACGGGGACCGTGCCGTAGGCGGCGAACATCCACTTCGCAAGGCCCATCGCCTCCTCGGCCGGCTGCGGGATGCAGAAGAAGCGGCAGACGAGCTCCTTGTCGGGGGCGCCGAAGGCGTCGGCGACCTGGCGCGCGCCCGACACCGGCAGCCAGTTCGTGAACGCGCCGTCGCCGACCTCGGCGGCAAGGCCGAGCATCTTGCCGCGCAGCGCCGCGAGCACGATCGGGATTTCGTGCGCGGGCTTGGTCTCGAGCTTGAAGCCGCCGGGCCCGCGCTCTCCGGCGAAGATCGGGCGCAGCCCCTCGACCGCCTCGCGCACGCGCGACAGCGGCTTGACGAACGGGACGCCGTTCCAGCGCTCGACGATGACGTTGGACGAGGAGCCCAGGCCGAGCACGAAGCGCCCGCCCGACGCATCGGCCAGCGCGGCCGCGTGCTGGGCGAGCACCGGGATCCCGCGCGTGTAGGGATTGACGATCCCGGTGCCCAGGCGGATCGTCGACGTCACAGCGGCCGCGAGCGCCAGCGGCGTGAAGCCGTCAGGCCCGTTCGTCTCGCCTGTCCAGAGGTCGTCGTAGCCCGCCGCTTCGGCGCGGCGGAAGAGATCGGGGTGATCGGCGAGCGCTGTCGCGGGGAACGGTAGGGTCAAGCCGTAGCGCGAAGTTGGCACGGACGTCAAACTATCTGACGCCCATTGTCCGAGCTCGTTCAACTAGAGAACCTCGCTGCTGCCGACGAGCTCCTCGGTCGGTCGTTCCCGCTGCCCGTGCGGCCGATCCCGCTCGCACGCTGGGTCGAGCTGCACCGCGTCGGGGAGGACGGCGCCGAGATCGCCTGGAACCTCGACGACTCGCGCACCGGCAGCCCGGGCCGCCTGGCGCTCTATGCCGGGCGCTCCAAGCCCGCAGACCAGCTCTCCGGCCCCGAGCTCGAGGTCCAGGCCTCCAACGGGATGTTCGTCCGCAGAGCGGCGCTGGAGGAGGCCGAGCCCTCGCTGCGCCCGGTGATCGAGATCAGCTGGCGGCGATTCGGCCTGGACCTCCGCCTGACGGCCCAGGGCCCGTGGGACCTCGCCGAGCTGATGGGGCTGGCAGACAGCGTCGGTGGGTAGCCTGTCGCGGGCATGGTGCCCCGACGGACGTACCTCGCCGGGCTCTCGTTGCTGGCTGCCGCCGCTGCCGTCCCGGCGCCAGCGCGCGCGGCGTCGCAGCAGGAGTCCGTCTTCATGGACGACAACCTGCTGCTCTTCCGCGGCGACGAGACGTCCGACAAGACGCTGCGTGAGCTGAAGGATCTCGGCGTCGACCGTGTCCGCGTCAGCGTCCCCTGGCGGGGATTCGCGCCCGACCATCGCTCCACCAAGCGTCCCGCATCCTTCACGGATCCGGCCGATCCCAAGCAGTACGAGGCGCGGGTGTTCGACCTCCACGACCACGTCCTGCGTGTGGCCGACCAGCTCGGGATCAAGGTCCTCTTCAACATCACCGGCGGCGCGCCGCTGTGGGCGACCGGCAGCGCCAACGGCCACAAGCTCAACCTCCAGTACAAGCCGTCCGCGACGCAGTTCGGGCGCTTCGTGGAGATGCTCGGCAAGCGCTACGACGGCAAGCACTCAGACGAGAACCAGGGCAAAGCGTCGCTGCCGCGCGTCGACGCCTGGTCGATCTGGAACGAGCCGAACACGAGCGCGCACCTGCAGCCGCAATGGGAGCGCTCGAAGACGACGGGCAAGTGGGTGCCGCTCGCCGCGCGCATCTACCGCGGCCTCGCGCGCTCGGCGATCGGCGCGCTGCAGCGCAGCGGCCACGGCAGCGACACGATCCTGTTGGGGGAGACCGCTCCGCTCGGTCTCGACGTCTTCGGGCGCACGCGCTCGATACGCCCGGTCAGGTTCCTCGACGCGCTGCTGTGCCTCGACCCGCGGACCCGGCGCGCGCTGCGGGGCCGCGCCGCGCGCGAGCTCGGCTGCAGCGACTTCAGCGTGCACGGCCAGCTTGCCGTCACGGGCTTTGCGCATCATCCCTACTCGATCACGTCCGGGCCCGAGGTCTCAGATCCCAACCCGCTCGACATCCGCCTCGCCGACCGTGCGCGCCTCGGACAGCTGCTCGACGCCGCCGCCGCGCTGCACCGCGTGCCCGCCGCCCTGCCGTACTGGTGGACGGAGTACGGCTGGCAGACCAAGCCGCCGGACCCGATCCGCGGCGTCGAACCGGCCGACCACGCGCGCTGGATCGCGCAGGCCGAGCGGATCACGCGGGCCGATGCGCGCACCGCGGCGCTGACCCAGTTCCTGCTGCGCGACGACGTCCCGCGCGACGAGCCCAACGCGACGCTCGAGCGTCGCTGGGGGACCTATCAGAGCGGGCTGCGCGACGCCGACGGCAACGCCAAGCCCGCCTACGACTCCTACCGTCTGCCGCTCGTGGCGACGCCGAACGGGGCGAAGGTCACGCTCTGGGGGTTCGTGCGCCCGGCCGTCGCGCAGCACAACGTGCAGCTGGAGTTCGCGCCCGCGGGCACCCAGGACTACCAGCCGGTCGGCGGCGCGCTCGGCGTCGACGCGGCGACGCGGACCTTCCAGGTCGAGGTCACCCCCGCGCGCAGCGGGCAGTACCGCTTCAGCTGGTCGCCGCCGGCGGGCCCGGCGCCGCCGCGCTCCGGTCTCGGCGGTTTGCTCGGGCCGGCGCCCGCGCCCCCTGCGCCACCGGTGTACAAGTCGTTCCCGGCGTTCGTGCAGGTGGGTTAGGGTCGGCCTCGTGCACATCGATACGTCCAAGCTGGAACGCGGCGAGTGGGTCGCCGTCGCCGGCGGCCTGATCCTGCTGCTGGGGCTGTTCATCAAGTGGTATGAGAGCGTCAGCCCGCTTGCGGAGATCGCCGGCGTCAAGGGCGTCGGCACCTACTCGGGTTGGGACGCGCACTCGCTGATGCGCTGGTTCCTGATCGCCGGCGCGCTCGCGCCGCTGATCCTCGCCTGGGTCGTCGTGCGCGACCATCAGCTGTCCTGGCCGCGTGGGCAGGTCACCTCGATCGTCGCGATCGCCGCGTTCGGGCTGCTGTTCTACAACGGTATCGTCGACCGGCCGGGCGACCCGAGCTCGCAGATCGAGCTCGAGTGGGGCTGGTACGTCGCCGTGCTGGGGTCGCTGCTGATGCTCGGCGGCTCGTTCCAGCGCCAGCAAGAGGGCGGCGGCATGAAGCGCAAGCCGCCCGGCGTGGCCTGACCGCGGCGCGCGGGCGGGCACGCCCGTCATAGGCTGCGGCGCCATGAGCGTCCAGCCGCCGGCCCACCCCGATCGCAACCTGGCCCTCGAGCTCGTGCGGACGACCGAGGCCGCCGCGCTGGCGGCTGCGCGGCTCGTCGGCATGGGCGACAAGATCGCCGCCGACCAGGCCGCGGTCGACGCGATGCGCCACGTGCTGCACTCGGTCCAGATGGACGGCGTCGTCGTCATCGGCGAAGGGGAGAAGGACGAGGCGCCGATGCTCTACAACGGCGAGCACATCGGCGACGGGTCGGCGCCGCAGGTCGACATCGCCGTCGACCCGCTGGAGGGGACGACGCTGACGGCGAAGGGCATGCCGAGCGCGCTGAGCGTGATCGCGCTCTCGCCGAAGGGGACGATGTTCGATCCCGGCCCCTGCGTGTACATGAGCAAGCTCGCGGGCGGCGACGAGATCGCCGACCTGCTCGACCTCGACCGCCCGCTGTCGCAGACGCTCGGCCTCGTCGCCGAGCGCAAGCAGATCGACATCCGCGACGTGATGGTCGTCGTCCTCGACCGCCCGCGCCACGAGCAGGGGATCAAGGAGATCCGCGACGCCGGCGCGCGCGTGCGCCTGATCTCCGACGGCGACGTCTCTGCCGCGCTGCTGGCGGTCACGGAGGACACGCCGGTCGACCTGCTGTGGGGCGTCGGCGGCACGCCCGAGGGCGTGATCTCCGCCGCGGCGCTGAAGTGCATCGGCGGCGCGCTCGTCGGCAAGCTCTGGCCGCGCGACGACGAGGAGCGCGACGCGGCGCTGGCCGCCGGCTACGACCTCGAGCGTCAGCTCACGCAGGACGACCTCGTCTCCGGCGACGACTGCTTCTTCAGCGCGACCGGCGTCACCGACGGCGACGTCCTGCAGGGCGTGCGCTACATCGGCTCGCGCGCGGCGACGACCGAGTCGCTGGTGATGCGCTCGCGCTCGCGCACCGTGCGCCGCGTGATGGCGCGCCACAACCGCGAGAAGCTGCGTACGTACAACGCCGAGGCCTACGGGTAGCGCAGCAGCCGCGAGCGCGCCCGCAGCACGGTTTTGCCCTTGCGCGCGGTGACGTGCGCGCGCACGCGGCCACGGGTGCCGCGGCGCAGCGTCAGCGTCGCGCGGAACGCGCGCAGCTTGGCCGTCAGCGTGCGGCGGGCGACGGTTGTGCTGCCGTGCTTGACGACGACCGTGACGCGATATCCGCTCGGCGCGTTGCCGTAGACGACGACGCGGCGCTTGCTGCGCCGCGCGATCCGCGCGAGCAGGCGCGGCTTCTGTGCGCCCGGCTTGACGGCCGGCGGCGTCGCGGGGCGCGCCACCAGCGCCGGCGGTAGCGGGAAGTCGGCCTTCGTGTTGCCCGCGACGACCGCCGGGTCGACGGCGAACGGCGTGTCCTCGAGGTACTGCGTCAGCCGCAGGGCGGTATCGCCGGGCAGCTTGGCGTCGCGCACGTACTTCAGGAACGGCAGCCGGATCGACGCGTTGCCGACGGCGACGGACTGCAGCGTCGGCACGTGCAGCCAGGAGTCCATGTTCGAGCCGGTCAGCAGCACGCCGATGCGATGGCCGGCCTTGATCACCCAGTCGTTGCCGTAGAGCGGCAGCTCGACCCTGCCGCTCGCGTCGACGCGCCGCGCGGCGTAGGCGACCAGCGTGGCCTTGTTGCCGGCGTCGATGTCGTAGAGGTCGGCGACGAAGTTCGCGCGTGACGCCGCGACAGTGACGTCGGCGCTGACGAGCGGCACGCCGGCCAGGTGCGCGTCGTGCCCGAGGGGCGGGCTGATCGTCCAGAGCCCGTTGCCCGGTGTCGCCAGCGGTTGCAGCGAGCCCGCGCCGGTGCCGTTGTTCATCGCGTCGTCGCGGAAGCTCCCGGGCCGCAGGCCGACGTCGAGGTCGGTGGCGTCGTCGGGCGGCCACTGCTGCTCTGATCGCCACGTGCCGTCGTTGGTCTGGACGACGACGGGCGGGTCCTTGTCGACGGCCGCGTCGACGAGCGGCACGTCGCGCACGTAGTGGTCAAACCAGCGCATGACCTCGGCGAACCAGCCGGCGCGCCCCATCTTGAGCTTGCCGGTCTCCGGATCGACGTCGTTGCCGCGGACGTGGTCCCACATGCCAAACCAGGCGCGCTTCGGTGCCTTGACGGCGCTCCAGAAGTGGAAGGACCCGTCGGGCTTGGTGTTGTTCTCGAGGAAGCCCTGCGTGAGGAACAGCGGGACCTTGATGTCCTTCGCCGGGGCGACGAAGTCGCGCGCCTTCCAGTAGGCGCTGCCGTGATCGTCGGATTGCTGCGCCAGGTAGTTGGGCAGCCAGCACAGCGGGCTGCCGAGCGCGTTGAGCAGCGCCTGCGGACCGTCCTGCAGCGACGGCCCGCCGGTCGCGTCGATGACCTCGTAGAGCGCCGGCGTCAGCAGCGAGTTCTGCCGGCGGATGCCGTCGGTCCAGAGGTAGCGGTAGAGGTCGTAGACCGGCTCCGAGGAGACGACGGCGGCGAGGCCCGTGGGGTTGGCCTCGGCGCCGATCAGGCCGGTGACGCCGTCGTAGGACTTGCCGTACATCCCGACCTTGCCGGTGGACCACGGTTGCGACGCTGTCCACTCGACCGCGGCCTTGACATCGGCCTGCTCGCCCGGCCCGCCCCAGTCCAGGCACCCGCTGGAGGCGCCGAAGCCGCGCAGGTCGAACTGGATCCAGGAGTAGCCGCGCTCCATGAGCTTCGCGCCGTCGACGAAGTCGCGGAAGCGGTCGTTGAAGCCGGGCGCGGCGAGCGGGTCGTAGCCGGTGCTCTCGATCGGGCCGGCCGCGCCGGTCTGCCCGGCGTGCCCGAAGTACGGGCCGATCGACAGGATCACCGGTGTCCTGGCGTCCTTGGGCAGCCCCGCCGGGCGCAGCAGGTCGTAGTGCAGCTTCGTCCCGTCGGGCTCGGTGATGTAGCCCTGCGAGTAGGTGGCGCCCGCGGGCGTCTCCCACGCCTGCGCGGCCGGCGGGAGGGGCAGCAGCGTGCACGCGCCCAGCAGCAGCGTGCAGGCGCCCAGCAGCAGCGTGCGGGCGCCCAGCGCGCTTCGGCCGCTCAACGCGCGACGCCCTGCTTGTCGGGCAGTTCGTCGAACTCGGGCGCCGAGAACCGCCCGGCGACCGACTCGTCGAGGCGGTGGGTGACCAGGCGGCGCAGGAAGCCGTGCGTGACGACCACGTGGATGCGCGACTGCGTGTTCGTGTAGACGAACCTGCTCAGGGCGCGTGCGACCTGGGGGTAGAAGTTCGCGACAGTGACCTCGACGTTGATGCGCGCCCTGCCGCGTTCGGTGCCGGGCAGGCGACGCACCTCGACCTGCAGGTAGCCGTCGCCGTGGTGGGCCTTTCGCTGCACGAGCCAGCCCTTGACGATCCGCCAGCGCACGACGCCGTGGTCCTCGGTGATCGTGTACTCGGGCGCGTCGAAGGTCAGCAGCTTGATGACGCCGAGAAATGTCACGTAGCGCTCGCCCTCCGTGTACTTCACGCGGATCAGGCCGAGCGTGCAGCGGCTGAGAAAGCTCCAGTAGGTCCGCGCGAGGCGCTCGAGGTGCAGCGGGTCCCAGATGTCCTCGAGCGTGTCGCGCGGCAGCACGATGTCCGCGCTCTGCGCCGAGCGCACCGCGCCGTTTGCGTCCATGCGCGTGTCGTCGGTCGGGGTGTGGATGACCGCGCCGCCGATCGTGCGGGTCCCGCGCAGCAGCCGCTTGATGCCCGCCACGAGCGCCGCCAGGACGGCGGCGACAGCGACGCCGATGCCCACCAGGACCATCACGTCCCGGAGCCTACCCAGCTTCTGGAGCAACAGGACCGCTTCACAGCAGCAGGACGTCGACCTCGCTGCCCGCCGCGAGCACGTCCTCGCCCGCAGGCACGCGTGCCAGGCCGTCGGCTCCGAGCAGGCTCGTCATCACGTGCGATCCCTGCGGCCCGGTCGGGGTGGCGCTGTCGCCGTTCAGGCGCACGCGCACCATCTCGTCGCGCCCCGCCGTCGGCGTGACGTCCTCGGTGAGTCGCGCGGTCGTCCGCGGTTGCGCCGGGTCGGCGCCCTGCATCTGGCTGAGCGCCGGCTGGGCGAAGAGCAGGAACGTCACGACGCTCGAGACCGGATTGCCCGGCAGGCCGAACACGAGCGTGCCGTCGCGCGCGCCGAACCACGTCGGTTTTCCGGGGCGCAGCGCCACGCGCCAGAAGTGCTCGTGCACGCCCAGCGCCCGGAGCGCGGGCTTGACGTGGTCGTGCGGGCCGACGGAGACGCCGCCGGTCACGAGCACGACATCGGCGCAGTCGAGCGCGCGGGCAAGCAGCTGCTCGGTCGTCGCCGGATCGTCCGGCGCGTGGGACTGCAGGACGACCTCGGCGCCCGCGCGCGCGGCGAGCGCGGCCAGCGCGATGCCGTTGGAGTCGTGGATCTGGCCGGCGCCGAGCGGTTCGCCGATCGGGATCAGCTCGTCGCCGGTGGTGACGATCGCAACGCGCGGGCGCTGGGCGACCTGCAGCTCCGCCGCCCCGGCGTTCGCGGCGACCCCCAGCTCCGCCGGCCCCAGCACCGTGCCGGCCTGCAGGACGGTGGCGCCGGCCTGGACGTCCTCGCCGGCCCGGCGGACGTTCTGGCCTGGCTTCGTCTCCTCAACTGTCACAAGGCCATCCCGTTCGGTCGTCCGCTCGACCATCACGACCGCCGTCGCTCCGGACGGCAACGCCGCGCCGGTCGAGATTCGGATTGCCGTGTTCGCAGAGAGGGCGGCTGAAGCCGGCGCGCCCGCGCGTGACTCGCCGATGATCCGCAGCTCGCGACCGCCGGGCCCGGCCTCGATCGCGAAGCCGTCCATCGCGCTGTTGTCGAACGGCGGGACCGCGGTGCGGCTGACGATCGGCTGTGCCAGCACCCGCCCGAGCGCCGCCGCGGTCAGTGGCACCGTCTCGGCCGGCAGCGGGCGCGTGGCGGCGAGCACAGCCTCGCGAGCGTCATCAACGGACAGCATCGACCGCAACCTACCGACGAACATCCATCTACCTGGCTGACGGCCGGGTAGATAGATGTTCGTCCGCCGCGCGCGGTATCCACCACCCGTGCGCGCGCCCCGTCCCGTCGCCGGATTGCCGGTGCTCGACCCCGCCGAGCTGGCGAAGGCGTGGCTGCTGGAGCTGATCGCCGCCGCACCGCTGGAGCAGGCCGCGCACATACGTGTCCCGGAGCTCACGCGCGAGGCGCCCGCGATCTGCGCGGCGATGCTCGCCGCCCTGGCCAACGACGACGCACTCGTCGCTCTCGAGATGGAGGCCGCCCGCACAGGAGCACTCGCGGGCGCCGGCGACGCAATCGGCGTGCTGGCAGCGACCGAAGCGCTGCGAGCCGCCACGACACGAGCGCTCAGAGCCGCCATCCAAGACGAGGCGACCGCCCACGACACCACCGACCGCCTGGCGCACCTCACGACGAGAGTCGCGCAAGCCTCCCTCGCTGCCTTCTCAGATGCAGGTGGCCCTGCAGACCCGATAGCGGCAGACCCCATCACCGAAGCGGTGGAGAACGGCCAGCCCTTCGTCCTCCTCACCGCCGAGGTCGTCGACCGCGAGCGCTGGCAGACAGCAAACCCGGAGGCGATCGCAGCGGCAACCAAAGCGATCGACGACAACCTCAGGCCCGGCGACCGCCTGAGCACAGACCAGCCAGGCCGCTACTGGCTGATCGCACCCGACACCGACCTGCGGCAGGCCCGCGCGCTCGCCACGACGCTGGCCGAGGCGGCCGAGCGGGCCGGCCCGGCCGCGCTGGCGTTCGGGCTCGCGGCCTGCCCGCACGACGGCATCGACGCCGAGGCGCTCGTCGCCCACGCCGACGAGGCGCTGCTCAGCGCGCGCGCGGCGGGCCTGCCGGTGGCGTGACGACCGCTACAGGCGGACGGCGCCGAGGCGCCCGGTGGCGCTGAAGCCCAGCAGGTCTGCGGCGGCCTTGGTCAGGTCCCAGGTCCGGCCTTCGGGGAAGGGCCCACGGTCGATCACCGGCACGGTGATTGCGCGACCCTTGTAATAGAGCTCGACCCGCGTGCCGCACGGCAGCGTCTTGTGCGCGACGCCGACGGTCTGCTTGGTCAGCTTCTGGCCGCAGGCGGTCTTCTTGCCGTAGAAGCCGGGCCCATACCACGTGGCGATCGCCGAGCGATAGACCGTGACGCGCCCGGTCGCCTGAGCGGCGGCAGCGGTCGCCGTGGCGCTCGCGGCCGACGCGGTGACGGCGCGCAGCGTGTGGCGGCCGGCGCGATTGGCGCGCCAGCTCGTCTTGAAGCCGCCGTCGGCGGCCGCGGTCGTGGTCGCGATCGTCTCCCAGCGGCGGTCGGCGAGCAGGCGCTGGACGAGGATCGCCTCGCCGCCCTGCGCGCCGGGCACGTTGCCGGAGAACGTCAGGGTGCGGTTGAGCATCGTCGCGGCGCGGACCTGCAGGGACGGCGCGGCCTCCTCGCCGTAGCCGAGCCCGCCGGGCGTCTGCGCCGCAGCGCACGCCGGGGCGACGAGCGCCGCACAGGCGGCAAGCAAGGCGGACGCCTTAGCGATGGGATCGATGCGCAAGCTGTTGTTCGTTTCGTTTTCGTCAACGGCCTACGGGGTGAGCTGACGGGCTCGCGCCGACGAATGGCGCTACATCTCAATCGAGACGATTCGCCCCGGCGAAGCCCGAAGGCCTCGCAGTGGGTCCCCCGTTCCCCGTACGCAGGACGCACGGAGACTCGGCAGTGATGGCGCACTCTATACCCCCGACGCGGAGTTATGGAACGCGAGTACCGCTTAGTGCGGATCCGCGCAAAGTGTCCGGGGGCGGACTACGGCCGGGGGAGCATGCGCAGCACGCCCTTGAGCACCTTGCCGCCGAGCTCGACGACATCGCCGGCCACCTGCACGGCGGTCGCAGCGAGCTCCGCGCCGCTCGGCGGCTGGCCGTCGCTCCGCGCTGCCGCGGCCGGCGCGGCAGGCTCGCGCGGCGGCGTCGTGACCGCGCGCGGACGCGTCGCAGCGGAGCGCGGGACGGGCTTGGCGGCTTTCGCCTGGGCTCGCTCGGCCCGGGCCTTTGCCCGCGCCGCCTGCGCCTTGGCGTCCGGCTTGGCCGCGTTTGGCCTCGGCTTGGGCTCCGGCTCCGCAGCCGCCTTTGCCGCCTTCGCCCGCGCCGCGTCGCGCCGCGCGCTGGCGCGCTGCGGGCGGGTGCGCGGCAGCCCCGAGAGCACTTCGCCACTCGCCTGTGGGCCGTCGTCCGGCGGCTTGGGATCGTCGGGCATGACCCAGATGATCGCTCAAGCGCGGAGATTGCAGTGCCGACCTTGCTAAGAAGGCTGAAACGAACTGGGCGTGCGCACGTAGTACACGTGTAAGGGGCGGTTTTCGCGGCTCGCTCGTTGACTACAAAAAGTAAAGCGACTACCCTCGAAAGCCACGTTGCTGTCGATACGTTGGGCGTGCTGACTGCCTAGTGCGACGGGAACACTCTCCCTCAACAGACGCATAGAACCCGGCGTGAACCCTCGCGACCGGAGTACGAGAACGGACACAGATGTCAGTAGTCGAATTGCAGGAACTCGAAGAGATCAAGGGCCTCCTGACGCGTGGCACGCAGCTTGGCGTGCTCACGTTCAACGAGATCGCCACTGCCGTATCCGAGCTGGATCTCGACGAGTCTGACGTCGAGGAGCTTCACGGCTTCCTCGAGAAGTCCGAGATCGAGCTGGTCGAGGAGATCGACCCGGCAGCCGCAGCGTCCAAGGAGGTTGAGCGCGCGCCCGACAAGCGCGGCCGCCGCCAGAAGAAGACGACGCTCGACCTGCGGCCGGACATGACGACCGACTCGCTGCAGCTCTTCCTCAAGGACATCGGCAAGGTCCGCCTGTTGACCGCGCAGGAAGAGGTCGACCTCGCCAAGCGCATCGAGAAGGGCGACCTGGACGCCAAGCAGAAGATGGTGGAGTCCAACCTCCGCCTCGTCGTCTCGATCGCCAAGAACTACCGCAACCAGGGTCTGCCGTTCCTGGACCTGATCCAAGAGGGCACGCTCGGGCTCGTCCGTGCGGCCGAGAAGTTCGATTACCGCAAGGGCTTCAAGTTCTCCACGTACGCCACCTGGTGGATCCGCCAGGCGATCGCTCGCGCGCTCGCCGACAAGGCGCGCACGATCCGCATCCCGGTTCACGTCGTCGAGAAGCTGAACAAGATCGGCCGTGCCGAGCGCAAGCTCGTCACCGAGCTCGGTCGTGAGCCCACCGCGGACGAGATCGCCGAGGTCACCGGCATCGACCCCGAGGAGGTCGAGTCGATCAAGCGCTCCGCGCAGGCCCCGGTCTCGCTGGAGAAGCCGGTCGGCGACGAGGAGGAGTCGGAGTTCGGCCAGTTCATCGCCGACGAGCGTGCGGAGTCCCCGTACGAGCGCGCGGCGGAGATCCTCACGAAGGAAGCACTTCGCGAGGCGCTGGAGAACCTCTCCTACCGCGAGCGTCGTGTGCTCGAGCTGCGCTACGGCCTCGGCGGGGAGCACCCGCGCACGCTCGACGAGGTCGGGCGCACGTTCAACGTGACGCGCGAGCGCATCCGCCAGATCGAGAACCAGTCGCTGAAGAAGCTGCAGTCCCTCGCGGAGGCCCAGAAGCTCCGCGACGTCGCATAGCGCCGCGACGACACCAAGCCACGACAGGGAGCCCGGCCAATCTGCCGGGCTCCCGTCGTTGTGGCTCAAGGTGTGCGCCCGCGGCGCCGATCTGAAGGGCGATGTTCGACATCGACGACGCCCTGCGTACCCTCGTCGCCTCGGGCGGCTCGGACCTGCACCTGAAGGTGCCGTCCCGGCCGCTGATGCGCATCGACGGATCGCTCCAGGTCCTCGACGGGCTCACCGAGCTCGAGGGCGAGGACACCGAGCTCGCCGTCCGGCACATGCTCAAGGACGAGACGAAGCTCGCGGAGTTCGCCACCGAGGGCGAGGTCGACTTCGCCTACGCGATCCCCGGCCTCGCGCGCTTCCGCGTCAACGCCTTCCGCCAGCGCGGCGACATCTCGATCGTCGTCCGCGCGATCCCGATCGCGATCCGCACGATCTCAGAGCTCAGCCTGCCGCCGGTGATCCGCGACCTCGCCGAGGAGGAGCGCGGCATCGTCCTGCTCACCGGGACGACCGGCTCGGGCAAGTCGACGACGCTCGCCGCGATGGTCGACCACATCAACACCACGCGCTCGCGCCACATCGTCACGATCGAGGACCCGATCGAGTTCCTGCACACCGACAAGCGCTCGGCGATCAACCAGCGCGAGATCGGGATGGACACGGCGTCCTACAACACCGCGCTGCGCCGCGTGCTGCGCCAGGACCCCGACGTGATCCTGATCGGCGAGATGCGCGACGCCGAGAGCGTCCACACCGCGCTGAGCGCCGCGGAGACCGGCCACCTCGTGTTCTCGACCGTCCACACCGTCGACGCCCCCGAGACGATCAACCGGATCATCGACTTCTTCCCGCCGCACATGCACCAGCAGGTGCGCGCGATGCTCGCCGGCACGCTCAAGGGCGCCGTCTCCCAGCGCCTCGTGCCCGCCGCCGAGGGCAACGGCCGCGTCCCCGTCTGCGAGGTCCTGCGGATGACCGGGCGCGTGAAGGACATGATCATGGACCCCCAGCAGACCGGGCGCCTCACCGAGGTCATCGCCGACGGCGGCTACTACGGCATGCAGACCTTCGACCAGGGGCTGTTCAACCACCTCAAGGCGGGCCTGATCACGATGGAGCAGGCGCTCGAGTACGCGAGCATCCCGCACGACTTCAAACTGCTGGTGTCCTCCGACGGTCGCCGCGGCACGACGATGGACGACCTCGCCGAGATGGAGCAGCGGCGCGCCGACACCATCGGTGCGCCCGCCGCATCCGCCCTGCGCTGACGGCTACCCGCGGCTGAACGGCAGCGCGTTGGTCAGCCAGGCGACGAACTCGCTCGGGTTGCGGCTCTGGATGTAGAGCTCGGCCGGGCCCTGGAAGTCCAGCACGAAGCCCTCGCCGGACTTCAGCGTCTGCATCAGCCCGCTCGTGACCTTGCGCGTCGTGTACTGCGCCTCGGTGCTGAAGGCCACGAGGTGTCCGGAGTCGACGACGATCGACTCGCCGGCGGCGAGCGCGACGCGCTCGACCGCGCCGTAGCACGCGAGCGCGACCTTGCCCTGGCCGGACGCGTGGATGAAGAACCCGCCCTCACCACCGGCAAGGTTCTTGAAGCCGCCCCACTTCGTGTCGATCGTGATCCCGGCGTCGCTGCACAGCCAGGCGCCCTTGGTGAGGTTGTAGGAGCCGTCGATGTCGAGGACGAACGCGTCGCCGGGCAGGCGCGCGGCACAGTCGACCCAGCCGCCCTCGGCGGGCGCCGTCAGCGTCGTCATGAACAGCGACTCGCCGCCGAGCACGCTGCGCTTGAGGCCCTTCATCAGGCCGCCCTCCATCTTCGACTCGACGCCCACGCCCGTCGAGGTCGCCATCATCGCGCCGGACTCGGCCTTGATCGCCTCGCCCGGCGCGAGCACGGCGCGGGCGACGGCGAACGACGGGTTGTGCCTGATCTGGATCTCCATGCGCCGTGTCTATCACGCGGCGCTCACTTCACGGTGAAGGCCACGCTGTTGCGTTTGCCGTAGCCGCCTTCTGCGAGGCCCTTGTCGTCGGTCGCGATGGCGTAGGCGACGTAGCGGCCCTTCTTCAGCGGCCGTTTGAGCTTCAGCGTCCAGCGCGTCGTGCCCTTGGTCGTCAGCAGGATCGGCGCCGTGCACTTCGCGAGCTTGCGGAAGCTCCCCTTGGCGGTCAGCCCGTAACACGCCTTGCCCCTGACCATGACGACCCCGGCCCGAACCTTCGCGACCTTCGCGTCGTCCTTGGCGGTGCCGCGGATCGCGGTGATCGTCTTTCCGCGCGGTTTGGTCACCGTGGTCTCGGGCGGGAGGTTGGCCGGCGGCGGTGTGCCGCCCGGCGGCGGGGGCTCCACGGGCGGCGGCTCGAGCGTCGCCTTACCCTTGAACGTGCCGCCGCCGGAGATCGCCGCACGGACGCGCACGAGGTAGTAGCCCGGCTCGACGTCGAGCGTCGTCTGCTCGTCGGCGGTCGGACCGGCGCTGGACTTCACGATCGTGCCGTCCTTGCCCGACGCGTCGGACTCGTGGACGTAGAGGTCGAGGTCGACAGCCGCGGCCGAGGCGTCGCCGATCTTCACGCTCAGGGCGCCTGTCGCCTCGACCTTCAGCAGCGTGTCGTCGCACTCGGCGATCGCCGGCTGGCAGCCCGTGAGGTCGGAGATGTCCTGCACGGCGGCGATGCCGTTGAGCGGGCCGCCGTCCCAGGCGTACTCGGCGCCGATCGCGACCGTGCCGGTGCGCGCCGGCGCGGCGACGGCTGCCGGGGCGAGCGCGAGGAGCGAGGCCGCGGCCAGCAGCGCCGGGAGGATGCGAGTGGTCATCTGGGTCACCTGATCCTGAACGTGACGAGGTTGCGTTTGGAGTCCTTGCGCTCGTGGTTGCCGGCGGCGTCCACGCCGCGAACCCACGCGAGGTACCTCCCTGCGGGCAGCTTGCGCTTGAGCACGAACGTCCAGTTGGCCGTGCCGTGTGCGCTGCGGTAGACGGTGCGCGAGCAGCTCACGCGCGGCCCGAACGTCCCGTTGGCACGCAGGAACCGGCACCGCTTGCCGACACGGCGCCCGACGGCGACCTCGACCCTGCGCAGCTTCGCCGTCAGCCCCGAGGGCGCGAAGTCGACCGACGTCCCGCCGAGCTGCAGGCCGCGGCGCGTGGCCTTCAGCGACTTCCGTGTGATCTTGGACTTCGGCGCCAGCCTGTCCTTGGCGGCCTTGGCCAGCGGCACCAGCGGGCCGCAGCCCGAGAGCGTGAACGTCTGGGTCTCGCCGCGCCAGATCTTGACCTGCTTGGTCTCGAGGACCGTGCCCGCGTCGTCCTCGCAGGTCAGCGTCCACTCCGTGTCCTGGCCGGCCTTGTGCTTGAACGGCGCGCTCGACGGCGTCACGAGCCAGGAGAAGTTGCCGTTGGCAGGGACCTTCGTCGTGTAGTCGAGTTTGTCGTCGATCAGGATCGGGTCGGTCGGCGCGATGCAGTCCGTCGCTCCGCCGACGGGGTCGGGCAGGCTGATCGGCAACAGCCCGGCGAACGTGCAGACCGGGCTCGTCGAGGTCTTGAACGTGCGCTTGACGCGCAGCGTGCGCCCCGCCGGCGCGCGGCCGCTGAGCGTCGAGAACTGCTGTGCGTTCGTGGCGGCCTCGACCATCCGCAGGTAGGCCTGGCGCAGGCCGCGGCCCTTGCGCGTGCCGGTGCCGGTCCACTCGTCGACGACGCCCACCTGGTAGGGCATGTGGAAGTCGCCGTTCGCCGGACCGATCTCGATCGTGTAGCCGAACGTGCCGGCTGCGCCGTAGTTCCAGTCCTCGGTCGTGCCCGACGTGTCGTAGAGCTGGTAGCCGTACTGCGACGTGTAACCCGTGTCCGAGCCCATCGCGTCGCCGAGCTCCTTCAGCGCGGCCTCGTCGGGGGCGGTGCCCTCGCCGCTCGTGCCCGGCGGGCGCAGGACGAGCGCGGCGACGTTGTGGATCGTCAGCAGCGACGTCACGTTGTGCACCTGGCTGAACTCGTGGACCGACTGCGTCTCGGACTCCGACCATGGCCCGGGGCCGCGGTAGCTCTGCGACAGCAGGTCCGTGCTCGCGCCCAGGCCGCCCCAGTTGAAGCCGTAGTTGCGGTTGGGGTCGATGCCGTACTGCAGGATGCAGGGCGCCGCCGGGGAGGGGATCGCGCCGCGGCAGTTCTTGCGGCGGTAGGCGAGCGTGCCGCCGAGGCCGACGCCCTCGACCGTGAGGAACAGGCCCGTCGGATCGATCGTGTCGGCGATCGAGAACGACGTGCGTGACGCGACGAAGCCGTCGGGGTTGATGATCGGCACGATCACCACGCGGGTGCGGTTGAGCAGGTCGGTGATGACCTTGTCGCTGCCGTAGCCGCGCGCCAGGTAGAGCGCGAACTCCATCGGCGTCTCGGCCGCCGGCCACTCGCGGGCGTGATGCGTGCCCATGATGAACGCGACCGGCTTCTGGTCGTCGGTGGCGTTGACGTTGGAGGAGATCTCCACGCCCGCCTGCTCGCGACCCTGGTAGGACTTCTTCGGCAGCGTCACCGGGCGCACGATTGACGGCAGGTCCTGCGCGAGCTTCTTCAGCTCGGCGTAGTAGTCCTCGAGCTGGCGATAGCTCGTGCGGCCGCTGGGCAGCGGGCTGCCGCCGGCCTGGCGCAGCTTCGCCGTGTAGGCGCGGTCCGCGGCGCGATCGGCGCGGTCCTTCGCAGCGAGATCGGCGACCTTCGTCTCGAAGCGGATGCCGAGCTTGCGCAGCGCGTCGAGCTCGCGCGCGTCGCGGATCACCGCGCTGACGCCGGTGCGTGTCTCGTCGTGTCCGAGGTCCAGCCCGAGGCCGCCGAGGAGCTTGCGTTCGGCGGCCGAGCGCGTCGTGATGTGGATGAGCGACTGGGCCGCCGGCTGCGCGCTGCCCGTCGTCGTCGGCAGCTTCACGGCGGTGGTCTGGAGCGCCAGCGCCGCGCCCGCGCCGCTGACACGGCAGGCCTGGATGTCCAGCCGGCGGCCGGCGTCGACGAACACCTGCGCGACCTCGTCGGCACCCCAGCCGCCCGACCCGGCGAGGCGCCGGCCGCTGGCATGGTCGAAGACGGCGAGGTCCCAGTCGCGGGCGGACCCGCCGCGCAGCGCGAACGTCAGCGCACCGGTCTGCCGCGCCGTGTAGCCGAGCGTCTGCGCGCCGGCGCCGGTGACGCGCTTGAGGCTGCAGTCGGCGCGCTGGACCGCGTCGGCGACGGCGAACGTCGCCGCGCCGGCGGTGGCAGTCGTGGTCATCGTGGCGGCGACCACCAGCACGCCGAGGCCGAGCAATCTGCGGAGCATGTGGTTTGTAACGTAGATCAGCGCCCGGAATGGCGCTGAGGGCGCCGCACTTCATTTGGTAAAGTCTTGGTCGTATGGCCGTCGACGACAGCTGCCCGGTCTGCCGCACCGCTGACATCGTCTGCGGCAAGTGGACCCTGCTCCTCGTCCGCGAGCTCGCCGAGGGCCGCTCGCGGTTCTGCGAGCTCGAGCGCTCGCTGACCGGCATCTCCCCGCGCACCCTGTCGCTGCGGCTTCGCGCGCTCGAGGAGGAGGACATCGTCGAGCGCCAGACGTTCCCCGAGGTGCCCCCGCGCGTCGAGTACGCGCTGACGGCCAAGGGCCTGGCGCTGCTGCCGCTGATCGACGACATGCGCTCCTACGGCGAGCGCTGGCTCGGCGGCGAGTGCGCGGCCGACGACGTCGCCGCGCCCGAAGTCGCCGCCGTCGCCTGAAATCGCCCTTGCATCGCGAGGGCGCGCAACCTGCGCCGTCGAAGCGGGTTGTGGATGGTCATGCCGCCGGGTCACAAGCTCACGCGCCGCCACGCGCTCGCGCTCGGGGCCGCCACGGGGCTCGGCGTCGTGCTCGCCGAGCCCGCCGGCGCGTCGTTCGCGATCCGCAGTCGCGGCCACAGGATCGTCCGTCCCGGCCGGCGCTTCGACCTCGTCGGCGTCGCCGACGCGCCGCGCGGGCTGCAGCTGCGCGCCCGGCGTACCGGTGGGCACTGGACGCGCTGGACGGCCGTCGGCTCGGGGCGCGCGCACGCGCCCGACGAGGCGCCGCGCGCGCCGGCCTCGGACCCGATCTGGACCGGCGCCGCCGACGAGCTCGAGCTGCGCGGCGCCGGCGGTCGCGACGTGCAGCTGCTGCTCGTCGCCGCGGGCAGCGGGCCGCCACGACGCGCGCGGGCGGCCCAGGCGACCGGCGGCGCGCCGGTCATGGTCGCGCGCGCGCAGTGGGGCGCACGCGCGGCCAAGGTCGCGCCGAGCTACGGGCAGATCGGCGTCGCCTTCGTGCATCACACCGACAACGCCAACGACTACGGCCCCGGCGAGTCGCCCGCGATCGTGCGCGCGATCCAGCGCTACCACCAGGACCACAACGGCTGGAACGACATCGGCTACAACTTCCTCGTCGACCGCTACGGGCAGGTCTTCGAGGGCCGCGCCGGCGGCATCGACCAGGCCGTGATCGGCGCGCACGCCGAGGGCTGGAACTCGAAGTCCACGGGGATCGCGACGATTGGGGTCTTCACCGCCGAGCGCGTTCCCGACGCGGCGACGGCGGTGCTCGTCCGACTGCTGGCGTGGAAACTGGCGCTGCACGGCGTCCCCGCGGCGGGCACGGTCACGCTGGTCTCGGGCGGCGGCAAGGCCAACCGCTATCCCTACGGCCAGGACGTCGTGCTCGAGCGCATCTGTGGCCACCGCGACGGCTGCACGACGGCCTGTCCGGGCGCGGGGCTCTACGGCCAGCTCGGCGACCTGCGCTCGCGCGCGGCGGCGCTGCAGGGGACGATCGCCACGCAGCCCAAGCTCACGCTGGCGGCGTCCGCCGGCCGCGTCGTCTACGGCGACGACGCGGTCTTCAACGGTCGCCTGCTGGGCGCCGACGGCGTGCCCGTGGCGGGCGCACGGGTCAGCGTCCAGAAGCAGGGCGGCTCGGGCTGGGTACGGCTCGCATCTGCGACGACCGACCCCGACGGGAGCTTCAGCGCGCGCCTGCAATGGCGTCGCGCCGGCAACGTCCGCGCGCGTGCGGCGGTGCCCGGAACGAGCGGCGCGATCGCCTCGCCGGCGGTCAGCGTCGCGCTGACGCCGATCCTGCGCACGACGCACCCCGGCGCACGTTCACGGATCAAGGCCGGCGGGGCGGTGCGCGTGCGCGGGACGGTGCGGCCGGGGGTGCCGGTGACGCTCGTGGTGGAGCGCCAGGGTCGCGACGGGCGCTGGCAGCGAGCGCAGGCGCCGCGCGCGCGGCTCGACGGCCGGCGCTTCGGCGCGACCGTGCGCCTGCGCAAGGCCGGCCTCTACCGGGTCACCGCGAAGACCACCGACGTGCGCGCCGAGCCGATCTACGTGCGGGCGGTGCGCTCGGCCGGCGACGTCGGCGGCGTCGCGGCCGACGCCTAGATCCCGGAGATCGGGCAGCCACGCGCCCCGCCGCTGAGCCCCTTGACGACGGCATCGGCGTTGGCCTGCTCCATCGTCAGGTAGGTCGCGCCGGAGGATCCGGCCGGTCCCAGCGTGTCGCCGTAGAGCTCGAGGTCGGCGCGCGCGCCGGACTGGCGCGCGATCGTCTCGGCCAGTTCGCTGTTGACCGAGGACTCGGGGAAGACCGCGCGGACCTTCTCCCGGCGGATCGTGCGCACGAGCGCCGCGACGTCGCCGGCGCTGGCCTGCGCCTGGGTGGTCTGCGAGGGGATCACCGCGCCGACGACCTTCAGGCCGTAGCGCTTGGCGAAGTAGTTGAACGCGTCGTGGTCGGTGACGAGCTTGCGGCGGTCCGGCGGGATCGTGGCGACGCAGGCGGCGATGCCCCGGTCGAGGGCGGCGAGCTTGGCGTCGTAGGCCTGCGCACGGTCGCGGTAGGCGTCGGCGTGGGCGGCGTCGGCGGCAGCGAGCGCGGCGGCGATCGGCTTGACGGCTGCGCGCATGTTGCGCGGGTCGTGCCACCAGTGCAGGTCGTACTTCGAGGCCTCCGGTCCTGAGGAGTCGCCCGCGACGTGGAAGGTCGCGGCGGCGCCGGCGTCGACGACCTTCGCGTCCGTGTCGGCCTGCTCGACGACGTCGTCGATCCAGTGGTCGAGGTCATCGCCGCTGATCACGATCAGCCCTGCGCCGACGGTCGCGCGCACGTCGTCGGGGCGCGGCTCGTAGTCGTGGGGGTCGCTGTTGGGCTTCAGCAGTTGCGTGACGTGTGCGTCGCGGCCGGCGATGGCGCGGGTGACGTCGCCGAGCTGGGTGGTCGTCACGACGACCTGCAGTGCGCCATCGTCGCCTGACGACGACGAGCCGCAGCCGGCGACGAGGACCGCCGCGACGGCGAGCAGGGCAAGGGGCAGACGGCGCATAATCGCGCAGGATACACAAAATGAGAATGAGTCTTGTCTTAACTCGAGCCGCTGAGGAGCGTCGCGGCGGCGACGAGTGCGGTCGCGAGCAGCGCGACGGTGATGCGCCGCAGCCGCTGCTCGGTCAGCCACGACCACCGGCGGGTGGCGAGCCAGCTACGGGCGCCCGTGGCGCCGGCACCGGCGGTCACTGCTCCCATCATGCATTGCGCGCACATCGTCTTCGAGTATTTCAATGGGTGTGTTCGTGAGCGCCGCTGCCGAGCGCGTCGCCCGGCACGCGCGCGACGAGCACAGCGGCGAGGCCCGTCGTCAGCGGCACCGAGACGAGCAGCGCGATCGAACCGACCAGCGTCGTCACGATCGCCTCCGCGCCGTCGCCGATCCGCACCGAGATCTGCGTGCAGCGCTGTTCGTCTGGGCCGGGACAGTTCAGCTCACGGGAGGCCGTGACCGTCGCCGCGAGGCTCGGGCCACCGAATGCCTCCGACGGACCGTCGGGCCGGTCGCCGGGCCACAGCGCGATCAGCCCGACGACGGTGGCGACGAGCAGCGCTGCGGCCGCGAGCACCAGCGGCCGGCCGGCAGGCGTCGCCCAGAGATGGCGCAGGTCGGCCACTCAGGCGCCTTCGCGCCGGCCGCGCGGGGTCCTGCACTCGAGACAAGATGAGAACAAGTCCCATGTAGACTCCGGCGGGTGTTCGAGGCGTTCGACCTCCCGTTCGTCCAGCGCGGCGTCATCGAGGTGCTCGTGCTGGCGCTCGGCGCCGGCCTGATCGGCACCTGGATCGTCCTGCGCGGCCTGGCGTTCTACACGCACGCGGTCGGAACGGCCGCGTTTCCGGGGCTCGTGCTCGCCGATGGGCTGAGCTTCGCGCCGGCGCTCGGTGCGGCCGGGACGAGCGTCCTCGTCGCGCTGGCCGTCGGCTGGCTCGCGCGACGTCCGGCGGCGCGCGACCGCTACGACTCTTTCACCGCACTCGTGCTCGTCGCGGCGCTGGGGATCGGGGTGATCCTCGCTTCCGACGTCTTCCGGTCCGGCGCGAACGTCGAGACGCTGCTGTTCGGGTCGCTGCTGCTCGTGGACAGCGGTGACATCGTGCTCGCCGCGATCGCGAGCGTCGCGGTGCTCGCCGGAACGCTGGTGCTCGGTGGGCGCTGGCTGGCAGCGGGCTTCGACCCGGAGACGGCGCCGGCGCTGGGCCTGCGCTCGGCGTGGCCCGACGTCGTGCTGCTCGGCCTCGTCGCGCTCGTGTCGGTTGCGGCGCTGCAGACGCTTGGCGCGCTGCTGGCGACCGCGTTGCTGGTCGTGCCGGCGGCGACGACGCGGCTGGTCGTCTCGCGCCTGCCGGCGTGGCAGCTGCTGACGATCGTGCTCGTCGCACTCGAGGGCGTCGGCGGGCTGTGGCTGGCGGTCGAGCTCAACGCGCCGCCGGGCCCGGCGATCGCGCTGCTCGCCGGCGGCGTGTTCGCGCTGGTGGCCGCCGCGCGCGTAGTCGTGCGTCTGCGTGCGTCCGCGCCGCCGCTGCTGGCGGAGGCCGGCGCATGACGCTGCTGCATGCCGAGGGCCTGGCCGCAAGCTATGGCAACGGCGCCGTCCTGCAGGACGTGAGCTTCGCCGTCAACCCGGGGCTGCGCGTCGCCGTGCTCGGCCCCAACGGCGGCGGCAAGACGACGCTGTTCCGGCTGCTGCTCGGCCAGCTCGAGCCGCTAGCGGGCACGCTCGAGGTCGCGCGCTGCGCGATCGTCCCGCAGACCGAGCGCTCGCGCCTGGACTTCCCGGTGTCCGCCCTCGACGTCGCGCTGATGGGCGCGGTCTCGCGGCTGCCGTGGTGGCGGCGGCCGGCGCGCGGCGATCGCGCCGCGGCGCTCGCGGCGCTGGAGAGCGTCGGCCTCGCCGATCAGGCCCAGCGGACGTTCGGCGACCTCTCGGGCGGGCAGCGCCAGCGCGTGCTGGTCGCGCGCGCGCTCGTGCAGGACGCGCCGCTGATCCTGCTCGACGAGCCGTTCACCGGCCTGGACGCGGCGAGCGCCGAGCGCCTGGAGGCGTTGCTGGTCACGCTTGCGGCCGGCGGTCGCTCGTTGCTGATCGCGACCCACGACGTCGAGCAGGCGCGTCGCTGGGACCGCGTGCTCTGCCTCAACCGCCGCCAGATCGCCTACGGAACCGGGGAGCTGCTCACGCGCGAGATCCTCGAGCAGACCTACGGCGAGCAGATCGTCGACATCGACTGTCCCGAGCACGGCCACGACCACGTCGTGATGCCGGCGCACCATCACGACCACGCCCACTGATGGTCGCGACGGTCTGGAGCTGGCTCGCCGATCCCTGGACCGAGGCGATCGATCGCCGCGCGCTCGCCGAGGTGATCCTGCTCGGCATCGCCGGCGGCGCGCTGGGGTCCTGGCTCGTCGCATTCCAGCTGGCCTACGGCGCCGAGTCGCTGGCCCACGCAATGCTGCCCGGGCTCGTCGTCGCGGCGCTCGCCGGCCTGCCGCTGCTGCTCGGCGCAGCCGGCGGGCTCGCGCGTCGCCGGTGCCGGGGTGGCGCTGTCGGCGCGCGTGCCGGGGATCGACCGTGACACCGCCACCGGCGTCGTCGTCACCACGCTGTTCGGGCTCGGCGCGCTGCTGGCGCTGACGCCCGACACGCCACCGGGACTGCAGGGGCTGCTGTTCGGCGACGTGCTGGCGGTAGACGCCGGCGACATCGCGCTCGCGGGCGCGCTCGTCCTGGCGCTCGTCGCGGCGCTGTGGATCGGCCATCCGCGGCTGCTGGTCGTCGGCTTCGACCGCCTCAACGCGCCCGCGCTGGGCGTCCGCACGATCGTCGTCGACGCCGCGCTGCTCGGCCTGCTGGCGCTCGCGCTGCTGGTCGCTGTGCGCGGCCTCGGCAACCTGCTCGTCGTCGCGGTGCTGATCGCGCCGGCGTCGGCGGCGCGGCTGGTGACGCGGCGGATGGCGCCGATGATGGTCGTCAGCGCGGCGATCGCGGCGCTCGCGGGCATCGCCGGCCTGTACGTCAGCTACCACGCGCGGACGGCAGCCGGAGCGTCGATCGCTCTGGCGCTCGTCGCCGCCTACGCGCTCGCCGCGCTGATCAGCGCTGGCAGCGCGCGCAGTCGCCGCGCAGCGTGATCTCGTGATCGGCGACGCTGAACGTCACGCGCTCGGCGACGCGGTCGAGCGTGCGCTCGAGCTCGTCGTCCTCGAACGGGATCACGTCGCCGCAGGTCTTGCAGACCATGTGGTGATGGTGGTGGTGGCCGCTGGGGTCGATCGGCTCGTAGCGGGCGATGCCCTGGCCGACCTCCAGGCGTGAGACCAGCTCCAGGCTGACGAGCTCGTCGAGCACGCGGTACACGCTGGCGCGGGCGACGCGGCGCCGGCCGTTCTCCAGCAACTGCTCGATCTCGGCTGCCGAGAGCGCGCAGGCCTGCCCCGCGAGCAGATCGATCACCGCCTGGCGCGCGCCGCCGCGGCGGTAGCCGGCGTCGGCAAGCCGGCTGGCGGCATGCTCCGCCCAGGCGCCGCCGACGACGTGGCTGTGGCTCGTGGCGGGCATCGTCCTGCCTTCGATGCTACTCGGGGACGCGACGGTCCTCGTGCCAGACGTGGCTGTCGTTGTCCGACTTTTTCTCGGACAAGCACAGCCACTCCGCGCGCGCAGGGTGTCGTGTCAGAGCCGCCCCGCCTCGCCATCTGCGTCCGGCGCGGGGTCGGCGGGCTCGGCCGGCGGTGCGCGGTCGGCGGCGGGGCCGGGGTCGGCCGGCGGAGTCTTCTCTGCGTTGGTGTCCCGAGCGGAGGGCGCGGGCTCGTCGGTGTCCTGAGCGGCAGGCTCAGGCTCGTCGTCGTCACCACGCCCGCTGCGCGCCGCCGCGATCCCGGCGGCGAGCAGCACCAGCGCAACCGGCAGGCCGAACGTCAGCAGCGGCGAGGTGCCTCCGCCGCGCTTCTTGCCCTCGGCCACGTCGGGCGCCGAGACCGGCGTGCCGTTGGCCTTGCTGAGCGCCGCGACGGCCTGCATCGCGGTGCGCGCGAGGTCGTCGGCCTTGGCGTCCGGCGGGACGGTGATGCCCTCGAGCGCGTTGCCGGCGCGATCGCCGAGGTTGTTGCCGCCGACCCCGGAAGGCAGCACGACGAGAACCCTCGGCGTCGTGTTGAAGCTGATCTCCTTCGTCAGCAGGTCGGCGTACTGCTGGGGCTCGGTGAACAGCTGCGGGACGCCGCCGAGGTCCGTGCGCGCGGCGATGATCGCGACCTTGACGTTGTAGCGCTTGCGCTTGGCTTCGGCGAGCATCTTGTCGAGCGCGCGCTGGAGCGGGCGCGTGACCTGGTTGGGCTGGTAGGGGTAGTGCGCGTCGGCATAGAGCAGCGTGTCGCTCGCCGGGTCGGCGTTGGCGCCTGCGGGCGCCGCCGGGGCGAGCACCAGCGCAAGCAGGAGGAGCGGCAGGAGCGCGCGGCGCACGGGCGGGAAACCTACAGCCCCGGGACGAAGCGGTAGCTGGCATGAAACGGCATGTCGGGCCCGACGACGAGCGCTATCGAGGCATGGCGATGCAGCACGATCGCGCCCGGGTCCCCGGTCACGCGGCGTCCGTCGACGTACGCACGGACGGGACCGCGGAAGCCCACGAGCCGCCGGCGCGCGAGCGGCGCGCCCCAGACGGCGAAGAACTCGCCGAGCGTGGCGTGGCCGCGGACCTCGATCACGCCGGTGCGATCGCGCGTGCGCACCGGGTAGCTGCAACCAGTCGCAACGCCGACGTCGCGCGGGACGACGACGACGCGTGCGGCGGCGAAGATCTCGAGGTGCGCGCCGTGGCGCGGCCCGGAGTCCGGCAGGCAGACCATCCGCCCGATGCGGCGCCCCGCCGGGTCGGTGTGGGCGTGGGGGTGGAAGACCGCGGCAGCGCCGATCGGCACAGCGATCGCGGCGCTCGGCGCCGGCGGCAGCTCGGCGCGCAGCGGGTCGGCCATGCCCGGTCCGGCCGGCGTCGCGGCCCCGCAGCCGGCGATCGCGATCGCGAGAACGATGAGCAGCGCGCGGCGAATCCGCGCATCGTCGCAGGCTGGGGCTACAGCCCGACGGGGTGGCGCACGACGAACCCGTCGGCCGCGCGCATCGCTGCCTGCCAGCGTGATCCGGCGCTGGTCAACCCCGAGGTGTCGAAGCGCAGGCCGGCCACGACCATGTACACGTGGCCCTTGTTGGCGTAGACCGTGATCCACGATCCCGGGCCGGCGGCGCCCCAGCTCTCGAGCTCTCCGGAGGTCATCGTCCGGTCCAGCAATTCGGCGGCGTGCAGCGCATAGGACACCGAGCCCGAGCAGTCGTAGGCGTCGTCCTCGAAGTCGCGGTGGCCGCCGCCGTAGCGGTAGGGCGTCGTGGCGATCCGGTTCGCTGCGTCGAACAGCGCGACGATCTGCGGCGGCGCGCCGGCCGGTGGCGCCGCCGTGCCGTCGGGGTTCACGCGCGCCGTTGCAGCGGGCGGCGCCGGCGCGGGCGCGGCTGCGGGCCCGGCCGCCGGCGGGTCCTCGGCGCTGAAGCCGCCGGTCGGTGTGGTGATCGAGGCCGCGGCAGCCTTCAGCGTCGTGACCGTCAGCTTGCCGACCGTCCCGGAGGGGGTCAGCTGCGCGGCCGACTGAAAGCGCTTGACGTTGCGCATCGTGCCGGGGCCGAACGCGCCGTCGACCTTCGTGCGGAACCCGACCTTCGTCAGCATCCCTTGCAGCACGCGCACGTCCTGGCCGCGCGCGCCCTGGCGCAGGGCGCGGTCGCCGAGCCGGCGCGCGGCGTCGGCCGGCGCCGGCAGCACCAGCAGGCAGAGGGTCGCGATGAGCACGGGCCTGCGCATCTGAGACAGACGTTCGGTGCATCGGGGCGAGCTTCCTTGAGGGCTGCCGAGGGTTGCGCAGGTTTGCGGCGCGAAAGCTGCAGGCTCGGCGCGCGAAGCTGCGGCTGCAACGCAGCCTGCGCCGACGAGGAAGCCACCGGGGCGCGACGAACCGCCGGGACATGCGTAACCGCCAGCTTCGCTCGGCGCTGCACACGTTCGCCGAAGAGGCCGCGTGGCAGCTGGCATCCGACCTGCACGAAGGTCACGAGCTGACGTTCGAGGTCGTCGAGGCCGGTGGGCGCCGTCGCGACACGCCGCTGTACTGCTACCGCCCGCTGACGGCGGACTTCATCGATCGCCGGCTGAGCATCCTCGCGCGCCTGCCGTCCTATCTGCCCGCGGTGCACGGGATCGCGGCCGGCGGCGGGCTCGACGACTACCTGCGCGCCCGCGTCGCTCGTGGCGCGATGCCGAGCGACCCGCGCGAGCGCGCCGAGCTCGCGCTGCGCGCGTTCCTCGGGGCGATCTTCGAGGACACGAGCGAGTTCGTGCTCGACGAGCAGCGCTTCGAGCGCGCCTACGCCGACCTCGAGGACGTCGTCCACGAGGGCCGCACGGAGGCGATCGTCGTCGCCGCGGTGCCCGGCCTGGAGATCGCGTCCGCCGAGATCGCCATGGGCGACGGGTTGACGCTGATGCGCGGGGACGTGCTCGAGGACGCCCCGACGCAGGCTGCGTGGACGGATCGCGGCGAGCCCGTCGTGCTTGCCGTGCTGCGCTGGGAGCCGGCGCCCGGGGACGAGGAGCCGCTGCGCGACGCGACGATCAAGCTCGGACGGCTGCTGACGGCGCTGCGGCTGTTCGACGGCGCCGGCGTCACGGTCGCCCCGACCGCGTGGACGCGCACCGCCGGTGGGCCGTGGACGGCGCTGGCCGTCGGCGGGCTCAGCGGCGGTCGCCCGGTCGGCGTCTGCGTCGTGACGGCCGAGCAGGAGGACGAGCTGCGTGCGTTCTGCTCGCTGATCGACCGCCGCCGCCCGCGCAACGGCGAGCTGGCCTGGGCGCTGCGGCGCTTCGAGCTCGGGTGCGCACGCGACCGCGCCGCCGACACGCTGACCGATCACCTGCTGGCGCTGCGCGCGCTGCTCGAGCCCGAGGGCAGCACGAGCGGGCGCCTGCCCGGGCGCGTGGCGGTGCTCTGCGCCGAGCCCGACGAGCGCCTGGCGCTGACCGAGCGGATGGCGCACGCCGGCGCGCTCGAACGCGCGCTGATCACGGGCACGCCCAAGCCCGAGCCAAGCCTGGCCGCCGACCTCATCACCGAGGTCTCCGACCACCTGCGCGCGATCCTGCGCGACGTCCTCTGCGGCCATCTCGACCCCGACGTGCGCCGCGTCGCCGACGATCTCGTCGCCGCGGCGGCGGAGACGACACCGGCGGCCTAGCTCCACGACACGCCGGCGACGTCGAGCATGCGCGCGACCGCGCCGCGGCTGATCCCGTCGCGCAGGTCGACGGACACCACACGGCGCTCGGCATCGACGTACGGGCGGTCCGTGCCGACGCCGGCGAGCACGCCGGCAGCAGTGGTGAGCAGCGCCGCGTCGGGAAGGTAGAGCTCGATACGTGCGGTGCCGGTCGTACGGTGTACGGTCATCGTACGTTGTACGAAAGCAGTACGGTGTACGAATGTCAAGGGCGCGGGCCGAGCGACAGCGCGAGATCGTGCAGGCAGCGATGAAGCTCGCCGACAAGGAGGGAATCGACGCCGTCTCGATGCGGCGCGTGGCCGCCGAGCTCGATGTCGGAACGATGTCGCTGTACTCCTACGTGAGGTCCAAGGACGACCTCATCGCGCTGATGTCCGACGCGATCGCGCACGAGATGCTGCTCGACGAGGTGCCCGAGGACTGGCGCGAGGCACTGCGCGCGATCGCCGTCCGCACGCGAGAGATGATGCTGCGCCATCCGTGGGTGATGACGATCCTCGAGCCTCCACCGGAGACGATCCCCGAGAGCTTCCTGCGCCACATCGACCAGTCGCTGCAGGCGCTCGTGGGCCTCGATGCGGACGTCGCGACCAAGCACGCGATCCTGCGCGCCGTCGACGCCCTGACGCACGGCACGACGCTCGACGACTACCAGGAGACCCGCGGCGAGGCGCTGAGCTTCGACGTCGGCGCGATGCGCGAGGTCGCCGAGCGCGAGGGCCTCGTGCACCTCGCCGGCTCGCTCGACACCATCGGCACCCACGTCAGCGCATTCGAGTACGGCCTGGAGCTGCTGATCGCCGGGGTCGAGGCGTCGGTCAAGCCGACCCGGACGCGCGCGGGTGCAGGCTCACGGTCACGCGCAGCCCGCCCGCCGGGGCGTCGCCGAGGCTGATCTCGCCGCCGTGGCGCGCGGCCTGCGCGCTCACGATCGCGAGGCCCAGTCCGGTCCCGGGCCCGCGCGCGCTGGCGCCGCGGGCAAAGCGCCCGAGCACCGTCTCGCGCTCGGCGACCGGCACGCCGGGGCCGTCGTCGTCGACGACGATCGTCGCGTCGCCGGCGCGGCCCTCGACGCTGACGTCGACGCGGCCGCCGGGCCTGCCGTGCAGCGCGGCGTTCTCCAGCAGGTTGTCGAGGATCGCCCGCAGGCCGCCCTCGTCGCCGCGCAGCGACGGCCCCGACGCCGGCGCCGCGAGCGTCAGCGTCAGCTCGGGATGGCGGGCGCGCGCGCCGTCGACGGCCGCGTCGGCGAGCTCGCCGAGGTCGACGTCGCCGCTGCCGGCACTCAGCCCGGCGTCGCCGCGGGCAAGCGCCTGGAGCTGCTCGACGAGGCTCGTCAACCGCGCGAGGTCGCCCTCGGCACGCGCCAGCGCGGCCGCGGTCTCGGCGCCCTCGCCGCGGCCCAGCGTCGTGATCGACGCGGTCAGCGACGTCAGCGGCGTGCGCAGCTCGTGCCCGGCGTCGGCGGCGAAGCGCCGCGCGGAGGACAGCGCCTGCTCGCGCTCGGTCGCGGCGCGCTGCAGGCGCGCGAGCATCGCGTTGAGCTCACCGGCGAGCTCGTCGGTCTCGGCGACGCCGCCACCGGCCTCGATCCGCGCGTCGAGATCCTCGGTGTCGTGGACCTGGGAGGCGCCGTGACGCAGGCGCGCAAGCGGCGCGAGCGCGACGCGCGAGAGCACGAGCGCGAGGCCCGTGCTGCCCGCCAGCGCGACGAGGAAGGCCAGCGCGACGATCGTGCGCAGGCGCGTCTGACGCGACTCCAGCGACTCCAGGCGCGCGGCGACCTGCAGCGTCGTGCCGGTGAGGCCGAGGCTGATCGTCTCGGTGCGCCAGCTCTCGCCGTCCACGGAGACCGTCCGCAGCCTGCGGTCGGCGGGCGTCTGGGGGAACTCGTCGGGAACGGTCGCGCCGTCGGCGCGCAGCACGGTGCCGCCGGAGCCGATGATCCGCGCGAAGCGGTCGATCCCGGGGTCCAGCGGCGGCCCGCCGGCCTCGGGTCCGCCGGCGGGTCCGCGCGGCGGTCCGAAGCCGTCGCCGGTGCCCGGTGGCGTGCCCGGACGCGGCCTGCCGGGGCGGCGGCCGGCGCCCGGGTCGTCGCGGTGCGCGCGATCCTCCGCGGGCCGGGCGACGCGTTTGACGCTGGCCCGCAGATCGCGGTCCAGCGCGCGGCGCTCGGCGCCGTCGGCGGCGACGAGGACGCCGACGCCCGCCAGCGCGAAGGCGAGCGTCGCCGCGGCGGCCGCCGCCAGCGCCGTGCGCCCACCGATGCTTCGCAAAAAGGTCACCTTGCGCCTCCCTCCGGTCGGCGCGTCTGACCCGGCCGGCGGGCATCCGGCCCGCCGAGATCCCGCAGGGTGAACCCGATCCCGCGCACGGTCTGCAGGATCCGTGGCTCGCCGTCGGCCTCGAGCTTGCGGCGCAGGTAGGACACGAAGACGTCGACGACGTTGGCGTCGGCGGCCCAGTCATAGCCCCAGACGAGCTCGAGCAGGCGCTGGCGCGACAGCACGACGCCGGCGTTGCGGGCGAGCACGTCGAGCAGCTCGAACTCGCGGCGGGTCAGCGTCAGCTCACGCGACCCGCGGCGCGCGATCCGCGCGGCGGGGTCGACGGAGAGGTCGCCGACGACGATCGGCTCGGGGCGGCCCTCGGTCTGCTCGTCGCCGGCGCGGCGCAGCAGCGCGTGCAGGCGGGCGACGAGCTCGCTCACCGCGAAGGGCTTGACGAGGTAGTCGTCGGCGCCCGCCTGCAGGCCGGCGATGCGATCCTCGACCTCGTCGGCTGCCGAGAGCATCAGCACCGGCGTGCGGTCGTTGTCGGCGCGCAGCCGGGCGCAGACCGCGCGCCCGTTGAGGTCGGGCATCACGACGTCGAGCACGATCGCCGCCGGGGCCTCGCGCGCGATCAGCTCAAGTGCGCTGCGCCCGCCCGCCGCCGTCTGTACGGCAAAGCCCTCGAGGCGCAGTTCGCGCTCGAGGGCTTCGCGGATCGAGGCGTCGTCGTCGGCGACGAGGATCAGCGGCGCGCCTGGGGACACGCCGCGATCATCCTCGATCAGGGACGCCGGCCGCCAGGCGGCGGACCGCTTGGGCCACCCCGGCCGTGACCGTGTCCGGGGCCGCCGCGGTGATCGCCGCGTGCGGGACGGTTGGCCTCGAACGCCTTCTTGACGTCGGCGGCGTCCTTGTTGAGCTTCGCGGCGACCGCCTTGTAGAACGCGTCGCGGTCCTTGCCGGGGCCACCCTTGCCGGGGCCTCCGGGACCGGGCCCATACGCGGGCAGGTTCGAGCGGTCGCACGTCAGTGGCGCGGCCTTGCAGGCCTTGATCGCGTCGGCCTGGGCCTGCGTCAGGCGGTTGGCCTTGACGTCGGCGGCCAGCTGATCGGCCTCGACCTCGTCGAGCGCCTTCGCCAGCGCGTCCTGGCTGACGCTCAGCGCGTCGGCGATCTTCGTCTGCTGTGCGGCGCGCTCGGCGTCGCGCTTGGCCTGCTCTTCCTTGAGCGTCGGCGGCGGGCCGCTCGACGTCGTCGTGGTTCGCGTCGTCGAGGTCTTGCCCGAGGAGGACTTCTTCTTCGTGGCAGCTGACCCGAGCGCTCCGACCGTCAGAGCGCCGAGCAGGCAGGCGACCAGGGCCGTGAATATGGATTTGCGCATGGCGGGAGGATCGGTGCGCCGTCATAAGAAACTCTGAGAGGTTCCGAGACGTGGCCGAGCTGCTGACCTGGAACGTGGCCGGCCGCGTGCGCGGCGTCGCCGAGCAGGCGGGCTGTCAGATCACTCCGCGCTGTGGGTGCGCCTCGCGCCCGGCGAGGGGTAACGCGCGACCCCCAAGGGTCTCTTTCTGGAGGGCGCTCACGAGCGCAGGATGCTGCCCATGACCACCACCACCCGCATCCGCACCACCATCGCAGGTCTCATCGCCGTCGCCGCCGTTGCCGCGTCGGCCGCACCGGCCGCCGATGCTGCTGTCGGCTCGATGTCCGCGAAGCTCACCGTGGGCAAGAACTACCAGCGCTACAGCGTCGATGTGAAGGGCGTCATCAAGATGCCGCAGTCCGAGGCGCAGAACATGATCAACAGCAACTACCGCGTCACGTGGAAGCTGTGGGGCTCGGACCCCGTCTGGGACGACTTCCTTTTCGGCCCCGACCCCGCCAGCCTGATCGCCACGTCGCAGGGCCTCGAGTACCACGGCGTGCGCGTCACGACCGGCAGCATGCTCGACGAGGACGACAGCTGGACCGACGACCGCGACGAGCTCTACGCGGGCGTGCGCCTGCTCAAGCCCAACGGCTCGACGCTGCGCTCCGCGGAGAGCAACCAGTTCTGGGGCTACTTCTAGGCCAACCCGAACAGGTGCCCGCGGATCGCGACGAGACCCTCGACATCGTGGACGTCGCCGTCGAGCTGCGGCACGACGGTCGTGTCCGGGTCTCCGAGCTCACGCTTGAGGTGCGCGATCGCATTGCGGTCGCGCACCTCGAGCACGCGGGCGTCCTCGAGGATCCGCGCGAGCTTCGCCGCCAGCGAGGAGTCCAGCCCGGCGGGCGTGCCGTCCGGCACCGCCGGCTCGACGCGGTTGACGATCAGGCCGCCGAACGGCATCTGCGCCTCGCGCAGCTTGCGGTGGAAGAAGATCGCCTCCTCGACGGGCTCGGGCTGCGGTGAGCTGACGATCAGGAACGTCGTCGCGTCGTCGCCGAGGATCGCCTGGACGCCGGCGGCGCGCTCGCGGAAGCCGTCGATCACACCGGAGAGCGCCCGGAAGAACGTGCTCAGGTCCTGCAGCAGGTCGACGCCCGTGATCCGCTTGAGGACCCCGAAGACGACGCCGGTGCCGCGGGCGGCCACCTTCGCCGCGAGGTTCGTCGGCGCGAGGAACAGCTTCAGCGCGCGGCCGTCGAAGAACTGGGTGAGGCGATCGGGCGCGTCGAGGAAGTCCAGCGCGTTGCGCGACGGCGGCGTGTCGAGCACGATCACGTCGAACCGGCCGCTGCGGTCGAGCTCGTAGAGCTTGGCGATCGCGGTGAACTCCTGCGAGCCGCCGAACGTGCTCGACAGCTGCTCGTAGATGCGGTTGGAGAGGATCTCCTCGCGCGTCTTGTCGTCGGGTGCGAGCTGCGTGATCAGCTCGTCGAACGTGCGCTTGGAGTCGAGCATCATCGCCCACAGCTCGCCCTTCAGCGCGACGCCGTGCGGCTCCAGGCGCGCGGGGTCGACGCGGTGGGGCTCGTTGCCGAGCGCGTCGAGGCCGAGCGCGTCGGCAAGCCGGCGCGCCGGGTCGATCGTCACGACCGCGACGCGCTTGCCCTCGGCCGCGAGCCCGAGCGCCAGCGCCGCAGCGGTCGTCGTCTTGCCGACGCCCCCGGAGCCGGCGACGATCAGCACGCGCTTGCCGTCGAGCTTCATCTCGTCAGCCGCCTTCCCAGCGCGATGAGGTCGGGTGCGCCGAGGCTCTCGGCGACGACCAGCGGCAGCGTCGTCAGCGGCACCTCGTCGCGCAGGCCGCGCTTCAGGCGCGCGACCTGCGCGCGCTGCGCGCGGACGCGGGCGTGGTGTGACAGCGCGACCTTCGCCGCCGGATGGTCCAGCTCGGCGAGCGCGCGCGTGTCGGCGGCGCTGAGGCGGTCGGGCAGCACGCCGTTGGCGACGACCGCGCTGAGGTGGAGGCCGAGCTGGTCGAACAGCGCCGTGCGCAGCGCGAGCGTCTCGTTGACCGGCATCTCCTCGGGCGTCGCGACCGCGATCACCGCGGTGCGCCGCGGGTCGGTCAGCATGTCGTCGATGATCCGCCCCTGGCGCGCGACGGGTCCGACGCGCGCGGCGTCGGCGAACGTGCGCGGAGCTGACAGCACGGCGACCCCGTGGCCCGTCGCGGGCGCGTCGAGGATGACGAGGTCGTAGGTCGCGCCGCCGCCGATCGCGCGACGTTTGTCCTGCGCGAGCTCCCAGACCTTGCCGACGGTGAGCAGCTCGCGCATGCCGGGCGTCGCCGCGGCGAGGTAGGAGAACGTGCGCGAGCGTCCGAGCGCCTCGGCCAGCGCCTTGGAGGGCAGCTGGTTGACGAGGTACTCCTCCATCGCGTGCTGGGGGTCGATCGAGACGTGGCTCAGGCCGTCGGCAACGCTGCGCTCGTCAAACGGCCTGGCGCCGCTGCCGCTGAGGATCCGGCTGATGTCGTCGCGCCGCGCGACCTCGGCGACGATCGTGCGCTTGCCGGCGGCCGCGGCCGCGAGCCCGAGCGCCGCGGCGACGGTCGTCTTGCCGACGCCGCCCTTGCCCGTGACGACGACGAGCTCCTTGTCGAACAGTTGCTGCACGCCGCGTGCAGGCTATTGAGACCATTCGCGCGTGAGCGGGGACGAGGCACGTGCGGCGTTCGGCGACGCGGGCGGCGCGACCAGGCGGCCGTCGGCCGCGGGCTACTGGATCGGCGGCGCGCTGCTCGGCGCCGCCGTCCTCGGCGCGATCGCCTGGTTCGTCATCGGGATGACGCGCTTCGGCGATGCGGTCGACGACCTCGAGCGCGTGCCGGTCCCCGGCAGCAGCGTCGTGACGCTGTCGGAGGGGCGCAAGGCGATCTACTACGAGAGCCCCGACGGCGAGGACGCGCACGTTCCCGAGCTGCAGATCGACATCCTGCCGGTCGGCGGCGGCCCGGCCCTCGCCATCGGGTCGCACTCCGGCAACGTGAGCTACTCCGCCGGCGGGCACGCCGGGCGCTCGATCGCGGGCTTCGACGTGCCCGCGACGCGTCAGTACGCGGTCAGCGTCGGCGCGGCCGGCGGCGCGCCCCAGACCGCCGAGCTCGCGATCGGCAAGGGTGTCGGCGGCCGGATCGTCTGGGTGATCGTCGGCGCGTTCGCGATCTTCTTCATCGGCTCCGGCGCCGGGAGCGTGATGCTCGTCGTCACGTCGACGCGGCGTCGGAGAGCGACTCCCGCGAGCGCTTGACGAGGGCCTCGATCGCGTCGGCGAGGTGGACCTCGGCGATGTTGTAGTCGCCGCGCCCGACGCGCAGCTTGTGCGCCTCGAGCAGCACGTCGGCATGGGTGTGGCCGGCCGGCGGCTCGAAGCGGTAGGACGCGAGCTCGATCAGGAACCCGAGCGGGTCCTTGAAGTAGATCGAGTCCATGAAGCCGCGGTCCTTGACGCCGCTGTGGGTGATCCCGCGCTCCTCGAGGCGCTCGACGGTCTGCGCGAACGTCGCGTGGGAGACGGAGAGCGCGAGGTGGTGCACGCACCCGGGGTCGGTCGGCGTGCGCTCCGGGTCGCCCGTGCGCTCCTCGTTGGTGAAGACCGTGATCAGGCGCCCGTCGCCCGGGTCGAAGTAGAGGTGGCTCTCGGCGTCGTTGTCGAGGTTGGGCTGCTCGAAGATGAACGGCATCCCGAGCACGCCCTCCCAGAAGTCGATCGACGTCCGGCGGTCGGCGCCGACGAGGGTGATGTGGTGAACGCCCTGGCTCTGGAGCTTGCGCATAAGCGGATTCTCACCGACGCGAGCGCAGCCAGTACACCAGCGTCGCCGCGCCCTCGGTGACGAGCGCGAAGACGATCAGCGACCAGGCGACGTAGAACAGCGCGCCGTGGACGTCCGCGAAGAGCAGCATCGTGAGTCCGGTGATGACGGCGACCGCGCGGATCGCGAACTGCCAAGGCGGCACGGCGGGTGAGGCCTCCTGACGGACGGCCGCGCGGGCCGCGCGACGGACCTAGGCTACTCGCGTGGCCAACTGGGACGACGTCCGTCGGATCGCGCTCGGATTGCCGGAGACCGTCGAGTCGACGGCGTACGGATACGCAGCCTGGAAGGTGCGCGACAAGCTGTTCGTCTGGGAACGCCCGCTGCGCGACTCCGATCTGCGCGCGCTCGGCGACGCCGCACCGGAGGGACCGATTCTCGGCGCGCGCACCGAGCATCTCGGCGCGAAGGACGCGTTCCTCGCAGACGTGTCGGGCGTCTTCTTCACGACGCCGCACTTCGACGGCTACCCAGCCGTCCTCGTGAAGCTCGGCGAGATCGGCGTCGAGGCCCTCGACGAGGTGATCGTCGAGGCCTGGCTGGCGCGCGCGCCCAAGCGCGTGGTCCGGGCATACCTCGAGGCATGACTCGCTCAGTGAGCGGTGCGATGCTCGCCGCGGCGCTGTCGGCGGCCGGTTGCGGCGGCGACGACTCGCCCAGCACGCCCGGCACGACCGCCGCCGAGCAGGCGCCCGCCGACGACGGCGGCATCCGTAGCGCCGACCACGACGATCGCGACCGCGCGGCCGAGGAGGAGCCCAACGTCGGCACGCCGGGCAACCAGGATCCCAGCGGTGGCAAGGTCGACATCCCGATCCGCGAGCGCCGGTTCACCGCCCGCGCGATCGGTCTGAAGGCCGGGCAGATCGTGGTGTTCACCAACGACGACGACGTCGCGCACACGGTGCGCGCCGTCGGGCGCTCACGCCCGGACTCGGGGCCGATCGAGCCCGGCGGTCGCTACGAGTACACCCCGCTGCGCGCCGGGGCCATCCGCTACCACTGCACGATCCACCCGCAGATGACCGGGCGGCTCGTTGTCGAGAGCCGCGGTTGACGTCGCACCGGCCGGGGAGTACAAGCAGGTCACACCAAATTCCGGGAGGACGTCATGCGCATGGGTAAGGCTCGGCTGGGCATCGCCGGCGGAATCGTGGGTGTCGCCGCCGTCGCTGTGGCAACGGCAATCGCGGGGAGCGGCCACAACGTCTCCGGAGGGCTGACCGGCTATCAGGAGGTGCCGGCGGTGTCGTCGACAGGGACCGGCACGTTCAAGGCGGCACTGGCGCCCGACGGCGAGTCTCTGAACTACACGCTCAGCTACGCCGATCTCGAGGGCTCCATCAGCCAGGCGCACATCCACTTCGGGCAGCGCGACGTCAACGGCGGGATCGCGATGTTCCTCTGCACGAATCTCGGCAACGGGCCTCCGGGCACGCAGCCGTGCCCGCCGCCGCCTGCGACGGTGACGGGGACGATCACCGCCGCAGATGTCGTCGGTGCGGTGACGGCGCAGGGCATCGCGGCCGAAGAGCTCGGCGAGCTGTTGGCCGCGATCCGCGCGGGCGTCGCCTACGCCAACGTCCACACGACCAAGCACCCCGGCGGCGAGATCCGTGCGCAGGTGCGACCTGGGAGCGGCACCAACTAGACGCCCGGCGGCTCGCCGTCGTAGTACTCCAGCGGCTCGACGCGGAAGCGCACCCCGCCGGCAAGGAGCTTCTTCGAGCGCGGGTACCAGACCAGCTCGTGGGGGACGTTCTGGCCGTAGGCGAGGAACGTGAGCCCGTCGGCGCCGGCCTCGAAGGCGTGGGCGATGCGCGTGCCCGGCGGGCGCACCGCGAAGGACCCGGGGCAGACGTCGTGGCGCGCGTCGTCAAGCCACAGGCGACCGGACCCCTCGAGCACGTAGAAGGCCTCCTCCTCGGCGGAGTGCACGTGGGGCGGGCAGCTCAGGGCGCCGGGGCGCAGGTTGACGTGGCGCAGGCCCGATCGCGTCGCGCCGCGCCCGTGGGACAGCAGCCGCCAGTCGCCCTCGTAGCCGGGCTCGTCGTCGACGTCGGCGGCGATGTCGTCGCGGTTGACGATCGTCGCCGGCCGCTGCTCCTCGGGCTCGGGGCGCTCGATCGGGCCGGCGGCAAGCTCGGCCTTGAACGGGTGCGGCGCGTCGGCCGGCACCCAGTGCGGGCCAAGCCAGAAGATGCCCGCGCGCGGGAGATAGGTGATGTTGGTGTCCGAGCCCTCGGCGAAGGCCAGCACGTCGAGCCCCTCGTCGCCGGCAATCAGCGTGTGCGCGGCCCCGTTGACCGGGTGCACGAGGCAGTCGCCCGGTCCGACGGCGTACGTCCTGCCGTCCTGCCAGGAGAGGCCCGAGCCGCCGAGCACGTAGAAGATCTCCTCCTCGTCGGCGTGGATGTGCGCGGGCGTCGAGCGCATCCCCGGCGCGATCTCCCAGCGCGAGACGCCGATCCGCCGGGCTCCTGCCGCGGCGCCGAGCCGCCGCCGGCGCGACTGCAGCTCGCCCTTGCCGCGATCAAGGACCTCGACGTCGCCGACGTGGACCAGATGAGTCGTCATGCCGGGATGCTATGCAGGCGGGCGCACGCGTCCGGGGAGGAAAAGCGCCGATCCGCACGAAAGATGCGGACGATCGGTCCATCCCGGACGACTCGGAGCACCCTGTGGCAAAAGAGCAAACACCCAAGGTCATCGTCTTCGCCAACCAGAAGGGCGGCGTCGCGAAGACGACGACGACCCTGAACCTGGCCGTGGCGTTCGCCGAGAAGGGCTACCGCGTCCTCTGCGTGGACATGGATCCGCAGGGCAACCTGACGATGTCCCAGGGCATCGACCCGGATTCGCTCGAGCTCTCGATGTTCGACGTGCTCGTCCACCAGCGGCCCATCCGCGAGATCATCCGCAAGCGCGAGATCGACGTCGCGCCGGCCTCGATCGACCTCGCCGGCGCCGAGATCGCGATGTCGACGATGATCGGCCGCGAGCGCTCGCTGGAGAAGGCGCTGCGCGCCGTCAGCGACGACTACGACTTCGTCTGCATCGACACGCCGCCGTCGCTCGGACTGCTGACGATCAACGCGCTGACGGCCGCATCGAAGGTAATCGTCCCCGTGCAGTGCGAGTATCTGTCGATGCGTGGCCTGATCCAGCTTCAGAACACGTTGCACATGGTCCGCGAGAACCTCAACCCCACCGTCGAGATCGAGGGCATCCTGCCGACGCTGATGGACACGCGGACGGTGCACGCGAAGGAAGCGATCGAGATCCTCGAGGAGAATTTCGGTGACCGCGTCTTCGCGTCACGGATCAGGAAGACCGTGCGCTTCGCAGAGGCGCCGGTGAAGGGCATGTCGGTTTTGAAGTACGAGCCGGACGGAGTTGCCGCCCGGTCTTACCGTGACCTGGCGAAGGAGGTCCTCGCGCATGGCAAGTAACAACAAGCGCGCGTCGATGCGTGAGGGGCCGCTGGCCGCTCTGTTCCGCAAGACCGACGAGGTGCAGGAAGAAGCCGCCAAGCGCGGCGAGGTCGTCGACGCGACGGCCGAAGAGGTCGTCACTCCCGAGCCTGCGCCCGAGCCCCCGCGCCGCGAGCCCGAGCCGGTTCCGCATCCGCGCGACAGCGGCTACCCGCACCCGGCGCTCGCCGCCCGCGACGCGCTGCCCGAGGAGCGCCACTCGGTCCCGTCGCCGACGGACCGCCTGCGCTCGGCGTTCTCCAGCGACCTGCCCGACAACCTGCTCGAGACCCCGCGCCACGCACCGTCGCGGGACGCTTTCGCGCGCAGCGACGAGCGCCACGACGCCGCCTGGCACGGCGCGCAGCCGATCGGCGAGCCCGTCATCCGCGTCGTCGGCGTCGGCGGCGCCGGCGTCAACGCCGTCAACCGCATGGTCGAGGCCGAGGTCGAGGGCGTCGAGTTCCTCGCGATCAACACCGACGTCCAGTCGCTGCAGCAGTCCACGGCCGACATCACCCTGCACATCGGCCCGGGGATCACCCGCGGCCTTGGCGCGGGCTCGAACCCCGAGCTCGGGCGCGCCTCGGCGATGGAGGAGTACGACAAGATCAAGGCGCTGCTGAAGGGCAGCGACATGGTCTTCATCGCAGCCGGCGCCGGCGGTGGCACGGGCACGGGCGCGGCGCCGATCGTGGCGCGCATCGCCCGCGAGCTCGGCGCGCTGACGGTCGGCATCATCACCAAGCCGTTCGGCTTCGAGGGCTCGCGCCGTGCCGGCGCTGCCGACGTCGGCATCCAGGCGCTCGGTGACGAGGTCGACACGCTGATCGTCGTGCCGAACAACCGCCTGCTGTCGGTGCTCGACAAGCAGACCTCGATGGTCGAGGCGTTCCGCGTCGCCGACGACGTCCTGCGTCAGGGCGTGCAGGGCATCTCCGACCTCGTGACGCTGCCGGGGCTCATCAACCTCGACTTCGCCGACGTGCGCACGATCATGTCCGACGCCGGCAACGCGTTGCTCGGCATCGGCATGGGGACGGGGGAGAACCGCGCGATCGACGCTGCGATGACCGCGGTGTCGTCGCCGCTGCTCGAGACCTCGATGGAGGGCGCGCGCAAGATCCTGCTCTCGATCACCTCGGGTCACGACCTCTCGCTGTGGGAGGTCAACGAGGCGGCCAAGGCCGTCGCCGCGGCCGCCCATCCCGAGGCCAACATCATCTTCGGGGCGATGGTCGACGAGAAGCTCGACGACCAGGTCTGGGTGACGGTGGTCGCGACCGGCTATGGCGCCGCCTCGAGCAGGCCGCACCGCCGCCTCGAGGAGCCCGCCGGCGAGCCGCGCGTCCGCCGCTCGGAGTCGCGCGGCCACGAGCCCGAGCCCACGCGCAACCGCTCGACGCAGCGCACCGGCCTCGGCGTGACCGAGCTTGACGTGCCCGAGTTCATCCCACGGGGCTGACGGCCCTCGCCGCGCCTGGCGGCGTCCTCGACCCTTGACGTGCTGAGCACGCCTGCGGGCCTGCGTCCTTGCCAGGCACGGCGATGGCTCGCCAGGATGTCTCCATGAATCGCGGCATCGTCGCCGCCGGCCACCCGCGCAGCGCGGAGGCCGGCGCCCGGGTCCTGCGCGACGGCGGCAACGCCGTCGACGCTGCGCTCGCCGCGCTGCTGACGTCGTTCGTCTGCGAACCGCTGCTCACGGGCCTCGGCGCGGGCGGCTACATGCTCACCGCGGGCTTCGACGACGAGCCGGTGCTGCTGGACTTCTTCGTCTCCGCGCCCGGCGAGGGCTCGGACGGCACGGTGCGCGCCGACCCGATCGCCGTCGACGTCGACTTCGGTGGCGGCGTCGTCCAGGTCTTCAACTGCGGCCCGGCGACGGTCGGCTCCTGGGGGACGCCGGCCGGCGTCTGCGAGGCGCTGCGCCGCTGGGGGTCGGTGGCGCTCGCTGACCTCGTCGCGGAGCCCGCGGCGCTCGCGCGCGAGGGCGTGGAGATCAACGCCCAGCAGGGCTTCATCTTCGAGATCCTCGAAGGGATCCTCGTGCACACGCCCGAGTCCGCCGCGCTGTTCGCGCCCGGCGGGCGCGCGCTGCGGCCCGGGGAGCGCTTCAGCTGGCCGGACCTCGGCGACGCGCTCGAGCGACTCGCCGCCGACGGCGAGGCCCCGTTCTACACCGGCGACGTCGCCGAGGCGATCGTGTCCGTGCTCGAGGTCCGCGGCGGCGTGCTCACGCGCGAGGACCTCGGCGCCTACGGCGCGATCGCGCGCGACCCGGTGCGCGCTCCTTTCGCGGGCGCACCGTGCTCACGAACCCGCCGCCCAACGCGGGCGGCGTGCTGATCGCCGCAGCGCTCGCGCTGCTGGACGAGCGCACCGCCGACGCCGTCGCGCTCGTCGACGTCATGGAGGCCGCGCAGTCCGCACGCACCCGTGAGTTCACCGCGGGGCTCGACGAGCCCGGATTTGCCGAGCGCTTCCTGGCGTCACGGCTGGGCTCGACCACGCACGTCTCGGTCGTCGACGGCGAGGGCCGCGCCTGCTCGGTGACGATGACCAACGGCGAGGGCTGCGGGATCGTCGTCCCCGGCACCGGCGTGCACCCCAACAACATCATGGGCGAGGAGGACCTCAACCCGTTCGGCTTCCACGCCTTCCCGCCGCGGCGGCGGATGCCGTCGATGATGGCGCCGACGGTCGTGCTCGGCGACAACGGCGTCGAGCTCGTGCTCGGAAGCGCCGGCTCCAACCGCATCCGCTCGGCGATCGTCCAGGTGATCGCCGGGGTGATCGACCGCGGGCTCGACGCGCGCGCCGCCGTCGACGCGCCGCGCCTGCACTTCGAGGATGGCACAGTCTTCACCGAGCCCGGGGTCGACGTCGCCGTGCTGCGCGCCGCGGGGCGTGAGCTGCAGGAGTTCGACGGCCCGAACCTCTTCTTCGGCGGCGTCCAGGCCGTCGAGCGCGACCCCGCGACCGGCGCGCTGTCGGGCGCCGGCGATCCCCGCCGCGGCGGGGCCGCGGTCGCGGCGTGACCCGCTAGGCCCGCGCGCGGCGCTGCAGCTTGCGCAGCAGCGGCAGCGGGTCGACCTTCGAGGCGGCGATGCCGCGGCCCTTGTGGATCTCGAAGTGCAGGTGATCGCCGGAGCAGCGGCCGGTGCAACCGACGCGCCCGAGGCGCTGGCCGGCACGCACGCGCCGGCCGACGCGCAGGGAGGTCGGCGCCTGCATGTGGAAGTAGGCGAACGTGCGCCTGGCGCTCGGGACGTAGATCTCGACGTGGTTGCCGCGGCCGCCGTCCGTGCCGGCCTCGACGACGACGCCGCGCGCGACCGCGACCAGCGGCGTGCCGGCCTTCGCGAAGACGTCCTGGCCGCCGTGGCTGTGGTCGCCGCGGTTGTTGCCGAAGCGCGCGACGGCGTCACCGAAGGACACGCGGCCACGGATCGGGAAGAACGCACGCGGCGCCTTGGGGCGCGGCTTGGTGTGCGCGGAGAACGGTCGGTGCAACGGGTTGGCCGAGGGGCCGGCGACGGCGCCGATGAGCTGCGCCGTGGCGAAGCTCGGCGAGGCCGGCGGAGCGGGCGTGCTCGCAGCCGCAACGGCGACGGGAGCAGCGAGCGCGAGGCCGGCCGGAACTGCGATCTTGGACGAGCGCATGAAGAGAACTACCCCGCAGGCGAACACATGTTCTGTGACGTGGCTCACACTGGCCGCCTCGGTCGCGGCGCTCGCCGGCTGTGCCGGCGGCACGCCGAGCGCCGATCTGTTCGTCGTCACGCGCAGCGGCACCATCCCCGGCGCGAAGCTGACGCTGCTGGTCTCTGACGGCGGCAGCGTGCGCTGCAACGGCGGGCCCGAGCAGGAGATCAGCTCCGATCAGCTCATCGATGCCCGCGCGATCCTGCACGAGCTGGAGGGCAAGCGCGACGAGGACGGCCCGATCGACGAGGACCTCACGCTGGCGCCTCGCGGCAACTCGATCCTGCGCTACGAGGTCCGTGCCGAGGACGGCCGCGTCGCCTTCAGCGACACCTCGGCGGGGCAGCCGCAGGTCTTCTACGAGCTCGCGAAGTTCACGCGCGACATCGCCAAGGGCCCCTGCGGCCTCCCACGCTAGATCGCGATCTTCAGATCGATGACCGGCGTGCCGTCGAGCGCCTCGAGCGGGCGCACGCGCACGCGGCCGGCGTCGCGCTCGGTGACCTCGACCGGGTGCAGGCCGATCGGGTTGGGACGGTCCTGGGAGCGCGTGTTGAAGACGCCCTGCTGCGGGTTGCGCACGTCATCGCGCGGATGCACGCGCAGGACGCCGCGGTCGGCGCGGTCCAGCCACGTCAGCACGACCAGGCGCGCGCCGGGCTCGATCCCGTCGAGCGCAGCCGCGAACGCCGGGTCGATCTCCAGCCACGCCTCTGCGCCGCCCTCGTGACCCTGCTTCGGCGCCGTCGCCGCATCGGTCAGTGGCGACCACACGGTCCCGATCGGCGTCAGCTCGATGCCCATGTCTCACGTTCTAGCGTTCCCGAGGGTCATCAGGTGTGCTGATGCCTGCTGCCACGAACAATCGTTCGCCCTCACACCGGCCCGCTGCGATCCTGACTCGCTCATGACGCGCCGTGCATGGATTCTCATGGGAGTTCTCGCCGCAACCTGGGGCGCGTCCTACATGTTCATCAAGGTCGGGTTGCGCGACTTCGGGGTCGGCACGATCGTCAGCGGACGCACTGCGCTCGCCGCTTTGGTCCTGATCCCCGTGGCGATGCACCAGAACGCGCTCGGCCGGCTCAGGGGCCGCAGCCGCCCGATCCTGCTCTGCTCGCTGACGCAGGTGACCGTGCCGTTCCTGCTGATCACGATCGGCGAGCACTGGATCGCGAGCGCCCTCGCCGGGATCCTCGTCGCCAGCGCGCCGATCTTCACGGCGCTGCTGACGATCAAGTTCGAGCCGTCGGACAAGCTCTCCCCGGTCGGCCTCGCCGGCGTCGGCGTCGGCATGCTCGGCGTCGCGCTGCTGTTCGGCGTCGACCTCTCCGGCGACGCGAAGGCGCTGGCCGGGGGGCTCATGGTGCTCGGCGCCGGCTTCCTCTATGCGGCGGGGGCGATGATCCTCAAGCGCACGATGTCCGACGTCCCGCCCGCGGCGACCGCGAGCGCGACGATGGCGACCAGCGCGCTGCTGACGCTGCCGCTCGTCGCGTTCGACGTGCCCAACAGCGCCGACTGGGACTCGGTCGGCTCGGTGCTCGCGCTCGGCGTGCTCGGGACCGGCCTGGCGTTCCTGATCTTCTACACGCTGATCAACGAGCTAGGGGCCGCGCGCGCGTCGATCGTCGCCTACCTGGCGCCGGGCTTCAGCGTCGGCTACGGCGTCGCGCTGCTCGGCGAATCGATCACGGCCGGCACGATCGCCGGCCTCGTGCTGATCCTCGTCGGTTCGTGGCTGGGCGCCAACGGCAAGCTGCCGGTCCGGGGGGCGGCTGCGCCGCCCGAGGACCCGGCTAGCCGAAGCGCACCTTCCCATTCGAGCGCGCCCGCTCCTGTGCGCGCTCGATGAGCTCCAGCCGTTTGATCGCAGCCCGGAACAGCCGCGTCACCAGCCGCAGCCGCGCGTTCTCCGACCGCAGGTCCAGCAGCCCCTGCTTGGCCTCCATCCCGAACTCGACGGTCGCCGCCATCGCATACGCGGTCATGTCCCCGAGCGCCGCGGGGTCGGGCTCGGCGTCGGTGGCCTGCTCGACGAGATCGCGATACGCCGCGTGAGCGGCCTCGATCATGGCCGGATCGGTCTCCTCGGGCTTGTCCTCGAGGAACTCGACTGCGCCCGCCGGGTAGGCGAGGTCATGCCGCTCCTCGACCAGCCGGAAGGGCCGGGTCCCGCGCGTGAGGATGTTCAGGCGGCCGTCCTCCATGCGCTCGAGCACGCGCGCGACCTCCATCGCACACCCGGTGTGGCGGACGCCCTCATCCGTCGTCCAGACGATGCCGAATTCGCGCTCGCGCTCCAGGCACTCGCCGATCATCGCCTTGTAACGCTCCTCGAAGATGTGCAGGGGCACGAGCTCGTGAGGCAGTGCGACGAGCCCGAGCGGGAAGAGGGGGAAGTCGGCGACGAGCCGCTCGGCCATGGCCTTGACAGTAGAGGACCCAAATGAGCCGGCGTGCATGGGCCGCGTTCGCGGCGGTCTCGACGCTCTGGGGCATGCCCTACCTGTTCATCAAGGTGGCCGTCGACGACGGCGTGCCGCCGATCGCGCTGGCCTGGGTGCGGGTGACGCTGGCCGCCGCGATCCTGCTCGTCCTCGCCCAGCGCGCCGGGACGCTCGGCGCACTGCGCGGGCGCGGCCGCGTGCTGCTGATCTACGCCGTCGTCGAGATCTCGCTGCCGTTCCCGCTGATCGGCTTCGGCGAGCAGCGTGTGTCGTCGTCGCTGGCGGCGATCATCATCGCCGCGGTCCCGCTGATCGTGGCGGTGCTAGCGCTGCGCTTCGACCGCTCCGAGCGCGTCGGCGGGCGCCGCCTGGTCGGTCTGCTGATCGGCTTCGGCGGCGTGATCGCGCTCGTCGGCATCGATGTCGCCGGCAACTCCAGCGAGCTCGCCGGGGCCCTCGCGATCCTGCTCGCCGCGGTCGGCTACGCCGCCGGGCCGATGCTCCTGAACCAGCGCCTCGGCGACGCCGACCCGCGCGCGGTGATGGGCGTGAGCCTGGCCATGGCGTCGGTCGTCCTCGCGATCCCCGCGGTCCTGACCGCGCCCGACGAGATGCCCGGTGCCGACGGGATCGCCTCGGTGCTCGTGCTCGCGGTGTTCTGCACGGCGCTCGCGTTCACCTTGTTCGGGATGCTGATCGCCGAGGTCGGGCCCGGCCGTGCGGTCGTCATCACGTACGTTGCGCCGATCGTCGCCGTCGCGCTCGGGGTCACGATCCTCGGCGAGCGCATCGGCGCCGGCGCGATCGCCGGGCTGCTGCTGATCCTCGCCGGCTCGTGGCTCTCGACCGACGGTCGCCTGCCTCCGGGGCTCGCCGGACTGTTGAGCCGTCCGCGCCGCACGGTTTCATCGCGGGTGTGGGCGAGACGACCGTCGCGGAGTACGAGGCGCGATTCCGCCGCGCCGGGCTACCGCTCCTGATCGAGGACCGCAACGCGCGGGAGGACGTCTGGACGCGCACGCTGCCGGTGCTCGCGCTGGTGTTCGCAGTCGAGGCGCTCGGCGCCGTCGACCTGGAGTGGCCGTGGTGGCAGAACCTGCTGGCGCTTGGCGGCGCCGGTGCGTTGCTGCTCGCCGCCTGGGCGGTGGCCAACCGCGCTCGCGGCCGCCCGGTGCTGGCGCGCCCGCGCGACGTCGGCCGCGTCGAGCTCGGCGGCTTCGTCGTGATCCCGGCGCTGCTGCCGCTGATCTTCAACGGCCAGACGACGAGCGCGGTGGTCACGGCGCTTGGCAACGCGTGCCTGCTCGCTGTCCTCTACGGGGTGATCGCCTACGGGCTGCTGTCGATCGTGCGCTGGGCGGCGGGTCGCCTGCTCGGCCAGCTCGCGGGCGCCGTGCTGCTGCTGGCACGCGCGCTGCCGCTGCTGATGATTTTCAGCGTCGTGCTGCTGTTCACGACGGAGATGTGGCAGGTCTTCGCGGAGATGCGCGACGCCACCTACATCGCGATCGTGGGGCTGCTGGTCGCGATCGGGACGCTGTTCCTGATCGCGCGGATCCCGACCGAGGTCGCCGCGCTCGAGCAGGCCGTCGCGGAGGGCCCGCCGCTGCACACCCGCCAGCGCGTCAACGTCGGCCTCGTGATGTTCGTCAGCCAGGCGCTGCAGGTGCTCGTCGTGAGCGTCGCGATCGCAGGGTTCTTCGTCGCGTTCGGGCTGCTGGCGATGCCGGCCGGGCTGATCACCGAGTGGGCGGGGCGTTACGAGTCGCTCGTGACGATCCTCGGGGTGGAGGTCTCCGCCGAGCTGCTGCGCGTCGCCGGCGCGATCGGCGCGTTCAGCGGCCTCTACTACGCGATCGCGACGCTGACTGACGAGACGTATCGCAAGGAGTTCCTGTCCGAGCTGATCGACGAGATGCGCGCGACCTTCCACGCGCGCGTCGGCTATCTGCAGGCGCGCGACGCATAGCCTGTTGGCATGACCTTGAAGATCGTCCTGGCGGGCGGCTCGGGGCAGGTCGGTCAGGGCCTGGTGGCGCCGCTGCGCGACGCCGGCCACGAGCTCGTCCTGCTCAGCCGCAACCCGGCGCCGGGGCCCGTGCGCAGCGTCGCCTGGGATGCGCGGACCGTGGGGGAGTGGGCGCAGGAGCTCGACGGCGCCGACGTCGTCGTCAACCTCGCGGGGCGCAGCGTCAACTGCCGCTACAACGACGCCAACCGCCGCCAGATCATGGAGTCGCGCATCGCTGCGACCCGCGCACTTGGCGAGGCGATCGCCGCCGCGCGGCACCCTCCCCGCGTCTGGCTGCAGATGAGTACGGCGACGATCTATGCGCACCGCTACGACGCCGCCAACGACGAGCACACCGGGATCCTCGGCGGCTCGGAGTCCGATGTGCCGGACACGTGGCACTTCAGCACCGATGTCGCCCAGGCCTGGGAGGCGGCCGCGGAGGCGTTCGACCTGCCGCGCACGCGCCTGGTGCTCATGCGCGCGGCGATGGTCATGCGCCCGAGTCGCGACGGCATCTTCGACGTCTTGCTCGGCCTCGTCCGCCGCGGGCTCGGCGGGCCCGTGGCCGGCGGGCGCCAGTACATGTCGTGGGTTCATCACGAGGACTTCGCGCGGGCCGTGGTCTGGCTCATCGATCACGAGGAGCTCAGTGGCGCCGTGAACGTCGCCGCGCCGGGTCCCCTGCCCCAGCGCGAGTTCATGGCGGCGCTGCGCGGCGCCTGGGGCGCGCGCGTGGGGCTCCCGGCGACGCGCTGGATGGCCGCGATCGGCGCGTTTGCGATGCGCACGGAGACCGAGCTCATCTTCAAGAGTCGCCGCGTCGTGCCCGCGCGCCTGCAGGAGAGCGGCTTCGTGTTCGGCCATCCCGACTGGCCGGCGGCGGCTGAGCAGCTCTGCGACGAGTGGCGCCGCGATCGGCGGGCGCCGTGCTGATCCTCTATGACGCCGACTGCGGCATGTGCCGCGTAACGCTGGTGCTGCTGATGCGCTGGGCCGGGCACGGGACGTTCGAGCCGGTCGCGCTGCAGAGCCAGCGCGCGCGGGAGCTGCTCGGCGACATGAGCGAGGAGCAGCGGATGGCGTCGTTTCACGTCGTCTCGCCGGACGGCGAGATCCGCTCGGCTGGTCCTGCGCTCACGGAGGTGCTCGACGCACTCCCCGGTGCCGGGATCCTGGCGGCGACATCGCGGCGGCTGCCGCGTGCGACGTCGCGGTTCTACGCGCTCGTCGCGGGCAACCGCACGCGCATCGGCCCGTTGATCCCCGATCGCATCCGCGACTGGGCTGCGCGCGAGCTAGCCGTGGCCGACGGCGATGCCGACGATCGCCACGATGATGCCGCCGAGGGTGACCTGGATCAGCGAGCTCGCTAGCGAGACCTGCAGGTAGCGTTTGCGCACGAGCGCGATCACGACGAGCTCGACGGCGACGACAGCGTAGGCGACCAGCAACGCCTGGTCGACGTCTGAGATCAGGAACGGCAGCGTGTGCAGCGAGCCGCCGACGAACGTGGCGCCGCCGGTGATGATCCCGCGCTGCAGGCCCGAGCCGCGGCCGGTCAGCTCGCCGTCATCCGAGAGCGCCTCGCTCATGCCCATCGAGATCGCGGCGCCCAGCGCGGCCGCGAGGCCGACGAGCAGCGCCGCGTGCGAGCCGGCGGCGTACGCCGCCGCGAACAGCGGGGCGAGCGTGGAGATGCTGCCGTCGATCAGCCCGATCAGCCCCGGCTGGACGTACTGCAGCAGCCGCTCCTTGTCGGTGGCTTCCCGCCAGTCCTCGAGAGCGTCGGACCACATGCGCTCATAATACAAGTTAGTTAGAATAAGGATCGCCTAACTACAATGAGGCAACCCTAATGAGAACCGACGCCGATCACGAGCTCCGCACCGCCCTCGCCGGGGCCGGCCTGCGGGTCACCAGCCAGCGCCTCGTGCTGCTGCGCTCGCTGCGCGACCTCGACCGCCACGTCACCGCCGAGGAGCTGCTCGCGGCTGCCGGCGAGCGCCTGCCGGGCCTCTCGCTGCCGACGGTCTACGCGACGCTCGACCTGCTCGTGCGGCTCGGCCTGGTGCGCCGCGTGAACGGTGCGTCCGGGGCGGCGCTGTACGACGCCGGCGAGCTTGCCCACGAGCACCTCGTCTGCGGCTCCTGCGGCGCGGTCGTCGACGTTCCCGGCAGCGCCGACCTGCGTGCGCTGCGGCGGGCCGCCGAGCGCGCGGGCATGCGCGTCGAGGGTGCCGAGATCGTGCTGCAGGGACGCTGCGCGGACTGCCGCTAGGGCCGCCGCGCCGCCAGCATCAGGTTGTAGAAGACCGCCGGCGGCAGACGCGACTCGAGCAGATGGCGGTCGACGGACTGCAACGCGATGTAGCCGCGGTAGGCGTACTGCCGCCATGCCACGGGCACGTCGCTGGGCTCGGCGGTGGACTCAAGCGCGCGGTTGGCCCAGCCAAACCAGTTGGCGAGCAGCTCCTCGCCGCGGACGCGGACGTCGGCAAAGCCGGCGTCTCGCGCGAAGTCCACGAGGTCGGTGGGGACGAACGCGTGGACGTCGACGACGCCCTCGAGGCGGTGGTTCTCAGCGCCGCCGTCGGAGTGCCCGGGCGCCGCCGCACGCGCGCGCAGCAGCGCGCGCCACAGCGGCGCGGCGCGCAGCGCGAGGCCCTTCGGTACGGCGGCGATGCGGTCGCCCACCCGCGACGGCTCACCCGCGAACAGCACGACGCCGCCCGGGCGCAGCACGCGCAGGAACTCCGAGAACGCCTGGTGCAGGTCGGGCAGGTGATGCAGCACCGCGTGCCCGAAGACGAGATCGAACGAGGCGTCGGCGAACGGCAGCGCCTCGGCGTCGGCGACGGCGGTCTCGACGTCGAGCCCAAGGCGCGCGGCGTTCGTGCTCAGCGCGTCGAGCATGCCGGGCGAGATGTCGGTGCAGGTGGCCTCACGGACGATCCCGGCCTGCATCAGGTTCAGCGTGAAGTAGCCGGTGCCCGACCCGATCTCGAGTGAACGCTCGAAGACGGCGGGCTTGCGACCGAGCGCCTTCTCGACCTTCTGCAGCACCTGCGCGCGCCCGATCTCGCCGTAGTCGATGCCCCATTTGGCGTCGTAGTCGGCGGCCGCGCCGTCGTGGTAGCGCGTGTTGACGTCGCGAATCTCGTCGGCTGTGGCGGTGGCGGGCGCCGGCATGGCCGGGGAGGGTAGCGAGGTTGGGGTCAGATCTTGAATTCGCGCACGCCGTGCGCGAATTCAAGATCTGACCCCCTAAAGTGCCGCCGCGTGGCCGAGCCCGTCTACCTCCAGCGCGACCAGCCCGACGGCGTGCCGCCGCTGGCGCTGACGGGCGAGCGCACGCTGCCCGACGTTCCCGAGGAGAACTACTGGTACCGCCGCCACCTGGTCGTCTACGAGTGGATCCGCGCGCGCGTCGGCGGGCTGCGCGTTGTCGACATGGCCTGCGGCGAGGGCTACGGCTCGGCGGTGCTCGCGCGCAGCGCGGCGAGCGTCGTCGGCGTCGACGCCAACCCCGAGGCGCACGAGCACGCGCGCCTGCGCTACACCCAGCCCAACCTGCGCTTCGAGCGCGACCTCGTCGAGCGCTTCGCCGAGCCCTGCGACGCGGTCGTCTTCCTCCAGACGATCGAGCACGTCCAGAACCCCGGCGCGATCCTCGAGCACTTCAAGTCGATGATCGGCGGCGGCCGCGACGCGGTCGCCTACATCTCGACGCCGAACCTGCTGACGCTCGCACCGCCCGGCGCCGAGAAGTCCGAGAACCCGTGGCACGTCAAGGAGTACCGCCACGACGAGTTCCGCGCCCTCTGCGGCGAGCACTTCTCAAGCGTCGAGCTGCACGGCCTGTTCCACGCCGGCAAGCTCGCGCTGCACCAGCTCGCGATCGAGCGCCTCGGCTGGGACCAGATCCACAAGCGCCTGGGCCTCAGCAGGGTCTTCTACGATCGCTTCACGCCGGCGATCTCCGAGCACGACTTCGCGCTGCGGACCTACGCTGATCTCGACGGCGCGCTGGACTTCATCGCGGTGCTGCGCCCATGAGCGCCGGCCGCCTGGCGATCGTCCTGCACTCCCACATGCCCTACGTCGAGGGCTTCGGGACGTGGCCGTTCGGCGAGGAGTGGCTGTTCGAGGCGATGGCGACCTCCTATCTGCCGCTGCTGGACGTGCTGGAGGACGGCGCGCCGCTGACGCTCTCGCTCACGCCGGTGCTCTGCGATCAGCTCGAGGCCCCCGGCGTCGCCGAGCGCTTCGTCGCCTTCCTGCGCGACGTGCGCGCCGAGACGCACCGCCTCGACGTCCTCGGCTGCCGCGAGTCCGGGCACGCCGACCTCGCCGCCGAGCTGCAGCGCGCCGCCGGCGACTACGTGCGCGCCCGCGAGCGCTTCGCGGGCCTGGGCGACGACGGTCTGCTCGGCGCGCTCGCGCCGTACGCGGCATGGACCTCGTCCGCCACGCACGCCGTCCTGCCGCTGGTCGCCACCGACGCCGGCGTGCGCCTGCAGCTGACCGCGGGCGTCGACAGCCACCGCGCCCGCTTCGACGAGTGGCACGGCGGCTTCTGGCTGCCGGAGTGCGCGCACGCATCGTGGCTGGACCCGCTGCTCGAGGAGGCGGGCGTCCATGCCGTGTGCGTCGACCTCACCGACGTCCTGGGCGGCGGCTCGGCCGGCCAGCTCAGGCCCTACGACACGGAGGCGGGCCCGCTGCTCGTCCCGATCGACCGCGCCGTCATCGAGCTCGTCTGGAGCGACAACGGCTACCCGGCCGGCGCCGCCTACCGCGACTACCACCACCGCTCCGTCCACGACCACCATCCCTGGGCCAACGACGGCGCCGTCTACGACGCCGAGCGCGCCCGCGCGCAGGCGCGCGCCGACGCCGCGGACTTCGTCACGCGGGTGCGGGCGCGCGTCGCCGACGGCGGGCTCTCGGTCTGCGCCGTCGACACCGAGCTCTTCGGGCACTGGTGGTATGAGGGCGTGTGGTGGCTGCGCGCGGTCCTGGCCGAGGCGCAGCGCCAGGGCCTTCAGATCGTCCACCTCGATGAGGCCCTGCGCCACGCCGAGCCCGCGCCGCCGCTGACGGTCCCGACGACGACCTGGGGCACGCCCCGCGACCTGTCGACCTGGGACGGCCCGCAGGTCGCAGAGCTCGCGTTCGACGCCCGCGACGCGGAGCTGCGGGTGGTCGCCGCCGGGCCCGGCGTGCCGGAGCGCGCAGTGCGCGAGCTGCTTGCGCTGCAGTCCTCGGACTGGGCCTTCATGGTCACCCGCGACCTCGCCGGCGACTACCCCGTGCAGCGTGCGCGCGCGCACCGCGCCGGCCTGGACGCCGCGCTGCAGGCGCTAGGCTCCGAGGAGCAGTCCGCCGTGCGCCACCTGTCCCCGTACGCGACGCCGGCCCCGCTGCTCGTTCCATGACCCGTGTCCTGATCCTCTCCTGGGAGTACCCCCCGGTCGTCGAGGGGGGCCTCGCGCGCCACGTGCGCAAGCTCTCCGAGGCGCTGGTCGGCGGCGAGGACACCGAGGTCCACGTGCTCACCCGCGGCGACGACGACGATGAGATCGTCGGCGGCGTCCACGTGCACCGCGTGCGCGAGCCCCAGCGCCCGCGCGACCTCGCGGAGTTCGTCACCTGGATCGAGCACATGAACGCCGACATGCTCGCCGCGGGCGTCGAGCTCGGCGACCGCTACGACTTCGACCTCGTCCACGGGCACGACTGGCTCGTCGCCGTCGCCGGCGATCACCTCGCCAAGCGCTTCCGCTGCCCATTGGTCATGACCGTGCACGCGACGGAGTACGGCCGCCACCAGGGCTGGGTCGACAAGCATCCGCAGTCCCACATCCACGGGATCGAGCGCTGGATGACCAACCGCGCCGACGCCGTCGTCACCTGCAGCCACTACATGCGCGGGCACGTCGCCGACATCTACGACCTCGACGAGGACCGCATCTCGGTCATCCCCAACGGGATCGACCCCGGCGACCTCGTGCCCGTCGACGACCTCGAGCGCCTGCGCAGCGCGTTCGCCGCGCCCGACGAGCAGCTCGTGCTGCTGGTCGGCCGCCTTGTCTACGAGAAGGGCTTCCAGCTCGCGCTGGAGGCGCTGCCGGGGCTGATCGAGCGCGTCGGCAAGGTCCGCTTCCTCGTCGCCGGCTCGGGCACGCACGAGGCCGAGCTCAAGCAGCAGGCCGCGGATCTCGGCCTGCTCGAGCACGGCACGTTCCTCGGGTGGATCGGCGACGACGTCCTGCATTCGCTCTATCGCATCGCCGACCTCACGGTCGTGCCCTCGCTGTACGAGCCGTTCGGCCTGGTCGCGCTCGAGGCGATGGCATCGGGCTGTCCGTGCATCGTCGCCGACACCGGCGGCCTGCGCGAGGTGATCCCCGAGGGCGACCGCGTCGGCCTGCGCTTCCGCGGCGGCGACGCCGAGCACCTCGCGGTGATGGTCGAGCGGATGCTGACCGACGCGCCGCTGCGCGACCGCCTCGTCGCCGAGGCGTCCGAGCATGTGCTCGGCTTTGACTGGGGCGACGTCGCGCGCCAGACCGCGATGCTCTACACCGAGACGATCGCAGCCGGCGCGCGCGCCTGACTACTCCTGGACGACGACCTCGTAGTGGTCGACGACCGGCTCGCGAGACGGACCGGTCTGGCCCGTCTCGATCGCCGCGGCGCGCGCTTGCGCGGCGAGCTTCTCGCTCTCGCGCATCTCGCGCTCGGACTCATAGAGCGTGATCGCGATCGCCGAACCGCTCGCGCGGTTCACCCCGACCGTGATCCCCTTGAACCCGGGTTGGCCGCGCAGCTCGTCCAGTGCTCCGGTGCGAAACTGCTCGACGGTCGCCTCGACCCGGCCTGGGTCAAGTCCGGCAAACCTGCTGACTCGCGCATGCATGTGACCCTCCTGCGGTGACGTCGCGAGCGTACCGCGAGCGTCACTGCCAGCGGAGATTTTCTGGCGTGCCGCGCATGCGGATCACACGCGCCGGGACGCCGCCCGCGACGGCGTTGGCGGGCACGTCCTTGGTGACCACGCTGTTCGTGCCGATCACCGCGTTGTCGCCGACGCTGACGCCGCGCAGGAAGCAGGCCCCGTAGCCGATCCACACGTTGTGGCCGACGCGCACGTCGCGCATGTAGATGCCCTGCGCGCGGATCGGCTGCTCGACGTCGACGACGCCGTGGTCGAAGTCGATCAGCATCGTGCGGTCGGCGACGATGCACTCGCGGCCGATCGAGATGTGCTGGTAGCAGCTGATCGTGCACTCCTGGCCGAGCACGGTCTTGGCGCCGATCCGGATCTCGCCCTCGTGGGCACGCACCTTGCAGCCGTGGCCCAGCCACGACCAGCGCCCGAGGTGCACGACCGCGTTGGGCCCGATCTCGAACGTCACACCGGGGCAGACGAAGGCCAGCCCGTCGAGCTGCAGGCGCTTGCCGAAGCGCAGCTTCAGCCGGCCCAGGCGCGCGAGCAGGCGCGCGTAGCGCACGTTCAGCATCCCGTGGCCGCGCATGAAGCGCAGCAGCGCGAGAGGCCCGCCGTGCAGCGGCGGCGGCTCGCCGCGGATCTCCGAGGGAACGCCGGTGGGGGAGGGTCGCGTCAGGACGGGCTCCACGATTGGCATCATGGCGCGTTCATGGCTGCCGCTGCAGAGAAGACCCTTGCCGAGCGCCTGCTTGCCGGAGACAAGCGTGCGCTCGCGCGCGCGATCACGCTCGTCGAGTCCGACGATCCGGTCGGCTGGGAGCTGGTCCGCGAGGTCTACCCGCACACCGGCAGGGCCGCGATCGTCGGCCTCACCGGCGCCCCGGGTGCGGGGAAGTCCTCGCTGATCTCCTCGATCGTGCGCGTCAAGCGCGCTCAGGACCGCGAGATCGCCGTGCTCTCGATCGACCCCTCGTCGCCCTTCACCCACGGCGCGCTGCTCGGCGATCGCATCCGCCTGACCGACCACTTCCTCGACCCCGGCGTCTTCATCCGCTCGATGGCCAACCGCGGCGCGCTCGGCGGCCTTTCAGAGGCGGCGCTGCAGGCGGCGCTGCTGATGGACGCCGCCGGCAAGGACGACGTGCTGCTGGAGACCGTCGGCGTCGGCCAGGCCGAGATCGATGTGATCGATCACGCCGACACCGTCGTGCTCGTGCTGATGCCGGGCTCGGGCGACTCGATCCAGGCGCTGAAGGCGGGCGTGATGGAGATCCCCGACATCATCGTCGTCAACAAGGCCGACCATCCGCTGACCGACACGATGGTGCGCGAGATCCGCGGCGTGTTGTCGCTCGCGCCGCAGAAGGGCTGGCGCGTGCCGATCCTCAAGACCGAGGCCGTCCGCGACGTCGGCGTCGACGAGCTCGTCGAGAAGCTCGACGAGCACCGCGCCTACATCGAGCAGGAGGGCACGCTGTCGGAGCGCCGCCAGCGCAACCTGCGCAACGAGGTGCTCTCGATCTGCACGTTCCGGATGCGCCGCCAGCTCGAGGGCCGCCTGACCGAGGACGACACCTTCGCGACGCTGATCGAGGAGGTCGTCGCGCGCAAGCTCGACCCCGCAAGCGCGGCGACGCAGATCCTCGAGCACTTCGAGCCCGGCGACTAACCGGTCGCACGCGCCACGTGGGCGCGACAGAACGCGCGTACCGCCTCGTTGAACTCTGCGGGGCGCTCGAGGTTGCTGACGTGACCGCAGTCCGGGATGACGACCAGCTCGGCGCCGGGGATCGCGTCGCGGATGTCGTGCGCGACCCGCAGCGGCGAGCGCGCGTCGTACTCGCCCCACAGCAGCAGCGTCGGCACGTCGATGCGCGCGAGCCCGTCGCGCTGATCGAGCGCCGCCATCGTCGACAGCGCGATCCGCATGCTCGCGGGACGCACGTCGCGCGCGATCTCCTCGAGCAGCGCGACGAACGCGGCGGGCGGCTCCGCGGCGAACAGCCCGGGGAGCGTCGGATCGAACTGCTCGGGCGGTGCGGCGAGCGCCAGCTCGAGGCCGGCCACGCGCGCGCGGACCTCCTCCGCGGGCAGCGACCCCTTCCAGCCGGCGTAGCTGTCGGCGAGGATCATGGTGGCCACGAGCTCGGGGCGGCGGTGGTAGAGCGCCTGCACCACGCTGCCGCCCCAGGAGAGGCCGGCGACGTGTGCAGGACCGAGCTCCAGATGCTCGATCAGCGCCGCCAGGCAGTCGCCGTAGTCGTCGATGTCGAAACCGGCGGGCAGGTCGGACGAGCGCCCGGCGCCCGGCTCGTCCCAGGCGACGACCGTGAAATCGGCGGCCAGGGCGTCGAGCTGCGGTCGCCACACGCGACCATCGCAGGCGGCGCCGTGCACGAACACCAGCGGCGGGCCGGCCCCGGCGCGCTCGTAGGCGATCTGCAGACCGTGTGCCCGGACGACCGCCATGTCCGGACACTAGAGCCGCAGCAGCAGCCACGCCGATTCGCCGAGCGTGACGGCGGCGAGCAGCGCGCCTGCGCGCGGCGCGAAGCGCAGGCCCCAGGCGACGAGACCGGCCGTCGCCGGCAGCGCGAGCACGAGCGTCGCCTCTCGCGGCCAGGCCAGCGCGACGCCGGCGAGCAGCGCGCAGAGCGTGGCCGACGTCTCGACGTCGACCTGCTCGCCGACCACCACGGCAAGGTGGTCGCGCCGCGACCGCCACAGCAGCCAGACGCCGGCACCGGCGAGGACGAGCAGCGGCGCGCGCAGCAGCCACTCGCCGAGCTCCGCCGGCTGCGGCCCGGGGATCGCCGGGCCGTGCGCCCGCGCCGACGCCGCCGTCAGGCCGCCGAAGAGCCGCTCGTGCAGGGAGAAGTAGACGACGCCGCTGACGAGCACGACCTCGAGCGCGACGAAGCCCGCGAGCGCGCGCTGGCGCCGGTGCAGCCAGCGAAACAGCGACACCGCGACGACGCCGCCGAGCGGGATCGCGCGCACGCTCAGCCACGGCAGCGGCGCGATCAGCACCGCGCAGGCCGCAGCCCACGACAGGCGCGGCTGCTCGCGCACGCGCAGCGCGAGCAGCGCGGCGGCGGTCAGCGCCAGCGCCGCGCCGGGCTCGGGCGCGATCGTCGTGGACGCGGCCAGCGCTGGTGGGGAGAGCCCGCACAGCAGCGCCGCGCGGGTCGCCCACGGGTCGGGCACGATCCGCCGCGCGATCGCGGCCGCCAGCACGAACGCCAGCGCCAGCAGCGCCGCGCACCACAGCTCGACGGCGACGGGCCCGCCGAGCGCGTAGGCCGGCGCGATCAGCAGCGGCGTGCCGATGCCCGCGGGCTCGACACGCCGGCCGGCGACCACGCGACCCGCCGGGCGCAGGTCGCGCACATGCCAGTCAGACCAGGCGCGCGCCCGGTACTGGTTGGCGACGTTGATGTCGGCGTCGTGGACGATCGAGTCGGCGACGAGCAACCGGTGCGCCTCGGCGGCCGTGTAGCGCGCGGCGCCGTCGTCGCGCAGGCCGAGCGTCGCCGCGTAGGCGCCGAAGAGCAGCAACCACAACGCCAGCGCGCGCCGCACCGGCAGAGCGTACGGGGCGCCGTTATGCGCCGAGCGCGCGGGCGATGATCATCTGCTGCACCTCGTCGGTGCCCTCGCCGATCGTGAGGATCTTCGCGTCGCGATACATGCGGCAGACGGGGTACTCCTCGATGTAGCCGTAGCCGCCGTGGATCTGCACGGCCTCCTCGGCTGCGCGCACGGCCAGGCGCCCGCTCTTCAGCTTCGACTGCGCGGCGGTCAGGGAGAAGTTGCGTCCCTGGTCCTTCTCCCACGCGGCCTTGTAGGTGAGCAGGCGCGTCGCCTCGAGCTCGGTCGAGATGTCGGCGAGCTTGTTCTGGATCGACTGGAACTTGGAGATCGACTGGCCGAAGGCCTTGCGCTCACGGGCGTACTTGACGGCCTCGTCGAGCGCGCCCTGCGCCAGGCCGATGCCCATCGCCGACACGCCGATGCGGCCGATGTCGAGCACCTGCAGGAACTGCTTGAAGCCCGCGCCGCGGGCACCGAGCAGGTTCTCCTCGGGCACCCGGCAGTCGCTGAAGGCGAGCGGGCGCGTGTCCGACGCGTTCCAGCCCATCTTGCGGTAGGGCGCCTCGATCTCATAGCCCGGGGTGCCGTTGGGGACGATCAGGTTGGAGATCTCGTTCTCACCGGTGACCGCGGTGATCGCGACGTGGCCGGTGATGTCGGTCCCGGCATTGGTGATGAACTGCTTGGCGCCGTTGATCAGCCACTCGCCGTCGTCGAGCCTGGCGCGGGTCTTCGTGTTGCCGGCGTCGCTGCCGGCTTCGGGCTCGGTCAGCCCGAACGCGCCGAGTTTGCGCCCGGCGCAGAGGTCGGGCATCAGCTCGGCCTTCTGGCGCTCGTCGCCGAAGAGGTAGATCGGCTGGGTGCCAAGCGACGTGTGCGCGCAGAGCGTGATCGCGACGCTCGAGTCGATGCGCGTGAGCTCCTCGACGGCGAGCGCGTACTGCAGGGTCGTCCCGCCGGCGCCACCGACCTCCTCCGGGAACGGGATGCCCATCCAGCCCAGCTCGCCCATCTTGGCGACGAGGTCGTACGGGAAGGCCTTGGTGCGATCGAGCTCACCTGCAACCGGCGCGACCTCGTTCTCGGCGAAGTCGCGGACGGTGCGGCGCAGCAGCTGCGCCTCCTCGGGGAGGTCGAAGATGAGCATGGTCAAGTTATACCGAACAGCCGTTACAACATGCGGATCGACCCGGCTGGCGCGCTCGCTACGGTTCGCGTCGTGGCGACCCGCCCCAATCGTCCGACGATGGCCGCGCGCTATGACCGCCGGCGCCGGGAGGTCATCGACGCGGCTGCCGAGGCGTTCGCGCGGCGCGGGTACCACGCGACCTCGATCGACGACCTCGTCGAGGCCACGGGGCTCGCTCGCGGCGGCCTCTACCACTACATCGGTTCCAAGCAGGCGCTGCTCGTCGAGATCTTCGACGTCCTGATGGCGCCGCTGCTCGAGCGCGCGCGCGAGATCGCCGCCGGCGACGGTCCGGCGGAGGAGCGCCTGCGCCTGCTCGTGCGGATCTGGATGGCGCACGTGGACTCACACCGCGCGCACATGGCGGTGTTCACGCAGGAGCGCCGCACGCTCGAGCGTGCCCCGGAATGGGAGCGCCTGCGCGCCGACCGCCGCGCGTTCGAGGAGCTGCTCGGGCAGATCCTCGAGGAGGGCGCCGCGGGCGGCGAGTTCGTGATCGCCGACGAGCACCTCACAAAGCTTGCGATCACCGGCATGGTCAACTCGACACCGCAGTGGTTCGACCCCGGGCGCCGGCTGACCGCCGAGCAGGTCGCCGACGGCTTCAGCGACCTGCTGCTGGCCGGGATCAGCCCGCGCAGAGCTCGGTGAGCAGGCGAACGCCGAAGCCGCTGGCGCCCTTGCTCGCATACGGGCGGCCCCAGTCGTAGGCGACGCCGGCGATATCGAGGTGCGCCCACGGCACGTCGCCGGCGAAGCGGTGCAGGAACTCGGCGCCCATGATCGCGTGGCCCTTCGTGCGCGCCTCGGTCGAGTTGACGATCTGCGCGAAGCGGCCCTCGATCTGCTCGGCGTAGGCGGGGTCCAGGGGCATCCGCCAGAGGCGCTCGCCGCTGCGCTCCGACGCCGCCATCACCTGCGCGTGCCAGTCGTCGTCGCTGGCGAAGACGCCGGCGTAGACGTCGCCGAGGGCGGTCACGATGCCGCCCGTCAGCGTGGCGACGTCGATCAGCCGCTCGGCACCCTGCTGGCGCGCCCACCACAGGCAGTCGCACAGCACGAGGCGCCCCTCGGCGTCGGTGTTGTTGACCTCGATCGTCGTGCCGTCGGCCGCGCGCACGATGTCGCCGGGCTTCATCGCGTCGGCGCCGACGACGTTCTCGGTCGCGCCGAGCACGGCGACGACGCGCACGGGCAGCGCGAGCTCTGCGATCGCCTGCAGCGCGCCGAGCACCGCAGCACCGCCGCCCATGTCGTACTTCTGGCGGTGCATGTTGGCCGCGGGCTTGATCGACAGGCCGCCGGTGTCGTGCGTGACGGCCTTGCCGACGAGCCCGATCCACGGGGGCGCGGGTCCGGCGCGGTCGAATCCGCCGTCGTAGCGGACGGTGATCAGTGCCGGCTCGACGCGCGAGCCCTGCGCGACCGCGGCGAACGCGCCCATCCCCCGCTCCAGCAGCTCGGCGCGGCCCTCGACGGTGACCTCCACGCCCGCGATCGCGCGCGCCGCCTCGCCGACCGCCGCCGGCGTCATGTCGTTGGGCGGGGTGTCCATGAGCTCGCGCGCGAGGTTCTGCGCGCGCGCCAGCACGTCGGCGCGGCGCACCGCGTCGCCGCGGTCGGCATGGTCGGAGACGATCAGCGCCTCGACGGCGTCGTCGGAGGCCGGCTTGTAGCGGTCGAAGCGATAGGCGGCGAGCAGCGTGCCCTCGACGAAGCCGCCGGCCTGCAGGTCGTCGAGTCGGTGCGGCAGCTCCCAGCACAGCGTGCGCGTGCAGAGTTCGCGGGCGCGCGCCAGCACCCCGGCCGCTGCGCGCCGCGCGCGCTCGCCGTCGAAGTCGTCGCGCGATCCTAGGCCGCACACGATCCAGCGCTTGCCCGCCGCGTGCGCCACCGCGAGATGGCCGAACGTCGTGCGCGCCTCGCCGGCGTCCAGCAGCGCCTGCAGCACGCCTTCCTGCAGATCGTGCGCCACGCCCTTCCCGTCGAAGACGCCGATCGCGACCGTATCGGCCTCCGTGTCGACGGGTGCGGAGGTCGTGGCCGAGACGTTCACGTCACTAATCTTCCCGCCTCATGCCCAAGACCGTGATCCTCAGCTCCGCCCGCACGCCGATCGGCAAGCTCGGCGGAGGACTCTCCACCCTGAAGGCCACCGAGCTCGGCGGCACCGCCATCTCCGCCGCGCTGGACCGCGCCGGCGTCGAGCCCGAGCAGGTCCAGCACGTCGTGATGGGCCAGGTGCTGCAGGCCGGACAGGGTCAGATCCCCTCGCGCCAGGCGCAGATCAGCGCCGGCATCCCCAAGGAGGTCTCCTCCGAGACGATCAACAAGGTCTGCGCGTCGGGCCTGCGCGCCAGCGTGATCATCGACCAGGCGATCCGCGCCGGTGATCTCGAGGTCGGCGTCGGCGGCGGCATGGAGTCGATGTCGCAGGCGCCGTACCTGCTGCCCCAGGCGCGCTTCGGCTACCGCATGGGCGACGCGAAGATGCTCGACGCGATGGTCAACGACGGGCTCACCAACCCCTTCAGCGGCCGCCAGATGTTCGACGAGGCCACCGAGATCGGCGACGAGCTCGAGCTGACCCGTCCCGACCTCGACCGCTGGGCGCTGCGCTCGCACGAGCTCGCCCTGGCGGCGATCGACGACGGCCGCATGGCCGACGAGATCGTCGGCGTCACGATCAAGGGCAAGAAGGGCGACACGACCGTCGAGGTCGACGAGGGGCCGCGTCGCGAGAGCTCGCTGGAGGCGCTCGCCAAGCTGCCCGGGCTCGTCGGCAAGGAGGGCTCGCACACCGCCGGCAACTCGCCCGGCGTCAACGACGGCGCGGGCGCGATCGTGCTCGCCTCCGACGAGTGGGCCGCGGCCAACGGCAAGGAGCCGCTCGCCGAGATCGTCGCCCACGCCCAGTCGGCCAACGACTTCGCCTACCTCGCGACGACGCCGGGCGCGGCCGCGTTGAAGGCGCTCGACAAGGCCGGCCTGCAGCCGGGCGACATCGATCTGTGGGAGATCAACGAGGCCTTCGCCTCGGTCACGCTGCACTCGATCCGGATGCTCGGCATCGACGAGGACCGCGTCAACGTCAACGGCGGCGCCGTGGCGCTCGGTCACCCGATCGGCGCCTCCGGCGCGCGCATCATCGGCGCCCTCGTGCACGAGCTGCGCCGCCGCGGCGGCGGCTACGGCTGCGCGGCGATCTGCTCGGGCGGCGGTCAGGGCGACGCCTTCATCCTCAAGGTTTGACGACGACCGCAGCCTTCTTCGACCTCGACCGCACGCTGATCAGCGGGTCGTCGGGGTTCTACTGGGCGCGAGCGGCGGCCGGCGCCGGGATCATCTCGCGCCGGCGCCTGGTCGCCGACGCGTTCGAGAACGCGAAGTTCCGCCTGCGGGGCTCGACGGACGCGGGCACCGAGAAGGTCAAGGCGCGCGTCGGCGCGGTGCTCTCCGAGCGTCCGGTTCGCGACTTCCAGCGGCTCGGGCCGCAGGTGCTTGCAGGCGTCCTGCCGCGCCTGTACCCGCAGGTGCTCGACATCGCCTGGGGCCACCAGGATGCGGGGCGCAAGGTCTACATCGCGACGGCGGCATCGCAGGAGACCGGCGACCTCGTCGCGCACGTGCTCGGGTTCGACGGCGCGGTCGGCACGCGCTTCGAGGTCGATGCCGCAGGCCGCTACACGGGACGCCTGATCGGGCCGATGGCCTACCGCGAGGGCAAGGCCGAGCGCGTGCGCGAGCTCGCCGCCGCCGAGGACATCGACCTCGCCGAGTCCTTCGCGTACTCAGACAGCGAGTCCGACCTGCCGTTCCTCGAGGCCGTCGGCCATCCCGTGGTCGTCAACCCCGACGCCGAGCTGCTGCGCATCGCGCGCGAGCGCGAGTGGGACATCCTGCGCTTCGAGCGCCTCGGCGGGCGGCTGAAGATGCTGGGTGCGCTGACGCTCGCGTCGATCGCCGGCGGCGCGGTCCTCAGTGGGCGACGGCGAGCGTAGAGCGCCGCCAACTCAGCACCGCGCAGACGCGCGGGTTGCAGGTGCCGTCGCCGCTGTCGACGTCGAGCTTGAAGAAGATGTGGCGGATGTGGCGCTCGAGCGTCTTGGGCGAGATCGCCAGCTCCTCGCGGATCGCCTTGTTGGAAAGACCCTCGGCGATGAGGTCCAGCACCTCGCGCTCCCGTGGCGTGAGCTCATCCCACATCAGGCGAACCTACGCTCGAGCGTCGCCGCGGGGTGTGATGATGCGCACCTCTGAGCCCGCCGCTTCGCATAGACCCGATTGCCGAGGCGCGCCGCCACTGGGACGCGCGCTGGGACCCCGAGCCTGCACGTGCGATGGCGGCCGTGACGTCGATCATGCGCGCGCAGCAGATCCTGCTCGCGCGCTTCAACACACTGCTGCGCCCGCTGGAGATCACGTTTCCGCGCTATGAGGCGCTGATGCTGCTGAGCTTCAGCCAGGCGGGCGAGTTGCCGCTCGGCAAGATCGGCGAGCGCCTGCAGGTTCATCGCACATCGGTGACCAACATCATCGACAAGCTCGAGGCCGACGGGCTCGTCGAGCGGATCCCGCACACCGAGGACCGGCGCGCGACGCTCGCGAAGATCACGCCGCGCGGCCGCAAGGTCGGGACGGCCGCGACGGAGGTTCTCAACCGGGAGTTGTTCGGCGTCGGGGGGCTCAGCGGCGACGATCTGGAGCAGCTGACAGCGCTGCTGCGGGAACTCCGGGTGGACGCGGGAGACTTCGAGCCCTAAGATTTAGTCGGACTTCCTACTATTTGGGATCGAACAGATGACATCGACTGACATCCGCGTGCCTGTCACGGAGCAGGATTGGCGGGACGCCTACGCGCTGACTGCCGAGCGCGACGTCCCCTTCACGACGCTCTCCGGCCAGGAGATCAAGCCGCTCTACACGGCCTCTGACCTGCCTGCCGAGCCGGACGCGTCGATCGGTCTGCCGGGCCAGTTCCCCTTCACGCGCGGCGTCTACCCGTCGATGTACCGCGGCCGGCTGTGGACGGTGCGCCAGTTCGCGGGCTTCGGCACGGCCGAGGAGACCAACGAGCGCTTCCACTACCTGCTCGACCATGGGCAGACGGGCCTGTCGACCGCGTTTGACATGCCCTCGCTGATGGGCCACGACTCCGACCATCCGATGTCGCTCGGCGAGGTCGGGCGCGAGGGCGTCGCCGTCGACACGGTCGACGACATGTCGACGCTCTTCGGCGGGATCGACCTCGGCGAGGTCTCCGTGTCGATGACGATCAACGCCCCGGCGGCGATCGCGATGGCCTACTACGTCGTCGCCGCCGAGGAGTCCGGCGTGCCGCGTGACCAGCTGAGCGGCACGATCCAGGCCGACATCCTCAAGGAGTACATCGCCCAGAAGGAGTGGTGCTTCCCGATCGACGAGGCGATGCGCCTGCTCGGCGACATGATCCAGTGGTGCACGCTGGAGATGCCGCGCTGGCATCCGGTCTCGATCTCCGGCTACCACATCCGCGAGGCCGGCTCGACGGCTGCGCAGGAGCTTGCGTTCACGCTGAAGGACGGGCTGACGTACGTCGAGCAGGCGATCGAGCGCGGCATCGCGGTCGACGACTTCGCGCCGCGGCTGTCGTTCTTCTTCAACGCGCAGATCGACTTCTTCGAGGAGATCGCCAAGTACCGCGCCGCGCGCCGGATCTGGGCGCGCGAGCTGCGCGACACCTACGGCGCCAGGAACCCGAAGTCGTGGCTGATGCGCTTCCACACGCAGACGGCCGGTGTCTCGCTGACCGCACAGCAGCCCCTGAACAACATCGCCCGCACGGCGATCGAGGCGCTTGCCGGCGTGCTCGGCGGCACGCAGTCGCTGCACACCAACTCCTATGACGAGGCGCTCGCCCTGCCGACGGAGAAGGCGGTGCGGATCGCGCTGCGCACGCAGCAGATCATCGCCTCGGAGACCGGCGTGACGAACACGATCGACCCGCTCGGCGGCTCCTACTTCGTGGAGGCGCTGACCGACGAGATGGAGCGCCAGGCGTACGCCTACTTCCGCACGATCGACGAGCTGGGCGGCATGACCGAAGCGGTCAAGCAGAACTACCCGCAGCGCGAGATCGCCGATGCCTCCTACGAGCTGCAGTGCGAGATGGACGCCGGCCGGCGCACGGTCGTCGGCCAGAACGAGTACACCGACGGCAACGACGACGACGACACGCACGTCCTGCGGATCGACCCCGCGCTCGAGCGCAAGCAGATCGGCCGCCTTGCGGCCGTGCGCGCGCGCCGCGACGGCTCCGCTGTCGAGGCCTCGCTGGAGGCGCTGAAGGCGCAGGCGCAGACCGAGGCCAACCTGATGCCGTCGTTGATGGACTGCGCGCGCGCCCACGCGAGCGAGGGCGAGATCGTGCACGCGCTCCAGCAGGTCTGGGGCGACTACCGCGAGCGCCCGGTCTTCTAGCGCGCCGCGCGGCGCACGTTTGCCGGCAGCACCGCGTTGGGGCCGGGTCGCGAGACACGCCCTCCCCGGCGGCGCGTCCTTCGGTCGCTTGACAGCTAACCCGCCCGGGAGGGCGACCCCGCGCCCCGCCCGCCGCCCGTTTGCCGTGGCCGACACACGGACCACCGGGGCGGACGGGCGGCGTGCGGCTGGACCTTGCGCGCGTCGGCGCCAGCCCCTCCGCTCCGCACTCGGCGCCCGAGGGTCGGGGCGCGGCTGCGCCGGATTCGCCACGGGGCGCCTCGCACGATGCCGCTCCGGGGCTGGAAGCCGCGCGCTCGTCCGAGCGGCGTCCGCGGCGCCCGCCGCCCGAACGTTCATCCGACCCCCAATAGCCGGGGCGAAATGAACGTTCGTCGGTCGCGGACCCCTGTGGGCGGTGAGTTGTGCGTTCAGGCGAAAGGAGAAGCGGCGCTACCGCTTGCTATCGAGCCACCGCCAGATCAAGAGCGACAGGGAGACGACGAGCGCGGCCAGGCAGGCGAGGCAGAGGACTCCCGCCGTGATCGCAGCGCCATGCTTGATGCCGCCGTCGTAGTCGTCGGCTGCCGCGATGATCCACGCCACGTACAGCACGATGGTTCCGAGCGCGCTCCACGCGGCGATGGCGGTAGTCCGCACAGCCCAAGTGTCACAGAGCGATCAGCGGTTGTCGCGCTGCTGCTTTGGAGGCACGACGAGGAGCGCGCTGGCTTGATTGTCGGGCGCCGCGCCCGGCGCACTCCGATCCAGGCGAAAGCGACAGTTGCCGGGGTACGTTGTCGGGCGTGCCGAGCGTCTTTGCAGGCTCTGTCGAGGTACTAGCGATCGAGGCCGAGCCAGCCGAACCGTTTGACCCTCACATGGTTCTCGGCCGGTTCTGCCTATGGGTCCGCGGTACCGCTCTGGGAGATCCTGACGACGTAGCGATGCTCCGCGGGATAGCGGCGTGGTGGCGAACCTTTGTTGAAGAAACGCAGCCTCGGTGGGACGAGCGGCTTCGAGGACTCTCCGCCGAAGCGGCTCTAGGCGTGCTTCACGAAAGCGCCTTCGGCGAACAGCCGTTGATCCCCGGTCCTGACGCTTTCCGCTTTTTCGTCGGTCATCTCGGTATGTCCGCACTGGACGAGTACGACGTGGTTCTGCTCGACGATCCAGGCGGCCAACAGCGGCTCATCTGGCGGCACCTGGACGGGCCTGCGCATGAGGCGTTGTTCGAGGCGGGTTCGATGCAGAAGGTCGGCCACGAGTTCGTCACGAACTGGCGGAGCGCCGGACTTCCGCTCTGAGGCACGACCGACATTCGCCGGTGTCAGGCGAAAGCAACAGTGGACGTATAGTCGGCTGAGTGGGCGACCGCATCCAGCGCGGTGAGTTCTACGAGGACTGCCGCTACCACCCGATGTTGTGCATCCGACCGTCGCCACCGGGCGATGACGAGTTGCTCGGCGTGTCCTTGATTGACGGCCGAGTTGCCGCCTGTAGCGAGGACCACTGCGGCGTGGTGCCGCTCACCGTCGAAGATGCGCTTGCTCGGAAGGTCTGGTTCAACCGTGTGGCGGTGCGCCAGGGATGGCGGATACCGGAGCCGCGTGATCTCTGGGCCGACGAAGCTGCCGATTCTGGCGAAGTACCGCTGCCGTCCGACTGGCGCGAGTTCTACGACGGCGCGCCGTAGCGCCGCCGCTCTCGCTTTGAGGCACACGCAACAGCGGCGGCGCAGCCGTCCGCGCCGCTAGGACGGGTCGGCGAGCCCGACGGGAGCACAGGTCGCGTGGGGCGACCTCGGCGTGCTGGCCCTGCGGGGCGCCGGTGCGGGTTTCGTCGCCGCGCGCCGCTTCGAGTGGCCGCCGAAGGGATAGCGCGCCCGGCGACTGCGATCATTCGAGGCGTGAGGGAGACGACGACACTCGGCGCCGATTTCGCGCGCGCGCTCGCTGCAAAGGACGCCCGCGCGCTGCGCGACCTCTTGCATCCACAGGTCGACTTCCGCGGGCTGACGCCGAACCGCAGTTGGGAGGCGGGCGACGCGGGCGCGCTGCTGGCGGTGCTGCTGTCGCAGTGGTTCGAGGACAAGGACGAGATCCGCGCGCTGGAACACGTCGAGACCGACGCGTTCGCCGATCGCGAGCGCGTCGGCTACCGCTTCAGCGTCAGCAACCCCGACGGCGAGTTCCTCGTCGCGCAGCAGGCCTACTTCGCCGAGCGCGACGGGCGGATCGGCTGGATGCGCGTCGTCTGCTCGGGCTTTCGCCCGGTCGCCTAGTCGCGCAGGCGCGCCGCAAGCTCCCCGCGAGAGCGGATGTCGAGCTTGCGGTAGGCGCGGCCGAGGTGCATCTCGATGGTCTTGCGCGTGAGGAAGAGCGCCTGGGCGATCTCGCGGTTGGAGAGGCCGTCCGCGGCGAGGCGGGCGACGCGGCGCTCGCTCGGCGTGAGCGCGTCGACGCCCGCGAGCATCGTGCGGTCAGTGCGCCGCGCGCCCGTTGCGGCGAGCTCCTCGCGCGCGAACGCGAGCAGCGGCGCCGCGCCGCAGGCCGCCGCGAGCGTCGCCGCCTCGCGCAGCGGCTCGCGCGCCTCGGCGGCCAGACCGGCGCGGCGGCGCGCAGAGCCGAGGTCGGCGAGTGCCCGCGCGTGCTCCAGCCGCGCCGCGGTGCCCGCCAGTGCGGTGACGGCCTGCTCGAGCAACTCGCGGTCACCGTGGACCAGTCCGCTGACGCGCAGCGCGGTCCCGATCGCACGCGGTGCGCCCCACGCGCGCGCCAGCGCAAGCTCCTCGGCCGCCAGCGCCGCGGCCTGCTCGCGAGCGCCGAGCGCGCCGAGCGCGGGCGCCGCATACGTCCGGAACGTCGGCGTCCCGATCGTCGCCGACCAGCCGCTGCTCTCGCTGCGGCGCCCGAGCTCGAGCAGGTCGTCGACGCCGCTGCGCAGCTCAGCGCGGGCGAGCTTCAGGCGCCCGCGCGCCACCAGGAAGGCGTTCGCCACGATCGAGTCGGGCACCTCGTCGGCGATCCCGGCGCGCGCCAGCGCGGCGGCCGCCTCGTCGAGATCGCCGCGCTCGATCAGCGCGTCGACGAGAAACCCGGCGGTCGCCGGTATCCCCGGCCCCCAGCCGTGGTCGAGCGCCGCGTCTGTGGCCCCGCGCGCCTCGGCGACCGCCGCCTCCAGCGCGCCCTGGCGGTAGGCCGACAGCGAGCGCATCATCGACGCGACCACGAAGCCGCTGACCGAGCCGCGCCGCTGCGCCTCGCCGAGCGCTGCCTCGAGCACGGCGTCGGCTTCGGCGAAGCGATCTGCGGAGATCAGCACGTTGGTGGCCCAGACGACCTCGGGTGCGCCGGGGCCCGCCTCGGCGACGAGCGCCTGATCGGCGACCGCGCGCAGCGCGAGCGACGCCGCCGCGTCGGCAGGCGCGCCGGTCATCGCGGTGCACTGGGCGAGGTTGGCGAGCATGCGCCGTGCCGCTGGATGCGCGGCCGGCAGCTCGGCGCGCTGCGTCAGCGACGCCACGACGTCGGCGGCCGCACCGCCGTCGAGCAGCCCGACCGCCGCCAGCATCGCGTCGAGCTCGGCGCGCAGCGGATCGCTGTCGCCCAGCGGCGTCGCGGCGGCGCGCAGCAGCGCGACAGCGTCAGCCGCGCGCCCGGCACCGCTCAGCGGATGTGCGAGCTCCAGCGCGGCGCGGGCGCGCTGGGCCGCAGATCGCGCCGCCGCGTGGGCGGCCTCGAGGTGCTCGAGCGCGTCGGGTTCGCCGGCGGAGAAGGCGGCCGCGCCGAGCTCGAGCTGCACCGCGATCCGATCGCGGCCGGGGTGGCGCAGCGCACGCCGCAGCAGCCGCGCCGCGAGCGCCGGTGAGCCGCGCTCCCGCGCGGTCGCGGCCGCCGCGCGCAGGACGCCGGTCTCCCACTCGCCCGCCGGCTCGGACTCGAGCAGGTGCGCGGCGACGCGCGGATCGTCGACGCCGTCGGCATGCAGGACGGCGGCGGCGCGGCTGTGCCAGGTTGCGCGCTCGGCAGCCGTCAGGTCGGTGAGCACCGACGCGCGGACGATCGGGTGGCGGTAGGCGGGCGGGGCGACGTCGGCGAGGACCTCGGCACGCACGAGGCCTGCGAGGACCGCGTCGGCGTCGGCCCGCGCGACGCTGGCGAGCTCGGCGATGTGGGCGATCTGGGCGCCGTCGCCGAGGATCGCGAGCGCGCGGGCGACCGACGTCGCACCGGCCGGCAGCCGCGCGAGCTGGACGAGCACGGCGGTCGCGATCGCCGTCGTGCCCAACGCGCGGACGCGGGAAGCCTGATCGGCGCCGGCGCCGATGCCCTCGCTGTCGAGCGTGCGTGCGAGCTCGTCGAGGTAGTACGGATTGCCTGCGGTCGTCTCGTGGCAGGCGACGGCGAACGCGCTTGCCACCTTGCGACCGAGACGCTCGCGCAGGAGCGCGGCCGCGCCCGCCTGGGTCAACGGCGCGGGCTTGAGCTCCAGCCCACCGAGGCGCGCGCGGACGCGCACGTCGTCGGCGTCGGCCGGCGGGCGTGCGGCGACGACGAGCAGGAGCGGCTCCCCGGCCACGCGCGAGGCGACGTGGGCGAGCAGGTCGAGCGTCGCCGGGTCGGCCCACTGCGCGTCGTCGACGAGCAGCGCCAGCGCCTGCTCCTCGGCGAGGTCGGTGATCAGCCACGCGAGCGCGAGCACCGCCTCCGCTCCCGGCGGCGTACCCGCGGTGCCGAGCCCGAACAACGGCGCGGCGGCGCTCGCACGGCCGCTCAGCAGGCGCCGCCGGGCCGCCGCCGGACGGCTGCGCAGGGCGGGTGCGAGCAGCTCCTGGGCGAGCGCGAACGGCACCTGCTGTGTCAGCTCGGTCGCGGTCGCGCGCAGCGTCGCCAGACCGGCATCCTCGGCGAAGCGCGCCGCAGCGCCGAGCAACTGCGTCTTGCCGCCGCCGGCGGGTCCGCTGACGGTGGCGACGACGCCGCGACCGGCTGCGGCATCGCGCGCCGCCGCCTCGAGCGCAGCGAGCTCGCTCTCACGTTCGAACAGTCCGGCCACCACACGCGAGCGTAACTCCAGGGTGGGACCCCGTCGCTAACGGTTCGGACAATCGCGAGCCTGCGCGACATGCCAGCAGAGCCCTTGCACGTGGCCCTCGAGCTCGATCGCGACAGCGAGCCGATCCGGGGAACGCTGCGCGCGGCGTCGCGTGCGATGGAGTTCTCGGGTTGGCTGGCGCTGATCGCCGAGCTCGACGGGCTGCGCCGCGGCGACGGCCACGAGGAGGACCGCACGCAGTGACCCGTGCTCGCTTCACTGCCGCCGCCGCCGCTGCGCTGGCGGCGCTGGCTGTGGGAGCCGCGCCGGCCGGCGCGGTGATCACACCCAACAAGACCGCGACGGACCTTGCCGCCGCCCTCAACGACACGAACAGCGTCGCCATCACCGGCGCCTCGTTCGTGTCGATCCCGCCGAACGCCAACCCGACGGCGCTCGTGAACTCGCCGCTCGCCGGCCTGCCGACCGGCGGATCGACGTTCGCGCTGCTCTCCACGGGCGACGCGACGCTCGCCGACAAGCCCAACACCTCATCGGGATCCGGCGCCAACGCCGGTGGCGTCGCGGTGCGCGGGGACACCGACCGCGACGTCACGATCCTCAAGATCGGCCTCAACGTCCCGGCCGGGGCGAACTGCCTGACGATCGACTTCCGGTTCCTCTCAGAGGAGTTCCCCGAGTTCGTCGCCAAGTCCTACAACGACGCCTTCATCGCCGAGCTCGACGGCTCGGACTGGAAGACCGCGGGGTCGAAGATCACGGCACCGCGCAACTTCGCCTTCGACGACAAGGGCAACGTCGTCAGCATCAACGCGACCGGCCCGGCGAGCGTGACGGCGGCGAACGCGACGGGCACGACCTACGACGCCGCTACCGCGCTGCTGCACGCGTCGACGGCGACGACACCGGGCGCCCACGACCTCTACGTGTCGATCTTCGACCAGGGCGACAGCATTCTCGACTCGGCCGTCTTCGTCGACAACATCACCTCTTCGACCGTGGGGACCACGGGGTGCAAGTCCGGCGCGAGCGACCAGCCGCCCGCGCCGGTTGCACCGCCGCCGCCACCGCCACCGCCGCCCGTCGCACCGGCGCCGCTCGGGCCGGTCGGCACCACGCCCCCGGCGTTCGGCCCCAACGGCGTGCTGAAGATCCCGTCGAACAAGAAGTGCGTCAGCCGCCGCGCCTTCCGGATCCGCATCCGCAAGCGCAAGGGCCGCGTCTACCAGTCCGCCTCGGTCTACGTCAACGGCCGCAGGGTCAACGTGCTGCGCGGCACGCGGCTCACCGCCGGCGTCGACCTGCGGGGTCTCCCGAGGGGCCGCTTCGCCGTGAAGATCGTCGTCCTCACCGTGACCGGCGAGGTCATCCAGGGCACGCGGCGCTATCGCACCTGTGCGAAGAAGCTGCCCTCCGGGCGCAGACCCCGGCTCTGATTCCGGTGTGACATAGCGTGCGGCGGGCTTTGCCCGTCGCCCGGCGAGTCGTTCTTGCCGTCATCGCGACCGCGGCCCTCGCCGCGGTCGTGGTGGTTGTGCTCGTCAACGCCCGCGACGAGGCGTTCCATGCGCCTCGCGATGTCGCCGACCTCGCGGCGCGCGTCGATCGCGCGGTGCGCCCCGCGATGCGCGACGCCCACGTCCCCGATGCGTCCGTCGCGATCGTCCACGACGGGCGCGTTGCCTCGGCGCGCGGGCATGGCAGCGCAGGTCCCGATACGCCGTTTCAGGTCGGCTCGGTGTCCAAGCCGGTGACCGCAGCCGCAGTCAGCCGGATCGTCGACGCGCGTGGCCTGGCGATGGGTCAGCCGTTCGGGATCCGCGGCTGGCGCGCGCCGCCCGGCATCACGCTCACCCGGCTGCTCAGTCACACCGCGGGGCTCTCGGTCCCCGGCTACCTCGGGATGGATCCGGGGCGGCCGCTGCCCTCGACGCTCGACGAGCTCAACGGCCGCGGCGAGGCCGACGCCGTCACGGCGATCGAGCCCGCCGGCCGCGGCCTGCGTTATTCCGGCGGCGGCTACCTGGTCGTTTAGGCATGGCTGGAGGAGCTGACCGGCCGGCCGTTCGCCGCGCAGATGCGCAGGACGGTGCTCGTGCCGCTGGGGATGACCCGCTCGACGTTCGAGCAGCACCGGCCGCCGCCAGGCGCGCTGCGCGGCCACGACGCCGAAGGCCGGCCGGTGCCGACCTACCGCTACGCCGCGCAGGCCGCGGCGGGCCCGTGGTCGACGGCCGCCGACGTCGGGCGCTTTGTCGCGTTCGTCATGTCGCCGCAAGCCGCGCCGCTAGGGCGCGCAGCACGGGCGACCGGTGGGCACTGGGGTGAGGGTCTCGAGCTCACCGCGCTGCGCGACGGCCTGCAGCTCGCCGGCCACGACGGCGTCAACCGTGGCTGGCACGCCTACATCGGGGCGGTACCCGCGCGTGGCTGGGGGATCGCCGTGCTGACGGACGGCGACGGCGGTGGCGCGGTGGCCGACGCAGCGCTGCGCGAGCTCGTGCGCTGAGCCCCGCGCCGGCCTCAGAGCGGCGGGACGACCGCGCCGTCGTCGGAGACCGGCATGGCGACGCTGTATTCCCAAGTGCCGTCGTCGTGACGCCAGCCCATCCGGTACATGCCGGCGCCCAGCGCCGCGGCCGACCGCAGGAAGAAGCCCGCCTTGTCGGTCTGGAAGGTCAGCGGATCCTGATCGCAGCTGGGACCGTAGGTGCTGATCGCGCCCCAGCCGCCGCCAGCGTTCTGGCGCTGCACCTGGACGGTGCGCGCGCCGCGTCCCGGCCGGACCTGGCCGAAGAGCAACGTGTAGCGCTGGTTGCCGAGCCCGTGAGTCTGTGCCCAGAACGGCAGCTTGAAGCCCTGCAGCGCGGGCTTGGGCTGCCCCTTGGCGTCGTAGAGCCCGGTCTGCCAGTCGCGGTAGTAGGAGCGCGTGCCCTTCTTCTTGCCCGACTCGCGCGGGTCGATGTCGCGCAGCAGGAACTGCGCGAAGCTCCGTGTGTAGGGGTCTTTCCAGGCGAGGTAGGTCGCCCAGCCCATGAATCGCGCCTGCTGGTCGCGCGTGAATGGCTGGAACGGGTCGTCCTGGCTTGACTCGTAGCCGTACTCGGTGTTGAAGATCGAGAGGCGGTTGGCGATCCGGCGCTGGCGAAACAGCCGGTCCAGCAGCGTGCCCAGGCGCTCGACGTCGGCGATCGGCGCGTCGTCGAGGACCGGCGAGGAGGTCCCGGGCGTGACGTAGCGCGAGTACGGGTGATGCGCGTAGCCGTCGGCCCGCAGCGGCGTGAAGTTGTCGCACTCGGGGACGCGCAGCGGCTCGAGCTTGTCGTCGACGCAGGCCAGCGCGCGCACGAACTGCAGCGGCGGCACGCCGCCCTTGCCGGGCACCGTCGAGCCGCTCGAGGCGGTGCCGCCGACCAGCACGTCGTTGGCGCTGTGGATCCGCTTGATCGCCGTGTATGCGGCGTTGTGCAGCGCGCGGTAGATGTGCGGCGACTCCGGGCGATAGCCGCCGCTGCCGTCGCGGATCCACTGCGGCGCGAGGAACGACGGATGGTTGGGCTCGTTCCAGGTCGTGTAGATGCGGACGACGGGGAGCTTGCTCGCCGGATTCGCCGGGTCGGCGAATCCGCCCGAGTAGCGGCGCGCGACCGCCGTGGCGAAATCCGCGAACGCCGGCGCGTCGACCCAGTAGCGCTCGCGCGCCGGGTTGCTCGCCGCACGTCCGACCGCCCAGCGCGGCGCCCAGAACGCGAGGTCGATCATGACCTTCAGGCCGCGGGAGTCGGCAGCCTTGATCGCGGTATCGAGCGTCCGGAACGCATCGCGCGGATAGGTCTTGGAGTCCGAGGCGTCAAACGGCGCCGCGGGCACCTTCTTGGCGCGCGGATGCGGGGCGAGGGTCGCCCAGCTTGCGGTGATCCGGACGCGGTCGACGCCGAGCGTCGCGACGCGCTCCATGCTCTCGCGCACCTGGGCCGCCGGGCGATGCAGGAACTGCGCGTCATCCTGGATGACGCTCTCCATGTACTTCGGTCCACCGCCCGCCCCGGCGAGCAACAGAGTGATCAGTGAGCACCCCAGTGCTCCGATCAACGACGACCTCCCCACAAGTTCAACATCCGTGTTTGCGGACGACACGAGCGCCCGTCGGATGAAGAGTCACGGCAATCGCCCGTCCGGTCAACCCCGCGAGGCACGTCTGGACGAATTCCCAGATCGGCGCCTAGTAACACGCGCGCGCGCCCAGCCGCCGTTTTGCACCGTCGACGGATAACCTACGGCGCCCCATGGCCGCCGCCACTGCCTCCAAGAAGATCCGCGTCGTCGTCGCCAAGCCCGGCCTGGACGGGCACGATCGCGGGGCCAAGATCATCGCGCGGGCGTTGCGTGATGCGGGCATGGAGGTGATCTACACCGGGCTGCACCAGACCCCGGAGCAGATCGTGGAGACCGTGATCCAGGAGGACGCCGACGCCGTCGGGCTGAGCATCCTCTCCGGAGCGCACATGACACTGGTGCCGCGGATCGTCGAGCTGCTGAAGGAGCAGGGGATCGACGACGTGCTCGTGACCGTCGGGGGCACCATCCCTGCCGACGACATCCCCGAGCTGAAGTCGCTGGGCGTGGCGGAGGTCTTCACGCCCGGAGCGCCGACCCAGGCGATCATCGACTTCATCGAGGGTGCTGTCGCCGCGCGGGCCGATTGACTCGTCAGTCAACGGGTACACTTCCGTACATTCGTTTGCCACAGGAGGCCTGAAAAGTGAAGATCGCTGTCCTCGTCAAAGAGGTGCCGGACGCCGCGGTCCAGAAGCGCCTCGACCCGAACACGGGTCGAATGGACCGCTCTGGTGAGCGCAACCTGAACCCCTACGACACGCACGCCATCGAAGCGGCGATGCAGATCAAGGAGGGTGGGGTCGAGGTCGAGGAGATCATCGCCGTGACGATGGGTCCCGACACCGCCGTTCGCGCGCTGCACAAGGCCGTGTCGCTGGGCGCCGACCGCTCCGTGCACCTGTCCGACCCGGCCGTCGCCGGCTCCGACGTCGCCGCGACCGGCTACGCGCTGGCGCAGACGCTCAAGCGTGAGAACCCCGACCTCGTCCTACTCGGCCAGCAGTCCGCCGACGGCGAGTGCTACACGATCGGCGCAGTCGTCGCCGAGCACCTCGGCGCCCCGTCGCTGACCCAGGTCATCGATCTCAAGGTCGAGGGCGACAAGCTCCGCGCCGAGCGCCAGGCCGAGTACGGCTACGACACGATCGAGATCTCGCTGCCGGCCGTCATCAGCGTCGGCGACGCGATCAACGAGCCGCGCTACCCGTCGCTGAAGGCGATCATGGGCGCGAAGAAGAAGCAGCTCGACACCGTCACCACCGGCGACGTCGACATCGACACCGCGAAGGTCGGCGGCGACAACGCCAACGCCCAGTGGACGGCCGCCAAGGCGCCGCCCGCGAAGGCCGCCGGCACCATCATCGAGGACGAGGACACCGCCGAGACGGTCGAGAAGATCGTGGCTTGGCTCGACGAGAGGAAGCTGATCTAGCGATGGCGAACATCCTGGTCTACGCGCTGCACTACGACGGCGCGATCAACAAGAACTCCCTCGGCGCCGTGAGCGAGGCCGCCAAGCTGGCGGGCGAGCTCGGTGGCGAGGCGCACGCGATCCTCGTCGGCGAGGGCGTCGACGCCGGCCTCGCGGGCACGCTCGGCAACTACGGCGCGAAGAAGGTCTACACCGCCGAGGGCGCCGACGGCCTGGCGCAGCCGGTCGTCGACGCGGCCGCCAAGGTCATCGCCGACGGCGACTACAAGTACGTCCTCTTCGGCGGCGGCCTGCTCGGCTTCGAGATCGGCGCCGGCCTGGCTGCGCGCCTGAACGCCGGCGTGGCGATGGAGGTCACACAGGTCAACGTCGACGGCGGCGAGCTCGTCGCCGAGCGCCCGATCCTCGGCGACACCTCGATCTCCGACATCAAGTTCCGCTCGGCGGTCGGCATCATCATCGGGCGCCTGAACGCGTTCGAGATCGTCGAGAGCGGCGGCGGCGACGCCCCGGTCGAGGCGATCACGGTCGAGTACTCCCCGCAGGCGGGGCAGGCGACCGTCCTCACCCGCGGCGAGCAGCGCGGCGCGGACATCGACATCGAGGGCGCCGACATCATCATCGCCGGCGGCCGTGGCCTCGGCGCGGCTGAGGGCTTCAAGCTCTGCGAGGAGCTCGCGGGCGCGTTCGGCAACACCGCCGCCGTCGCCGCGACCCGCGCGGTCGTGGATGCGGGCTGGTATCCCTACGCCGGGCAGATCGGCCAGACGGGTAAGACCGTCGCGCCGAAGCTGTACCTGGCGGCCGGCATCTCCGGCGCGATCCAGCACAAGGTCGGCATGCAGTCCTCGGAGAACATCGTCGCGATCAACAAGGACGCGAACGCCCCGATCTTCGAGTTCTCAGACCTCGGGATCGTCGGTGACCTGAACAAGATCGTCCCGAAGCTCACGGAGGCGATCAAGGCGAAGAAGGGCTAGGTCCCTCGATGGCTGGCACCAACGGAAACGGAAAGGTCGCTCCGGCGGCCTACCCGCCGCCTGTCGACACGCAGGCGGAGTTCATCAAACGCGAGGTCGACCCCGAGGACGAGGTCATCGAGGTCGGCGTCGCGATCGTCGGCGGCGGCACCGCGGGCCTGGCATGCGCCAACCGCCTGCTGCAGCTGCTCGCCGACGATCCCGAGACCATGGAGCGTCTCGGTGAGGTGCCGGTGGCGGTCATCGAGAAGGCCAAGACCTGCGGCGGACACAACCTCTCGGGCGCCGTCGTGCGCCCGGAGCCGCTGCAGCGCCTGTTCCCGGAGATGTCGCGTGAGGACTGGCGCAAGGAGGGCTTCGCGTTCGGCGAGGTCCACAAGGAGGCCGTCTACCTGACGCCGACGTCCAAGCGTGCGATCAAGCTGCCGCTGACGCCGCCGAACTTCAAGAACCACGGCAACGAGGTGATCTCGGTGGCGGCGCTGGCGCGCTACCAGCAGAAGGTCGCCGAGGAGGCCGGGGCCTACATCCTCACCGAGACCGCGGCGACACAGCTGCTCGTCGAGGATGGCGTCGTCAAGGGCGTGCGCTCCGGCGACAAGGGCCGCGGCAAGGACGGCGAGCCGCTCGGCAACTTCGAGCCCGGCACCGACATCGTCGCCAAGGCGACGGTCCTGGCCGAGGGCTGCTGGGGTCACCTGTCGGGCCCCGCGATCCGCGAGTTCGACCTCGGTAAGGGGCGCGAGCCGCAGACGTGGGAGCTCGGCGTCAAGGAGATCTGGAAGGTCCCCAAGCCGCTGAACCGCCTGATCCACACGATCGGCCCATGGCCGGTGGCGACGTCGAAGAAGTACGGCCAGGTCGGCGGCACCTGGATCTACCCGATGAAGGACGAGAAGACCGGCGACGACCTCGTCTCGATCGGCTTCGTCATCGACCTCGAGTACGCCGACGCGACGACGTCGGCCCACGACCTGCTGCAGGCGTTCAAGCTGCACCCGCTGGTCAAGAAGATCCTCGAGGGCGGCGAGCGCGTCGGCTGGGGCGCCAAGGCGCTGCCGGGCGGCGGCTACTGGTCGATGCCCAAGCTCTCGATGCCCGGCGCGGTGCTCGTCGGCGACGCCGGCGGCATGGTCGACACGGTCGCGCTGAAGGGCGTGCATCACTGCGTCAACTCGGGCATCCTCGCCGCGGAGGCGATCTACGAGGGCCTGAAGAAGGGCTCCAGCGACTTCACGAGCTACGAGACGGCGATCGAGGAGTCCGAGACGGGCAAGGAGCTGTGGGAGGTGCGCAACACGCGCCAGCCGTTCTCCAAGGGCTTCTTCCTCGGCGCGCCGATCGTCAACCTGTTCATGGCGACGAAGGGCAAGATCCCCGTCCGCCTGCCGTGGCACAAGCAGGACGAGCGGCCGATGTTCATCGGCAAGACGTCCAAGAAGTATCCGAAGCCCGACAACAAGTACACGTTCGACAAGCTGACGTCGGTCTACATCACGGGCAACGCCACGCGCGACGACGCGCCCAACCACATCCGCGTGGAGAAGCACGTCGACCGCGTCGTCGCCGAGACCTGGAAGTGGATGTGCCCGGCGGGGGTCTACGAGATCCCCGACGACGCGCCTGAGTCCGGTCCCGTCGACGTCGTCGTCAACTACACCAACTGCGTGCAGTGCGGCGCGATCACCGCCAAGGGCGGTCGCCTGACGACGCCCGAGGGCGGCGACGGCCCGCTCTACACACAGACCTGAGAACCGTCTCGCGGCGCACGCACCCACGATCCGGTCCTCAGGCGCCCCGCGCCTAGTTCGCGAGCGGCAGCGCCGCCACCTGGAGGTCGCGGCTGACCGCCGCGACCTCGTCAGGCACCTTCGCGAGGTTGACGTTCGTCGAGAAGCCCATCTCGTCGGACAGCGGCTTGAAGAAGTCGTCGTAGTGCGTCGGCACGACGACGCGCGGCTGCAGCCTGGTCAGGATCCGCTCCCAGTAGCGCGGCGTGAAGCCGCGGCCGGCGACGCCTGCGAGGAACACGTCGACGCCCGTGTGGCGAACGGCGTCGTCGATGAGGTTCGCCGAGCCCTGGTGGTAGAACGTCGTGCCCGCGACCTCGATGTGGATGCCGTAGACCTGGCCGCACCTGTAGGCGCCGGGGGAGAGGGCGTCGAGGTGGTCGCACGTCAGCTCGCCCGCCATCGGCACGGCGAGGCCGAGGAGCAGCTTGGAGTGCAGGCTCGGCGTGAAGCTGACCGCGAACGGGCCGAGCTCGTAGACCTTGTAGGGCTCGACCTCGACGGCGAGCTCGGGCCGGCGGTGCGCGCGCATCAGCTGCGCGAGCGAGTTCGACCCGTAGGCCTTGCAGCCGAAGCGCGCGGCGATCGCGGGCGCGTCGATCGCGTGGTCGAAGTGCGTGTGGCCGACGAGCACGCCGGCGACGTGCTCGGGGCGCCCGATGTGGCGGTCGAGCATCGCCGGGTCGGGGAGCGCCGGCTCGCGGCGGATCACCGCCGAGAGCGGGGCGCGCGAGACGTAGGGGTCGATGAAGAGCGTCTGGCCCTCGAAGCTCATGCGGTAGCCCGAGACGCCGAGCCACTGCACCTCGAGGCCGGGCGGGAGGCCCAGCGACACGGTCTCCAGCTCGCGCAGGGCGTCGGCGTCGTGGCGCTCCTGCGACCCCTTCGTCATCGCGAAGCGGGCGAAATCGGCGAGGTAGCGCGCAGGGCCGAGCAAGCCGACGAGCCTATCCCGGCAACACGGTCGCGGCCGGGGTAGGCTCGCGTCATGGCCAGGCTGCAGCGTGTCGAGCTCGTCCAGTTGGGGGCGGCGCTGCTGTTCGGGGTCACGCTGTTCCTGCCGTGGTACAGCACCGACGACGAGATCGCCGCGGCGAACATCGACGGGCACACCGGCGACGTCACGGCGTGGACGGCGCATCCGCTGCTGCGCTGGTTCCTGGTGGCGGCGGTCGTCGCGGCGCTGTGGTCGGCCTGGCAGACGATGTCCGGCCAGCAGCCGACACAGGGCTTTCACCGCGGCGAGACGAGCGCGGTCGTCACGGCGACCGTGGTGCTCCTCGTGCTCGTGCAGGGCTGGATCAACCGGCCCGGCGAGCCCAGCGTGGGGATCGACCTGGCGATCGGCTGGTACGTGGCGCTGTTGGCCTCGCTCGTCGCTGCGGGCGCGGCAGTCGCACGGCTTCCGCAGAGGACGCGCAAGCCGCCCGGCGTCTGACGGCGCTTGCGTTCGCGCGGGCAGGAGCGCAACATCGGGGCGGCTGCGCTGTTCATGTCTCGCATGCTTGACCGCAGGCTCCTCATCGTCATCCTCACCGTCGCGTCCCTGAGCTCGGGGTCGGCGCTCGCCGACGACCCGTCAGATCCGGTCGAGCTCGGCGTCGAGCTGTCCTCGTGTGAGACCGGTGCCAGCGGCGACGATCGCGTCGCGGTCTTCAGCGGGGCGATGCCCGCCGACGGCAAGGCGTACCGCCTGGGGATGATGTTCGCCCTGGAGCAGCGACGCGCCGGCGAGGACGCGTACACGCGCATGAAGCTGCCGACGTTCGGCAGCTGGCAGAAGTCGGCGACCGGCGTCAGCGGCTACGTCGTCGACAAGCGTGTCGAGCAGCTCGTGCCGGGCGCGTCCTATCGCGTGATCGTGCGCTTCCGCTGGTATGCCAAGGGCGGCAAGGTCCTGCGCGCCGCCAAGCGCACGAGCCCCGTGTGCAAGCAGCCCGAGGCGCGGCGCGCCCCCAAGACCGCGAAGTCCTGACCGCGGGCGCGTTGCTACCCTGGGTCCAGTCATGAAGACCGCGATCCATCCCGAGTACGTCGAGGCGCACGTCCGCTGCACGTGTGGCAACGAGTTCACGACGCGCTCGACCCAGTCTGAGATCCACGTCGAGATCTGCTCGCAGTGCCACCCGTTCTACACGGGTCGCCAGAAGCTGGTCGACACGGGCGGTCGCGTCGAGCGCTTCCGCCGCCGCGCGGCCAAGCGCGGCGCCGGCGAGAAGGCCTAGCGCCCCACAGCAGTGCCGGACGCCCCGATCGGCGGCCAGGCCGTCCTCGAGGGCGTGATGATGCGCGGGGTCGGGACGTGGGCGGTCGCGCTGCGGCTGCCCGACGACGACATCGAGGTCCATGCCCAGCCGCTGCGCTCGCTGCTGCAGCGCCGCGGCATCTGGCGCCTGCCCGTCGTCCGCGGCGTCGTCGCGCTCGTCGAGTCGCTGAAGATCGGCGTCAGGGCGCTGAGCATCAGCGTCAACGCGCAGACCGGCGAGGAGGACGAGGAGATCACGGGGCCGATGTGGGCGCTGACCGTGTTCCTCGGCTTCGCGCTGGCGATCGTGCTGTTCTTCGTCGTGCCCGTCGGGGTCACGTCGCTGTTCAAGGACCAGCTCGGCTCGGCGGTCGTGTTCTGGCTCGTCGAGGGGTTGCTGCGCACGGCGATCTTCCTCGGCTACCTCGTGGCGATCTCGCGGCTGCGCGACCTGCGGCGGCTGTTCGAGTACCACGGCGCCGAGCACAAGACGATCGCCTGCCACGAGGCCGGCGAGGAGCTGACGCCCGAGAACGCGCAGCGCTTCAGCCGCCTGCACCCGCGCTGCGGAACGAGCTTCCTGCTGATCGTGATGATCGTCGCGATCTTCGCGTTCGCGCCGATCGGCCTGCCGGCGTGGTACTGGCTGATCGCCACGCGGGTGCTCGGCGTCCCGCTGATCGCGGGGATCTCGTTCGAGATCATCAAGGCGACCGGTCGCCACCGCGAACAGGCGTGGGCCAAGGTCGTGATGTGGCCGGGCATGCAGCTGCAGCGCCTGACGACGCGCGAGCCCGACGCCGCGCAGTTGAGCGTGGCGATCGCGGCGCTGGAGGCCGTGCTCGACCGCGAGCAGCCCGGCCAGAACGCCGACGATCTCGTCGGCGTCGAAGTCGTGGCCTAGCGCCTCACTTGGGCTGGGGCACGATCCGGATGTAGGGCTTCGGCGAGTCCCACTCGCCGAAGATCTCCTTGGCCTGCTCGTCGTTGACCGAGCCGGCGATGATCACGTCGTCACCCTGCTGCCAGTTCGCCGGCGTCGCGACCTTGTGGTTGGCCGTCAGCTGCAGCGAGTCGATCACGCGCAGGACCTCGTCGAAGTTGCGCCCGGTCGTCATCGGGTACACGAGCACGAGCTTGATCTTCTTGTCGGGCCCGATGACGAAGACGTTGCGGACCGTCTGGTTGTCGGCGGGGGTGCGTGACGTCGGGTCGCCCTCGACGTCGGCGGGCAGCATCCCGTAGAGCTTGGCGACGTTGAAGTCGCTGTCGGCGATGATCGGGTAGTTGGGCTTGGTGCCCTGCGTCTCCTCGATGTCCAGCGCCCACTTCTCGTGGTTCTCGATCGGGTCGACGGAGATGCCGATGATCTTCACGCCGCGGCGGTCGAACTCGGGCTTGATCTTGGCCATGTAGCCAAGCTCGGTCGTGCAGACCGGGGTGAAGTTGCGCGGGTGGGAGAACAGGACGGCCCACGAGTCGCCGAGCCAGTCGTGGAAGTTGAGCGTCCCCTCGGTCGTCTCGGCCTCGAAATCAGGGGCGGTGTCGCCAATCGTCAGAGCCATCAGGCGATCATAGGACCCTCGCGCGGGCGGATCAGGAGATAGGTCGTCCACAGGCCGAGCGCGTACAGCGGCAGGCCCATCGCCACGCGCGCGGTGCCGAGCGCGACGAGCGCGTCGGCGAAGTACAGCGGCAGCTGGACCGCCAGGCGCAGGGAGAAGAGCCCCGCCCACATCCACGTCGCGCGGCGATAGGCGGGCGCGTTGGTACCGAGTGGCGGCTTGCCCGGCTCGCCGGCCAGCGAGCCGATGACGAGCCCGATCAGCGGCCGGCGCACCGTGTTGGACACGACGCAGGCGGTCGCGTAGGCGGCGTTGGCGATCAGCCCGGGGAGAAAGAAGTTCTCGGCCTTGCCGGTGCGCGCGACGATGAACGCCGCGATCCCGACGCCTGCAAGACCGGAGACCGCGAACTGCAGCGTCTGGCCGCGCGCCAGCCGCGCGACCGTGAGGACGACGCCGATCGCGACCGCGATGTACGCGGACGTGTTGGCCTCCGCGCCGGCGACGGTGTGGGCGATGACGAACGCGCCCGGCGGCAGCGCCGACTCGAGCATGCCCAGCGGCCCGCCGAGCGCGGCGCCGATGTCGGGCGGCTCGGTGGGCGGCGCCGCCGCGACGGGCGGCGGCTCTGCCTGGGCGTTCTCGGCCACGCCCGCATCGTCGCAGCGTCAGGCGGCCAGCGCGCCGCGGCAACGCGCCATCGCCAGCCGAGTCTCCGCGAGGACATGGCCGGGGTGGTCTCGGACGTCGGTGTCGCGGAAGCGGATGACGGTCCAGCCGTGGTGGCGGAGGAGGTCGTCGCGGGCATGGTCCTTGGCGCGCTGGTGAGCGGTGTCGTGGTCCGGGCCGTCGATCTCCACGACCAGCTTGAGCTCGGACCAGTGGAAGTCGACTTCTTCGCCGTTGACGAGCTGGTTGACGCGCGGTGGTGTCAAATTCGCGCGGGTGATGAGCAGCAGATAGGCCAGCTCGGGAGTGGACTTGGTGAGGTGGGCGTGGGGGTGGTACTCGTCGAGCGCCTTCTCGATCGCCGGCTTCCCCCGGTGCCGCGGCGCTCTTGTCATCGCGTCGTGGAGCGCGAACAGATCAAAGAGGGCAAGGCGCTCTGCGCGGATCATGGCCCTGGTCGTGTGATTGGGGTGCGTCGTCGCGAGGTCGAGCAGGGTTCTGGCGAGGGTGGTTGTGCGGAAACCGTCGACTGTCGTGACGTCTTCGTCTGCCAGCCGGACGCAATGCGGGATCACTCCGTCCCGCGCGCGGCGCTGCTTGGGCGTGGCGACGTCGACCGTGGTCCGGCCGTCCGGGCGGATGCCGTGCAGGGCGGCGGCTGAGCGTCCGAACAGCACTGCGCCTTTGCCCCCGGCCAGCAGGGCCGCTCGGAACCGGCCCTTCTGCGTCAGCGGGGCGGGGCCGATCTGGTAGACGGTCCGGCTGTGTTTCGTCAGGCGCCGCTGGCTTACGCGCTCTTCGATGCTGCGTCGGGTGAACCCCAGCGCCAACAGCTCAGAGAAGGAGGCCACGCAGTGGTGGTCACTCGCCCATTTGGCGAGGGCTCGCTCACGTTGCGTATGACGAAACCCCCGACTGTCGGGATCTTCGTCGTATCGATCGGGCATGCCGGCATCGTTGCCCGGCCGACTGTTACAGCGCTACCACCACTCTGTGACAAGAGTGTGTCGACTACCCTCGAGCGCGGATGATCGAGTCGCTCGTCGCACAGATCGAGGCGCGGTTCGCCGAGCTCTCGGCGCAGATCGTCGATGCCGAGGTCATCAACGACCGCGAGCGCTACGCGGCGACCGGGCGTGAGTACGCGCGCATCGAGGCGGCCGCCAAGCTCGGCGAGCAATGGCGGCGCGCGGTCGATGACGCGGCGGGTGCCGAGGAGCTGCTGGCCGAGGACGAGGACGCCGAGGTCCGCGAGATGCTCGCGACAGCACGCGAGCGGATCGCCGAGCTCGAGGAGGAGATCCGCCTCGCGATGGTCGAGCGCGACCCCAACGACGCCAAGAACGTGATCGTCGAGGTCCAGGGCGCTGCCGGCGGGGAGGAGGCCGACCTCTGGGCCGGCGACCTCTACCGCATGCTCACCAAGTACGCCGAGCGCCGCGGGTTCAAGGTCGAGCCGCTGAGCGTTGCCGACGGCAAGTACACCTTCGAGATCAAGGGTGACGGCGCCTACTCGGTGTTCAAGTACGAGGGCGGCACGCACCGCGTGCAGCGCGTGCCGGTCACCGAGTCGCAGGGGCGCATCCACACCTCCACGGCGACGGTGGCGGTGCTGCCCGAGGCCGAGGACGTCGACGTCCAGGTCGACCCCAACGACCTGCAGATCGACGTCTACCGCTCCAGCGGGCCCGGCGGGCAGTCGGTCAACACGACCGACTCGGCCGTCCGCATCACGCACAAGCCCTCGGGCGTCGTCGTCTCGATGCAGGACGAGAAGTCCCAGCTGCAGAACCGTGAGAAAGCGATGCGCGTGCTGCGCGCGCGCCTCTACGAGCAGGCGCTGGCCGAGCAGCAGGCGGAGTTGGGGGCAGACCGGCGTGCCCAGGTCGGCACGGGTGACCGCGCGGAGAAGATCCGCACCTACAACTACGGCGAGCGCCGCGTCACCGACCACCGCATCAAGCACACGCAGCACAACCTCGAGGCCGTGCTGGAGGGCGAGCTGGACGAGTTCTCCGCTGCGCTCGAGGCCGACGAGAAGCGCCGGCGCCTGGAGGCGCAGGCGGCCTCGACGCCGTGAACCAGACCACGGTCGCCGAGGCGCTCGACAGCGCGCTGGTCGCGCTCAACGGCGCAGGCGTCGACACCCCGCAGCTCGACGCGGAGGTGCTGCTCGCGCACGCGATGGGGACCGAGCGGCTCACGCTGCTGGCACGGAAAGATGCGGCCGTCACGGGCCCCGCGATCACCTCCTTCAGAGATGCTGTTCACCGGCGCGCCAGAAACCGTGAGCCCGTCGCCTACATCACCGGCGTCAAGGGCTTCCGGCACATCGAGCTCCAGGTCGACAACAGAGTCCTGATCCCCAGGCCCGACACCGAGACGCTCGTCGAGGTGGCGGTGGAGCACCTGCCCGATGGTGCGCGCGTGGTGGACGTGGGAACCGGCAGTGGCGCCATCGCCCTGGCGTTGAAGGACGAGCGACCCGATCTGGACGTGGTCGGCACGGACCTCTCGGCCGACGCGTTGCACGTCGCGCGCGCGAATGCCGCGCGCCTGGGTCTCTCCGTCGAGTTCGTGGAGGGCGACCTGCTCGCCGGCGTCAAGGCTGACGCCGTCGTGTGCAACCCGCCCTACGTGCAGGACGATGCCGACCTGCAGCCCGAGATCGCCCGCTACGAGCCGGCGCTCGCGCTGTTCGCCGGCCCGGACGGGATGGACGCCTACCGTCGCCTGGCTCCGGGCGTCAGCGCCGCCGGCGCGAGCTGGGTCGCGTTCGAGGTCGGCGAGGGCCAGGCCGACGCGGTCGCGGAGTTGCTCGGAGCGGCAGGGTATGCGCAGTCGCAGCGGCGGCAGGACCTCGCGGGCACCGAGCGCGTGGTGCTGGCGTGGCGCTGACGCCCGACGACGCGCAGACCTTCGAGCGCTGCATGAGCGTCGGCGGTTTCGCCGTCTTCCCCGCCGACACCGTCTACGGGCTGGCCTGCGACCCCGAGGCGAAGGAGACGCTCGAGCGCATCTACCTGCTCAAGCGCCGCCCGCCGGCGAAGCCTAGCGCGGTCATGTTCTTCAGCAAGGTCATCGCGCTGACGGCACTCCCCGAGCTGCCGCCGCCACTCCAAGCGGCCCTCGATGCGCTGTTCCCAGGCGCCATCACGGCGCTCGTCCCGAACCCCGAGCACCGCTATCCGCTCGCCTGCGGCCCGGATCCCGACACGCTCGGCGTGCGCGTGCCGGCGCTCAGCGGCTCGCTGGCGGCATTGCAGGGCGTGCGCTGGCCGGTCCTGCAGACCAGCGCGAACCTCGCGGGCGAGCCGGACCCGCGCACGCTGGCCGACGTGCCCGAGCGCTTTCGCGCGGCTGCCGACCTCGTGCTGGACGCCGGCGCGCTGCCCGGCACGCCGTCGACCGTGGTCGACCTGCGCGCGTTTTCGCAGGACGGCAGCTTCACGATCGTGCGCGAGGGGGCGGTGGCGGCCGCGGCGGTCACGGCGCTCTTGGCAGAATGCGCCCCGTGAGCAACGACGACCGCACGCTTCCGGCCCGCGTTCCGCCGTCGCCTCCGCCGCCGGGCAAGGTGCGAGAGAACCTCGCCCGCCTCGATCGCGCTCCCGGGCTCGTCAAGGCCGTTGAGCGGCTGCGCCGGCGCCTGCCGGGCGACGACCGCTTCGGCGACCCGATCTCCCGCGAGGAGCGCAGCGCCGCGGCGCTCGTGGCCCGCGAGGTCGCGGCGATGGACCCCGGCCACCCGAGCGTCGCGCACGAGATCGGGCTGACCGCGCTGCAGCTGTGGCAGCTGATGTCCGAGAGCGCCGGGCGCGGCAAGCCCGATACCGAGCTCGCGATCCTGTTCACCGACCTCGTCGGGTTCTCGAGCTGGGCGCTGAAGGCCGGCGACGCCGCGGCGATCGAGCTGCTGCGCGAGGCCGGCGCCGTGCTCGAAGAGGCGATCGCGGCCCACGACGGGCGCGTGATCAAGCGCCTTGGCGACGGCCTGATGGCCGTCTTCGAGCATCCGGCCGACGCGGTCGGCGCCGCGCTCGACGCGATCGACGCGCTCGCCGTCGTCGAGGTCGCCGGCTACCACCCGAGGATGCGCGCCGGCGTGCACTGGGGCAAGCCGACGCGCGTCGGGCGCGACTACCTCGGCGTCGACGTCAACGTCGCCGCGCGCGTCGCCGACGACGCCAAGGGCGAGCAGCTGCTCGTGTCCGACGCCGCCTTCGAGCTGCTCGAGGTCGACGACCTGCGCTACACGCGACCGCGGCGGCTGCGCGCCAAGGGCGCGCCGAGCGAGATGCGCGTCCGTCGGGTCCATCGCGCCGGCGACGACGTCTAGGCGCGCAGGGCGCGCGCGAAGCCGAACGACTCGCCGCCGCCGGGACCGGCGTCGGGCGCGCGGTCCTCGGCGATCGCGAACAGCTCGGCCAGCGTCGCCGGCCGTGACACATCGTGCGCGCTGCCGCGCAGCGCCAGCCACGCGCTCGCCTCGTCCGCCGCGAACGGCGCGAAGTCGATCGTCGCCAGGCAGCGCCCCGGCCGCCTGACGGCCGGATGCAGGCGCCCGATCGGCTCGTTCGTCGTCACCAGCAGCAGGCACTTCACGCCCTGGCCGAGCAGCCCGTCGGACAGGTTCAGCACCCGCGACAGACCCTGGCCGACGTCGCTGCGCGCGCTCACGGCCATCAGCTCGCCGGCGTCCTCGAGCACGATCAGCCGCCAGCGCGTGTCCGACGCGCGGGCCGTCGCGACCTCCATCAGGTAGCCGGTCCCGCGCAGCAGCCGCTCAGGGTCGGTCACGTAGTGCGTCGTTGCCCACGGCTTCCAGGCTTCCGCCAGCGCGCGCAGCGCGTGCGTCTTGCCGGTGCCGGGCGGACCGTGCCAGAGCACGAGCGTCCCGCCGCTGGGCTCGCGCATCCCCATCAGCGCGGCGAGGCGCTCGCGCACCTGCGCCGGGTAGTTGTGGGCGACCTCGTCCCAGCCGGCGGCGGGCAGGTGACGCTGGACCCAGTCGGGGCCGTTGGCTCCCATCGACCAGAAGCGCACCGACAGGCGCGCGTCCGGCGGCGGCGGATCCTGCAGCGCGTCGGCGAGGCGCCGCGCGACACCGGCCGCGACATCGTGGTCGCTCGCCGCGGCGACGACCTCGCACATGCCCTCCGTGCCGACGAGCAGCACGAGCACGTCCGCGCCGGCGTCGACGACCGAGACCACCGCGTCCTCGGCGTCGTCGACACGCCAGCGCAGCTGCACCTCGCCGAACGCGGCGATGTCCCCGAGGAGGCCGGACTTGCGCTCGACCTCGACGCTCTGCACCCAGGTCAGGCCCGCGCTGCGCACGCCGTCGAGGAACGCCGCTGCGCAGGCGTCGTTCACCGACCGTGACGACGCGTCGTACGGGTTGAGGGTCAGCTGGACGTTGTCGGTGCGCATGGGCATGCGAAGGCCCGCGCAGGCGGCGAGGCCCAGGCGGGTCGAGAAAGACGAGGGACGTGGCGCAGCCGGCTACGGCGCGCGGTGTGAACGCGCGCGCAGGCGGATGCTGGTGAGAGTGAGCGCGCGCATGACGGACGAGCGAGGGTAGCGAGAGATAGGCTCGCCGCCAAATGCCGACCGCATATGTCACCGGCGCCAGCGGCTTCATCGGCGGGGCGCTCACGCGCCGGCTCGTCGGCGAGGGCTACAGCGTCGCGGCGCTCGCGCGCTCCGACGCCTCCGCAGAGAAGGTCGCCGCCAACGGCGCGACGCCCGCGCGCGGCGAGCTCGGCGATCCGGCCGCCCTGCAGGCTGGGATGGACGGCGCCGAGCTGGTGTTCCATGCCGCTGCGCACCTCGGTGAGTGGGGCACCCGCGAGGAGTTCACGCGCGACAACGTCGACGGCACGCGCAACGTCCTCGAGGCTGCACGCGCGGCCGGCGTCCGCCGCGTCGTCCACGTCGGCACCGAGGCCGCGCTGATGCACGGCAAGCCGCTGATCGAGGTCGACGAGCGCACGCCGCTGCAGCCCTCCTCTCCCGCGCTCTACAGCGCGACGAAGGCGCAGGCCGAGGCGCTCGTGCTCGCTGCCGCCGGCGACGGCATGGAGACCGTCGTGATCCGCCCGCGGCTGGTCTGGGGCCAGGGCGACACGACGATCCTGCCCAGCGCTCGCCGACGCCGTGCGGGCGAAGAAGTTCGCGTGGGTCGGCGGCGGAACGCACCTCACGTCCACGACGCACGTCGACAACGTCGTCGAGGGCCTGCTGCTCGGCGCCACGAAGGGGACGAGCGCCAGCGCCTACTTCGTGACCGACGGCACCCCGGTCGTCTTTCGCGACTTCATCACGCGCCTGCTCGCGACCGAGGGCCTCGATCCCGGCTCGCGCAGCGTCCCGCGCGCGGTCGCGCGCGGCCTGGCGAGCGGCGGCGAGACGGCCTGGCGGTTGCTGCGACTCGGCGGGCAGCCGCCGCTCACGCGCCTGGCCTACTGGCTGTCGGCGCAGGAGTGCACGATCGACATCTCCCGCGCGCGCGACCAGCTCGGCTACGTTCCGGTGCGCACCGTCGACGAGGGAATGCGAGAGCTGGGGGAAACATGAGGATCGTCATCGCCGCCGACCACGGCGGCTTCGAGCTGAAGGAGCACGTCCGCGGCGTGCTCGCAGACCTCGGCCACGAGATCGTCGACGTCGGCGTCAACAGCGCCGAGTCCGCCGACTACCCGGCCTTCGCGCGCGACGCGGCGCAGCGCGTCAGCAGCGGCGAGGCCGACCTCGGGATCGTGCACTGCGGCTCGGGCGTCGGCGTGACGATCGTCGCCAACAAGGTCCCGGGCGTGCGCGCGGTCAACGCCCACGACCCCGACGAGGCACAGCTCGCGCGGGCGCACAACGACGCGAACGTCCTCGGGCTCAGCGGCCGGCGGCTGAGCAACGAGGAGGCCGACGCGATCGTCGCCGCCTTCCTGGAGGGCGAGTTCGAGGGCGGACGCCACGCGCGGCGTGTGGAGCAGATCGAGGCGCCGTGATACCTTCGCCACCTCGGCCGCGACTGGCGCTGAGGTGGAACTGACCACCGGGAAGCGGTCCGAGCATCTGCCGCCGCAGCGCCTGGGCACTCAATCGCTACGAGGAGACAGCCCATGTCCGAGTTGAGCCCCGACTTCTTCAGCCGTCCGCTGCTGGAGGTCGATCCCGAGATCGCCGATGTCCTGCGCCTGGAGCTCGATCGCCAGCAGCGCACGCTGGAGATGATCGCCAGCGAGAACTTCGTGCCGCAGGCCGTCCTGGAGTGCCAGGGCAGCGTGCTCACGAACAAGTACGCCGAGGGCTACCCCGGCAAGCGCTACTACGGCGGCTGTGAGTTCATCGACATCGCCGAGCAGCTCGCGATCGATCGCGCCAAGTCGCTGTTCGGCGCCGAGCACGCCAACGTCCAGCCGCACGCCGGCGCGCAGGCGAACGCCGCCGTCTACCACGCGCTGCTGACGCCCGGGGACACGATCATGGGCCTGGCGCTGCCGCACGGCGGCCATCTGACGCACGGGATGAAGCTCAACGTCTCGGGCCGGCTCTATGACATCGCGCCCTACGAGGTCGACCGCGAGACCTCGCTGATCGACATGGACGAGGTCGAGCGGATCGCCCACGAGCGCAAGCCGAAGTTGATCCTCGCCGGCTGGTCGGCCTACCCGCGCCAGCTGGACTTCGCGCGCTTCCGGCAGATCGCCGACGACGTCGGAGCGCTGCTGATGACCGACATGGCGCACTTCGCGGGCCTCGTGGCCGCCGGCCTGCATCCCAACCCGGTGCCGCACTCGGACGTCGTCACGACGACGATCCACAAGACGCATCGGCGGCGCGCGCGGCGGCATGATCCTCTGCAAGGAGGAGCACGCCAAGGCGATCAACTCCGCTGTCTTCCCCGGCCAGCAGGGCGGGCCGCTGGAGCACGTGATCGCGGGTAAAGCGGTCTCGCTGAAGATCGCCGCGTCGGAGGCCTTCAAGGAGCGCCAGCAGCGCACGCTCGACGGCGCCAAGGCCGTCGCCGAGCAGCTGCTCAATACCGGCCACGGCGTCAACCTGCTCACCGGCGGCACCGACGTCCACCTCGCGCTCGTCGATCTGCGCGAGTCCGAGCTCGACGGCCAGCAGGCCGAGGACCGGCTGCGAGAGCATCGGCATCACCGTCAACCGCAACGCGGTCCCGTTCGACCCGCGCCCGCCGATGGTCACGAGCGGCCTGCGCGTCGGCACGCCGGCGCTGGCCACCCGCGGGCCTGCACGTCGACGACTTCGCCGATGTCGGCGCGATCCTCGCCGCCGCGCTGACGCCCGACTTCGACGCCCAGCGCGACGACCTGCGCGAGCGCGTCAACGCGATCGCCGAGAAGTACCCGCTCTACGAGCAGCTCACCTCGGCGTCACCGGTCTGACGTACAGTCCGTCGCGCCCGTGACCGAGCGCGACGCCATCCTCGGCTTTGCGGCGGCGTTCGCCATCGCCGCGCTGCTCACGCCGCTGACCTCGCGCCTGGCGCGCGCGGTCGGCGCCGTCGATCAGCCGAAGGCGCGCGGGCTGGCGGAGGGCGGCACGCCGCTGTTCGGGGGCTTCGCGATGCTCGGCGCGGTCCTCGTCGCCGGCCTCGCGTTCCTGGAGTTCACGCCACGCGTGGAGGACCGCCTTACCGGCATCCTCGCCGGCGCTGTGGTGATCGCGGTCGTCGGGGCGTTCGACGATCGCTACGACCTGCATCCTGCGGTCAAGCTGCTCGGGCAGATCGCGGCCGCGACCATCCCCGTGCACGCCGGGGTGGAGGTCTCGAACATCACGCTGCCCCAGCCGATCGGGCCCCAGGATCTCGGCGACCTCGGCCAGCCGCTGACGGTCGCCGGGCTCGTGGCGATCATGAACGTCGTCAACCTCTCCGACGGCGTCGACGGCCTCGCCGCCGGCGTCTGCGCGATCAGCGCCGCGACGTTCGCCGTGATCGCCTTCGATCTCAACCGCGGGCACGCCGGTGTGCTTGCCGCCGTCACCGCCGGGGCCGCGCTCGGGTTCCTCGTCCACAACTTCCCGCCGGCCAGCGCGTTCATGGGCGACTGCGGGGCGAACCTGCTGGGGCTGCTGCTCGGCTGCATCGCCGTGGAGGGCGCGGTCAAGACCCAAGCGGTCCTTGCACTGGTTTTCCCGCTGGTCGTGCTCGCCGTCCCGTTCGTCGACACGACGTTCGTCGTGCTCAAGCGCCTGAAGTACCGGCGGCCGCCGTGGCAGGCCGACGCCAACCACCTGCATCACCGCTTCAGCCGGATCGGCTTCAGCACGCGCAGGACGATCGTCTACCTCTACGCATGGACGCTGCTGCTCGCCGGCTTTGCGATCGCGCTGCGCTTCGTGCCCTACTCCGACGACCACGGCCATCTCGAGGCGGGCTGGTCGGCGCTGATGGCCGCGCTCGGGCTGATCGTGCTCGCCGCGAGCGTCTACCTCGTCTACGTCCTGGAGATCCTGAAGTTCAACTTCCGCACGCGCCGGATGACGCGCGAGCAGGCGGCGCAGGCCTGGGAGACGGGGGAGTTCGCGGCGATCGAGGAGGACGCGGCGGACGAGGGCGCTCAGACGCGGCCGTAGATCGACCGCGTCCAGATCCCGATCATCGCCTCGACGAGCTCCTCGGACGGCAGGTTCTGGGACATCTGCTGGTAGAAGGTCCGCTCGGTCATCCAGGTCAGCGCGAACGCGGCCGGCGCCGCCGGGAACGCGGGCGCGTTGCCGGCCTCCTGCTCGGCCTCGATGCGGCGCGCCGAGGCCTCGACGAAGCGCTGCAGCAGCCCGCGCCAGAAGGTCGCGATCTCCTCGTCGTAGGTCGCGACCTCGACGATCGCGCGCAGCAGCGTGCCGTGCTCGTCGTACAGCGCGCCGATGCCGTCGAGCCCGGTGCGCATCTCGTCGATCGCGTTCTCACCCTCGTCTGAGAACCAGACGTCCGCAGCGGCGAAGAACGCGTCGGTGAGGTCCTCGGTCAGCCGCATGAGGAGCTCGCGCTTGTCGCGGAAGTAGAAGTAGAACGCCGTCCGCGAGATCCCCGCGCGCGTCGCGATCTTCTCGATGTTGAGGTCGGCGAACGCCTCGCCCTCGGCGAGCAGCTCCTCGGTCGCCGTCAGGACGGCCGCCTGGATCTGCACGCGTTTGGTGGTCGCCGGCTGCTCGGTCATCGGAGGCAAGGGACCATAGACGAGCGGGTTGCCGACCAGCCGGACCTCGTGATACCGTCGACGACGACCTCTGAATTCGCTTCGGAGGAGGACGCAATGACGACCGTTACGCGCGACATCCGACTTTCGTACCGCACGCCGGGTTCCCCGGCGGCTGCCGGTATGTCGCGCCTCACGGCGTCCGCGTCCTGATCCTCTGACAGATCACGGTCCGCGGGCGCAGCGCCCGCAGATCGAACCTCGCTTCGTACTCCGCGGGCGGTGGGCCCACCACCAGTCCAATCCCATCCAAGGAGTACGTCGTGCACAGTCTCATCCACACCGAGTTCGCCAAGGCCTCAGCAGAGCACGCCCGGCCGAAGCGAGCCGTAGCGTCCCACGACCGCCCGCACGCGCCGCCCCGGCGCGTCCGCGGCGGGATCGCGCGGGCGCTGGTCAGCGTCGCGTCGCGCCTGGACCGCGAGTCCGCGCGCCGCGCCGTGGCCTGAGGGCTGACAGGGTGGTGCCGTCGCCGACGGCACCACCCTGTACCTTCCCCGCCACCGTGCAGGTGGGGCACTACGAGGACTGCGAGCCGTTCATCACCAAGGATGGTTCTGAGATACGCGAGCTCGCGGGCCCGGCTTGGACCGCCGCACGCGCGCAGTCGTTCGCCGAGGCGACGATCCCGGCCGGCGGCGCGACGACCGCGCACTACCACGTCGTCACCGAGGAGATCTACTACCTCACGCAGGGCAGCGGGGTTTTGCGCCTTGGCGACGAATCGCAGAACGTGCGCGCCGGTGACTGCGTCGTCATCCCGCCAGGGGTCGAGCACAAGCTGACGAACACCGCTGACGTGCCGATCAAGCTGCTGTGCTGCTGCGCGCCGGCGTACTCCCACGAGGACACCGTTCTCACCGAGCCTGAGGCGTGAGCAGACGCTGGCCCATCGCGCTCGGCGCGGCGATCGCCGCGACGCTTGTCCTCGCGTCCCCGTCCTCGGCGGTGATGTTCGGCATCGCCGACCAGAAGCCGGCGATGTTCAGCGATCCGCTGTTCTCCGACCTGCAGATCCGCAAGGCGCGGATCGTCGTGCCCTGGGACGTGCTCAGCCAGGCCTGGCAGGTGCACGACCTCGACGCCTGGATGACCGCCGCGCACAAGGCCAACGTGCGTCCGCTCGTGTCGTTCGGCCGCTCGCGCCGCGAAGGGCAGGCCCGCCGTCTGCCGAGCGTCCGCCGCCTGCGCCGCGAGTACCGGCGCCTGCGCGCGCGCTACCCGTTCGTCACCGAGTGGGCGACATGGAACGAGGCCAACCACTGCTCCCAGCCGACGTGCCGGCGCCCGGGGCTCGTCGCGAGCTACTACGACATGCTGCGCCGCAACTGCCGGCGCTGCACCGTCCTCGGCGCCGAGGTCCTCGACCAACCGAACATGGCGAGCTGGGTGCGCGCGTTCGAGTCGCACGCCAAGGTCCGCCCGCGCGTCTGGGGGCTGCACAACTACCTCGACGCCAACCGGATGCGAACGTCGGGCACGCGCACGCTGCTGGCGAACACACGCGGGCAGATCTGGTTCACCGAGACGGGCGGGATCGTCAAGCGCCGCAAGAAGCGCAAGATCCACTTCCCGGAGTCCGTCGCGCACGCCGGGCGCGCGACGCGCTGGGTCTTCGAGCGCCTCGTGCCGCTCAGCAAGCGCGTCAAGCGCGTCTACCTGTACCACTGGAATCCCGGCGGGCCGAAGGAGAACTGGGACTCGGCGCTGCTGTCGCCCCACGGCAAGCCGCGCCCGGCGTTCGACGTCCTGCGCCGCGAGCTGACCGCGGTGATGCGAGCACGCGCGCGCGCCGAAGCCAGACGGCGGTAGCGTCCGCATATGCCCTACGCCGACGTCAACGGACAGCGCCTCCACTACGAAGACAGCGGGTCCGGTGAGCCCGCGGTGCTGTTCTCCCACGGGTTCCTCATGGACCACTCGATGTTCGACCCACAGGTCGCGGCGCTCGCCGATCGCTGGCGCTGCGTCCGCTGGGACGAGCGCGGGCACGGCCAGACCGAGACGTCCTCCGATCCGTTCACCTATTGGGACTCCGCCGCGGATGCGATCGGGCTGCTCGACCACCTCGGCATCGAGCAGGCGGTGCTCGCGGGGATGTCGCAGGGCGGGTTCCTGTCGCTGCGCGCGGCGCTGACCGCGCCCGAGCGCGTGCGCGCGCTGATCCTGATCGACACGCAGGACCGGACCGAGGACCCCGAGAAGGTGCCCGGCTACAACCAGCTGATCGACGCCTGGACCGCTCCCGGCGGACCGCCGCAGGAGGTCCTCGACGTCGTCGCCGGGATCATCCTCGCGCCGGACTGGGCCGGCAACGCCGACTGGCAGGCGAAGTGGCGCGCCGTCGATCCGCAGCTGCTGCGCCAGGCCTACACGACGCTGATGTCGCGCGAGGACGACATCCACGAGCGCCTCGGCGAGCTGTCGATGCCGACGCTCGTGATCCACGGCGACGCCGACGCGGCGATCGAGGTCGAGCGCGCCCAGGCCGTCACCGACGCGCTGCCCGACGCCGAGCTCGTCGTCATCCCCGGCGCCGGCCACGCGGCGAACCTCACGCATCCGGCCGACGTCAACCCGCACATCGAGCGCTTCCTCGCGGCGCTGTAGCGCGCGCTCAGGACGACGCCGCGGCGGCTTGGATGTCCGCCGCCGTCAGCGCCATCAGCTGGTCGCGGCTGGGACTCGCCGCGGCGTCGAGCACGCGCCCGGCCTGGTGGGCGATGGCGTCGTCGAAGAGGTTTCGCGCTGCGCGCGCGTTGGCGAAGTTGTGCGTGCTGGCGGCGCGCATCGCGGTCAGGACCTCGAGCAGCGCGGTACGCGCCGCGGCGTCGAGGACGTAGTCGGCGTCCGCGGCGAAGCAGCCGAAGATCTCGACGAGCTCGGCGGCGCTGTAGTCGGCGAAGGTGACGGTCTCGGCGAAGCGGCTGGCCAGACCGGAGTTGCTCTGCAGGAACTGGGTCATCTCGCGCGGGTAGCCGGCGACGATCACCGCCAGCCGCTCGCGGTCGTCCTCCATCCGCTTGAGCAGCTCGGCGACCGCCTCGCCGCCGAAATCGCTCGGCGAGTCCGGGCGCACGAGCGCGTAGGCCTCGTCGATGAACAGCACGCCGTCGAGCGCGCTGTCGATCACCGCGTCGGCCTTGGACGCCGTCTGGCCGACGTAGCCGGAGACGAGGTCGGCGCGCGTGACCTCGACGACACGGTCGGTCGCGAGCAGCCCGAGCGCGTTGTAGAGCCGGCCGAACAGCCGCGCCACCGTCGTCTTGCCGGTGCCCGGGCCGCCGATGAACACCAGGTGCAGGCTGATCTCGGCGGTCTTCAGGTCGGCGGCCTCGCGCAGCAGGCCGACGCGCAGCAGCTCGGCGAAGCGGTGGACCTGCGCCTTGACGCCGGCGAGGCCGATGAGCGCGTCGAGGTCTGCCAGCACGGCGCGGTAGGCATCCTCGTCGAGCTTGGCCGGAGGCGGCGGCGTGCGGGGCGCGGCGGGCCGGCATTGGCGTCCGGCGCGAGCGTCGCGCCGAGCTCCTCCTCGATCCGCGCGAGCATGCCCTTGGCGCCCGGCGGGTCGAGCTCGGTGACCAGCGAGCGCGCCTCCTGCAGGCGTCGCTGGGCGTCCTCGACGCGCCCCGCGCGCCGCAGCGGGACGCTCATCACGATGCGCGTGTTGGCCACCGGCCAGAATCCCGGGCCGATCCCCGCGCCCTCGTCGAGCGCCTGCTCGAAGGCCATGACGGCGGCCTCGCTCTGCCCGAGCCGGGCGTAGATCATCCCCTGCGCGTGCAGCAGCTCGTAGCGCTCGCGCCCGCGCACGGCCAGCTCGTCGAGCAGCAGCAGCGCCTCGGTGTACTTGGTGCGCGCCTCGCCGAGCGCGTTCTGCGCCTCGAGGCGCTCGGCCACGACGCGGGCGAGCGCGACGCGCTCGAGCCGGCCGTCGTCGGCGATCGTCGAGATGTATGACGAGGCGACGCGCTCGGTCGCGATCGCCTCTTCGTACTCACCCTGGCGGGAGAGCTTCCTCGCCCGGGCGAGATAGTTCTCGACGCGCTTGTCGACGTCCACGGGCGCACCCTAGGCCAGCGCGCGGCCGACGGCGACCGCGGCGAGCCCGAGGGTCAGCGACGCCGCGAGGTTCGCCGCTGCCCACCGCGGCGGCAGTGCGCGCGTCTGGACCATCCACGTGGAGAAGGTCGTGTACCCGCCGAGCAGGCCGCCGCCGGCGAGCCGCATCGCGTCGCCATCGACGCCCGCACCGGCGAGCACGCCGAGCGCGAGCGCGCCTGACACGTTGACCGCGAGGATGCCGACCGCCGGGATCGCGAACCTGTCGGCAACGACGACCCGTCCGACTGCGCCGAGCCCGCCGAGCATCGCGACGCCGAGCCAGAGCATCACCGCTGTGCCACCAGCACCGCGCCGTAGCCCGCGGCGAGGGTCGCGCTCGCATAGGCGGCGGCCAGCGCGACAGGCATGTCGATGAGCTCCAGCTGCAGCGTCGAGAATGTCGTCAGCGCGCCGCAGAAACCGGCGCCCAGCAGCGGCGAGTCTCGTTCACGTGCTGCCAGCAGCCCCAGCACGAACGCGCCGAGGACGTTGGCCACGAGCGTCGCCCACGGCCAGCCGCCGGCGTCGTGCGTCCACGTCTCGGCGAGCGCGACGCGGGCCAGCGCGCCGGCGCAGCCGCCCGCGAAGACGGCGATCAGCTCGGTGCGCCGGGACACGCGCGGGGACGATACGCGGGGCGGCTCACAGACCTCGGTAACGGGTGTCACAAAGTTGTTACAAAGTCCTCGATTCATGCTAGGGTGGCGGTGCAGCAGTGGGGCCGTGTCACCCGCCCCACAGCGCCAAAGACCCGCGAGTCCTCGCGGGCCTTTGCATCTGTAGGGTGACCCCGCCGCCATGACTGCCCTGCGCCTCATCGACATCGTGCTCGTCGCGTTCAGCGCGCCGGTCCTGGTGCTCCTCGGCGCCCCCGCCCTGGGCATCCTCGCGGGCGCCGGAATGTGGATCCTGCAGCGCCTCGGAGAGCTCGGGCTGGCCAAGTACGCGGCCACGAAGCAGGACGTCAAGAACGTCATCGGCCTGAACCTCGCGGGGGTCTTCGCGCGCGCCTGGCTCGTAGCGCTTACGATCCTCGCCGTCGGCCTGGCCGGCGAGCGGGAGGACGGTCTTGCCGCCGCGGTCCTCACGCTGGTCGCCTTCACGATCTACTTCGTCAACACGTTGCTGACCCGCTCGCTGGAGAGGAACTCCGTCACCTCATGACGACCAAGGCCAAGGTCATCCTCGGTCTCTCGACCTACGTGACGCTGATCGTCGCGTTCGCGCTGATCTTCGGCTGGACGCGCAACGACAACGACGCCTTCCAGCCCCAGAACGAGTTCAAGCTCGACACGTGGTTCGAGCTGGGGCCGTTCGCCGTCAACAAGGCCGTCGTCTACGTGCTCGCGGCGGCGATCCTGATGTGCGTGGCGATGGTCTACATCGCGCGGCGCATGCAGGAGCGCCCCAACCGCATCCAGACCCTGGTCGAGATGGCGTTCACGCTGATGCGCGACAACATCACGCGCGGCAACATGCCCGACAAGCTCGCGGCGCAGTGGTTCCCGTTCATCGCGTCGCTGTTCCTGTTCATCTGGTTCAGCAACATGCTCGGCTACCTGCCGCTGCCGACGAACACCGAGCACAAGGTCGACATCCTCGGCCTCGAGATCCCCGCCTTCGCGCTGTTCGCCGCGACCGCGAACCTCTCGATCCCGCTCGTGCTCTCGCTGGTCGTGTTCATCGCGTTCACGGTCGTCGGCATCCGCACGAAGGGCGTGAAGGGCTACATCCTCGCCTTCATCCCCGCGGGCGTTCCCAGCTTCCTGCGGCCGTTCATGCTGGGCCTGGAGATCATGTCCAACTTCATGCGCCTGATCTCGCTGTCAGTGCGTCTCTTCGCCAACATCCTGGCGGGCCATCTGATCATCCTGTTCATGGGCGGCGCACTCGTGGTCATCCTCGGGATCGAGGCGCTCGGCGTCGTCACGTTCCCGCTGGCGATCGCGCTGTTCATGTTCGAGGTCGGCCTTGTCGCGACCTTGCAGGCGTTCATCTTCGCCACTCTCACTGCCATCTACATCGGCGGCGCGGCCGCCGAGAGTCACTAAGGAGCAATCATGGATCTCGCTGTCATCACGACACTTGCTCAGGCCGGGGCCGCTGCCAACGAGGCCTACGGTGCTGACGCCGGCCGTGCGATCGCGCTCGGCGTCGGTGGCGGTCTCGGCGCCGTCGGCGCCGGCATCGGTATCGGTCAGATCTTCGGCAAGGTCATCGAGTCGGTCACGCGCCAGCCTGAGATGCGCGATGAGATCACGTCGATCCAGTGGCTGGGCTTCGCGCTGACGGAGGCCTGCTTCTTCTACGGCCTCGTCGCGGGCCTGATCGCCTTCTTCCTCTAGGCCCTTCGATGACGTCTCTGTCCACCCTGATCCTGGCCCAGGAGCACGCGCCCGCCGAGGAGGAAGGCGGAAGCTTCCTCGTCTCGCCGGGTGGCGGGCTGATGATCTGGACGCTGCTCGTGTTCGGCGTGTCCATGTTCATCCTCTACAGGCTCGCGTTCCCGGTGATCGCCGAGGCGCTGGACAAGCGCCAGCGGCTGATCGAGGACTCGATCGACTCCGCCAACAAGACGAAGGCCGAGGCCGCCGAGCTGCTCGAGGAGTACCGCACGCGCCTGAAGGAGGCCCGTGCGCAGGCCGACGACATCGTCACGCGCGCGCGCAAGGCCGGCGAGGAGACCGAGCGCGAGGCGCTCGAGGCCGGCCGCGTCAAGCGTGAGGAGCTGCTGGAGCAGGCTCGTCGCGACATCGAGGCCGAGGAGCGCAAGGCGCTTCAGGACCTGCGCAAGGAGGTCGCCGGGCTGACCGTGCTCGCGACCGAGAAGGTCACGCGCAAGACCCTGACGGCCGACGATCAGCAGCGGCTGGTCGACGAGGCGCTCGGCGAGCTGGACTTCTCGACCCTCAGCGGAGGCCGCGGCTAGGCCATGGAAGAGATCGCCACCGTCTACGCCCGCAGCCTGTTCGAGGTCGCGCAAGAGCACGACAAGCTGGACGTCGTGCGCGAGCAGCTCGGGCAGTTCGCCGACGCGCTCGACGCGGAGCCGAAGCTGGCGACGTTCTTCTTCTCCCCGTACTTCTCCACGCCCGAGAAGGTCGACGGCCTTGGCAAGGCGCTGTCAGACGCCGACGAGACCGTCGTCAACTTCCTCGAGCTGCTGATCGAGAAGCACCGGATGCCCGCGGTCTTCCGCGTGCGCCGCGCCTACGATCGGCTCTGGGAGGAGGAGCACAAGTTGCTCCCCGTCCAGATCACCTCGGCGGTCGAGCTCGACCCCGCCACGGTCGAGCGCATCGGCCGCGAGGTCGGCGAGCAGACCGGCCGCAAGGTCGAGCTCAAGGCCACCGTCGATCCCGACGTCCTCGGCGGCATCGTCCTGCGCGTCGGCAACTCGATCCTCGACGCCTCCATCCGCACCCGACTCGAAAACCTTCGCAAGCAGGTCGCAACGGCCTAGGAGCCACCTCTTATGCAGATCAAGCCCGACGAGATCACCTCAATCCTTAAGTCCCGCATCGAGGGCCTCGACGCCGGTTCAGCCGAGCTGACCGAAGTCGGCACCGTGCTGTCGGTCGCCGACGGCATCGCCCGCATCCACGGCCTCGAGAACTGCATGTCCTTCGAGATGCTCGAGCTGCCGCACGGGGTCACCGGCCTGGCGCTCAACCTCGAGTCCGACAACGTCGGCTCCGTGCTCTTCGGTCCCTGGGCGAAGATCGTCGAGGGCGACACCGTCAAGCGCACGAGCCGCCTGCTCGAGATCCCCGTCGGCGACGCGCTGCGCGGGCGCATCGTCACGCCGCTGGGCCAGCCGCTTGACGGCAAGGGCGACATCGCCAGCGACAACACGCGCCCGGTCGAGGTCATCGCGCCCGGCATCGTCGAGCGCCAGCCGGTCGTCGAGCCGCTGCAGACCGGCCTGAAGGCGATCGACGGGATGATCCCGATCGGCCGCGGCCAGCGCGAGCTGATCATCGGTGACCGCCAGACCGGCAAGACCGCGATCGCGCTCGACACGATCATCAACAACAAGGACACGGGCGTCGTCTCTGTGTACGTCGCGATCGGCCAGCGCCTGGCGACGATCGTCGGCATCGCCGAGACGCTCGCCGAGGCCGGCGCGCTGGAGAACACGATCATCGTCGCGGCGCCCGCCGACGAGGCCGCGCCGATCAAGTTCCTCGCGCCCTACGCGGGCACGGCGATGGCCGAGCACTTCCTCGAGCAGGGTGGCCACGCGCTCTGCGTATACGACGACCTCACCAAGCACGCCTACGCCTACCGCCAGATGTCGCTGCTGCTGCGCCGCCCGCCGGGTCGCGAGGCCTACCCGGGCGACGTCTTCTACCTGCACAGCCGGCTTTTGGAGCGCGCCTGCAAGCTGTCCGACGACCGCGGCGGGGGGTCGATCACGGCGCTGCCGATCATCGAGACGCAGGCCGGCGACGTCTCGGCCTACATCCCGACGAACGTGATCTCGATCACCGACGGGCAGATCTTCCTCGAGCCCAAGCTGTTCTTCAGCGGCGTGCGCCCCGCGATCAACGTCGGCATCTCGGTGTCGCGCGTGGGCGGCAACGCGCAGATCACGCCGATGAAGAAGGTCGCCGGGCGCCTGAAGATCGAGCTGTCGCAGTACCGCGACCTCGAGGCATTCGCGCAGTTCGGCTCCGACCTCGACGCCGACACCCAGCGCACGCTGGCCCGCGGCGAGCGCCTCGTCAAGGCGCTCAACCAGGGCGAGCGCGCGCCGCTGGCCGTCGAGGACCAGACCGCGCAGCTGTTCGCCGCGACCAACGGCTTCGTCGATCGCATCCTCACCGAGAAGGTGCCGGAATTCCTCGCCGCGCTGGTCCAGCGCCTGCACTCCGAGAACGCCGAGCTGCTCAGGACGATCGCCGGCGGCGACTGGTCCGACGCCACCGTCGAGAAGCTCAAGGAGGCCGTCAAGAGCTTCGCCGACGACTTCGGCTACGACCTCGACGAGGAGGGCCAGCCGCTCTCCGACGAGGTCGGCGTGACGTCGCGCGAGGCCGAGGGCCTGCGCGGCGGCAGCAGCGACGACGACGGCGACGACAAGGCCGAAGAGACGGAAGAGGAGGCCGTTCCGGCGTGAGCCAGCGCGACGTCAAGGAGCGCATCGACTCCATCAAGAACATCCAGAAGATCACCCGCGCGATGGAGATGATGTCCGCCGCGCGCCTGCGCCGGGCCGAGCAGCGCATCGAGGCGCTGCGGCCGTACGCGGGTGCGATCCGCCGGATGACGCGCCAGGCGGCCGAGGCCGCCGGCGGCGAGATGGGCTCGCTTCCGATCCTGCAGGAGCACGACTCCGACAAGCAGGTCGGGCTCCTGCTGGTCACCGCCGACCGCGGCCTCGCGGGTGCCTTCAACTCGCAGATCCTGCGCGCCGGCGTGCGCGCGGCGCGCGACTACGAGGGCGACGGCAAGGAGCTCACGTGGTACGCGTCCGGCCGGCGGGGGACGTCGTCGCTGATCTTCCGCGGCCTGGAGCCGGCGGGGTCGTGGACCGGCTTCACCGAGCGCCCGCAGTACGCCGACGCGCGCGAGATCGCCGAGCAGCTGATGGTCAACTACGTCGACGGCAAGATCGACAAGGTCGAGATCTTCTACAACGGCTACATCTCGCCGCTCGTGCAGGAGCTGCGCCGCGAGACGCTGCTGCCGCTCCAGCAGGCCACGATCCTCGAGGGCTCCGAGCGCGACAAGGAGGGCACGGAGGGCGAGTCCGGCCATCACGCGCTCGTCGAATACGAGCCCGAGCCCGCCGAGATCCTCAACCGCCTGATCCCCGACTACGTCGAGATCTCGATCTACCGCGCGCTGCTGGAGTCCGCGGCGTCTGAGCTCGGCGCGCGGATGACCGCGATGCGCAACGCCTCGGAGAACGCGGGCGAGCTGATCGAGGACTACACGCTTGAGATGAACCGCGCCCGCCAGGCGGAGATCACCCAGGAAATCATGGAAGTCGTCGCCGGCGCCGAGGCGCTGGTCTAACCCCGGAGAACTGAAAATGGAAGCTTCCACCGCCACCAAGAACGCCGGCAAGATCGAGGAGATCCAGGGCGTCGTCATCGAGGCCGTGTTCCCCGAGGAGCTGCCCGCGATCTTCAACGCCCTGCACATCGACCGCGGTGACAAGGGCACGCTCGTCTGCGAGGTCCAGCAGCACCTCGGCGACGACCGCGTGCGCGCGGTCGCGATGGACACCACCGACGGCCTGGCGCGCGGCGTCGAGGTCATCGACACGGGCGGGCCGATCACGGTCCCCGTCGGCGAGGTCACGCTCGGGCGCATCTTCAACCTGCTCGGCGAGCCGATCGACGAGGCCGGCGACATCGAGGTCAAGGAGCGCCGCGCGATCCACCAGGTGGCGCCGCCGGTCGAGGAGCTGACGCCGACCACCGAGATGTTCGAGACCGGCATCAAGGTCGTCGACCTGCTGGCGCCCTACGCCAAGGGCGGCAAGGTCGGCCTGTTCGGCGGCGCGGGCGTCGGCAAGACCGTCCTCATCCAGGAGCTCATCCACAACCTCGCCAAGGAGCACGGCGGCCTGTCGGCGTTCTGCGGCGTCGGCGAGCGCTCGCGCGAGGGTAACGACCTCTGGCTGGAGATGAAGGAGTCGGGCGTCATCGACAAGACGATGCTCGTCTTCGGCCAGATGAACGAGCCTCCCGGGGCGCGCATGCGCGTGGCGCTGTCGGGCCTGACGATGGCGGAGTACTTCCGCGATCAGGGCCAGGACGTGCTGCTGTTCATCGACAACATCTTCCGCTTCGTCCAGGCGGGCTCCGAGGTCTCGGCGCTGCTCGGGCGCATGCCCTCGCAGGTCGGCTACCAGCCCACGCTGGAGACCGAGATGGGTCAGCTGCAGGAGCGCATCACCTCGACGCGGACCGGCTCGGTCACCTCGGTGCAGGCGATCTACGTGCCCGCCGACGACCTCACCGACCCCGCCCCGGCGTCGGTGTTCGCCCACCTCAACGCGACGACCGTGCTCTCGCGCGGCATCGCCGAGAAGGGCATCTACCCGGCCGTCGACCCGCTCGACTCGACCTCGACGATCCTCAAGCCCGACATCGTCGGCGCGGAGCACTACGAGGTCGCCACGCAGGTCAAGGAGGTCCTCCAGCGCTACAAGGAGCTGCAGGACATCATCGCGATCCTCGGCATCGACGAGCTGTCCGACGAGGACAAGGTCATCGTCCAGCGCGCGCGCAAGATCGAGCGCTTCCTGTCGCAGCCGTTCAACGTCGCCGAGGCCTTCACCGGCACCCCGGGCGCCTACGTCCCGATTGCCGAGACGGTGCGCTCGTTCAAGGAGCTGCTGGCGGGCGACCACGACGAGCTGCCCGAGTCGATCTTCCTGCTCAAGGGCTCGATCGACGACGTCGTCGAGGCGTCGAAGAAGTAGATGGCCCATACCCCCTTCACCGTCGAGGTCCTGACGCCCGAGGGCGAGGTCTTCAAGGACGAGGTCGAGATGGTCTCGACGCGCACCGAGACCGGCTCGATCGGCATCCGCGCCAACCATCAGCCGCTGCTGGGCATGCTCTCGCCGACGGCGCTGCGCCTCTACAAGTCCGAGAGCGACGTCGTCACGTTCGCCCAGGGCGAGGGCTACGTCCAGGTCTCCGAGGGCGGCGTGCTGCTGCTCGTCGAGGAGGCGATCGAGCCCGGCTCGCTGGACACCGCGCGCCTGCAGGAGCAGCTCAAGCAGGCCGAGGCCGACATCGAGAAGTGCGAGGACGGCTCCGAGGCGCTGAACAAGGCCCGGCGCGACAAGCGCCGCGCCGAGGCGTTCCTGCGGATCGCCGGCGGCGGCGAGTAGCCCCTCGCGCGGCAGTCGCCGCGCCGCGCCGAACGTTCATTCCACCGGCGATATCGCAGGCAGGATGAACGTTCGCGGCGCCTCCCACGATGCCGCCATGGGGGCACGTGCCGCACCCGCGGCCGAGAAGCGCCCGCGGCGGACGGATCGAACGTTCATCACACCCCCAATAGCCGGGGCATGATGAACGTTCGCGGGTCGTAGGGGCCGACGCCGCTCGTGCCTCGAAGGAGAAGACGCTCGGGCCACCCTCCTGCCGTGGCGTTACGACATCTGCTCGGTCTGCAGCTGGGAAGACGACCCCACCACGACCTTCGGTCCCGACGAGCCCTCCGGCGGCCCAAATCACGTGAGCCTGCTGATCTTGTGCGAGACCCTCAGCCAGTAGACCCAGGTCATGGTCTTGGGCGACGCTCCGGCGCCGGAGCATTGAGACAGCGCGACCGGCTCGGCCGTACACGACCACCCGGGCGGCGCAGAACCCGACCGTGACGCGGCCGTCATGAACTCCTTGACGACGGTGGTCGCTTCATCGCAGTTGACACTTCCGGCGTCAAGCGACTGAACTGCCGCCACGGTGCCGATCGGACCCCGCGCAACGAACCCCGGGCACTGCGGCGTCTGCGCAGCCGCATTGCTGAGTAGCAACGCGAGTGCAGCTGCTGCGAGCACGACGGTCCTCATCCACGTGGGTATCGGCGGGACGCGCGAGAGACAACAGGGTCGAAGCGACACTGGCGGGCCAGGCCAGACGCAGGCGCGATCAACGACTTGGGGGCCAGCCCCCGACGGGGATGTGCTGACGCCGGGCCGTGGCCTGGGCTACTTCACCGTCAGGGTGCCGTGCATCCCGTCGGCGTAGTGACCCGGAACGTTGCACACGTAGACGTAACGACCCGGCGACACATCAAAGGTGTGGGAGTCCGACGCACCGCTGGCGATCTCCTCGATCTCGCCCTGCTCGCCCTGCTCCTCCACCTTGCCATTGGAGACCGGCAGGGCGTCCGCCGCCGCGTCGGTCTTCAACAGGACCAGCTCGTGCGGTGCCTGGCCCTCGTTCGTAAGCGTGATTTCGAGATCGCCCGCGTCCGCAGTGATCGCGGACGGCGTGAACTTGAAATCGGTCGCGTTCACAGCGATCTCTCCGCCCGTCGCAGCCGTCCCATCCGTCGTTGACGCAGGTGTGCTCGCGGCCGGAGGCGGAGGCGTGGCAGCGGTGTCCTTGTCGTCGTCACCGCAGCCCGCGAGCGCTGCCGTGGTGAGCAAGACGGCGAGGGAGCCGATTCGCGTGGGGGGCATTAGGCGACCCTAACATGATCGAAGCGAGCCATGCAGCCGCCCATCCCACCCGACGAAAGCATGATCCCCGCTTCGCGATTCGTCGCTGCTTTCGCCTGAGGCCGAGCGTCCGAGACGAAGAACCGTCGCGCCCGCGGTTGCGTTCCGCCAACGTGTGGACACTTGCCCAGCGTGGACTTCGAAGCGCTGTACCGGGCGACGTACCCGCGAGTGCTGGCCTACGCCCGGTCGATGGCGTCGCGCGAGGATGCCGATGACGCGGTCGCCGAGGCGTATGCGATCGCCTGGCGCCGCCAGCGCGACATCCCGCGCGGTGCCGAGCTCGGCTGGCTGATCGGCGTCACGCGCCGGGTCCTCGCCAACGTGCGCCGCAGCCGCCGGCGCGCCGGTGCGCTGCACGCGCTGCTGGATCTGCAGCCGCGGACGCCCGGCCCCGACCCTACCGACCGGATCGAGGACGGCGAGTTGCGCGCGGCGCTGATGGCGCTCTCGCCGCTTGACCGCGAGGCCGTCGTGTTGACCGCCTGGTTTGACCTTCCCAGCGCCGACGCCGCACGGGCACTCGGCATCACGCCTGCGGCGTTCCGGATGCGGGCGGCGCGGGCGCGCCGCCGGCTGCGCGCAGAACTCAACCCAACCCCGAGCAAGGAGCAGCCCCAATGGAACACGACGTGAGCGATGACCTCGAGCGCCGCCTGCGCGCGGCGCGCCCGCACCCGGCCTGCACGGACGAGAGCGCGTTCGATGCCGCGCTGCTGGCCCGCGTTCGCGATCAGCCGATCGCTGCGCGCCGCGCCGTCCCGCGCGCCGTCGCCGTGCCGGTCGCGGCCGGCGTCACGCTGACCGCGACGGCAGCCGTGATGCTCGGCGGTGGGCCAGGCGACGTCGGCGGGCCGTCCTCGGCCTCGGCGATCACGCAGGCCCTGCGCTGGCTGAGCCCGCCACCGGGGACGATCCTGCACGCCCACAGCGTCGAGACGCAGGGCACGCAGACGACGACGCGCGAGTTCTGGCAGGCGGCCGACGATCCCGCCGCGTCGCGGCTTCTGACCACCGGTGCGGAGACCTTCGAGACGGCGGGCGACGCGCTCTACGACCCGGCCACGAACACGATCTACGATCCGCCCGCCGGGCCGGTCGACAATCCACAAGCGGCGCCCGACGACACCGGGGTGGCCGCGGCCAAGAAGCAGGCGCTGGCTGTGGAGCAGGCGGCGAAGAAGGCGCCGACACCGAAGGCGACGAGCGGCGTCGGGCCCGCGGTTCGCAAGCGTGCCGAGCGCGGCGATCGCGGCGCCAAGCCCGGCGAACAGGCGATCCCGGCAGGCGACCCAATCGTGGCCAAGGCCCGGATGTTGCTGCAGGAAGGCCGCATGGAGGTCACCGGGCGCGTGGTCCACAACGGCACCGACGCCTGGGAGATCTCGCTGAAGCCCGGCCTCGGCCGACCGGGCTGGATGCTCTGGGTCGCCGTCGCCGACGGCAAGCCGCTCGAGGTCCGCGACCCCGGCCGTGACGCCAGCGACCAGCCGCAGCTCATCCGCTGGCGCACCTACGAGGTCCTACCGGGCGACGGCGCGGATCGGCTGCTGTCGCTCACGGGGGCCCACCCGACCGCGCGGATCGTGCGCGACCCCGACGAGGTCGCGGCGGCCCAGCAGCGCCTCGACCCGGCGGGTTGATCACGGTGAGGGGTGCGTCAAGAACCTGAGAACGATGGTTCCTGGCGTCGCCCCACGGGTACGGCGCACCCCATGCGCCGCCCGCTCGCCGTCCTCGCCGCCGTCGTCCTCGCCCTCTTCGCCGCCGCCCCGGCGGCGGCGAAGCACAAGCCCAAGCCGTCGAAGGCAGACCCGACGCTGCGCGTCCTGGCGATCAACGACTTCCACGGCAACCTCGAGCCGCCGACCGGCTCGGGCGGCCGCATCCAGACCGGGCCGACGACGACGGTCGACGCCGGCGGCGCCGCTTTCCTCGCGACGCACGCCAACCGCCTGCGTGAGGGTGTCCGCGACTCGATGTTCGTCTCCTCGGGCGACCTCATCGGCGCCAGCCCGCTGATCAGCGGCCTGTTCCACGACGAGCCGACGATCGAGGCGCTCAACGCCATGCGCCTGCGCTACAACGGCGTCGGCAACCACGAGTTCGACGAGGGCGTCAACGAGCTCATGCGCATGCAGCGCGGCGGCTGCCACCCGGTCGACGGCTGCCAGGACGGCGACCCGTTCCTCGGCGCGTCGTTTCGCTTCCTCGCCTCCAACGTGCGCTACGCCGCCACCAACCGCACGATCTTCCCGCCGTTCTGGGTCAAGCGCGTGCGCGGCGTCCCGGTCGTGATCCTCGGCCTGACGCTCGAGGACACGCCGAAGATCGTCACGCCCGAGGGCGTGGCCGGCCTGCAGTTCGACGACGAGGCCGACACGATCAACCGCTACGTCCGGCTGCTGGCGCGGCTGACGAAGGCCGAGGCGTTCGTCGTCCTCATCCACCAGGGCGGCCAGCAGAACGCGCCCGGCGCCAACGGCTTCATCGACATCAACCGCTGCGACAACTTCACCGGCGACATCGGCCCGATCGTCGACCGGCTCGACAAGCGCGTCGACGTCGTGCTGAGCGCGCACACGCACCAGCCGTACGTCTGCAGGCGCAACGGGATGCTGCTGACGAGCTCCTCGTCGTTCGGGCGCCTGATCACGAAGGTCGACCTCACGTTCGACCGCCGCACGAAGGACGTGAAGTCAGCGACCGCCGTGAACGAGATCGTCACCCGCGACGTGCCCGAGGACCCGGCGGTCAAGCAGATCGTCGACAGGTACAAGGCGCTCTCCGCGCCGATCGCCGGCCGCGTCGTCGGGCAGATCACGGCAGCGATCACGAGGGCGACCAACCCGGCCGGCGAGTCGGCGCTCGGCGACGTCATCGCCGACGCCCAGCTCGAGTCGACCGCGCCGGCGGCCAAGGGCGGCGCAAAGGTCGCCTTCATGAACCCGGGCGGCATCCGCGCCGACCTGCCGTTCAACGCTCCCAACGGCGACGTGACCTACAACGACCTCTTCACGGTCCAGCCGTTCGCCAACACGCTCGTCGTCAAGACGATGACGGGCGCGCAGATCAAGGCCCTGCTCGAGCAGCAGTTCGACAACCCGACGGCCGGCCAGAAGCGCATCCTGCAGGTCTCGTCGGGCTTCACCTACAGCTACGACACGACCCAGCCGCCCGGCTCGCGCGTCAGCGCGATCCAGCTCGACGGCGCGGCGATCGATCCGGCAGCGAGCTACCGCGTGACGATGAACTCGTTCCTCGCCACCGGCGGCGACGGCTTCACGGTCTTCAACCAGGGCACCGACCAGCTCGGCGGCGATGTCGACATCGATGCGCTCGAGGACTACATCGCCACCCACTCGCCGGTCGCCCCGGGCGCGCAGAACCGCATCGTGCAGACCGGCTGACCCCGGTTCGCCTACCCTGACGGGGTGGACGAACGCTCCCTGGCCGAGCGCCTGATCTCCTACGACACGTCGCAACCCGAGCACCTCCGGGCTGCCGCGAGCTTCGTCAAGGGCTGGCTCGAGTCCAACGAGATCACCGCAGAAGAGCGCGATCACCAGGGACTTCCCGTGCTGTTGGCGACCGTCGGCGCGGCCACCGGGCCGACCGTGATCCTCCACGGCCACCTCGACGTCGTCCCCGCCTTCGAGCCCCAGTTCACGCCTCGCATCGAGGGCGACCGGCTGATCGGCCGCGGCGCCTACGACATGAAGGGCGCGCTCGCCGCGATGCTCTTCGCGCTCGTCGACGCCGACCAGCAGGACGCCGTGCGCGTGAAGTTCGTCTGCGTCCCCGACGAGGAGTCCGAGGACGTCGAGGACCGTTCGACCGACCTGCTCGTCAAGGAGGGCCTGACCGCCGACTTCGCGATCACCGGCGAGCCGACCGACCTGCACATCGGCATCCAGGCCAAAGGGGTGCTCGCCGTGCGCGTCGAGGTCTCCGGGACCGCGGCGCACGGCTCGACTCCGTGGCTGGGGGACAACGCGATCCTCAAGGCCCACGACGTCTTCCGGCGGATCGAGACGCTGCCCTTCAGCCGTGAGTCCTCGGACATGTTCGACCGGCCGTCCATCAACCTCGCCCGCATCGACGGCGGCGACGCCTTCAACAAGGTGCCCGACCGCTGCCAGATGGACGTCGACATCCGCTACCTGCCAAACCAGGACCCCGGCTCGATCCTGGCCCAGATCCGCCAGATCGCCGACGTCGAGATCGTCAAGTGCTTCACGCGCGCGCCCGCGATCGTGTCGCGCCGCAACCCCTATGTGCTCGCGCTGCGCGAGGGCGTCAGCAACTCGATCGAAGGCGACGCCCTGAGCATCGGCCGCGACGGCGCATCCGACGCGATCTCCTTCCTCGAGGCGGGCGTCCCGGCCGTCGAGTTCGGGCCGATCGGCGGTGGACACCACGGGCCCGAGGAGTGGGTCTCGATCAGCTCCCTCGCCCGCTACCGCCAAGCGCTCGCGGACTTCGTGCGCGCGCTGCCCGAGTGGCTCGCGCGCCACGACGAGCATGGCCCCGACCTCCGCGCCGTCGAGGGCGGCCTGGCCTAGTGGGCCCGGAGGACCAGAAGCCCCCGCGCGCGTCGTGGGGGCTCTACCAGCGCTACGCGATCGCCGGCGCGCTCATCATCCTGATGACGGCGGCGTCGGTCGCGACCGCCGGGCTGCTGACGATCAAGGAGCAGATCCTCAACCCGATCAAGCGCACGCCGACCGCAAAGCTGCGCAAGGACACGATCACGCGCGCGGACGCCGGCGAGGCGCAGACGATCCTGCTCGTCGGCTCCGATCGCCGCTACGGCTGGAAGCGCGGCGAGTCGCGCTCGGACACGATGATGCTCCTGCGCCTGGATCCCGACGAGGAGGCGATCGGCGTGCTCTCCGTCCCGCGCGACCTCGTCGTCGACATCCCCGGCCGCGGCCGCGCGAAGGTCAACGAGGCCTACACGCTCGGCGGGGTCGACCTCACCGCACGCACGCTCAAGCAGCTGCTGGATGTCGACATCAACCACGTCATCGAGGTCAGCTTCAAGGGCTTTCGCCGCGGCGTGAACGCGGTCGGCTGCGTGTACGCCGACATCGACCGCCGCTACTACCACTCCAACGCCGGGCTGCCGCCGAAGGACCAGTACGCCGAGATCGACATCCAGCCCGGCTACCAGCGGCTGTGCGGACAGAAGGCGCTCGACTACGTGCGATTCCGCCACGCCGACACGGACCTCGTGCGCGCCGCCCGCCAGCAGGATTTCCTGCGCCAGGCCAAGGACCAGATCGGCACGAGCGGCCTGGTCGACAACCGCGGCAAGCTGATCGACATCTTCTCGCGCTCGTCGACCGTCGACGCCGACCTGAAGACCGAGGCGGGCATCCTGCGCGTGCTCAAGCTCGCGATCTTCTCCGCCGGCCACCCGCTCTCGGAGGTCGAGTTCCCGCACACGTTCGTCAACTCGCCGCTGACCCGCAACGGCAGGGCCGGCTTCACCGGCGGCCTCGGCAGCTACGTCACGGCGACGCCCGAGCAGATCCGTGAGGCGGTCGACGACTTCATGCACGCGCGCGCGCCGAGCAAGGCCAAGAGCACCGGCAAGCGCGAGACCAAGGCCGCCAAGCGTGAGAGCAAGGCCGCCAAGCGCGCGGGGCGCACGGCGCAGGCGTCATACAGCCAATACGGCCTGGTCGAGGCGCGCCGCCGTGCGGAGGATCTCGTCGCGCCCGTGCTTGCCAAGAGCGACATCGACTTCCCGCTGTACCTGCCCGCCGCGATGACGCCGCCGTCGACCTACCCTGCTTCGACGACGACGCCGAAGGCGCCGAACCCGCGCACCTACACGCTGCGCGACCGTTCCGGCAAGAAGCACTGGGCGTACCGGATCGTCGTCCAGCACAACCTCACCGAGGGCCAGTACTACGGCGTGCAGGGCACGACCTGGAAGACGCCGCCGCTGCTCAAGCGCGCTGGGGAGAAGCGGCGAATGCGCGGGCGCACGTACCGCCTGTTCTACGACGGCAAGCGCCTGCGCGCGGTCGCCTGGCGCACGCCGCGGGCCGTGTACTGGGTCTCCAACACGCTGAGCCTGAAGCTCACGAACAAGCAGATGCTCGGCGTCGCGCGGTCGCTGACGCGGTTCGGCGCGTCCTGACCGCCACCGCACGGCGTCGGCCCGCCCGGCTACTCTGAGTCGCGCCCCGGTGTCTCTTCCCGACGTCGACAGCCGTCCGCCGCGCGTCGCGTGGTCTGTCTACAAGCGCGCCGCGCTTGCCGCCCTGGTGATCGTGCTCTGCACCGCCGGCGGCGTGTCGACCGCTGCGCTGCTGGAGATCAAGGACGACGTCGACATCTTCAAGCAGCCCGGCAACCAGCTCTCCGCCGAGGTCAAGGGCCTGCTCGACGATGTCGATCCGGGGGAGCCGCAGACGCTGCTGCTGCTGGGCTCCGACCAGCGCTACATCGACAAGGTCCAGAAGAACCCGACGCGCTCGGACACGATGATCCTCGTGCGCCTGGACCCGTCCAAGGGCGCGACCGCGGTGATGTCGATCCCGCGCGACCTCAAGGTCGAGATCCCCGGCAAGGGGACCGACCGCGTCAACGCCGCCTACGCGCTCGGTGGGCCCGCGCTGACGCTGCGGACGGTCCGCAGCCTGCTGCGCAAGGGCTCGCCGGACGGCCGCTTCCCGATCCACCACACGGTCAACATCAACTTCGGCGGCTTCCGTCGCGCGGTCGATCGCCTGAAGTGCGTCTACGTCGACGTCGACCGCAAGTACTTCAACGACAACTCCGGCGGCGGCCCCGACTACGCCGTCATCGACGTCAAGTCCGGCTACCAGAAGCTCTGCGGCCAGGACGCGCTGGACTACGTCCGCTACCGACACTTCGACAACGACCTCGTGCGCGCCGCGCGCCAGCAGGACTTCCTGCGCCAGGCCAAGGATCAGATCGGCCTCGGAAAGCTGTTCTCCGACCGCAAGGAGCTCCTGAAGATCTTCGGGCGCTACACGCAGACCGACATCAGCGGCACGACCGCCGTCCTGCGGCTGATCAAGCTGATGGTCGAGTCCGCCAAGAACCCGATCCAGGAGGTCCAGTTCCAGGCCCAGGACGGAGCCGGCGGCTACCTCGAGATCTCGGAGAACCGCCTCGCGAGCGCCGTCGGCCAGTTCCTCGACGCCAAGGCCAAGGGCCGCTCGCGCGCCAAGCCGAAGAAGACCGCGCAGGACAAGCAGCGCGAACGCACCCAGCGCAAGCGCTCCAAGAGCCAGGGCGTGCCGGCCGGCCTGCTCGACGCGCGCAAGACCGCCGAGGACCTCGGGGTGCAGCTCGGCGTGAAGGTCCCGTTCCCCGTGTACTTCGCCCGCTTCGCCGCGCTCGGCTCGACCTACCGGACGACCGACTCGCGCGCCTACGACCTCTACGACCGCGAGCACAACAAGTACCGCGCCTACCGCATGGTCGTCAGCGCCCCCGGTGTCGGCCAGTACTAGGGCGTCCAGGGCACCAACTGGCGCGACCCGCCGCTGCTCGACAGCCCGTCCGAGACACGCAGCTACGACGGTCGCAAGTACGAGCTGTATTTCGACGGCTCACACCTGCGCCTGGTCGCGTGGCGCACGGAGCGCGCCGTCTACTGGGTGTCCAACACGCTGCTGCTGTCGCTGAGCAACAAGCAGATGCTCGGCATCGCGCGCTCACTGCGCCGCGTCGGCTCCTGAACGCGTCGCGCGCGGCGCGGCCGCTACCCTGTCGCGCTTCATGTCCGACCGTGAACCGATCGGCGTCATCGGTACCGGCTACGTCGGCCTCGTCACCGCAGCGGGGTTCGCCGAGCTGGGCTCTGACGTCTACTGCATCGACATCGACGCCGACAAGATCGAGCGCCTGAAGGCGGGCGAGATCCCGATCTACGAGCCCGGCCTCGAGGACCTCGTGACCAAGAACCGCGAGCGCCTGCACTTCTCGACGGACATCGCCGAGGCGCTGCAGCACGCGCGCCTGCTGTTCGTCGCCGTCGGCACGCCGCCGACCTACTCCGGCGACGCCGACCTCTCGGCCGTGCACGCCGTCGTCGCGTCGATGCCGCCGTCTGACCGCCACGCGCTGGTGATGAAGTCGACGGTTCCCGTCGGGACCGGCCGCAACATCAAGCGGATCTTCGGGGAGCAGGGCAAGGAGGGCTTCCGCTACGTCTCGTGCCCCGAGTTCCTCAAGGAGGGCTCGGCGGTCGCGGACTTCCTCAACCCCGACCGCGTCGTCGTCGGCGACGACGGCGACTGGGCGGGCGACGCCGTCGTCGAGCTCTACGCGCCGCTGCAGTCCGTCCTCGTGCGCACCGACATCGCCTCGGCCGAGATGGTCAAGCTCGCATCCAACGCGTTCCTCGCCACGAAGATCAGCTTCATCAACGAGATCGCCAACGTCTGCGAGGAGACCGGCGCCGACGTCATCGAGGTCGCCACGGGCATGGGCCTGGACGACCGCATCGGCCCGAAGTTCCTGCAGGCCGGCGTCGGCTTCGGCGGCTCGTGCTTCCCCAAGGACGTCAACGCGCTCAAGCAGCTCGCCGGCAACAGCGGCTACCACTTCCAGCTGCTCAACGCCGTCATCGAGGTCAACGAGCTGCAGAAGCGCCGCGTCATCGGCAAGCTCGAGAAGCACCTCGGCTCGCTCGTCGGCAAGAAGATCGCGCTGCTCGGGCTCGCGTTCAAGCCGAACACCGACGACATGCGCGAGGCGACGTCGCTCGTCCTCAGCGCGCGCCTGCAGGCCGCCGGCGCACGGGTCAGTGCCTTCGACCCGGTCGCCGAGGAGGAGGCGCGCAAGCTGATCCGCGGCGTCGATTTCGCCGACACGGCGCTCGACGCGGTCGCCGGCGCGGACGCGGTCGTGCTCGTCACGGAGTGGCAGGAGTTCCGCGAGCTCGACTACCAGGCCGTCGCCGACGCGATGGACGGCACGCTCGTGGTCGACGGGCGCAACGCGCTGGACCCGGCGGGCGTCGCCGGCGCCGGGCTCGTCTACGAAGGCATCGGCCGGGGCGCCTAGCTCCGCCGCGCGCGGGATGCCGCGGGCGCGCCCCACCTGCGATCCTTCCGCGCGGTGAGCGAGCAGGAGCGCATGTGCAGGCGGTGATCCTCGTCGGTGGCGAGGGCACGCGCTTGCGCCCGCTGACGTCGGGCACGCCGAAGCCGATCGTGACGTTCGTCGACCGGCCGTTCATCGCCTTCATGCTGCAGTGGCTCGCGCGCCACGGCGTCGACGAGGTGATCATGGCCTGCGGCTTCCTCGCCACGAAGGTCAAGGAGGTCCTCGGCGACGGCTCGCGCTTCGGGGTCAAGCTGACGTTCTTCGAGGAACCCGAGCCGCGCGGCACCGCGGGCGCGCTGAAGTTCGTCGAGTCCGACCTGCGCGACCGCTTCCTGATGCTCAACGGCGACGTCCTCACCGACGTCGACGTCACCGCGCAGATCGCTCAGCACGAGGCGACCGGCGCGGTCGGCACGCTCGGCCTCGTCGAGGTCGACGACCCCAGCGCCTACGGCCTCGTCCTGCGCAACCTCGACACCTCGGTCTCCGGCTTCCTCGAGAAGCCGGGGCCCGAGCAGCTCGAGGGCGTCGAGCGCTACTACATCTCCGCCGGGATCTACGTGCTCGAGCGCAGCGTGCTCGACCTCATCCCAGCGGACCGCAACGTCTCGATCGAGCGCGAGGTCTGGCCTGCGCTGGTCGGCAACGGCCTCTACGGCTACGGCGCCGACGGCGCCTACTGGCTGGACATCGGGACGCCCGGCCGCTACCTGCAGGGTATGCGCGACATCCTCTCCGGCGCTGTCGAGACGGCGGTGTCGGCCTCCGACCTCGCCAGCGGCCCGCACGTGCGTGGTCCGGTGATGGTCGGCGATGACGTCGTCTTCGGCCCGGGCGCGCAGGTCGTCGGGCCGGCGGTGATCGGCGCGGGCGTGACGCTCGAGGCCGGTGCCGTCGTGGAGCGCTCGGTCGTGCTCGCAGGCGGCACGCTTGGCACGGGCGCGCACGTGCGCGACTCGATCCTCGGGCCGAACGTGACCCTCGGGTCGCACACGCTTGTCGAGGGCCAATCGGTCCTCGGAGATGGAGTGACGCTGGGCGCGAACAACATCCTCGCGCGCGGTGTCAAGCTGTTCCCTGGCACGACGCTGGGCGACGGCGCGATCAAGTTCTAGGAGAGAGCAATGAACCCGGCTGACACGCAAATTGAACTGAACCGCGCGACGATCGCCGCGGTCGATCCCGAGGATCGGCTGACCGACGTCCTCGCACTGCCCGAGCATCTGCGCGATGCCGTCTGGAAGGTCGAGTCCGCGCAGCTCGGCGGCTGGGACTCGCGCGACGGGCTGATCATCGCCGGGATGGGCCAGTCGGCGATCGGCGGCATGCTCGCTCGCGCCGCGATGGGCGATCACGCCTCGCGCCCGATCCTCGCTGCGCGCGCCTACGGCCTGCCGCCGTGGACGACGCCCGACACCACCGTGCTCTGCGCGTCCAACTCCGGCGACACCGAGGAGACGCTGGCCTGCTTCGAGTCCGCCGGCCTGCTGGGCTGCCCGCGCGTCGTCGTGACGAGCGGCGGGCGCCTGGCGCAGCTTGCGCGCGCCGAGGACGTCCCGGTGATCCCGATCGCCGGCGGGCTGAGCTCGTCGACGGCGCTCGGCTACGTCGTCGTCGCCGCGCTCGAGGTCGCCGCGCAGTGCGAGGTCGGCCCGCGCCTGACGTCTGAGATCGACGTCGCCGCCGAGCACCTCGAGGACCTCGTCACGGCCTGGGGGCCCGAGAGCGCCGAGGACTCCGAGGCCAAGGCGCTGGCGCGCGCGCTGCAGGGCACGATTCCCGTGATCGCCGGCGCAGGCCTGACGACGCCGCTGGCCCAGCGCTGGAAGGCGGCGCTGAACCTCGTCGCGCGCACGCCCGCGTTCGCCGCCGAGCTGCCGGACCTCGACCACCACGAGATCGCCGGCTGGTCGGGCGCCGGGGACACCGGGCGCTTCAGCGCGATCTTCCTCGACGACGCCGACACGCACCCGCGCGTGCAGGCGCGCATCGCGATCACCCGCGACCTCGTGGCGCCGCACGCGGCCAGCGCGCACGTCATCAACACGCGCGGGCAGAACGCCGTCCAGCGCGTGCTGTCGCTCGTGCTGCTCGGCGACCTCGTCGCCCACTACGCCGCTGCGCTGCGCGGCCTGGACCCAGCGCAGCCCGGGCCGGTCGAGGAGCTCAAGGCCGAGCTGAACTAGCGCTTGCGCGCCGTGCGCCGGGTAGCACCGGGGCATGGCGGCGACAGCGACGGCCGGCGGACTCTCCGTCGAGCGCCAGGACCGCGGGCTGCGGCGCGCGATCAGCGGCCGCATGCTGCTGGTGTTCGTCATCGGCGACGTGCTCGGCGCCGGCATCTACGCGCTCGTCGGCTCCGTGGCGACAGAGACCGGCGGCGCGATCTGGACCGGCTTCGGCGTGGCGCTCGTGCTGGCGCTGCTGACCGCGTTCGCCTACGCCGAGCTCGTCACGAAGTACCCGCGCGCGGCCGGCGCCGCGCTCTACGTCAACCGTGCCTTCGATGTGCGGTTCGTCTCGTTCATGGTCACGTTCGCGGTGATGTGCTCGGGCATCACGTCGGCGGCGACGCTGTCGCGCGCGTTCGGCGGCGACTACCTCGCAGTCTTCGTCGACGTGCCGACCGTGCTCGCGGCGCTCGTGTTCATCGCCGTCGTCGCGCTCGTGAACTTCCGCGGGATCAGCGAGTCGATCAAGACGAACCTCGTGCTGACGACGATCGAGCTCGGCGGCCTGCTGCTCATCACCGTCATCGCGCTCGGCGCGGTCTTCGACGGCGGCGGCGAGGTCGACGCCGGCCGCGCCGTCGACTTCCCCGACGGCGTCTCCGTCTTCACCGCCGCGACCGCCGGCGCCGCCGTCGCGTTCTACGCGCTCATCGGCTTCGAGGATTCCGTCAACGTCGCCGAGGAGACGCAGGACCCCGAGCGCAACTACCCGCGCGCGCTGTTCGGCGGCCTGCTCGTGGCCGGCGCGATCTACCTCGTCGTGACCGTGCTCGCGTCGGTCGTCGTCCCGACGTCGACGCTGGCGGGCTCCGACGCGGCGCTGCTCGAGGTCGCCCAGCGCGGGCCGCTGAGCGTCGATCCCAAGGTCTTCTCGGCGATCGCGCTGTTCGCCCTGGCCAACGGCGCGCTGATCAACATGATCATGGCCTCGCGCCTGCTCTACGGCATGAGCAACGAGGGCGTCGTCCCGAAGGCGCTCGGCGCCGTCCACGGCGGCCGGCGCACGCCGTATGTGGCGATCGCCGGCACGACGGCGCTGGCGGCGGTGCTGATCGCGACAGGCGACCTGTCCGAGCTCGCCGACATGACGGTCTTCCTGCTGCTCGCGGTGTTCATCACCGTCAACGTGTCGGTGCTCGTCCTGCGGCGCGAGGACGTGGACCACGAGCACTTCACGGCGCCGTCTGTGATCCCGGTGCTCGGCGCGATCGTCTGCCTGTGGCTGATGATCTTCAAGACCGATGGGGAGGTCGCGCAGCGCAGCCTCTTCGTGCTCGCGGTCGGCGCGGTGCTGTTCGTCGTGAGCCGTCGACAACCTTGACACAGTTGTGTTAGGGTTGTGCGCGCCGTATGGACGCGCTCACGATCAACGAGGCCGCCGAGACGACCGGGTGGTCGCCGCGGATGCTGCGCTACATCGAGCGTCAGGGCCTGATCGAGCCGCCGCGCACGGATGGGGGCTACCGCCTCTACGGTGCGGCCGAGCTGCAGCGGCTGCGCACGTTGCGCGAGCTGCTGGCGCAGCACGACATCGGGCTCGGGGACGTGGGCTTCGCGCTACGTCTGCGCCGCGACGCGGAGCTCCGCGACGCGGTGGAGACGTGGTTCGAGGCCACCCCCGCGCGGCCCGAGCAGATCCCGGTCAGCGACTGGCTGCGCTGGGAGCAGGAGAAGCATCAGAAGCTGCTGGCCGCCGCCGCGCAGCTGCAACCAACACTCACGGAGACCACCTAGATGAGCACTGTCACCGCCGGCGACTTCAAGGTCGCCGACCTCTCCCTTGCTGCCTACGGCCGCAAGGAGATCCAGCTCGCCGAGCACGAGATGCCCGGGCTGATGTCGATTCGCGCCGAGTACGCCGACGCCCAGCCGCTGAAGGGCGCGCGCATCATCGGCTCGCTGCACATGACGATCCAGACCGCCGTGCTGATCGAGACGCTGACTGCTCTGGGCGCCGAGGTCCGCTGGTGCTCGTGCAACATCTTCTCGACGCAGGACCACGCCGCCGCCGCGATCGCCGTCGGCCCCGAGGGCACGCCGGAGGATCCGCAGGGCGTCCCCGTCTTCGCCTGGAAGGGCGAGACGCTCGAGGAGTACTGGTGGTGCACCGAGCAGGTCGTCAACTGGCCCGACGAGCCCGCCAACATGATCCTCGACGACGGCGGCGACGCCACGATGCTCATCCACAAGGGCACCGAGTACGAGAAGGCCGGCGCCGTCCCGAACCCGGCTGACGCGGAGTCCGAGGAGTTCCAGGTCTTCCTGACGCTGCTGCAGCGCTCGCTGACCGAGGACCCGCAGCGCTACACGAACGTCGGTCAGGCGATCAAGGGCGTCACCGAGGAGACGACGACCGGCGTGCACCGCCTCTACGAGCTGGCCAAGAACGGCGAGCTGCTGTTCCCGGCGATCAACGTCAACGACTCCGTCACGAAGTCGAAGTTCGACAACCTCTACGGCTGCCGCCACTCGCTCGTCGACGGCATCTTCCGCGCGACCGACGTGATGCTCGCCGGCAAGTTCGCCGTCGTCTGCGGCTACGGCGACGTCGGCAAGGGCTCGGCCGCCTCGCTGCGCGCCCAGGGCGCCCGCGTCACGGTCACCGAGATCGACCCGATCTGCGCGCTGCAGGCCTGCATGGAGGGCTACGACGTCAAGACGCTCGACGACGTCCTCGAGCTCGGCGACGTGTTCATCACGACGACCGGCAACAAGGACATCATCAGCGCCCAGGACATGTCGCGGATGAAGCACAACGCGATCGTCGGCAACATCGGCCACTTCGACAACGAGATCGACGTCGCCGGCCTCGCCGACGTCGCCGAGCGCATCAACATCAAGCCGCAGGTCGACGAGTGGAAGTTCGCCGACGGCCACTCGATCATCCTGCTGTCCGAGGGGCGCCTGCTGAACCTCGGCAATGCGACCGGCCATCCGTCGTTCGTGATGTCGAACTCGTTCTCCAACCAGACGATCGCCCAGATCGAGCTGTGGACGAAGAACGACGACTACGACAAGCAGGTCTACGTGCTGCCCAAGCACCTCGACGAGAAGGTCGCACGCCTGCACCTCGACGCGCTCGGCGCGAAGCTCACGACGCTGCGCCCCGACCAGGCGGCGTACATCGGCGTGACCGTCGAGGGCCCCTACAAGCCGGATCACTACCGGTATTAGTCCCACCACCCACCCCCAACACCACCATGAGTGACGTCGCCGACCTCGGGCTTGCCGAGGCCGGCGAGGCGCGGATCGAGTGGGCGGACGGGCAGATGCCCGTCCTGCGCTCGATCCGCGACCGCTTCGCGGCCGAGACGCCGCTCGAGGGCATCGCGGTCGCGGCGTGCCTGCACGTGACGGCCGAGACGGCGAACCTCGTGCGGGCGCTGCGCGCGGGCGGCGCGCAGGTCGCGCTCTGCGCCGCCAACCCGCTCTCCACGCAGGACGAGGTCGCCGCGGCGCTCGCGGCCGGCGGCGCCGCGGTGCACGCCCGCCGTGGCGAGGACGCCGACACGTACGTCGCGCACGTCGCCGCGGTCGCCGCGACCGCGCCGCAGGTGACGCTCGACGACGGCGCCGACCTGATCACGTTCCTGCACTCCGCAGGCGCGACCGACGGCCTGCTCGGCGGCGCCGAGGAGACGACCGCCGGCCTGCTGCGCGTGCGCGCGCTGGAGGACGACGGCGCGCTGCGCTGCCCGGTGATCGCCGTCAACGAGGCGCGCGCCGAGCGCGTCTTCAACGATCACTACGGCACCGGCCAGTCGACGCTGGACGGCATCCTGCGCGCGACGAACATCCTCTACGCCGGGCAGACCGTCGTCGTCTTCGGCTACGGCTGGACGGGGCGCGGCGTCTGCCTGCGCGCGCGCGGCGCCGGCGCCCAGGTCGTCGTCTGCGAGATCGACCCGCTGCGCGCCCTCGAGGCGCGGATGGAGGGCTTCGAGGTGATGACCGCGCGCGACGCGGCGGGCCGCGGCGACGTCTTCATCACGGTCACGGGGTCGCGCGACGTGCTGCGCGGCGAGCACTTCGAACTGATGAAGGACGGCGCGATCCTCGCCAACGCCGGGCACTTCGACGTCGAGATCTCGATCGCCGACCTGCGCGCGCTGGCCGGTGACCCGGTCGAGGTGCTTCCGCTCGTCGAGCAGTACGTCGTCGGCGAGCGCAGGCTCAACCTGCTCGCGTCCGGGCGCGTCGTCAACCTCGCCGCCGGCCGCGGCCATCCGAGCGCCGTGATGGACATGAGCTTCGCGCTGCAGGCGCTGACGGTCGAGCACCTCGTGGCCCGCGGCGCCGATCTGCCGCACACCGTGATGCCGGTGCCCGAGGCCGTCGACCGCGAGGTCGCGGGGCTAAAGCTCGCGTCGCTGGGCGTGCAGATCGACACGCCGACGACGGCCCAGGCGAGTTACCGCGACGCCTGGTCGTAGCATCCCCGGTGTGAGCGAGACGACCGTCAGCGCGAGCTTCGCGCGCCAGCTCGAGCGCCTGAAGGCCGGGGAGACCGGGCTGCTGCCGGAGTCCGAGATCGAGCCGGTGCAGGCCCTGCCCGACGCCGCGGCGTTCGCCGAGCCCAACGCCGGCGCCGCGCAGGCGGCGCTGGCGCAGGCGGTCGTGATCAAGCTCAACGGCGGCCTCGGCACGAGCATGGGGCTCTCGGGCCCCAAGGCGCTGCTGGCGGTCAAGGGCGAGCTGACGTTCCTCGACGTCATCGCCGAGCAGATCCTGCACCTGCGCCGCACCCACGCGCCGGTGCCGCTCGTGCTGATGCACTCCTTCGCGACGCGTGCCGCCTCGCTGGAGCGGCTCGCCGGCCACCCGGCGATCACCGAGCAGGACGTGCCGCTGGACTTCCTGCAGAGCCGCGTGCCGAAGCTGCGAGCCGACGACCTCGAGCCCGTCTCGTGGCCCGACGATCCGGCGCTGGAGTGGGCGCCGCCCGGCCACGGCGACCTCTACCCGTCGCTCGTGGCGTCCGGGATGCTCGACGCGCTGCTGGCCGGCGGCCATCGCTACGCGTTCGTCTCGAACTCCGACAACCTCGGCGCGACGCTCGACGTCTCGATCCTCGCCTGGTTCGCCGCCTCCGGCGCGCCGTTGCTGATGGAGGCGGCCGATCGCACGGCCGCAGACCGCAAGGGCGGGCACCTGGCGCAGCGGGCGGGCGGCGACGGCGCGCTCGTGCTGCGTGAGATCGCGATGACGCCCGAGGCCGATCTCGACGCCTTCCAGGACGTCGAGCGTCACCGTTACTTCAACACGAACTCGCTGTGGCTGGACCTCGTGCAGCTGCGCGACGTCGCAGCGGACGGCGTGCTCGACCTGCCGCTGATCGTCAATCGCAAGACCGTCGACCCGCGCGACAAGCGCTCGACGCCCGTGATCCAGGTCGAGACGGCGATGGGCGCCGCGATCGACGCGCTGGCGGGCGCCCGCGCCGTGCGCGTGCCGCGCACGCGCTACGCGCCGGTCAAGACGACCGACGACCTGCTCGGGGTGCGCTCGGACGCCTACGTGCTGACCGAGGCGTCGCGCATCGAGCTCGATCCGTCGCGCCCCGGTCGCCCGCCTGTCGTCAGGCTGGACGAGCGCTTCAAGCTCGTGCACGACTTCGACGCGCGCTTCGCCGCGGGGCCGCCGTCGCTGCTGGAGTGCGACCGCCTCGTCGTCGAGGGCGACGTGACGTTCGGCGCAGGCGTCGTCGTGCGCGGCGACGTCACGGTGCGCGCTGCGGAGGGGGAGACCCTCCACGTGCCCGACGGCACGGTCCTCAGCTAGCTCGCTGGCCCATCAGCCGGCAGAGCGCGATGACCTGGTCGAGGACCGCGGCCGACAGCACGGGGTTCGTGGCCGCGCGAGGCCTGGCCTTCCCGGTCGGCACGCACGTGCGGTAGCGGCGCGTCTTGGTCACCGTGCGGCCTCCGTGCGTGCGCGCGACGATCCGCAGCGTGTAGCGGCCGGTGCCCGGCCCACGCACGATCAGGCGCGTCCCGCGGCGCCGCGTGGCGACGCGCTTGCCGCGGACGTACACGCGGACGCTCGCGAACTCGCCGCGCAGGCGGATCGTGAGGTCCCGCGTCGTGCGGCACGGCCTCTGGCTCGGCAGCCGCACGGTCGCCGTGCGCTGCGCGCGGCAGTCGCGATACCCGAGGTCGTACTGCTCGAGGTAGTAGTCGACGTGCGGGCACGGGTCGCGGTCGGCGAACGGCCAGACGCCGTCGCGGAACTGCAGGGCATGGAACCCCTTGAACGCGTCGGGGAACCAGATCTGCCCGAGATCTGAGCGGATCACCGGCCGCGCGACGGCGAGGTTGCCGTAGAGCGCGGAGCCGACCGGGTCCTTGACGAAGCCGGAATTCCAGTAGGCGATCTCCGCCGGCTTGCCGGGATCGCGGATGTCGTAGACGCGCACGCCCGACGCGAAGCTCGAGCACGCCACGATCGTCGGGTCGTGCAGGCGATCGGTCGAGCAGTAGTGCGAGTCGTAGAGGAACACGCGCGAGCCGATCAGCGGGAAGACGTCGCCGGCCTTGAGGAACTTGTCCGGGCTCTGGATGAACGCGCCGTCGGCGAGGACCGCCGCGCAGTTCTTCGGATCCATCACCTCGGTCTTCAGCGTCGAGACGACGCGCGGCTTCGTCTCGTCGGCGATGTCGATGATCGCCGGATACCCGAAGTTCGAGGACTTCTGCTGCCCGGGGATGCACGGCACGAGGAACGTGCGGTACTCCGACCAGTCCAGCAGGTAGGGCTTGCCGCCGTATGCTCAGCGGGATCGTCGACTGCTGCCCGGAGTTCTCCGGCAGGACGAGCTCTGAGATCTGGCGCATCACCGCGCCCTGCTTGCGCTGCTGCACCTGGCTCGTGTCGGCGATCCGCAGCCGGCCGGTCCCGATGTCGGCGAAGTACCCGCGGTTGCCGTCGTCGCTCGTCGAGCAGCCGTGGATACCCCACGCCTTGGGCTCGGCGAGCTGCTTGGGGTGGGCCGGGTCGGACAGGTCGATCGGCGTGATCGTGTCCGTGCTGCCCATGTAATAGACCATCCCGTCGGGCTGGAAGCAGCCCTCGTGGCCGACGCCGCTGGGCATGACCGTGTCGGCCAGCAGCTTGGGATGGCGGCAGTCGCCCTTGACGTCGTAGACGGCGAGCTGGCGCGGCGACGACGCGTCGTCGAGCCGGCCGATCCCGCTGACGATGTAGCGGTCGGCGACCATCAGCCCGCGCTTGCGGTTGACGCGCAGCGACTCGCCGGCGTTGCGAAACGGCTTGGCCGTCAGGTAGTCGGTCTGGACCGGCTTGCGCGGATCTGACACGTCGAGCACGATCGTGCCGCCCTCGGCGCTGTAGAGCCCGATCGTGTCGCTGTAGTACGCGCAGTTCTCGTACGTGTCGAAGTTCGCGAACGACGTGCTCGGGTGGTTGCCGATCTCCGTGAGGTTGCACGTGTAGCCCTTCGCCGCGCGGCCCGACAACCGGTCGGCCAGGGGAACCTGGCCCTGCAGGGCGGTCTCCACGAGGTCGCCGGGCGCGCACTGCGCCGGCGACTTGGCCTGCGCCTCACCCGCAGCAAGCAGCACGACCCCGAGCACCAGAACCGCCACTCTCGCCCTCACGCAGTCAACCGTACCGTTCGGCGCGCTCGTCGGCGCGGCTGGATTCCCCGAGGGCGACGATGAACAGCCAGGCGAGCACGATCCCCATCACGATCGACTGCTCGACGGCCATGATCGCGCCGGCGACGGCCTGGTCGTCGAGCGGGCTGAGGCCCCAGACGCGCGGCCCGTCGGCGTAGAAGTCATACAGCGGGTCGGGCGCGAACGTGATGACGATGCCCAGCATCCCGACGAGCAGCTTCGTCGCGAGCATGTAGACGACCGGCGCGAACGGCCCGCCGCGCATCCGGCTGCGGATCGGCGACAGCAGGTGCCACCAGTACAGGAGGCCGGCGCTGAGGAAGCAGACGTGCTCGAGCACGTGGACGAGCGAGTGCTCGAGCGCTGCGTCGTAGAGCGCGGGGATGTGCCACACGCTCATCACGACCACGTACAGCGCGACAGCGACGGCCGGGTGCATCAGCAGCCCCGCACGCTGCTCGAGCGATTGCGACGCACGCGTCACGGGGCGCAGCAGGATCCGCGTCAGCGACAACATGAAGCAGACGGGCGCGAGGTCCAGCAGCAGCACGTGCTGGGTCATGTGCATCGCGAAGACCTGCTCGGCCAGGCGGTCGACGGGAGAGACCAGCGCGACGACGAGCAGCAGCTCGCCGAGCAGGAACATCCACAGCCGCCAGACCGGCGCGCCGCGCATGCGATCCGTCGTCCGGCGCACCGCGCGCCAGCGCCTGATGTAGGCGTAGCCGAGCAGCGCGACGAGCGCGAGCGCGCCGGGTTCGAGCGTCCAGGAGGTGTCCGCGGCGACGCCGAGCACGGCGGCATCCTAGGGGTCAGATCTTGAAATCCAGCACATTCGGTCTTTTGAAAAGACCTTTGATGCTCGATTTCAAGATCTGACCCCGTGTTACGAACACGGATGTTCGCTAATCTCCCGCGGCATGGCGCGCACCGCCGAGCAGCTACCACGAGGACGGCACGGGATCCCGCGTGAGGAGGTGCTCGCCTCCCAGCGCGGGCGGATGCTCGTCGCGATGACCGAGGCGGTCGCCGAGCGCGGGTTCGCGAAGGTCACCGTCGCGGACGTGATCGGCGGCGCCGGCGTCTCGCGCGAGACCTTCTACCAGCACTTCAAGGACAAGGACGACGCCTTCCTCGCCGCGCTCGACGGCGTGGCGCAGCTGCTCGCCGGGCGCCTCGTCACGTCATCGGCGGGCGCCGGGGACACCGCCGAGCGGCTCGACGCGCTGCTCGGCGCCTACCTCGAGTCGCTCGCCGCCGAGCCCGCCGCCGCACGCACCTTCCTGATCGAGGTCTATGCGGCCGGCGACGAGGCGATCGCCCGCCGCGTCGCGATGCTCAACGCCTTCGTCGACCTCCTCGCGACCTTCGCCGGCACCGACGACCGCCTGCGCTGCGAGGCGCTCGTCGGCGCGATCAGCTCGATGGTCACGATGCGCATCGCCACCGGTGACCACGAGTCGCTGCCCGCGCTGCGCGAACCACTGCTCGCACTCGGCGTCGAGCTGCTTGGGCTGGACGCATGAGGCGCCTCGCCCGAGTCGTGCTCGCCGCGGCGCTGCTCGCCGCCGCCGCACCGGCCGCGGCCGACGCCGCGCTGACGTCGAAGACGATGACCTTCACCGCCGGCGACGGCGCGAAGCTGCACGTCCTCGTGGGCGGTCACGGCGACCTCTCGCCGCGACCGCTGATCGTCGAGTTCAGTCCCTACGCGCCCACCTGCTGCGGCAACGACTTCGGGCCGGACTACAACTACGTCCAGGTGCACGCCCGCGGGACGGGCAAGAGCACCGGGACGTGGGGCGCGGTCGGCCCGCGTGACCAGCAGGACATCGCCGAGGTGCTGCAGTGGATCTGCGGGCAGCCGTTCAGCAACGGCCACATCGGGCTCTACGGCTTCTCGGCCAGCGCGATCGCGGTCTACAACTCGCTGCACCTGCCGCTGTCGTGCGTCGACACGGCCGTGCTGATGGCCGGCACGAACGACCTGTACCGCGACCTGCTCTACCCCGGCGGGATCATGAACCTCGTGCCCGGCGCGGTCGTCGGGCTCGGCGTCGGCGGTCTGCTCGCGGCGAGCAGCATCGACAAGCCGCTGGACGGGCTGCTCTCGGGCGCCGGGTTCCTCGGGACCGTCGCGAACATCGCCACGCACGTCTCGCGCGACGGCTTCTGGGAGGGGCACTCGCAGCGCCCGGGCCCGAACCACTTCCCGGTGCTCGCGCAGACCGGTTTCTACGACCCCGAGGCGCGCGGACCGTTCGAGAGCTACAAGGCGCTGAAGGCCGACGGCGCGCACCTGATGGTCCTCGGGGCACACGACGGCTGGGCCGCAAGCACCGGCGGCCCCTTCCCGGCCTACCGGCGCTGGTTCGACCGCTACCTCCTCGGCGAGGCCAACGGCATCGACAGCGAGCCGCGTGTCCAGCTCTGGCTCGGCAACGGCAGCCGCGAGTCGCTGCTCAACGGCGACTTCACGCGCGTCGACGCGTCCGACTGGCCGGTCCCGGGGACGAAGTGGAAGCGCCTGTACATGGGTGCCGACAGGACGCTGCGCGACGCGCCGGCGCCGACGCCCGGCACGCAGCTCTACCCGTCGGTCCTGTCGGTCGGCACGTCGACCGATCCGCAGACGGCGTCGGTCACCGGCACGGCGCTGAGCATGATCCCGGGGCTGACCGACATGACGCTCGGCGGGATCGGCGCCGCGACATGGACGTCGCCCGCGCTGGGCACCGCGATCAACGTCGCCGGCCCCGCGAGCCTCGACGTCTTCATGTCGAGCACCTCGCCCGAGGCCGACCTGCATGCCGTCGTCGCCGACGTCCATCCCGACGGGCGCGCGTTCCCCGTCGGCGTCGGCCGGCTGCGCACGAGCTACCCGTACATCAACCCGGCGAAGTCGCTGATCGACGAGAACGGCGAGGTCGTGCAGCCCTACAACGAGCTCAGCTTCAAGCGGCCGGCCGGGTTGCTGCAGACGCGCGAGTACCGCGTCGAGTTCTGGCCGATCGGCAACCGCTTCAAGGCGGGGCACCGGATCCGCCTGTACCTCGTGGGCACGTCGTCGTTCATGCTGCCGGCGTTCCCGGGGCTGAACATCGTCTCCGTCGGCGGTGCGACGCGCTCGCGCCTGCTGTTGCCGGTGCTGCCGTGACGCCGCCGCGGATCGCACCGGGCGGGCGTTCGGACATCGGCCTGCCGAACTGGCTGTTCGCGCAGGCCGCGAAGCGAACGATCGGCACCAAGACGGCGAACATCTTCACGACGCTCGGACGTCACCGCGGGCTGCTGCGCCGCTTCCTCTTCTACAACGCGGGCATGATGCCCGGCGGCAAGCTCGGCCGCCAGGAGACCGAGCTGGTCATCCTGCGCGTCGCGCACCTCTGCGACAGCGCCTACGAACGCGACCACCACGAGCGCATCGGCCGCAGCGTCGGACTCAGCGCGGAGGAGATCGCCCGCGTCGCCGCGGGACCCGACGCCGACGGCTGGACGCCGCTGCAGGCCGCGCTGCTGCGCGCGACCGACGAGTTGACGGCCGACCACTGCATCGCCGACGCCACGTGGGCGCAGCTGCGCCCGGAGCTCGACGACCGCCAGCTGATCGAGCTGTGCCTCCTCGCCGGCCACTACGCCGCCCTTGCCGGGACGCTCAACAGCCTCGGCGTACAACTCGACACGAGGAAATAGATGCCACCCAAGACCGTCACCGACAGGCAGGTCCTGATCACCGGCGCCGCCAGCGGCATCGGCCGCGCCACAGCGCTCGCAGCCGCCGACAAGGGCGCGCACCTGTTCCTGACGGACATCAACGCCGAGGCGCTGGAGGCGCTCACGGCCGAGCTCGGCGATCGCGTCCGCTACGCCAAGGCGCTCAACATCGCCGACCACGAGGCGGTCAAGGCGATGGCCGACGAGATCCATGCTGCCCACGGCTCGCTGGACGTCGTCATGAACGTCGCCGGCATCGCGGTGTGGGGGACCGTCCAGACGCTGTCCCACGAGCAATGGCGTCGCTGTATCGACGTCAACCTGATGGGCCCGATCCACGTGATCGAGTACTTCGTGCCGGCGATGATCGAGGCCAGGCGCGGCGGGCACATCGTCAACGTGTCGTCGGCGGCGGGGATCTTCGGCCTGCCGTGGCACGCGCCCTACAGCGCGACGAAGTTCGGCCTGCGCGGGCTCTCCGAGGTCCTGCGCTTCGACCTGCGCCGTCACGACATCGGCGTCCAGCTCGTCTGCCCGGGTGGGGTGGACACCGGCCTGGTCAACACCGTCGAGATCGCGGGCGTCGACAAAGGGGCGCCGGTGATGCAGAAGTTCATCGGGCGCTTCCAGCGCCACGCGGTCACACCCGAGGAGGCCGCGGCGAAGATCCTCCAGGGCGTCGAGCGCAACCGCTACTGGGTCTACACATCGCGCGACATCCAGGCCGCGCACTTCTTCACGCGCAAGTTCGAGTGGCCGTACAGAGTCGTGATGCGCCTGGCCAACGACCAGTTCCAGGCCGTCGCGCGAAAGGCGCGGGGCTGACGCAGTTTCGTCACAGGCTGGTGGTAGCGCTGTAACAGGTCGCGCGCCACGCTGCGGGTGTGCTGCTCGACTTCCTCGTCCCGCCGCGCTGTCTGGCCTGCGGCGCCGCGGGCGCGGATCTCTGCGCCCCGTGCCGGCGCGCGCTGCCGTTCCTGCGCAGCCCGCGCAGTCAGCAGGCATACGCACCGATGGCCTACGACGGCCCGGCGCGATCGCTCGTCGCCGCGCTGAAGTTCCGCAACCACCGCCGGGCGGCGACGCTGATGGCCGCCCAGATCGCCGCGAACGCCCCGCCCGGCCTGTTCGCAGCCGACGCTGTCCTGGTCCCCGCGCCGGCGCATCCCGCGCGCGTTCGTCGGCGGGGCCATGACCAGGCGCTGACGCTGGCGCGCGCGCTGCAGCGGCGCACAGGCCTGCCGCTGCAGACGCTCCTGCGCCGCACCGGCGCGGCCACGCGCCAGCTCGGCGCAGGACGCGCAGAACGCCTGCAATCGGGCCGGATCGAGGTCGCCGCACGCGGTCCGGCGCCGCCCCGGGTGATCCTCGTCGACGACGTCCAGACGACCGGTGCGACGCTCGCCGCGTGCGCTCGCGCGGTCCGCGACGCGGGTGCCGTACACGTTCTGGCAGTCACCTATGCAAGAACCTTGTGAAGGCGTACAGTCGGCGGCCACTCGACTTCCGACGGAAGGAGTAGGACCTGATGCAGATCGAGCTCAAGGGTCGCAACATTCCCGTCACTGACGAGCTGCGCGAGATCGTGGACAAGCGCTTCCGCAAGATCTCCGCACAGGTCTCCGAGCTGGCACGGCTGGAGATCGAGGTGTCCGAGGAGCAGAACCCGGCGATCGCCGAGCGTCAGACCGTCTCGGCGACCCTCTATCTCAAGGGAGTGACGCTGCGCGCAAAGGACGCCGACCGCGACATGCGCCATGCGATCAACCTCTGCGAAGAGGAGCTCTCACGTCAGGTCAAGCGTCACCGTGAGAAGCGGCGCAAGCGCCGCGAGGCGCGTTCGGCGCGCACCGGTGAGAGCCTCGGCGGGGGCGAAGTCCCAGCCGTCTAAAACGCCCTTAACGACGGGCGGTTGACCCCCTCGCCGCTGCTACCCTCAGCCAGATATGGGGATTCTCGACCGCGCCCTGAACCTCGGCGAATCAAAGCAGTTCAAGTCATACGAGAAGCGCGTCGCCGCGATCAGTGCCTACGAGCCTGAGCTCGAGCTCGAGTCCGACGAGGAGCTCAAGGCGCGCTTCGCGGAGATCCGCGCTGCGGTCGCCGACGGGGACAAGACCCTCGACGACGTCCTGCCCGAGGTGTTCGCGATCACGCGCGAGGTCGGCAAGCGCACGATGGAGATGCGCCACTTCGACGTGCAGCTGATCGGCGGCATGGTCCTGCACTCGGGGCAGATCGCCGAGATGAAGACCGGCGAGGGCAAGACGCTCACCGGCACGCTCGCAGTCGTCCTCAACGCGCTCGCCGGCAAGGGCGTGCACCTCGTCACGGTCAACGACTACCTGGCGCGCCGCGACGCCGAGTGGATGTCCCCGATCTACGACTTCCTCGGGCTCTCGTGGGGCGTCCTGCAGAACATGCAGGACCCCGAGGACAAGATCCGCGCCTACCAGGCCGACATCACCTACGGCACGAACTCCGAGTTCGGCTTCGATTACCTGCGCGACAACATGGCCCAGTCGCTGGAGGAGAAGGTCCAGCACGGCGGCCGGTTGGCAGAGGACGGCTCCAAGCCCCTCGCCACACACCATTTCGGCCTGATCGACGAGGTCGACAACATCCTCATCGACGAGGCGCGTACGCCGCTGATCATCTCCGGCGCCCCCGAGCAGGCCGCCGACCTCTACGCGAAGTTCGCCAAGCTCGCGAAGATCATGCAGGCGGGCAAGAAGCCCGAGGGCATGGACCCGCGCACGAAGAAGGAGTTCGTCGCCGACTTCGACTTCGAGTTCGACGAGAAGCACAAGACCGTCGCGGTCACCGAGATCGGCGTCGCCAAGGCCGAGAAGTTCCTCGGCATCGACCACCTCTACCGCGCCGAGAACGGCCACCTCGTCAACCACCTGATCCAGTCGTTGAAGGCCGAGTCGCTGTACAAGCGCGACGTCGACTACGCGGTCGTCGAGGGCGAGGTCAACATCATCGACGAGTTCACCGGCCGCATCCTCGAGGGCCGGCGCTGGTCGGAGGGCCTGCACCAGGCCGTCGAGGCGAAGGAGGGCGTGCGCGTCCAGGAGGAGAACCAGACGCTCGCGACGATCACGCTGCAGAACTACTTTCGGATGTACGACAAGCTCGCCGGGATGACGGGCACGGCGCTGACCGAGGCGACGGAGTTCACCAAGATCTACGACCTCGGCGTCGTGCAGATCCCGACGAACCAGCCGATGGTCCGTAAGGACAACAACGATCAGGTCTACAAGACCAAGGACGGCAAGTGGTCTGCCGTCGTGCGCGAGATCGTCGCGCGCCACGCCAACGAGCAGCCGGTGCTCGTCGGCACGATCTCCGTCGAGGTCTCCGAGGTCCTGTCCGAGGAGCTCAAGAAGCACGGCGTCGCGCACACGGTGCTCAACGCCAAGCCCGAGTACGCCGAGCAGGAGGGCTCGATCATCGCGGAGGCCGGGCAGCCCGGCGCCGTGACGATCGCGACGAACATGGCCGGCCGTGGCGTCGACATCAAGCTCGGCGGCAACCCCGAGCACCTCACCGAGACGGAGCTCGCCAAGCTCGGCCTGAAGCCGGGCGACCCCGACTACCACGCGCGCTACGCCGACGTGCTGCCCTCGATCGAGGAGCGCGTCGAGCGCGACCGCGAGCGCGTGCTGGAGGCCGGCGGCCTCTACATCGTCGGCACCGAGCGCCATGAGTCGCGGCGCATCGACAACCAGCTGCGCGGCCGCTCCGGCCGCCAGGGCGATCCCGGCGAGTCACGCTTCTTCCTCTCCGCCGAGGACGACCTCGTGCGCCTCTTCGCCGGTGACCGGATCTACAAGATCCTCGACCGTCTCGGCACCGTCGACGACGACGGCAACGAGGAGCCGATCGAGGCCGGCATGCTCTCCAAGCAGATCGAGAAGGCCCAGCGCAAGGTCGAGGAGCAGAACTTCCTGATCCGCAAGCGCGTCCTCGAGTACGACGACGTGCTCAACAAGCAGCGCGACGTGATCTACCGCTATCGCGACGACGTGCTCGAGGGCCGGGACATGTCCGAGACGGCGCGCGATCAGATCGCCGACGCGATCGGGCGCACCGTCGACGAGTACCTGCTTGGCGACTACATCGAGGACTGGGACCTCGACGGCCTGTTCACCGCGCTCAACGACATCTTCCCGGTGTCGCTGGACCGCGACCAGGTGATGGAGCAGTCGCTCGGTGCCGAGGAGCTCAAGGAGCGCCTCGCCGCTGACTCCCTCTCGATGTACGACAAGCGCGAGGAGGAGTTCGGCGACGAGCTCATGCGCGCGCTCGAGCGCTACCTGCTGCTGCAGCTCATCGACACGAAGTGGCGCGAGCACCTCTACGACATGGACTACCTGCGCGAGGGCATCCACCTCCGCGGGTTCGCCCAGATCGAGCCGATCGTCGCGTACAAGAACGAGGGCTTCACGCTCTTCGAGGACCTGATGAACGGCATCTGGTCGGACTTCGCGCGCATGATCTTCCACATCGAGGTCGAGGTCGAGCCCGATGACCCGGCGAGTGCGGCTGCCCAGTACCAGCCGGGGCCCAGCAGCAGCCCGACCGGCGGCGCAGCGCGCGTGAACTACTCGTCAGGCGCGGCGGCCGGCGCGGCCGCGATCGCCGGCGCATTCGGCGACGGCGGGGCGGGCGGGCCGGAGTCCTACGGCAACGGCGGGGAGCCTGAGGAGGCCGGCGGCTTCGTGGCCGTCGAGCAGCGCCGCGTCGACGAGCACGACCAGATCGGTCGCAACGACCCGTGCTGGTGCGGGTCGGGCAAGAAGTTCAAGAAGTGCCACGGGGCTTAGCCGGCGTCGCTCCGCCCGCCGCCGTTCGACAGCCCGCGAGCGGGCCGGGCCGCGAGGGCACGCCCTCCCGGGCGGCGCGGCTACGCCGCTTGAAAGCTAACCCGCCCGGGAGGGCGACCCACCCGTCCCGTCCGACCTTCGGAACGCCGTGGCAGACCAACGGACCGCCGCGGCCGACGATCGCCGGTGGTCGTCCTTGCGCGCATCGGCCCAGCCCCTCCACGCCCGCCGCCGGTGACTGCCGCCTGGGCCCGTCGGCCCTTCAGGCTGTGTTTTCCACCGCACGCTACGCACCCACGCCCGTTGTATGGCCGAGCTGCGAGGCGCCCTCCGGCGCGCGCGCTCGGCACTGTCACAGGCTGCGCCTCTGTCTCGTCTAACTGGCAAATGAGACGAAAGGAGCAGTCATGAAGATCTTCGTCGCCGGCGCCACTGGCGTTCTCGGCAGAGAGCTCGTCCCGCAGCTCGTGGCGCGGGGCCACGAGGTGGTCGGGATGATCAAGAACGCATCCAAGCAAGACCTGGTGCGCAGCCTCGGGGCGCGGCCGATCGTGGCCGACGCGCTCGACGCCGACGCCATCGCTCGAGCGGTGACGTCCGCCGAGCCCGAGGTGATCGTGCATCAGCTCACGGCGTTGTCGGGAAAGATGTCCGCGAGGGACATGCGGCACCCCGAGCGCTTCGAGGGCGCGATCATGACCAACCGGCTCCGGACGGAAGCGACCGACCATCTCCTCGCCGCCGGCCGCGTCGTCGGGGCGCGGCGTTTCGTGGCACAGAGCTTCGGGTCGTTCCGATTTGCTCGCACGGGCGGCCCGGTGCTGACCGAGGCCGATATCGTCGACTCCGACCCGTCGGGGCCTCGGCAGCCGGGGTTGGAGGCGATGCTCTATCTGGAGCAGGCGGTCACGACGATCGAGTGGGGCGACGGTCTCGCGCTGCGCTATGGCGGCTTCTACGGTCCCGGGACCGCGATCAGCTTGGCGCAGGACGCGGAGCTGGCGGCGCCGATCCGCAAGCGTCGGTTCCCGATCGTCGGTGACGGTGGTGGCGTCTGGTCGCTCGTCCACATCGAAGACGCCGCGGCAGCGACCGCGGTTGCGATCGAGCGCGGCCAGTCGGGTGTCTACAACATCGTCGACGACGACCCCGCGCCGGTGCGGGAGTGGCTGCCGGTGCTCGCTAGCGCACTGGATGCCAAGCCACCACGGCGCGTCCCGCGCTGGCTGGGGCGTCTGGTGGCCGGTGAGACGGCGACGGTCATGATGATCGAGGCGCGGGGAGCCTCGAACGAGAAGGCCAGGCGCGAGCTCGGCTGGACACCCCACTATGCGAGCTGGCGGCAGGGCTTCGCGCAGGGACTCGGCTGAGCAAACGAAGGGACGAGACATGGGCAAGGCGGCGACGCAGGTGCTGCAAGCGTTTCTCGACGCGTTCAACGCGCACGACGTCGACGCGGTCATGGCCTTCTTCGCGGAGGACTGTGTGATGGACACGCCGCGCGGGCCGGCGCCGGGAGGACGCCGTCTGGTCGGCAAGCAGCAGGTTCGAGAAGGGATCCAGGCGAGGTTCGACGGGATTCCGGACGTTCGCTATTGCGACGACCGACACTGGGTGTGCGGCGACCGCGGCGTATCGGAGTGGACGATCCGCGGGACGCAGGTCTCGGGCGAGCCGATCGAGGTGCGCGGGTGCGACCTGTTCGAGCTCAGCGACGGCAAGATCAGCCGCAAGGACTCCTTCTGGAAGATCGTCGACGAGCCCGGTCAGACGGACAGCTGAGGGCGCCCCGTCAACCCGAGCAGCCAGATGTATGCGAGCGCCTCGCGCGACTCCGCGGTGGTGTCGCCAGACGCCCGGACCGCTTGCGCGGTGAGCTCCCAGGACGCGGCGACCACGGCCCGCCCGATCAGACGCGGCGGTGGCGGCAGGCTCGGGTCGACGGTACGCACCCATCCGGCCAGTCGGTCGAACCGCTCCTCCGCGCGGCGCATCGCCCGGTCGCGGTGCTCGAGGCCGTCCTCGCCGACGGCGTGGATCTCCACGAGGAAGGCACGGCACGCGAGCGGCCGTCTGCGTCCCCAGTCCACGAGCCGGTCGGCCGCGGCGGAGAGCACGTCGGCGGGGGCGGTCACGGACACGTCGTCCATGTCGGCGAGGAAGCGCTCGCCGAACTCGTCGTACGCGGTCAGGAACGCGTCCTGCTTGCTTCGGAACTGCTCGTAGAACGTCGTCCGGGAGATCCCCGCGGATGCGGTGACATGGGCCACGGTCGCCGCCGCGTAGCCGTGCTCGCCGACGACGTCGAGGACGGCGTCGAGGATGCGCTGACGCTGTGAGGCCTGGACCTCTTCGCGGCTGAGACCGTGGGGTCCCTTGGGGAGGCGGTCGTGGACTTGACCAGTCATGTACAGACATGGTACAAGACGTGATGTACACGAGCGATACGCCACTCGCGGAGGAGAGACCCCACAGCATGCGCGCCAAGACGATCCGACTCACACTGCTGCTGCTCGTCGGCCTGGCTTCGGCCGTCGGCCCCTCGGTGGCCGCCGCGGACGCCCCCAATGTCGTCTCCGGCAACGGGATCACCGTCTCCGGCTGGCGCTGGATCACGCCCCGGACGCTCGAGGTCGACATCTCCACCACGAAGGTCGCTGCCGCCGCGGTGATCGGGCCCCATCGCGTGCGCATGACGTTGCCGAACAACTACTTCACGAGCGGAACGACCCGCTACCCGGTCCTCTATCTCCTGCATGGCGGCGCGGGCGGCAACTCCGCGCAGTGGACGACCGGCGGCGGCGCGGTCGAGCCGATCACGGACAACCGCCCGGTCATCACGGTCATGCCCGACGGCGGCAAGGTGGGCTGGTTCACGAACTGGGTGAGCCAGGGCTCGACCGCGCAGCAATGGGCGGATTTCCACCTCAACCAGCTGATCCCCTGGGTCGACGCGAACCTGCGCACGATCGCCGCCAAGAGCGGCCGCGCGATCGCGGGCCTGTCGATGGGTGGATTCGGCGCCGTGCGCTACGCGCAGGACCGTCCCGATCGGTTCGCCTACGTCGCGAGCTTCTCCGGCGCCGTCGACCTCGGTGACTCCGGCACGCGCACGGTGGTCACCGAGCAGGCCACGCAGTACGGCTTCAACCCGTACGGCCCGTTCGGCAACCCGTTCTGGCCGTTGGACGGCACCTGGAACGCGCTGAACCCGCTGAACCGCGCGCCGCGCCTGCAGGGTGTCGGCGTGGCGCTCTACGCCGGGGCAGGCATCAACGACCAGGACGTGCTCGAGGGGACGATGCGCGCATCGGCCGATCGCTTCCACGGCGCGCTCGACGCCGCCGGCGTCCCGCACTTCTATTGGATGTACGGACGGCCGGGCCCGTCCGTCCCCTACGGCTGCGACGGCGGGCACAACTTCAGCTGCTGGAACTTCGCGCTGAACGACGCCATGCCGCGCATGCTCGCCGCGCTCGGCGGGCCGCCCCCGCCGCCTCCCGCGCCGCTGTCCAACGGCGGCTTTGAGAACGGGCTGGCGCCGTGGGTGTGCCAGGGGCAATGCGGCGTCGACAACGGCGGGCTGGCACGCACCGGCAGCCGCAACGGCTGGGTGCGCAACACGTCGGGCTTCAACGCCCTGACCCAGACGATCGGCGTCACGGCCAACCGCACGTACACGGTGTCCGCCTGGATTCGCACGTCGGCGAACAACGCCGACGGCTACATGGGGCTCAGGACACCGACCGGCCAGGTCGTCGGGGAGACGCGGTTCATGCGCCTCGACAACTACACGAAGGTGACCGCCACCGTGAACAGCGGCTCCAACACCTCGCTGGTCATGTTCGCCGGCCTCTGGGCGAACGGTGACACCTGGGCGCAGGTCGACGACGTCACCGTCGCGCTGACCTGAGGCGCGGCAGCGCCCAGCGGACCTCGGCCGTCAGCGGATTCGCGCCCGCTGACGGTACCGTGGGTCTGACATGGCGACGGCCCCTGACACCAGTCTCCCGCTGCCCCAGCGCATCGCGGCGATCCGCGAGAGCTTCGGGCGCCTGCAGGGCTCGGTCGACCCCGAGACGCTGCAGGCGCGCCTGGCCGAGCTCGAAGGCCAGATGCAGGCGCCGGGCTTCTGGGACGACTCCGACGCGGCGGCCAAGGTCTCCTCCGAGCACGCGCGCGCGGGACGCAAGCTCGAGGCGTTCAAGACGCTGCAGTCAGACGTCGCCGACCTCGACGCCCTCGCGGAGATGGCCGCCGAGGACGCCGCCATGCAGGACGAGGTCACCGAGCAGGTCGCGACGATCGAGGAGCACCTGGCGGCGCTCGAGGAGGAGCGGCTGTTCAGCGGCAAGTACGACGCCGGCGACGCGCTCGTCACCGTCAACGCCGGCGCGGGCGGCACCGACGCGCAGGACTGGGCGGAGATGGTGCTGCGCATGGAGATGCGCTGGGCGGAGTCGCGCGGCTTCGACGTCGAGCTGCTCGAGGTCAGCGCGGGGGAGGAGGCCGGCATCAAGTCCGGAGCGTTCCGCGCCGCCGGGGAGAACGCCTACGGCCTGTTCGGCGCCGAGAAGGGCGTCCACCGGCTCGTGCGGATCTCACCCTACGACTCGCAGGGCCGGCGCCAGACGGCGTTCGCTGGCCTCGAGGTCGCGCCGGTGATCGAGGACCCGGGCGAGGTCGAGATCGACTCCGACGACCTGCAGATCGACACCTACCGGGCAAGCGGCGCCGGCGGCCAGCACGTCAACAAGACCGACTCGGCCGTGCGCATCACGCACCGCCCGAGCGGCATCGTCGTGCAGTGCCAGAACGAGCGCTCGCAGACGGCGAACAAGGAGACCGCGATGAAGATGCTGCGCTCCAAGCTCGTCGAGCAGCGAGAGCGCGAGCGCGCCGAGGAGATCGCCAAGGAGAAGGGCGAGGCGATGGACGTCGGCTGGGGCTCGCAGATCCGCTCCTACGTGCTGCACCCCTACACGATGGTCAAGGACCACCGCACCGACGTCGAGCGCGGCGACGCCCAGCGCGTCCTCGACGGCGACCTCGACGCCTTCGTCCGCGCCGAGCTGCTGCGCCGCTCGGCGTAGGCTGCGCTGCGTGAGCGAGCAGCCCGTCGCGCCATACCTCAACGCCCTGATCGCATACGGCCTGCGCGGCCCCGGGCGCTTCCATGTCCCCGGGCACAAGGCCGGCATCGGCGCCGACCCCGCGCTCGTGCACGCGCTCGGCTACCAGACGCTCGCGCTCGACATCCCGCAGGACATCCACGGGATCGACCTCGGGCCGAGCCCGACGCCCTTCCAGCAGGCCGAGACGCTGGCCGCCGAGGCGCACGGCGCGCTGCGCACGTGGTTTCTCTCCAACGGCGCCACACAGGGCAACCACGCGCTGGCGCTGGCGCTCGCGCCCCTGGGCGCGCACGCGATCGTCCAGCGCAACTCGCATGCGTCCCTGGTCGACGGGCTCGTGCTGTCGGGCGGCGTGCCGACGTTCATCCTCCCCGAGATCGACGACGAGATCGGGATGGCCCACGGCGTCACGCCCGCGGGCCTGGAGCGCAAGCTGGCCGCCAACCCCGAAGCGCGCGCGGTGTTCGTCGTCTCGCCGACGTACTACGGCTTCTGCGCGGACGTCGAGGGCCTCGCCGAGGTCGCGCACGCGGCCGGCGTCCCACTCGTCGTCGACCAGGCCTGGGGCCCGCACTTCGGCTTTCACCCCGGCCTGCCGGCGACCGCGATCGCGCTCGGCGCCGACGCGATGCTCACGAGCACGCACAAGATCGCGGGGTCGCTGACGCAGTCGGCGATGCTGCACGTCGCCGACAGCGGCCGCATCGACCCCGAGCTCATCGCCCGCGCGGTCCGCCTCGTGCGCTCGACGTCGCAGTCCTCGCTGCTGCTGGGCTCGCTTGACGCCGCGCGCCGCCAGCTCGCGGTGCACGGCGAGGCGCTGCTGCACGAGACGCTCGCGGCGATCCGCACCACCCGCGCGAAGCTCGCGACGACGCCAGCGATCACGGTGCTCGGCCCCGAGCTCGTCGGCCGCCCGGGCATCGCCGCATGGGACCCGTTGCGGATCGTGCTCGACGTCCGCGCGACCGGGCGTACGGGCTATGAGGTCGCCGACGCCCTGCGCGAGACCTACGACGGCAACGTCGAGCTCGCGACGCACGCGACCGTCGTGCTGCTCGTCGGCCTGGTCGAGTCGCCGGTCGCGCTCGAGCGCGTCGCCGGCGATCTCGACGAGGTCTGCAAGCGGATCGTCGCCCCCGATGCCGCCGAGCGCCCGACGCAGGCGCTGCCCGCGGCCCCCGAGCTCGAGCTCGCGGTCTCGCCGCGCGACGCGTTCCTGGGGGAGACCGAGGTCGTGCCCGCCGACGACGCCGTCGGACGCGTATCCGGCGAGTCGATCGCCGGGTACCCGCCGGGGATCCCCGCGCTGCTGCCAGGAGAGCGGATCACGGCCGAGGCGGTCGCGCACCTGCGCGCGCTGGTCGACGCCGGCGCGCGCCTGCACGGTGCCTCAGACGCAGCGTTCGCGACGCTGCACGTGCTCAGGTCATCGTGACGACGGGCTTGCCGACGACGGTCCGCGTCTCGAGATCGCGGTAGGCCTGCGCGCCCTCGGCCAGCGGGTACACCGGGCCGACGACGGGACGGATGTGCCCGCCGGCGTGCCAGCGCATCAGGTCGTCGTGCGCCGCTGCCGCGAACGACGTGTCGAACGGCAGCATCCCGCCCCAGTTGACGCCGACGACGTCGAGGTGCTTGAGCAGCAGCCGGTTGACCTTCAGCTCGGGAATGCGCCCGCTCGCGAAGCCGATCACGAGCAGCCGGCCGAACGGGTTCATGCAGCGCACGCTGTTGTCAAAGGCGTCCCCGCCGACCGGGTCGACGACGACGTCCGCCCCACCGAGCTCCTTGACGGCGCCGATGAAGTCGTTGGCGTCGACGGCGTGGTCGGCACCGGCGGCGAGCGTCGCCTCGCGCTTGGGCTCGCTCGAGGCCGCCGCGATCACACTGCCCGCGCCGAGCGCCTTGGCGACCTGGATCGCGGCAGTGCCGACGCCGCCCGCGCCGCCGAGCACGAGGACGGTCTCGCCGGCCTGCAACCGCCCGCGCGGCACGAGCGCCAGGTGCGCGGTCTGGTAGTTGATGAGGAACGCCGCCGCCTCGGCGTCGGTCATCGCGTCGCCGATCGGGAACGTCGCGAACGGCACGGCGTTCGTCACCTCGGCCAGCGCGGAGAACATCGCGGTGGCGACGACGCGCTCGCCGGTGTCGCGCCGCACGCCGACGCATTCTGTCGCCGGCGCGCACGGCAGCTCCGGCTTGATCTGGTACTCGCCCTTCGTGACGAGCAGGTCGAAGAACCCGACGCCCGCCGCTGCGACGTCGACGAGCACGAGCCCGTCGACAGCCGCGGGCTCGTCGATCTCCTCGAGGACCAGTGCGTCAGGCCCGCCCAGCTCGTGCAGCATCAGCGCTCGCATAGGCGAGCGATCCTAGACGGCGGTCTTGTTGAGCTCCTCGGTGCGCTCTGAGAACTGCCGGCCGAGCGCTTCGATCTCCGCCTCCATCTGCGGCATCAGCCGCTTGGCCTCGAAGCGCAGCGCGATGTCGGACAGCGGGCCGTTGGCGAGCACGCGCGTCCAGTCCATGACGGCGATCTCCCGCGGCACGCGGATCTTGCGCTTGCGCTTGGCGATGCCGTCGGCGATCGTCAGCGCGCACTCCTCGACGGTGGTGGTCTTGTGCGCCGGCCAGGGGAGGTGCGAGCGCATCTGCTTGAAGCTCGGCAGGTCGTGCTCGGCGTCGCGGACGAGGTCGGTGTCGATCCACGACGGGTGGCAGCTGGCGACCTTCACGCCGCGGAAGCCGACCTCGTGGCGCAGGCAGTTGGCGAGCGCCTCGGCGCCCCATTTCGACGCGCAGTAGGCAGACAGGCCGGGCGGCGAGGTGAACGCCGCGAGGCTCGAGACGATGAGGACGTAGCCCTTGCGCTCGATGACGTGCGGCAGCGCCGCGTGCACCGTGCGGAACATCCCGTTGAGGTTGACGTCGACGGTCCGCACCCAGACGTCGGGATCGGCCTTCTCGACGGTGCCGAAGTTCGAGATGCCGGCGTTGGCGACGCAGACGTCGATGCCGCCGAGCGCCTCGACCGTGCCGGCGACGGCGGCGTCGAGCGCGTCCTGGCTGCAGACATCGGCCTCGAAGCAGACGTGGCCGGTTCCGGGCAGCTCCGCGCGAACGGACTCGAGCTCCTCGGGCTCGAGCCCGACGAGCGAGATCTGCGCCCCGCGGCCGGCGAGCACGCGTGCGAGCTCGGCCCCGATCCCGCGTGCCGCGCCCGTGATCAGCACCGTCTTCCCCGAGAGCTTCATTAAGTACACAACTGTACATGGACGCGAGCGTCCGGGGCTGGCACGATCCTGCACCGCGCATGGTGACACTGGCTCCTGAGGACTTGCACGAACGCGAGCTGGGCCGCTACCTCGCACGGATCGGCGACCGCTGGCCGCTGACCGCGGCCTTGCTCGGCGGTGCGCGCGTCGAGGACGCCCGCGGCGCCGGCCTGCAACGCGAGCGCGGCGAGGAGTACGTCGTCGTCCTCGTCTCGGAGGCCTTCGACGGCGTGCCGTGGCTGGAGCGCGTCTACCAGGCAGGCTCACTGTGGGACGCAGCGGAGATGGGCGCCCGGCCCGACATGCACTGCTACACGCCCGTCGAGTTCGAGCGCAAGCGAGAGAGCCTCGCCTCGGTGCGCGCCGTCGTCGCACGCGGGGTGGACCTGACCGCGCCGCTCGCGCCGCAGCTGACGCCGCTGGCGGCGCCGCGGACCGACGACGACGCGCCCTACACGGCGATCTGAAGCTCGTCGGCGAACTCGTCGAAGAACGCGGTGATCGAATCCGGCGGCTGCGTGCCGTCGGTCATCTCGCCGTAGAGGCGCTCGAAGAACTCGGCGGTGCGCAGCGCCGGCTGCACCTCCCAGCGCATCCGCGCCGGCCCGCGGGCCGCCATCTGATGCGTCGTGCCGGCCGGCACCGCGAACGTCTCGCCCGCCTCGTAGTCGCGCTCGGCGCCGTCGATGATCGTCTGCATCGTGCCCTCGAGCACCGTGAACCGCTCGCGCTGGCGGGGGTGCAGGTGCGGCGGCGGCAGGAAGCCCGCAGCGCCGTACGTCGCCTCCATCTCCAGCCGCTCCGGCGCGATCGCGACGAACCGCAGGCGCACGCCGCCCGGTCCTTCGATCTCCTGGCCGGCGTGTGCCACGCCTAGGCGCCGATCGACACCATTCGCTCGATCGGGATCCGCGCGCGCTCGGCGATCTCCGGCGGCACCTTGACCTCGCCGGTCAGGTCGCGCAGGCAGTCGCGCAGCTTCGGCAGCGTGATCATCTTCATGTATTTGCACGACGCCTCGGCGTTGGCCGGCACCCAATCCAGGCCCGGGGCGGCGAGGCGCAGCGGGTGCAGCATGCCGGTCTCGGTGGCCATGATCACGGTGCCGTCGGTGTCGTCTGCGTGCTCCTCGGCGTACTTGACCATCCCGCCGGTCGAGAGCATGTGCACGCCCTCGGAGTCGACGTCGCCGGCGGCGACGTACTCCATGACGCTCGTCGAGCAGCCGCACTCCGGATGGATCAGGAAGTCGGCGCCCGGGTGGGCGGCACGCACGTCGGTGATGTCCGACGGCCGGATCCCGGCGTGCACGTGGCACTCGCCGTCCCAGACGTGCATCGTGCGCCCGACGGTCTTCTCGACGTAGGCGCCGAGGAACATGTCCGGGCCGAACAGGATCTCCGTGTCCTGGCCATGCGTCGCGTAGATGTGCTTGACGACGTTGACCGCGTTTGACGACGTGACGCAGTAGTCGGTCATCGCCTTGATCTCGGCGGTCGTGTTGACGTACATGACCGTCACGGCGCCCGGGTGCTTGGCCTGCCAGGCGCCCAGCTCCTCGGGCGTGATGCTGTCGGCGAGCGAGCAGCCGGCGTCGAGGTCGGGGATCAGCACGGTCTTGTCCGGGCAGAGCACCGAGGCCGTCTCGGCCATGAAGTGCACGCCGCAGAACGCGATGACCTTGGCGTCGGTCTGGTTGGCCTGGTGCGACAGCCCGAGCGAGTCGCCGACGTAATCGGCGAGGTCCTGGATCTCGGGCAGCTGGTAGTTGTGGGCGAGGATCACGGCGTCGCGCTGCTTGGCGAGCTCGCGGACCTCGGCCGTCAGGTCGGTGATCTCCTGCGCTGTCAGGGGTGCGGGGCCAGTCGGGGCCATGGGGAGAGAGGTCATGGCACACGCTCCAGGGTGAGGTTCAAGTCGAGTGCGGGGGCGGAGTGCGTGAGCGCACCCACCGACACATAGGTTACGCCGGTTTGGGCGATTTCCCGGACCGTGTCGAGGTTGACGCCGCCGCTCGCCTCGGTCTCTGCACGGCCGTTGACGAACTGGACGGCCTCGCGCAGTTCGCCCGGTGACATGTTGTCGAGCAGCACGCGCGGGGCGCCCGCATCCAGCGCCTCCGCGAGCTCTGCGAGGCTCGTCACCTCGCACTCCAGCGGCAGGTCCGGAGCATGCGCCTGCGCGGCGCCGATCGCCGCCGCGACGCCGCCCGCGGCGGCGATGTGGTTGTCCTTGATGAGGACCATGTCGTAGAGCCCGATGCGGTGGTTGTGCCCGCCGCCGTGCAGCACGGCCTGCTTCTCCAGCAGCCGCAGCCCCGGCGTCGTCTTGCGCGTGTCGAGGATCCGCGCGCCGGTCCCGGCGATCGCGTCGACGTAGCGCGCCGTCAGCGTCGCCACGCCCGAGAGCCGTTGCAGCAGGTTCAGCGCGGTGCGCTCGGCCTCGAGGATCGCGTGCGCGCCGCCGCGCACGTCGAGCACCGGCGCGCCGGGCGACACGCGGTCGCCGTCGGCTGCCAGGCGCGCGATGTCCAGCGCCGGGTCGACGGCGAGGAACGTCGCGACGGCCGGCTCGATGCCCGAGACCACGCCGTCCTGCTTGGCCGCGATCAGCCCGCGCCCCTGCGTTCCCGCCGGCACGGTGGCGCGCGTGGTCACGTCGCCGCTGCCGACGTCCTCGGCGAGGAATGCGCGCACAAGCGCGTCAAGGTCCATTCCCGGAATCTACGTGCATCGCGATGAACGCCTCCATCGCGGCGTCGACCTCGTCGCGCGCCCCGGTCGCCAGCAGGTCCAGCAGCAGCCCACGGGTGACGGCCACCCCGAGGCGTGCGCGGGCGGGCTCGGCGCCCATCTGCACCGCCGCGTCGACCCAGGTGTCGACGATCCCGTCGAGCAGTCCGGTCGTGCCGGGCCGGCCCTGCAGCGCCTGTCCGTAGACCTCGAAGAACAATCGCTCGTTCGGCCACAGGGCCGGGTCGGAGATGTGACGCCACCACGTACGCATCGCCTCGGCCTCGCCGAGCGCCGGGTCGGGGATCACGTCTGCGAGCGCCTCGCGCTGGCGGGCCTCGACCGCGCAGATGACCTCGACCCACAACGCCTCCTTCGAGCCGAAGTGGTGGATGAGCATCCGGTGCGACGTGCCGATCGCCGCTGCCAACTCGCGCAGGCTGAGGTCGGAGATCCCGCGCGCGGCGATGTGCTCGATGGCGGCGTCCAGCAGGCGCCGGCGGGGCTGTACCATCTGGTACATCATGCCAGGCCCAGTCACCGTCTCGATCGATGTGCCGCAGGCGCGGCCGGACGTCTACGACTTCCTCGACGTCCTTCCCAACCACGAAAGCTTCACCGACCACGTCCTCACCGACTGGCAGTGCTCGGGTCCTGACCGTGGCATCGGCGCGAAGGCGCGCGTGAAGGTCAGGTCGGGCCCGATGACCGACGACGTCGAGTTCGAGGTGATCGAGGCGCAGGCGCCGCGCATGATCCGTGAGCGCAACGTCGGCGCGAAGGGCAAGCGCGTCGCCTACGGCACCTACGAGCTGTCAGACCTGCCCGACGGCGGGACGCACGTCGAGTTCACCTACGCGTGGGAGACGATGCCGCTCGCGGAGCGGCTGCTCGCGCCGCTCGTTCGCGCCCAGCTGCGCAAGGCCAACGCCCGGGCCATGGGGCGCCTCGCCGAGCGACTCGGCGCGGCGGTCAGTCCGGGCGCGCGCGCCACAGGCTGACGGCGAGCCCGGCGACGATGCGCTTCACGCGAACTCGTCAGCCGTGTGCGGGCCGACGCACGCGACCGCAAGCGTCGACGGGTCGATCGCACGGGCGACCTCGGCGACCTCGTCGAACGTGACCTCGTCGAGCAGCGTGATCGCGCGGTCGGGGTCGATCGTCTCGCCGAACACGATCGTCTGGAAGGCCGCGTGGCGGGCCACGGCGTTCGTGTTCTCGAACGCCAGCACGCGACGCCCGGCCGCGTAGGCCCGCGCCCGCGAGACCTCCTCCTCGTGCGGCCCGTCGGAGTGCAGCTCGCCGACGATCTCACGCATCCGTGTGAACGCCTCGACGCACTTCTCGGAATCCAGGCCCGAGCCCAGCTGCAGCACCGGCACGTCCGCGAAGGCGTGGTCGACGGAGTAGACGGAGTAGCAGAGGCCGCGCTGCTCGCGGATCTCGTCGAACAGGCGCGAGCCCATCGAGCCGCCCAGCAGCGTCGAGTAGATCGCGAGCGCCGCGCGCGCCTTCGGCGAGGACACGTCGACGTCGGGGCGATAGCTCATCCGCAGGTGCGACTGGTTGGAGTCGCGCTGCTCGACGCGCACCTGCGGTGCGAACGCCGGCGCGGCCTCGTAGGCCTCGGGCTGCCCCAGCGCCGGGAAGCGCTCGAACAGCGCCGCGACCTGGCCGTTCTCGGGCACGTGCTCGACGTTGCCGACGATGAACGCCCCGCCGCGGGCGCCCGCCCAGCGGCGCTGGCGAAACGCGACGATCCCGTCGCGCGTGAACGTGCGCAGGTGGTCGGCCGGGCCGAGCACCGTCCGCCCGAGCGGATGGTCGCCGAACGCGGCGACGTCGATCAGCTCCTCGGCGACGGCCGACGGCTGGTCCTTGTAGCGCGCGATCTCCTGGATCACGACGCCGCGCTCCTTGTCGAGCTCGACGGGATCCAGCAGCGGCCGCCCGACGAAGTCCGTCAGCAGGTCGATCGCGTCGAGCGCAGCCTCCGCACGCACGGTGATGTGAAAGGCGACGAGGTCGTGCGACGTGTAGGCGTTGAGCGAGCCGCCCATGCGCTCGGCGGTCTCGTTGACCTTGCGGTAGTCGTCGTACTTCTCTCCGCCCTTGAAGACGAGGTGCTCGAGGAAGTGCGCCATCCCGTTCTCGTCGGGCCGCTCGGTGCGGGCACCGGCGTCGAACGCGACGAGGATCGTCGTCGCCTTGGTCCCCTCGAGGCCGACCCGGTACAACGGCAGGTCGTTGGCGAGCGTCTCGGTGCTGATCTTCGGCATCGACCGCCAGGATAGGACCTCAGCCCGTGCGCTCGGCGACCGCCAGGCCCCCGGTCGGCGCGGCGTAGGCGATCACCGTGCGCGAGCCGGCATGGGCGACCGCGACGCCGTCGCCGTCGTTGTGGTCGTACGGCGTGGGGAGCACCTGGCCGCCGATGAGCCTGCCCGTCGCATCGCGCTCGCCGACGCGCACGTCGTAGATCGGTGCTGGAACTTCGGGGTGCGGCGCGCGGGCGTCGGCGAAGATCACCAACGACCGGCGATCGCCGAGCGCGACGGCCTGCGGGCTGCCAATCATCGGGCTGCCGAACGTCAGCGGCAACATGCGCGTCCAGACGCCGCCAGACTGCGAGTTCGCGGCGACGATGCCGAACGACGGGATGCCGAAGGCGCTGACGCGCATCGTCAGCGCGGCGCTCGCGTCATCGGCGAGGTCGATCGCCGGCGCGCCGAGGGCGATCTGGCCCGGGTTCACCGGCCGTGCGGGGCGCGTGAAGGGCGCGACCTGCCGCGTGTACGCGCGCGCCGGACCGCCGGGCCGCAGCCACGAGACGATCGCGCGCGGTTCGTTGCTGCCGGCGACGCGGATCGCGCCGGACGCCGCCCGGCTGACGATCAGCGGCCTGCCGACCGGGGCGCCCTCGCTCTGCAGCTGCACCGAGCGCAGCACACGAGCGCGCCTGCCGACGTAGCTGTCCAGCCACGCCAGCGCGACCGTGGACCGCAGCGGCGCCAGGGCGAGCGTGCCGGCGCGCGACGCGACCGCGTGCGCGCGCCCCAGGCGGTCGCCGCCCACGGCAGCCGCACGCAGGGTGGTGCCGTCGCGCCACGCCAGCAGGATTCGCTCGGTGGTCAATGCCGCGAGCCGGGGCATCGCGGACGCCGCGCTGGCGACACGGCGCCGGGCGATCACGCGCACGCGCCCACCCGCGGGGCCTGCGGCGACCACGAGCTCGTTGCCGCGCCGGCGGGTGTACTGCGCCCAGGCGGCGACGACGGTCCCGTGCCGATTGACGGCCACCTGCGCGTCGCGGGCGAAGCGCGTCGTTCCGCTGACGTCCTGTTCGCGCCACCCACCCGTGCCGCGGCTGACGAGCACCACGCGCGTGTCGTCGATGCTGCGCGCGAACGTCGCGGCAATCGCGGCGGCAGCGCGCCCGTCGGAGGTCACCGCCGCGGCCGTCGGTCCGCTGATCGGGATGCGCCCGGCGATCGTCACGGGCCCGAAACCGGGCGCCTGGGCCTGCGCGCCCGCGGGCAGCGCCGACAGCGCCGCAAACGCGCCGAGAAGGAGTGCGATCCGTCGCATCGACCCAGTAACGCAGCCTGTGACAGAAGGTTGCGCCTGCCTGCAACAGCGCTTGCCAGCGGAGGATCTGGGACGCGGCTGTGCAACCCTCGAAAGGCGATGGCCATCGTTGAACGGCATGCCGACAAGCTGCAGGACCGCGTGCGCCCGGAGGACCGGGCGCCGTCGGTGATCGAGTTTCGCGGGGTGACGAAGACCTTCCCGTCAGGCGATACGGGGCTCGACAACGTCAGCTTCCGCGTCAACCGCGGAGAGTTCGTGTTCATCGTCGGGCAGACCGGATCGGGCAAGTCCACGGCGCTGCGCCTGCTGATCAAGGAGCACGAGCCGACGCACGGCCAGATCCGGGTCGCGGGCCGCGATCTCTCCGAGATCGACCGCAAGAAGGTCCCGTTCTACCGCCGCAACCTCGGCGTCGTCTTCCAGGACTTCAAGCTGCTGCCCAACCGCACCGTCTACGACAACGTCGCCTACGCGCTGCAGGTCACCGGCCACTCGCGCAAGGACATCCGCTCGAAGGTGCCCGACATCCTGCGCCTCACCGGCCTCAGCCTGAAGCTGCACAACTACCCCGAGCAGCTCTCGGGCGGCGAGCAGCAGCGCGTCTCCGTGGCGCGCGCGTTCGTCAACCACCCGCCGCTGCTGCTGGCCGACGAGCCGACCGGCAACCTCGACCCCGAGACCAGCATCGGGATCATGCAGCTGCTCTACCGCATCAACCGCACCGGCACCACCGTCGTCGTCGCGACGCACGACCACGCGATGGTCGACCGCATGCGCCGCCGCGTGATCGAGCTCAGCCAGGGTCAGCTGGTCCGCGACGAGCGCATCGGCGCGTACGCCAAGGGCGAGCTCACGACCGGCGAGTTCGGTGCGCTGATGCGCGGCGAGCCGGCCCCCGCGCCGACGCGACTGCCAAGCCCCGACGACTCGGGCGACCTCTTCGACAGCGCCTTCTGGGGTGACGACAAGTGAGCCTCGGGTTCTTCTCCAAGGAAGCGCTGCGTTCGATCAACCGCAACGCGATCCCGTCGTTCGCCGCAATCGCGTCGGTCGTCGTCACCGTGCTCGTGCTCGGGGTGTTCATCCCCGTCGTGCAGGCGACGACCGGCGCGGCGAACGAGGTCCGCGGCCGCGTGCTCGTCGACGTCTACCTGAAGACCAACGCGACCGACACGGACGCCGAGCGCGTGCGTCAGCGCCTCGTCGACACCCGCTACGTCGGCAACGTCGAGTACGTCTCCAAGGAGGACGCGTACAAGGAGGCCAAGCGCGACAACCCCGAGGCCTACCGCCTGCTCGGCTCCAACCCGCTTCCCGACACCTTCCGGATCAAGCCCAAGGATCCCGACGACACGCTCAAGCTCGTCGACGCGCTGTCGCCGCAGACCGCGTCGGGCAAGCGCACGGTGATCGACCCGGCGATCGGCAAGGTCCAGTCCAGCCGTGAGAAGGCAGGCAAGATCCTCAACGCCACCGGCCTCGTCAAGTGGATGATGTTCGCGCTCGTGTCGCTGTTGATCGTGGCGTCGGTGCTGCTGATCTCCAACACGATCCGGCTGTCGCTGTTCTCGCGACGCCGCGAGGTCGAGGTGATGAAGCTCGTCGGCGCGACAGACTCGTTCATCCGCTGGCCGTTCGTGATCGAGGGCATCGTGCTCGGGACGCTCGGCGGCGTGATCGCCGTGCTGCTGCTCGGCGTCGGCAAGGTCGCCCTGCTCGACCCGTTCGTCGAGGACTTCGCGCTGCTCAAGCTGCCGGGGACGATCAACTTCTTCGCGCTCACCGGGATCCTGCTGCTGGCCGGGATCTTCGTGTCGGCGCTGGGCTCGGGCCTGTCGCTGCGGCGCTTCCTGCGCGTCTGATCTGGGCGAAAGGTGCCGCCGCTAGCCTAGGCGGCATTCATGTCCCGCCTTGCCCTGCCGCTGTCGATCACCCTTGCGATGCTCTGCGTGCTCGCGGGCGGGATCTGGCTCGGCGGTCATCCGTCTGACCTCCCGAGCCCCGTCGCCGACGTGCTCGTCGACGAGCAGACGCAGATCGTCTCCGAGGCGCTGGACACGGTCGAGGACACCTACTACGTCAAGCCGAACCCCGACAAGCTCGCCGACGACGCGATCTGGGGCATGGTCAGCCGCCTGAACGACCGCTTCTCCAACTACTTCACGCCGACGGAGTACGCGCGCTTCCAGCGAGAGCAGCGCAGCGAGTTCACCGGCATCGGCGTCACCGTCGAGCGCCACGCTCTGGGCCTGCGCGTCGTCAGCGTCATCGAGCGGTCGCCGGCCAAGCGCGCCGGCGTACTGGCCGGCGACATCATCATCCGCGCCGGCGGGCATCCCCTGAAGGGCCTCAGCGTGCGGCGCGGTTCGGGCTATGTGACCGGGCCGGCCGGCAGCACCGTCGCGATCACGCTCCAGCGCAAGGACAAGCGCGTGCGCCTGCGCATCGAGCGCGCGACGATCGCGGCCGGCTTCACGGCTGCGCGATTGATCCGCCGCGACAAGGAGAAGGTCGGCGTCGTCCGCCTGTCGCAGTTCGGCCCGGGCGCGCATGCGGACCTGCGCAAGGCGCTGAAGCGCCTGAAGGCGCGCGGCGCCACGCGCTACGTCCTCGACCTGCGCGACAACCCCGGCGGCCTCGTCTCCGAGGCCCAGCTCGTCGCCTCGACGTTCCTGAAGGACGGCAAGATCGTCACGACGCGGGGCCGGACGGTGAAGGCGCGCACGCTGGACGCGACGGGCGACCCGCTGCTGCCGAGCGCGCCGCTCGTCGTGCTCGTCAACCGCAACTCGGCCTCGGCGTCTGAGATCGTCGCCGGCGCGCTGCAGGACAACGGACGCGCCGAGGTCGTCGGGACGCGCACGTTCGGCAAAGGCGTCTTCCAGCAGGTGATCGAGCTGTCCAACGGCGGCGCGCTGGACATCACCGCGGGCCAGTACTTCACGCCGAAGGGCCGCTTCCTCGGCGGCGCCGGGACGAAGACCGGCAGCGGCGTGTCGCCCGACGTCAAGGCGTCCGACCTCGTCGCGACGAAGAACCGCGACGAGGCGCTGGACCGCGCGGTCGCGGCCGTGGCGACCGAGCGCGCATGATCGGGTGCCGGAGGCGGCAACTCCGCCGGAGGCGGGTCCCGTGATGCCATCTCCGCGGCAGCACGGGCGCCAGCGCCGCGATCCGCCGCTCCGCGAGCGCGACGCCGCGCCGGTCAAGGAGCGCTGGGTCGGCCAGCTCGAGCGCCGCGGGCGCTTCCTCACCGCCTCGCCGTTCTTCGAGCGCGGCCGCCGCGTCAACCTCGACCGCGTCCGCGACGCACGCCCGGGGGATCTCGTGCTCGTGCGCTCGGGCACCGCGCGCCGCGGCGCGCCGACGATCGAGCGCGTGCTGGGCACGCCCGATGTCGCGCGCGTCGTGATCGAGGCGCTGATGCTCGATCGCGGGCTTGCGCGCCGGTTCCCGGCGGGGATCGAGTCGGCCGCGCGCGACGCCGAGCCCGGCGACCACGCCCGCCGCGACCTGCGCGAGCTGCCGACGTTCACGATCGATCCGGTCACCGCCAAGGACTTCGACGACGCGATCAGCGCCGAGGCGCTGGGCAAGGATCGCTGGCGCGTCTGGGTCCACATCGCCGACGTCAGCGCCTACGTGCGGCCCGGCTCGCCGGTCGACCGCGAGGCCTACCGGCGGGCGACGAGCGTCTACGTGCCCGGGGCCGTCGAGCCGATGCTGCCCGAGGCGCTGTCCAACGACGCCTGCTCGCTGCGCCCGCACGTCGACCGCCTCACCGTCACCGCCGAGCTCGAGTTCGCGGGCGCGGAGCTGAAGACATCGAGCTTCTACCGCTCGACGATCCGCTCCGACCAGCGCCTGGACTACGACCAGGTCGATCGCATCTTCGTCGGCGCCGAGCCGTTCGCCGAGCCCTGGGGAGAGCCGCTGCGCGCGGCGCGCGCCGCCGCCGCCGCGCTCGACGCGCGTCGTGCCGAGCGCGGTGCGCTGGCGATCGAGTCGGCCGAGCCCGAGTTCGCGTTCGACCGCGGCGGGCACGTCACGGGCGCGCACGTCGGCGTGCAGACCGAGTCGCACCGCCTGATCGAGCACCTGATGATCGCCGCCAACGAGGCCGTCGCGACGCTCTGCGCCCAGCGCGGCGTGCCGACGCTCTACCGCGTCCACGAGCACCCCGACGCCGAGGGTGTCGAGCGGCTGATGGAGCAGCTGCACTCACTCGACGTGCCGACGCCGCCGACGTTCGAGAAGATGTCGCCCCAGCAGGCGGCGCAGGCCGTCGCCGCCGCGTCGCGCCTGATCGCCCAGCACGTCGATCGCACCGGGCACGGCCGCCAGGCGCTGACGTCGCTGGTCCTGCGCGCCCTCAAGCAGGCGCACTACTCGCCGCAGAACAAGGGCCACGCAGGGCTGTCGAGTGACTGCTACTGCCACTTCACCTCGCCGATCCGCCGCTACCCCGACCTGATCGCCCACCGCGCGCTGCTCAGCGCCGTCGGCGGCGGGGAGGACGCGCCGCGCGCAGGCGCGCTGGCCGAGGCGGCGGAGTGGACGAGCGCGCGCGAGCGCGACGCGATGAGCATCGAGCGCAAGGCCGACGACGTCGCGCGCTGCTTCCTCCTCGAGCGCGAGCTCGGCGGCCGCGACGACGCCGAGTTCGACGGCGAGGTCATCGGCCTGATCGGCGCGGGCGCGTTCGTCGCGTTCGGGGACGGCTTCGAAGGGATGCTCCCGGTCCGCCGCATGCGTGGCGACTGGTGGGAGCTCAACGAGTACGGCACGATCCTGTTCGCCGCCGAGTCGGGAAAGACGCTGCGCCTCGGCGATCCGATCCGCGTCGCGGTGCGCCGGATCGACGCGCCGCGCGGTCGGGTCGAGCTCGACGTCGCCTGAACTCCTAAGCTGGACCGCGATGGCCAAGGGCCGCAAACGCAAGATCAGCGCCGGCGACATCGCCAGCAACCGCCAGGCGTCGTTTCGCTACGAGCTCTCCGACCCGTTGGAGTGCGGCATCGAGCTGCTCGGAACCGAGGTCAAGTCGGTGCGCGACGGCCAGATCCAGCTCAAGGACGGGTTCGCGTCGATCAAGGACGGCGAGCTCTGGCTGCACAACGTCCACATCGCGCCGTACGGCCCCGCCGCCACCAACAACCACGATCCCGAGCGCACGCGCAAGCTGCTGGCCAAGCGCTATGAGATCGAGCGGCTGAAGGCCAAGATCAAGGAGCGCGGGCTCACGCTCGTCCCGACGCGCGTCTACCTCAAGGGTCAGCGCGCGAAGGTCGAGATCGCCGTCGGCCGCGGCAAGGACCGTTTCGACAAGCGCGAGTCGATCAAGCGCCGCGAGTCCGAGCGCGACATGCAGCGCGCACTGCGCGAAGTGCACCGCTGAGCGAGCCGCTCAAGTAGCGTGGCGCCCATGCGCAAGGGTCCGATCGTCGTGGTGTGCGCGGGTGCGCTCGCCCTGCCCGCCGCCGCCGGTGCCGACACCACCATTACCGCGAAGACGCTGTGGCAGTGGGACGCCCCGAGCTACACGCTGAACGCGGGGGAGAAGTTGCTGTTCAACAACACCGACCTGCTCTCCCCAGGCCCGCACAACGTCACCGCCGAGGCGAAGGGGGTCGACGGCAAGCCGCTGTTCGCGTCGCAGACCGGCAGCAACGGCCACCAGTCCGAGGTCGCGGGCGCGTCGGTCCTGAAGGGTGGCAGCTACGGCTTCATCTGCACCGTGCACCCGTTCATGCGCGCGACGCTCAACATCAAGGCCGCCCCGGTCCCGCCGCCGCCACCGCCGGACACGACGCGTCCGACGCTCTCCGCCGACCTGCGCAGCTCGAGTCGCAAGGCGGCCCTGCGCAGCGGCCGGCTGCGCCTGCACCTGTCCAGCGACGAGCCCGTGCGCGTCGCCGTCACGATCAGCGCGCAGTTGCGCAACCGCGTCAAGTCCGTCACCCAGCGCTTCGTCTTCGCGCACAAGGGCGGCCTGCTCGCCGTGCAGGTGCCGCTGACCGGGGACGGCAGGACGCTGCTGCGCACGCACAAGCGCCTGAAGCTCAAGGTCACGCTGCGCGGCAAGGACACCGCCGGCAACTTCGGGTTCGGCAAGGCCCAGGGCACGCTGCGCTAGCAGCCGAACTTCCAGGTTCTGGAGGTACTGCACGCCGGATTGTCGTACTTCGCCGCCGGGCCTGGTAGGTTCGCGCCCGTCTGGACCGGCCAGGGGGGTCGCTCCACACCTACGGGGGGTACACAGGCATGGGGTTCACGTCGGCGCGCCGAGGCGCAGCCGTGGTCGCAGTCGCGCTCACGGGTCTACTTACCGGCGCCACGTGCGCCCACGGGGCGCTCACCGCGCCAACCAACGGCGGCGTCTATCGCGGCGACGTCCCGTTCAACGAGGACAGCGGCGGGCGCTCGCGCAGCGCGCTGACACCGGCCGACACCGCCGGCGGACCAACGACCCTCGACAGCCAGCCGGAGCTTGACGCCTCGGCCGGGTTCATCACACCGGCGATCCCGCCGTTCATCCCGAACCCGATCCCGGGCGGCTGCCTTTCCAAGAGCTCGGCCAGCTCGAACGCGACGAACCCGCTGCGCACGCTCCCGGCGAGCGACACCACAGCGCAGAGCTACACGACGATCACGCGCAACACCGACAGCGCCCAGGTGATGCGCGCGGACCACCTGTCCAACCAGACGCTGATCATCCTGCAGACCAACCCGCCGACGCCGCAGGCATGGGAGAACCAGCCATACGGCGGGACGTGGTTGACCGCAGGAGCGCAGGCGGGCGTGTACACCGCGCGCAGCTACAAGCGCGACATCGTGCGTGGCGATCCCAATGCGCCGGTGCTGGGGTCAGACACTCCGACCCAGAAGGCGAACAAGCGCAACGCGATCGCCACCTGCCGGATCAACGCGGCGACCACGGCCAACGACGAACTGGTCTCGACGGTCCAGTTCGAGTACCGCCCTTGGGAGCAGCGCTTCAAGGACACGCTCAACAACGCCGGCGGCGTGGACTTCAACCTCAACTCCTCGCGCGAGTTCCAGTTCCGGATGCGCGACGGGCGCGAGAGCACGATCAAGGACGCGCCGCAGGCGTTCACCGTGATCAAGATGCCGACGGACGCGGGGCTCGTGCTTCCGCCCGACCCGAGTGTCTGTGTGGCGAACCCGGCGGTGTGCACGCCGACGACGCCGCAGCAGTGCGAGTCGGCCCCGGGGTCATGCGAGGACCGCCTCGTGATCATCAACTACACGGGCAACAAGGCGGCCAACGGCGACACGCAGAACCTCTTCGGGCTTTTCGATCTCGACTCGCGCGCGTTCGTGGCTTACGCACGGATGGGCAACAGCGTCGTGATCCTGAAGTCGCTGGGTCAGGTCGACGCGGACGTGCTGGCGCTCAAGCAGCAGCTGAGCACCGAGGCCGCGAAGCTCGGCATCAACGCGGCGCAGCTGTCGAAGATGCAGCTCAGCTACGTGGGCGGCGGGACGACGACGAAGCTGTCGCTGGATGAGGGCCTCGAGTTCCTCACCCAGACCGGGCGGCCCAACGGCGCGACGATCATCGGCGGTCCCGCCGTCGAGGCCGGCGTCGTGATCCACACGATCATCGGCACCTACACGGGCCTGCCACTCAGCACCTCCGGGCCGTACTCGGTCTACGGCAGCGCGCTGACGCTGCCGCCGCTGACCGGCCTGCCGGCGCTGCCGGCGCTGCCGGCGCCGCTGACTGCGTACGGGCCGCTCGTCGAGGGCCTGCTCGCCGCCGGTGGGGTCGGGGTGCGTCAGATCAAGGCGTCCGGCTACACGGGTGGTTCGCACATCTACGCGCTGGCGGCGGGGCTGGAGCCGGCGACGCAGAAGCTGCTCTACATCCCGACCGATGCGGCCACGATCACGGACAAGTCGATCGATTTCGTCGGCGTGCCGCTGGTCATGCTCAACGGCGGTTCGTGCAACGTGCTCGGCCAGTGCGCCGGCCTCGGCATCCTCACGGGTGCGGGTGTCGCGCTCTACGACAGCCCCGTGACGATCCCGCCGCTGCTGCTGCCCTAGTTAGACGTCGTCGAAATCGCGCTCGAGGTGGGTGGCATCCATCGCGAGCGCGAGGCCGACGACGAGACCGAGGTAGACGATCACGGTGAGCACCCGCGCGCGGGTGCTCACCTGGTAATAGGTGCGGTCGCCGGAGCGGTAGGCCTTCCAGCGGTGATAGACGTCGAAGGCCGACAGCAGCAGGAACAGGATCAGGATCGGGTTCGGGAAGGTGAAGGTCAGCAGGGCGAACAGGAACAGCCCGACGAACCACATCCACGGCGACAGCGCCGCCATCGCACGGCCGCCGTCGAGCGGCGTCACCGGCAGCAGGTTGAAGAGGTTCAGGAAGAACCCGGTGAAGGCGAGCGCGACGAGCAGGTCGGAGTCCAGCGCCTCGCCCGCGATCCAGCAGACCAGCGCGCCGAGCGAGCCGAGGATCGGCCCGGCCAGGCCGACGCGCGCCTCGGCCGCGGCGTCGTCCCCGAGCGACTTGGCCCAGACGACGGCGCCGAGGAACGGGATGAAGACCGGTGCCGACGCCGGGATGCCCTCGCGCCGCAGCTGGATCACGTGACCCATCTCGTGCACGAACAGCAGCGCGACGAACCCGACCGCGAACTTCCAGCCCCAGATCAGGGCGTAGGCGGCGACCGAGACGAGCATCGTCGCCGACGTCGACAGTACCTTGATCTTCGGCAGCAGCAGGATCGCCGCCTTGCCGAACTTCAGCGCCAGCAGGCCGGCGCCGACCAGCCAGCCGCCGAAGCGCCGGTACCACGGCGGGCGCTGCTCGCCGAACGGGTTGCGCTGCGGCGGCGGCGGTTGGTGCGGCGGCGGTGGTTCCGCCTGCGGTGGCGGCGGCTCGGGCTGCCAGCTCACCGCTGCGCCATGACCTCGTCGGCCGCCGCCTCGGCCTCGGCGAGCTGGCGCTCGACGAGGTCCAGGCCGCTGCGCCAGAAGCCCGGGTCGGCGAGGTCCAGGCCGGCGATCGCGGCCAGGTCCTCGGGCGACTTCGAGCCGCCGGCGGCCAGCAGCTCGAGGTAGCGCTCGACGAAGTCCGGCCCCTCCTCGAGGTAGCGGCCGTAGACCGACAGCGCCAGCAGCTGGCCGTAGGCGTAGGCGTAGACGTAGCCGGGCGTCGCGATGAAGTGGGGGACGTAGGACCACCACGAGCGGTAGTTCTCGGTCACCTCGACGGCGTCGCCGAGCAGGTCGACCTGCGTCTGCGCCCAGAGCTCGCCGATGCGCTCGACGCTGAGCTCGCCCTCCTCGCGGCGGGCTGTGTGGGCGACGTCCTCGAACTGGTTCATCGCCGTCTGGCGGAAGACCGTCGCGATCGAGCCCTCGATGTTCTGCGCCAGCAGCGCGAGCCGGCTCTCGGCCGTGTCGGCCTGCTCGAGCAGGGCGCGGAACACGAGCGTCTCGCCGAACACCGAGGCCGTCTCGGCGAGCGTCAGCGGGGTGTGCTGCTCGAACGGGCCGCGCGGTCGCGCGAGCGACGCGTGCACGCCGTGGCCGAGCTCGTGCGCGAGCGTCAGGACGTCCTGGCGCTTGCTCGTGTAGTTGAGCATGACGTACGGGTGCAGCGTGGGGACGGTGTACGCGCAGAACGCCCCGCCGCGCTTGGCGGGGCGCACCGGCGCGTCGATCCAGCCGTCGAAGAACTCCTCGGCCGAGGCGCCGAGCTGCGGGCTGAAGCCGTGGTAGGCGTCGAGCACGATGCGCTTGGCGTCGTCCCAGCCGACCTCTTCGTCATCGCTCGAGATCGCGGCCATGCGGTCGTAGTCGGCGAGCCGGTCGAGGCCGAGGACGCGCGCCTTGAGGCGATACCAGCGGCGCGGGATCTCGTAGGCGTCCTTCACGGCGGACACCAGCGCCTGGACGGATTCGTCGGAGGCTTCGTTGGAGAGGTTGCGGCTGGAGATCCAGGTCGGGAACTTGCGCAGGCGATCGTCGGTCGCGTGGTCGGCCAGCAGCGTGTTGTAGATGTAGGCGCGCGTGCGCAGGCCGGGCGCCAGCGCGTCGGTCACCGCCTGCTGCACGGTTGCGCGCTCGTCGCGGTCGGCGGAGAGCAGGCGGCTCAGTGCGACGTCGAGCTGGACCGGCGCGTCGTCGCCGGGGACGTCGACCTCGATCGCGCTCGTGAGCTCGGAGAACAGCCGCGACCAGGCGCTGCTGCCGGTGACCGACTTCTCGGTCATGAGGATCTCCTCGGGCTCGGACAGCAGGTGCGGGCGGTAGCGCCGCGCGGTGCGCAGGTAGTGGCGTGCGGTGTCGAGACCGTCGCCGGACAGCAGCTGCTCGGCGTGCTCGTCGTCGAGCGCCGCCCACTCCAGGTCGAAGAACACGAGCGTCGTCTCGATCCGCGCCCCGCGCTCGTTGACGAGCTGCATCAGCGCGCCGACCTCGGGGTCGGCGGTGTCGACCGCGAATCGCAGGTGCGCGTAGTTGCCCGCGCGGCCGACGAGATCGGAGATCTCGGCGAGCTCGGCGACCGCCGCGGCGAGGCCGGGACCGTCGAGCCCTGCGACCTTGCCGGCGTGCGCGGCGGCGAACGCCTCGGCGCGTTCCTGCGCTTCGTCGAGCCGCGCCTTGGCGCCGTCGGGTCCTTCTCCATCGACGAGGCGCTCGAGATCCCAGGCGACGTCGGCAGCGGCGGCGGTCGTGCTCATTCCGACACCCTAGCGACGCAAAAATAACCGCAAGTTGCGGGATCATCACGCGGGCGCTCTTGCGCTCAGATAGGCCTGCATCTAGGTTGAATCCAGACGCGGGAACGAGCCGCGAAGAGCGAGGCCAGGTCCCTCTCGGGGGACCAACCGGAGGCCGTCAAAAGCTTCCGGAAGACGGTGTAATGGCCGCGCCACCGGAACTCGAGCGCACCTTTCGGGGTCGCGATCGAGGAATGGTTCCGTCGAGCGGCTCGAACCCGCGTCGCCTTGCGTTCTGGGGCAGGCAGGGCTCCCCTCGCCGAATCTCGCCCACCCCGGTAGCCCGCCCCCGCCGCACGGACAGCGGCGAGGCCGGCACGTCCCGTCGACGCCGGGTTACTCGCCGCCGAACTTCTCCGGGTACTGCTCGCTGATGCCGCGCGTCAGCGTCGCCGCGAGCTCGGCCCCGCGGGCCGCTGCGTCCTGCCGGCGCGTGTAGGTCTTGGGCGAGTGCGAGGAGTCGGCGCGGATCGCGGCCGTCCGCGCGGCGACGAACGGCTCGAGCGCGTCCTCCAGGCGTCCGGCGCTGAGCTTCGGGTTGAAGCCGGCGAGCAGGCCGCCGATCTCCTGGCGCCAGGTGTCCAGGCCGCGCAGCGCAGCGGTCGCCGCGTCGTCGTCCTTGGCGACCTTCGCCCGGGCATACCCCGCCAGCAGCCGCGCCTGCACGCGCCAGAGCTTCAGCGTGCGCTGCCCGGCGTCCTCGCCGTAGACCGAGCTCAGCAGCTGCGTGAAGCCGACCGCGTTTGCGTCCGCGGCCTCGGCTGCAGCCTTAGCGGAGTCCGAGTCGGCGCCGAAGCGGACGATCGCGTTGGCGCGCAGCAGCATCAGGTACGCGTCGGCGCTCAGCCGCCCGGTCAGCCCCGCGCGCATCGCTGCGGCCGGCCCGGTGGGCTCGGCGTCGAAGCGCTCGGGCTTGTCGCTGACGATCGCCTTGGCGAGCAGCTCCGCGCCGACAGGCGCGCGGTCGCTGGCAGTGGAGAGCGCGTCGTAGGTGCGCGCGGACTTCCCGAGCGTGTCCTCGGCGGCGGTGATGAGCGCCTGGATCTGCAGCCGCAGCTCCTCGGCAGCGTCGCGGCGCGAGAGCTTGCCGACGGTCTCGGCGAGGCTCGTCGCAAGCTCGGCGCGTACGCGGTCGAGATCTGCGAGCGCCTCCTGCACCGCTGCCTCGTCCTTGGCGAGCTTGGCCTTGGCGTATTCCGCGAAGGCGTCGACCTGCTCGCGTCCGAGTGTCTCGAGCGCGGCCTGCGGCCCCGGCCCGTAGGGGCCGGCGATGGTCTCGGCGAGCGCGCCGGCGTTGGCCTTGGCGGCGTCGACCGCTGCTGTGAACGGCTCCTGGTCGGTGCCGCCGCGGACGGCCTCGGCGACCACGCCGGCCGTCAGGTATGTCCCATCGACCAGGCGGCTCGTCAGGTTTGCGCGCAGTGTCGCGGCAGCGGTCTGCGCGCCGCCGGCGCCGCTTGTGGGCGCCCGCGCGTCGTCATCCCCGTTGTCGCCGCACCCACTCGCCAGCAGCCCGCCCGCGATTGCGACCATCGTCAGCAGCCGTCGCACCCCGCGAGCTTTGCAGGTACACCGGCCGCTAGACTGTCCGGACAACCAAAACACGGGGACGACAGGCTTCGACGTGGTCGATATCCGTGATGAAGGTTGCGAGCCGAGGTGCCGGAGGCCTCGTTAAAACCGGCAAAACCATATGTGCGGACTCTCACGAGTACGCCCTCGCCGCCTAGTTAACTCTAGGCCGTGAGGTCTCGCCCCCCGCCTGCTGGCCGCGGGGAGTTTGCGGGATCAGAATGCCAGCTCACCCGGTGCGGTCCGTCTCCGCCAAGTCGGGGACAGCTTCAGGAGGCTGGTCTGGCAGAACCCCGCCGGCGAGGCGACTGCCAGATGAGATCAGAGCGCCGGCTACGCTCGTAGATACCTTCATTACGCGACCGCGGACGTGGGTTCGATTCCCACCGTCTCCACTCTGGATCACCTCCACATCACGAAGCGGGCTCGTCTGCAGCCGCGTCGTTGAGCGCGGCGAGCAGTCGCTTGAGCTGGCCCCAGTCCTCTGGACCGAGTCGTGTCGCCCAGTCGCGCTCGAGCTCTGTCACCGCGTCGCGGATGACGCCGATCGTGGACGTTCCGCGGGGGGTGAAATACACCCGGCGTGAGCGCACGTCGTCCGGGTCGACGCGCCGCTCGACGTAGCCGAGCTCCTCGAGCTGGCCGAGCAGGTAGTTCATCGCCTGGCGCGTCATGCCGGCCTGCTGTGCGAGCTCGACCGGGCGTTGGCCGTTGGGGCCCGGCCAGCGGAGCACCTGGAAATGGGCCGGGCCGATGTCCGTGAAGCCGTGGGCGTGGAGCGCGCCGAGGATCTGCTCGTACACGCGATCCAGCGGGATCCGCAGGAGCGCGCCGATGAGGGGAGGTTCAGAGGTGGCCATGAGATCTGCGTAAAGAAACTTGACACGGATGATCCGGTCTGGAAGCATCCGTGTCAAGTCACTTTACACACGCGGGAGGAGACCACATGCCGAATCAACTCATCGAGGCCCCGGGGATGAAGATCCAGTTCCTCGTCGAGGGCACCGAGACCGACGACGCCGTCTCGATCTTCCGCTGCGACTTCGAGGCCGGCGCACACAGCCCGATGCCGCACAGCCACGACGGCTTCGACGAGACCGTCGTCGGGCTCAGCGGAGAGTTCACGATGGTGGTCGACGGCGTCACGCACACGCTCCGCGAGGGAGACGTGATCCACGTGCCGCGCGGCGTCGTCCACGGATTCGGGGTCAAGGGGGAGGCGTCCATCCTCGCCATCTCCACGCCCGGCCTCTTCGGCTCGGCCTACTTCCGCGAGATGGCCGCTGCCCTCAACGGCGACGGTCCACCGGACCGCGAGCTGCTGATCGCGATCCAGAAGCGCCACGGCCTGACGCCGGCGCTCGCGGGTGCTTGAGCCACGCTCAACCCAGCCCCGGTTTCACGGCGTCGATCCGGTCAGACGGGTGAGAGCGTCGAAGGACCCCGGCGCGGGCTACTCGCGCAGCGGCGCCACGACGCGCAGGCTCGCCGTGCGGCGCGTACGGCTCGGGCTGTGTCGCCGCGTGCCCAGGAACTCCGCTCGCACCCGGTAGCGCCCGATCGACGTGGCCGGCACGGACATGCTGCCGTGCCCGCCGGCGATCGGGATCGTGCGGCGGATCCAGAAGCGCCAGCCGTAGGTCGGATCGAAGCGCTCCACCGTCACGATCGCGCGGCCGCCGGCCGCCGCTGTCGTCGTCACCCCGACGGTGCTCGAGGATCCCGGCGCCTTCTCCAGCGATGCCTGGCCGTCCCAGGTGACCGTCGTCGCGGTAATCACGCGCGTCAGGCGCGAGAGCGTGTAGCGCCCGCCGGCGGCATCGGCCGCCGAGACGACGACGTAGAAACGGCCGGGACGCAGGCGCGTGCGGATCTGGCCGGTGTCGTCGTCGACCTCGGCCGAGGTCACGGCGCGGCCGCGCTCGGTGCGCAGCTGCATGTGCATCGAGCCCTTCGAGCGCAGCTGCAGCGTGATCTCCGCGCGCTCGGTGACGTCGAAGCGGTAGACGTCCTCGGCGTCTGGGCCCTGCCCGGACACGCTGCCTCCCGCCCGGCCGAACCCGCCGATGAAGTGCCCGGGTGCGAGGTCGTCGGCGCCCGTGGCCGTGATCGACACGTCGTAGCGCTCGTCCGCGCCGCCGCCCTGGCTGTCGAGCGCGATCGTCCAGCGCCCACCCGCGCCCGGGCCGGGTGTGACGATCCCGTAGTCGCGGCACTCCAGCTCGTTCTGGTCACCCGACGGCGAGATGATCCTGATCGAGGTGTTGCACTCCCCGCCCTTGCCGACGGCGACGCGGACGCGGTAGTCCTGGCCCGCCCTGAGGCTGCGCGACACGCGCAGGAACGGGCGCGTCAGGGGGTTCACGGTGCCGCGCACCCGGCCTGACGCGGGCAGCCGCGTCCCGGTGCCGGTCGGCTCGGTCAGCACACCCGAGAAGCGCAGGCGGAAGTCGCCGGACTGCGATCCCTTGCGCTCGGCGACACGGACGAGGTAGGGACCCCTCTCCAGCTCGGCTTCCACGAACGCCGATCCGCGCCGCGTGTCGGCGCAGTCGACGCGCGTGATCGTCGAGTTGTCGACCTCGTAGATCGCAATCGAGGCATCGAGCTTGCCCTTCGTCTCCAGCAGCACGCGCGCCGAGCCCTCGCGCTGGGCCGTGTAGCGGTACCACACCGATCCACCGCCGTCGGCCGGGCAGTTCGGCGGCTCGCCGGCCTCGCGGGTGGAGCCGGCCGTCGTGCCCGTGACGTCGGCGCCGGCCGACAGCGGGGCGGCCGCGGCGCGGTTGTCGTTGGCCGGTGCGGCGGCATGGGCGGGCGCGCAAAGCGCGAGGGTTGTCGCGAGGCAGGCGCCGAGGACGGAGGAGGCACGCATGACGGCGACACTAACCCGCGCAGCGCAGGCGCGGGCGCAAAGCGCGCGACTCGGTTAGCGTCGCCGCATGTCAGAAGCAGATGGGACGGTGCTCGTCACCGGCGGGACGGGGTTCCTCGGCGGCTGGTGCATTGCACAGCTGCTGGAGCGCGGACACGACGTGCGCACAACCGTCCGCGATCTCGCGCGCGAGGATGCCGTGCGTGCCGCGGTCCAGGTGGCCGGGGTCGACCCGGGCTCGCGGCTGGCGGTGCAGGCCGCCGACCTCGAGTCCGACGCCGGCTGGGCGCAGGCGGTCGACGGCTGTCGCTACGTGCTGCACGTCGCCTCGCCGTTTCCCCCGGTACAGCCAAAGGATCCCGACGAGCTGATCGTCCCCGCCCGCGACGGCGCGCTGCGCGTGCTGCGCGCCGCGCTCGACGCCGGGGTCGAGCGCGTCGTGATGACCTCGTCGATCGCCGCGATCCGCCCGCAGCGCGACAGCTCGCAGGCCGCGCCGTACACCGAGGCCGACTGGACCGACGGCGACGACGCCGCGCGCACGCCCTACGTCCGCTCCAAGACGCTGGCCGAACGGGCTGCGTGGCAGCACGTCCGCGACGCCGGGGCCGAGGACCGGCTTGCCACGGTCAACCCGGGGGCGATCATCGGCCCGGCGCTCAGCGACGACCACTCCTACTCGCTGCAGGCGGTTCAGCGGCTGCTCGACGGCATGCCCGCCGCGCCGCGGCTCGGCTTCACGTTCGTCGACGTGCGCGACGTCGCCGACCTGCACATCCGCGCGCTGTCAGACCCCGCCGCCGCCGGCGAGCGCTTCATCGCGACCGACCGCTTCCTGTGGGTCGGCGAGGTCGCGGCGATCCTCCGCGAGCGCCTGGGCGATGCCGCCGGCAAGGTGCCCACGCGTGTCGCGCCGGACCTGCTGGTGCGGGCGATGAGCCTGTTCGACGGCAGCATCCGCTCGGTCGTCGGCGATCTCGGCAAGCAGTCCTGGTTCTCCAGCGAGAAGGCGCGCACGACGCTCGGGTGGACGACGCGCCCGATCGGCGACTCGGTCGAGGACTGCGGTCGCAGCCTGATCTGACCCGCATCGTGCGCCGCCGCATCGTCGCCTTGGCCCTCGTGCTCGTGGTCTCCACCACGTGGACCACCGCCGCGGCCGCGGCGCCCGATCGCAAGGGGCGGGTGGTGCGCGTGTTCGCCGTCCAGCCGCGCATCTCGGCCGACTGGCTCGCGAGTCGCGAGGCGTATCGAGCGAAGCTCTTCGCGCTGTTCGACCGCCGCCTGCGTGGCGACGGCGCGCCGCTCGTGCAGGACGGTGCCGACGACGTCGCCGCGCACCTGACCGGACGCGATCTCGTCGCGCTGCCGGAGGACCTCGGGTTGATGGCGGTCTTCACCGGCAGCCGCGGCGCGCTTGGTCGCCAGGTCACCCCGCAGACGGGCGGCCTGACCGCGGCGATCGCGCTCGTCGCCGCGTCGTACGCGCCGCAGGTCGCCTACTACGCCGCGCGGCACCCGGCGCTGGCGCTGCGAGGCATCCCGACGCGTGCCGTCGCGCTCGCGCTGACCGACACGTTCGCCCGCGTCGGCGTCGAGACCTTCGCCGAGCTCGCCGATCGCTACGACGTCTGGCTCGAGGCGGGCGTGAACATGGCGCGCAGCTGGCGGATCGTGTGCACGGACCGCGCGTCCTACCTGGCGCCGCCCACCGGCGAGCCGTGCGCCGTAGAGGATCCCGTGCGGGTCGCGCTCCTCAACAGCGGGGACGACGCGGGTCGCGGCTACGCCTACGAGGCGACGACCGACGAGCCCGTGAACATGGCGCTCGTCTTCGACCCCGGCGGACGGCTCGTGTCGCGGCAGATCAAGACCTACCTGACGCCGCTCGAGCTGCCCGGCGGGCTCGACCTCGTGCCGGGGACGGTGAGTGGCGGGCTTGCGCCGCTGCGCACGCCGGTCGGCACGCTCGGGATCGTCACGAGCAAGGACGCGTGGATGCCCGACGTCGTCCAGAAGCTCGACCAGGGCGGTGTCGACCTCTTGATTCAGCCGGAGTTCTTCGTCGGCGACACGCTGCGCACGAGTGGCATGTGGGCCCCCGACACACTGATCGCGAGTGGCTGGGCCGACGTCGTCCGCCACCCCTCGATCGAGGCGCTGGTCCTCCCGGAGATGACCGGGAACGTCATCGACGTCAGCGCCGACGCGCAGTCGCACGTCGTCGTCGAGCCGGGGTCACGCACATCCGCTCGTTCGGCGCTCGCCGGCCAGCCCGCGCAACGCGGCTTTGCACTCGTCGCCCCGTACGTCGTGCCCGACCCGGCGCGCGCCGGGGAGCCGATCGGTGACCGCCGCCGGCGCCTGGGGGAGGCCGGCGAGGCGCTGTTGCCCCCAGGACCGCCGTGCTCGTCCGCCTCGCGCCCGGGCCCGTGCGCCGGCGGCCACGTCGAGGGCGTCTTCCACGCCGACGTCGTCGTCGCACGGCGGCCCGCGCGGCGTCCGGTGCGCCGTCGTCGCCTCGGCCACACGCCGTTCTCGGTCAACGCGCCGATCGCTCCGTCGCCCCGCGTGCAGCGCAACGTCGCGCTCGCCGCCCACGGTCGGGTCGCCTATGCCGTGTTCGAAGAGCGTCAGGCGGGTCGCTGGCGCGTACGTCTCGCGCGCTCGGCTGACGGCGGGCGCACGTGGTCGCGTTCGCGCGCGCTTCCGGCCGGCGGAGCGGAGGCCGAGCAGTGGTGGCCGGCCGTCGCCGCCGGCCCCGACGGCCGCGCCTGGCTCGTCTGGCAGGAGCGCGGCGGCGCGGCCGCGCCGTGGCGCTTGCGGGCCGCGGTCACGAGTCCACGCGGAGGCGCGATCGGGCAGCCCTACGCCGTCGACTCACCGCCGGGCGCCGATCACCAGTGGAAGCCGGCGGTCGCGGCGGGGCGCGCAGGCGAGGCGGTGGTCGCTTGGATCGACGAGCGCGGCCGCACGCGCGGGGATGCACGGCTGCCGCGGGCGGCAGTCCGTGTGGCGCGGCTGCGCCCGGAGGGCGCGGACGCCGGTCGCGCGATGGCGGCGCCGGCGCCCGTCGAGCTCGCGCGCTCGCTCGAGCACGCGTGGGCGCCGTCGCTCGCGGCGCGCGGTGGCGACGTTGTGCTCGCCTGGCTGGACTTCCGCGACTACGACTGGGACGTCTGGTCGGCGGTCTCGAGCGACGGCGGCGGGAGCTGGGCGCCGCCGCGGCCCGTCGGCGGCGCCCCTGCCGGGATCGAGGCGCTCGACGACGCCCCGGACGCGGCGCTCACGGACGATGGACCGCTGGTCGGGTTCGTCGACTGGCGCAAGGACGACGCGACGGCCCGCACGCCGCACCCGCTCTACGACATCGCGGTCGCGGCGCCCGGCGATCCGGCCCGGATCGTCGACGCCCACGATGGTGCGCCCGTGGCCAGCTTCGCACCGGCCCTCCTCGCGCTTCCCGCGGGCGGCGCGCTGCTCGGATGGCAGGATCACGCGCGCGGCTGGGGCGCGATCGCGTTCCGGCGGCTGCTGCCGGGCGGGCGTGCGGGCCGCGTGCGTCGCATCGACGACCGCGGGGCGCGCGCCGGCGGCCGCTGGCGCCCGGCGCTGGCGCTCGCGGGCGGGACGGTGCTCGCCGCCTGGGAGGACGATCGCGACGGCCCGCGCCAGGTGTTCGCCGCTCGCGCGCCGGTAAGGACCCTCGGGTAGCTCGCCGTGGAAAGCCTGGGGTAGCTCCCCGTGGTGAGATCACGGGTACGCCGGTACGGTGGTCTCGTCAACGAAGAGGAGAACCCGTGTCAACTGTGCCCGATACCGAGCTGAAGGCCCGCCATCGCAAGATGTGGGCGTCGGGGGATTACCCCGCGATGGTCGAGACGTTCCTGCTGCCGCTCGGGCCGACGCTGGTCCAGGCGTGTGGCATCGGATCGGGCATGAAGGTGCTCGACGTCGCCGCCGGGACGGGCAACGCCTCGATTCCTGCGGCGCAGGCCGGCGCCGACGTGACGGCCAGCGACCTCACGCCCGAGCTCTTCGAGGCCGGGCGCAAGCGCGCCGAGGCCGAGGGGGTGACGCTCGACTGGGTCGAGGCCGACGCCGAGAACCTGCCCTTCGAGGACGCGTCCTTCGACGTCGTGATGTCCTCGATCGGGGCGATGTTCGCCCCCCGCCATCAGGCCGTTGCCGACGAGCTTGTGCGGGTGTGCCGCCCGGGTGGCACGATCGGCATGCTCAACTGGACTCCCGAAGGCATGATCGGCGCGCTTTTCCGCACGATGGGGCCGTTCGCGCCGCCGCCCCCGCCCGGCGCGTCACCGCCGCCGCTGTGGGGCGGCGAGGAGCACGTGGCCGAGCTGTTCGGCGACCGCGTGCAGCTCGGGACGCTCAAGCGCGAGAACCTGGACATCACCGCCTTCGCGAACGCCCGCGACTACGGCGAGCACTTCAAGGCCTACTACGGCCCGACGCTCGTCGCGCGCGCCAACGCGGTCAAGGACGGGCGCGAGGACGAGTTCGATCAGGCGCTGAACGACTTCTGCGACGAGTGGAACCTCGGGACCGCCGAGGCCGCGCGCTTCGAGCAGGAGTACCTGATCGTCGCGGGCACGCGCGCCTAGACGTCGGAAACGTTCAAGACGTCGCGGGCCCGAGGGCGCACCCTTGGGCCATGACGATCAAGAGCGAAACCGCCGCCGCGGCCCTGACGCTGCCCGGCGACGAGGGCTGGGACGCAGCCCGCCAAGCCTGGAATCTCGCCGTCGACCAGCACCCCGCGGCCGTCGCACACCCGGCGACGGTCGCCGAGGTGCAGGATGCCGTGCGTCTCGCACGCCGCGAAGGGTGGCGCATCGCCGTGCAGTCGACGGGCCACGGTGCGCATGCGCTGGGCCCGCTCGACGACGTGCTGCTGCTGAAGACGACGCGGATGCGCGACGTCCGCGTCGGCGACGGCGTCGTGCGCGCCGAGGCCGGGGTCCTCGCCGGCGAAGCCGCCGCGGCGGCCGGCGCCGAGGGCCTCGCGCCGATGCTCGGATTCGCCCCCACCGTCGGAGTCGCGGGACTGACGCTCGGCGGCGGCATCGGCTGGCTCGGCCGCAGCCACGGGCTCGCGGCCAACAACGTGCGCGCGTTCGAGGTCGTGCTCGCGAGCGGCGAACATCTGCGCGTCGACGCCGACGACGAGCCCGACCTGTTCTGGGCGCTGCGCGGCGGCGGCGGGCGCGGCGCGATCGTCACCGCGATGGAGCTCGTGGCGCACCCGCTGCCGGCGGTCTTCGCCGGCACCGTCGCCTGGCCGGCCGAGCACGCCGGTGAGGTGCTCGAGCAGTTCCGCCGCGTCACCGCCGACGCGCCCGACGCGCTGTCGCTCGTGTTCCGCCACATCGTCCCGGCGGGGCTCGTCACGCTGACCGCGGTGTTTCTCGGCAGCGAGGCCGACGCGGACCGGGCGCTCGCCCCGGTCCGCAACGCCCGCGGCGTGCTCAGCGACACGTTCGCTGCGGTCGGCGCAGCCGACCTCGTGCGCGTCGCCGAGGACCCTGAGGAGCCCGACGCGAGTGTTGTCGACGGCTTCATGCTCGACGATCTGACGCGCGACGCAGTGGCCCGCGTCACAGGCCTCATCGACGATGCGGCACTGGCGCCGCTGAGCGTCCTCGAGCTGCGCCACCTCGGGGGCGCGCTCGCCCGCGCGCCGCACGGCCATGGTGCGCAGCCCCGGCTCGACGCCGCCTACTCGATCCTCGCCGTCGGGCTCGCGCTCATCCCAGAGGAGGTCGCGTCGATCGCGGCTCGCCATGACGAGCTGCGCGCAGCGCTCGCGCCATGGACCGCGCGGCAGGCGCTCCTGAACACCGCGCCGGCGGGCACGGACCCCGCCGACGCGTTCGGCGCCGACGTCTGGGAACGCTTGGCCCGCGTCCGCGAGGCCTACGACTCCGAAGCCATCCTGATCAGCACACACGACCTCTACGCTGGGACGTAGTGAATCGTCCGCCCACCTACCGCGAGGTAGCGCCGCCGGCGGTGCTACGGCCGTTCGTCGAGTGCCTCTGGGTGCACGACATCGACGGGCCGGCGCCGGAGGGTGGGAGGCGGCTGCTGCCCGACGGCCGCGTGAGTCTCGTCTGGATCCCGGACCGCAGCCTCCACGTGGCCGGCCCGCAGACGCGGTTCGCACGGCCGGCGCCCGTCGAGGGCCTGCGCGTCCTCGGCGCTCGCTTCCGGCCCGGCGCCATCCGCTCGCTGTTGCATGTGCCCGCGGCGGAGATCGCCGACGAGCACGTCCCGCTCGACGCGGTCGACGGCCGGCTCGCCGCGCGCCTGGACGCCCGGCTCGGCGACGCCCGCGACACCCGCGCGGCGCTCGCGACGTTCGCCCGCGAGCTCACGCGCATCCTCGTCGACGGGCCGGCGCCCGATCCGGCGGTAGGCGCGGCCGTGCGGCTGCTCGACCGTGCCGACGCGACGGTCGCGAGGACGGCCGAGCGCGTCTACCTCTCCGAACGCGCGCTGCAGCGCCGCTTCATCGAGGAGGTCGGATACGGGCCGAAGATGCTCCAGCGCGTGCTGCGCTTCCAGCGCTTCCTGCGCCACGTGCCCGAGACGGAGCTCGCAGGCGCGGCGGCGCTCGCCGGCTACGCCGATCAGTCGCACCTCACACGCGAGGCGACCCGCCTCGCCGGCCTGACCCCGCTGCAGCTGCGGACCTACCAGCACTGACTAGCGCAGGCGGTGGGCGAAGCGCAGCGCGCCTGCGAGGTCGTCGCGCGTCTCGAGGCGATAGCCGACGCCGCCGGACTCCCAGAGCAGCACGTTCGTGCCGGGCCCGACGCCGCCGATCATCACCGCGTCGCCGTTGCGATCGCTGACGAACAGCTGGGTCGGCCCGTTCTCGACGAAGACACCGGGTGCACCGTTGACCATGGTCCGGGTCGCCCGGGCCGGCGGAGCGATGACCTTCTGGATGAAGTCAGTCGGCGAGCCTGCGAACTGCGTCACCCGCGCACCCGGGTAGTCGAGCGTCACCGCGCCGCCGAGAATCGCCGTGCTGAAGCGCACGCGCGTCGGCGTGCCCGGCACGCGGAGCGCGAACTCGGCGAGCAGGCGGGCACGCGCGAGCCCGACGGTCTGGCCGAACCCCTCACCGCCGCCACCGGCGAGCGGCAGGCGCTGGACCTCGACGACGCGGATCGTCGAGCCGATGCCGACCCACCGCAGCAGCGCGCCGCCCGCGGGAGACACCGCGAGCCCGCCGGCGAGAACGACGATCAGCGTCGCCAGCGCAAGCCGCGGACGGCGCCGCACCCGCGCCCACCAGCCGTCGTCTGCGGCGGGGCGCTGGCCCTCGCTGCCGGAGAGCCTGGCGGCGACGGCTGCCGCGACATCGGGCGTCTGCGGCCACGCGACCGCGTCGCGCAGGAGCGTGAGGTCGCGCTCGAGCTCGCTCATGCGCCGAGCACCTCCCGCAGCCGCTCGAGCGCGCGCGACAGGCGCGACTTGACCGTTCCCGGGCGGCACTCGAGCACCGCCGCCATCTCGGCCTCGCTGAGATCGAGGAAGTAGCGCAGCCCGAGCACGGTGCGGTCGCGCTCGTCCAGCAGCGCCATCGCGTCGAGCAGCGCCGCGCGCGTCTCGGCCGCGATGACCGTGGCCTCCGCGCTCTCGCTCGCCGGCGGCTCGCCACGGGCGGCCTCGACGGCGCGCAGGGTCCAGCCCTGGCGCCGGCCCGCGGCGCGCCGCCGGGTCCGCGCCTCGTTGGCCACGATTGCGAGCAGCCAGGGACGAAACGGCGCGCCCTCGTGAAAGCGCGGCAGCGCGTGCCAGGCCTTGACGAACCCGTCCTGGACCGCTTCCTCGGCGTCGGCGGGTGAGCCTGCCAGCAGGCAGGCGGTGCGGAAGGCGACGTGCTGATGCATGCGCACGAGGTGCTCGTATGCGGCGCTGTCGCCGCGGCGGGCGCGCCCGACGAGCGCGTGATCGTCCGATGGCCGTCCCACCATCTATGGACGCTACGCCGCCGCCCGGCAGCAGGTTCCGGGAACCCCGCACAGCGCCCGGACGTAGACCTGTCGCGCCGCGGGGTACGTCCCTATCCCGCGGCGCGGTAGATCGGCGCCCGGAGGAGCGATTGCGTACTACCGTTGTCCGATCGCGGGGGCGCGCTCAACCGGGGGTCGGGAGGCGTCGACATCTGAGCTGATGTCGTTGCGGATCCTTCCTGCGCTCGCCGGCGCCGCGCTGATCGCGGCGCTGTCGTTTGCGATCGCCTACGCGCTGGCCGCGTCCGGCGAGGACAAGCGGCCCCCTGCGGCTGCTCCGCAGCCGGCGGTCGCCGCCGTCCTGCTCGCAGACCTCGCGACGCCGCTGGCGAGCAGCGCAGAAACGCTCGGCCGCGTGATCCGCGCCGATCGCTCGCGTCGCGCGGCACACGCTCGCACGGTGCAGCTGCGCGGCCTGCGGGACTCGCGCACGATCAGGGCCGCGCTGCGCCGGATGTGGCTCGCGGGCGCGATCGGCCGCGCGCGATACGAGTCGGCGCGCGCGACGCTCTGGCGCGCGCAGCAGACCCGGCGCCGCCTCGGCGGCGCCCGCGCCGGCGAGCTCGCGGCGGCGCTGCGCGTCGCCCAGCGCCTCGCAGCGCGGCGGCTGCTGACCTCGAGCAGGCTGTCGCTCGTCCTGCTCACGGTCGAGCGCAACGCGCGCTTCTGGTCGACGCGGCCGTTCCCGGCCGCCGGACAGCGGGTGCAGTTCGGCGCCGATCCCACGGTGTTCCGTTACGAGCCGGGCCAGGGCCTGCACGTCCACATGCTCGGCACGGCCGGCAAGGTCAACGGCCTCGCGCGCGACTGCGCCCACGCACCGGCGCGCTGCAACATCGGACGCCTGCACGCGGCGCTGACGCGGCTGCGCTCACTGGCGAGCATCCGCGGCGGGTTCCTGGCATGGGAGTCGCTCTACCACTACGGCGGTGGGACGCCGCCCTGGATCTCGGCGATGACCCAGGGCACCGCGATCCAGGCGCTCGCACGCGGCGCCCGCGCTCTGCACGAGCATCGCTGGCTGGACGCTGCGCGCCGCGCGCTCGGCGCCTTCGAGCAGCCGTCGCCCGTCGGCGTGGCGGTGCGCGGGCCTGACGGCGACAGCTACGCGATGTACTCCTTCGCGCCGCGCCTGCGGATCCTCAACGGGTTCCTGCAGGCGATCACCGGCCTGCACGATCTCGCGGCGGTGTCGGGCAGCCGGCGCGCGCAGCGGCTGTTCACGCGCGGGGACCGCGCAGCCCGCGCGATGCTGCGCAGCTTCGACACCGGCGCCTGGTCGCTGTACCTCCAGGGCGGGCGGGAGACCAACCTCGAGTACCACCGCCTGACCGCGGCGTTCCTGCGCAACCTCTGCCGGCGCACGCACGCCGCCGCCTACTGCGGCGAAGCGCGCCGTCTCGGCGCCTACGAGCGCCAGCCGCCGCGGGTCGGCGTCGTGCGTATGCGCCGGCTGCGCACGCGGCGCCCGGTGCGGATCGGCTTCAGCCTCTCCAAGGTGTCCGACGTGCGCGTCGCGATGGCGGGCCGCAGAGGTGCGGTCATCTTGCGCAGCGGACGGCTGGCGCGCGGCGGCCACGCCCTGACGTGGGTGCCTCCGCGGCATGGTCGCTATCGGCTGCAGATCGTGGCGACGGGGCTCTCGGGGCCGCGCACCATCGCGGTGCGGGATCTCCGCGTGCACCCGAAACGTACGCGTCGTTCCGGGGTACACTGAGAAGCGCCTCCGTACGCAACGGAGACCTGCGCGCGGCCGCGCGCGCCCCGGCACAGACCACCAAACCAAAGACTTCGAGCGCCCCGTCTGAGCGGCGCGATCCAGAGTTCGATCGAAAGGCCCGTATGGCAGTTGAAGAAAAAGTGGAGTTCGAGGGTGAGATCACAGAGGCTCTCCCCAACCTGATGTTCCGTGTCCGTCTTGACAACGGTCACGAGTTGATCGGCAAGCTCGCCGGCAAGATGCGCCGGTTCCGCATCCGCGTGCTGCCCGGTGACCGCGTGCGTGTCGAGGTCTCTCCGTACGACCTCAACCGCGGCCGGATCACCTATCGCATGAAGTAAGCCGTTCGCTCGACAGAGCACGTTGGTCCTCGGAGGGCGCGCGTCAGGCGCGCCCTTTGTCGTTTCGAAGGCGATTGCGCGAGCAATTGTTGCAAACGCAATTACTTGTGCTAAGGTGATTGCACGCGCAAATACCTGCGAGTGAAAGGACCGACATGAGCACCACGACCCCGACCGCAACCTGGGCCCTGGACACGATTCATTCGACGGCGTCGTTCGCCGTCAAGCACATGGTCGTCTCGACATTCCGTGCCGAGTTCGGCACGATCGAGGCCACACTGGACACGAGCGGCGCCGAGCCGAAGCTGACCGGCCGCGTGCCGATCGAGTCGGTGACGCTGCGTGATGAGAACCTCCGCGGTCACCTGTACTCCGAGGAGTTCTTCGACGTCGCCAACCACCCCTACGTCGAGTTCGTCTCCACCTCCGTGGAGCGCGGCGAGGACAACGCCGTCACCGTCCGCGGCGACCTGACGATCAAGGGCATCACCAAGCCCGTCGCCGGCACCGGCGTCATCACCGAGCCGACCGAGGACATCTCCGGCGGCACCCGCGTCGGCGTCGAGCTCGAGACCACGCTCGACCGTCGCGAGTTCGACCTCAACTGGAACGCACCGCTGCCCAAGGGCGGCTTCGCGCTCGCCAACGAGGTCAAGCTGTTCATCGCCCTCGAGTTCGCCCAGTCGTAGCGATGAGGATCCTCGGCATCTCAGGATCGCTGCGGCGAGACTCGCTGAACACGCGACTGCTGCACGCCGCGGCAGACCTGCTGCCCGAGGGTGCTGAGTTCGTGCTGCTCGACGCGGACCTGGTCCGCGAGATCCCGGTGTTCGACGAGGACATCGAGATGCGCGCCGGCGGGGACGACATCCCCGCCGTGCGCGCCCTGCGCGAGACGATCGCGCAGGCAGACGCCGTGCTGTTCGCGACGCCCGAGTACAACGGCTCGATCCCGGGTGGCCTCAAGAACGCGCTCGACTGGGTCTCACGCCCGGTCGCGACCAACCCGCTGCGCGGCAAGTCCGTCGCGGTCGTCGGCGCGAGCACCGGCCTGTTCGGCGCGGTGTGGGCGCAGGCGGAGCTGCGCAAGGTGCTGCAGACGATCGGCGCGAAGGTCGTCGATCGCGAGCTCCCGCTGATGCAGGCGCACGAGCAGTTCACCGACGACGGCGATCTCGCCGAGGCGGAGCTGCGCGAGCAGCTCGCGGCTCACGTCGCCGAGCTGGTGGAGACGACGGCCGAGGTGCTCGCGGCGGCTTGACGGCTCTGCAGGATGAGGACGGCGGCGAGCACCAGCGCGCCGCCCGCCAGCTGCACCGGCGTGAGCCGGTCTCCGAAGCAGACGAACGCCAGCGAGATCGTCACGACGGGCTCGAACGTCGAGAGGATCGACGCCGAGCTCGGACCGACGCGGCGCAGACCGGCGAAGAAGCAGAGGACGGGTGCGACCGTGCTGACGGCGGCGATGCACACGAGCCAGAACCAGCCGGCGCTGCTGAAGCCGAGGTCGACGGCGCCCGACGCGACGCCGCCGACGGCGAACGTCAGCGTCGCGCCCGTCGCGATCAGCGCCGAGAGCGGGACCGCGTCGACCTCGTCGACGACGGTGTCGGCGACCAGGATGTAGGTCGTGTAGACGAGCGCCGCGCCGATGCCCAGCGCTGCGCCGACCGCGTCGAACGCGCCGGTGCCGGCCCCGACGAGCACGAGTGCGACCCCGGCGCTCGCGGCGCACAGCGCCAGCAGGCGCTGGCGCGTGGCCGCCTCGCGCCCGAGCAGCAGCGCGGCGACCGTGACGAACACCGGGAACGTGTAGAGCAGCAGCGACAGCAGCGCCGGGTCGATGCGCTCCAGCGCCGCGAAGTACAGCCCGGCCTGAGCCGCGTAGCCGACCGCGCCGAGCAGCAGCGCGGTGCGCAGCGCCTTGCCCGGGAGGGCGGCGACGCGCACACCGCGCAGCGCGGCGATGCACCAGAACATCACTGCCGCCATCGCGAAGCGCACGAGCAGCAGCGACATGAGCCCTACGCCCTCGTCGAAGGCGTAGGTGCCGAAGATCGCCATGGCGCCGAAACATGCCGCGGAGGAGAGACAGAGGACGACGCCCATGGCGCGTCCATCCTCGCGCGATCGACCGTTCAGTTCCAGCGATGATTTGTGCGATAGACCATGTAGCATTGCTAAACGGATGCTGGACCTCCGCCGCCTGCGCCTGCTGCGCGAGCTCGACGCCCGCGGGACCGTCGGCGCGGTCGCTCGCGCGCTGGACTACACGCCCTCCGCGGTCTCCCAGCAGCTCGCGGTGCTCGAGCGCGAAGCGGGCGTTGAGCTGCTCGAGCACGCGGGGCGCAACGTCCAGCTGACCGACGCCGCGCGCGTGCTCGTCGGCCATGCCGACACGCTGCTTGCCGGCGTCGAGGCCGCCGAGGCCGACCTCGCCGCGGCGGGCACGACGGTCTCGGGGACCGTCCGCGTGGCGACCTTCCAGACCGCGGCGCTGCATCTCGTGACGCCGGCGATCCGCGCGCTCGCAGCCGCGCATCCCGACGTTCGCGTCGAGGTCCTCGACGCTGAGCTCGAGCAGGCGCTGCCGGCGCTGCGGCTGCAGACCGTCGACGTCGTGCTCGGCGACGAGTACGACGGCGTTCCGCGCGAGCGCCCGCCCGGTTGTGAGCGCGAGGACCTGCTGCGCGAGCGCATCCGCCTCGTCATGCCGGCGTCGCATCCGCTGGTGCGCCGCCGCCGCGTGCCCGTGTCCGGCCTGGCCGGCGCGCCGTGGGCCGCGGCCCAGTCGGGCACCGGGCAGCGCGAGCTGGTCTTCCGCGTGTGCCGGGAGCGCGGCGGCTTCGAGCCTGACCTGCGCCACCTGTCCAACGACCTGCTGCTGCTGCTCGAGCTCTCGCGCAGCGCCGGTGCCGTCACGCTCCTGCCCGACCTCGTCGGCCTCCACGACGACGGCGAGGTCGCGATCCGCGACCTCGCCGAGGGTCGCCTCGGGCGCACGGTGTTCACGCTCACGCGCGAGCTGCGGGCCGACCGCCCGGCGCTGGCGGCGTTCCGCGCCGCGTTGCGTGACGCGGCCGCTAGCGTGGCGGGATGAGCGCGAACAAGCGGCTGGCGCTGGCGGCGGCGATCATGGGGTCGTTCATCGCCGGACTCGACGCGACGGTCGTGAACGTCGCGCTTCCGGCGATCGAGGACGACCTCGGCGGCGGCCTCGCCGGGCAGCAGTGGGTCGCCAACGGCTACCTGCTCGCGCTCGGCTCGCTGATCCTGGTCGGCGGCTCGCTGGGCGACATCTACGGCGAGCGCCGGGTCTTCGCACTCGGCGTGGCGGGCTTCGGCATCGTCTCGGTCGTCTGCGCCGCCGCGCCGACGATCGAGATCCTCGTCGCCGGCCGCGTGCTGCAGGGCGTGTTCGGCGCGCTGCTGATGCCGAGTGCGCTGGCGGTGATCGTCGCCGTGTTCCCGCCGGCTGAGCGCGGTGCCGCGATCGGCAGCTGGACGGCATGGTCGGGGATCGCCACCGTCGTCGGCCCGCTCGCCGGCGGCCAGCTCGTCGACTCGGTGTCGTGGCGCTGGATCTTCGCGCTGAACGTCCCGTTCGTCATCGCGACGCTCGTGCTCGTGTTCCGCGCGATCCCCGCGCGCCCGCCGCAGGAGGCCCATCGGCGTGTCGACTGGGCCGGCGCGGCGCTCGCCGCCGGCGGGCTCGCCGGCCCGACGTTCGCGCTCATCCGCCAGCCCGAGCTGGGCTGGGGGGCACCGGGCGTGTTGGTGCCGCTCGTCGCCGGTGTCGCGCTGTTCGCGACGTTCCTGGTCCACGAGTCGCGCACCCCCGCGCCGATGCTTCCGCTCGAGCTGTTCCGGCGCCACAACTTCGCCGTCGGCAACATCGAGACGTTCTCGATGTACGCAGGCCTCTCGGTGTTGTTCTTCTTCCTCGTGCTGTTCCTGCAGCAGGTCGCGGGCTATGACGCGCTCCAGGCCGGCTTTGCGACGCTGCCGACGACGCTCGTGATGTTCGCGCTGTCCAAGCGCGCGGGGGCGCTCGCCGATCGCTTCGGGCCGCGCCTGTTCATGGGCGCCGGGCCGCTGGTCAGCGCCGCCGGACTGCTGCTGATGCTGCGCCTGGACGCCGACCTGTCCTACGCGACGGACCTGCTGCCGGCGCTGGTGATCTTCTCGATCGGCCTGGCGATGTGCGTCGCGCCACTGACGGCGACCGTGCTCGGCGACGCTGACGAGAGCAACGCGGGCATCGCGTCGGGCATCAACAATGCCGTTGCGCGCGTCGCGGGCCTGCTGGCCGTCGCCGCGCTCGGCGCCGTGATCGCCGGCCGCTTCGACGGGATCGTCGACGACCGGCTCGCCCAGGGTCCGCCGCTCTCGGCGGCGGGGCGGGCGGCGACCGAGCGCGCGAAGGAGCGGACGCTTGCGATCGTCGATCCGGGCAATCTGCCGGGCGATGAGCGCGAGCGCGTGCGGGCGGCCACCGAGGCCGGTGCGGTCTCGTCGTTCCGGCTGGGGATGGGCATCTCGGCGGCGCTCGTCGGTCTCGGCGGGGCGCTCGGGCTCGCCGGCATCCGCAACCCGCGGCGCGAGGTGCCCTGCGAAGACTGCCCCGGCGGCGCGCTCGCAGGCGCGCCGGCGGACGCCGCACGCGACCCGGTCGCGCTGCTGGAGCCTGCACGCTGACGAACGGCGGGGTTCAACTGCGCGTTTGCGGGGAAAGCCCTGCAGGAGTGCAGAAACAGCGCGTTCATCCGGTCGACGAGGCCGCCGGGTCGGACCTCCGCACGGAGCCGCGGCCGTTCCTCGCGGTCCTGCGCGTCCTCGCTGAGCCTGATCAGGTCGGCCGCGCGCGGGCGATGGCCCGCTCGCATGCCGAGCGCGCCGGTTTCAGCCCCGCCCGCTGTGCCGACGTCGCGCTGGCGGTCGGCGAGGTCTGCGCCAACGTCGTCGTTCATGCCTACCGCGGGCGCACGCCCGGCACGTTCGTCTTGGAGGTCGGCGGCGCGCCGGGGTCGCTCAGCGTGCGCGTCACCGACAACGGCTGCGGTCTCGCGCGGCGCAGCGACAGCCCCGGTGCGGGCTACGGCTTGCCGCTGGTCGCGGCGGTCACGTCGGCCCTCGAGCTGCGCCGTCCGGTGGGCGGCGGCACCGAGGTGCGGATGGCGTTCAGCGGCTGAGCAGGGCGGCGGCTAGGCGGCGAAGGCGAAGGTCATCGCGACCTCGGTGCCGCCGCTGTTGAGGTGGCTGACCTCGACGGCGTCGCTGAGGGCAGCGACGAGCGGCAGCGGCAGGTCGTCGTTGATCGGCAGCGCACCGCCGCCGTCGCGCACCGCGATGCGCAGCGCGCCATCGCTCAGGTCGGCACGGATCTCGAGCGTCTCCTCCGGGTCGGCACGGCGGATCGCCGCGGTCACCGCCTCAGTCAGTGCAAGGCGCACGTCGGCGACACGCGCGGCGTCGAGCCCGAGCGAGCTCGCCGTGCCGCCGACGGTGTGGCGGATGACCGCCAGTGACGTCGCCGCGGCCGGCGCGTGCAAGACGAGTTCGATCGCTCTCGGGCGATCGCGGGAGGCACGCGGGAGGGCTGAGTTCAACTCGACGTCCTCGTCCCCGCGCTCCATGGTGAAACGAGCCACGATCAACGCTTACCCGCCCGCACCGGGCATGAACCTCTCAGCTGGGGTCGCGCGACTCGCCGGCCACTCGTTCGCGTACGAGTGCGAACGCCAGGATCGACGCGACGACGCGTAGCAGCCGGCGATGGCTCTGCTCGAGCTCCTGCTCGGCGTCGAAGAGGATCACCAGCGCGCCGAGCGTCTCACCGGCCGCGACCAGCGGCACCGCCAGCACGGCGAGTCCCGCGGGCGCCCCGAATGCCGTTCCCGCCGCATCGCCAAGCCAGCCCGGCGTGCCTTCGCGCAGCACCTCGGCGAGGTCGTCGAAGCGCGTGACGGTGACCATCTCGGGACCGAGCAGCCCGCGCGCGCTGCGGCCGATCAGCAGCGCGCCGGTCATGTACGGCGCGAGCGCGGCATCGACGGCGCCGAGCTGGCGCACGATCATCGCCGCGGCGTCAGCCAGGCCGGCGCTGCCGGCCTGCGTGCGAAACAGCTCGGCGACGTTGACTGCCGCGTCTGAGAACCGGCGCTCGCCCTCGAGCTGCTTGGCGAGCGTCTCACGCTCGCGCTCGGTGTCGGCGAGCTGGCGCCGGGTCCGCCGCTCTCGCCCGGTGTCGATTCCGACGAGCGCGACGAGCGGGCGCTGCCCGGGCTCGTGCGGCAGCCGGAACGCGATCGAGTGCGCGCCGGGGTGAAGCTCGTCCATCCAGTCGGGGTGCTCGCACGCCGCGGCCGAGATGTCCGAGGTGAACAGCCGCTTGAGCGTGCGGCACGCGGGCTCGTGCTCGAACCACGGCGTGAGCTCGAGCAGCTCGTCGCCGGCGGCCGGGGCGCCGGGCCGCGCGCGCACGGCCGCGTTGACGTATTCGAACCGCAGCGGCTCGGGGCCCGACAGCGCGACGACGGCCAGCGGCGCATGCTCGGCGAGCGCGGCGCGAGCGTCGTCGGAGATGCCCACGTCGGCGGGGAGGTCGGTGGCCGCGATCGCGGCGGGCAGCGGCACGCCCTCCTCGACGGCGCGGCGAACGGCGACCACGCGCGCGACGTCGTCGACGGCGTAGCGCCGTGCGCCGCCGTTGCTGCGGACCGGTGCGGGGAACGCGTGCCGGCGCTCCCAGGTGCGCAGGCGCTCTCTCGAGACGCCCGTCAGGCCGGCGAACTCGGTCGCGCTGACGGTCTGCTGACCACCTTTGCCCACGTGGGAAGTCTAGGCGAAATGCACGTCGACGACGCCGTCGAGGCCCGTCCACTTGATGAGCTGCGCGACCGGGCCGCCGGCGCGCGCCAGCACGCGCAACTCGGCCCCGAGGCTGGTGGCATGGCGCCGGCAGCGGTTGAGGGCGGCGATCCCCGCAGAGTCCATGAAGTCGACGTCGCGCAGGTCGATCTCCACGAAGCCGCCGGGTGGCGTCGAGCGCTCCACGGCCGCGATCAGCCGGTCGACGGTGGCCAGATCGATCTCACCGCTGACGTCGACGATCGCGCGCCCGTCAGCGTGGTGCGTCGCGATCTCCAGGGCCCCCGATGCCACGAGGGCATCACTGTAGGGATCAGCCACGACGGCGTGAAGCGAACGCGGGCGTTTCGTCGGGCACGCTGCCGTGCAGCCGGCGGTGCAGCGTGACCGTCCCGCCGTGGGGTCCGTCGACGTCGACGTCGGCGTGGTCCATCAGCTCGCGCATCAGCAGGATCCCGCGCCCGCGGTCGGGGTCGGACTCGCGCGGGCCGTCGTGGCCGAGGTCGCGCACCGTGATCGTGACGTCATCGCCGGCGTCGTCGACCTCGAGCTCGACCGTGATCGGCACGGCGGCGAACGCGTTGCCGTGCTCGATCGCGTTCTGCCACGCCTCGTTGGCCGCGAGCGTGATCTCCGAGGCCTCGTCGGGCGCGGCGTCGATCTCGCCGAGCCAGCGGCGCAGCGCACCGCGCAGCGCGCGCAGCGCCTCCGGGTCGGGGGTCAGCACGAAGCGCGGGTTGCGCCCGAGCGCCGGCTCGGCCTTCACGAACACGGCGGTCACGTCGTCGTCGCCGGCGCTGTCCTCGAGGCACGACAGCAGCGCCTCCTGGCGTGCGGCGAGCGGGTCGGCGCCGGATCCGGCGATCGCGGCGCGCAGGCGCTCCAGGCCGACGTCGAGGACCTCGCCGCGGCGCTCGACGAGCCCGTCGGTGTAGACCGTGAGCAGCGAGCCCGGCCGGAACGGCACGACCGTCTCGTCGTAGTCGCAGACATCGAGGACGCCGAGCGGCGGACCGCCGCGCTCGAGAAAGCGCGGCTCGGCGCCGGGGGTCGCGAGCAGCGGCGGCACGTGTCCCGCACTGACGTAGCGCAGCGTGCCGAGCGCCGGCTCGACGACCGCGTAGCAGAGCGTGGCCATCGTCTCGGTGCCCTGCGCGAGCTGGTAGGCGTTGAGGCGGCGTGCGAGCTCGGCCGGCTGATGGCCCTCCAGCGCGTAGGCGCGGGAGACGGCGCGCAGCTCGCCCATCCGCGCCGCCGCGGCGACGCCGCGCCCCGCGACGTCGCCGATCACGATGCCCAGGCGCCCGCCGGGCAGCGCCAGCGCGTCGTACCAGTCGCCGCCGACCTGGGTGCCGCTGCCGCCCGAGCGGAAGTGCGCGGCGATCGAGACGCCCGGCACCTCGGGGAGGGTGTCAGGCATCAGGTCTTCCTGCAGCGTCGCGGCGATCCGGCGCTCGCGGTCATACAGCCGCGCGCGCTCGATGATCAGCGCGCTGCGCTCCGATGCGTGGCGCAGCAGCCCGGGCAGCTCGGGGCCCGCGCCGGCGCTGCCGCGCCGCCCGGCGCCGGTGACGCCGACGACGCCCATCACGCGGCCCTCGACGCGCAGCGGCACCGCGAGCGCCCCGGCCCCGCCGCTGCGCGGGCGGCTCTCCGCCGCGGCGCTGCGCAGCAGCTCCTCGGGGACCGGTTCGCCGTGGGCTGCGCGGACGGGCGGCGTCTCGTCGTCCCCGAGGACGCTGACGCACGCGCCGTCGACGCCGAGCACGTCGACGATCCGCTCGGCCAGCGTGGCGACCAGGCGCTCGAGCGGCAGGTGGTCGATGCCCTCGGTGACGGCGGCGACCTTCGCCAGGCGCGCCGCCAGCGCCTCGGCCTGCGCGCGCGCGGTCTGCTCGGTGACGAGCCGCTGCTGTGCGCGCTGGGCGCGGCGGCGCTCGCGCAGGTCCTCGAGCTGGATGAGCACGCCCGGCGCGCCGTCGCGGGTCGCGCGAAAGCCCGACACGAGTGCGGACACCGGCACGTCGTCGCTGCCGTCGGCCGCATGCAGCGAGATCTCGAGCGTCTCGGCCGGTCCGGCGCTCTCGCCGCGCTGGCGCTCGAATGCCAGCGCCAGGCGCTCGCGGTCGGCGCCGGCGACGAGCTCGGCCAGCGGGCGGCCAAGCAGGTCCTGGCCGTTGACCCGGGCCAGCGTGCGCAGCGCCGGGTTCGTGCGCTGCAGGCGGCCGTCGCCGTCGAGCAGCGCGACGCCCATCGGCGAGGAGTCCCAGGCGCGCCGCAGCAGCTCGTCGGCGCGCTCGCGCTCACGGCGGTGGCGCTCGAGATCGCAGAAGACCTGGACCTTCGAGCGCAGCACGAATGGGTCGAACGGCTTGAGGACGTAGTCCACGGCGCCGGCCTCGTAGCCGCGCGCGACGTGTGCGAGGTCGCGGCTCAGCGCTGTCACGAAGATGATCGGCACGGACTTCGTGGCGTCGCGCCCGCGGATCATCTGGGCGGTCTCGAACCCGTCCATGCCCGGCATCTGGACGTCGAGCAGGATCGCTGCGAAGTGGTCGGTCAGCAGCGCCTTGAGCGCCTGCTCGCCGGACTGGGCGGACACGAGGCGCACGCCAAGCGGCGCGAGCACGGCCTCGAGCGCGAGCAGGTTCTCACGACGGTCGTCGACGAGCAGGACACCGGGGACGTCCGACGCGGCTGGGGTCAGCTGTGGAGCCACACTCGCATCAGGTTGAGCAACTGGTCGATGTCGACCGGCTTGGTGATGTAGTCCGAGGCGCCGGCGGCGATCGACTTGTCGCGGTCGCCCTGCATCGCCTTGGCCGTCAGCGACACGATCGGCAGCGACTCGAAGCGCGGCATCGAGCGGATCGCGCGTGCCGTCTCATAGCCGTCCATCTCGGGCATCATCACGTCGAGCAGGACGAGGTCGACGTCGGGATGCTCGTGCAGGCGCTGGATGCCCTCACGCCCGTTCTCGGCGAAGACGACCTTCATCCCGCGCATCTCCAGCGCGCTCGCGAGCGCGAAGACGTTGCGGATGTCGTCGTCGACGATCAGGATCCGCTTGCCCTTGAAGACGGAGTCGGCGGTTCGCAGCTGCGCAAGCAGCTTGCGCGTCGGGCCCGGCAGCGCAGCCTCGGAGCGGTGCAGGAACAGCGCGGTCTCGTCGACCAGGCGCTCCGGCGAGGACACCGTCTCGAGGATCAGCTCGCCCTGCAGGCGCTCCAGGCGCGTGCGCGCGTCGCGATCCAGCGCCTCGGGCGCGTAGGCGACGAGCGGCAGCTCGCGCAGGCGCTCGTCGGCGGCGACGTCGGCGAGCAGCGCAAACGCCCACTCGATGCCGTTGCCGCCCGCCCCGAGCGGCAGCACCGCGCAGTCCGGCGGCGTGTCGATCAGCGCGTCGTGGGCGTGCTCGATCGGGATCGGGACGATGTCGACGTCGTCGCCGGAGCCCAGCAGCGTCAGCGTCGCCGGATCGAGGCGGGTGCCGTTCTGGACGAGCGCCAGGCGCTTGACCGGTCGCGAGTTGCGGCGCTCGAGGTCGGCGAGCGCGTGGGCGACCGCCTCGCTGCCGGAGACGTTGGAGAGGTGGCCCGCGGCGCCGGCGCGCAGCGCCGACACGCGGCGTCCTGCCGGCCCGACGAGGTAGACGGGACGGTCGCGGGTCTCGGGGTGCTGCTTGAGCTGGTGCAGCAGCGCGTCGCTGCCGTCGGCGGCGAAGATCACGATCGCGTCGGGATGGTGCTCACGCGCGAGCGCAAGACCCGAGGGCGCACGCCGCGCCACGAGCCCGCGCGCGCCCTGCGCGCGGACGGCCACGAGTGACTCGGTCACGATCGCCGGGTCGCGCGCGATGACGAGCACGACCGTGTCGCCGACGGCGATCAGCGTGCGGTCGTCGTCCTCCTCGAGCCCCGCCATCGATCCCGGCGCGAGCAGGTCGGTCGCGGCGTTGGCGGGCTCGGCGAGCCGGTCGGCGGCCGTCTCGGCAGGCGCCTCGACGGCAGCCGGCTCGGCCGACACGGGCTGAAGCGGCAGCACGAGCGTGAACGTCGAGCCCGCGTTCGGGGTCGAGGCGGCGCGGATCTCGCCGCCGAGCAGGCGCGCGATCTCGCGCGAGATCGACAGGCCCAGGCCGGTGCCGCCGTACTTGCGCGAGGTCGTGCCGTCGGCCTGCTGGAACGCCTCGAAGATCAGCGCCAGCTTGTCCGCGCCGATGCCGATGCCCGTGTCGTTGACCTCGAGCGCCAGGCGCCCGTCCTCCTCGGACAACCGCAGCGTCACCGCGCCCTCGTGCGTGAACTTGAACGCGTTGGACAGCAGGTTGCGCAGCACCTGGGTGAGGCGCTGCTCGTCGGTGACGAACGCCGGCGGCAGCTCGGGGTCGACCTCGATCGTGAAGGCGATGTCCGACTGCTCGGCCAGCGGGCGGAACGCGCGGTCGACGCTGTCGCGCAGGTCGGCGATCGACAGCGGCGCGAGGTGCACCTCCATCTTGCCCGCCTCGACCTTGGAGAGATCGAGGATGTCGTTGATCAGCGCCAGCAGGTCGTTGCCCGCCGCGTGGATCGTCGAGGCGAACTCGACTTGCTGCAGGTCGAGGTTGCCCTCGCTGTTCTCGGCCAGCAGCCGCGACAGGATCAGCAGCGAGTTCAGCGGCGTGCGCAGCTCGTGCGACATGTTCGCGAGGAACTCGGTTTTGTAGTTCGACGAGATCGCGAGCTGGGCGGCCTTCTCCTCGAGCCCGGCGCGCGCGAGCTCGATCTCGGCGTTCTTGATCTCGATGTCGCGGTTCTGCTGCTGGAGCAGCAGCGCCTTCTCCTGCATCTCGTCGTTGGTCTGGCGCAGCTCCTCGGACTGCGCCTGCAGCTCCTGCGTCAGCGCCTGGGACTGCGCGAGCAGCTCCTCTGTGCGCATGTTCGCCTGGATCGTGTTGATGACGATGCCCAGCGTGTCGGTGAGCTGGTCGAGGAACGCGCGGTTGACCTCGGAGAACGGGCGCAGCGAGGCGAGCTCGACCACCCCGAGGACCTGCTCCTCGAACATGATCGGCAGCACGGCGATCTGCGCGGGCGCGGCCTCGCCGAGCGCCGAGCGGATCCGGATGTAGCCGTCGGGGACGTCGGCAAGCGTGATCGCGCGCGCCTCCAGCGCGGCCTGCCCGACGAGGCCCTCGCCGAGCGCGAAGGACAGCGGGTGGGTGGGATCCTTGCCGTCGGCGCCGGGGCGGTAGCCGTAGGAGGCGCTGAGGCGCAGGAGCGGTTCGCCGTTGGCGTCGTGCTCGATCAGGAAGAAGGCGCCGTGCTGGGCGGAGACCACGGGCGTGACCTCGCTCATGATCAGCTGGGTCACCTGGCCGAGGTCGCGCTGGCCCTGCAGCATGCCCGAGATCCGCGCGATGTTCGTCTTCAGCCAGTCCTGCTCGGCATTGGCCTGCGTCGTGGCGCGCAGGTTGCCGATCATCTGGTTGATCGTGTCCTTCAGCTCGGCGACCTCGCCCTGCGCCTCGACGGTGATCGAGCGCGTGAGGTCGCCCTGGGTCACCGCGGTGGACACGTCGGCGATCGCGCGCACCTGCGTGGTGAGGTTTGCCGCGAGCTGGTTGACGTTCTGGGTCAGCGACTTCCAGGTGCCGCTGACGCCCTCGACCTCGGCCTGACCGCCGAGCTTGCCCTCGGTGCCGACCTCGCGCGCGACGCGCGTGACCTCGTCGGCGAACGACGACAGCTGCTCGACCATCGTGTTGATCGTCGACTTGAGCTCGAGGATCTCGCCCTGGGCGTCGATCGTGATCTTCTGGGAGAGGTCGCCCTGCGCGATCGCGGTGGTGACGAGCGCGATGTTTCGCACCTGGTCGGTCAGGTTGCGCGCCATCGAGTTGACGTTCTGTGTCAGCGCCTTCCAGGTGCCGCCGACGCCGGGCACCTCGGCCTGGCCGCCGAGCTCGCCCTCGGTGCCGACCTCGCGCGCGACGCGCGTGACCTCGTCGGCGAACGACGACAGCTGGTCGACCATCGTGTTGACGGTGGACTTGAGCTCGAGGATCTCGCCCTGGGCATCGACGGTGATCTTCTGGGAGAGGTCGCCCTGCGCGACCGCGGTCGTGACGACGGCGATGTTGCGCACCTGGTCGGTCAGGTTGCGCGCCATGAAGTTGACGTTGTCGGTGAGGTCCTTCCAGGTGCCGCCGACACCGGGCACCTTCGCCTGGCCGCCGAGCTTGCCCTCGGTGCCGACCTCGCGCGCGACGCGCGTGACCTCGTCGGCGAACGCCGAGAGCTGGTCGACCATCGTGTTCAGCGTGTCGGCGAGCGCGGCGACCTCGCCCTTCGCCTCGACGGTGATCTTGCGGGTCAGGTCGCCGTCGGCGACAGCGGTCGTGACCTCGGCGATGCCGCGCACCTGGTCGGTCAGGTTGCGCGCCATGAAGTTGACGTTGTCGGTGAGGTCCTTCCAGGTGCCGGCGACGCCGGGCACCTCGGCCTGGCCGCCGAGCTTGCCCTCGGTGCCGACCTCGCGCGCGACGCGCGTGACCTCGTCGGCGAAGGAGGACAGCTGGTCGACCATCGTGTTGACGGTCGTGCCGATGCGGGCGAACTCGCCCTTGAGCTTCTGGCCTTCGATCGTCGCGGCCATCTGCTGCGTGAGGTCGCCCTCGGCGACCGCGACGAGCACGCGCGCGACCTCCGTGGTCGGCCGCGCCAGGTCGTCGACCAGTCCGTTGACGGCGTCCAGCGCGCGGGCCCACTCGCCCCGCGCGTCGCCGAGCTGCGCGCGCTCGGTCATGCGCCCCTCGCGCCCGATCACACGAGCCATCCGCTCAAGCTCGGCGCTGAGGCGCGCATTGCGTTCGACGAGCTCGTTGTAGGCGGCCTCGACCTCGCCGATCACACCCTGACGGCGGGCGGGCAGGCGCTGGGAGAAATCGCCGGCGGCGGCGGCCCGGAGGGCCTCACGTAGACGCTCAAGGGCTTCCCCGCTCGTCTGGGTGCCATTGCTGGAGCGTGCCGCGGTGGCGGTCCTGGCCAACTTCGTCCTCCCCGGATCATGCGGCCCACGGGGGCCACGGGGTAGCGCTACCCCAGATGAGCAGCGCCGAAACGCTTGCGCAGCGTCCCGTCACGGACCATAGCGCCGTCTACGACGAGCAGGGCGACGTCGTCCTCGCGGCCGTCGGGACCTGTCAGTCCTGCGACATCGCGGAGCAGTTCCTCGGCGTCCAGGCGGCCGTCGTGCAGCGCGCCCCTCACGAGCTCGATCAGGCCCTCCACGCGCACCCGCGAGCGCCCGCGGTCGGTCCGCGCCTCGATCAGTCCGTCGGTGTAGAGGGCGAGCGCCCAGTGCCCTGCGAGCGCACGTTCCTGCACCGGCCACGCGCCGTCGTGACCCGCGCCGAGGCCGAGCGCCGGCCCGCGCGCGGAGTCGAGCGTCGAGATGACGCCGTCGTCCTCGACGAGCACCGGCGGGGGATGGCCGGCCAGCACGATGCGCGCGTGCGCGGCGTCGGGGGAGATGACGGCGCACGCAACGGTCGCGAAGAGGTCGCCGTCGCGGCGCTCGGACTCGACGAGCCGGTCGAGCAGCTCGATGCGCTCGACGGGGCTGCCGGCTGAGGCGAGGACCCGCCAGCCGGCGCGCAGCGTCGCCCCGAGCGCCGCGGCGCGCGGTCCGTGGCCGCAGACGTCGCCGATGCAGACCGCCAGCTCGCCGTCGGGCGTCTGGATCGCGTCGAGGAAGTCGCCACCGAGCAGCATCCGCTGCTCGCTCGCGACGTAGTGGGCGTGCACACCCTCGGGGAGTGCGGTGGGCAGCAGGTCGCTCTGGAACGCGGCGGAGATGTGCAGCGCCTCGCGTGCGCGGCCCAGGCGCCCGACGAGCAGCGGCACGAGCCAGAGCAGCACGAAGGCGACGATGCCCGAGGCGGTGAGCAGGGCGGCCCGCAGGCGCGGGATGCCCGAGAAGGCGTCCGAGGCGGGCACGTCGGCGATCACGGTCCAGCCGTTGGACGCCACGGGTGCGTAGCCCGAGACCGTCTCGGTCCCGTCGACGTTGCGCACGCTGACGCCGTCGCGCCCCCGCAGCGCTGCGGCCACGAGGCGGTCGCTGCGCCGCGACATCAGCCCCTGGGAGCGCTCTCCGGTGCGGGCGACGACCACGCCGGCCTGGTCGGTCACGACGATGCGCGCGCCGAGCTGCTTGCCGAGCTGGTCGCTGAGGGTCTGGTTGCGGTGCTCCTCGGCCACGACGAGGATGCCGAGGGAGCGCCCGCCCGGAGCGCGCAGGGGCACCGCGACGACCGTGACCTTCGGGCTGCCGGCGGCCACGGAGTGAAACGCGCGCGAGACGTACGCTCGGTGCGTGCGCGTCACGCCTCGATACCACTCGCGGCCCGAGAGGTCGGCGCGCAGCGGTACGCGCCCGCGCGGGGCCCCGGCGACGACGCGGCCGAGCGGGTCGACGAACGTCGCGCCGTTGATCCCCTCGACGTCGTCGACGATCGCCTGCAGCGTCCGGTTCACGCGGCGCTCGCCGTCGCGGGACAGCGTGGCCCGCCGCGGCGCCTTGATCGTGCGCAGGTCTGACCCGTACGCGCCGAGCAGCTCCTTGAAGCGCAGCGACTGCTCGCCGACGAGCCGCGCGCCGAGCAGCGCCGATGAGCGCACGCGGTCCTCGGCCTCGCGGCGCACCGCGTCCTCGGCGAGCTTCAGGACGAACCCGGTGAACGCGATCAGCACCAGCACGCCCAGCGCCATGCCAGCGAACAGCGCGCGACTGCGACGCGTCCCTGGGAGGTTGCGCTGCCGGCGTGGACCCACCGGCGCAGCGTAGACGGTCTAGAACGACGGCTGGCCGCCGGAGCGACGGGGGGTCCGCTCCGACGGCCGGATGCCACCGTCCGTGGGTGTGGGGGGGAATGAGATACGCGGGCCAGGGAGGTCGGCCTATGTGGGGGTTTGCGTACCTCGCTCCGGGTGCTACCCACTTTGGGGCCCCTCAAACACGCCTTTTGAATTGGCGCGTTCGCGCTATGACCGCTCGGCCGTCCTCCGCCGCTCGTACGTGATGCGTCCGACGCCCTTGCGGACAAGCATTCGCACGAGCTGGCCGGGGCGCATCGCGAGCTCCTCCGCCGCCGCAACGAGGTCCTCGTGCTCCTCGCCCGAGAGCCGGATGCTGACCTGACGCGAGCCTCGGTCGCGCTCGATCTCCGGGACCGCGTGGGCCGCTTTGTCGACCGCATTGGCGCGCCGGACGTCGCGCATCTCGAGGTCGAACCACATCTCCACGACGTTGTGGTGGAGTTCGTGCAGCCCGGCGGCCCTCAGTGATGCCCGCCGCGCGGCCTTGGTGAGCGGCAGCATCTCGCCAAACCAGTCCTCTGGCGCAATCGCTTTCAGGTCGACGATCGGGCACCCGTAGACGTCACCGAGCGTGGGCGGCTCATCGTCGGGACTCAACTCGCCAGTCACGCCGTCCTCGGGCGCTTGGACGGGGACGCGGGCGGGGCGCCGGGCGGGGCGCGGGAGGGGGTGCCCAGACGCTGGGAGCGAGGCTGCTCCCACAATGGGAGCGAGGCCGCTCCCAGGCCGCTGGCACCCCCTCCAAGCGCCGGACCCTCGGGCGGCCGGGGCGGCCGGGGCGGCCTGGGCGGCCTGGGCGGCCACGGGGGCCACGCGTGGCGGTCGTCGTCGCATCACTCATTGCGCCCTTCGTAGCACCGCTCGCGCGCGGCACGCTCCCGAGGGAGCGAAACGTCGCGAAGTCGTGGCAGATCTGTGCGGCTTTCGCGGCGCTGCGTTGCAAAGCCGCAACAAACCTCAGGCGCTCGGCCACCGCGCGGCGGGCGCCGGGCGGGCGGGAACGGCGGCCGCGGCGAGCGCCGCGAGCGCCGCGCGCGACGGCCGGCGCTCGCCGTGGCGGACCTCGGCGAGGGCGCCCGCAGCGCCGTGCAGCGCCCGCGCGAGGAACGGCGCATGGGTCGCATCGAGGCCCTCCGCGGCGAGGTCGCGCGCAAGCCCGGCCGCGATCTGGTCGGGGATCCGCTGCAGCGCCGCGGCCACCGCGACGGCGACGCCGGAGGACGCGTGGCGGGCGGTCGTCGTCAGCAGGCGAGCACCGGCCGGTCGCGCGGCTGCGTGGTCGAGCAGTGCCAGCGCCGTGGCCGTCGCACGGTCACGGGCGCTGCGCCCGGCGGTCGCCGCAGCTGCCGCGTGCAGGCGGTTGAGCACGCGCTCGACCTCGGCTTCGACGGCGCGCAGGAACAGCGCTTCCTTGGACTCGCCGTGGACGTAGAGCGTCGGCTTGGCGACTCCGACGGCGCGGGCGAGCTGCACCGCGGACGTGCCGTGCAGGCCGTCGGCGGAGAACGCGTCGGCGAGCGCGGCGGCGTCGAGTTCGGCGCGCGGACGAGCCATGCGTGAAGTGTGTTCTCAAACCGTCCGGTTCAGCTTCGACCGTGCGTAGCGAGCTGGCGACGATCCTTCGACCACGTGTCGTAGAGCGTCCATTTCATGCTGCTTAGCGTGCTCGGCATGAGTACGACCGTCGACTACGAGGACGCGCCGGAGACCGCGGCGCAGGGTTCTGCGACCTCTCGCCGAGGACGCTGGATCGAGGACTGGGAGCCCGAGAACGAGGCGTTCTGGGAGACGACCGGCAAGCGGATCGCGCGCAAGAACCTGATCTTCTCGATCTTCGCCGAGAACCTTGGCTTCAGCGTCTGGGTCCTGTGGACGATCATCGTCATCAACCTGTCGCAGATCGGCATCGCGATGTCGGTGCCCGAGGCGTTCTGGCTGACCGCCGTGCCGAACCTCATCGGTTCTGCCCTGCGGATTCCCTACACCTTCGCCGTCCCGCGCTTCGGGGGACGCGTGTGGACGATGGTCAGCGCCTCGCTGCTGTTCATCCCGTGTCTGCTTCTGGCGCTGCTCGTCCCGAGCGGCTGGCTCGCCGATCAGTCGCACGACACCCAGTTCTGGGTACTGCTCGGCTGCGCCGCGACGGCCGGCTTCGGCGGCGGCAACTTCTCCTCGTCGATGGCGAACATCTCGTTCTTCTATCCCGAGAAGCGCAAGGGTTTCGCGCTGGGGCTGAACGCCGCCGGCGGCAACCTCGGCGTCGCGATGACGCAGCTGCTCGTGCCGCTCGTGATCATCATCGGCGTGCCCGCGGCAGCGGTGAAGCTGCCGGCGCACGAGGTGCACCTGGCCTACGCGGGCCTGATGTGGATGCCGCTGATCGTGCTCGCCACGGTCTGCGCGTGGTTCTACATGGACAGCCTCACCCAGGCGAAGTCCGACGGCAAGGCCTACGGCATGGCCGTCAAGCAGAGCCAGACCTGGATCATGTCGATCCTCTACATCGGCACGTTCGGCTCGTTCATCGGCTACTCGTTCGCGCTGCCGCTCGTGATCAAGAACACGTTCCCCGAGTTCCTCGGCCAGCACGTGTTCATCGCGACGTACCTCGCGGGCCTCGGCTTCGTCGGCGCTCTGATCGGCTCGATCTCGCGGCCGCTCGGCGGCTGGGTCTCGGACCGCCTCGGCGGCGCCAGGGTGACGCTCGTCTGCTTCGCCGGGATGGGCGCGTTCACGCTGCTGGCGATCGTGGGCGTCAACAGCGACAGCTTCGCGCTGTTCTTCGGCTCCTACATGGTGATCTTCTTCTTCGCCGGCATGGGCAACGGCTCGACCTACCGGATGATCCCGTCGATCTTCAGGGCGCTCGGCGAGAAGGAGGCCGACGAGAAGGGCCTGGAGCCGAAGGCGACCGCACTGACGTTCAAGCGTCAGGCGGCGGCCGTGATCGGCATCGCCGGCGCGATCGGCGCGTTCGGCGGCTTCCTCATCCAGGTCGTCTTCCGCGAGGCGAGTCTCGGCACGGCTGCGTTGATGACGCAGGCCACGAAGGCCGGCCAGGCGGCGATCGCGAAGGCGCAGGCGGCGGGCGACGCCGCGGGCGTCGCCGCCGCCAAGGCCGACCTTGCCGCGGCGAAGGCGCAGATCGCGACCTCGCACCAGGACTGGTCGATCCCGGCGCTGTGGGTGTTCTTCGGCGCCTACTTCGTGTTCGGCGCGATGACCTGGTTCTTCTACCTGCGTCGCAGCAAGGCCGACAGCCGCATCCCGAGCCTGGCGTACGCCTCCGTCTGATCTGAGTTCTCGAACCGCGCGGTTCGTTATCGACCGCGCGGTGCGAGATCGGTGGGTCAGGTCCGACCGTTTGTCGTAGAGCCCCTGTTCATCGGTCCTTAGCGTCCCTGGAGCATGAATTCAGTCCTCGTCATCGGCGGCGGAATCGCCGGCCAGGCAGTTTGTGAGGCCGTTCGCGAGCGCGATCCGGACGTCGCGATCACGCTCGTCTGCGGCGAGCCGCACAAGCCGTATGACCGCGTGCGCCTCGGCACGCTGCTCGCCGAGGACGGCGATGTCGAGGCGCTGCGGCTGCGTCCCGACAGCTGGTACGAGGACGCCCACATCGAAGTCCGCACCGGTGTGCGTGTCGCGGCGCTGGACCCGGCGGCCGGCACCGCGACGCTCAACGACATGCACGAGACGGTGCTGTCGTTCGACCGCGCGGTCCTGTGCACCGGCTCTGACGCGCTCGTGCCGCCGATGCAGAACCAGGACGCCACCGGCGTCCACGTGTTCCGCGACCCGGCGGACTGCGAGGCGATCCTCGGCGCGGCGCGTCTGACGGCATCGCGCGCCGCGGTCATCGGCGGCGGGCTGCTCGGCCTCGAGGCGGCGTATGCGCTGGCGCAGGTGGGCTGCCCGACGACCGTCATCCACCTCGTCGACCGCTTGATGGAGCGCCAGCTCGACGCGCCCGCGTCGGCGCTGCTGCGGCCTGCGATCGAGGGGCTCGGCGTCGATGTGCGCCTCGAGCATGCGACGCGCGCGATCCGCTCGGACGTCGACGGCAACGTCACCGGGCTCCTGTTTGCCGACGGCTCGGAGTTGGACTGCGACCTCGTCGTCGTCGCCGTGGGCATCCGTCCCCACGTCGGGCTCGCACGCGCCACGGGGCTGGAGGTGGACCGCGGAATCGTCGTCGACGACGCGATGGTGACATCGGCGCCCAACGTCCTCGCCGTCGGCGAGTGCGCCCAGCATCGCGGTGTCGTCCACGGCATCGTCGCGCCGATCCACGACCAGGCGCGCGTCGCGGGCCAGACGATCACCGGCGCGACCGCGACGTACACGGGCTCGATCCCCACGGCCAAGCTCAAGGTGATGGGCATCGACCTCGTCACGGCGGGCGCCGCCGAGGGCGACCGCGAGGTCGTGGTCGCCGACGCCGCCGAGGGGACATACCGCAAGCTCGTCACAGCCCCCGACGGCACGGTGCGCGGCGCCGTCCTCGTCGGCGACGCCCGCGGCGCCGAGCTGCTGATCGAGGCCGTGCGCACCGAACGCGTGACCGAGGACGCGCTTGCGCTCCTGGCCGAGGCCTCGCAGGCGACCGCCGCCGAGCTGCCCGACGCAGCGCAGGTCTGCAACTGCAACGGCGTCTGCAAGGGCACGATCGTCGAGGCGATCCGCGAGCGCGGGCTCGGCTCCACGCAGGAGGTCGTCAACGTCACCCGCGCCGGCGCCGGCTGCGGCTCGTGCAAGCCGGTGGTCACCGAGCTGCTGACGATCGAGCGCGCCGGCGCCGCCGAGGAGCCCGCCTACCTCTGCCCCTGCCGGCGCCAGACGCGCGAAGAGCTCGCCGCGGTCGTGCGCGAGCAGGAGATCACCTCGGTCTCCGAGCTCTCGCAGGCCTGCGGCGCAGGTCGCGACTGCGGCGCCTGCAAGCCCGGGCTGTCCTACCTCATCGAGGAGCGCCAGGCCGGCAAGTTCCGCCAGGAGCGCCACGCGAAGTTCATCAACGATCGCGTCCACGCCAACATCCAGAACGACGGCACCTTCAGCGTCGTCCCGCGCATCCGCGGCGGCGTCGTCACCGCCGATGAGCTGCGTCGCTTCGCCGACGTCGCCGACAAGTACGAGCTGCCGATGATCAAGATCACCGGCGGTCAGCGCATCGACCTGCTCGGCGCGACCAAGGAGCAGCTCCCGGCGATCTGGGAGGACCTCGGGATGCCGTCCGGCTACGCCTACTCCAAGGCCGTCCGCACGGTGAAGACCTGCGTCGGCACCGACCTTCTGCCGCTTCGGCCTCGGCGACTCGATCAACGTCGGCATCGACCTCGAGCGCTCGATGGAGGGCCTGCACACGCCGCACAAGGTCAAGGCCGCGGTGACCGGCTGCCCGCGCAACTGCGCGGAGGCGTACGTCAAGGACATCGGCGTGGTCGCCGTCGAGGGCGGCTGGGAGGTCTACGTCGGCGGCGCGGCCGGTGCCAGCGTGCGCAAGGGAGACCTGCTCGCGAAGGTGCAGACCCCCGAGGAGGCCAAGCGCGTCGCGCTCGCCTACCTGCAGTACTACCGCGAGCACGGCGACCACCTGGAGCGGACGTACGGCTTCCAGGAGCGCGTCGGACTCGAGACCGTTCAGGCCGAGGTCCTCGATCCCGACAAGCAGGCGGCGCTGCTCGAGCGCTTCGCGATCGCGAAGGCCGCCTGCGACCCCGATCCGTGGCGCGAGCGGGCGATGCCCGTGCATCCCAAGCAGTTCGCCGAGCTCGACACCGAGCCGGTGTTCGACCTCGTTGCGATGGCTCAGGAGGAGCAGTGATCGTCTCGACCTGGATCAACGTCGGGCGCGCCGAGGACGTTCCGATGCTCGAGGGCCGGACGGTGACCGTCGAGAGCCGCCGCGTCGCGATCTTCCGGCTGCCCGACGGCTGGGCGGCGATCGATGCCATGTGCCCGCACAAGGGCGGACCGCTGCAGGACGGGCTCGTGGCCGACCGCTGCGTGACGTGTCCGCTGCACAACCGCCGCTTCGACCTGCACACCGGCCGGCAGCAGGGCGGGGAGGACCGCGTCGCCGTGCACGAGATCGACGAGCGCGGCGGCGAGCTCTGGATCGCGGTCTCGTGACCACGCTGCCACCAGTGCAGCGTTCCCGCGAGGTGCGGACGGGCTGCCCCTACTGCGGCACGGGCTGCGGGCTCATCGCGCAGGTCGCCGGCGGGCGCGTCACAGCCGTCAAGGGCGATCCACTGCATCCGGTCAACCACGGCGCCACCTGCCGCAAGCCGCTGCGCTTGCCCGACGCGCTGACCGCGCCCGACCGCGCGACGACGCCGCTCTGGCGCGACACGCTCGACGCGCGCTTTCGCGAGCGCAGCTGGCGCCAGACGGTCGGCGATCTCGCGCGGCGCCTGCAGGACGTCCAGCTGCGCCATGGCCCCGACGCGATCTCGCTGTACATCTCCGGGCAGTTGCTGACCGAGGACTACTACGTCGCAACGAAGCTGTTCAAGGGCTTCCTCGGCACCAACAACGTCGACTCCAACTCGCGGCTGTGCATGTCGAGCGCGGTCGCCGGCTACGTCGGCGGGCTGGGCTCTGACGGCCCGCCGCCGGCCTACGCCGACATCGACCAGGCCGACCACATCCTGATCCTTGGCTCGAACACGTCGGCGTGCCACCCGATCGTCTGGTCGCGCATCCGCCGGCGCCAGGCCGAGGGCGCCACCGTCACCGTCGTCGACCCCCGGCGCACGCCGACCGCGGAGATGGCCGACCTGCATCTGCAGGTCCGACCCGGCGCCGACCTCCCGCTGCTCAGTGCCATCCTCGGCGTCCTGGACGCCGGGGATCTCGTCGACCGCACCTTCATGGACCGCCACACCGATGGCGCCCAGGAGGCGCTCGCCGCTGCGTCAGAGTGGACACCGGCGCGCGCGGAGCAGGCGACAGGCATTCCGGCTGAGCAGATCGTCGCGGCCGCGCGGGCCTTCGGGTCCGCGCGGCGCGCGATGACGCTGTGGTCGATGGGCGCCAACCAGTCGACCGTCGGCACGCTGAAGAACCGCGCGCTGATCAACCTCTGCCTGGCGACCGGCAACATCGGCCGCCCTGGCACCGGGCCGCTGTCGCTGACCGGCCAGCCCAACGCGATGGGCGGGCGCGAGTCCGGCGGCCTCGCGCACCTGCTGCCCGGCTATCGCAAGGTCGCCGACCCCGATCATCGCGCCGAGATGCGGCGGCTGTGGAAGATCCCAGCGGGCGCACCGGGGATCAGCCCGGCGCCGGGCGTCGCCGCGACCGAGCTCGTCGAGGCGCTCGAGGCCGGCCACGTCAAGGTCGTCTGGATCGTCGCGACCAACCCCGTCGTCTCCCAACCAGATGCGGCGCGCTTTGCCGCGGCCCTGCGGCGCGCCGAGCTCGTGATCGTGCAGGACGCCTATCACCCGACCGAGACCGGGGCACTCGCCCACGTCGTCCTGCCGGCCGCGCAGTGGGGTGAGAAGGACGGCACGCAGACGAACTCCGAGCGGCGCGTGTCGCTGATGCGCAAGGCCGTCGAGGCGCCCGGCGATGCGCTGCCCGATTGGGAGATCTTCGCGCGCGTGGGGCGCGCGCTCGGCCACACCGAGCAGTTCACCTACGCATCGGCCGCCGAGGTGCACGCCGAGTACGTGGCGACGACCGCCGGGCGCCTCTGCGACCAGACCGGCATCTCACACGAGCGGCTGCTGCGCGAAGGGCCGCTGCAGTGGCCCGTGCCAGCCCGCGGGCTCGACGGTGAGGACCATCCCGGCACCGAGCGGCTGTACACGAGCAAGCGCTTCCCGACGCCCGACGGCCGCGCGCAGATGGGCGCGACGCCGCACGCAGAGCCCGCCGATGCGCCCGACGCCGATCATCCGCTCGTGCTCACGACCGGCCGGGTCGCACACCAGTGGCACACGATGACGCGGACCGGGAAGGCCAAGGACCTGCTGGCGGCCGAGCCGGAGCCGTTCGTCGAGCTGCACGCCGACGACGCGGCACGCTTCGGCGTCGCAGACGGCGAGCAGGTGGTCGTGCGCTCGCGCCGCGGTCGCGCGACGCTGCGGGCGCGGGTCAGCGACAGCGTCGTCGCAGGCGTGGCGTTCGCGCCGTTTCACTGGGGCGCGCTGCACCTGCCGCCGGGCGCCGGTGCGCTCAACGGCGTCGTCGCGCGCGCGATCGACCCGACCAGCCTGCAGGCCGAGCTGAAGGCCAGCGCCGTGCGCATCGAGCCGGTCGTGCAGATGCCCGCGCCGCGCGCGCTCACGACCAGCGGCCGGCGGCTGGTCGTCGTCGGCGGCGGGATGGCGGCGATGGCGACGGTCGAGTCGCTGCTGGCGCACGCTCCCGAGGGCTGGGACGTCACGATCGTCGGCGAGGAGCCCGACGCGCCCTACAACCGCGTGCTGCTGTCCCAGGCGCTGGCCGGCGACGTCGGCGAGCACGAGCTCGCACTGCGCCATCCCCAGTGGTTCGCCGAGCGCGGGGTGACGCTGCGCCTGGGCGTGCCGGTGCGGCTGATCGACCCGGCGGCCAAGCTCGTCGAGCTCACCGACGGCGAGCAGCTGCGCTACGACGACCTCGTCGTCGCGACCGGCTCACGGCCGTTCGTGCCGCCTGTGCCCGGCGCCGGCCTCGACGGCGTCCACGTCTTCCGCACCCGCGCCGACACGCGGACGATCCTGGCCGCCGCGCAGGACGCCCGGCGCGCGGTCGTGATCGGCGGCGGCCTGCTCGGGCTCGAGGCCGCGCGCGCGCTGACCGAGCGCGGGGTCCGCACGACCGTCGTGCATCTCGTCGACCGGCTGATGGAACAGCAGCTCGACGCGCCCGCCGCGTCGCTGCTGCAGCGCGCGCTGCGCGACCTGCGGATCACCGTGCGCACCAACGCCCGCACCGAGGCGATCACCGGCGACGGGCGCGTCGAGCACGTGGAGCTCGCCGACGGCACGCAGCTGCCCGCCGACCTCGTCGTGATCGCGGCCGGCATCCGCCCCGAGGTCGACCTCGCGCGGACCGCCGGCCTGGAAGTCGGACGCGGCGTGCTCGTCGACGACGAGCTGCGCACGAGCGCGCCGGGCATTCGCGCGGTCGGCGAATGTGCTGAGCACCGCGGCCAGGTCTACGGCCTCTGGTCGCCGTTGCTCGAGCAGGCGCGCGTGCTCGGCGCCTCGCTTGCAGACCGCCCCGCGGCGTTCCTCCCCGCGACGCCGGCGACGACGCTGAAGGTGGCCGGCGTCGAGCTGTTCTGCTGCGGGCGCGTCGACGCGGAGGGACGCGACGAGGAGGTGCTGGCGCTGGACACCCGCCGCTGTCGCTACCGCCGCCTGCTCGTCTCCGAGGACGGCCGCCTCGCCGGCGCGATCCTGCTTGGCGACCTGCGCGACGCGCGCGTCCTGCGCGAGCTGCTCGACAGCCGCGAGGAGGTCCCGCCCGAGCTGCTCGACGGCTTTGCCGACGCGCCGGCCGAGGGGTACGGCGACGACTCGATCGCCGACGCCGATCCCGCGGTGAACGTCTGCTCCTGTCAGGGCGTCACGCGCGGCGAGATCGTGCACGCGATCCGCGACCGCGCCCTGGAGACCGTCGCGCAGGTTGCCGAGCACACGCGCGCGTCGACCGGGTGCGGCGGCTGTCGCTCAGACGTGTCGGCGCTGCTGCTCGCCGTGCGCCGTCAGTCGGCGGCGACGGTCTGAAGCGCGGCGTCGCGGTCAGCGACGATCTCGAAGATCTGGTCCAGGCCGGTGATCTCGAAGGTCTTGGCCGTGCTGGGCTCGGTGTTGACGATCACCATGCGGCCCTCGACGAGGCGCAGGCGCTTGACCGCGCCGATCAGGACGCCAAGTGCCGTCGAATCGAGGAAGCGCGTCTCGGTCAGGTCGACGATGATCGCGCGTCCGCCGCTGTCGATCGCGGCGCTGATCACGCGCTTGAGCTCGGGCGCCGTGAAGATGTCCACCTCACCGGACACCGCGATGACGTGGGCGCCTCCCTGAGAGCGGTCCTCACGCAGCGAGAAGTCGAACGTCATCCGCGTGGAGGCGCTATCGAGCATCGCTGGGGCGGGTACCCTCGCTGAGGCCCGGACAAACGCGGCTGGAGGCGATTCACGCCGTCTGCTCCGCGTCACCCAGCACGATGACGAGGTACTCGGCGCCGGCGCTCCCCGGACGGACGCGGACGTCGTCTGAGAGGCGCTCGACCACGTTGACCGCACCCGCGACCTCGGCGCCGTCCAGCACACGCGTGGCGCCGCCCTCGCGCAGCGGTCCGACGCGCAGCTCGAGCTTGCCGTCGCCGGCGCGCAGCGAGACCGGCAGGCGTTCGGAGATCGCGTACGCGGGGGCGCGCGCGGCGATCGCATCGGCGATCAGCAGGGCGTCCTGCAGGCGGTCCATGGGCAGCGGCGCGCGCGCGGCATGGATGCCGACGACGCGCGCGAGCACGGGGCCGACGAGCGGGCCCTGGCGGATCGTCAGGCGCGTGCGGTCAAGGCTGTCGCGGTCGGCCGCGGAGAGGCTCACGTCCCGTGCCCCGCGCTGCCCTCACCGTGGTCGTGGTCGCCGGTGGCGGACCGGGGCTCGATGTCGAACGCCATCCGCACCTCGGTGCCGCCGCCGGCCGGCGCGCTGAGCTCCAGCGTGCGGGTCAGTGACGCGATCAGCGGCAAGCCCACGCCGAGGCCGGGCGAGTCGGTGCGCGGCGCCATCCCGCTGCCGTGGTCGCGGACGGCGACCGTCACGCCCGCGGGACTCGCGTAGACGTGCACGATCAGCAGTCCGTCGGCGTCGGGGTAGGCATGGACGACCACGTTGGCACACGCCTCGCTGACGGCGAGCCGGATGTCGTCGAGGATCTCCGGGTCGAGTCCGAGGACATCGCCGACGCCGCCCAGCAGATGGCGGACGACAGCCACGTTCTCCGCACGCGCGGGAATCGAGAGCTCGAGGTCGGGTGAGTCGTCGGCCATGCCGCGGTCGGGGTCGGTTGCGGGCAACGGGATGATCGTGCCCCGTGTCGGTGCACCGAAAACCCGCTCTGGTCGACATCGTACGTCGCGTTGCGGTCGCCTGCCCACCTCTGACCACCTGCGTGTCGCAGCGATCGGGGCAGATAACAGACCGTGACCACCTTTGACCGCCTTGTTGTGGCGGTGTGCGAGAAGAAGATCGCCCTGCGTCCAAACGAACGCTCAAGGGAGGAATCGTTTCACGATGAGTGCCACGACGGACACCCCGCGGATTGCGGATGAGACCATGCTGCTGCGCCGCTACCACCGCGACGGCGATCTCGAAGCGCGTCGCGAGCTTGTCGAGCGCATGATGCCGCTCGTCCGCCACATCGCACGCCGCTACGCCAACCGCGGCGAGCCGCTCGACGACCTCGTCCAGGTCGGGGCCGTGGGCCTGATCAAGGCGGTCGACCGCTTCGACACCGACCGCGGGGTCAAGCTGTCAACCTTTGCCGCGCCGAACATCGCCGGCGAGATCAAGCGTCACTTCCGTGACCGCGGCTGGTCGATTCGCGTTCCGCGCGACATCCAAGAGCTCAACGCCAAGCTCAGCCAGGCCGTGGACCGCCTGACCACGAAGCTGCAGCGTCCCCCGACGATTGCCGAGCTTGCCGTCGCCGTGAAGGCGACCGAGGAGCAGGTGCTCGACGCGATGCAGGGTGCGCAGAGCTACTCGACGGTGTCCTTCGAGGAGCCGATCGGTGAGAACCGCACCGCGCTCGAGCTGCTCGGCGCCGAGGACGAGGCGTTTGCGACCGCCGAGCGGCGCGTCCTGCTCGCCTCCGGCCTGGATGCCCTCGCCACGCGCGAGCAGCAGATCATGCAGCTGCGCTTCTTCGCTGGGCTGACCCAGCGCGAGATCGCCGAGCACGTCGGCATCTCCCAGATGCACGTGTCTCGCCTGATCCGCCGCTCGCTGGACGAGATGCGGTCGCGGATGGCCGACGACGAGCAGGCAAAGCGCACGGCCAAGGGCCGCAAGCGCCACCTCCGCGCAGCCTGAAACAGGGGGGTCAGATCTTGCAATCGAGCATCTCTCGGGTTTAAACCCGGGAAGTGCTGGATTGCAAGATCTGACCCCGTTGTAAGGTCGGCGGCATGGAGATCCGTGCTGCCGTCCTCGAGGAATTCGGCCAGCCGCTCGTCGTCCAGGACGTCGGCCTCGACGGTCCCGGGACCGGCGAGGTGCTCGTCCGCCTGACGGCCTGCGGCATCTGTCACACCGACATGTACACGGCGTCCGGGGTGGACCCGAGCGGCTACGCGCCGACGGTCCTCGGCCACGAGGGGGCGGGCGTCGTCGAGGCGATCGGCGAGGGCGTGACGAGCCTCGCGCCGGGCGACCACGTCGTCACGCTGTTCTCACCGCAATGTCGCGAGTGCGTGCACTGCCAGAGCGACCTGACGAACATCTGCCTGGCGATCCGCGACGAGCAGAACCAGGGCTACCTGCCCGATCACACCACGCGCCTGCACCGCGGCGAGGAGCGCATCCGCCACTTCATGGGCACGTCGACGTTCGCCGAGGCGACGGTGATGCCCGAGATCGCGCTGGCCAAGGTCTCACCCGACGCGCCGCTGGACCGCGCCTGCCTGTTCGCGTGCGGCCTGTCGACCGGGCTCGGCGCGGCGATCAACACCGCCAAGGTCCGCGAAGGCTCCACCGTCGTCGTCTTCGGCGCCGGCATGGTCGGGCTCGGCGCCGTCGCCGGCGCGCGGCTGCAGGGCGCCGAGCGGATCATCTGCGTCGACCTCTCCGACGACCGTCTCGAGCTCGCCCGCGGGCAGGGCGCGACCGACACCTGGACCGGCGGCGACGACGTCGTCTCGCGGGTGCTGGAGGAGACCGGCGGCTTCGGCGCCGACTACACGTTCGAGGCCACCGGCCTGGTCGCGGTGATGCGCCAGGCCGTCGAGGCGGCGCGGATGGGGTGGGGTCTCGCGACGATGTGCGGTGTCGCCGGCAAGGGCGAGACGCTGGACGTCGTTCCGCGCCTGCTGATCACCGGCCGCCGCGTCGCGGGCTCCTCGTTCGGCGGCGTCAAGGGCCGCGACCAGGTGCCGGTGCTGGTCGACCGCTACCTGGCAGGGGAGATCGACGTCGACCCGTTCATCAGCCACCGCATCTCACTGAACGACGTCAACCGCGGCTTCGAGTTGATGCACGCCCAGGACGGCATCCGCACCGTCATCACGTTCGCTTGAACGTCGCCTGGTAGATCCAGTAGACGAACAGCGCCTGCAACGGCAGGCGCGCCCACAGCAGCGCGGGCGGGATCTGCTTGTACTTCTCGGTGTTGAAGCACATCTGCACGTTGGCGGGGTAGACGCCGAGCATCGTCGCGATCCCCAGCCAGCCGGCGAAGCGCCGCGTCTTCGGGTGCAGCGACGCGAGGCCCGTCGCAAGCTCGGTTGCGCCCGATGCGTAGACGAGCGCGCGCTTGGCGGGCAGCGTCTCGGGGACGATGTCCTCGAACGGCTTGGGGACTGCGAAGTGCAGGATCCCCATGCTGATCAGGCCCGGGCCCGTGAACAGCTTTGCGGCGAACACGGCGGGGACCCTACCGGTGCGCGTCGGGAGCGAGCTCGAACTCCTCGTCGCCGATCGTGACGACAAGCGGCTCTGAGCCGCGCGCGCCGATCGACAGGGGCGTGTCGGGATCGGTCGTGTCCCAGGTCACCAGCGCGACGCCGTGCCCGCCGGGCAGCGCGTCCGACAGCGCCCTGACCGCACGGGCGTAGTGCTCGACGCCGCCCAGCGGCGAGGCGATCTCGCCGCGCTCGGCGCTGACCTCGAAGGCCGGCAGCTGGGTGACCTCGGGAACCGGTGGGGACACCGCGTCGAGCTCGATCGCGTGGGGCAGCACGACGGTGCGCCCGCTGGTCGTGACCGCGATCGGCTGCAGCCGCTCGCAGTCGACGATCGCAGTCCCTTCGCCGTGCTCGAGTGCCGCGACCGCGCGCACCGCGCCGGAGCGGTGCAGGAAGTCGCGCAGCAGCATGACGACCGCGTCGAGCTCGCCGACGCTGGCGACGACGTCGATCGGCTCGGGTGCGTCGGTCACCGCGGCTAGATTACCCCGGGAAATGTCGGAAGGTCGACGGAGTGGTCGGGGGGCGCCGGGACGCACACGCGTGCCCCGCGCGGAGCGTGAGCCCGAGATGCTGCGCGCCGCCGCCGAGGTCTTCGGAGAGCGTGGCTACCACGGTGCGTCGATGGACGAGATCGCCGCGCGCGTCGGCGTCACCAAGCCGCTGCTGTACTCCTACTTCGACTCGAAGGAAGGGCTGTTCGCGGCCTGCGGCGAGGCCGCGGTCGTCCTCCTGCGTGAGCGCGTCAGCGCAGCAGCAGGGCGCCACGACCTCGCGCCCGACAAGCGCCTGTGGTCGGGGCTGGTGAGCGTCTTCGAGTTCATCGGGGAGAACCGGCAGCTGTGGTTCGTCTTCATGCCGCCGCCCGGCGGCGCCGCCCCCGCCGCCGCCGGCGAGGTCGGCGCGCGCGGGCGCGAGGCGATGAACGAGCTGCTCGGCGAGCTGCTGACGAGCGCGGCGATCGGGCAGGGCATCGCGCCGCAGGCCGCCGAGCTGGCCGCACCGCTGGCGCACGCGCTGTCGGGCAGCGTGCTGGCGACAGCGGAGTGGTGGCAGGAGCACCCCGAGGAGCCTGCCGAGCTGCAGGCGCTGCGCGTGATGAACTTCGCCTGGACGGGCTTTGAGCAGCTGCTCGCCGGGAAGCTGTGGCTGCCCGAGGGGTAGCGCCGCGCGATTTCATTACCGATGGTAAGGTTCGGCGCCGAAGCCATGGCACCCGACGACGGAACGTCCACGACCTACATGCCGCCCCTGCGTCGCGGCGTCGGCGGGCTCGCGTGCTTCATCTGCTTCGCGATCGTCGTCGCCTCCGCCTACCACGCCGTGCTGACGGCGGTCGAGGACCGGGCGGCCGGGCCCGCGCTGGTCGGGTTCGTCATCGACCTCGGCCCGGCGATCGTCGCGACGTACGGCCTCGTCGAGGCGCTGAAGTGGGCCGTCGACGGTGAGGCGCGCACGTTCCACGTCGCCGGGGCGCTGGCGCTCGCGGGGCTGCTCGTGGTGTCCGGCCCGCTGATGCTCGACGTCGCGACGAACTAGAAGCGCGCGTCCTGCACGATGCCGGCAACCCAGTCGGCCCATTCGCTGCCGAGGTTGCGAAGCCCGGCGATCGTGACGCGGTAGTCGTAGATCACGCGGTGCAGCTCGAGCGTCCCGTCGTCGGCGATCGTCGCGTAGCCGCTGCGGCGGTCGCCGTCGGCCGGCAGGCCGACGCTGCCCGGGTTGACGAGCTCGGTCGTGTCGTCGTGGCGACGCTGGAACTGCAGGTGCGTGTGGCCGAACACGACGCGCGGGGCACGCACGTCGCCGAGCAGCTCGGCGTCCAGCCCGGGATCGGCGACGGGCATGAACGACGCCATGTCGGAGTCCGGCGAGGCGTGGCAGTAGAGCGTGCCGTCGACAGTGGCGGTGGGCTCGAGCGCGGCCTGCCGCGCGATGGTCGCGGCGTCGAGCTGCTCGAGCTCCCAGTCCACGGCGGCGACGAGGGCGGCGTTGTCGGGCACGTCGGAGCGGTCCGTCAGCCAGCGCTCGTGGTTGCCGCGCAGCATCGCGACGGGCTCCAACGACTCGGCCAGCGCGACGCAGTCGACCGGCCAGGGGCCCATCGCCGCGTAGTCCCCGCACAGCAGGAAACGCTCGGCACCGCGGCCGCGGGCGTCGGCGACGACCGCCTCGAAGGCCGGCAGGTTGCCGTGGATGTCGGAGAGGACGGCGAGCATTGCAGTAGGAATACCGGATGCAGGTCGTCGGCCCAGGAATGACGTTGCGCCCGCCGGTGGAGGCGGACGCGCCCGCGCTGCTGGCGCTCGCGAGCGACCCCGAGGTCACCCAGTGGTTCTCGTGGGGGCCCTACACATCGATCGAGGAGCCGCTGGCCTACGTCGAACGGGCGCGCGGCTGGCGCGAGGCGGGGACGCAGATCGACATGCTGATCGTCGACCACGAACACGGCCCGGTCGGGATCACGGGGCTCGCGGAGATCTCGTCGCGCGACCGTCGCGCGATCGTCGGCAGCTGGATCGGGCGCGAGCACTGGGGCAGCGGGGCCAACGCGCTCAGCAAGGCGCTGATCCTGCACCTCGGCTTCGTCGGGATGGACCTCGAGCGCATCGGTGCTCCGACCGACGTGCGCAACGCGCGGTCCCAGCGCGCGCTGGAGAAGCTCGGGTTCGAGCGCGAGGGCGTGCTGCGCCACTTCCATCGTCACGGCGACGTCTTCAAGGACGTCGCGATCTACGGGCTGCTGCGCAGCGACTGGCAGCCGTTGGAGGGCGTCGTCCTGCACGAAGACTGAGCCGCGCCGTCTACCCTCGGTGGCAGTGCGGACGGCCCGCGGGTACATCGGGTCGCTGCTCGTGCAGTTCGAGCGGCGGTCCATCCAGCTCTTGGCGCTTGCGCTGCTGTGCCTGCCCCTCCTGCTCGTCACGCTGCCGCCCTTCGGGCGAGCGCCCGACCGCAGCGTCACGCCCGAGCTGATCGCGACGCCGCGCCCGCGGCCGCAGCCCAAGGCCCCGCTGGCGCTGCCCAAGCCACCGCTGAGCGACGTGCAGGCGCGCGCGGTGGATCGCCTGGCGCGCCGCGGCGTGGCGATCCGCAGCGGCGGCGGACGGCGCCGCTGGGTCGCGCTGACGTTCGACGACGGTCCCGGTCCCTACACCAGCCGCCTGATCGCCGAGCTCGAGCGCCTGCAGGTGCCGGCGACGATCTTCCAGGTCGGCAAGATGCTGCAGGAGTTCCCCGGCCCGGCGGTGCTGGCGGCGAACACGCCGCTGCTGAGCATCGGCGACCACACCTACTCGCATTCGGCGCTGACCCGCCTCAAGCGCCGCGCGCAGGCGCGCGAGATCCTCGACGGCGCGGCGCTGATGGAGCGCCTCGGCGAGCCCCCGCCGCGGCTGTTTCGCCCGCCCTATGGGGCCTGGGACACCGATACGCGCGACCTGATCCGCGAGCGCGGCATGGCGATGATCCTCTGGAACGTCGACAGCGAGGACTACACCCGTCCCGGCGTCGAGAAGATCGTGCGCAACGTCGTCCGCGCGGTGCGGCCGGGCTCGATCGTGTTGATGCACGACGGCGGCGGCAACCGCGAGCAGACGATCGCCGCGCTCCCGAAGATCGTGCACCGGCTGCGCGCGCGCGGTTACGGGCTCGTCACCGTCGACAAGCTGATCTCCGAGGACCCGCCGCGCCGCCGCGCGGACTTCGGCCACCCGGGTCAGCCGCTGACGCCGACCGACGGGTAGCGATCGGGCGCCGGCTCAGTCGGCCGGCGGGAGCTCCTTTGCCCGCGCGGCGTGGCCGAGCATCAGCTCGCGGTGGACGCTGCGGACCTCTGGCGAGTCGGCGTCGTGCGCGCGTCGCACCCAGGTGCGGTCGGACCGCAGGTCCCACGAGTTCGTCTCGTCGGCGAAGCAGCGCTCCAGCGTGTCGAGCAGGTCATCGCGCAGCACCGGGTCCTCGACCGGCGCGACGAGCTCGACGCGCGTATCGAGGTTGCGCGGCATCAGGTCGGCGCTGCCGATGTAGACGCAGGTCGAGCCGTTGCGTTCGAACGCGAAGATCCGCGAGTGCTCGAGGAAGCGCCCGACGACCGATGTCACGCGGATGTTCTCCGAGACGCCGGGGACACCGGGCACGAGACAGCAGATGCCGCGGATGTTGAGGTCGACGCGCACGCCCGCCTGTGAGGCCTCGTAGAGCGCGCGGATGCAGCGCGAGTCGACGAGCGAGTTCATCTTCAGCGCGATCCGCGCCGGCTTGCCGTTCTCGTGCGCGGCGATCGTCTTGTGGATCTCCTCGATGATCCCGTCGCGCAGGTGCGCGGGGGCCAGGAGCACCTTGCGGTAGCGCCGCGGGCGCGCGTAGCCGGTGAGGAAGTTGAACATGTCGGCGACGTCGGTCGTGATCGCCTCGTCGCAGGTGAACAGCCCGAAGTCCGTGTACAGCCGCGCGTTCGCCGGGTGGTAGTTCCCCGTCCCGATGTGGACGTAGTGGCGCACGCCGTCGCCTTCGCGCCGCACGACGAGAATGCTCTTCGCGTGGGTCTTCAGCGACGGGTGGCCGTAGACGACGTGCACGCCCGCAGCCTCGAGCTTGCTGGCCCAGGTGATGTTCGTGCGCTCGTCGAAGCGCGCCTTCAGCTCGACGAGGGCGACCGCCTGCTTGCCGCGTTCGGTCGCCTGGATCAACGCCGGCACGAGCGGCGTGTCGTCGCTCGTGCGGTAGAGGGTCATCTTGATCGCCAGGACGTCCGGATCGGCAACCGCCTGCTGGACGAAGCGCTCGACGCTCGTTGAGAAGCTGTCGTACGGGTGATGTACGAGCACGTCGCCGTCGCGGATGACCGCGAACATGTCGGCGCGCTCGTCGTCGGCCCCCTGCAGCCGCGGCTGCGTCACCGGCGACCACACCGGCTCGCGCAGCTCGGCGAACCCGGGTAGCTTCACGAGCTGCCAGAGGTCGCGCATGTCGAGCAGCCCGTCGACCCCGTAGACCTGCTCGTCGTCGACCTCCAGGGCGCTGGACAGCCGCTCGCGGAGGTCCTCGGACATCTCCGCGTTGACCTCGACGCGCACGACCTCGCCGAAGCGCCGCCGCCGCAGCTCGGCCTCGACGGCGCGCAGGAGGTCGTCGGCCTCGTCGGAGACCTCGAAGTCGGCGTCGCGCGTGACGCGGAAGAACCCGTGGTCGAGGATCTCCATGCCCGGGAACAGCGAGTCGAGGTGCTCGGCGATGACCTCCTCCAGCGTCACGAACGTCGTCTCGCCGACGTCGACCAGCCGCGGCAGGTTCTCCTTGGGCACCTTCACGCGCGCGAACGCGCTCTGCCCGGTGACCGGATCGCGAACGATGACCGCGAGGCTCAGCGAGAGGTTCGAGATGTAGGGAAACGGCCGCCCGAGACCGACCGCCAGCGGCGTCAGCACCGGGAAGATCTGGCGGCGGAAGCGCTCGCGCAGCTGCTCGTGCTGGTCGGCGGACAGGTCCTCCAGCGCGACGATCTTGATGCCGTGCTCCTCCAGCGCCGGGCGCAGGTCGCGGTCGACGCAGCGCGACTGGCGGCGGCTCTGGTCGACGACGCGCTCACGGATGACCGCGAGCACCGCGGCGGGCGTGCGGCCGTCGATGCCGCGTTCGCTGAGGCCGGCGTCGACCTGGTCGAGCACCCCGGCGACGCGGATCATGTAGTACTCGTCGAGGTTCGACGTGTAGATCGCGGCGAACTTCACGCGCTCCAGCAGCGGGACGTTCGGGTCCTCGGCGAGCTGCAGCACGCGGTCGTTGAAGTCCAGCCAGGAGACCTCGCGGTTGGTGTAGAACGCGGGGTCCTTGAGGTCGACGCTGTCGGGCTCTGGCGGCGGTGGCGCCTCCTCGGCCGGCAGCGGGATGGCGCGGATCGGGTCCTGGGTCGGCTGCTCGGTCATGTCGGGTCGACCATCGAGGGTACGGCGCTGACATTCGCGCCATGTGAAAGCGGTGTGATCGTCGGGCGCTCCTGCAGCGCGAACTCCAGGCGCCCGCGGAATCCGGCACGCTCGAGGCCCGTCCAGAGCTCGAGGAAGCGCTCGAACAGCAGGCCGCGCCGCGCCGCCAGGAAGGTGAGGATCGTGTGCAGCCCGCGGAAGACGCCGGCTCGCGGGCCGTCCGCCGCGAGCCGCGGCTCGAAGTCCTCGGCCGCGGGCGCCGCACGCCCGCGCGCGGCGTGCACGTCGGCGAGCTGCGCCTGCTCGATCAGCGCCCGGACGCGCGGGATCGTCTCGTCGCAGTCGTGGATCTCGCCGATCAGGTCCTGCAGGTCCTTGGTCTTCTTGCCGGCGGTCTCGGCATAGGGACCGAAGCACGGCGCGCCAATCTCGAGGATGTAGCGCAGGCGCTTGGCGGCGATGCGCATGTCGTGCAGCGCCGTGACCTCCTCGGGGTCTGCGGCCTGCGGCATGAACCCGCAGAGCTCGTCGAGGCGCACCTCGATGATCCGCTGGAGGTTGTCGGCCAGCGTGCCGTCCGGGTCCAGGCCGGAGACCTTGCGGGCCTTCATGCCGGCGCCGCCAAGCGTTCCAGGCGGCCCTTGAGGTCGTCGTCCTCGGCGCGCGCGAGCGCTTCGGCGAGCACGGCGTTGCCGGCGCGCTGCTCGCCTTCCAGGCGCGTGCGCATCAGCGCGATGCCGGGGCCGTCGGCGTCGGCGAGCGCCTCCTGGAGGCCGTGCAGGTCCTCGAGCTGGACGTCGGGATCGCGCCGCGCGCCGAGCGCGTCGGCAAGCGCCTTGACGTCCCTGAGCACCGCGCGGTGCTCGTCGCGCGGAAAGCACGGCGCGTATATCTCGAGCACCGCGCGCAGGCGCCGGGTGGCCACGCGCATGTCGTGGACGCGCTCGATGTCGGTCGTGTCGAGGACGTCGACGGAGTGCTCCCAGAGCTCTTCGGCGCGGACACGCACCGTCGTCAGCGCGGCCTCCCGGAAGGCCATCTCCGGGTGCAGGCCTTCGATGTCGCGAGCCTTGGCCATCAGACGTCGCCGGCGAGCATCGCAAGGATCACGCCTTCACGCACACCGCCGCGGGCCATCTGCAACTCGACGCCCAGCCGTGCGGACGTGGCATCGAGGATCGCCAGCCCCGCGGGCAGGATCCGCATGCGTTCGGGATGCAGGCCGTGGCGTGCGGCGAGCGTCGCCGCGGGCTCGGCGCAGATCGCATCGAGCGCCCGTGCCAGCGCCGGTCGTGAGAGATCGCCACCGCCGAGCACGCGCGCCAGGGACGTCGCGCTGCCGCCGACCGCCCAGGCGGACTCCGCGGGCGGCGGCTGCACCGTCGCGAGCGCCGCCGCCGCACGCGCCCGCGCGCGATCGAGCTGCGCGGCCGCCGGCGGGTCGCCGTGCAGCTCGTCCTCGGCGAGCAGTCCCGAGCCGATCGGGATCGACGCGATCCAGACCGGGCCGCTCGCGCAGCTGCCGACGATCAGCTCGGTGGAGCCGCCGCCGACGTCGACGATCGCGATCGTGCCCGCGGGGCGCGGGATCAGCGCGCACGTCGCGCCGGCAAACGCCAGGCGTGCCTCGCGCTCGCCGTCGAGGACGAGCACGTCGATGCCGGCCTCGGCGCCGAGCTCGTCGCAGACGCGCTCGCTGTCGGGCGCCCCGCGGACCGCGGCGGTCGCGACCGCGATGATCCGCTCGGCGCCGTGCTCGCGCGCCGCAGCGACGAGCGCGGCGACGTCGACAGCCGCCGCCGTGACACGTTCGGTGGCCAGCGCACCGTCTTCGTGGCGCCCCGCGCCGAGGCGGTTGAGCGCCCTGCCGCCCGCGACCTCGCGCAGCCCGCCGTCCCCGTCGGGCTCGGCGACGAGCAGCCGCGTGGTGTTCGAGCCGATGTCGATGCAGGCGAGGCGCAGACCCTCCAGACTGCCATGATCCGCCGCTGATGTCCGACGTCGCCATCGAGGTTTCAGGCCTGACCAAGGCCTACGGCGAGCACGAGGCCGTCCGCGGCATCGACTTCAACGTGGCCCGCGGCGAGGTCTTCGGGCTGCTCGGCCCCAACGGGGCCGGCAAGACGACGACCGTCGAGATCCTCGAGGGCTACCGCGAGCGCAGCGCCGGTGAGGTCCGGGTGCTGGGCAGCGATCCGCAGGCGCGCCCGCGGGCCCTGCGCGAGCGCATCGGCATCGTCCTGCAGTCCTCGGGCATCTACCGCTTCGTGACGGTGCGCGAGGCGCTGGCCCACTGGGCGGCGATGTACCCCGCGCCGCGCGACGTCGACGAGGTGATCACGCTCGTCGGCCTCGACGAGCAGCGCGACTCCTACGCGCGCGTGCTCTCCGGCGGGCAGCTGCGGCGGCTGGACTTCGCGCTGGCGCTCGTCGGCGACCCCGAGCTGATCTTCCTCGACGAGCCGACCACCGGCTTTGACCCGCAGGCGCGCCGCGCCGCCTGGCAGACCGTGCGCTCGCTGCGCGATCTCGGCAAGACCGTGCTGCTGACCACGCACTACCTCGACGAGGCGCAGGCGCTGTGTGACCGCGTGGCGATCGTCAAGGACGGCCGCATCCTCGCGATCGGCGCGCCGAGCGAACTGGGTGTCGGCGCCGACGCCCGCGCCCGCGTGAGCTGGCGCGACGAGGACGGGACGCCGCAGGTCCGCGACGTCGAGGACCCGACGCCGCTCGTGCACGAGCTGACGCAGGCCGCGCTCGCACGCGGGGGCACGGTGCGCGAGCTGACCGTCACGCGCCCGTCGTTGGAGGACGTTTACCTCGAGCTGACCGCCGACGAGCCCGTGGAGGCGGCGGGTGTCTGAGACGCTCGCGCTCACCTGGCGCCAGTACCGCCTCGAGCGGCGGATGTTCTGGCGCAACCCGACCGCGGCGTTCTTCAGCTTTGCGTTGCCGCTGCTGTTCCTCGCGCTGTTCGGGGCGATCTTCAGCGGCTCGCAGGACAACCTCGACATCATCGTGCCCGGCCTCGCGGGCATGAGCATCATGGCGACGACGTTCAACGCGCTGGCGATGCAGCTGGTGTTCCTGCGCGAGCAGGGTGTCTTGAAGCGCATGCGGGGGACGCCCCTGCCCGAGAGCGCGTATCTCGGTGGGATCTTCGCGTCGGCGATCGCGAACGCGGCGATCCAGATCGGGCTCGTCGTCCTCGCCGGGAAGCTCTTCTTCCACATCGGCTGGCCCGCCGACTGGGCCCAGCTGGCGGTGTTCACGGTGATGGGCGTCGTGTGCTTCGCCTCGCTCGGCGTCGCCTACTCGCACGTGATCCCGAACTTCGACGCCGCCCCGGCGTTCACGAACCTCGTCTTTCTCCCCGTGATCTTCATCTCTGGGGTGTTCTACGACGTCGATGAGGCCCCCGCGTTCCTGCACGACATCGCGCGCGCCCTCCCGCTGACGCACGTCGTCAACGGGTTGTCGGATGCGCTCATCACCGGCAGCGCAAATCCTGGGGCGCTGGCCGTCGTCGCCGTGTGGAGCGTCTTCGGGCTCGTCTTCGCGGTGCGCGGCTTCAGCTGGGACCAGAAGCGCGCCTGACGCGCTAGCCGGTCCGGACGATCAGCACGCTGCAGGGTGCGCGCGGCGCGAGCTTGGACGCGACGGCGCCCTTGCTGCCGACGACGATCAGATCGGCGTCCTGCGCCTCGGCCACGGTGATCATCGCGTCGGCGGGGTCGCCGTCGACGGGATGCGTCTGGGGCTGCAGGTCAAACGCGGCCGACGCGGCGTCCGCGGCGGCGGCCAGCAGCGACTCGGCGTCGTCGCGCCCGGCCACGATCCAGCTCAGCGGAGAGATGGTGTCGGGCACCCAGGCGCGCAGCCGCCGCACGGGCTCGGGGGCGGCCGCGTTGTAGGCGCTGACGATGTGCAGTTGCGCGCCCAGCGCGCGCGCAAGCTCGAAGGCGACGCGGGCCGCCTGCTGTGCGGTCAGCGAGCCGTCGGTGCCGACGACGATCGTCGCGATGCCGCTGCCGCCGGCGGGCGCGGTGCGCGGGCGCGAGCGGCGGGTGGTCGCGGCGGCGGTGCGCTGGACCGCCGAGCCGACGACCAGCAGCGACCGCGCGGCGGCCGCGCGCATCACGTCCTGCCACGGCGCGCCGGCACCGCGCTCGGGCAGCGCGATGCGCAACTCGACGGTGTTGCCGGCCGACGACAACACGAACTCGCCGAGTCCCTCCAGCATCCGCAGCGAGCGTTCGTTGTCGGCCTGCACGACGGCGCTGAAGGTGTCGATGCCCTCCTCGCGCGCGCGGTCGGCCAGCACGTCCTGCAGTGCGCTGCCGACGCCGCGTCCCTGCCAGTCGTCGCCGACGGTGACCGCGATCTCGGCGACGTTGCGTTCGTCCGTGGAGCGGATGTAGCGGGCGACGCCGACCAATGCGCCGGTGGCCGGGTCGGTCGCCACCAGCGCCTCGTGATCGTGGTGGTCGACCTCGGTGAGGTAGCGCAGCTGTGCGCTGGAGAGCTTCGGCAGGGGGGAGAAGAAGCGCCGGTAGCGCGACTCCAGCGACAGGCGCTCGAAGCCCTCGCGCAAGAGCTGCTTGTCGTCCCTGGTGATCGGCCGCAGGGCGACCACCGAGCCATCGCGCAGCCGGATCGCCTCGGGCGTTGTCACAGGACGAAGTCTTATCTCGTCTCAGGGACATGCACATCTATCTCGCAGGAGGAACGGGAGCGCTCGGCCGGCGGCTGGTGCCCCAGCTCATCGACGCCGGCCACCGTGTTACCGCGACGACACGCAGCCCGGACAAGGCGCCGCTGCTGCGCGCGCTCGGCGCAGAGCCGGTCGTCGTCGACGGTCTCGACGGCGCAGCGGTCGGCGAGGCGGTCGCCCGAGCACGGCCAGATGCCATCGTCCACCAGATGACCGCAATCGCGGGAGCGCCCGACCTCAAGCACTTCGACCGCTACTTCGCGACCACCAACGCGCTGCGCACGCAGGGCACCGAGCACCTGCTCGCGGCCGCCGACGCGACGGGCGTCGAGCGGCTCGTCGTGCAGAGCTACACGGGCTGGCCCAACCCGCGCAGCGGCGGGCCGGTGAAGACCGAGGCCGACGGACTGGACCCCGACCCGCCCGCCCAGCAGCGCGAGTCGCTGGCGGCGATCCGCTTCATCGAGGACGCCGTCGGCGACAGGGGCGCCGTGCTGCGCTACGGGAGCTTCTACGGGCCGGGCGCCTCGGACGTGATGGTCGACGTCGTGCGCGAGCGCCGGTTCCCGATCATCGGCGACGGCGGTGCGATCTGGTCGTGGATCCACCTCGACGATGCCGCGTCCGCGACCGTCGCCGCCGTCGAGGCCGGCGCCGTCGGCGTCTACAACGTCGTCGACGACGACCCCGCGGCCGTGCGCGAGTGGCTGCCGCACCTCGCGCAGGCGGTCGACGCCAAGCCGCCGCGGCGCGTGCCGGTGTGGCTCGGCAAGCTCGCCGCCGGCGCGGTCGGCGTCTCGATGACGACGCAGGCGCGCGGCTCGTCCAACGCCAAGCTCAAGCGCGAGCTGGGGTGGCAACCGCGCTGGCCGAGCTGGCGCCAGGGCTTTCGCGACGGCCTGGCGGCATGACGGCCGAGACCTTCGAGTCGCTGCGCCCGTTGCTGTTCTCGATCGCCTACCGGATGCTTGGCAGCGTCAGCGAGGCCGAGGACATCGTCCAGGACGCGTTCCTGCGCTACGAGTCCGCCGACGCGGAGGTCTCCTCGCCCAAGGCCTACCTCTCGGCCGTCGTGACGCGGCTGTCGATCGACCACCTGCGCTCGGCGCGCGTGCGGCGCGAGACCTACGTGGGGCAGTGGCTTCCCGAGCCGCTGCTCACCGAGGAGGGCCCGGCCGCCGCTGTCGAGCAGGCCGACACGCTGTCGATGGCGTTCCTGCTCGTGCTCGAGCGCCTGTCGCCCGTCGAGCGCGCCGTCTTCCTGCTGCACGACGTCTTCTCCTACGACTACGACGAGATCGCGGGGATCGTCGGCAAGAGCGAGGCCAACTGCCGCCAGCTCGCCTCGCGGGCACGGCGCCACCTCGAGGCCGAGAAGCCGCGCTTCGAGGCGTCGCGCCGGGAGCGCGAGCAGCTCGCGGCGAGGTTCTTCGACGCCGTCTCCCGCGGCGAGGTCGACGGGCTCGTCGAGTTGCTCGCCGCCGACGTCGAGGTCCACGGCGACGGTGGCGGCAAGGCGCCGCAATGGGGCCGGCCGATCGTCGGCGCCGACCGTGTCAGCCGGCTGTTCGCCGGGCTCGGGCGGCGGATCGCCGAGGCGCAGCTGCGGATCGAGCCGCACACGATCAACGGCCAGCCCGGCGCGATCATCCGCACGCCGGACGGGGAGATCACGAACGTCTTCGCGCTGGACATCGCCGACGGCGTCGTGCAGACCGTGCGCTCGGTGATCAACCCCGACAAGCTGCGCCACCTCGGGCCGGTGGCCGACGTCTGGGCGCTTGTGCGCCGGCGCTCTCACACCGACGACTGAGCGTCAGCTGTTCTTCGCGCACTCGCGCATCCCGTAGGACGCGGCGAAGCGGTTGCTGCGGGTGTTCAGCCCGTCGATCTGCTCGGAGAGCTTGACGATCTCGGACTGGTCGCGGTGGGAGAACGCCGCGCTCAGCCTGCCGATCAGCGCCTGCTGGCGGCGCAGGTCGGCGAGCCAGGACTTCAGGTCGTCGCGGTCGTCGCCGGGAGTCTCGAGCGCGTCGAGCTTGGCGATGTACTGCTCGGAGACCGCGACCGAGCGCTGTGTGATCTGCGCCATCTTCGTGAAGACCTTGGCGTCGTCGCTGCCGCGGCCGGCCTCGTCGATCTGCTTGGCGATCGGGGCGAGCGCGCGATTGCCGTCGCGGCAGATCGCGTCGGCGCTCTTGACGAAGCCGCTCTTGGAGGCGCCGTCGTCGCCGCAGCCCGCCGCGGCGAGCACCACGCCGAGCGCAAGCGTTGCGAGCGCGGTCCGCATCAGACACCCGCGCCGGCGCCGCCCCGTCCGGCGCCGTCGGCAAACCGCGCCGCGCCGGCCTGGGCGTCGGCGAAGGTCGACGGGCCCGACTGCGCCTCGATCGCGAGGCCGGCGTGCAGCGGCAGGCCCAGGCCGTCGATCGCCGCCGCGCGGTCGGCGAGCATCGTCGACTGGGGGACCGACGCGAGCATCTCGGCGTACTGCAGCGCGCGCGCGAGCGCTGTGCCCGGCGCGACGATCTCCGTCACGAGGCCCATCGCGAGCGCCTCGTCGTGCTCGATGATGCGCCCGGTCAGAATCAGGTCCAGTGCGCGGCCGAGGCCGATGATGCGGGGCATCCGCTGTGTGCCGCCGTCGATCAGCGGCACGCCCCAGCGGCGCTCGGGGAAGCCGAGCTTGGAGCCCTCGGCGGTGATCCGCAGGTCACACCACAGCGCGAGCTCCAGGCCGCCGGCCAAGCACCAGCCCTCGATCGCGGCGATCGTCGGCTTCGGCGGGGTCAGGCGCGTGAACCCGAGCGGTCCCGCCGGATCCATGATCCGCGGCGCGAAGCTCGCGATCGCCTTGAGGTCGGCGCCCGCGCAGAAGGCCACGCCGCCCGCGCCCGTGAGGATCAGCACGCGCGCGTCGTCGTCGGCGACGAACTGCTCGTAGCCGGATTTGAGCTCCTCGGCGGTCGGCCCGTCGACGGCGTTGCGCTTGTGCTGGCGGTCGATCGTCAGCACCGCCGCCGCGCCCACCCGCTCGTATCGGACCTCGTCCACGCTCATGGGGCGGGACGTTACCCGTGGCCGATCGACGAGCCGCTGAAGAAGAAGAACCACGTCTCGAACGCGACCGCCGCGAGCAGGACGGTGAAGATCATCACGCGGTCGACGGCGGAGATCTGCATGTGGTGCGGCTGGTACTCCGAGCGCTCGCCGCGCATCGAGCGCAGCCACGGCGCGGGCTCGCGCGGCCTGGGCTTGGCGCCGACGAGATCGTTGTAGGCGGCGCTGAGGTAGGTGAGGGCCACCGTCAGGCCGGCGACGAAGACGGCGAGCAGGACGATCACCGCGAACACGGCGCCCATGCTCAGCGTCGTGAGGCTGCCCTGGATCTTCGAGCCGATCCACAGCGCCAGCAGCGGTCCGCCGGTCCAGATGTTCAGGGCGCACAGCGCCATCAAGGCGAGCAGGCCGGCACGCTTGGCGCGCACGGGCCGGCTACCAGCCGGAGGTCCAGACCTTGTTGCCGGCCCGGGCCTTTGCAGCGGCCTTGCGCTCCTGCTTGCGCTTGTCCAGGCGCCACTGCAGGAGGCTCATCAGCAGGATGAAGAGCGGGAAGAAGGCGATCAGGATGAAGCCCGCGTTGGTGACGACCTTGTCGCCGGCCTCGCCGTACCAGCCCTGGCCGCTGTCGATCGCCAGGGCGCTGGGGGCGAGCAGGGCGAACGTCAGGACGGTCGCGGAGAGGGTCGTCAGCGTGCGGCGCATCACGCTCATCGTATAGAACGCGGCGGGCCATGAGCCTGCAACGCGAGCGCATCGACGCCGGGATCGAGATCCTGCGCCTGGACCGTCCGGAGGTGCGCAACGCGATGGACTCCGCGCTGCTTGCGGCGCTGCTGGACGCGCTGGCGCAGCTGGCGGGCGACGACGACCTGCGCGTGCTCGTGATCGGGACGACGAGCGAGCGCGCGCTGTGCGCGGGCGCGGACGTCGGCGAGGCGCTGACGGCCGAGCAGGGCGTCGCGCGGATGGAGGCCTTCGCGCGCTTCTATGCGGCCGTCGAGTCCTTCCCGGCGCCGACGATCGCGGTCTGCGTCGGCAACTGCGTCGGCGCCGGTGCGGAGCTCGTCGCGGGCTGTGACCTGCGGGTCGCCGGCGACAACCTCAAGCTCGCGTGGGCGGGCGCGCGCCTGGGCGTCCCCGTGGGGCCGGCGCGCCTGGCGCCGCTCGTCGGGCTGTCGATCGCCAAGGAGCTCGTCTTCAGCGGTCGCGTCGTCGGCGCCGACGAGGCGGCACGCCTGCATCTCGCCCACCGCGTGGCGCCCGCCGCCGCGGCCGAGGCCGCGGCGCTCGAGCTCGCTCGCGAGCTGTCCGTCAACGACGGCCCGGGCCTGCGCCGCCTGAAGCGCATGTTCCGCGAGTACGACGACACGGCCGCGCGCGTCACGCGCGAGAACGCCGAGCTCGTGGACTTCCAGCGCCACGGAGGAGGCCTGCCGCAGGGCGGTTGAGAGGTCGCCGGGCGTGCGGAGGCCGGCGGGGGATGGCCTTCAGGCGCCAGTCGGTATTCCGCAAGCCTGAGGGCCGTCCCCCGGCGGCCCCGCGGGAGACCCGAGACGCCCCTAACCTGGGCAGCGCATGGCAGTCCTCATCGCATCCGACCTCGCCAAGGACATGGCGGGGGAGCCGCTTCTGCGCGGCGTCTCGCTCAAGCTCGAGCGGCGTGAGCGGCTGACCATCGCCGGGCGCAACGGCTCCGGCAAGACGACGCTGCTGCGGATGCTCGCGGGAGAGACCTCGATCGACGGCGGCGAGCTCGTCCTGGCCAAGGGGACGAAGGTCGTCCTGCACGACCAGCGCCCGCCGCGCGAGCGCGACGTCGTCCTGCGCGACTACGTGCTGTCGGCGTGCGCGGAGCCGCTGGAGCTCGAGGCCGAGCTCGGGCGCCTGGAGGCGGCGATGGGCTCCGGCGACGAGACCGTCTTTGACCGCTACGCCCGCGTGCAGGCGCAGTTCGAGGCCGCCGGCGGCTATCACTGGCGCGACCGCGCCAGCGCGATCCTCCACGGGCTGGGGTTCGTCGACGCCGACCTCGACCGCCAGCTCGCGACGTTCTCCGGCGGTCAGCTGACGCGCGCATCGCTGGCGCGCGCGCTCGCGGCCGCGCCCGACCTGCTGCTGCTCGACGAGCCGACCAACCACCTCGACATCGAGTCGCTGGAGTGGCTGGAGCAGACGCTCATCGAGCTCGACGCCGCGATCGTGATGGTCGCCCACGACCGCTGGTTCCTGGAGGCCGTCGGCACCGCGGTGCTCGAGCTCGAGGCCGGCCGCGCGCGCTTCTTCAACGGCTCGTGGCATGCCTGGCGCCGGGAGCAGGCCGCGCGCGAGCTCGCGCTCGGCAAGGCGATCGAGAAGCAGCAGGCCGAGATCGAGCGGATGGAGAAGTTCATCGAGCGCTTCCGCTACAAGGCCAGCAAGGCCAAGCAGGCGCAGTCGCGCGTCAAGAAGCTCGACAAGATCGAGAAGATCACCCGCGATCCGAAGGACACGCGCGAGCTCGGCTTCCAGTTCAAGAAGCCCGAGCGCACGGGGCGCGTGATCTTCGAGCTCGAGGACGGCCACCTCGAGGTGCCCGGCAAGGTCCTGCTCACCGCCGCGCAGCTGTGGCTCGAGCGCGAGGAGCACGTCACGCTCGTCGGTCCCAACGGCACCGGCAAGACGACGCTGATCAACGCGCTCGCGGGCCGTCGCGAGCTGGACGGCGGGCGCCTGCGCTCCGGGCACAACGTGCAGGTCGGCTATCTCTCACAGCACGGCGATGAGCTCGGCGCCGGCGGCGCGCGCAGCGTGCTCGAAGCCGCGGTCAAGCGCACGGGCCTGCCGCCCAACCAGGCGCGCGCGCTGCTCGGGCGCTTCCTGTTCTCCGGGGAGGAGGTCGAGAAGCCGCTCGACGGGCTCAGCGGCGGAGAGCGCCAGCGCCTGTCGCTCGCGGTGCTCGTCTCCTCCGGCGCGAACGTCCTGATCCTCGACGAGCCGACCAACCACCTCGACCTCGAGTCGCGCGAGGCGCTGGAGGACGCGCTGCTCGGGTTCCCCGGCGCGCTGCTGCTCGTCTCCCATGACCGCGCGCTGCTGGAGGCGGTCGGCACGCGCACGGTCGCCGTCGAGGACTACGCGCTGCGCTCCTACATGGGCGGCTGGCAGGAGTACTGGGAGGCGCGCGAGGAGCGCCGGGCGCTTGGCATCGAGTCGCCCCCGCCACCGCCGCCGCGAGCCGGCCAGACGCGCACGGACAAGACCGCGCGCCGCGCCGACGGGATGGCCGTGCACCGCAGCGAGCAGCCCAAGGGCCCCTCGAAGAACCGCCGGCGCGAGCAGGAGCGCCTCGAGGAGGCGGTCGCCGCGGCCGAGACGGCGCTCGCCGCCGTCGAGGAGGAGCTCGCCGCGCCGGAGTCCTGGGCGACGCAGTACGAGTCGGCGAAGTCGCAGGCACGGCTGACCGCGGCCAAGCGCGCCGTCGACGAGGCGTATGCGGCGCTCGAGGCGTTCGAGGCCAAGGCGCCGGCCTAGCAGCGGTCCAGCGGGCGCCCGTCCTTGCTCTGCTCGAGCAGGCGTGCGGCGACGATGCCGAGGTCCGGCGGGATGCGCAGCGCGTCAGGTCGCGCGGGACGGCCGTCGCGCGTCAGCGCCCAGCACTGCGCGTGAAAGCGCAACCGCGTGGCCGTGACGGCCACCGGCGCGGTCGCGATCCGGCGCCCGCCGAGGTGCGCGTCGATCCACGCCTTGCGGGGGTCGCCGTCGCGCAGTGCCGCAAACGTGTCGCGCGGTACCTCGATCGCGCCGTTGTACTCCCGCGGGACGTCGTCGAGGCCGCGGGCGCGCGTGTCCTGGCGCAGGCCATCTGAGGAGTGCAGCAGCAGGTCCAGGCCGGCGCCGGGCGCGACCGTCACGTGCAGCCGGGCCGGCGAGCACTCGGGGTTGAAGTCCGAGACCGTGGCGGGCAGGCCGCCGATCGTGCCCTCGTAGCGGCGGTCGTCGGGCGCGAAGAACGCTCGCCGGCGCGGCAGCGGCGTTCCCGCCAGCGCGGCGCCGGTGCGCACGAAGCGCCACGCGCCGGCACCGCGTGCGGTCAGCGGCTTCTCCCAGTAGCCGCTGCGCCCGCGGCGGTCACGGCCCTCCACGCGCAGCAGCCGGTCGTTCGCGTGGGAGCCGCTCTTGACGATCGTGATGCGGTCGGTGATCGCGGCGCGGCGCGGGCGCGGGTGGCGCACCCAATCGGGGCCGGGCAGCTGCCAGCGCGGGTCGTTCGCCGGGCGATCCTGGTACCACGAGAAGCCACCGACGACCGTGTTCGCGCCGGAGATGTCGAAGTCGTACAGGCGCGTGTAGAGCTCACCGCGGCGGCCGACGACGAACACCGTCGAGCCGCTGCCCGAGAGCCCGGCGAGTGGCAGCGTGCCGCGGCGCGGGCCGCAGACCTCGCGGCTCTCGTCGGCGGGCAGCCACGGGTCCAGGTAGGTGATCCGCCGCCCGTCGCTGCGCAGCAAGTACACCGTCGCGACGCCGATCGGCGGGCGCTCGCGCCCGGCGGTGTCGGTGAAGCGCTCGGTGTTGATCAGCTCCGAGGCCGCCCAGTCGCCGACGTCTCCGAACATCCGCATGCCCAATCCGGTCCAGAAGTACGGCCCCCAGCGCCAGGTCCAGTGCTCCGCGGACAGGTCGCCGCCGGGGATGTCGTGCGAGTACAGCGTGCGGTCGCGCGACAGCGCCAGCAGCAGCCGGCCGTCCGCGGAGATCTCGATCAGGTTGCCGCGCAGGCAGTCGGGGAGCGCGAGCACGCGCCAGGACGTGCCCGGCGTGCCGCGGCCGACGGTGGCCGGGCGTGCGTAGATCTGCCCGCGCCGCAGCGCGAACGCGTACTCGCGGCCGAACGTCTCCGCCGTCGTGCGAAAGACGACGGCGTCGGGCAACGTGTGTGCGACGGCCGGCGGCGCCGGGTCGCCGAGGCCGCCGGCGCGACCGGCGGGTGTGTCGACCAGCAGGCCGGTGGTCCCGGCCACGAGCGTCAGACAACGCGGATCGCTGGGAATCGCCGCCGCGGGCTGCGCCGCCGCGGCGAACAGAGCCAACGCTGCCGCCGCGGCCGCGGCGTGTCTCGTCCCAGGCACCGTGGGCGCACACTACGGGCTCACAGCTCGATGTCGCGCAGCCGCTTGGGGTCGGCGAGCACGTCGATCGCGACGATCCGCTCGTCCGCGACGGTGAAGCCGACGACCGCCTGCGTGCGCCCGCGCGCGGTCACGACCACGCCGGCCGCGCCGTTGACGAGCACCGGGCGGGCGCCGGCCGCGAGCACGATGAACCGGCGCGCGGCCTGCAGCACCTCGGCGGCGCCGCGGACCTCGCGTGACGCGCCGTCGGGCCGCGTGCCGCGGTCGACCCTCAGGACGACGTCGGGGTCGAGGACGTCGAGCAGCGCGTCGAAGTCCGCCTCCCGCGCGGCGGCGAGGAACGCGTCGACGACCGCGCGCTGGCGGGCCAGGTCGGGCTCGGCCGGCGGCGCGGCCCCGCGCACGCGCCGGCGCGCTCGGCTTGCGAGCTGACGCGTCGCCGCGGGCGAGCGCCCGACGATCGGCGCGATCTCGTCGAACGGCACCGCGAACAGGTCGTGCAGCACGAACGCCAGCCGCTCGGCCGGCCCCAGCGTGTCGAGCACGACGAGCAGCGCCAGGCCGACGGCGTCGGACAGCAGCGCCTCGTGCTCGGGGTCGACGCCGGCCTCGCTGCTGACGATCGGCTCGGGCAGGTGCGGGCCGAGCGGCTCCTCGCGCCGCGCACGGCGAGCGCGCAGCATGTCCAGGCAGACGCGTGCGACGACGGTGCGCAGCCAGCCGCCGAGGTTGTCGATCACCTCGGCGTCGGAGCGGCTGAGCCGCAGCCAGGCCTCCTGCAGCGCGTCGTCGGCTTCGTTGACCGAGCCGAGCATGCGATAGGCGACGGCGCGCAGGTGCGTGCGCTGCGCCTCGAACTCGCCTGCCAGCAGCTCGCCATCGGTCATCGGTCACATCCTTTCGTCGGGGTCCGTCATAGCAGTGACGAACGGCAACTCGCCGTTGTGACCAAGGAGAACGAAACAGATGACACTCGCCATCAGCGTGGAGCGCCTGCACAAGACCTATCCCGGCGGCGTCGAGGCCGTGAGGGGCCTCGACTTCAGCGTCGCGCCCGGGGAGGTCTTCGGGCTGCTCGGACCCAACGGCGCGGGCAAGTCGACGACCGTCGGGATGCTCACGACCACGATCACCCCGAGCCGCGGGCGCGCGCGCGTCGGCGGCCACGACGTCGTAACGGCGGCGCGTGCCGCGCGCGGCGTGAGCAGCGTCGTGTTCCAGGACGCGGTCGTCGACCGCGCGCTCAGCGGCCGCCGCCACCTCGAGATCCACGCGCGCCTCTGGAATGCCGCGCCCACGCGCATCGCCGCGCTCATCGAGGCGCTGAGCCTGACCGAGGCCATCGATCGCCCGGTCGGCACGCTCAGCGGCGGGCAGCGCCGGCGCCTGGAGATCGCGCGGGCGCTCGTGTCCTCCCCGCGCGTGCTGTTCCTCGACGAGCCGACCGTCGGCCTCGATCCGCGAATCCGCCACGAGCTGCTCGACCTGATCGCCGGCCTGCGCGCCGGCGGCGAGCTGACGATTCTGTTGACGACGCACTACCTCGACGAGGCCGAGCGACTGTGCGACCGCGTCGCGATCGTCCACGACGGGAGGATCGTCGCGCTCGACACGCCGGCCGCGCTGCTGGCAGACCTCGGGCGCGAGATCGTCGAGCTGCGCGTCGACGGTGACGGCGACGCGGCGCTGGCGGTGCTGCGCGCGCACGGGATCGGCGGCAGCGACGCGTTCGCGGTCGGCTCGACGCTCGCCGTGCCGCTGCACCAGCGCAGCGCCGCCGACGCGCTGTCGGCGATCGACGCCAGCGGCGTCGCGCCGACGGCGATCGCCACGCGCAAGCCGACGCTCGACGACGTGTACCTGCGACTGACCGGCGGCCGCCTGGCCGCAGCGGCATGACCCCCGCCGCGACGGCCGTCGCGCCCACCGCGACCCCCGTGTTCGGCGCGATCGCGACGCTCGTGCGCCGGCGCATGGAGCTGACGATGCGCACCCCGCGCGAGCTGATCGTCCCGCTGACGACGCCGATCCTGTTCGCGCTCGTCATCGCCCCGGCGCTACGCGAGGCGCTGCACACCGATGCCGCTTACGAGTCGTTCGTGGCGCTCGGCACCGTCGGACTGCTGATCCCGATCAACGCGATGTTCAGCGGCATCTCGGCGATCGTCGACCGTGAGAGCGGCGCGCAGCGCGAGCTGCTCGCCGCACCGATCCCGCGCCCGCTGCTGCTCGTCGCGAACCTCGTCGTCGCGCTGATGATCACGACGCTGCAGGTCGGCACGCTGCTCGTCGCGGCGCTGCTGCGGGGCATCGAGTTCGACGCGACCGCCAGCGGGGTCCTCTGGTTCGCGGCCGCTGCGCTGCTGCTCGGGACGGCGATGTACGCGGTCGCCGAGACGCTCGTCAGCCGGATCCCGACCCAGGAGGAGTACATCGGCGTGCTGCCGGCGGTCGCGATCGCGCCGTGGTTCCTGGCCGGCTCGCTGTTCCCGATCGCCGCGCTGCCCGAGGCGCTGACGTGGTTCACGAAGCTGCTGCCGCTGACGCACTCGCTCGCCGTGATGCGCTACGGCCTGCTCGGCGACGACGCCGGCCTGCAGCAGATCTGGGACATGAGCGACGCGACCGCGATGGCGGCGCTCAGCCTCGGCGTGGTCGGTGCCTTCGGCGTGGCATTCGCAACGCTCGCGGTCGTCTCGTTCCGCCGCGCCGCGATCCGCTGAAATCACGGTTTCGGCCGTTTCCAGGATGTTCACCGCGTCGTCCGGCGCGGTGGGCACCCTGCGGGGCATGCTCCAGGGTCGCCTCGGTGTCAACGTCCATCGCGACCACTGGCCGACGGCGGCGACGTTGAAGGCCGCGGAGGCAGCGGGCTTCGCGTGGGTCCAGGTCCACACGCCGCCGCGCGCGATGCTCGCCGACCGCGAGCACCTGCGCCGCCACGCCCGCGCGCTGCGCGCCGCGCTCGGGCCGACCGGCCTGCGCCTGCTGCTGCACGGTCCCGACGACCTCAAGGTCGGCACGCTGGAGCACGACCGCGCCTTCGAGGGGCTGCTCGACCACGCCTGCGAGTGCGGCGCCGAGCTCGTCGTCTACCACGGCATCAACCACCTCGACGTCGACGGCCCGGCGGCCGAGCGCGTCGCCGAGCGCGTGGCGGCCGAGCGCCGCGCGCTGCGCCGGCTGGCCGCGCGGGCCGACACGCTCGGCGTGACGATCGCCGTCGAGAACCTCGCGCCCGTCTATCCCGGGCCCGCGCGCCTGTGCCACGACCCCGTGCGTGTGCGCGAGTTCGTGCGCGAGATCGGCTCGCCGCGCGTCGGCATGCTCCTGGACCTCGGGCACGCGCACATCACCAACGGCCTGCGCGGCACCGAGATGGCCGCGATCCTCCGCGCCGTCGGCGACGACGTCGTCCTCTTCCACGTGCACGACAACCTCGGCGCGCGCCGTCACGACCTCGGCGCCCCCGGCGTCGACCCGCTGCGCCTGGACCTGCACCTCGCGCCCGGCGCCGGGTCGCTGCCGTGGGACGTCGTCAGCGCGACGCTGCAGGCACACAGCGCGCCGCTGATGCTCGAGGTCGAGCCGTCGCACCGGCCCGAGCTGCTCTCGCTGGCGACGGTCACCGCGCAGCTGCTCGCGCGCGGCACGCGCTCTGCGCGGGCTGCCGCGTAGGCTGAGCGGCCTGCCCGACGAGCCGTCACAGCACGACAGCGAACCGCAGCGACTCCCGCCGGAAGGCTGGTTCCCCGACCCCGAGCGGCCGGGCAAGCTGCGCTGGTGGGACGGGCAGCAGTGGACCGAGCACCGCACCGACGACCCCGCGCTGCAGCAGCAGGGCGAGGCGCCGAAGTACGACGGCCCGACGAAGACCAGTGGCTGGGCGACGGCCGCGCTCGTCCTCGGGATCCTCGGCGGGGTGCTGCCCGCGATCCTCTGCGGCGTCGTCGCCAAGGACCGGATCCGCAAGTCCGGCGGCGCGCTGACGGGCGACGGCATCGCGACCGCAGGAATCGTCCTCGGCAGCATCTGGGCGGTCGTGTTCGTGATCGCGTTCGCGCTCCCGAACCTCGGGACGAAGGACAACGCCGACGAGTTCAGCGGCTCGGAGAAGGCGATCGCCGAGGTCATCGACCGGGTCGAGCGGGCGATCGCCGACGACCATGGCGAGGAGGCCTGCGCCGAGCTCTTCACGACCGCGTTCGCGGCCAAGCTCGCGCGGGGCACCGGCACACGGTGCCCCGACGCCGTGGACGCCGCGATTGCGGACGGCCAGCTGCAGGCCGAGATCGACGTCGAGAAGATCGTCGTCGGCGGGGAGCTCGCACGCGCACGGGTTCGTGAGGGAAGCGACGAGCAGACCTGGCGCCTGCGCCGCCAGGGCCGCCGCTGGCTCGTCGACGCGATCGACGCCGGGCGTTAGACGACGGCGAACGTCACGTCGCGCGCACCGTGCGGCGCGTCGACCGACCAGCCGCGCCCGCGCCGCCACGCGATCGTCGTGCCGTCTGCCAGCCGCGCCTTCGCGCGCCCGCCGCGCGGCTCTCCCCAGAGCGTCGCGTGCAACGGACGCTCGTGCTCGGGCGTGTCGCCAAGGCCGGCGGCGACATGCTCTGCGGGCAGCGTGACGACGATCGCGCCGTGCCGCACCCACAGCGGGATCGCGTGCAGCGGGGCCGGCACGATGATTTCCTCGCCGCCGTCGACGCGCGTGCCCGACCAGGCCTCGATCCACTCCCCGTGCGGAAGCACCGTCTCGCGCTCGTGCGCGCCCTCCTCGACGACCGGGGCGACCCACAGCGCCGGGCCGTAGCCGAAGCTGTCGGCGATGCTCCAGCCGCGGTCGTCGTGCGCGTCGAGCAGCGGCAGCGGGCGCACGATCGGCAGCCCGGCGCGCGCGCCCGTCGCGGCGGCGGCGCGCACGTAGGGGACGAGCATCTCGTGCAGCAGCACGTAGCCGCGATAGATCGCGAGCGTCTCGCGGTCATAGGTCCAGGGTTCCTGCTGCAGGCGGCCGTGGGCCTGCATCAGCGGCGTGAAGCAGCCCAGCTGCGCCCAGCGCACCAACAGCTGCTTGGAGCAGCGCAGGATCCCGCGCTCGCCGAGGTAGCCGCCGACGTCGTGCGACCAGTTCGAGAGCCCCGACGAGGCCGCGTTGAGCGTCGCCGCCAGCAGGACCCGTAGCGACCAGAAGTCCGAGACCTGGTCGCCCGCCCAGAGAACGCCCGTCGCCTGCTGGCCGGTCCAGCCGCAGCGTCCGAACAGCACGCCGCGGTTCGGGCCGTGGACCTCGTCGAGCGCGCGCTGCATCGACTCGCGGTAGAGGCCGCCAAGGCGCCAGGCGGCGTCCGCGCCGCGCGTGCCGTCGGAGAACTGCGCGTCGTCGGGGAAGTAGTAGCCCTCGCCGTCGTCGGTCTTGATCCCCTCGACGCCGAGCTCGAGCACCGGGCGCGCCTGCGCGCGCCACCAGTTGTCGGCGGCCGCCGACGTGAAGTCGATCGGCGAGCCCGTGCCCATCCACCAGCGCGCGACGAACGGGTCGCCGCGGCCGTCGCGCACGTAGTGCGGTGTGCCCTCGTCGTAGTTGGACGCCGGCGCGCGATGCAGCGCGCGCGAGCCGGGGTCGTCGGGGATCTGCCCGTCGAGCGACTCCAGGTTCGTCCACGGCACCACCCAGACGACCGTGCGCACGCCGTCGGCGCGCATCCGCCGCACCATCCCCGCGAAGTCCGGGAACTGGTGGGGGTTGGGAACCCAGGTGTTGTATTGCGTCTCCCAGGGCGAGTCGAGCACGATCGCGTCGAGCGGGATGTCGTGCCAGCCGCAGCCGGTGAAGTCCTCGAGCACGTCCTCCTGGTGGTCATAGACGTCGCGCGACTTCCAGAAGCCATAGCCCCACTCGGCGAGCACCGGCGGCATGCCGGTGGCGCGCAGGAAGCGCCGCAGCCGCGCCGCCGGCGTCGGGTCGGTGTAGACGTGCAGGCGCAGGTCGCCGGCGGCGGCGCGCTGGGAGATCGACACGCGCTCGCGCCTGGCGCCGAGGTCGAAGCGCGTGCCATTGCCGTCGGTCTGCAGCCACAGCCCGTAGCCGCGGCTGGACTGCAGCCAGGGCACCGGCGCGTAGTCGCCCTGCGGGATCCCGCCCAGCTCGAGCATGTCGGGCGGGCAGTCGGGACCCGTGTAGCGGCGGTCGGCGCCGAGCTGCACCGCGCGCCCGTGGTGGTCGACGGTCTCGGTGTGCCGGGCACCGAGGCCGTTGAAGCGCTCCTCGGGCCGCGCGTCCCACTCCAGCGCGAGGCGCAGCGGCGCGCCCTCGGCGTGCAGCTCGAAGATGACCTCCTCGTTGCGGATCGCGATGCGCAGGCGGGCGGTGCGACCGCCCTGCAGACGCAGGGCCAGCAGCACGCTGTCGGTGTGCTGCTCGAGCACGGCGGCGGTCACCGCCCGTTCGGGGAACGCGAGCTCCTCGTGCGCGATCACGCCCTCGGTCAGCTGCAGGAAGCGGTCGTGCACGACGCCGTCGGCGACCCATGCGTGCAGGCCGCGCAGCAGCCGCCGCCCCGCCCGCCGCACATGGATGCGCAGCGGGTGCAGCTTGCATTCGACCTCGACGGCGCCGCAGCGGAGCAGAACGACCACAACACCCAAGATTCCACGCCGTTACTCATCGCCCCCGAACCTTCACGAGTCGATCACATCGTGTTGCCGGAATGGTCACCGAATGCTTCGGTTTGCAGGGCAAAGTGACGTGCGTAATGACATCGAAAGTGGATATGCACTGTCACTCGACAGCATCCGTGCTGTCCAAGCTCGGCGTCCAGCGCTCACTCGGCCTTCCCGAGTGCGCCACGCCGCCCGAAGACGTGCTCGAGCTCGCCGCCCGGCGTGGGATGGACTTCGTGACGATCACCGACCACGACACGATCGTCGGCGCCCAGCAGATCGCCGACGACCCGCGCGTCTTCCTGTCCGAGGAGCTGACCGTCTGGTTCAAGGGCGAGGCCCAGGCGGTCCACGTCCTCTGCTACGGCATCACGCCCGACGACCACGACTGGCTGCAGGCCCACAACGACGATGTCGAGGCCTGCGCCGAGTACCTGCACGAGAACGAGATCGCCACGGCGCTGGCGCATCCCTTCTACGCGGTCGAGGCGCCACTGACGCCGCGCCACCGCCGGCGCCTGGCACAGCTCTTCCCGATCTGGGAGACGCGCAACGGATCGCGCGCCAAGGAGCTCAACATGCCGGCGGCGATCTACATCGAGACGCACGGCGGCACCGGCATCGGCGGCTCGGACGACCACGCCGGCGTCGACATCGGCCGCACCTACACCGAGGTTCCGCGCTGCGCGACGCCGCAGGAGTTCCTCGCGCACATGCGCGCCGGGCGCGCGGTCGCGCGCGGGGAGCAGGGGTCGGCTGCGAAATGGGCGCACGCGGCGATGGGCCTCGCCACACGCGCGCTCGGGCCGTCGGCCGACGCGAACGCCAAGCCCGACCCCGCGGCCGTCCTGAAGATGGTCGAGCGCGTGATGCGCGAGGGCGACGCCCGCAGCGGCGAGTCCGGCCGCGACCTCGGCCCCGAGGACGCGCGCGCGCTGCTGCGCGCGTGGCTTGACGCTGTCGACCTCGACACCGACGAGCAGCGCCTGCTGGCGATGCTCCAGGACGAGGACTTCAGCCACAAGGACCTGATGCGCCGCGCCCGGCGCAAGCACGAGCGCAAGCTCGCCGAGGTCGTCGACGACGTCGTCGCGATGACCAACGACCCGGCGACGCAGGCCGGCGACTATGTCGGCGTGGCAGGCAAGCTGTTCGACGCCTGCATCGCGGCGATTCCCTACGCGCCCGCGGCGGCCTTCCTCGGCAAGGAGAAGGGCAAGCTCGTCAACCGCGAGGGCGAGCCGCTGCGCGTCGCGCTCGTCGCCGACGCCGTCGGCGGCATGCACGGCGTCACGCACACGCTCGACGAGATCCAGGAGCGCGGCGTGCCCGGCTTCGAGGTCGAGGTCGTCGGCACGGACGCCAACGTCGATCGCCGCCTCAGCGCCGTCGCCGAGATCGACATCCCCTTCTACGCGGGCCTGCAGGTCGGCGTGCCGTCGCTGCCGGGGATCGTCGAGACGCTCGCCGAGGGGCGCTACGACCTCGTCCACCTCTGCTCGCCCGGCCCGGCCGGCGTGGCGGCGGCGATCATCGCCCGGATCATGGACCTGCCGGTGCTCGGCAGCTACCACACCGAGCTCGCCGCCTACGCGGGCCTGCGCAGCGCCGACCCGCAGCTCGAGGTCTTCGCGAAGCTGGCGATCGCGGGCTTCTACGGCCAGTGCAACCACGTGCTGACGCCGTCGCCGCAGTCTGACCAGGTGCTGCTGGACATGGGCCTGCCGGCCGACAAGATCGGCCGCTGGGACCGCGGCGTCGACCTCGACCGCTTCTCTCCGGCGCGCCGGCGGACGCTGCGCGACGACAGCATCAACGTGCTGTACGTCGGGCGCCAGACGAAGGAGAAGGGCGCCGACCTGCTGGCCGACGCGTTCCTCGCGGCGCAGGCGCGCGATGAGCGGCTGCACCTGCACCTCGCCGGCGGTGGCCCCGAGGAGGACGCCCTGCGCGTGCGCCTCGGCGACCACGCGACGTTCCACGGCTGGGTCGAGGGCGACGCGCTCGCCGACCTCTACGCGAGCGCCGACGTCTTCCTCTTCGCGTCGCGCACCGACACCTTCGGCCAGGTCCTGCTCGAGGCCCAGGCCAGCGGCCTGCCGGTCGTCGCGGTCGCCGAGGGCGGGCCCTGCTCGATCGTCGACGACGGCGTCACTGGCCTGCTGCGCCCGGCCGACCGCGACGCGCTGGCCGACGGGGTCTGCGAGCTCGCGGCCGCGCCGCTCAAGCGCGAGCGCCTTGCCCGCGCCGCGCTCGCCGCGGTCAACGAGCGCACCTGGGACCGCGCGCTCGGCCGCCTCGCCGACGGCTACCACCGCGCGATCGGCGTGAGCGCGGCCGCGGAGGCGGAGCTGCGGCGTGCAGCCTGAGCCGCTTGTCGCAGACGCGACACGGCCGCGGCTGCGGCTCGTCGCGACGCCGAGGCTGCGGGTGGCCGACGTCGCGATGTTCTACGCCGAGCGCAGCGGCGGGATCCGCACCTACCTCGACGCAAAGCTCGCCTGGAACGCCGCGAGCGACACCTACGACCATCACCTGATCACGCCGGGGGAGACCGAGCGCCACGTCGGCGGGCGTCACGAGCTGCCGTCGCTGCGCGTGCACGCGACCAACGGGTACCGCGTCCCGCGCGGCGTCAGCCACCTGCAGCGCACGCTGCGCGGCCTCCGCCCCGACGTCGTGTTGCTGCACGATCCGTTCTGGGGCCCGCTCGGCGTCACGCGCACCGCCCACGAGATCGGCGCGAAGGTCGTGGCCGTCGGCCACGGGTCATCCGAGCTCGACGCGCGCGGCATCCCGGGCCCGGCGCGGGTGTACGCGCCGATCCTGCGCGCCTGGTTCACCCGCGCCTACGAGCCTGTCGACGCGATCATGTCGGTGATCGACACGCGCGCCGACTGCGGGCGCGAGGCCTCGATCCCGCTGCGCCTCGGACTGCACGACGCGTTCCGCCCGCAGCACGATGTGCAGCGCGGCGACCACGTCCTCTACGTCGGGCGCCTGGCCAAGCAGAAGGGCGTGTTCCGGCTGCTCGAGGCCGCGGCGCTGGCGCGCGAGCCGTGGCCGCTCGTCCTCGCCGGCGCCGGTCCCGCACGCGACACGATCCTCGCGCGCGCGGCGCGGCTTGGCATCGCCGATCGCGTCGAGCTGCGCCCCTACGTCTCCGGCCGTGACGAGCTCGCCCGGCTCTACGCCGGCGCGCGCTGCGTCGTCATGCCGGGAGAGCACGAGACGTTCGGGCTCGTCGCGCTCGAGGCGGCCGCAAGCGGCGCGCGCGTGGTCTGCTGCGACACGGCGCCAAGCGGCCTGGCCTGCGGCGATCTCGCCCACACCTATCCCGCCGGCGACGCGCCGGCGCTCGCTCGCGCGATCCACGCCGCGCGCGCCAGCGCGGCGAACCTCCGCGCCGCCCAGACGCTGGCCACGCGGTACGCCTGGCCGCGCCTGTTCGAGGCCGAGCACGAGTCGATGCGCGAGCTGGTGCGCCGCTGAGATGTCCCAGATCGCCGTCTCGATCCATGACGTCGAGCCGGCGACCTTCGATCGCTGCGCGCTGATCCGCGACTGGCTCGACGACCACGGCATCGACAAGGCGACGCTGCTGGTGATCCCGGCGCGCGACCTGCATCCCTTCCAGGACCGGCGCCCGGAGCTCGCGGACTGGCTCGCCGAGCGCGTGGCACGCGGCGACTGCGTCGCCCAGCACGGCTTCCATCACCGCACGGGCAGGGCCGAGTTCGCCGGTCTCGATGACGCCGAGACCAGGCGCGTCGTCGACGCCGGTCATCGTGTCCTGCACCTGGCGGGCGTCGAGCCGCGAGGCTTCGTCGCTCCCGCCTTCGCCTACACCGACGCGCTGCGGCGCGTGCTCGCGGCGCGCTTTGACTGGTGGGCGTCGCTGAGCCGGCTTTGGCGCGACCACGGTCGCCAGTCGATGTTCGCGCCCGCCGTGATGTTCGGGTCACCGCTGCTCGTCCGTGCGGGCGGGTTGCTCGCGGGCCCGCTGCTGCGCCTGGACCTGCATCCGGCTGACCTCGATCACCCGGCGCGAATCGGCGCCATCGAGTCGCTGCTCCAGCGCGCTCAGCAGCGCACGCCCGTCACCTACGACGAGGTGGCTGCTGTCTGAGGAGCTGCGCGCCGGCGCCGAGCGGGTCCTGCGCGCCAACTGGCGCGAGGGGATGCGCGCGGGCGACGGCATCGCCTACGCCTACACCTGCCCGTCGACGCCGCGCTACCGCCACCAGTGGCACTGGGACTCCTGCTTCCATGCGATCGCCTGGACGCACTTCGACCCCGCACGCGCGGAGGCCGAGCTGCGTACCGTGCTGCGCTCGGGCACGGGGGAGGGGTTCCTGCCGCACACCGTCTTCTGGACGCACCCGGCGCTGTGGCGGCGCGCGCCGTTCTACGCGACCGCGCGGGTCTTCGGCAACACACACACCGAGACGATCGACCCGCCGCTGCTGGCGGTCGCCTGGGAGCGGATCGGCGCGCCGGCCGACGGGCTCGCGCAGATCGCCCAGCACCTCGACTGGCTCGAGCGCGAGCGCGACCCCGACGGCGACGGCCTTTTGAGCATCCTGCTGCCCGACGAGTCCGGGCTGGACGACTCGCCCAAGTACGACCAGGTCTACGGCCGCTACGCCCACCACCGCGCCGGCTACTTCCTGCTGATCGAGCACTGCCGCCGCCATCACTGGCATGCGCCGACGATCATCGCGACCTCCGAGCTGCACGTGGAGGACGTGCTCGTCAACACCGCCTACGCGCTCTCCTGCCACGCGATGGCGCGGATGACCGGTGACTCCGCCTGGGCGGGCCGCGCGGCGCGCACCGAGGCCGCGCTGATGGAGCGCAGCTACGACGCCAACACGGGGCTGTTCTGGGACCTAGCGGGGCGGCGGGAGAAGCAGGTCCACATCTCCACGTGGGCGTCGCTGGCGCCGCTGGCGCTGCCCGGCATCCCCGACGACGTCAAGCGCCGCCTCGTCGAGGAGCACCTGCTGCACCCGCGCCGCTACCGCGCCGCCGTCGGCATCCCCTCGGTCGCGATGGAGGAGCCGTCGTTCAACCCGCGCTTTGATCGCTGGCGCTGCTGGCGCGGGCCCTCGTGGGTCAACACCGCCTGGCTGCTCGTGCCCGCGATGCGCGAGCTCGGCTACAGCGAGGACGCAGACCGGATCGTCGCGGCGCTGGCGTCCGCCGCGTTGCGCGAGGGCTTTCGCGAGTACTACGACCCGCGCAGCGGCGAGGGCCTGGCGGCGAACGGCTTCGGCTGGTCGACGCTGCTCGTCGACTTGATCTGAGAACGACGAAGCGCCCCGAGATCGGGGCGCTTCGTGGTCGGCTTCGAGAGGGAGTGTGGTCAGCCGACGTCGACGTTCGATGCGTCCTCGGACGGGACGTGCTCGTGCGCCGCGCAGCCGCGCTGCAGGAGGCCGACGCCCGAGCTGGGCGAGCTCGAGCGGCTGCTGGCCGCCGCCGACGAGGGCATCACCGGCCAGTGCCGGTCCTGCGGCGCGGTCCACAGCCGTGGCGCGGTCTATTGCTGGAAGTGCGGGCAGCCGCTGATGCTCGAGGCCGCGAGCGCCGTCATCCCGCCGTCGGAGGCGCAGACGCAGGTGCTGGCGCCGCTGGTCGGTGATCAGCCGCTCTCGCGCGGCGGCTAGCGCTGGTCAGCCCGAGACGGTCTCGATCGGGACGCCGATGATTGCCAGCCGCCGCGTGAGCCCGCTGAGCGCGAACGCGCGCAGCTCGTCCGTGCTCGCGCCGAGCGCCTCGGCCTCCGTCCCTACGGGTGCCTGCAGCGAGTCGGCGACGGCCGGGAGGAGGTCGCGCAGCGTCGCGCGGACGACATCGCCCAGCGCGGAGTCGGCGGTGACGGCGGTGCGTAGGAACCACATGCCGTAGCCGATGTGGCGGTGCTCGTCGTGATGGATCTTCGCGTAGCCGTCGCGGAATCCGGGGAGGAGGCCGTCGCGTTCGAGCAGGCGCGTGGAGAACTCGAACGTCGTCAGCCCCAGCGTGCCCTCGAGGATCAGGTGGTACATCGTCACGAACGCAACCTTGGCCTCGGCGTCGCGCGGGTTGGCGACGAGGCGGTCGTGGGCGGCGACGAGCTTGTCGTCGAAGATCGTGCGGAAGGCGGGGGACACCACGGCGCGTGCCCGCTCGACGTGCTCGGCGATCGCCGCGCGCTCGGCGACGACCTCGTCCTGGAAGCGCGCGTAGAACTGCATGTGGCGCGCCTCGTCGACCTGCTGAGTCGCGAGGAACGTCGCCTCCTCCTCGCTGTCATACGAGCCGACGAGCCCTGAGAACTTTGTCGTGATCCGCTCCTCGGCGACCATCAGCGAGCCGAGCACGAACGCGTAGAGCGACCGGTCCTCGGCGGCGGCCCACTGCTCGGCGTCGCGGGAGAGGTCGATCGTGAACGGGTTCCACTGCTCGGCCTCCCAGTGGCGGTAGAGCGTCTGCGGATCGTGGAGGTTGACGGCGGTCATCAGCAGGAAGTGTCGCGCGGATACAGCACGCGTATCGCGACGATCGCGGCGACGCCACCGACGAGCTGCGCGACGACGTAGCTGGGAACCGAGGCGGGCGCGATGCCGGCGAACGTGTCCGAGAACATCCGCCCGACGCTGATCGCCGGGTTGGCGAAGCTCGTCGAGCTCGTGAAGAAGTACGCGGCGCCGATGTACGCGCCGACCGCCGCGGGGGCCGACGCGCTGCGCCCGCTGCGGGCCAGCGAGAAGATCACGAGCAGCAGGCCGAGCGTCGCGATCGCCTCGGCGAGCAGGTGCGCGCCGGTCGCGCGGTGGGTCTCGGAGATGCTGACGGCGGCCAGCGCGAACATCCCGTTGGCGGCGATCGCCCCGGTGATGCAGCCGGCGACCTGCGCGGGCACGTACGCCATCGCATCGCGCCATGTGATGCCGCCGAAGTGCGCATCGACGAGCGTGACGACGGGGTTGAAGTGGGCGCCGGAGACCGGCCCGAACATGAGGATGATCGCGAACAGGCCCGCCGCGGTGGCCGCGGCGTTCTCGAGCAGCTGCAGCCCCACGTCGTCAGGGGACAGCCGCTGCGCGGCGATGCCCGAGCCGATCACGAGGGCGGCGAGAAACGCTGCGCCGAGAAACTCGGCGAGCAGGCGCCGCTGGAGGTTGCGCGTCATGCCGCGATCAGCAGCTTGTCCGCGAACTCGCCCGGCAGGCCCGCGGCGCGGACCTCCGCTGCGACGGTATCCGCGTCGTATGCCACCCGGTGGTAGGCGACCTCGTCGGCGCGCAGCTCCACCCAGCACGCGCGCGCGTCACCGTCCTTCGGCTTGCCGACCGAGCCCGAGTTGACGAACAGCACGCCACCGAACGCCGCGCTCCAGGGCTTGTGCGTGTGGCCGAAGACGAGGACGTCGGCGTCCTCGGCGCTCGCGAGCCGCTCGTAGAGGCTCGCGGGCTTGTCCTCGAAGAGGTACTCGTTGACCTTGCGCGGAGAGCCGTGTACGAGGTGCACGCTGCGCCCGCCGGCGTCGACGCGCAGGTCGAACGGCAGCTCGCGCATGAAGTCCTTGGACGCCTGGCTGGTGTTGACGAGCGTCCATTCGACGGACTCCTGTCCGAGGTCGCGGTCGTGCTGGGTGACATACGCGCAGCCGCAGTCGTGGTCGTCGCGGGCGATCGCGTGGTCGTAGTTGCCGTAGATCGTCGGGATCGCGCGCTCCTCGATCAGCGCGCAGACCTCGTTGGGATGCGGGCCGTAGCCGACGAGGTCGCCGCCGCAGTACAGGCGCTCGATGCCCGCCGCGTCGATGTCGTCGAGCACCGCCTGCAGCGCGGGGAGATTGGCGTGGACATCGCTGAAGATCGCGACGCGGTCGGGCACGGCTGGCAGCCTATCCATTGACAAACATCAACTCAATCGATAAATGTATATAGATGCTCGTCGATCTGGAGCTCGCGCCGAAGACCAAGCGCCCGGCCGGCCAGCCGTGCTGCGAGCCCGTCGTCTACCCCGACGTCGACCGCGAGCACGCCGTGCGCATGGCCGCGGTCGCCAAGGCGCTCGGCGATCCGGTCCGCGTACAGCTGTTCGACGTGCTGCGCAAGCACGCCGGCAAGGTCTGCGTGTGCGAGCTCGTGCCGCTGTTCGACCTCTCCCAGCCGACGATCTCCCATCACCTCAAGGTGCTGCGCGACGCCGGGCTCGTCGACTCCGAGCGCCAGGGCCTGTGGGCCTACTACTACGTGATCCCCGAGCGACTGAAGGAGCTGTCCGCGTGGCTGAGCTGACCACCGAGTGTTGTACGACCGAGGCACAGGCCGGCTGCTGCGAGCCCGACGCCAAGGCGGAGTGCTGCGACAGCGGTGCGCACGCCACGGGCAGTTGCGGCTGCAGTGCGGGCAGCGCCGTCGCCGACGACGACGTCCGCGAGACCGTGCGCGAGCGCTACGCGGCGGCTGCCCGCGCGGCGGCTGCGGGCGCGCAAGCGTCCTGCTGCGGCCCGTCGACCGTCGCGCTCACCGATGCGACCGGCACCCAGGTGTTCGGGAACGCGTTGTACGACGCCGACGACACCGCAGGCGCGACCGAGCAGGCCGTCGCCGCGTCGCTGGGCTGCGGCGTCCCGACCGCCGTCGCCGATCTGCATGAGGGCGAGACGGTGCTCGACCTCGGCTCAGGTGCCGGCGCCGACGTCCTGATCTCCGCCGAGCGCGTCGGGCCGACGGGCAAGGCCTACGGCCTCGACATGACCGATGAGATGCTCGACCTCGCCCGCGCGAACGCTGCCGAGGCAGGGGCGGAGAACGTCGAGTTCCTCAAGGGCTACATCGAGGAGATCCCGCTCGCCGACGCCAGCGTCGACGTCGTCATCAGCAACTGCGTCATCAACCTCGCGGGCGACAAGCAGCGCGTGCTCGCCGAGGCCGCGCGCGTCCTGCGCCCAGGAGGGCGCTTCGCGGTCTCCGACGTGATCGCCGACGACGACATGGACGCCGCGACGCGCGCCGACATGGCGGCGTGGACGGGCTGCATCGCGGGCGCGCTCACGCGTCAGGAGTTCGTCGCCAACCTGCAGGCGGCGGGGCTGACCGACATCGAGATCACCGAGACCCACCGCGTCCACGAGCACGCCTCTTCGGCGATCGTTCGCGCGCGAAAGGAGTAGTCATGACAATGGAACGTCTGCTGATGGTCGAGCGTCAGCGCGAGCTCGCTGCCAAGGTCGCCGCGCGCTGTTGCGGGCGCCCGCGCACCATGCGAGCACTGGACCAGCGGCCGCGCCCACGTTGGTGGCGCCGCGAAGCGGCGGCCTGCTGCTGAGTCAGGCCGGCCGCGCACGCGGCACCGCCGATCGCACCGGTGGCGGCCGTCGCGTGGTGTCGTCCTCCGCGTCCTCGGCAGTCAGCGGCTTGGCGATGTTCTCCAGCGGCTGCTGCTCGGCCTTGACGGCGAGGAACAGCGCCACGACGCCGGCGGCGACCATCAGCGCCGCGCCGATCGCGAAGGCCAGCGCGACCTGGGAGGTCTCGCCGCTCGCGACCAGTCGCGAGAACAGCTGCGGGCCGGCCACGCCGCCGACGCCGGTGCCCATCGCATAGAAGAACGCGATCGCCATCGCGCGCGTCTCCATCGGGAAGACCTCGGAGACCGTGAGGTAGGCCGAGCTCGCGCCCGCCGACGCGAAGAACAGGACGACGCACCAGCACAGCGTCATCGTCGTCGCGTTGAGTACGTCGGCCTGGAACAGCGCGGCCGTGACGAACAGCAGCACGCCTGAGCCGATGTACGTGCCGGCGATCATCGGCCTGCGCCCGATCGTGTCGAACAGCGGCGCGAGCAGGACGGCGCCGAGGAAGTTGCCCGCGGCGATGACGGCGAAGTAGTAGCCGGTGTGCCCGGACTTCACGTCGAAGTACTCGATCAGGATCGTCGCGTAGCCGAACGTGACCGCGTTGTAGAGGAAGGCCTGGCCGACGAACAACGAGAACCCGAGCGCGGTGCGCTTGGGGTAGAGCTTGGCGAGGGTCCTGGCGATCATCGCGAACCCGATCGTGCGGCGCTGGCGGATCGTGATCTCGCCGTCGGGCTCGGGCAGCTCCTGGCCGGTCGACTCGCGCACCTGGCGCTCGATGTCCGAAACGATCGCCTCGGCCTCCTCCTCGCGGCCGTGGATCAGCAGCCAGCGTGGGCTCTCGGGCACGATCCGGCGCACCACGAGGATCACGGCACCGAGCACCACGCCGAGCCCGAACGACAGCCGCCAGCCGACGTTCCCGGCGAAGATGCTCTCGTCGAGCATCACGATCGACAGCAGCGCGCCGCCGACCGCGCCGAGCCAGAACGACCCGTTGATCGCGAGATTCACGCGTCCGCGGTGCTTCGAGGGGATCAGCTCGTCGATCGCGGAGTTGATCGCGGCGTACTCGCCGCCGATCCCGAAGCCCGTCAGGAAGCGACAGAGGAAGAAGAACCACGGGGTCCAGGAGATCGCCGTCAGCGCCGTCGCCGCGAGGTAGACGGCGAGCGTGATCATGAACAGCTTCTTGCGGCCGAAGCGGTCGGTCAGCCAGCCGAAGAACAGCGCGCCGGTACAGGCGCCGAGGACGTACATCGTCGCGGCGAGGCCGCCGATCTGCTCAGGCTTGAGGCCCTCCAGGCCGCTGCCCGGCTCGGCGATCCGGGCGCCGACGTTGCCGACGATCGTGACCTCCAGGCCGTCGAGGATCCAGACGGTCCCCAGGCCGATGACGATCATCCAGTGCCAGCGCGACCACGGCAGGCGGTCGAGGCGAGCGGGGATCTGCGACGTGACGGTGCCCGTCTGAACCTGCGACATGCCGGGGCGGATACCCGGCGCAACGGCGGCTATCGCGTAGCCTGCCCGCCCATGCCAGGGACCCTCATCGACGGCCGCGTCGCGGTCGTCACCGGCGCCGGGTCGGGCATCGGCCGCGCGCTCGCCCACGACCTCGCGCGCCGCGGCTGCCCGCTCGTGCTCGTCGACAAGAACGAGCAGGGCCTCGGCGAGACCGCCGAGACGCTTGGCGTGCCCGTGCTCACGCGCGCGCTCGACGTCTCTGATCGCTGGGCGTTGCAACAGCTCGCCGCCGACGTCGAGAGATGGGAACATGGCCCACCCGCCCGCGAGCTCGGCGTCGTCCTCAACAACGCCGGCCTGACCGTCTCCCAGACGATCGCCGACTCCGCGCCGGAGGAGCTCGAGCTGGTGATGAACGTCAACTTCTGGGGCGTCGTCTACGGGACCCAGGCGTTCCTGCCGCTGCTGCAACGACAGCGCCGCGGCGCGATCGTCAACGTCTCGAGCATCTTCGGGATCGTCGCGTTCCCGACGCAGGGCATCTACTGCGCGTCGAAGTTCGCGGTGAAGGGATTCACCGAGTCACTGCGCCACGAGCTGCGCGACACCGGCGTGCGCGTCCACTGCGTGCACCCCGGCGGCATCGCCACGAACATCGCACGCAACATGACCTTCCACGTCGACGACCGCGGCAGCACCGACCGCAAGGCGCTCGAGCGCGACTTCGACAAGGTCGCCCGCACCTCGCCCGCACGCGCCGCCGAGGTCATCCTCGGTGGCGTCACGAAGGGTCGCGAGCGCATCCTGATCGGCGCCGACGCGCGCGCCACCGATCGCCTCGCGCGCCTGGTGCCCGTGCGCTACTACGACGTGATCAAGCGCCTCGAGCCGCTCGTGCGCCGCTAGCGCCGGCGCGCAGCTTGCGCAGCAGCTGCGCGCGGCTCGTCGCGTCGCCCACGGTCGCGGCGCTCGGCGGGAGCTCCACGGTCTCGCAGCCGGTGTGCTGGTCGCCCGGGTCCGCGCGTAGGAAATCGCTCCCGGGGCCGCAGTCGACGGCGTCGACCTGGCCGTCGCGCGTGTCGATGAGGTCGTTGCCGGCGTCCGCGTAGACGAGATCGCTGCCGCCGAGCGGCGCGATCCTGTCGTCGCCCTCGTAGGTCGCGATCACGTTGTTCGCCGCGCTGCCGGAGACGAAGTCGCCGGCCCGGTCCAGCGGCCTGCGGTCCTCGGAGCGCATGAAGATCTCGACGTCTGCGCGGATGTTGTCGCCCTCGGTGTTGTCGTTGGCGACGTCGTCGAGGCTGATCACCGACGCCAGCAGCGACTCGCAGACGATCGGGCAGGGGATCGGCGGGACGAGGCCGAGGTAGGTGTCGACACCAGCTCCACCGGAGACGACGTCGGGGGCCGCGTCGCGGTCCTCGATGCCGGCGTTGGCGTGCAGCGAGTCGCTGCCGCCGTCGCCGAGCAGCGTGTCGGCGCCGGTGCCGCCGGACACGAAATCGTCGCCGTCGCCGCCGGCGACGTAGTCGTTGCCTTCGCCGCCGATCAGGTCGTCGTCGCCACCGCCACCGGCGATGACGTCCGCGGTGCCGCCGCCGACGAGGAAGTTGGCGGCACCGTCGCCGATCAGGAAGTCCCCGTGGCTGCTACCGACGACGCCGTCGCCGGTGCCGTCCCCCACGATCAGGTCGCCCTCGCCCGGGGCGCCGTCGTTCCTCGTGTTGTCGAGCGTCACCACGACGGCCTGGGGGTGTTCGCTGTAGCTCATGAGGTCGCGCCCGGCGCCCCCGTCGAGGACGTCGGCTCCAGCGCCACCGGTGAGGACGTCGATGCCAGCGCGCCCGATCAGCCAGTCGGGCCCCGCGCCGCCGTCGAGCTGCTGGTCGCCCGGACCACCGGCGAGGATGTCGCTTCCTGTGCCGCCGGTGACCGGGCCGTTCGTCGTGCCGTCGATGCGCACGACGTCGTCGCCACCGCCGGCGGCGATCGAGATCGCGGGGAACGACTCGGTCACGCCGAGGCGGTCGCTGCCGTCACCGAGCTGCGCCTCGAGGCGCCGGTCGGCCGCCAGTGGGCAGCTGACCGCGGTCGCGCTGAGCGGGCTGCAGGACCCGTCGCTGCTCACGCCCGCGGGGTCGCTGACGATCCCGCCGGGGAGGACGTCGACCGCGTTGACCTCGGCGCCGCCGGTGACGGTCAGCACCCGCTGTGGCCCGACGTCGGTCACGTGCACGACAGTCGCCGCCGAAGCCGTCGCCGGCACCAGCGCGCCGACCAGGACCAGAGTCACTCCCAAATGCCGCACGAGCCCTACCTCCGCTTCAGTGAGATGCCCTCCAGGACGTGAGCAACTGTCTCACACGCGTCGACTGACGCCTCGAGCGACTCGAACACGTCCTTCCAGCGGATCACGACCATCGGGTCGATGCCGTTCTGAAACAGCGTCGCGACGGCCTCGCGGCTGACGCGGTCGCCCTCGTTCTCGAGGCGGTGGATCTCGACGAGGTACGGCGCGAGCTCGGCGCCGGTGCGCAGCGCGCGCAGGGCCCGCGCGACCTGTTCGCCCGACCCGACGAGCACGTCGCAGAGCGTGACGGCCTGCTCCATCGTCGCCTCGACGCCATAGGTCGCGAGCTGGTCGGCAGCCTGCTCGGCGAAGTCCACGATGTCGTCGAGCGCGGTCGCGAGCTGGTGGCCCTCGACCGGGTCGATCGGCGGGCGCCGCCCGCGAACCCCGCCCTTCAAGCGGTGGATGATGTCGTGCGTGATGCGGTCGCCCTCCTGCTCGCAGAGGACGAGCTCGCGCGAGAGGTCGGCGCGCTCGGGGTAGTCGGCGACGAGGTCACGCAGCTGCAAGGTCGCGCGCTGGACGTTGCGCCCGCTCTCCTCGAACAGCTCGAGGACCATCGGGTCGATCGCGGGTTTTCCGAACACGCGCGGCACCTTAGGACGTATCTGCCCCTGGTCACGGGTGCTTCACCGCGGATTCACAACTCCGTAACCGGCTGGGCTGCGATGCGCGCCAGGCTGCGACGCCATGCAGCACGCTGAGCCGCTCCATGTCGGGGCGCTGGAGATCCACCCAGAGGATGGACTCGTGCTCGTCGCCGGTCGGGCGTTGACGCTCTCGGTGCGCGAGTTCCAGCTGCTCGTCGCCCTCGCCCGCCGCCACGGAGGCATCGCCGCCCGCGACGACCTCTACCGAAATGTCTGGGGCGGAGATCTGCGCGACGGCGACCGCTCGATCGACGTCTACGTGCACAAGCTGCGCTCAAAGCTCGAAAACGCGCTCCCGGACATGCGCTTCATCCACACCCACGTCGGATTCGGTTACCGCCTGTCACCGGAGCCTTCACACCTTTTTCACACCGCAGGCACATCCCAGTAACAGGCTGTGTACGGCCGCCGACGGAAGGTTCCCGGTATGACCAAGTTGAACAGAACGATGCTCGCAACACTGGCGGGCGTGTGCTGCCTGGCCCTCGGGGCCTGCGGCGACGACGACGAAGGAAGCGCGACCGCCGGCGACGGCGGCGGTGAGTCCGCCGCGAAGGTCTCGGGCAGCATCAAGATCGACGGCTCCTCGACCGTCTTCCCGTTCGCCCAGGCGGCGGCAGAGCTCTTCAACGAGGAGCAGCCCGACGTGAAGGTCACGGTCGGCGAGTCCGGCACCGGCGGCGGCTTTGAGAAGTTCTGCGCCGGCGAGACCGACATCTCCAACGCTTCGCGTCCGATCAAGGACGACGAGGAGGTCCCGCTCTGCGAGAAGGGCGGCGTCAAGTACGGCGAGCTCCAGATCGCCAACGACGGCATCGCCGTCGTCACGAACTCAGACCTCAAGGTCGACTGCCTCACGACCGCGCAGCTCAAGGAGCTGTGGAACAAGGGCTCCGAGGTGTCCAGCCTCAAGGACATCGACGCCTCGTTCCCGGACACGAAGCTGTCGCTCTACGGTCCCGGCACCGACTCGGGCACCTTCGATTTCTTCACCGGCGAGATCAACGGCGAAGAGGGCGCGACGCGCGACGACTACCAGGCCTCCGAGGACGACCAGCAGCTCGTCACGGGTGTGTCCGGTGACGCCGGCGGGCTCGGCTACTTCGGCTTCTCCTACTACGAGGGCGCGCAGGACAAGCTCAACCTCGTGGGCGTGGACGCCGGCGACGGCTGCGTCAAGCCGAGCAAGGAGACCATCCAGGACGGCTCCTACAAGCCGCTGAGCCGGCCGCTGTTCATGTACCCGTCGAGCAAGGCGATCGCGCGGCCCGAGGTGAAGGCGTTCATGGAGTTCGTCGTCGCCAACCAGGAGGCGATCTCCGACGCGGCCAAGATCGTGCCGCTCACGTCCGAGCAGGCAACCAAGGCCAAGACCGACCTCGCCTCCGCGGAGTCGGGCGCCTAGGACCGATGGCGGGTCCATCCACATCACTGGTCCGGACCCGCACACCGCGGAGCACGGGGGAGGGGGCGATTCGCATCGCCCTCTTCCTCTGTGCGGCGGTGTCGGTCGCCACGACGATCCTGATCGTCCTCTCGCTGACGCGCGAGACCGTCAGCTTCTTCGGCGACGTCGGCATCTTCGACTACCTCTTCGGGACGAAGTGGACGCCGCAGCTCGCCGGCGACCAGCAGTCCTTCGGCGTGCTGCCGCTGCTCACGGCCACGCTCTACATCACGGGCGTCGCGATGCTCGCCGCGATCCCGCTCGGCCTGCTGAGCGCGATCTACCTGGCGGAGTACGCGCCGGCGCGGGTGCGCAAGGTCGTCAAGCCGGTGCTCGAGATCCTCGCCGGCGTGCCGACGATCGTCTTCGGCTTCTTCGCGCTGACGTTCTTCACCCCGGACGTCCTGCGGGCGCTGCTCGGCGACGACGTCAGCCAGACCAACCAGCTCGCCGCCGGCCTGCTCGTCGGCCTGCTCGTGCTGCCGATCGTCGCGTCGGTCGCAGAGGACGCGATGACCGCCGTCCCGCGCTCGCTGCGCGAGGGCGCGTTCGGGCTCGGCGCCAGTCGCCTGACGACGTCGCTGCGGGTCGTCTTCCCGGCGGCGCTGTCGGGCATCATCGCCTCGCTCGTGCTGGGTGCGTCGCGTGCGATCGGCGAGACGCTCGTGATCCTGCTCGCGGGCGGCTCGGGTCAGCTGCTGCCGCAGACGGTCACGAGCCCGACCGAGGACTCCGGCTCGATGGCGGCGTTCATCGCCTCGACCGCGACCGGGGACGCCCCGACGGGATCGATCGAGTACAAGACGATCTTCGCGGTCGGCTTCACGCTCTTCGTCATCTGCTTCGCGTTGAACATGATCTCGATCCGCCTCGTCAACAAGTACCGGCAGGTGTACGAATGAACGGGGCCAGGATCGCGGCGGGAGCCATCAAGCAGAGCACGGTGCTGCCGAAGCGCAGCAAGGGCGACGCGCGCAAGGAGACCGCGTTCTCGTTCGCGATGTACGCCGCGCTGGCAATCGCGTTCATCGGTCTGGCCGCGCTGCTGATCCAGGTCACGACCGACGGCATCGGCCGCGTCAGCACCGATCTCTTCACGAACCAGCCCTCGAAGGTGCACCCCGAGACGTCCGGCATCCAGTCGGCGATCTACGGCACCGTCTGGCTGATGGTCCTGACCGCGGTGTTCGTGATCCCGATCGGCATCGCGACGGCGATCTACCTCGAGCAGTACGCCGATCGCCGGCGCTGGTACAACCGGGTGATCGAGGTCAACATCCAGAACCTGGCCTCGGTTCCGTCGGTCGTCTACGGCCTGCTCGGTCTCGCCTTCATCGTTCGCGGTCCACTGTCGCTCGGCCGGACCGTCCTGGCGGGCGCGCTGACGCTCTTCCTGCTCGTCCTTCCGGTCGTGATCATCGTCGCCCGCGAGGCCCTGCGCGCGGTGCCGTCGTCGATCCAGGAGGGCGCGCTGGCGCTCGGCGCGACGAAGTGGCAGAGCATCTGGAAGCAGGTGCTGCCAAGCGCCGTGTCGGGCATCGCGACGGGCGTCATCCTCGCCCTGTCGCGCGCGATCGGCGAGACCGCCCCGCTGATCGTCGTCGGAGCCGCGGTGTCGCCGCGCTTCAACCCCGACGGCCTGGACAGCGCGTTCACCGCGCTGCCGATCCAGATCTTCTCCTACTCCAAGGACAACGACCCGCAATTCCTCGAGCTTGCCGCCGCCTCGATCCTGGTGCTGATGGCGATGCTGCTCGTAATGAACTCGATCGCCATCTATCTGCGAAACCGCTTCGAGCAGAAGTGGTGAGGGAGCCCCAGTGTCCGAGATGACCGAATCCAAGAAGGACCCCGCAGAGTCGACTCCGCAGCAGCCGGCTGCGACCGACCGCGACGCCCTCGTCCACGCGCCCGCCGAGGCGGTGATGGACGTCGAGATCGCCGAGGCGCAGCGGATCTTCGACTGCGCCGGCGTCGGCGTCGCCTATGCCGGCAAGACGGCGCTCGCCGACGTCACGGTGCCGCTCGCGAAGAACGAGATCACGGCGCTGATCGGCCCGTCGGGCTGTGGCAAGTCGACGTTCCTGCGCTGCCTGAACCGCATGAACGACCTGATCCCCGGCGCGACCGTCGAGGGCTCGATCGTCTACCACGGGCAGGACCTCTACGCCAAGGACGTCGACCCGGTCGCGGTGCGCAAGCGCATCGGGATGGTGTTCCAGAAGCCCAATCCGTTCCCCAAGTCGATCTACGACAACATCGCCTTCGGCCCGAAGGTGATGGGGACGAAGGGCAACATGGACGAGATCGTCGAGAGCGCGCTGAAGCGCGCGGCGCTCTGGGAGGACGTCAAGGACCGCCTCAAGGACAACGCCTTCGGGATGTCCGGCGGCCAGCAGCAGCGGCTGTGCATCGCGCGTGCGCTGGCGACCGAGCCCGACGTGCTGCTGATGGACGAGCCCTGCTCGGCGCTGGACCCGATCTCGACGGGCAAGATCGAGGACCTGATGCTCGAGCTCAAGCAGCAGTACTCGATCGTCATCGTCACGCACAACATGCAGCAGGCCGCGCGCGTCTCCGACAAGACCGCGTTCTTCATCGTCGACCTGTCGGCCGGCGAGTCCAACCGCATCGGGCGCCTCGTCGAGTTCGGGCCCACCGACAAGATCTTCTCCAACCCGACCGACGAGCGCACCGAGCAGTACGTCACCGGTAAGTTCGGCTGATGGAAGTCGACCTCCCAGTGCCCAACCAAGGCCGGCTGCACTTCCAGGACCTGCTCAAGCAGCTCGAGGACAGCGCGCTCGGCGGCATCGACCTCGTCCTCGGGCAGGTCGACCGCACCGTCGAGGCACTCGAGCACCAGGACGTCGAGCTCGCGGGCTTCATCGTCGCCGACGACGACCGCATCGACGGCCGCTACCTCGAGGTGCATCAGGGCGCGCTGTCGCTGCTGGCGCTGCAGGCGCCGGTCGCCGGCGACCTGCGGGTCGTCGCCGCGATCATGCACCTGATGCGCAGCGTGGAGCGGATGGGCGATCAGTGCGTGAACATCGCCAAGCTGATCCCGCTGACCGGGACCGAGCCGCCGGCAGACCCCGAGATCCTCACCGCGATCCTGCACATGGGCCGCGCCGCGCGCGCCGAGGTCGCCCTGTCCAAGCGCGCGTTCGCCGAGCGCGACATCGCGCTGGCCGAGGATCTCGCACGCCAGGATCGCGAGGTCAACCGCCTCAATCGCGAGGTGTTCGCGATGGCCGTGCGCTGCGGCACCAACGAGGACGTCCGCGAGTGGGCGATGACGATGACGATGGTCGCGCGCGCCTTCGAGCGCATCGGCGACAACGCCGTCGACATCGGCGAGCAGACGGCGTTCGTCGTCACCGGGCTCTTCCGCGAGTTCTCAGACTCGTCGCATGTCGTCTGAGAGCACGTAACTGCGCGCTATTTGCGGGTATCCACTTGTGAAGATGTCGTGACCGAGGGTCGTCTCACAGGGTCCGACGTCCCGATCTGCCCTTACACTCGTGCCCTGACATGACGGGTCACCCTTCCAGTCCCGCCGACATGGACGTCCACAACGCCGCTCCCGCAGCCACGCCGCTGCGCGTCGCGGTCATCGACACCGACAGCGGGTTCCTCCAGGTCCTCACCAAGCGCCTCGAGCGCCTTGGTTGGGAGCACCGCGTGCTCGCCAGTGCGGTGCCGGTCGACACGCTCGTCTCGATGCGCCTCGGCGCGCTCGTCGTCGACCTCGCGACGCTCGGTCCGCACGGCTGGGACTATCTCGACAAGGTCTGCCAGGCGCTGCCCGGTCTGGGCGTCGTCGTCTGCACCGGACAGTCCACGGTCGCCCAGCGCGTGCGTGGCCTGCGCCTCGGCGCCGACGACTGGCTGACCAAGCCGTGTCACCCCGAGGAGCTGATCGCGCGCGTCGAGGCCGTCGTGCGCCGCCGCCGCCGCACCGACCAGCGTCAGAACGCCGGGCCGATCGCGGCCGGTGAGATCGAGATCCGCTCCGACCGCTTCCAGGCTTTCGTCGGCGGGGATTCGATCGACCTGACGCGCCGCGAGTTCGAGCTGATCGAGCTGCTGGCCTCCGCCGAGGGCCGTGTGCTGGAGCGCGAGGAGGTCTACCAGCGCGTCTGGGGCTACGCCATGGCCCGCGGCGACCGCTCGGTCGACGTGTTCGTGCGCAAGCTGCGTCAGAAGCTCGAGAAGTCCTCGCCGAACTGGCGCTACATCCACACGCACTTCGGCGTCGGCTACCGCTTCGCGCCCGAACCGGTCGCGCCCGACGTCGTGCCGCTCGACCTGCTCGAGGCAGATGTCGAGCCGCAGGTCCGCGCCGAGGCGTAGTCCTGGCGGGCGGGCGTCGCCCGCCGCGCTACATTTGCTGTCGTGACCCGCGCAGCCCGCAACGCGCTGATCGTCGTCGCCATCGCCGCCGCGGTGTTCGCGCTGCCGGGTGGCGGCGATGCCGCGGACTTCGTGCTCGCGCTGCTGAGCACGCTGATCATGGTGTCGTTCGTCGTGTTCGGCTGGCGCTTCTATCGCGAGCACCGGGTCGACATCTACTCGCTGGGCGACCAGCATCGCGGAGCGCTCTACGGCGCGCTCGCGGCGATCGTGTTCGCGCTCGGTGGTCGCGCCGAGCTGCTCGACACGGGCGCCGGGACGCTTGTGTGGTTCGCGCTGATGGGCTTCGCTGCGTACGCGCTGTACCGCGTGTTCGTCCAGTGGCGCGACGTGAACGCATACTGATCTCGCCGCACTTTCGTCGCACTTTTGTGACGAGCTGGTGGTAGCGCTGTAACAGCGATCGCGGCGATCGTGCTCGTATGCGATTGCGCAGCGACCAGCAGGGCCAGGCGAGCGTCGAGCTCGTCGCGTTGCTGCCGCTGCTGGCCGTCATCGGCCTGATCGGCTGGCAGATCGTCGTCGCCGGGCAGGCCGTCTGGATGTCGGGTGCTGCTGCCCGCAGCGCGGCGCGGGCGTCGGCCATCGGCGCGGATGCGGACGGCGCGGCGCGCCGCGTGCTGCCGCCCGCGCTGCGCGGCGGCGTGCGGGTGCGGACCGGCGCCGGCGGGGTCGTGCGCGTCGCGATCGGCGTGCCGAGCGTCGTCGGCGGCCTGCGGCTCGGCAGCGTCGGTGCGCAGGCGCAGTTCGTGGGGCAGGCGCCATGACGCCGCGGCGCCGCGATGAGGCGGGGCAGACCTCGCTGGAGCTGCTCGCTGTGCTGCCGCTCACGGTCGGCATCGTGATGGTCGCCTTCCAGCTGCTCGCGGCGGGCGCGAGCCGGGAGCTCGCCGGCAACGCCGCGGGCGCGGGGGCGGCGGCGCTGCTCCAGGGACTCGACCCGCGCGCGGCGGCGCGTGACGCGCTGCCGGGCTGGTCGCGCTCGCGCGTGGAGATCCAGGTGCGCGACCGGCGGGTGCTGGTGCGCCTGCGTCCTGTGTCGGTGATCCCCGGCGCCGCGGGCGCGCTCACGGCGACGGCCGAGGCCGATGCCGGCGACGCGGATGGCGCGGGCGAGCGCCGTGTGGCGACGACCTCGCTGGAGCGCACCGAGCGCATGCGCCCGGGGGCTGCTCGGGTCCTCGGCCGCACCACCTCCGCCACCGAGGCGGACGAGTGAGCACGCTGTTGGCCCGCCTCGCCGAGCTCTTCGTGGAGCCGCGCCGCGGCGGCGCGACTCGCAGCCAGGCGCGCGACCGCCGCGCGTGCGCGCGTGCGTCGGTCGTCGTCGTCGGCGACCGGGGCGCGGCTCGTGCCGGCGCGGCGCTTGCGGCAGCGCTGGCACGGGGCGGCCGCGCGCCGTTCGCGCTGCTGTGCGTCTGGGGCGCTGACCGTGCGTCAGCTGTGGTGCCGCCGCTGCCCGCGACGGCCGCGGCGGCCACCAAGCTGCGTGCGCGCGGCCACGATGCACGCGGGTTCGGGCGCGTCCTGTCGGTGGCGTTGTCCGGGGCGGACGACGAGGCGCTGGGGGAGACCGCGCGCGCCGTCGCCGCGGTTGCGGGCCGGCACGACGTGCCGCTCGTCCTCGCGTTGTGCGCGCCGCGCTCCGCGGAGGCCGACGCGCGCCTCGGCGAGTACGACCTCGTGATCGTCGTCAGGCCCGCCGGATCCGACACGCTGCTCGCGACCGTCGCGGCTGGCCGCCTGACCGAGCACCACCCGGGTCTCGCCGTCGTCTGCGCCGAGCTTCCCGCCTCGACGCACCGCTTCGCGCCGCCGCCACGCGCGGCGGTCAGGTCTGCCCTGGAGGCGTTGCGGTGACGCGCCGCGCCGGCGAGTCCGGCCAGGCCGTGGTCCTGCTGGTCGGCCTGCTGGCGCTCGTGCTGCTCGGCGCGCTTGTGCTCGGCGGCATCGCCGGCGGCGTCGGCGCCCAGGGCTCGCAGCAGCGCGCGGCTGATCTCGGTGCGCTCGCGGGGGCGAGGGCGCTGGTCGACGGTTACGGGCGGCTGTACGAGCCGGCGGCGGTCAGCGGACAGCGCAACGCCGCGCACCTCGAGCCCGGCGCCTACCTTGCGCGCGGTCGCGCGACCGCGATCGCCGTGGCGCGCGCGAACGGCGCGCGCGACGTCGACGTGCGCTTCCCGTCTGCGCCGGACGGGTTGCCGCCCACGCGGATCGTGGTGACCGTCCGCGACCCGGTCAGGGTCGCCGACACCGAGGTCGACGCCGGCGCCACGGCGGAGGCCGAGCTCGTGCTCCCCGGGTCGCTCGGCACCGCCGGCGACACCCCGTCGAACACGGGCGAGTACCCCGGGCCGTTCGCCTACCGCGGCGGGGAGCCGATGCGCCCGGACACTGCGCTGGCGTTCGACCGGATGGCGGCGGCAGCGAGCAAGGAGGGCGGACTGCACCTGATCGTCGTCAGCGGCTATCGCAGCGACGCCGAGCAGGCGGCGCTGTTCGCCGCGCACCCAGATCCCAAGTGGGTCGCGCCGCCCGGGCAGTCGCTGCACCGGTTGGGGACCGAGCTCGACCTCGGGCCCGACGCCGCGTATCCGTGGCTGAACGCCAACGCGCGGCGCTTCGGCTTCGTCAAGCGCTACGACTGGGAGCCCTGGCACTTCGGGCTGAATCGCAACGCCGGCAGCAGCAAGCTCGGCTACGGCGGGCGCTACTCGGCAGACCGCCGGACGTCGCTGCCGGCGTTCGTGCCGGCGCGCTACACGAAGGCGATCGCCAAGGCCGCGCAGCGCTGGAACGTCTCGGCGACGCTGCTCGCCGCGCAGCTCTACCAGGAGTCGGGCTTCAACCCGTTCGCGCGCTCGGGCGCCGGCGCGATGGGGATCGCGCAGTTCATGCCCGGCACCGCCGCGACCTACGGGCTTCGCAACCCGTTCGACGCGGTCGACTCGATCGACGCCCAGGGGCATCTGATGCGCGATCTGCTGCGCCAGTTCGGCTCGGTCCCGCTCGCGCTCGCGGCCTACAACGCGGGCCCGCTGCCGGTGCAGCGCTGCGGCTGCATTCCGCCATTCCCCGAGACGCAGGCCTACGTCGCCGCGATCCTCGCACTGATGCGCGGGGCGGGCGACCCGGACGGCGCCGCGCTCGACGGGCTCGACGTGCGGTTGGTGCGGTGAGACGTCCGTCAGCCGGCCGCCGCGACCGCCTCGCGCACCGGCGCCACCGACACCGGGATCCCGTTGAGCACTGCGGTCCCCGACAGCGGCTCGAGGTCGAGCTCGTCGGCGAGGATGTTGGAGTTCGCGCCGGCGTGCTCGGCAGCCACCCGCAGCTCCACGCCGTCGCCGCCGTGACCCCAGCCGTGGGGGATCGAGATGACGCCGGCCATCACGTCGTCGGTGACCTGGACGGGGAGCTCGATCGCACCCGCGCGCGCACTCACGCGGGCCGGCTCGCCGTCGACGAGGCCCAGCCGCTCGGCGTCGTCGGGATGGACCCAGACGGTGCAGCGCTCCGGCCCGGAGACGAGCTTGGGCAGGTTGTGCATCCACGAGTTGTTGGACCGCAGGTCGCGCCGCCCGACGAGCAGCATCCCGTTGCCGTTGGTACCTGCAGCGAGGCGGGTGCTCAGGCGCTCGACGTCGGCCACGAGGTCCGGCGGCGCGAGCTCGATCATCCCGGTGCGCGTGCGCAGCGCGCCCGGCAGGCGCGGCTTGAGCGCACCGAAGTCCAGCCCGTGCGGCGCGTCCTGAAGCGCGCCGAGCGACAGCGATCCGGGACCGGGCGCGCCGAGCGCCGGGAAGCCCTCGCCGTAGGGGCCGCAGCGCAGCATCAGGTCGACGATCCGCTCGGGGCCGTCGCGTGGCTCGAGCGCGCTCATCACCGCGTCGGGATCGAGCCCGGACGCGACCGAGTGCGCGTCGCCGCACTCGCGCTGGACCAACGACAGCGCGATGAAGCGGTCGATCCCCGCGACGTCGGGATCGGCGCCCGCACCGCCGACGACGCCGCACAGCCGCAGCAGCGTCTGCCACTCGTCGAGCATCCCGGCCGGGCGCTCGACCACCGGCCCGGACCAGTTGGCCACGTCGCGCACAGAGAACTCGTAGAAGGGGATGTCGAAGTGGGCCTTCTCGAGCGGCGACGGCGACGGGAGGATGACGTCGGCATGGCGCGTGGTCTCGTTGACGTAGATGTCGACGCTGACCATGAAGTCCAGCGTCTCCAGCGCGGCGGCGAGCCGCGTGCTGTTGGGCGTCGAGACCGCGGGGTTGCCGGCGTTCGTGATCAGCGCGCGGATCTGGCCCTCGCCGGGCGTCTCGATCTCCTCGGCGAGGCACGCCGCGGGGAACTCCCCGAAGACCTCGCGCGCGCCGCGCACGCGCGAGACGTAGCGGCCGAAGCGCCCGCCGCGGCCGCGACCGGGCTCACCGCTGACGGTCGGGCCGCCGTGGGCGGGCTGCGTGAACATCGCGCCACCCGGCTTGTCGAGGTTGCCGGTGATCACGTTGAGCACGTCGACCAGCCACGAGGCGACCGCGCCGAAGGACGTCGTCGTCGTGCCGATGCGCCCGTAGACCGCGGCCGACTCGGCGGCGGCGAGCTCGCGCGCCAGGCGCGTGATGACGTCCGCCGGGATCCCGCAGACCGGCGCCACCGCGTCGGGCGTGAACTCCTCGGCCAGCGCGCGGACCTCGTCCAGGCCGGCGACGAGCTCCGCCACGGATCCGAGGTCGACGAGGCCCTCGCTGAAGATCACCTGCGCCAGCGCGAACAGCAACAGGGAGTCGGTCCCCGGCCGGATGAACAGGTGCTCGTCGGCGAGCTGCGCAGTCCGCGTGCGCCGCGGGTCGACGACGACGAGCTTGCCGCCGCGCGCCTGGATCGCGCGCAGGCGCCCGCGGGCGTCGGGCACGGTCATCAGCGAGCCGTTGGACGCCAGCGGGTTGGCGCCCAGCATCAGCAGGAAGTCGGTGCGGTCGAGGTCGGGGACCGGCACCGCCAGCCCGCTGCCGAACATCATCGCCGCGGCCAGCTGCTTGGGGTACTGGTCGACCGTCGAGGCGCTGTAGACGTTCTTCGTCCCGACCGCCTTGATCAGCGCGCGGCCGTAGATCACCGAGCCCAGCGAGTGCGCGCTGGGATTGCCGAGGTAGACGGCGACGCTGTCGCGCCCGTGCTCGTCGATCAGCGCCGGCAGCTTCTCAGCGATGACGGCGAACGCCTCGTCCCATGAGGCCTCCGCAAACGAGCCGTCGGCCTGCTTGAGCAGCGGCACCCGCACGCGATCGGGATCGTCGTGCAGCTCCAGCAGCGAAGCGCCCTTCGGGCAGACGAAGCCCTTCGAGAAGACGTCCTCGTGATCGGGGCGCACGCGCACCGGCACGTCGTCGCGGACCGTGACCTCCAGCCCGCATGTCGCCTCGCACAACGGACACGTCCGATACGCCACGCGATCGCTCATACCTGCAGCCTATGCTCGAAGCGTGGCGTCCGCCATTACCTCCGACAGAACGACGCGCCTGACCGAGCAGCGCCGCAAGCTGCCCGACAGCCCCGGCGTCTACATCTTCCGCGACACCCGCGGCAAGGTCATCTACGTCGGCAAGGCCAAGTCGCTGCGCAAGCGCGTCGCCAGCCACTTCACCAAGCAACACGGCCGCCCGCAGTCCCAGGGCCACGCCGAGATGGTCGGCCTCGTCGAGGACATGCAGTTCGTGGCGGTCGAATCCGAGGCCGAGGCGCTGCTCACCGAGCAGAACTTCATCCGCCAGTACCGCCCGCGCTTCAACATCCGCCTGCGCGACGACAAGAGCTACCCGTTCATCGCGATCTCGATGGACGAGCAGTTCCCGCGTGTCTACTTCACGCGTGAGCGCCACCGCCGCGACCGCCTCTACTTCGGCCCCTACTCCAACGCCAAGCGCGTGCGCAACACGCTCGACCTGCTCGGCAAGGTCTTCCTGTTCCGGTCGTGTACCGCGCCCGAGCCGGGGCGGCGCAGCGGCTCGCCGTGCCTGGACTACTACATCAAGCGCTGCGAAGCGCCCTGCGTCGGCTACGTCGACGAGGCCGGCTACCGCGCGTCGATCGACGGCGTCGTCGCGTTCCTCTCCGGCCGCTACAAGGAGATCGAGAAGGACCTCCAGGTGCGGATGGAGGCGGCGTCCCAGGAGCAGAACTACGAGCAGGCTGCGCTGGAGCGCAACCGCCTGAAGGCCGTGCGCTCGCTGCTCGAGCGCCAGCGCGTCGCCAACGAGGCGGTCGGAACGCTCGACGCCGTCGCGGTCGCCGTCGAGGGCGCCGACGCCAACGCCCAGGTCTTCCAGATCCGCGACGGCGTGCTCTCCGACCGCCAGTCCTTCTACCTCGACAACCAGGCGCAGGCCGAGCCCGCCGAGGTCGCCCGCGAGTTCCTCATGCAGTACTACGCCGGCGCGCTCTCGATCCCGCCGCAGGTAATCGTGCAGGGCGACGTCGAGGACATCGAGGCCGTCGCCGAGGCCCTGGGGCAGCGGCGCGGCGCGAAGGTCGAGGTCCGAACCGCCGAGCGCGGCGACAAGCGCCGGATCCTCGAGCTCGCCGAGCGCAACGCGGCGCTCGCGCTCGACCAGGAGAAGCTGAAGTCCGAGCGCCGTCGCCAGCAGCGCGTCGAGGCGCTCGACGGCCTGCAGGACGCGCTCGGCCTCGACGTCCTGCCGCTGCGGATCGAGTGCTTTGACATCTCGACGCTGATGGGGACGAACACCGTCGCCTCGATGGTCGTCTTCGAGGCCGGCGCGCCGAAGAAGTCCGACTACCGCCGCTTCACGATCCGCGGCAACACCGAGGGCGTCCCCGACGACTTCGCCGCGATGGAAGAGGTGCTCGGGCGGCGCCTGAAGCAGTGGGAGGCCCAGCAGGACCTCAGCCCGCACGACCCCAACCGCAACGAGTCCTTCGCGGCGCTGCCCAACCTCGTCGTGATCGACGGCGGGCCAGGCCAGCTCGCGGCGGGCGTGCGCGCGCTCGAGGGCTTTCGCGAGCGCGGCGTGACCGTGATCTCGCTCGCCAAGCGCGTCGAGGAGGTCTTCATCCCGGGCCGCCGCGACTCGCTGATGCTCAAGCACGAGACGCCCGAGCTGCAGCTGCTGCAGCGCGTCCGCGACGAGGCCCACCGTTTCGCGATCACCCACCATCGCCAGCGCCGCGACAAGCAGCTCACCGCCAGCGTGCTCGACGATCTGCCCGGGGTCGGCCCGGCGCGCAAGCGTACGCTGCTCAACCACTTCGGCTCCCCCGAGCGCGTGCTGCAGGCCAGCCGCGACGAGCTCGAGGGCGTCCCCGGCATTCCCGGCAAGGTCGCGCGCGAGATCTTCCTGTTCCTGCATCGGACGTCGGGCTGAGATGCGACCATCCAGGCATGGCCTCGACCCGCCCTGACGCCGCGACGCGCAGCGCGGGGTCGACCGTCCTCAACGACCTCGTCGTGATCACCGGCTACTCCGGCGCCGGCAAGTCGACGGCGATGGCGGTCTTCGAGGACGCCGGCTATTTCTGCGTCGACAACCTGCCGCCCGAGATGATCCGCGGACTCGTCGAGCTGTTCCTGCACGAGGGCTCCAAGGTCGAGCGCGCCGCCGTCGTCTCCGACGTGCGTGGAGGCGTCTACTTCGACTCCCTGTCCGACGTCGTCGCAGAGCTCGACGAGGGCGTCGTCCCGCACCGCGTGCTGTTCCTCGACGCGACCGAGGAGACGCTGCTCAACCGTTACAAGGAGACCCGCCGTCGCCATCCGCTGGCGCCGGAGTCGTCGATCAGCCAGGGCATCGCCGCCGAGCGCGCGCTGCTCGAGCCGATCAAGGCCCGCGCCGACGTCGTCCTCGACACGACCGGGATCAGCGCCGCCGACCTGCGCCGGCGCATCGCCGCCGAGCTGCTGCCGCGCCAGGCGACGCAGAAGCTCGCGGTGACGTTCGAGTCCTTCGGCTTCAAGCACGGCCCGCCGCGCGACGCGGACCTCAGCTTCGACGTGCGCTTCCTGCCCAACCCGCACTACATCCCCGACCTCAAGCCGCTCACCGGACGCGACCAGCGCGTCGTCGACTACGTCGCGCGCAACGGCGAGCTCGCGACGTTCTACGGGCTGCTCGAGCCGTTGCTGGACTTCCTGCTGCCGGCCTACATGTCCGAGGGCAAGGCCCACCTGATGGTTGCGATCGGCTGCACCGGCGGGCGCCACCGCAGCGTCGCGATCGCCGAGCACCTCGGCAGCCGCTACCGCGACCGCGAGGACCTCTCCGTCGAGGTCGTCCACCGCGACGCGGATCGCTTCGCGCAACCTTGAACGCCGCTGGCGGGTTGTAGACGGTCGTGCGGGCATTGCTCATCGCTGTCGGCTTCGCGCTGCTCGCAGCGCCGTCCGCCGTCGCGGCCTGCCCCGACCCGTGTCCGTACCGCGAGGTCGTCTCGGTCGGCGATCGCGCGGGCGGGCAACTGCGCCTGCCGCAGGCGGTGGCCGTCGACGCGGGCGGGCGCGTGTTCGTCGGCGACCAGTACACGGGCGCGATCCAGCGCTTCGGGCCCGACGGCGCGCTGCAGCACGTGTTCGGCGCGCCCGGCACGCGCGACGGCGAGTTCGGCGCGATCGTCGGCCTGGCGATCGACCCCGCCGACGGGTCGCTCTACGCGGCCGATGCCGAGAACGACCGCATCCAGCACTTCACCCCCGACGGCGAGTTCATCGGCGCGTTCGGCAAGCTCGGCAGCGGGCCGGGCGAGTTCCGCTTCGCCGACGGCAGCCACGTCGCCAACCCGGCCCAGGGCGGCGTCGCCGTCGGCAACGGCAAGGTCTGGGTCGCCGACGTCCAGAACGACCGTGTCCAGAGCTTCCCGCTGTCCGACGTTCGCGGGGCGACGCCGAGCGTCGCCGGCGCCCAGATCATCGGCGTCGGGATCGTCAACAACCCGCAGGGACTGTGGGCGGCGGACCGCCTCTACGTCGCCGACGGCCTCAACAACGTCATCCGTGCGTTCGGCGCAGACGGCGCGCTGCTGCAGACGATCGGGCTCGGCGGTCCCGGCGACGCGCCGGGCCAGTTCAACGGCGCCTGGGACGTCGCCGTCGACGGGCAGCGCCTGTACGCCGTCGACGACAACAACCACCGCATCCAGGTCTTCGACGCCGCCAGCGGCGCGCTGCTGGGGTCCTGGGGCACGTTCGGCCGGGCGCCCGGTCAGCTCGAGTACCCACGCGCGCTGACGCTCGGCCCCGGCGGCGCGGTCTACGTCGCGAACACCGCCGACGGCCGCGTCGACAGGTTCAGCGGCAGCGGCGACTTCCAGCGGTCCTTCGGCTTCGACGGGCGCCTGCCCGGCCAGTTCATCAGCCCCGGCTACCTGTCGGCGTCGCCGGACGGCGGCGCCGGCGTCCCGGACATCGAGGGCAATCGGCTGATGCAGTTCGGCCCCGACAACGCCCTGCTGGCGACCTACGGGTCGGTCGGCACGACGCCCGAGCGCGTGTCGCGGCCGCAGGGCATCGGCTTCGGCGGGGACTTCAACGCGACGATCGCCGACAGCGGCAACGACCGCCTCGTCCATCGCCAGTTCTACGGGGACGTGCTCGGCGTGTTCGGGTCACCGGGCTCGGCGCCCGGCCAGTTCGACCTCCCGCTCGGCGTCGCGGTCGGCCCCGGCGGGATCTACGTCGCGGACTCCGTCAACGATCGTGTGCAGCTGATCGGCTTCGACGGGATGCCGCGCCGCACGTACGGCCCGAGCCTCAACGGCGGCCTCAGCAACGAGCTCGACAGCCCGCGCGGTGTCGCCATCAGCCCCGCCAACGGCCTGCTGTACGTCGCCTCGGGCGCGAGCGACCGGATCGTCGCGATCGACCCCCTGACCGGCCTGCGCGTGCTGATGTTCGGGAGCACCGGCAGCGGACCTGGGCAGCTCGAGCTGCCGGGCGGCATCGCGATCGACGCCGCGGGCCGTGTCTACGTCGCCGACATCAACAACCACCGCGTCCAGCGCTTCTCGGCGCTCGGCCAGCCCCAGGGCCTGTGGGGCGGCGAGGGCACCGGGCTGGGCGAGTTCGAGCACCCGGTTGGCGTCGCGACCGACTGTCGCGGCACCGTCTGGGTCTCCGATCGCGACAACAACCGCGTCCAGCGCTTCACGTTGACCGACCCGCGCACGGCGCCCTGCGCGCCGACTCCGGCGCGGCTGACGCCCGCGCCGCCGCCACCGCCCGAGACACCGGCGGGCGTCCCGGTCGCCCCGAAGGTCACACCGAAGCTCCTGCTGTCCCTGCGCAAGGGCCAGATGACGCGAGTGCTCGCGCGGCGCACGCTGCGCCTGGCGGTGCTCTGCGATCGGCCCTGCACGCTCAACATCGCCTCGACGCTGTCGCCGCAGGCCGGCACGCGCGGCAAACGCCGGCTGCGCGCGGTCACCCGCAAGCTGCGCGCGGGGCGGCGCACGACGGTCGTGCTGCGACTGTCCCGCGGCGACGCGCGCGTCCTGCGCCGTGCGCTCGGCCGGCGCCGGCGGGCGCTGCGCGTGACCGTGACCGCGCGCGCGACAGCGATCGGCGCAAAGCCCGCACGGCTGACGCGGACGCTGCGCGCCAGCCGCTGACCGTCCGCCGCACCGGGCAGGATCCGGCGCCGTGTTCGCCCACGTCGGCCTCGAGGTGTCAGATCTCGCTCGCGCGGCGGCGTTCTACGACGCGGTGTTCCACCGCCTCGGGTGCCGGCGGATCCACGAGTCCGACCTGGCGATCGCCTACGGCCGCGTCGGCGCGAGCTTCTGGATCGTCGCCCGCGGCCGGCGCCCCGCACCGGGCTACGGGCACATCGCGCTGAACGCCGCGGGCAAGGCGGCGGTCGACGCTGCCTACGAGGCGGGCATCGCCAACGGCGGCCGCGACGCCGGGCCGCCCGGTCCGCGCACGCAGTACGGCCCGAGTTACTACGCGGCCTATCTGCTCGACCCCGACGGGCTCAAGCTCGAGGTCGTCAGCGGCGCGTCTTAGCTAGGGTCACAGAACCTCTCTCCGCCGTCGAAACGAAGGATTTTCTGACCATGTCCGTACGTGTGGGCATCAACGGGTTCGGCCGCATCGGCCGCAACGTCTTCCGCGCCGCTCAGGCCGCGGGAGCCGACATCGAGTGGGTCGCCGTCAACGACCTCACCGACAACGACACGCTCGCGCACCTCCTGAAGTACGACTCGATCCTCGGTCCTTACCCGGGCTCGGTCGAGGTCACCGACAAGGGCTTCAGCATCGACGGCAAGGAGCTGATCGTGCTCGAGGAGCGCGATCCCGCAAATCTGCCGTGGGGCGATCTCGGCGTCGACGTCGTGATCGAGTCGACCGGCTTCTTCACCGACCGCGACAAGGCCGCCGGGCACCTCGACGCCGGCGCCAAGAAGGTCGTGATCTCGGCGCCCGCCAAGAACGAGGACATCACGGTTGTCCTCGGCGTCAACTTCGACAAGTACGACAAGGACGCGCACCACGTCATCTCCAACGCCTCGTGCACGACGAACTGCCTGGCGCCGGTCGCCCAGGTCGCACACGAGACGGTCGGCATCAAGCACGGCCTGATGACGACGATCCACGCGTACACCTCCGACCAACGCCTGCAGGACGCACCGCACTCCGACCTGCGCCGCGCGCGCGCCGCCGCGGTCAACCTCGTGCCGGCGTCCAGCGGTGCAGCGAAGGCCGTCGGGCTCGTGCTGCCCGAGCTCAACGGCAAGCTCACGGGCTTTGCGATCCGCGCGCCCGTCCCGACCGGCTCCGTCGTCGACCTCACGTTCGAGGCCGAGCGCGCGACGAGCGCCGAGGAGATCAATGCCGCGATGAAGGCGGCAGCCGACGGCCCGCTGCAGGGCATCCTCGAGTACACCGAGGACCCGATCGTCTCGAGCGACATCGTCACCAACCCGCACTCCTCGATCGTCGACTCGCTCCTGACGCAGGTCATCGACGACACGCTCGTGAAGGTCGTCGCCTGGTACGACAACGAGTGGGGCTACTCCAACCGCTGCGTCGACGTGGTGCAGCGCCTCCTCTAGATGAGGACTCTCGACGACCTCGAGGTCGCCGGCAAGCGCGTCGTCGTCCGCGTCGACTTCAACGTCCCGCTGAAGGACGGCGAGATCGCCGACGACGCGCGCATCCAGGCCGCGCTGCCGACGCTGCGCGAGCTGCGCGACCGCGGCGCCGCGGGGCTCGTGCTGCTCGCGCACCTCGGGCGCCCGAAGGACCGCGAGCCCGAGTTCTCACTGGCCCCGGTCGCGGCGCGGCTCGGCGAGCTGCTGGGCGTCGACGTGCCGCTCGGCGCCGAGCCGGAGGCGCTGCCAGACGGCGACGTCGTGATGCTCGAGAACGTCCGCTATTTCGCGGGCGAGACGAAGGACGACCCCGCGCTGGCCGCGCGCTACGCGGCACTCGGCGGCGTCTACGTCGACGACGCGTTCGGCGCCGCGCACCGCGCCCACGCCTCGACGCACGGGGTCGCAAGGCTGCTGCCGAGCGCGGCCGGGCGCCTGCTCGAGCGCGAGGTGACCACGCTGAAGGGCATCCTCAAGGCGCCGCGGCGCCCGCTCGTGGCGATCGTCGGCGGCGCCAAGGTCACCGACAAGATCGGGGTGCTCGACGCGTTCCTCGAGATCGCCGACGCGATCCTGATCGGCGGGGCGATGATGTTCCCGTTCGCCGCCGCGCAGGGCCACGACGTCGGCGACTCGCTCTGCGAGGACGCGGGCCTCGAGCCCGCACGGCGCGTGCTCGCCGAGGGCGAGGGCAAGCTGCATCTCCCCGTCGACGTCGTTGCGGGCCGCGCGTTCAGCGCGGACACCGAGACACAGCTGATCGACGGTGTCGACGTTCCCGCCGGCTGGATGGGCCTGGACATCGGCCCCCAGACCGCGCAGGCCTACGCCGACATCGTCGTCGGCGGCGGGACGGTGTTCTGGAACGGCCCGATGGGCGCGTTCGAGCTGGCGCCGTTTGCCGCCGGCACCGAAGCCGTCGCCCGCGCCGTCGTCGCCTGCGAAGGTACGACGGTCGTCGGCGGCGGAGACAGCGCCGCGGCGCTGAAGCAGTTCGGGCTCGAGGGCGGGGTGACGCACCTGTCGACCGGCGGCGGCGCGTCCCTCGAGCTGATCGAAGGCAAGGAGCTGCCGGGTGTGGAGGTGCTCTCATGAGGACACCGCTGATTGCTGGCAACTGGAAGATGCACAAGACCCAGGCGGACGCCGAGATGTTCATCTCCGGCCTGCTGCCGCGCGTCTCGACCGCGACCGCCGACGTCGCGATCTGCGTGCCGTTCACCGCGCTGGAGGCGATGGTCAACTCCACGCGCGGCTCGCGCGTCGAGGTCTACGCCCAGAACATGCACCAGGAGGCGGAGGGCGCCTACACGGGTGAGGTCTCGGCGCCGATGCTGACCGAGCTCGACGTCCACGGCGTCGTGCTGGGGCACTCCGAGCGCCGCGAGCACTACAACGAGACCGACAAGGCGCTCGCGCTGAAGCTCCCGGCCGCGTTCGGCGCGGGGCTCAAGCCGATTCTCTGCGTCGGCGAGACCGAGGACGAGCGCGTGGCGGGCGACACCGAGCGCAAGCTGCGCCACCAGGTGCAGGAGGGGCTCGAGAACCTGTCGGCCGAGCAGCTCGGCGAGGTCGTCATCGCCTATGAGCCGATCTGGGCGATCGGCACGGGGCTCGTCGCGACGCCCGAGCAGGCGCAGGAGGCCGTCGCGTTCGTCCGCGCGCTCGTCGCCGACCGCGACGCCGAGCAGGCGCAGTCCACGCGGATCCTCTACGGCGGATCGGTCAAGCCCGACAACGCCGCCGAGCTGCTGGCGCTGCCGGACGTCGACGGCGCGCTCGTCGGCGGCGCTTCGCTGGACCCGGAGGGGTTTGCGGCGATCGTGAGCGCCGCCGCGTGAACGGGGTGGTCCTGGTCATCCTCGATGGCTGGGGCCTCGCGCCGCCGGGTCCCGGCAACGCCGTCGAGCTCGCGGACACGCCGGTCTTCGACGACCTCTGGCAGCGCTACCCGCACACCCAGCTGACGGCCTGCGGGCGCGCGGTCGGGTTGCCCGACGGGCAGATGGGCAACTCCGAGGTCGGCCACCTCAACCTCGGCGCCGGCGCGATCGTCCGCCAGGACCTGACGCGGATCGACGACGCCGTGGCCGACGGCTCGCTGGCGCGCAACCCGGTGCTGCAGGCCGCCTTCGCCGGGGTCGAGCGTGTCCACTTCAGCGGCCTCGTCTCCGATGGCGGCGTGCACTCCTCGATCGAGCACCTCGCCGCGCTGGTGCAGGCGGCCGGTGTCGCCGGCGTCCCCGATGTGATCGTGCACGCGTTCACCGACGGTCGCGACACGCTGCCCACGTCCGGCGCGCGGCATCTTGCGACCGTCGACGGCTGGGACGGCTGTCGCGTCGGCAGCGTCATCGGCCGCTACTACGCGATGGACCGCGACAAGCGCTGGGAGCGCACGCAGGCGGCCCTGGACCTGCTGGTGCACGACAAGGCCGAGCATCACGCCGACTCCGGCGAGGCCGCCGTGCTCGCGGCCTACGAGCGCGGGGAGACCGACGAGTTCATCACGGCGACGAGCGTCGGCGTCGAAGCCAAGATCGGTCCCGGCGACAGCGTCGTCGCCTTCAACTTCCGGCCCGATCGGATGCGCCAGCTGACCGAGAAGCTGGCGCCGCAGGTCGCGCGCTACACCTGCCTGACGGAGTACGACGAGGACTGGGACTGGCCGGTCGCGTTCCCGCCCGAGCGCCCGACGGTGACGCTCGGCTCGACGATCGCGATGCTCGGCGCCAAGCAGCTGCACGTCGCCGAGACCGAGAAGTATCCGCATGTCACGTACTTCTTCAACGGGGGAGAGGAGACCCCGTACAGCGGCGAGCGCCGCGAGCTCGTGCCGTCGCCGCGCGACGTGCCGACGTACGACTTCAAGCCCGAGATGAGCGCGCGTGAGGCCGCCGGCGCCTTCATCGCTGCGTGGAACGAGGACGCGCCGCGCTTCGGGATCATCAACTTCGCCAACCCCGACATGGTCGGGCACACCGGCGTGATCCCCGCGGCGGTCACGGCGATCGAGACCGTCGACGCCTGCCTCGGCGACATCGTCGCAACGGTGACCGCGTCGGGCGGCGCGCTGGTCGTGACCGCCGACCACGGCAACGCCGACAACATGCTCGAGCCCGACGGGTCGCCGAACACGGCGCATTCGCTGAACCCCGTGCCGCTGATCGTCGTCGGCGGGCCGGAGGCGATCGCGCTGCGCGACGGCGGCATCCTCGCCGACGTCGCGCCGACGATCCTCGCGCTGCTCGAGATCGCGCAGCCGCCGGTGATGACCGGTCAGTCGCTGATCGCCTGAGTCAGCCAGCGCTGCACGTCGGGCAGCACGCGCGGGTCGATGGTGTGGGCCATCGGCGTCTCGCGGTACGTCACGCCCAGCCCGCCGGTCGTGAGCGTGTCGCGGGCCTCGCGCGCGAAGTCGACGGAGATCACGGGGTCGAGGCTGCCGTGCGTGATCAGCACCGGCATGCCCCTGCGCGACGGCAGGTCGGCGGTCCAGCCGTCGACCGTCGGGATGAACCCCGACTGCGCGAGGATTCCCGCGGGCCGCGGGCGGCCGTCGCCGAGCCCGAGCGCGTACGACATCACCGTGCCCTGCGAGAACCCGCCGACGATCGTCCTCGACCAGTCGAGACCCAGCTCGTCGTCGAGCAGCGACTGCAGCGCCGCGTAGCTCGCGGCGAACGTCTGCGGCTCGGGGAAGCCGACGCGCGGGACGACGTACCAGTGCTTGCCGCCGGGCGGCAGCCTGAACGGCGCCCCGACGGTGACGCCGGTGAGCCGCTTGTCGGGGTCGAGGATGTCGAACAGCCCGAAGAGGTCGTGCTCGTCGGCGCCGCGGCCGTGCAGCAGTACGAGCGCGCCGTCGCCGGATCCTTCGCGAATCAGGTGCGTGAGCGGCTGGGCGGTGACGTCAGGCACGGGGATTCACCAGTGGCGTCAGCCGCTCTTCGAGCTGCGGGCGCAGCCGCTCGTGCTGGGGCGGCAGCTTCAAGGCTTCGCCGAGTGACTCGCGCGGCTCGTCGAGGTCGAAGCCGATGTCGCGCGAGGCGATCTCGAACAGCACCCCGCTTGGCTCGCGGAAGTAGACCGAGTGGAAGTACTGGCGGTCGATGATCGGCGTCGGGCGGGCGCCGCCATCCGTCGCGACGCCGCGGAACAGCTCGAGCTCGGCGTCGTCGGCCGCCGACCAGGCGATGTGGTGAACGGTGCCGCCGGACTGGATCCCGGGCTGTGCGGGTGGGGTCTCATAGCGCAGCTCGGCGTGGCGGTCCTCGCCGCGCACGACCCAGGCGCCGTCGGTCTCCTGCGCCGTGAAGCCCAGGCGCTGCAGCAGCCGCGCGCTGTCGTCGGGATTGCCGGAGTACGCGCGCACGCCGTGGAAGCCCTGCAGCGCGTGCTCGGCGGGGACGTCGCCGGCCTGCGCGACGAGCGGCGCGTCGCCGACGTCGACGGCGACGAGCTCGTGCGCCAGGCCCTCGGGGTCGGCGAAGCGCAGGTAGCCGGTGTCGCGCTCGGTCGCCACGCCGGCCTGCTCGAGGCGGTGGTGCCAGAACGCGATGCTGTCCTCCGAGGCGACACGCCACTGGATCGTGTGGACCATGCCGTCGCCGGCGCGCCCGGGGATCGCCTCGGGGAACTCGAAGAACGTCAGGATCGAGCCCGGCGTCCCGGTCTCGTCGCCGTAGTACAGGTGGTAGACGTCGGGCTGGTCGAAGTTGACGGTCTTCTTGACCATCCGCAGCCCGAGCAGGTCGACGTAGAAGTCGACGTTCTGCTGGGCGTTGCCGGTGATCGCGGTGATGTGGTGCAGGCCTTCAAGTGCCATTGGTCTCATCCTCGTGGAAAGAAGTGATTGCGTGTGCAACAATAGCAGGCACTGATTGCACGTGCAACCACTTGGCTGGATGGCCAGACGCCGTTCGTCCCGCTACCGTTGGTTGTGCGCACACGCACGAGGAACCCGCACATGGCCTCCACCGCTCAACCGCCCAAGATCGAGAAGCTCACCGAGCGTGAGCTCGGCGCCTGGCGCGGCTTGCTGATCACGCACGCGACGCTCGTCAAGTCGCTGGACCAGCAGCTCTGCAACGAGCACAACCTGCCGCTCTCGTCCTACGAGGTGTTGATGTTCGTCGCCGAGGACGGGCGCATGCGCATGCGCGACATCGCCGATCGCGCGTTGCTCAGCCGCAGCGGCCTGACCCGGCTGGTCGACCGCCTCGTCCGCGACGGGCTGCTGGTGCGCGAGTCCGTCCCCGAGGACGCGCGCGGCGCGTTCGCCGTGATCACGCCGGCCGGGCAGGAGCTGCTCGATCGCGCGCGGGCGACGCACTACGCCGGCATCCGTGAGCTGTTCCTGTCGCAGCTCTCGCCCGAGGAGCAGGACCGGATGGGGGAGATCTTCGACCGCGTGCTGACCTCCGGTGGGGTCGAGGACATGCGCGAGATGTGCCCGAGCGGCGAGTAGCAAAGATTTGACACGTACGGACTGAGATTTCTATACTGGCGGCATGTTCGTTCTCCATTCCCGTACGAGGAGGCCAGACATGTACCGTCTCTACACCACGTTCTTCGACACCCCGACCCACGTGAACCGCCGCTGGGTCCCGGCCATGGACGTCGTCGAGGGCGACGACAACTACGTTCTCGCGCTCGATCTCCCCGGCCTGAGCGCCGCTGACGTCGAGCTCGACGTCACCGACGGCGTGCTCACGATCTCCGGCGAGCGTCGCTTCGAGCACACCGCGAAGGAGGGCGGCTTCGTGCGCGTCGAGCGCTCGAGTGGCTCCTTCGCGCGCTCGCTGCCGCTGCCCGACGGCACGGATCCCGACGTCATCGCCGCGTCGTTCGACGACGGCGTGCTCGAGATCACGATTCCCAAGCCGGCAGCCGCGCAGCCCAAGCGGATCGAGATCGGCGGCGCCAAGCACAAGGCCGTCGAGGCCGAGGCCACGGCCGCGTAGGAAACACCAGCTCGACGCCGCGGCCCGCGTGCGTGCGGCCGCGGCGGCCAGCGTGAGAAGCGGCGGCCTCAGGGCCGCCGCTTCGCGTAGTGCGACAGGATGCAGACCGATGGCCTCGCCGCTGCGGATCGACGCGCGCGACCCCGGCTCGCGTGCGCGGGCCGGCGTGCTGACGACCGCGCACGGTGAGATCCGAACGCCGCACTTCGTGCCGCTCGCGACGAAGGCGACCGTCAAGGGCCTGCTGCCGGCGGAGGTCGCCGACCTCGGCTACGACATCGTCCTCGGCAACACGTTTCACCTCATGCTCGATCCCGGGCACGAGCGCATCGCCGGCTTCGGCGGCCTGCACGACTTCATGGGTTGGCAGGGGCCGATCGTCACCGACTCGGGTGGCTTTCAGGTCTTCTCGATGGGCCACGGGACGGTCGCCGACGAGGTCAAGGGCCGTACGCCGTTCGGCTCTGATCGCCAGGGCCGCGTCCTGGCGATCGAGGAGGACGGCGTGCGCTTTCGCTCCTACATCGACGGCGCGGAGTGGTTCATGGGGCCAGAGACGTCGATGGAGGTGCAGGCGGCGCTCGGCTCCGATCTCGCGCTCGTGTTCGACGAGTGCACCCCGTTCAACGTCGAGCGCGAGTACACGCTGCGCTCCACCGAGCGCACGCATCGCTGGCTGACACGCTGCCTGGACTGGCACGCAGAGCACGGGCCGGCCGGCCAGCTCGTCTACGGGATCGTGCAGGGCGGCGTCTACGAGGACCTGCGCGTGGAGTCGGCGCAGACGATCGCCGCGGCCGCGGTCGACGGGATCGCGATCGGCGGCTCGCTCGGCGAGGACAAGCCGCAGATGTACGAGGTCGTCGACTGGACGACTGCGGTGCTCCCGGAGGAGAAGGCGCGCCACCTGCTGGGGATCGGGGAGATCGACGACCTGATCCGCGGCGTCGAGCTTGGCATCGACACCTTCGACTGCGCGATGCCGACGCGCCTCGGCCGCCACGGCGTCGCGCTCGTGCCCGACCCGCACAAGCGCTGGCGCGTCGACCTCACCGCCGGGCGCTTCCGCGACGACCACGATCCGATCATGGACGGCTGCCCGTGTCCGGCGTGCGCCGTCGGGCTGACTCGCGGCTACCTGCGCTACCTGATGAACGCCCGCGAGCTGACCGGGCAGCGGTTGCTGACCGTCCACAACCTCGCGTTCGTCGCGCGCGTCATGGAGCGCCTGCGAGGCGCGATCCTCGACGGCACGCTGCCCGCGACGGCCGCGGCGCTGCGCGGCGGCGAGGCGCCCTAGCGCGAGTTGTCGTCGACGAGCTGCTTGAGCTCGTCGATGATGCTCGACGCCGTGTCGGAGAAGTCGTTGCGCAGGCTGACGGCGTTGCCGTCGTCGGATGTCGCGATGACCGCGGCAGCCCCGCCGGCGGCGAGCAGCAGCATCACGAAGAAGATCCCGAGCGTGCGGCGCACGCCGCCACGGCGCCGGGCTGCCTTCACCGCATGCTTGTCGGCCTTGCGCGCGGCTCGCCGGCTCGGCGCGGTGTGCGCGGTGGCCGGCGGGACCGGGGCCACACCGGGGCGCGGCTGGCGCGGGGCACGTGGCTGGCGCGGCGTCGCGACCGCCGGCTGGACGCTCGTGTGCTCGCCGTCGCGCCCGGTGATGCGCGTCGCCGATGTCTGGTCGGCGCCGGCCCGCGGGCCCGCGATGTGGGTCGCCGCGGTGGCGTCGCCACCGACGCCGCGGGCGCCGTCGACCAGCGCGGCGCGCAGGCTCTCGGCGCTGTCCTGGCGGTCGCGCGGGTCCAGCGCCAGCGCGCGGTCGACGGCCTTGGCGAGCGCCTCGGGGATCGCCGCGTCGAGCTCGTGCAGCCAGGCCGGCGCCTCGCGCTGCTGCTTGAGCGCCAGCTCGGTCAGCGAGTTCGCCTCGTAGGGCAGGCGCCCGGACAGCAGCTGATAGGTCACGACGCCGAGCGCGTAGATGTCGGCCGGCGGGCCGACCTCCGCGCCGGAGGCCTGCTCGGGGGCGAGGTAGGACGCGGTCCCTAGAACCGAGCCGACCTGGGTTATCGAGGACTCCTCGCTGACGGCCTTGGCGATGCCGAAGTCAGCGATCTTCACGACGCCGTCGTTGGAGCGCAGCAGGTTGCCGGGCTTGACGTCGCGGTGCACGACGCCGTGCTTGTGCGCGTAGTCGAGGCCGAGGCAGGACTGGCCGACGACGTCGATGACCTCGTGGACGGGCAGGCGCCCGCGCTCGCGCAGGATCTCCGCGCCGGACTGCCCGCGGATCAGCTCCATCGCGATGAAGTGGCGCCCGCTTGTCTCGTCCAGCCCGAAGTCGTAGACCTGCACGATGTTCGGGTGAACCAGGCGCGCCGCCGACAGCGCCTCGCGGCGGAAGCGGGTGACGAACTGCTCGTCGTCGGCGAGGTGCTCGGCGAGCAGCTTGACGGCGACCTGGCGCTCCAGCCGGCGGTCGAAGGCCTCCTGGACGGTCGACATGCCGCCGACGCCGAGGCGTTCCCCGAGCTCGTAGCGCCCCGCGATGACGTGGCCGGCCATCATCCTGCGTCACCCGCGTCGCCAGCGGTGCCATCATCCGGCGTCACCCCGCCCGTCGGCGGCTCGGTCGTCGTCGTGTCCGTCGGCGTGGTCGGGACGGTCGGCGTTGTCTGCGTCGGGATCGTTTCCGTCGGCGTGGTCGTCGTCTCGGTCGTCTCGGTCGGCACCGTCACCGTCGTCGTCTCGACGGTCGTGGTCTCCTGCTGCTGGGCGGCATCTTCGCACTCATTGCCGGCGGCGCTGCTGAGGTTGCCGAGGCCCTCGCGGAGGTTGCTCTTCAGCCGCGCCGGTGCGTCGAGGTTGGTGACCTTGCTGCGGACGCTCTCGACGGACGACCTGACGCGCGGGCAGTCGCCGTCTGCGACCGCGGCGCGCACGTCCTCGAGGCCGTCCTTCAGCCCCTGCGCGGCGGTCGGGTCGATGGTGCCGCTGTCTGACCCGCAGCCGGCGCCGACAGCCAGTCCGGCGACCAGCGCGAGCATGCAGAGAAGTCGGGCCGGCCGCATCGTCACTGACCGTACTCCAGCCGCTCGGCCAAGGACTCCGGCAATCGTGCGGCGCGGATCGCGCTCTGCGCGCCCTCGATGTCGTACTCGGTGCGCATCCAGCGCGCGGTCACGGCGTCGAGGTCCAGCAGCATCCAGGCTGCGCGCGGATCGCCGTCGCGCGGCTGGCCGACGCTGCCGGGGTTCAGCAGCCAGCGGCCGGGTGCGATGTCGAGCTGATGGCCGCCGCGGCGGGGCTCGCCGCTGGCGATGCCGTGCTCCGGGCGCCAGAACGACAGCGCGACGTGGGAGTGGCCGATCAGGCCGATGCGCTCGTCGAAGGCGTCGAGGCAGAGCTCGGCGAGTAGTGCCGAGACGACGTACTCCCAGATCGGGTCGCGGGGGCTGCCGTGGTAGAGCGCGACGCCCGCGTGCTCGGAGGACGGCCGCAGGCTCTCCAGGTAGGCGAGCGATTCCTGGCTGATGACGTCCTGCGTCCAGCGCGCGGCGATCGCGGCGCCGGGGGAGAACTCGTCCATCGGCAGCTCGCCGGTCACCGCGAGGTCGTGGTTGCCCGCGAGGCAGAGGTCCGCGTGGGCGGCGGCGAGCGCGACGCAGTCGTCGGGATCGGCGCCGTAGCCGACGATGTCGCCGAGGCACCACAGCTCGTCGACGCCGACCTTTCCGGCGGATGTCAGCACCGCCTCGAAGGCGTGGCGGTTGGCGTGGATGTCTGACAGGACGGCGACGAGCATCTGCGAGAGTGCTTCGATGGGCGACGGACCGCGTCTGACGGCGACGCTGGCGACAGCCGTGGTCGCGGGAGAGACGGCATTGGCGCTGCTACGACCGCGGTCCGGGATGACCGATCCGGTGCCCGTGCGGGCCACAGGGTACTTCAGTGCAGCCGAAATCGACCGCGCGCGGCGCTACCGCCGCGGACAGCTGGCGATCGGCCTGGCGGCCGGCGGCGCACGCCTGGGCCTGCTGGTCTGGGCCGCCCGACGCGCACAAAGGGGGTCCGCACAAAGGGGGTCAGATCTTGAAATCGAGCACGCTCCGGGTTTAAACCCGAGAGATGCTCGATTTCAAGATCTGACCCCGGCTGTTTTGGGTGCGGCGGCGGCGGGGGCGGGGCTGGCGGTCGCCGACACCGTCGCCGGGCTGCCGTTCCGGGTGCTCTCGCGGCGGCGGGCGCTCGCTGTCGGTCTGGCGACTGACAGCTGGGGCAGTTGGGCGCGCGACAGCGCCAAGGCGACCGCGATCGGCGCCGGCATCAGCGCTATCGGCTCCGCTGGTGGTGTCGCGTTGATCCGTGCGGCGCCGCAGCGCTGGTGGCTGCCCGGATCGGGGCTGCTCGTCGGCGTGACCGTGGCGGGCGCGACGCTTGCGCCGGTCCTCCTGGACCCGGTCTTCAACGATTTCGAGCCGCTGACCGGCGAGCCGCGCAACGCCATCCTGAAGTTGGCCGACAAGGCAGGCGTGAAGGTCGGCAGCGTCCTGTCCGTCGACGCCTCACGGCGCACGAGCGCGGCCAACGCCTACGTCAGCGGCCTCGGGCGCACGAAGCGCGTCGTGCTCTTCGACACGCTGCTCGACCGCTACCCGCCCGCCGAGCGCGATCTCGTCATCGCCCACGAGCTTGCGCACGTCCGCCACCGCGACGTGCCGCGGCTGCTGAGCTTCCTCGCGCTGACGGCGCCGCCGACCGCCGCGTTCGCGCAGGCGCTCGCGGCGCGCCTGGACCCGAGTGGGGTCGGCGCCGGGCGCCCCGGTGCGCGTTCGCTACCGGCGCTGACGCTGGCACTGGGCGCGGCGGGCGCGCTGACCGGGCCGGCGTCGCTGCGCCTCAGCCGCCGGGTGGAGAACCGTGCCGACAGCTACGCGCTGTCGCTGTCGCCCGACCCGGGAGCGTTCATCGACTTCGAGCGCCGCATCGCGCTGCAGAACCTCGCCGACCCCGACCCGCCGCGCTGGCTGCAGCTGGCGTTTGGGACGCACCCGACGATCGTCGAGCGGATCGGCATCGCCGAGGCGGTCAGGCGTCGTCTTCCTCCTGCTCGTCCCGATCGTCGTCGCGCTCCGGGCCTTCGGTCTCCGGCAGGTTCTTGATCCCCTCGCGGGTCTGCCAGCGCGTGAAGTTGTCGCCCATCGCCGCGAGCAGCTCGCCCATGAAGCGCGGGGAGAGGTTCACGCGGCTGACGACGACGCCGGGCACCTCGCCGGTCTCGACCTCGTGGTCGACGCGAGCGAAGGTGATCGTGAACTCGTAGTCGGAGTGGCTGACGTTCGCGAAGTTCGCGTAGACCCCCGGCATGTGCTCGGGGTCGAAGTGGATGTTGAAGCTGCGCTCTGGCTCGCTCATTGCGACGTAGTATCGCGACCAGTGCGCCTGATCGTCCTCGCCGTCGGCCGCCTGCGGCCCCCGTACGCGGACGACGTCCAGCACTACAAGAAGCTGCTCGCGCGACACGCGCGGCTGGAACTCGTCGAGGTCCGCGACGACGAGCAGCTGATGCGCCGCGTGCCCGAGCGCGCGTATGTCTCGCTGCTGCACCGCGAGGGCGAGGCGTTCGACTCGGTCGCCTTCAGCCGCTTCATCGCGGACCGGCGGATGGCCGCGCGTGACCTGTGCTTCGTGATCGGGGGCGCCTACGGGCTCGAGGAGCTCGAGCGCGCCGACCATCGCTTCTCCCTGGGAGCGATGACGCTGCCCCACCAGCTGGCGCGCGTCGTCCTGCTCGAGCAGCTCTACCGCGCGCACAAGATCATCGCCGGGGAGCCGTATCACCACTGAGTCTGATGTGATCGGGGGATGGCGACGAGTCCGGTGCACGAGCTGCGGGCCGCGGTCCTGCGGGCCGCGGAGTCCCTCGGCGGGCAGCCGAAGGGGACGCCGACGCTCGAGCGGCCCAAGCAGGCCGGGCACGGGGACTACGCCACGAACGCCGCGATGCTGCTCGCCGGCGCGCTGAAGGCGCCGCCGCGCGACATCGCCCAGCGTCTCGCGGACGCGCTCGCCACGGACCTCGGCACGGCGCTCGTCAGCGCAGAGGTCGCCGGGCCGGGATTTCTGAACCTCGTGCTGGCGGACGACTGGTACGCGGCCGCGATCGGCGACGTGATCGCGGCGGGCGCGGGCTACGGCGCCGGCAGCGCCGAGACCCCGCGCAAGATCGACGTCGAGTTCGTGTCGGCCAACCCGACCGGCCCGCTGCACGTCGGGCACTCACGCCATGTCGCCTTCGGCGACGCGCTGGCGCGGATGCTCGCGTTCGCCGGGCACGACGTGCACCGTGAGTACTACGTCAACGACGCCGGCACGCAGGTCACGCTGCTCGCCGAGTCGATCCGGGCGCGGGCGCGCGGCGAGGACGTGCCCGAGGGCGGCTACGTCGGCGAGTACGTCATCGCGCTCGCCGACGAGATCCCCGGCGCGGCGGACATGGACATCGCGGAGCTGCGCCTCGCCGGTGTCGACGCGATGCTCGGCCACATCCGCGCGACGCTCGGCCGCGTCGGCGTCGCCTTTGACACCTGGTACTCCGAGCGCGCGCTGCACGAGGGCTCGCCGTCGCCGGTCGATCAGGCGCTGAAGCTACTTGACGACGGCGGTCACCTCTATCGCTCCGACGGCGCGCTGTGGATGCGCACGACGACCTTCGGCGACGAGAAGGACCGCGTGCTCGAGCGCTCCAACGGCGAGCACACGTACTTCCTCTCGGATATCGCCTACCACCAGGACAAGCGCCGCCGCGGCTTTGACCTGCTGGTCGACGTCTGGGGTGCCGACCATCACGGCCACATCCCGCGGATGCACGCAGCCTGGGAGGCGCTCGGCGGAGAGCGCAAGGACCTCGAGCTGCTGATCATGCAGCTCGTCTCGCTGACCGAGGGCGGAGAGCCGCTGCGGATGGGCAAGCGCGCGGGCGTGTTCATCACGTTCGACGAGCTGCTGGACCTGATCGGGCCCGACGCTGCGCGCTGGTATCTGCTGCAGCGCTCCCACGACACGCAGATGGACCTCGACGTCGTGCAGGCGCGCCAGCAGTCCGCCGAGAACCCCGTCTACTACGTGCAGTACGCGCACGCGCGGATCGCCGGCATCCGCCGCAAGAGCGCGGCTGAGCCCGACCCGGCGCTGCCGGCGGGCGCCGCGCTACACGCCTCCGAGCGCGCGCTGATCAAGACGCTGCTGGAGTTTCCCGACGAGATCGCCGACGCGACCGCGCGCCGCGCCGTCCACCGCGTCCCCGGCTACGCGCTGGAGCTGGCGCAGACGTTCTCGGCGTTCTACCGTGACTGTCCGATCATCGGCTCCGAGCTCGAGGCGTTTCGCCTGGCGCTCGCGGTCGCGACCCAGGACGTGCTCGCGCGCTGCCTGGATCTGCTCGGGATCAGCGCGCCCGAGGAGATGTGACGCGCCCTACAGCAGCGCGTCGAGCCCGAGCGTCTCCATCAGCTGCTGCGCCTCGCCGTTGAGGCGCGTGAGCTCGCCGGTCAGCAGCAGCACGCCCATCGCGATCAGCACGGCGCCGCTGATCGCCGTGATCACGAGGTAGCGGTCGCGCATCCACTTGAACGCCGTCGTCGTGCGGTCGAAGGCGACGGCGCTGAGCAGGAACGGGACCGCAAGGCCGAGCGAATAGCAGGCCAGCAGCACCCCGCCGCGCCCGACCGTGTCGGAGTCGGCGGCCGCCGTCAGCACCGCGGTCAGCGTCGGCCCGGTGCACGGCGTCCAGGCGATCGCGAACGCCAGGCCGGCGATGACCGGGCCGCCGGAGCCCGCCCGCGCGAGCAGCGCCTCGGGGCGCCACTCGCGGTTCAGGCGCGGCACGAACGGCGTCATCACGAAGAACACGCCCATCAAGATCAACAGCACCGCGGCGATGTTGCGCAGGTCGCCGATGTGGTCGTTGAGCGTCGACCCCAGGCCCGTCGCCGTCATCCCCAGCGCGACGAACATGAACGAGAAGGACAGGCAGAAGACCGTCGCGGGGACGAGGATCTTGCTCGTCGTCGACTCGTCGCGGCTGCGGATCTCGGTGAACGAGACGCCCGAGATCGCCGACAGGTAGCCGGGCACGAGCGGCAGCACGCACGGCGAGATGAACGACACGAAGCCTGCGGCGAACGCGGCGAGGACGGTCGCGTCGGACGCTGCCAGGGGCGTGAGCATCAGACCCCCAGGCGGGCCATGTCCGCATCGACGCGCGCGGCGTCGGCGGGATCCAGTGCCGGCGCGGACGGATCGTCGTCGTCGCCGCCCTCACCGGCGTTGCGGCGGCGCTCGCGCCAGCGCGGCAGCAGCACGAGGCCCAGGACCACGAGCCCGAGCGCGGCGCCGATCGGCACCAGCCAGGCGAACAGGCTGAAGCCCTCGCCCTTGGGCTCGGCGAGGACGTTCGGGCCGTAGACGTCGACCATGCGGTCCTTGATCTGCTGCTTGGTCAGGCCGTCGTCGACGAGCTTGCGCAGCGCCTCGCGCTGCTGATCGGCCTGCGCGGACTCCGCGACGTTCAGCGCCACGTTGCAGCTGACGCACATCAGCTCGTCCTCGAGGTCGGTGAACGACTCCGTGGCCAGCGCCGGGGCGGCGGCGAGCGCCAGCACCAGCGCGGCGATCGCTGCGACGCGCCCGATCACGCGGCCTTCGCCTTCGCGATCGCGGCGTCGAGGAAGCCCTGGGAGACGACGCCGCGGCTGATCGCGACGATCCGGCCGTTGCGGTCGATCACGAACGTCTCGGGCAGGTTGCGCGTGCCGTAGGCATGCGCGAGCTTCGTGCCGACGTCGCGTACGACCGGGAAGGTCAGGTCGTGCTCGCGCAGGAAGCCCTGCGACTTGTCGGGGTCGTCGTTGTAGGTCGCGCCGAGCACCGTGCCGCTGCCGTCGGCGCGCAGGCGCGCCTGCGTCGTCTTCAGGAACGGCGCCTCGTCCTTGCACGGGTCACACCACGACGCCCAGAAGTTCAGGACGACGACCTTGCCCTTGTACTCGGCGAGCGTGCGCCTGGCGGCGTCGTCCCCGAGGACGGGCAGCGCACGGTTGAGGCCCGGCGCCGCCGGGCGCTCGCCGCGCTTGACGGCGCTGTCGAGCGTCGTGTCGGTGCCCTTGGAGACCACGCCGTAGATCAGCAGCGCGACCAGCGCGGCGGCGGCCACGAGCACGGCGGTGGGGAGGGCGGAGCGCTTCATCGCGGCTCCTGCAGGATAGGCCGCGCCTGCTCAACATGGCGGGGTGGCGTCGGGCACCCCGCCACGCCGAGCTCCTGTTACCGCAGCCGCGCCGCTAGTAGGACGACCAGCCGGTGAACGTCGGGCTGCACGTCACCGTGCCGAGCACCCGGTAGATCGTGCACGGACGCGTGCGGTACACGCGCGAGCCGACGTACTCCACCTCGTAGAACCGCCCGTTGTCGCAGCCGCGGTAGACCCACACGGCGTTGATCGAGTTCTGCCGCAGCCGGTAGTGGTACAGGTACCCCACCGTCGTGCCCGGCAGCGCGTACTGCGCCCGGATCCACCAGCCCGTCGGCGATACCGAGCGCGTGAACGCGTAACGCAGCGGCGAGTTGATGCAGGGCCCGACCAGCGTCCGCTGCGTCACGTACTCACCGACACCCCACTCGTACTGGGTCTCCGCACTTGCTGCCGGCGCAGTCGCGCACGCCATCACACCGCACCCGATCACGAGCGCGGCCAACCGTCGGCCAAACCGCATTTCCCTACCTCCTGAGTGTGTTCCCCGCTTCCCGGCGGGGCGGACGCGCCGACACTCCCACAACGCATCGGACGGCGTGCAAAGTTCACCCGCGGGGGTGACAGCGCACCCCAGCACTAGGGGGTACCCCCCATACGAAAAGACTGGGGAGGGTCCCCACTGTACGCCGCCGCCGAGGGGTGGTTTGCTCGTCGCCGTTGGAATCCAAGCGGGAGGGTGGCGTGGCTTTTATCGGAGGTCGGTCGGTGTTCCACGGTTTCGGGGTCAGGCGGATGCAAGCCGCCCTCTGCGCGGTCTGCGCCGTCGTGGCGCTTGCGTTCTCGGCCGCCGCTGCGGCCCCCGAGCGCGCTGAGGCTCAGCTCAACCTGAACGCCACGCTCAACGGCCTGCTCAACGTCAATGCAGGGCTCAACCTGCCCCTTCCCGGTCCGGCGAGCAGCCTCAACGACGTCTTCACGAACAACCCGCTCGGCGTCGCGCAGGCGCTGCTGTGCCCCGTGGGCCAGGTCATCAGCGATGCGACCGACCCGATTCCCGGCGTCGGCCCGCTGACCGATCAGCTCAAGAGCGTGCTCTGCGCGCTGAGCCTCGTTGGCTACGCCTATCGCACCACCTACATCCCGCCGAGCGGGCCGCCGCAGGTGCGCTACTACCGCGCGATCGCGCTGGTGCCCGCGCTCCTCGACGTCAACGGCGATCTGCTGCCCGACTTCAGCGGCAACATCGTCCCCAACCTCACCCTCAACGGCGTCACGCTGACGATCCAGCGGACCGCGTTCATCTCTGCCGGCGCGAAGGTCAAGGTCGAGGCCGTCCTGCTCAACCCCTCCACGCCCGGGAGCTACCTCGGCATCGGCGAGGACGGCACCGCCGCCGGCACCGCGAACAAGTGGACCGCGGGCGTGAACGTCTTCGCGCTCAACAGCAACGCCGTCGATCTCGGCCTCACGATCGGCGCTACCAGCCCGCCGTCGACGCTCGCCGCGCTGGGCGAGGTCTTCTCCGGCCCCAACCCCGACGCGCCGGAGAAGGTCACCCGCGGCAACCTCGCCTTCGCGCCGGTGCCGTCGGCGCTCACGACGCGCGTCCGCACGTCGGCGGGTCGCGAGCAGGTGACCGTCACGACGCCGATCGCGTCGAAGGTCACCGGCAAGGTCGACGTCATCCGTCCCGGCAACGAGCGCAACGTCGACGTCGTCATCGACAAGCTCCCGGCCGCGATCGACGTCGTCCACACGACCACCGACGGTCACGAGAACACCACGTACACGGCCAGCGGGCCGGTCGGCAAGCTGACCGGTGCGTTCCACGAGCTCGCGGGCTCGACGATCCTGACCGCCGCGCAGCTCGACGCGACCGCCGTCCCGGCGAAGATCACGCTCGATCAGTTCGACGGCAAGACGATCGTCGACGCCCCGAACGGGTCGTTCGGCTCGGTCGAGGCGCGCTACGCCAAGGGCGATGACGTCCCGGCGCCCGGCGCCGGCACCGGTCCGTACCTCGCGTTCCACCGCTTCAGCACGGCCAAGCTGCAGGCCGGGCTGCGCCTGACGAACCTCAAGTCGGTCGCGATCGACCAGGCGGGCCCGTACGCCGGCCGGCTGATCTTCTCAGCGCCGCTCGGTGCGGTCCCGCTGTCGGCGATCGACGACGTCAAGGGGATCACGCTGACGGGCGGGCTGTCGAACCTGCCGGTCGACACCGAGGTGATCATCGACCCGGACAACGGCAGCGTCACGTTCGACGGCCACGGCACCGGCATCGACCAGATCGCGGTCAAGGCGACGAAGGCCACTGGCACGTTCTTCTCGAAGGCCAAGCGCATCGACGCGACGATCGACGCCATCCCGCCGAAGTCGACGTTCAACTTCAAGCAGGAGGACGGCTCGGTCAAGGTCGCGGCCACAGAGCCGCCTGGCACGATCTCGCTGCTCGCCAGCGACGGCAGCGACGCGCCGGTCGTCGACGGCTCCTACGCCTGGTTCGAGGACACGACGACCGCATACCGCGCGTTCGTGCGGATCAGCGGCCTGAAGAGCATCGGCTTCAGCCCCGACCCGGTCGGCGGCACGATCGACACCGTGTCTCCGCAGATCCTCAACCTCCACGCGCAGAAGGGCGGCATCACCGTCGACGGCTTCATCGACAAGCTGCCGTCACACGTCGAGTTCAACGTCCCCGGCGACCGCGTGCACATCGAGAACAACGGCGCGATCGACCACATCAAGCTGCAGGCCAAGGGCCTGCCGGCGAGCGCCAAGTTCAAGAACGCGAAGGTCGACATCTTCGGCATCTCGCCGATCCTCGACGTCTACCTCGGCATCGACCCGCGCCAGCCGGTGCTGGCGCCGGACGCGCTGATGGCGAAGTCGGAGCCGCGCACGGTGACGTTCCGCGCGCCGTGCAACCCGAACACCGATCCCGACTGCGAGCCGCCGTGCGACCCGCAGACCGATCCCGACGGCTGCGAGCCGCCGCCCCCGCCGCCGCCGCCCCCGCCGCCGGTGATTCCCGATCCCGAGCAGTTCGGCGTGGACGCCCACGGCGCCGGCGTGGAGCTGATCACGGCGCACGCATGGGTCGACGACGCCGACCTGGAGCTGCATCCGGACCTGCCAACAAACCGCTCGGCGCTGCGGGCGTTCCGCGCGCCGTGCAACCCGAACACGGATCCGGACTGCGAGGAGCCGCCTTGCAACCCGAACACCGATCCCGACTGCGAGCCGCCTCCGCCGCCGCCGCCGCCGATCGTTCCCCCGCCGTTCCCGGTGCCGGACACGGCCAACGCGATCCTCTACGACGGCAAGACCGGACACGAGGACCTGCGGGCGCGCATCTCCAACCTCAAGCACGCCTTCTACACGAAGAACGCGCCGGTCACGAACGGCGGGCCGTTCGGGGACCTCAACGGCACGGACGCGGTCGACATCGCGTTCACGCAGCCCGGTGACATCACGCTCGGCATCCGCAAGCAGGACTCCATCCACGGCACGCTGAAGATCCCGCAGGTCAGCGGGCGCACGCTGCCGACTGACTACGACATGACGATCGGCACGCAGCGCGTGACGAAGATGAGCTTCAGGCCCAACACGGTGATCCCGAAGCTCGAGGTGTCGCTGGCTGCCGGCAAGGACGAGGACGGCGGGCATCGCAAGGCGCTGATCTCGGCGACGGTCGACAACATCCCGAAGGTGACGGACGTCTGCATCGCCAAGGACGGGTTCCCCGACTGCGCGGCGTTCATGTCCGACACCGTCGCGACCGGTGGCGCGAGCAACATCTCGATCTCGCCCGAGATCGACTTCAACCTCAAGACCGACGGTCCGCCCGTCATCGACGCCAACGGCGACCCGAACCCCGACGCGATGACGATCAACGGCCGCATCTGCCTCGGCGACATCGGCTCGAACGCCTGGGTCCCGGCCGCGTGCCTGAGCGACCAGGTCGCCAAGAAGTACGTCGACATCACCAACCTCAAGGTGAGCAACTTCGACGTCGAGTACCGCGGCGAGGGGATCAACAGCAAGTACTGCGGCAACTGCGGCAGCGACGACTCGCTGGCGACCTACCTCAACACGGACGGGGTCCTGGTCGATCGCCTGCGGTACGTCAAGGACGGCGGCAAGGGCGTCGAGTTCGTCAAGACGGGGCAGCCGCTGACAGCGGACAACTACTTCGTCGCCTTGAACTACAGCGCGACCGCACGCAACGTCGCGTTCGAAGGCCCATACCACCAGACCGGGACGCTGTCGTGCCCGGGGAACACCAACCTGTTCCTGCTCGACCGCGCAGCGGACGGGACGGTCTCGCACGCGGACATCCCCGGGTTCAACGACCTGTTCGAGTACGAGTTCCTGCTCGACATCTGCTGAGACGACCAACCGCCGGCGGCGCCATCGCGCGCCGCCGGCTCAGCCGGAGCGGTGGGAGAGGATGTTCACGGTCGTCCCGCTCGGCTCGCGCAGCATGAAGCGACGGACGCCCCAGGGCTCGTCGCGGATCGGGTAGGCGATCTCGAGACCACGCTCGACTGCACTGGCATGGACCGCGTCGACGTCGGCCACCTCGACGGAGATGCCGGGCGCGGCCGGGTCGTCGCTGCCGATCACCGTCACCTGCACCGAGGGATTGGCCGGCGAGGCGAGCGTCACGACCCAGCCCTCGTCCATCGCCACCTCGAAGCCGAGCAGATCCACGAAGAAGTCGCGGGTCTCGGCGGGCCGATCGGAGCTGATGTTCGGGACCGCTCGTTTGATCGTCATCCCGGACGTCTACCCGCGGACGGGGTGCTTCACAGCAAGCGGGCGACGGGGGTCGAACCCGCGACCTTTGGCTTGGGAAGCCAACGCTCTACCAACTGAGCTACACCCGCGCTAGGCGGGAGATCGTACTACCAGGCCTGGCCGCAGCCGCAGTGCGGGCAGGCCACGCCGGTCGAGACGGGCGCCTCGAACACGTAGCCGCAGGTGCAGTGGTAGGTCGCGGTGTCGTCGGGGCCGCCGGCGTCGCGCACGCGGCGCTCGTCGGCGAACTCCTCGGTGACGTCGCGGGGCTGGACGTCGCGGGGCTGGACCTCGGCGGGCTGGACGTCGGCGACGACGCGCAGGCGCGGACGCGGACGCGCCGGCGGGCTGTCCGGGCGGTCGTCGCTGGCTGAGCGGTTGAGTCGCATGCGCATGTCCTGCTCCAATGAACGCCGTGGCGTCCTCAGAGTTTCTCCTCCAGCATCGGTTTTCCTGGCGATGACTTGAGATGTTTGCCGGGAGGCCGGACGGGACGGGGGTGGTCGCCGGGCGATGTTTGGGATACTCGACGGGCGTATGGCCCCTGCTCGCAAGCGCCAGATCCGGCTGATCGTGTCCCTCAGCGCCGCACTGGTGCTGGCCGCCGCGCTGATCTACTTCAGCTTCAGCGGCTCGGCCGAGGCGGTCGGTCCCAGCAAGCTGCTGACCGATGCGGTGCCCGGCAAGAGCTACCAGCTGACGGGCAAGGTCGTCAACGGATCGATCAAGCGCGGCGAGACCACCACGTTCCGTGTCCGCGACCGCGAGGGCTCGGCCAGCGTGCCCGTCCGCTACACCGGCGCGATCCCCGATCCGTTCCGCGACGGCCGCGAGATCATCATCAAGGTCCGCAAGCAGGGTGCGACGTTCGTGGGTGAGAAGGACTCGCTCGTGACGAAGTGCCCGTCGAAGTACTCGGCGAAGGAGTAGCCGCATGGCCAGCGTCGGCCGCGCGCTGCTGATCTTCGCGCTCGTCGTCGCGCTGTGGGGCGTCATCGCCAGCCTCGTCGGGGCGCGGCGCAACCGCCCGCAGCTGATCGAGTCCGGGCGCCGCGCGATCTACGCGCTCGCGCTGCTGACGACGGCGGCGTTCCTGATCCTCGAGATCGCGTTCCTGCGCAGCGACTTCACGTTCGTCACCGTCACCGAGCACTCCTCGACGACGACGCCGACCTTCTACAAGGGCGCGGCCGCGTGGTCCTCGCAGGAGGGCTCGCTGCTGCTGTGGGTCTGGCTGCTGTCGCTGTGGTCCTCGCTCGTGCTCTTCCTGACGCGACGCCGGATGCGCGACGTCGCGCCCTACGCGACCGCCGTGCTCGCGGGCTTCGGCGCCTTCTTCGCGGGCCTGCTCGTCTTCGAGGCGACGCCGTTTGCGACGACCGCGGTCGCCGCCGGCGAGGGCGCCGGGCTGAGCCCGCTGCTGCGCCACCCCTCGATGATGATCCACCCCCCGATGCTGTACTCGGGGTACACGCTGTTCACGATCCCGTTCGCCTTCGCGGTGGGCGCGCTCGTCGTCCGCAGGGTCGACGCCGAGTGGTTCTCGGCGACCCGCCGCTTCGCGCTCGCCGCCTGGCTGTTTCTCGGCATCGGGATCATCCTCGGCGCGCGCTGGTCCTACAGCGAGCTTGGCTGGGGCGGCTACTGGGCCTGGGACCCCGTCGAGAACGCGTCGCTGCTGCCGTGGCTGACGGGCACGGCGTTCCTGCACTCGGTGATGCTGCAGGAGCGCCGCGGGATGCTGAAGACGTGGAACGTCAGCCTGATCCTCACCACCGGCACGCTGGCGATCCTCGGCACGTTCCTCGTGCGCAGCGGGATCCTCGACTCGATCCACGCGTTCGGCGCGTCGACGCTCGGCGGCTGGTTCGTCGCGTTGATCGCGCTGCTGATCATCGGCTCGGTCTACCTCGTGACGACGCGCCGCGACGCGCTGAAGTCCGACCACGAGATCGACTCGCTGTTCAGTCGCGAGGCGGTCTTCCTGTTCAACAACCTCGTGCTCGTCGCGCTGACGTTCGTGATCTTGTTCCTCACGTTCTTCCCGCTGATCGCCGAGGCGGTGACGGGGGAGAAGCGCGCGATCGGGCCGCCGCTGTTCAACCGCTTCACGGTCCCGCTGGCGATCGCGCTCGTGCTGCTGTCGGGCATCGGCCCGGTGATCGCCTGGCGACGGGCGACGTGGGCGGCGACCAAGCGCGCTTTCGCGGTTCCCGCGTCGACGGCGCTGCTCGTCGGGCTGGTCGCGATCCCGGCCGGCCTCTGGGACCGGCCCGCCGCCGTGCTGATGTTCATGTTCGGCGCGCTGGTGATCGCATCGGTCAGCCAGGAGCTCGTGCGCGGGACGAGCGCGCGCAAGGCGATGACCGGGCGCGGCGTCGCCTACGCGCTGCCGACGCTGATCGCTCGCAACCGCCGCCGCTACGGCGGCTACACCGTGCACGTCGGGATCGCGCTGCTGTTCATCGGCGTCGCGGCCTCCAGCGCCTTCCAGCACGCGCGCGACGCGCGCCTGAGGCCGGGGCAGAGCGTCGTCGTCAACGACTACACCTACACCTACGCCAAGGCGACGGCCGAGATCGTCACGCGCGACGAGCGCCTCGAGCGCCTGGACTTCGGCGGCATCGTCCACGTCACCGACAAGGACGGCAAGCGCGTCGCGACGCTGCACCCGACCCGCGGCTACTACCCCGGGCAGGCGCCATTCGCGCCGATCACGGCGGCCTTCGAAGGTGAGGCGACCAGCGAGGTGGGGATGGACGCCGGCCTGCGCCAGGACTGGTGGACGGCGATCCAGCCCGATCTCAGCGGCCTGGAGAGCGAGATCAAGCAGCGCAACAAGGTCCTCGTCGACGCGGTGCGGATGGTCGACGAGCGCGGTGCGCGCCTGGACGCCGCGCGCTTCGGCCAGGCGCGGTACAAGAGCTTCGAGGACCTCCAGAAGAGCTATCTCGCTGCGGGTCCGGCGGCGACGTTCCGGATCATCCAGTCGCCGCTGGTCAGCTGGATCTGGATCGGCGCGCTGATCGTCTTCGGCGGCGGTCTGCTCGCCCTGTGGCCGGCCCCCGACGCGCTGCGCCGCCGCGCCACGGCCGGCTACGCGGGGCGCGTCGCCCGCGACCTCGGGCGGGCCTGATCGCATGGAGCCGCTGCTGGTGATCCTCGCGCTCGGCGCCGTCGTGGCGCTCGTCGGCTGGCCGTTCCTGCGCGCCGGCACCGGCCGCGCCGCCGATCACGACAGCGCCCGGATCGAGGACCTGCTCGCCGCACGCGAGTCGACCTACCGCCAGATCCGCGAGCTCGAGCTCGACCATCGCACCGGCAAGCTCGCGCGCGAGGACTTCCGCGCCCAGGATCGCGCGCTGCGCGCCCGGGCGATCGAGATCCTGCGCGAGCTCGACGAGCTCGGCGCGGAGGGTCAGCCCGAGCCCGCGCCCGCCGACGAGCGCCCTGCCGTCACGTCCTGATCGCTACCCTTCACAGACCGTGATCGAGTCGCTTCTCAATCTCCTGCAGGTCGCGATCTGCGTGATCCTGATCGTCCTCGTGCTGCTGCACTCGGGCAAGGACGCGGGCATGTCCGGCGCGTTCGGCGTCGGCGGCGGCGGCAGCAGCGCCAGCGGCGGTTCGATGATGGAGAAGAACCTCAACCGCTGGACCGTCTTCTTCGCGGTCCTGTTCGCGGTCAACACGATCCTGCTGCTCAAGAAGCCCTGGGAGTAGCGGCGACGCCGCGCGTCAGCGCGGTCGTCCCGATCTCGACGACGGTCTCGCGCGGCACCTGCGGGTGTTGCGCCCACCACAGCGCCAGGCCGACCACGGCTGAGCGCACGAACTCGGCGAGCAGCTCGACGCGCTCGGGCGCGAGGTCGGGCCACTCCGCGCGCAGCACGGCGACGTTCGCCGCGCGCGCGTTGTCGCGCATCTGCTCGTGGAACTGCTCGAGCTCGGGGTCGCCGGTGGTGTCGCGAAACAGCAGCCGCGCGGCGTAGGGGTGGTCCTCGACGTAGGAGAACCACGAGTCCAGCGTGTGGCGGATGCGCTCCTCGAGCGTCCCTGCAGCGGCCATCCCGGGGGCGATCCGCCCGACGACGCCGTCGCGGTGCTTGGCGAGCAGCGCGAGATGCAGCTCGCGCTTGGAGCTGACGTGCTGGTAGAGCAGCTGCTTGGTCACGCCGGCCGCCGCGGCGATCTGCTCGAGCGTCGTCGCCGCGTAGCCCTGCTGCGCGAACAGCGCGGCAGCCGCCTCCTCGATCACGGCGCGCCGCTGCTCGCGGGTCAGACGCCGACGTGTCGGACGGCGCGACGCGCCGCCCGGCGGCGGGTGAGCCCGTCGAGGTCGCGCCGGGCATGCGTCACGAGCTCGCCAACGCCGGTCCGGGCGACGCGACGCTGCGCGTCGAGGTCAGCCCTGCGGGCAAGATGCGCGCCTTCCTCGAGGAGGCCGCGGCGTTCAACCGCGAGGGCCGCCTGACGCCCCGCGGCCTGCCGACGAGCTGGCGCGCGCTGCGCGACGCCGCGACGTTCGTGCTCGAGTACCGCGACACGACGGTCCTGCTGCTGCCGCCGCCGTTCCCGCCGCGGCCGGTGCAGCGCGCGCTGTTTCCGTTGCTCGCACGCTAGGGCCGCGTGCGGCAGCACGGCGCACGCATAGTCTGCGCGGATGACCGCGAGCGTCCGCGACCCCGGCTGGCTGGAGGCCGTCGCAGCGAGCGTGCGGGAGGACGGCTACGCGATCGTCGAAGGCGTGCTCGACGACGAGCTGCTCGCGCGCACGCGCGCGGCGATGTACGGCGTCCAAAAGCAGATCCGCGCCGACGTCGGCGAGGAACGCCTCGGCGCCGCCGGCGAGCTCGGCGTGCTGCGCCTGATGCTCGCCTACGACGACCACTTCTTCAGGCTGCTCGAGCTCGAGCCGGTGCTCGCGGTCGTCGACCGGCTGCTGTCGCCGGCCGCGATCCTGCACCTGCAGAACGGGCTGATCCTCCCGTCGTTCGACGAGGGCGCGATCCCGGAGACGTTCCAGACGAGCTTTCACCGCGACTTCCCGCGTCACCTCGACGGATACGTCGCGTCGGTCAACACGTTCCTGGCGATCGACGCGTTCACCGCCGACAACGGCGCGACGCTGCTCGTCCCCGGCAGCCACCAGCGCGCCGAGCCGCCGGCGCAGGAAGCGGTCCCGGCGCTGTGTCCCGCCGGCTCGATGATCGTCTTCGACTCGACGCTGTGGCACGCCGCCGGCGCTAACGTCTGCGGCCGTGATCGCCTGGCGATCAACCAGCAGTTCACGCAGTCGTTCATCAAGCAGCAGATCGACTACGTCCGCGCGCTCGGCGATGAGGCCGTGCAGCGCCAGGCGCCGCGCACACAGCAGCTGCTCGGGTGGTACACGCGCGTCGTGACGAGCCTCGACGAGTACTACCGCCCGCCGGACCAGCGCCTCTACCGGGCAGGACAGGGATGACCGGCGCGCCGCACCTCAGCGTCGTCGTCCCGACCTACGCCTGCGCCACGTGCCTGCACGCGCTGCACGAGCGGCTCACCGCGACGCTCGAGCAGATGGCGGTCGAGTACGAGCTCGTGTTCGTCGACGACCGCGCGACCGACGGCTCGTGGGACGTCCTCGCCCAGCTCGCCGCGAACGATCCGCGGCTGCGCGCCTACCGCCTGTCGCGCAACTTCGGCCAGCACGTCGCGATCAGCGCCGGGATCGCGCAGGCGCGCGGCGAGTGGATCGTCGTCATGGACTGCGACCTGCAGGATCCCCCCGAGCAGATCCCGCACCTGTACGCAAAGGCGCTCGAAGGGCATGACATCGTCTTCGCGCGGCGCATGCAGCGCCCCGGCTCGCGGCTGCGGCGCGCGCTCGGGCGCCTGTACTTCGCGACGCTCAACTGGGTCGCCGGCACGAACATCGATCGCAGCTTCGGCAGCTTCAGCATCATCTCCCGCAAGGTCGCCGACAGCTACCTGCGCTTCGGCGATCGCGACCGCCACTACCTCTTCATCTTGTATTGGCTCGGCTTCAACCACGCGACGGTCGAGTTCACCTCCGCCGAGCGCCACTCGGGCGCCAGCGCCTACGGCGTGGGGGCGCTCCTGCGCCACGCCGTCGACGGGCTGGTCTTCCAGACGACGGTGGTGCTGCGCTGGATCGTCTACGCGGGCTTCGCGCTCGCGGCCGCCGGCGCCGCGCTGTCGTGCTACTTCGTGATCGTGCATGTCGGCGGCTCGACGCCACCGGGCTGGACGAGCCTTGCGATCTTCGTGCTGCTGCTGTCGGGCTTTGCGATCACGAGCACCGGCGTCATCGGTCTCTACGTGGGCAAGATCTTCGAGCAGGTCAAGCAGCGCCCGCTCTACGTCATCGATGAGGAGATCGGCGTCGAGGTCACCGAGACGGTGCCGTGATCCAGCAGGTTGCCGAGTACTACGGTCGCACGCTGGCGGCGCATGGGCCGACGGCGCGCGGCGTCGACTGGTCCTCAGAGGCCGATCAGGAGCTGCGCTTCGCGGTGCTGCTCGGGGCCGTGCAGTGGGCGCCGGCGCCGACGCTGCTGGACTACGGCTGCGGCTACGGCGCGCTGGCGGCGTACCTCGATGCCCACGGGCTGGCGTGCGACTACGCCGGCTACGACATCGCGCCGTCGATGCTCGCCGCTGCGCGCCGCGCGCATCCGCGGCGCGCGTTCGTCGAGACGCCGGGCCCGGCCGACTACGTCATCGCCAGCGGGATCTTCAACGTCAAGCTCGACACCCCGACAGCCGTCTGGGAGACGCACGTGCAGGAGACGATCGTGCGGCTCGCTGCGCTGGCACGGCGTGGGCTGGCGTTCAACATGCTGCCGCCGGCGTCGTCGCCGCAACGCGCGCGAGACGACCTCTACTACGCCGAGCCCGACGTGGTCGCCGCGCGGTGCAGTGAGCTCGGCGAGGTCACGGTCCGCCGCGACTACGGGCTGTGGGAGTACACCGTGACGGTGCTGCGATGAGCAAGCCGGTGGTGATCTTCGGCGCCGGCGACTTCGCACGTGTCGCCGCGCACTACCTCACGGTCGACAGTCCGCACGAGGTCGCGGCGTTCGCGGTCGACGAGCAGTACATCCCGGAGAGCGGCGAGCTGCGCGGACTGCCGGTGGTCGCCGCGGAGACGCTTGTCGACACCCACCCACCGGGCGCGTTCGCGATGTTCGTGGCGATCGGCTTCAGCCGCGTCAACCGCGCGCGTGCCGAGGTCTACGACGCCTGCAAGGCGCGCGGCTACGAGCTCGTCAGCTACGTCAACTCGCGCGCGATCCAGTGGGGCGAGATCAGCGTGGGGGAGAACACGTTCGTCTTCGAGGCCAACGTGATCCAGCCGTTCGTCACGATCGGCAACGACGTCGTGCTGTGGAGCGGCAACCACATCGGCCACGACACGACGATCGGCGACCACGTCTTCGTGGCGTCGCACGCCGTCATCTCCGGCAACTGCACGATCGGCGACGAATGCTTCATCGGCGTCAACGCGACGTTCCGCGACGGCGTCACGGTCGCGCCACGGTGCGTGATCGGCGCGGGCGCGGTGATCATGCGCGACACGCAGGAGGGCGAGGTCTACGCCGTGCGCAACACCGAGGTCTTCCCGAAGCGCAGCTGGGAGCTCGAGGGCTTCTGAGCGCGTGGCAGCGGCAGGGACTCGTGCTGGCGCCGCCGCTGCCGGTGCCGTGGTCGGCGTCGCACGCGGCGCTGCCGACGGTGCACGACGGCGAGCTGTACTTCGCCACGCGTGACGCGCGGGGGCGCTCGTCGATCGCCCGTGCCGGCCTCGACCTCACCGCGGGGATCCCGGCTGTCGGCGCCATCGACGCCGACCCCGTCCTGACGCCGGGGCCGCTGGGCGCGTTCGACGACGCCGGCGTCACGCCGTCATGCCTGGTGCGGCGCGGCGACGAGACGCTCCTCTACTACACGGGCTGGTCGCTGGGCGTGTCGGTGCCGTTCTACCTTGCGATCGGCCTGGCGGTGAGCCGCGGCGGCGGGGCGTTCGAACGCGTCTCCGCCGCGCCGGTCCTCGGGCGCCGTGCGAGCGATCCGTTCCTGACGGCGTCGCCACACGTCGTCCGCGACGGCGACCGCTGGCGCGCGTGGTACGTCTCGGGGGTTCGCTGGACCGAGCAGCGTCACTACTACAACCTCCGCCACGCCGAGTCCGCCGACGGGATCGCGTGGTCGGACGGAGAGGTGTGCGTCGACTTCGCCGACGACAGCGAGCACGCGTTCTCGCGTCCCTGCGTGCTGCCCGCCGAGGGCGGCTATGAGATGTGGTTCTCGGTCCGCGGCGCCGCCTACCGGCTGGGCTACGCGCGGTCGCCGGACGGGCTGCGCTGGGAGCGCGATGACGCCGCGACGACGATCGAAGGCGAGGGCTGGGACGCCGAGATGGCCGCCTACCCGCACGTCGTCGACCACGGCGGGCGGCGCTTCATGCTCTACAACGGCAACGGCTACGGCGTGACCGGCATCGGCAGCGCTGTGTGGGCGTGATGGACGACGACGCGTTCGCGCGGTTGCTCGTCGCCGAGGAACGCAGCTTCTGGTTTCGCGCGCGCAGGCGCCTGCTCGTCGCGACGCTCGACCGCCACTTCCCTGCCGCGACGAGCTTCCTCGAGGTCGGCTGCGGCAACGGGCACGTGCTCGCCGGCGTCGCCGACAGCCACCCCGGCATGCGCGTGGCCGGCAGCGACCTGTCGGCCGCGGGACTGGAGCACGCACGCCGGCGCGTGCCCCGCGCGCAGCTGGTCCAGGCTGACGCGCGCGAGCTGCCGTTCACCCGGGAGTTCGACGTCGTCGGCGCGTTTGACATCGTCGAGCACGTCGCCGAGGATCGCCGCGTGCTCAGCGCGATGCGAGCGGCGGCGCGACCGGGCGGCGGCGTCATCGTCAGCGTCCCGCAGCATCGGTGGCTGTGGAGCGAGGCCGATCGGTTCTCCGGCCACCAGCGCCGCTACACGCGCCGCGAGCTGAAGGGCAAGCTCGTCGAAGCCGGCTTCGACGTGCGCGCGATGACGTCGTTCGTGACGTTCCCGCTGCCGCTGATGGCGGCGTCTCGTCTGTGGGAGCGGCTGTCGCGCGCGCCGTATGACCCCGCGCGGGAGTTCGCGCTGCCGGCGACCGTCGATCGCCTGCTCGAACGCGCGCTGGACACCGAGGCCGCGCTGATCGCGCGCGGAGCATCGCTGCCGGCGGGCGGCTCGCTGCTCGCCGTCGCGGAGTGCCGCTGATGCGCGTCGCGATCGCGCAGTCCAACTACATCCCGTGGAAGGGCTACTTCGACCTGATCGCGTCCGTGGATCACTTCGTCCTCTATGACGAGGTCCAGTACACGCGCCGCGACTGGCGCAACCGCAACCGCATCAAGACCGCCGCCGGCGTGCGGTGGCTGACCGTCCCCGTCTTGACCAAGGGCGGCTTCACCCAGCGCATCGACGAGACGCGCATCGCCGATGCAGGGTGGGCACGCTCGCACTGGAGCGCGATCGCGCAGGCCTATCGTGAAGCGCCCGCCTTCGACGAGATCGCGCGCCTGCTGGAGCCGCTGTACGAGGGCTTCGCCGCCGACCTCCTCTCCGACGTCAACGCGGCGCTGCTGCGGCGCGTGTGCGCGCAGCTGTGCATCACGACGCCGACCTCGCGCTCGACCGACCATCCCGGCACGGGCGGGCGCAGCGAGCGGCTGCTGTCGATCTGCACCGCGCTCGGCGCAAGCGAGTACGTTTCCGGGCCGGCCGCGAAGGACTACCTCGACGTCGAGCTGTTCGCGCGGGCGGGCGTCGGGGTCGAGTGGTTCGACTACACGGGGTACCGCGCGTATCCCCAGCTACATGGAGCGTTCGTGCACGAGGTGAGCGTCATCGACCTGCTGTTCAACACCGGCTCGTGCAGCCGCGAGTGGCTGCTCGGAGCGCGCGACGAGGTGCGCTCGTGAGGCGCGCCGTGTCTGCCGCGGCGGCGACGGTCCTGCTCGCCGGCTGTGGTGGCGGTGACGACGACGGCGGCGACGGAGGGCCGACCCGGACGGTGCGGCTGGAGAGCCAGCTGACGGGCGTGCAACGCGTGCCGCTCGGCGCGCCGACCGGCGCCGATACGCAGCTGCGCCTGCTCGCCCAGGTCTACGAGCCGGGTGACGAGGACGCGACGGGGCGCAGCCAGGCGACCTGCGTGCGCGCACTGCGAGGCGGGGGGCAGGTCTACAACTGCGACGTCGTGTTCGTGCTGCCAAAGGGCGACATCTACGGCATGGCCGTCGCCAGCAAGGACGGGCCGGCGGCGGGTGCGATCGTCGGTGGCACCGGCGACTTCGCGCGTGCGCGCGGCACGTTCGACTACGGCGCGCGCGACGGCCAGCGCGTCACGCTGACCGTCAAGCTCGGCTAGCGCTTGGCGCAGGGCTGATAGGAGCGGGTGCGCACGAGCGTCTGCCCGCCGGCCGTCTGCACGACGACCTTGAGACGGAAGCGCTTGCGCGGCAGCACGCGCGTCGTGAACGTGCGCGGGGTGGTGCGACGGACGATCACGCGGGCACCGGAGCGGATCGCCAGACCCTTCAGCGTCACGCCGGCCGGGCGCGCCAGCACGAGGCGGAGGCTGCGCACGCAGCGACGCGCCGACGGCAGCTTGATGACGTCGGTCGCCTTGACGGTCGGCGGCTTGATCGTCGGCACCGTGCCGGTCGGCGGCGGGGGTGGCGGCGGGGGCGTGCCGGGCGGTGGCGGCGGCGGTGGCGGGGCGCCAGGCGGCGGCGGCGTGCCGGGCGGGGGCGGCGGCGTGGGCGTCGTGGTCGTGAACGTCGGCGTCCCGAATTTGGCGCGCCACATCCTCGGCCGAGATCGGCCCGCTCGGCGCCGCGTCGTTGGACGCGCCGAGCGCCGTCGAGACGGCGAAGCCGGCACCGAGGGCGAGCGCCACTGCCGCACTCCACGTCCTTGTACGACGATCCCGCACGAAGCGAGCATACCCGCTGCCCGGACGCTCGTGGCAGCGCCGCCTCCGTGTACTACGCTCGTGCCCGATGCACGGCGGACGCACGAGTGCGCTGCGCTCGTTGGCGCTCTGCTTCGCGCTCGCCGCGGCGCTCTATGGGACGTACGTCACGAGCGGCGGCCGCTATCTCGACGACTGGTGGCTGGGCGCATACGTGCGCTTCCCGCACGAGTTCGGCTTCGCGAGCAGCGGCGACTACCTGACGTTCTACTCCGGCGCGCGGCCCGGCGCGGTCGCCTACTGGCTGGCGACCTACGAGCTGTTCGGGTTCCACGACGACCTCCACCGTGCGCTCAACGTCGCGCTCGCCGGATTGCTCGCCGCGGTCTTCTACGTGCTGCTGCGCGAGTTGCGCTTCGGCCGCCTCGAGGCGGCGGCCGCGGTCGCGCTGTCGCTTGCGCTGCCGGTCGCCGACTCGATCCGCTTCTGGATGACGCCGGGTGTCGCGCACCTCTGCCTGGCGGCATGCGCCGGCGGCTTCGTGCTCGGGCTGCGCGCGCTGCGTGCCGAGGGGCGACCCGCGCAGCGGTTGCACGCCGCGTCGCTCGGGTTGTTCGCGCTGTCGGCCTTGCTTGCAGAGACGATGCTGCCGGTCGTCGGGCTCTCACTCGTCGTCTACCGGACCCAGGTCGCGTGGCGGCCGGCGCTACGGCGCTGGGCGCTGGACGCCGTGCTCGTGCTCGTCGCCGCGGCGCAATACGCGGTCAGCACGCCGGCGCGGACCGCCGCCTCCGAGGGCCTCGGCGGCTACTTCGACCACGCGCGCGCGCTGACCGACCAGGCACTGACACTGCTGACCGGCACGCTCGTGCCGCTGACGCTCGAGCGCGGATGGGTCGTGCTCGGCCTGCTCGCGTTGATCGCCGTCGGGGTCGCGCGAGGCGGCGAGACGGCGCGCTGGCTGCTCGTCGCAGGGCTCGCCGCGGTGCTCGCGCTTGCGACCTACGCGATCTACGTCCCGGCGAACGCGAGCTACGAGCCGCTCGTCCCGAGCGTCGGCAACCGCATCAACATCGGCGCGCTGCTGCCGCTGTGCGTCGTGCTCGTCGCACTCCTGCGCGCGCTCGGCAGCCTCGCGCCGTCGCCACGCCGGGCGCTCGCGCTTGCCGGTGCGGGGTTCCTCGTCGTGCTCGTCGGCGCGCTCGGGGCGCTGCGCGACGACCGGCGCCTGTGGACTGCGGCGGCGCGCGAGCAGCGCACGGTGCTGGAGACGCTGCACGAGGTCCTGCCGCAGCCGCCGCACGGGGCGGCGCTCGTCGTGCTCGGCGCGCCAGGCGTCGTCACCCGGTTCGAGCGCGTCGCCAATCGCGACGTCAACGTGCCCGTCCCCGTCTTCAGCACATGGTGGGAGCTCAACACGGCGGTCAAGATCAGCTACGACCGCGCAGACCTCACCGCCTACCCGATCTGGGCCGATCAGCCGGCGCAGGCCGCATGCGGGGCGCGGCACCTCTACCAACTGGGGCTCGACGGTGTGCGCCACGCGCTCGCCTACGGCCGCGTCTACGTCGTCGACGTCGCCGCCGTTCGCGCCAACCGCCTCGACAGCCAGCGCGACTGCCGGCGGTTCGTCGACGACGGGACCACGATCCGCTTCGACCTCGCGGTATGACGGCGCGCGCGGTCACCGTCCTGCTCGCGACCGCGCTGCTGGCCGGCTGCGGCGGCAAGCACGACGCCGCTCCGCGCGCCGCGTTGCAGACGTTCCTCGCGCGCCTGGCCGCGGGCGACGTCGACGGCGCGTGCGCGACGGCGACACCGGCGGCGGTCGCCGAGCTCGCGCGCGACTTCGACGGCGACGACTGCCCCGAGACGCTGACCGCGGCAACGCGCTACGTGCGCACGACGCCGGGCCAACGTGTGGCGTTGAAGGGCGCGCGGATCCTCGCGCAGGGGGATACGCCGCTGTCGCCGGCGCCGACCCGCGCCGATGCCACCGTCGCGCAGTTCCGCGTGTCGCTGCGCGACCCGGTCTTGCGACGGACGCAGAAGCTCGACGTGACGCTGCGCCGAGGCGGCACGACATGGCGTGTCGATGCCGGCGTGGCCGCGCTGTTCACGCTGTTGGCGCCGCCGTAGGGGTCTAAGCTGGCGTCCTTGGATCACATCCCGTTCAACCGTCCCTACTACGTCGGCACGGAGCAGGAGCACGTGCTCGCGGCGCTCGCCGCGGGGCACCTGTCCGGTGGCGGGGGATACACCGCGCGCTGCGAGGCCGAGCTCGAACGGCGGCTCGGCGTGCCGCGCGTGCTGCTGACGCCGTCGGGTACGGCGGCGCTCGAGCTCGCCGCGATGCTGCTGGACGTCGGGCCCGGGGACGAGGTGATCATGCCGTCGTTCACGTTCCCGTCGACGGCCAACGCCTTCGCGCTGCGCGGCGCGACGCCGGTCTTCGTCGACATACGCGAGGACACGCTGAACGTCGACGAGCGGCTCGTCGAGGCCGCGATCACGCCGCGCACGCGCGCGATCGTGCCGGTGCACTACGCCGGCGTGGCGTGCGAGATGGACGCGCTCGCCGCGGTCGCCGAGCGCCACGACCTCGTGCTGATCGAGGACGCCGCACAGGCGCTGCTGTCCGCGCATCGCGGCCGCCCGCTCGGCGGCCTCGGCGGACTGGCGGCGCTGAGCTTCCACGAGACGAAGAACGTCACCTGCGGCGAGGGCGGTGCGCTCGTGCTCGGCGCTCCGGCGCTCGTGCGCCGCGCGGAGATCATTCGCGACAAGGGCACCGACCGCGCCGCGTTCTTCCGCGGCGAGGTCGACCGCTACACCTGGGTCGGCCTCGGCTCCTCGTTCGCGCTCTCGGACGTCAACGCGGCGTTCCTCTGGGCCCAGCTCGAGGAGGTCGAGGCGATCACGCGCGCACGGCTGGCGCTCTGGCAGCGCTACGACGAGGGGCTCGCGGTCCTCGAAGCGCAGGGGCTGCTGCGCCGCCCGGTCGTCCCCGCGCACGCGACGCACAACGCGCACATGTACTACGTCCTGCTCGGCGAGAGCGTGCCACGCGCCGCGTTCCTCGACGAGTTGCGCGCACGCGGCGTCGACGCCGTCTTCCACTACGTCCCGCTGCATTCCTCGCCGGCCGGTCGCGAGCTCGGCCGCGCCTCCGGGACGCTGTCGGTCACCTCGCGCCAGAGCGAGCGGCTGGTGCGTCTGCCACTCTGGACGGGCATGGAGGACGCGCTCGTCGATCGCGTGGTTGCGACCGTCACCGAGGTCGCGACGGCACTGGCCGGCCGCGACGTCGCCGTCGCATGACCGTGCGCCGGCTGGTCCTCGTGTCGGTCGGGGTGCTCGCGATCGCCGGCTGCGGCGACGACGACTCCGACCCGCCGGCCGCGGCCTCGGGTCCGGCTGCGACGGCGCAGGCTCCGGCCGCGACGACGCCGGCGACCCCCACAGGGCCCGCCGCCGGCAAATCGACACGCAAGCCGGTCGCTCCCGGCGGCACGAACGACGGTCCGACGAAGAACTACTCGGGCGATGGCTCGAAGTCGCTGGCACTGGACCTGAAGCGCAACGCCGTGCTGCGCTGGACGGTCAGCGGGAAGCGCTTCCGCCTCAGCGATCCGAGCGGCCGGCTCAAGGCCAGCGGCGGCGCGCGCGGACAGAGCTTCGCCGCGAAGGGCAAGTACCCGCGGGCACGCGTGACGGCCGATGGCAAGTGGCGGCTGACGGTCGAGCTGCTCGCCGGCCCGTAGTCGCGTTTGCCGGGCCCCGTCGCGGGGAGTAACGTCGCGAAACGCCAATGGGATTCTCACGGAAGGGGCTGGCCGCAGCGGCGACCAGCGCAATGCTCGTCCTGCCGGCGGCCGCGGTCGCCGGCCCGGTCGGGGATCCGAACAATCCCGAGCTGTCGAGCCGACTCGCCGTGATCGCGACGCCGGCGGTGAGCACGGCGTCACCCGCGCAGCAGAGCCAGGACGTCGGGCTTCCGGCGACGGGCGCCGGCAGCCTCCAACGCCGCGATCGTGACCTGATCGTCGAGGTGCAGGTGTCCGGCGACCTCGGCGCGCGCGAGAGCGACATCAAGGCGGCCGGCGGCGACGTCCTGCACACCAGCGCGCGCTACGACACGATCACCGCGGCCATCGCGGCGACCGAGCTGCGCGACCTCGCGCGGGCACCCGGGGTCGACGCCGTCACGGAGGTGCTCCAGCCACAGCTCAACGGCTGCCCGCAGGGCGACAAGATCTCCGAGGGCGACACCCAGTTGCTCGCGGCGACCGGGCGCTCGGCGTTCGGCCTCGACGGCAGCGGCGTCCACGTCGGCGTGCTGTCCGACACCTGGGACGTCAAGGCGACCGACTCCACGAGCGCTGCGCAGGACATCGCCAGCGGCGACATCCCCGGCGCGGCGAACCCGTGCGGCCACACGACGGTGGTCCCGGTGCTGCAGGAGGGCCCTGGCACCGGCGTTGACGAGGGTCGCGCGATGGCCCAGATCGTCCACGACATGGCCCCCGGCGCGCAGATCTCCTACGCCACGGCGTTCATCAGCGAGACGAGCTTCGCCGACAACATCCGCGCGCTCGCCAACGCCGGCGCGACGGTGATCGTCGACGACGTCAGCTACTTCGCCGAGCCGATGTTCCAGGACGGGCCTGTCGCCGTCGCCGTCAACGACGTCACGGCCCAGGGCGTCACCTACTACTCGTCGGCGGGCAACAACAACGTCCGTCCCGCCGCCAGTGACATCGGCTCGTGGGAGACGCCGGCGTTCCGCAACTCCGGAAGCTGCCCGGTCGGCGTGCCGGCCTACGCGACGCAGTGCATGGACTTCGACCCCGGCGGCGGTGTCGACAACACGATCTCCTACAGCATCGGCGCCGGCCAGACGCTGCGCCTGAACCTGCAGTGGGCGCAGCCGCAGTTCGGCGTGGCGACCGACATCGACATGTACCTGCTGAGCGGCAGCTCGCTGATCACCTCCAGCGAGGGCGACAACTCCACGACGAACAAGGCGTTCGAGTTCGTCGCCGCGACGAACAACGGGGCAGTGCCGGCGACGGTGCAGGTGGCGGTCAACCGCTACACCGGGACCGGCGGCGGCGACAGCGGCACACCGCGCGTCAAGCTGGCGATGAACACGAACGGCGCGTCGAACGTCCTCCCGACCGAGTACACGACGTCGAGCGGCGGCGACATCGTCGGGCCGACGATCTTCGGACACAACGGCGCCGCGAACGCCATCAGCACCGCGGCCGTGCCCTACAACAACAGCAACACGGTCGAGGGCTTCTCCTCACGCGGCCCGGTCACGCACTACTTCGCGCCGGTCAACGGCGTCAACCCGGCGCCCGCACTCGGGTCTCCGCTTGTGCTCGACAAGCCCGACCTCGCGGCGACCGACTGCGGGGCGAACACGTTCTTCGGCGCGCTCGACGTCGCGACCTGGCGCTTCTGCGGCACGTCGGCAGCAGCGCCGCACGCCGCGGGCGTGGCGGCGCTGCAGAAGCAGCTCTCGCCAACGGCGAGTGTCGCGCAGATCAAGCAGGCGCAGATCGGCTCCGGGCGCCCCGTCGGCGCGTTCGGCTCGCTTGCGGTCGGCGCCGGGCTGATCGACGCCAACGACGCGGCCGGCTCGATGCCGCTCACGCAGCCCGCCGCCGACACCGACCCCGCATCGAGCGTCGTCGCCAACGGCGCGACGTTGAACGCGACGGTCAACCCGCACGGGATCGCGACGGACTACAAGTACGAGTACGGCACGACGACCGCGTTCGGCACCGTCATCGGCGCCTTCAGCGCGGGCACTGGCACGACCGGAGCGCCGCAGCCACGCGCGATCACCGGCCTCGCCCCGAACACGACGTACCTCTATCGGGTCGCTGCGCGCCATGGCGCCAACCCGCAGACGCTCGGCCAGGTCCGCGCGTTCACGACGGGCGGCGGCCCGACGGCGCCCGCGGCCGTGACGGGCGCGTCGTCGTCGATTACCGGCACCGGGGCGACCGTCGCGGGGACGGTCAATGCCCACGGGCAGGCCACCGCCTACATCTTCGAGTACGGCACGAGCACGAGCTTCGGCAGCATCAGCGAGCCGACGGGTGCCGGCGCGAGCACCGGCGACCTGCCGGTGACCGCACCGTTGACCGGTCTGGCGCCGGGCACGACCTACTACTACAGGCTGGTTGCGACCAACGCGACCGGCACCACGAGCGGCGCAGTCGGATCGTTCACGACGACGGGGTCGTCGGCTCCGGTGGTGACGACCGGCGCGGCAAGCGCGCTGACGACGACCGGCGCGACGCTGTCGGGCACGCTCAACCCGAAGGGCGCGTTCACGACGTTCACGTTCGAGTACGGCACGACGACCGCGTTCGGCAACATCACCGCGGTCGACGGCATGCTCGCGACGCCCGCGGTCAACCAACCCGTCAGCATGCCGGTCAGCGGGCTCAGCCTGGGCACCACATATCTGTACCGCCTCGTCGCCACCAACACGAACGGGACGACCACCGGCGATGTGATGGCGTTCACGACGCCGTCTGTCTAACCACGCGGCGCAGGTTGAGCCGCGAAGAGCCTCGCGCTATGGTCGCCGGGCCACCGGTGACTGCCGGGGGCGAGCAAGCGTGGGGGTTGTGCACGATATGGGTCGCTGGAGCGTTGGACTGGTCTGTGCATTGGCCGTTGCGGCCATGGGCTTGGTCGGCGCGAGCCCGGCGGTTGCGGCTGCGCCGACTGCGGTGACCCAGGCTGCGACGTCGGTCACCGACACCGGCGCGGTGCTCAACGGCACGGTCAATCCGGGTGGGGAAGCGACCGCTTACACGTTCGAGTACGGCCTGAGCCTCAGCTTCGGCAACATCACGACGGTCGACGTCCTCGCAGCGGGTGGCAGCCCGGTCCCGGTCACGGCGCCTTTGACGGGTCTGTCGGCGAACACGACGTACTACTTCCGGATGGTCGCGACGAACGGGACGTCGACGAGTAACGGCGTGGTGTTCGCGTTTACGACGTCGGGTCCGGCGGCGCCGCCGAGCGTGACGACGGGTGCTGCGAATCCGATCGGCGCTTATCAGGCGGTCCTTGCGGGGACGGTCAATCCCAACGGGCGCCAGACGGCGTTCACGTTTGAGTACGGCGCGACGGCGACGTTCGGGAACATCACCGCGGTCGACAACGCCGGCTCGGCGGGTGTGGTGCAGCCGGTGACGTTGCCGGTGACGGGGCTGGCCGCGAACACGCTGTACTTCTATCGCCTGGTTGCGACCAACACCGACGGGACGACGTGGGGGCCGACGCTGACGTTCACGACGGCCGCCAACCAGCCGCCGACCGACCTCGCGCTCGACGACGCGAGCGTCCCGGAGAACGAGCCCGCCGCCACGGACATCGGCACGTTCTCGACGACCGACCCCGACCTCGGCGACAGCCACACCTACGCGCTGGTCAGCGGTACCGGCGACACGGACAACGCGTCCTTCCAGATCACCGGTAACACGCTGAAGACCAACGCCGTCTTCGATTTCGAGGCGGATTCGAGCTACTCGATCCGCGTCCGCACGACCGACCTCGACAACAAGACGTTCGAGAAGCAGCTGACGATCACGATCATCGACGTGCTCGAGAACGTCGCGCCGACCGACATCACGCTCAACGACGCGAGCGTCGACGAGAATCAGCCGATCAACACGCCGGTCGGCAACCTCGCCGCCGTCGACACCGCCGGCGACACGCACACGTTCTCGCTCGTCGCCGGTGCCGGCAGCACGGACAACGCCTCGTTCACAATCTCCGGCAACTCGCTGCGGACCAACGCCGTCTTCAACTTCGAGGCGGATTCGAGCTACTCGATCCGCGTGCGCGCGACCGACCAGGGCAACCTCTCGACCGAGAAGCAGTTCACGATCTCGATCACGAACGTCAACGAGGCGCCGGTCACCACGAACGACGGTTACACCGGCGCGATCGGCAATACGCGGTACGTGCTGAACACCACCAGCACGGGCGCGCACGTCGTCGGCACGGGCAGCAGCCCCAACGCCAACGACACCGACCCCGAGACCGACCCCGTCACGTGCGTCCCGGAGACGGTTGCGTCGACCGGCGGCGGCTCGGCCACGATCAACGCCAACTGCTCCTACATCTTCAACCCGGGCCCCGGCGACAAGAACCAGAACGACACGTTCACCTACAAGGCCACCGACGGCTCGCTGCAGGCCACCGGCACGGTGACCGTGGCGATCGCGAACCACCTCGTCTGGTACGTCGATCGTGACGCCCTCGTCAACGGCGACCGGACCTCGCACTCGCCGCTGTTCAGAACCTCGCGGGGATCAACGGCGCCGGTGGCGCCGGCGACGCCGACGGCGCCGACGACGTGATCTTCCTCTACGACGCCGCGACCCCCTACACCGGCGGCCTGCCGCTGGAGGCAAATCAGCTGCTCACCGGTGAGCCGCAAGGACTCACCGTCAACGCCGTCGCACTCGTGCCCGCCGCCGGCGCCAACCCGCTGATCCAGAACGCCGCCGGCACCGCGATCACGCTCGCCAACAACAACGTGATCCGCCGCATCAACGTCGGCACCAGCTCGGGCGACGGGATCAGCGGGACGAACGTCAACACCGCCGACATCGGCGGGAGCAGCACGATCTCCGGCGTCGCCGGCGCGGACTTCAAGCTCTCCGGCGGCACCGGCACGATCAACTTCGGTCCCACGATCACGAACACCGTGGGGCGCTCCGTCGACATCCAGGACCGCACCGGCGGCATCGTCTCGCTCAACAGCGCCATCAGCGACACCGGCACCGGCGTGTTCCTCGATGACAACTCGGGTACGACCGTCGTCTTCCCCGCCGACCTCGACGTCAGCAGCGGGACGAGCCCGGCGTTCACGGCGACCGATGGCGGCACGGTCGCGGCCGTCGGCGCCGGCAAGACGCTCGCCACCACGACCGGCACCGCGCTGACCGTCAGCGCCACGACGATCGGCAGCGGCGGCCTGAACTTCCAGAGCATCGCGGCCAACGGCGCGGCGAACGGCATCGTGCTCGCCAACACCGGCACGACCGCCGGCCTCACCGTCGCCGGCACCGGCGCCGCGAACTCCGGCGGCATCATCCAGAACACGACGGGTGCCGGCATCTTGCTGACGAACACCGACGCGGTCTCGCTGGCTCGCATGGCCGTCAACGGCGCCAACCAGGCCGCGGTCCAGGGCACCGGCGTCACCGGCTTCAGCTACACGAACGGATCCATCGCCAACGCCGGCGACAGCAAGACCAACGCGTGCCACGGCGCGTTCGCGTTCAACTCGAACGCGTCGTGCTTCGGGGGCACGACGAGCAACAACCTCGACGGGGTGGTGACGATCACCAACAACACGATCACCAACCCCTACGGTGGCGGCATCGACATCCGCAACTTCTCCGGGACGATCTCCGACGCCGTGATCACGGGCAACACGCTCACGACGCCGGTGAGCCAGGCGGATTCCGCCGAGGATGCCATCGCGTTCGAGTTGGCGGGGACGACGACCGCCGTCGCGAGCCTCACGAAGGCGACGATCCAGAACAACTCGATCACCGGCTTCCCGAGCGGCCGCGGCATCGTGGTCCAGGGCGGCAACGCCACCGGCGACGGTGTGGGTGAGGCCGCGCCTCCGGGCACGTACGGCACGCCCGGGACAGCGAACGTCGTCAACATCACCGGCAACCTCGTCCAAGGCGATCCGACGACGGGGGTCAACGGCGTGGCGATCGGGGCCGGCGTCGACGGACGCGGCGTGGGCAACTTCTCGATCACGAACAACGGCACCGCCGCCAACCCGCTGGCGAACGTCCTCGGGGTCGCCATCGGCACCGGCGCCGCCGGCACCGCGAACGTGACGGTCGTCGTCACCGGGAACTTCCTGGCGCCGAACAACATCTTCAACAGCGCCGGCATCGGCGTCAGCACGGACAAGAACATCCAGGGCGACGCCAGCGTGCTGACCACCCCGCAGATGAACGCGACGGTCAGCAACAACACGATCAGCAACACCGAGGGCGCCGGCATCCGCGTGCTGCAAAGCAACTCCAACGGCACGCTCAACCTGAAGATGCAGAACAACACGATCAGCTCGCCGATCCAATCGTTCGCGGGGATCCGCGTCGAGAACGGCAGCTCCGCGGACCCGGCGTTCAACCCGACGCTCTGCGCGACGATCTCGGGCAACACCGCGAACTCCGGCCCGGCAGACGCGTTCGGTGACAAGCCGCCGGGCATCAACCTGACAAAGCGCTCGACACTCTCGACCACCTATGTGTTCGGCATCACCGGCCTGACGCCGTCGCCGGCGACAGCCGCGCAGGCGGAGACGTACGTCACGGGTCAGAACCCGGCAAGTGCCCTCGGTGCCGGCTTCTGGGCGGGCAAGCGCACCGGCGTCATCTCTGGCAGCAACTTCACGAGCTGCACGCTGCCGTTTTAACAGAAAGTAGCCCTTGACTATCCGGCTCGAAGGAGCGTAGGTTCGCACTGCCGCGAGCACACAGTGAACCACCACGCCGTGAGCTTCTCGACTGCCGCCGTCGCATAGCCGAAGTACGGGTTCGCATTCATCAACAAGGCACCCCGAGTGGTCAGTCTGCGTTGCCGGCCGACGCTATCACCGGCGACCGTGGTCGGGTGTGTCCTCCCAGTGTCGCTATCACGCATCCAGCCGACACACCCAGACCATCGGAGTCGCGGCGCATAGGCTGACCCCATGACCGCACCCTTCACGTGGCGCGACGGTGAGCGCACGATCGTCTTCGGCCGCGGCACGCTCGAGACGGCGCTCGAGCACCTGGGCAGCGGCTACGTGCTGCTGACGACCAAGCGCGGTGCCCAGGCCGCGCCGCAGCTCGTCGACGCCGCCGACGAGCGCCACGACGTCGGCGACGGCTTCGTCGACGAGCTTGCGGGCGACCTGCTCGAGACGATCGGCGTCACCGACTCCGACCTGATCGTCGCGCTCGGCGGTGGGCGCATCGTCGACACCGCGAAGGCCGTCGCGGCTGAGCTCAAGCGACCCGTCGCCGCGGTCCCGACGACGCTCTCGGCCGCGGAGATGACGTGGGTGCACCGCCGCGCGCGTGGCGGCAACCCGTCGGCCGACGGCGTGCGCCCGCGGATCGTGATCAACGACCCGGCGCTCTGCGCCTCCCAGCCGCTGCCCGAGCTCGCGGCGTCGAGCGCCAACGCGCTCGCTCACGCGGTCGAGGCGCCGCTGACGACGCTGACCTCGCCCGTGCCGACGCTCTGCGCGCGCGAGGCCGCGCGCCTGATCGCGACGGCCTGGCAGGACGAGGCCGAGCCCGATCGCGATGCGCTCGCGCTGGCGGCGCTGCTGTCGGGCTATGCGATCGACGCCGCCTGGTACGGGCTCTCGCACGTGTGCTCGCAGACGCTCGTGCGCGTCGGCGGCGCCGCCCACGGTCCCGCCAACGCGAACGTCCTGCCGCACACGACCGCCGCGTTGCGCGGCCGCTTCCCCGACGGTCTCGCGACGCTCGACGCCGCTGCAGGCGAGCCGGTCGAGGCGCTTGCGACCCGCCTCGCGGCGCTCGCGGGCGCCACGCACGCGCGTGACCTCGGCGTCGCCGAGGACAAGCTCGACGCCTGTGCGGATGCCGCCGCGTCGCGCCCGGAGCTGGACCTGACGCCGCCGCGCGCGACGCGCGACGAGCTGCGCGAGAAGGTCTACGCAGCGGCGTGGTAGCGCGCCGGTAGGGTCAGACGCCGTGCTGCACCTGCTGACCGAGCTGCTCGCCGCCGTCCCCGGGTCGGTCTCGCACGCCGAGGCACGCTGGGTCCGTGACCGCAGCGAGGAGGTCGGCGTCCGCAACGGCCGCATCGACGAGATCTCGCGTAGCGACCGCGAGGGCATCGGCGTCCGCGTGCGCATCGGCGGCGCCTGGGGCTTTGCCGCGACGCGCGAGGTCAGCGCCGAGGGCGGGCAGGACGCACTGCGCCGCGCGATCGCGATCGCGCAGGCACAGCCGGCGGTTCCGTCCGCACCGCTGACGCCGACGCTGGCGGCGATCGGGCACTGGGCCTCGCCGCGCGAGGAGGACCCGTTCGCCGTCTCGCTGGAGGACAAGCTCGCGCTGCTGTTCGCCGCCGAGCAGACGCTGCGCGAAGCCGACTCGCGCATCGCGGTCTCCTCCGCGCAGTTCAGCGCCAAGCGCAGCGAGTCCGCGCTGGCCACGACCGGTGGCGTCGCCGTGACGCAGGACGCCATGCGCTGCGGCGCCGGCCTGCTGGCGGTCGCCGTCGACGGCGACGACGCGCAGACGCGCAGCTATCCGACCTCGCACGGCGGCCTGATCGCCGCGGCGGGCTGGGAGCACGTCGTCGGACTCGAGCTCGAGAAGAACGCACCGCGCGTGGCGAGCGAGGCCGTCGAGCTGCTCAGCGCGCCGGAGTGCCCGGACGTCACCACGACGGTCGTCCTCGGCAGCGAGCAGCTCGCGCTGCAGATCCACGAGTCGATCGGCCATGCGCTCGAGCTCGACCGGATCCTGCTCGGCGAGGCGTCCTATGCGGGCACCAGCTGGGTCAAGCCCGACGACGTCCGCGGCGGCCTGCGCTACGGCTCAGACCTGCTGAACATCACGGCCGACGCGACATCGCCCGGGGGGCTTGGCAGCTTCGGCTGGGACGACGAGGGCACGCCGGGCATGCGCACCCCGCTGATCGTCGGCGGGGACCTGCAGGCCGCGCTGTCAGACCGCCAGTCCGCGGCAGCCATCGGCCTCGGCCACAGCGGCGGCTGCGCCCGCGCCGACGGCTTCGCGCGCCAGCCGATCGTCCGGATGACGAACGTCTCGATCGAGCCCGGGGAGGCCGGCACGTTCGCCGACCTGATCGCCGACACCGACGACGGGCTCTACCTCGAGTCCAACCGCTCCTGGTCGATCGACGACCGCCGCCTGCAGTTCCAGTTCGCCACCGAGGTCGCGCGTGAGATCCGCGGCGGCGAGCTCGGGCGGCTCTATCGCAACCCCGTCTACAGCGGGATCACGCCGCGTTTCTGGGGCGGGCTCGACGCCGTCTGCGACCGCTCGGAGTGGCAGCTCTGGGGCCTGACGAACTGCGGCAAGGGAGAACCCGGGCAGGCGATGGCCGTCAGCCACGGGGCGGCGCCGGCGCGCTTTCGCGACGTGACGGTGCGCCCGGCGTGACGCGCCTGGCGGATATCGCCGAGCGTGCGCTCGCCGTCGCCGGCGACGAGGCCGACGCGATCCAGGCGAGCGTCCAGCGCGAGCGCTCGCTGCTGTCGCGCTTTGCGCGCAGCGCGCCGACCCAGGCGACGGCGGTGGACGACACGGTCGTGTCGATCTTCGCGCTCGTCGACGGCCATCACGGCAGCGCCGAGACGAACGACCTCAGCACCGACGGCCTGCGCACGACCGGTACGCGGGCGGTCGCGGCGGCACGTGCTGCGCGCCTTGCCGCCGGCGAGGCCGGCAACTATCCGGGACTGCCCGAGCCCTCGACCGTCGCCGGGCACGACGGCTTCGACCTCGCCACCGCCGAGCCCGGGCCGGAGCTCTCGGGCAAAGCACTCGCTGACGCGTTCGCCGTCTGTGCAGAGCACGGCAGCGAGGCATTCGGGATCTGGACCGCCGGGCGCGTCACGACGGCGGTCGCCAACAGCAACGGCGTGATCGCGAGCGACGACGTCACCGACGCGTACCTCAAGGTGATCGCGCGCGATCCCGCCAGCGGGCGCAGCGGCTGGGGTGCGTGCGCCGGTGTCGGCGTCGACGCGCTCGACGCGCGCGCGGCGGCCACGCGCGCCGCGCGGGCGGTCAGCGCAGCCGAGCCGCAGGAGGTCGCGCCCGGCGAGTACCCCGTCGTCCTCGCGCCCGACGCGGTCGGCACGTTGCTCGAGTTCCTCGGTTTCGTCGCCTTCAACGGGCGCGTGCACGTCGAGAGCCGCGGCGCCCTCGTGGACCGGCTCGGCACGGCGGTCGCGGCGCCGGCGATCGGCCTCACTGACGACCCGCGCTTCCCGGGCACGCTGCCGCGCGCCTTCGACGCCGAGGGGGTCGCCAAGCAGCGGCTGTCGCTGATCGAGGACGGCGTCGCGCGCGCCGTCGTCCACGACACCGCGAGCGCCGCGCTCGCCGGCGGTGTGTCGACTGGCCACGCGCTCGCGCCCGGTGGTTCGAGCTACGGCGCGATGCCGACGAACCTCGTGCTCGCCGGCGGCGACGCCGCGAACGAGGACGAGCTCATCGCCGGGGTGCAGCGCGGCCTCTATGTGACGCGACTGTGGTACGTCAACGTCGTCCACGAGCGCAGCGCGCTGCTCACCGGGATGACGCGCGACGGCACGTTCTGGATCGAGGACGGCGCGATCGCCGGCCCGGCTCGCGACGTGCGCTTCACCGATTCGCCGCTGCGGATCCTCGGCGCGACGCGCGCGCTGACGAGCGCGCAGCGGCTCGTCTGCGAGGCCGAGTTCTACGGCACGCGCTTCGCGTCGGGCGTCGTCTGCCCGGCGCTGCTGGCCGACGGCTTCGCCGTCAGCGGCGCGACGCCGGAGTAGCGAGCACGGCGCGGATGTCGCGGAGCACCTGCTCTGGGCGGTACATCACGTCCTGCCACGTGAAGCGCAGGACGCGGTAGCCGAGCTTCTGCAGTTCGCGGTCGCGGTAGCGGTCGGTGGCGAACTGGAGGCTGCGGTCGTGGGAGTCGCGGCCGTCGACTTCGATCGCGATTCGCTGTTCTCTCAGAAGGACGTCGACACGGACGGTCTGGCCGTCCTGGAGGGTGACCCGGCCGTTGATCTCGGCCGGCAGGCCGGCGGGCTGCAAGACCATCGCGGTGAAGCGCTCGAGCAGGCTGAGGTACTCGGCCTCGGGGATCGTCGTGAACGGTTCGAGGGCGCAGTTGAGTTTCCGCAAGCCGGTCTTGCCGTTCGCCTGCTTCATCGCTTGTCGCAGCACACCGACATCCAAGAGGTGTGCGCGTTCGAGGTTGTCGATCACGGTCTGCAACTCGGCGACTGAGCTGTCCTCGGCGAGGTCGATCGGGATGCGGGGCCAGTGCGTGGCTCTGATGCCGGTCGCGTTGGTGACGGTCTCGTCGGTGCGGAGTTGGCGGGTGCGGCGGACGTCCACGTCCTTGAGGTCGAGCCCTCCGCCGACGACGATCAGCTGCGGCGTGGCCGGCCAGGCCCCGATTCCGACCGCTGCGGCCGCCGACCACAGGCCGAGCGCTCCCCGCTTGCCGGCCGCGAGCGACGCCGCGCAGTTCTCGCCGAACGCGGTCAGGGTGGCGCGGCCGAGGATGTAGACGCCGCGATGGCGGCGCACCAGGTCGCGGCGCTTGCAGCGCCACGCAATCGCCGAAGGCGACAGGCCACAGCCTCGTAGCTGCGCGTGGTCGACGGCGCCGCCCTGCGCGTCCGCCAGCCTGACCGCCTGCTGCCAGGGGTCGGGTGTGTCGGCTGGATGCGTGATAGCGACACTGGGAGGACACACCCGACCACGGTCGCGAAGATCGTGTTACAGGTCTACCACCAGGGTGTTACGCGAGTGTGCGGTCTTCGTTCCAGGACAGCGCGTACTCCGGCTTGTCGTGCGCGCGCCAGAGGTTCGTCAGCTTCAGCGGCTTGAAGGTGTCCCACATCACCGCCAGCTCGGAGGTGTGCTTCGCGCCGAGCGACTTCTCGACCGTGCCGGGCTGGGGGCCGTGGGGGAGGCCCGAGGGGTGCAGCGTCAGGCAACCGATCTCCACGCCCTTGCGCGCGGCGTAGTCGCCGGCGGCGTAGAACATGACCTCCTCGGACTGGATGTTCGAGTGGTGGTAGGGGATCGGCACGGCGGTCTCGTCCCAGTCGAGCATCCGCGGCGCGAACGTGCAGATAACGAAGTTCGGGCCCTGAAAGGTCTGGTGTGCGGGCGGCGGCAGGTGAAAGCGCCCGGCGCGCGGCTCGAAGTCGTCGGCGTTGAACGTGTACGGATAGACGTAGCCGTCCCAGCCGACGACGTCGAACGGATGGCGATCCAACACATACGTTTGATGACCGCCACGCACCCGGACGACGACTTCCCACTCGCCCTCTTCTTCGATCGTCTCCAGCGCACTGGGGCCGTGGAAATCGCGCTGCGAGTACGGAGCGTGCTCGAGCAGCTGGCCGTAGCGGTTGCGATACCGATTCGGCGTCTCGATCTCACCGGGTGTGTGGAAGCACATCCAGTACTGCTCGTCGGAGAAGTCGGCATCGAGCCGATAGGTCGTCCCCCGCGGGATCACGACGTAGTCGCGCTCTCTGAAAGGCAGGGTGCCGAAGACGCTGCGCAGAACCCCGGAGCCCCGATGGATGAAGATGACCTCGTCACCTTCTCCGTTTCTGTAGAAGCCCGGCATCTCGTCGACGGGCTTGCAGACGGAGACCTCGATGTCGTTGTTGAACATCATCAGCGTGCGCCCGGAGATCGGGTCGCCGCCGGGCTCGACGGGGTTGGCGTCGGCGAGCCGGTGGACGTGCGTGTCGGGCACCCACTCCTCGCGGACGATCGGCGTGAAGTCGCCCACGTCTGAAAGCCGGCACGGCGAGTGCAGGTGGTAAAGGATCGACTCGTTGCCGCTGAAGCCCTCGTAGCCGAGCACCTCCTCGGTCAGCAGCGTGCCGTTGCGACGCGTCTGGGCGTGGCGCTTGGCGGGGACGTCTCCGAGGCTGACGTAGCGCATGCCCTAAAGGTTCCCGCGCCGCGCCTGTTCACGCTCGATCGCCTCGAACAGCGCCTTGAAGTTGCCGTCGCCGAAGCCGCGGGCGCCGTGGCGCTCGATGATCTCGAAGAACATCGTCGGCCGGTCGCCGATCGGCTTGGTGAAGATCTGCAGCAGGTAGCCCTCGTCGTCGCGGTCGACGAGGATGCCCTGGCGGTGCAGGTCGTCGACCTGGTCGGCGACGGCGGGCACGCGCAGCGGCACGTCGTCGTAGTAGGAGTCCGGGATCTGCAGGAACTCGACGCCGCGCTCGCGCAGGGCCGCGACCGTGCCGACGATGTCGCGCGTGGCGACCGCGATGTGCTGGGCGCCGGCGCCCTCGTAGAACTCGAGGTACTCCTCGATCTGGGACTTGCGCTTGCCCTCGGCGGGCTCGTTGATCGGGAACTTCACGACGCCGTTGCCGCTCGTCACGACCTTCGACATCAGCGCGCTGTACTCCGTCGAGATGTCGTCGTCGGAGAAGTGCAGCATCTCGCGCATCCCGAAGACGTTCTCGTAGAAGGAGACCCACTCGTCCATGTGCTCGACGTTGCCGACGATGTGATCGATCGTCAGCAGCATCCCCGCGTCGGTGGACTCGCGCTCGACGCCCACGAAGCCGGGCAGGAACGGGCCGTCGTAGGCGCCGCGCTCGACGAACGTGTGCAGTGTCTCCCCGTAGGTCGCGATCGTCGCGAGCTTCACGACCCCGTGGTCGTCGTGGACCTCATGCGGGGCCTGGACGCCGCGGGCGCCGCGCGCCGTGGCCTGCTCCCAGGCGTGCTGCACGGACGGCACCGACAGCGCGATGACCTTCACGCCGTCGCCGTGGTTGTGGTGGTGCGCGGCGATCGCCGAGTCGGAGTGCAGCGAGCCGGTGAGCACGAGCCGGATCCGGCCCTGTTGCAGGACATGGCTGACGCGGTCGCGCACGCCGGTCTCCAGGCCCGAGTAGGCGACGCGCTTGAAGCCGAACGCGTGCTCGTAGTAATAGGCGGCCTGGGCGGCGTTGCCGACGTAGAGCTCGACGTGGTCGATGCCATGGAGCGGCATGAAATCGTCGATCTGGGCGGGATCTGCAGAGGGAGCGTGGGAGGTGAGCGCCATACACGCAATGATCCGCTTGTCGATCGTGCAAGACAACGCCGAATCGTTGCGTCTGAGCGGGTAGACTCCCGGCCATGGACGCGATCGACCAGCAGATCGTTGCGCTGCTGCGCGAGAACGCGCGGCGCTCCTTCCAGGACATCGGCGGACGCGTGGCGCTCAGCGCTCCGGCCGTGAAGCGGCGTGTCGATCGACTGGAATCCGACGGCGTGATCCGCGGCTACTCCGCGGTCGTCGATCCGGCCGCGATCGGCTGGCCGACCCACGCCCTCGTCTTCCTGTTCTGCGAAGGACGGATGGCCGCCGGCGAGGTCCGCCGCGCCGTCGCCAAGCACCCGGAGGTCGAGGCCGCCTACACGGTCGCCGGAGAGGCCAGCGCGATCCTGCACGTGCGCGCGCGAGACACCCGCCATCTCGAGGAGACGCTCGAGCGCATCCGCGACACCGAGGGCATCAGCCGCAGCGAGACCTCGGTCGTGCTCTCGACGCTGTTCGATCGGCCGCTCGCCGAGTCGTAGGTCAAAGCCCGCTGAGCGCGCGGCGCACGACGGCGGCCGCTGGCTTGGCGCGCCCGGCGTAGTCGAACAGCCCCTTCTGGTTGAGCCCGCCGACGAGCGTCAGGTCAGGGAACAGGCGCGCTGCACTGCCGCCGCGAAACGCGGGGTTGACGGCGAAGTCGCGCAGCACCCAGACGAACGCGCCGTCGAGGCCGGGCGCGTCGCGCAGGCCGCGCAGCTGGGCGTTCAGCAGCGCCGCCTGGTAGTCGCGGCTGCCGGGGCCGGTGACGCGCGGGACGCCCTCGGCACCGAGCTCGGCGACCAGCACCGCCTTGCCCGGGAAGCGGTTGCGCAGCACGTGGACGCGCCCGCGCAGCAATCCGGCCTGCTGTGCCGGCGTCGTGTGCGGGTGCTCATACCAGCCGATATAGCTCGTCACGCCGACCGCGTCGAGCGAGCGGTACAGCAGCCCGGGGCGCTCGGGCAGGTGGTCGGTCCAGACGTCGACACCGACGCCGCGATCGGGGTCGGCGGCGTGCAACACGCGCGCCGACGCGTCGATGAACGCCGCCTGCCCGGGCTGGCCGTCGCCCGCGACCTCGCAGGCCAGCGACCAGGCGACGATCGCCGGGTGCAGCCGGTTGGCGCGCAGGTCGTCGCGGACGTCGGCGCGGGCCTGTCGCAGCAGCGCCGGCGTGTTGGTCAGGAACTTGCCGGGCGAGTCGACCGGGCCGATCTGCTGCCAGACGGCGATGCCGGCGCGATCCAGGCGCTCGAGCAGCGCGGGCGCGAGCGGATGCTGGGCGCGCGTCGCGTTGGCGCCGATCGCGCGCAGCTGCGCCACCGCGCGGCGCATGTCGGCGACCGTCAGCGCGTCGCCGCGGCCGGGAACGTCCTCGTGCAGCGAGGCGCCGCGCAGCACCGTGCGGCGGCCGTTGATGCGCAAGACACCGTCGCGCCAGCGCAGCTCGCGCAGCCCGATCCGCGCGCGGTAGCCGCTCTCGAACGGGACCACGACCTGCAGCGAGTAGAGGGCGCCATGGCCGGGACGCCAGAGGTCCGGGCGCCTGACGACGAGCGTGCGCTCCAGCGTCCGCGCTTCTCCAGGACCGAGCTCCACCGCGCCGACGCCGAAGACCTGCGCGCGCCCGCGCCGCACGAGCCGCGCGACGACCGGGATCCGGCGGGCGGCGCCGCTGCTGTTGCGCACGCGCACGGCGAGTATCACGCGGGCACGCGCGCCGCCGTCCTGCAGCTTGGTCGTGACCGCGGCGCCCGTGATCTCGCTGTCGCCGACGCGGCGCAGCGTGACCTCGCGGTTGATGCCACCCCAGTTAAACCACGTGCGGTGCAGCCCCAGGCGCGTCTGCGCCGCAGGCGAGCGCCAGTCCGCACGCACCGCCACCTCGTGCTTGCCGGCCTCGAGGCGCAGCGGCACCTCGAACGGCTCGTACGCGCGCTGATGGGCGCCGGCGGGCTTGCCGTCGACGAACACCTCGGCGCGTGAGGCGACGGACTCGAAGCGCAGGACGTAGGTGCCTGCTTGCGTCTCGATCGTCGTCCGGTAGACACCCGCCGCGCCGCGGAATGCAATCTTCGCCGCCACGGTCCCCGGCACCGCCGGGTTGGCGTTGTGCGGGACGGTGACCGCGCGGCCCTCGAACGTCCACGCGCTCAGCGCGGCGCGGCCGTCCGGACCGGCGAAGGTCTGCGGGGGCGGCGCCACGGAGGGCGCGGCGAAGGCGGCGGAGAGAACGAAAGGCAGCAGGGACACGGGATGGACAAGTCCAAACGAAGCGAACGCCCGAAAGGTTGCCCACCGTAGCCGCGGCGCACGCCGCCACGACGTCTCAGCGCATGATCAGGCAGCCCGTCGTGCCGTGCGCGATGGTGCGCTCGGGCTCGTCGACGGCGAACACCCGGCCTTCGGCGGCAGCGATCCGCCCGCCGACGTGAACCACGCGCCCCTCGGCATGCACGAGCCCGGTCTCGTGCGACATCGCGCCGAGATAGCGGACCTGCAGGTCGGTGGTCGTGTAGCCGACACCGGCCGGCAGCGTCGAGTGCACGGCACAGCCCATGCAGGAGTCGAGGATCGTCGCGGCGATCCCGCCGTGGACCGAGCCGATCGGGTTGTACATCCACTCACTGGGTCGGATTTCGAACACGACGCGTCCGTGCTCGGCCTCGACGATCGACATGTCCAGCAGCGACCCGATCGGCGGGCGCGGGATCTCGCCAGCCATCATCGCCTGGAACAGCTCGAGGCCCGAGAGCTGCGCGCCGCGCGCGGCCATCTCGGCCGGGTCGTCCCAGCTGTACGTGCGTTCGCGGATCGCGCCAACCGTACTCATGCCGTCACCTCGGCAGCCATGGCAGACGGGGCGGCGGCGCGCGCGTGCTGCGGGCGGCCGAGCGCCGAGAGCGTGAGCCCCGTGACGGCCGCTGCGCCGATCATCAGCCACCAGGCGCCGTTGAAGTCCGACGCGATCGCCGTCTGGTTGTCGAGGATCGCCACGAGCAGCGCGACGCCGAGCGCCGAGCCGATCTGCCGCCCCATCGTGATCACGGCGATGCCCGTCGAGAAGCGCTCGGGCGGCAGCGACGCGGCGCCGGCACCCGTGAGCGTCGGCAGCATCAGCCCGACGCCCACGCCGGTGATGATGCTGCCGGGCAGGTACTGCGACGCGTAGGCCGGCGTGCTGCCGACCTGCGTCAGCCACCAGACGCCGGCGAGCGCGAACAGCGCCGAGCCGAGCAGTCCGGTGACGCGGTAGCCGACCTTCGTCGCCAGGCGCGCCGAGGGGATCGCGAACGTCGCGGCCATCGCCGGCCCGGGCGCGAGCATCAGGCCCGCGGTCAGCACACTCTCGTGCCAGACGTTCGTCAGGAAGAGCACGCCCGCCAGCAGCATCGTCGCGAAGCCGACGAAGAACGTGATCGAGGCGCTGACGGCGAGCGTGAAGCCGCGCACGCGGACCATCGCGGGGTCGACGACGGGGGAGTGGTGCGTCAGCGAGCGCTGGACCACCCCGGCGAACAGCAGGACGCTGGCAAGGACGGCGCCGATGACGCCGAGGGAGTCCCAGCCCCACTCGCGGCCCTGGACGATCGCGACGATCAGCGATGCGACGGCGCCGACCAGCAGCAGCGCGCCGAGCACGTCGGGGCGGCGCGCACCGGGCTCCTTGATCTCGCGCAGGGTGCGCCAGCCGGCGACGAGCGCCACGAGGCCGATCGGCACGTTGACGAGGAACACCCAGCGCCAGTCGGCCTCGACGAGGACGCCGCCGAGCGGCGGTCCCGCGGCGGCGGCGATGCCGCCGGTGGCGGCCCAGATGCCGATCGCGACCGGGCGCTCGTGCGGCTCGAACTCGGGCAGCATCAGCCCGAGCGACGTCGGCAGCAGCAACGCGCCGCCGGCGGCCTGCACGACGCGCGCGGCGACGAGCAGTTCGATCGAGGGAGCGAGCGCGCAGGCAGCGCTGGCGCTGATGAAGATGACGAGGCCGGCGAGGAAGATCCGCCGCCGGCCGAACGCGTCGGCCCAGCGCCCGGCGGGCACCAGCAGCGCGGCGAAGACGATCGCGTAGGCGTTGAGGATCCACGACAGCGTGGAGATGCTCGTGCCGTCGTAGTCGCGCGCGATGTCGGGGAAGGCGATGTTGACGATGAACAGGTCGAGGCTCGCCATGAAGACTCCGGCGACGACCACGAGCGTGACTTGCCACTTGCGTTGCATGATGAAACGCACTGTACCGATACCCGTTGCGTGAAGCAACTAACTCGCGCTAGAATCCTTCGCAGTGCTCCGCAACGACTACGACAACCAGGTCTGCTCCGTGGCGCGCGCGCTGGAGGTCGTGGGCGAGCGCTGGACGCTGCTGATCGTGCGCGACGTGTTCCTCGGCCTGCGCCGCTTCGACGAGCTGCAGGCCGATCTCGGCATCGCCCGCAACGTCCTGCAAACCCGGCTCGAGCGCCTCGTCGAGCAGGGAGTGCTAGAGAAGCGCCCGTACCAGGAGCGCCCCGTGCGCCACGAGTACCGGCTCACCGACAAGGGCGTCGACCTCTGGCCGACGATCGTGTCGCTGCTGCAGTGGGGCGACCGTCACGCGCCGTCAGCGGATGGCGCGCCGGTCCTGATCACGCACAAGGACTGCGGCGGCGAGCTCGATGCGCACCGCATCTGCACCCGCTGCGGCCAGCCCGTCGAGGCCCGCGAGGCCCGCGCCATGCCGGGTCCCGGCGTGCCGGCCGATCACCCGCTGGTCCGCCGCGCGACGCCTGTCGCAGCGGCCTAGAAACGACTCCGGCCCACCCGCCTCGAGAGTGCGGATGGGCCGGGCCGTTCCTGGGTGCACCCTTACGAGGTGCGTCGCGACGCCTTACGCGGGGAGGAGGGAACGTAGGCGGCGCCGCGGGGCGACGTCGAGGTTCTGCTTGCGCAGGCGGGAAGCCCGCAGGCGCAGCAGTGCGACGACGTCGGCCGTGGGGTAGAACGGGTCGGCGATCGCGTTGCCGGTGGTCACGGAGACCGCGGCACGGGGCTCGCCGTCGACGACGCCGAGCAGCAGCTCGCCGGCGGGAACCACAGACGAGTCCAGCGCGGCGATCCGCAGCAGCGCGGCGGTGTCGTCGCCCGTGGCGGGCCGGATTGCGACGATCTGCGTGTTGGAGGTGAGGACTGAGGCGGTCATGTGGGGCTCCCTGCTGGACATTCGGTGTAGCCACATTTTGACGGTGCACGGACATCAGTTCAAATGACATTTGGCTGTCGGGCTGATAAGCTGCCCTTATGCTCGATGTGAAGCGGATGCGGGTTCTTAGAGAGGTGGCGGCGAAGGGCTCGTTCTCCGCCGCAGCGGAGTCCCTGAGCTATACGCAGTCGGCGATCTCCCAGCAGGTCGCAGCCCTAGAGAAGGAAGCCGGCACCACGCTCGTCGACCGCAACGCCCGCGGCGTGCGGCTGACCGACGCCGGCCGCGCGCTCGTGCTGCACGCTGACGCGATCCTCGCGCGGCTGGCCGACGCCGAAGCCGAGCTCGAGGCGATCTCGGGCCTGCGTGCGGGTCGCGTGCGCCTTGGGGCGTTCCCGAGCGCCGGCGCGACACTCATGCCCAAGGCGATCGCTGCATTCCGCGAGGCGCATCCCGGCGTCGAGGTCCAGCTGCACCCTGCCGAGCCTGACGACGGCATGGCGCTGCTGCGCTCCGGCGAGCTCGACATCGCGCTGACGATCGTCACGACCTGGGACGACGCGTGCGAGGTCCGCGAGGGCGTCGAGCTCACGCACGTCCTCGACGACCCGATGTACGCCGCCGTCCCGGATTGGCACCCGCTCGCGCGCAAGCGCAACATCAAGCTGCGCGACCTCGCCGACGAGTCGTGGATCCTCGGTTCGACGGGCAGCTGCCCGGACACGTCGATCTTCCTGCGCGAGTGCGAGCGAGCCGGTTTCGAGCCGAAGATCTCCTTCCACTCCGACGACTACTTCGCGATCCAGGGCTTTGTCGCGGCGGGCATGGGCGTCTCGTTCATCCCCGACCTCGCGCTGGTCGCGCTGCGTGACGACATCACGATCCGCTCGATCGGCGCGCGCCCGCCGGCGCGGCGGATCATGGCCGCCACGCTCCAGGACTCGTGGGCCTCGCCGGCGAAGTCGGCGATGCTCGAGCACCTGGTCGCCGCCGGCGCCGAGTTCGCCGGGCGCCACCGCGAGCTCGCGCTCGTCTCCTAGCTAGACGATCACGCCCGACAGCTCGCCGAGGCCGTCGGCAGCGATCGTCAGCGTGTCGCCGGGCTGCAGCCAGCGCGCGTCGCCGCCCTCGCTGTTGAGCTCCAGCAGGCAGCCGCGGTTCAGCGTTCCCGAGCCGAGGACGTCACCGGGGCGCAGTACGGTCTCCTTCGCCGCGTGCGCGACGAGTTGCGGCCATGTCCAGTGCGCAGCCGCGGCGTCCGACTCGGTCAGCGCCTCGCCGTTGAGCGCCGCGCGGCCGGTGACCTCCAGGCGCCCGGCGCGGTAAGGCAGCTCGTCGGGAGTGACCAGCCATGGTCCGAGCGAGGTCGCGAAGTCCTTGCCTTTCGCGGGCCCGAGCCCGACGGTCATCTCGGCGCGCTGGATGTCGCGCGCGCTCCAGTCGTTGAGCAGCGTGAAGCCGGCGATCTCGCCCTCCGCGCCGATGACCGCGGCGATCTCGAGCTCGAAGTCCAGCCACTCGCAGCCCGCCGGCCGGCGCACAGCCGCGCCGGGGTCGCGGATCGACGCGGGGTTGGAGAAGTAGAAGACCGGCGCGCGGTACCAGGCCTCGGGGATCTCGCCGCCGCGCAGCTTCCAGCCGGTTGCGACGTGTCCCTCGTAGGCGAAGAAGTCGCGCACGCTCGGAGGAACGGGCACGGGCGCGCGCAGCGCGACGTCGGTCAGCGCGTGGTCGCGCCCGGCGCCCGCGTGCCCGTCGCCGCGCAGCCACTCGAGCATCGTGCGCGCCTGCAGCTCGACCACGCGCTCGCCGTCGAGCCGGCCGACACGCTCGTGGCCGGCCGGGTCGCGGAAGCTGACGAGGCGCATGGCGCCACGCTACCGCGGTGCTAGGAGGTGGGCGTCCACTCAGCGGGCAGGTGCTTGACGCCGTGGATGAAGGATCCGCCCTCGTACAGCTCGAGCTCGCCGGCCTCGATGTCGGGCGTCTGCGTGAACAGCTCGGTGAAGATCGCGTGCAGCTGGGTTCGCGCCAGCGAGGCGCCGAGGCAGTAGTGCGGCCCGCCGCCGCCGAAGCCGAGGTGGTGGTTGGGGGTGCGGGTGATGTCAAACGCCCACGGCTCGTCGAAGGCGCGCTCGTCGCGGTTGCCCGACGTGTAGAAGAGCACGACCTTCTCACCGGCCGCGATCGTCGTGCCGTGCAGCTCGACGTCGCGCGTCGTCGTGCGGCGGAACGTCATCACCGGCGTCGCCCAGCGCACGAACTCCTCGATCGCGGCCGGCAGCATCGACTCGTCCTGCTGCAGCGCGGCGCGCTGATCGGGGTGCCGGCTGAGCGCATGCAGAGCGTGCGAGGTCGTGTGGCGGGTCGTGTCGTTCCCGGCCACCGACAGCAGGATGAAGAACGCCGCGATCTCGGGGATCGTCAAGCGCTCGCCGTCGATCTCAGCCAGGACGAGCGCGGTCATGAGGTCGTCCTGCGGGGAGCGCTGGCGCTCCTCCGCCAGCCCCGAGGCGAACTGGTGCAGCGTGAACACCGCCTCGCCCATGACCTCCAGCAGCGGGCGCCCGCCGGAGACCTCGGGGTCCGCCGCGGTGACGAGCGTGTCGGCGGCGCTGACGACGCGCTCGCGGTCGGCCTCGGGCACGCCGATCATGTCGGAGATCGTGACCAGCGGCAGGCGCTTGGCGACGAGCTCGACGAAATCGCCGGCGCCGAGCGGCGCGGCCTCCGCGACGATCCGCTTGGCGTTCGCGCGGATCCCGTCCTCGATGCGCCGGACCTGGCGCGGCGTGAACGCGCTGGAGACGAGGCCCCGCAGCTTCGTGTGGCGCGGCGCGTCCATCGCGAGGAACGACTGCGTCGCCTCGAGCAGCTCCTGCGGCGCGTCGCCGAACTGCGTGCCCTCCCCCGAGCAGAACACGTCGGGGTTGCGTGAGGCGTAGCGGACGTCCTCGTAGCGGACGAGCGCCCAGTACGGCGTCACACCGTCCGCACCCACGCCGAGCACGTCCTCTGGTGGGTTGTGCCGCGACAGCGGGTGCTCGTCGCGCAGCTGCGCGAAGACCTCGTCGCGGACGCGCATCGGCTGGTGCCAGAAGGCAAGCGTCCCGATGTCGTGCTCGTCGTATACCGGGGGGAGGGCTGCCTGATTTGACATGGTGTCAAACCCTAGCGCGCCGCTCGCCTGCGTCGATCCGGTGGTGGCGCACGTCTACACCTGGGTGGCCCCTTGAACGTGTGGCGCGGCCGCATCCTCTATCGCATGTTCTCCCTCAGGCACACACCCACCAAGCTCATCGCCGGCGCAGCGACCCTGGCCGTCTTCGCCGGCTCCGCGACCGTCGTCCAGGCGGCGTCGGCCCCGACACTCTCGGCACCCAAGGTCTACAAGGCCGGTCAGAGGACCCCCGTCGAGGTGGCGGGCAACGACCTCGCCGCAGGCGACACGATTCGCAAGGGCACGAAGCTGCTGCGCTGGAAGGTCACGCTCAACGGCCGCAACAACCAGACGATCTCGCTGCCGGCCACGAAGGGCTACAAGCACGTCGGCCTGGCCGTCAACAACGGCCGCCAGATCAGCTTCGCCGTCGCGAAGGGCTCCACCTACTACAAGTCCACGATCAAGGTTCGCGTCTACACGCTCAAGGGCGCCGACGTGGACGGCGCCAGCGGCCACATCTACGCGCTGGTCAAGAAGTCCGCGCTCGTCAAGTAGCTCCTGCGCTCTGCGGGCCATCGCTGCCAGACTGGCGGCGATGGCCCACGAGCACGCCCACGACCACGGCGTCGGCGCCCACAGCGACCGGCGGTGGTTGACGATCGCGCTCGCGATCAACGTCGGCTTCGCGCTCGCCGAGGTCGTCGCAGGGCTGATCGCCAACTCCGTCGCGCTGCTCTCCGATGCGGCGCACATGGTCACCGACGCCGGCGCGATCGCGCTGGCGCTCGTCGCGTTGCGGCTCGCCGCGCGGCCGGCCGCCGGCAACTTCACGTTCGGCTGGCGGCGCTCGGAGATCCTCAGCGCGCAGATCAACGGCGCCACGCTGCTGGTCCTTGCCGGGTTGATCGGCTGGGAGTCGATCGCGCGCCTCGGCGATCCGCCGGACGTCGACGGTGGGTTCGTCCTTGCGATCGGCCTCGCCGGTGCGGCCGTCAACGGCGCGGCGGCGTGGGCGCTGTCGCGCGCGAACCGCGAGTCGCTGAACGTCGAGGGCGCGTTCCTGCACAACCTGATGGACCTCTACGCCTCGCTGGCGGCCGCGATCGCCGGCGGCCTGATCCTGGCGGCCGGCTGGAACGAGGCGGACGCGATCGCGGCGTTGACGGTCTGCGCGCTGATGCTCTACGCCGCCTGGGGTCTGCTGCGCGACTCCGGCCGGATCTTCCTCGAGGCCGCGCCCAAGGACATCGACGTCGAGGCGATCGGCAACGCGATGGCAGCCGTGCCCGATGTCGTCGAGGTGCACGACCTGCACGTGTGGGAGGTCTCCTCGGGCTTTCCCGCGCTTGCCGCGCACGTGATCGTGCGCGCGGGCTCGGACTGTCACGGCCGCCGGCGCGAGCTCGCGGCGATGCTCGAGCGCGACTTCGCGATCGCGCACACGACGCTGCAGGTCGAGCACACGAGCGGCGGCGGGCTGCTGCAGGTGGAAGCCGGGCCTGGCGGCGCGGACTAGGCGGTCGCCGGCATGTGCTCGGCGATCAGCCGCGCGCCCATCGCCTTGGCGCGCTTGGCCGCGTCCAGATCGCCTTCGCTGGCGGAGACGATCGAGCCTTTCATCAGGATGTGCCAGGACCAGGCGAAGTTCGCGGTGTCGCGCATCCCTGCCTCGTCGGCGAACTGCTTGACGATCGTGCGGATGTTCGTGAGGTAGTCGATGCTGGCCTTGCCGAGCGCATGGTCGGGCCCCAGCTCGAGGATCACGTTGATGAAGGTGCAGCCGTCGAACTCGGGGCTGCGAAACCACTCGTCGAAGACGTCGAAGATCGCCAGTAGCCGCAGCTCGGCTGTTTCGGCGCGCTCACGCGCGCCGGACTCGACGAGCCCTCTGGTCCAGCGTTCCTCGCGCATCGCGAGGAACCCGAGTACGAGCTCGTTCTTCGAGGGGAAGTGCTTGTAGAGCGTTGCCTTGGCAACGCCCGCGTGCGCGATGATCTCGTCGACCCCCACGCCGCGAATGCCGCGCCGTGAGAACAGGGCGTAGGCGGTGTTGAGGATCCGATCGCGCGCGCCGCCCCCCGCGACACCGGTCGCGAGTGTTTCGGCCATTGCGCCTCTGAGAATACCAACCAGGTGGGCGGTAGACAGGACGGTCTGGGCGGACGTCGGGGGTGTCCGTCAACGAACGAGGCGTAGACAGACATGTCTGTCTACTCTCGACGCATTCTGGGTAGGGAGCTACGTATGCCTGCCTCTTACTGCCCACATTGCGCGATGCTCCTCGGCGACCACCCGCTGGGTTTCCCCAGCGCTCCGCTGCGCTGTGAGTACTGCCGGCTGGTGATCGGCGAAGGCCGCGCGCGCGACGTCCCCGAGGCCAGCGAGTTCGGCGCCCGCGCGCACTCCAGCGCCGCCGGGATGCTGGCGAGCAGCGCTCGCCGGGCGGCCGGAGACGTGCTCGAGCACGAGCACGTCGCGTCCGCCCTGAGGCGTGTCGCCGCCCGCCAGGGCTGCGCGCTGGACCGCTTGCGGATGCTCGACTACGAGACCTACGCCAAGGCCGACGCCGACCTCCCGGCGCTCGCCGACGTGCTGGCCACGTTCGGCGGCTGGAAGAAGGCACGCCGTGCGGCCGAGGTCGAGGTCGAGCTCCAGGCGGCCTAGCAGCTCGCGTGCGGGGACGACGACGCCGAGGGCCGCCGCGATGGTCAACAGCGCGTTCTGCGCACCATGCGGCGACCCTAGCGCGGCTACTTGCGTGTCAGTGCCTTCGCGTCGACCCAGCCCTTCTTGTTGACGTGGCCGTAGGCGACGCCGTACGCGTAGCGGCCGGACGTCGACAGCTTCTTGACGACGAAGCGCTCGCCCTTGACGAGCACGCCCGCGTAGGTCGTGCTCGGCTGCTCATAGACGTTGAGCTTCGCGGCCGAGACCGTGTGCGTACCGGTCTTGGTTGCCGTGGCGAGGCCGACGGCGGGCGCGAGCCCGGCGACGAGCACTCCTGCGGTCGCCCCGAGGGCGGCCATCTTCTTGGTGAACATCTCGCTGCTCCTTCGGTCTTGGGGGAGGGAAAAAAACATGCCGTGCGTCAAGGGATCTCGACGTCGCGGACCTCGATCGGCTCGGTTCGCGCCGCCACGTAGGGCGGCACGAGCGAGAGTGCTGCTGCGAGGTCAGGCGCCTCCACGCGCCACCAGATTGCGTGTCCACCGGCAAGGCAGGTGGAGGGCACCACGCGGTGGCGCAGCGGGCTGTCAAAGCCCTGCCACGCCGCGAAGGCGACCCCGCACTCGTCAGGCCGGTGGCGGTGGTGGAGGAGGAACATCGGCATGGCTGAAGGGTGTCGTGGATCGCCCTCCTGAACATCAGGGTGCGTCCCTGAACCGGCCCCGAAACGACGACCGGCGCCCGCTCGCAAGAGCGGACGCCGGTGGCGCGTCAATCGGGTGGCGGGCTAGGCCTGTGCGGGCAGCACCTCACCTTCGTGCTTGAACTCGGGCAGCCAGCCGAGGGACCTCGGCAGCCACCAGTTCCAGTCGCCGAGGAGCTTCATGCTCGCCGGCAGCAGGACGCCGCGGATCAGCGTGGCGTCGAGCAGGATCGCGAAGGCCAGGCCGACGCCCATCTGCTTGAACATCATCCAGGACAGCGTCCCGAAGACCGCGAACACGCAGACCATCACGAGTGCGGCGCTGGTGACGACACCCGCCGTGTTCTTGATCGCGTAGGAGACCGCGTCCTCGGTCTTCATGCCGCGATCGAAGGCCTCGCGGACCCGGCTGAGGATGAACACGTGGTAGTCCATCGACAGGCCGAACAGGATCACGAACATGAACAGCGGCAGCCACTGCACGATCGGCCCGGTCTCAGAGAACCCGAGCAGGCTCTTGAACCAGCCGTGCTGGAAGACCAGCGTCATCACGCCGTACGACGCGAAGACCGACAGCAGGTTCAGGATGATCGCCTTGATCGGGATCACGATCGAGCGGAACGTGACGAGCAGCAGCACGAACGCCGAGAGCATCACGAACCCGAACACGAGGCCGATGTTGCCTCGCAGCGTGTCGTTGAAGTCCCGCGCCTGTGCCGTGTTGCCGGAGGCGTAGGTCTGGACACCGGCGACGGCGCCGATCGTCTGCGGGGCGATGTCGTCGCGGTAGGCGTCAAGCGCCTTCTGCGACGAATCGTCCGAGCCGTTGCCGGCGGTCGCGAACGTGATCGTCGCGATCGTCTTGCTCGGGCTCACGTCGACCTCGACGTGGCGGTCGGGGAACAGCTTGGGCTGCTTGTTCAGGGCCTGCTCGAAGCGCTGGATGCCGGCCGTCACGGCCGGAGCCGTCACGTCGGCGGCCTTGACCACGAGGTCCTGGCTGTTGGTCTCTGACGGGAACGCCGCCTGCATGCGCTCGAACGTCTGCACGACCGCCAGGTTCTTCGGCAGCGTGTCGACCGAGGGCTCACCGGTCTGCATGTGCAGCGCGGGGATCGCCAGCGCGACGAGCACGCCGACAGACAGCGCGGCGGACAGCGCCGGGCGCTTGAGCACCCGGTCGGTGACGCGTGACCACAAGCCAAAGCGCGCAGCACGCGCCTTCAGGCGAGCCAGCCCGGGGATGCGACCCGGCTTGACGACGCGGTCACCCGCGCTGGCAAGCATCGCCGGCAGCACCGTCAGGGAACCGATCATCGCCACGGCGACGACCGCGATCGTCCCGGTCGCGAGGCCGGTGAACATCGGCACGCCGGCGAAGTACATCCCCGCCATCGACGCCATCACCGTCAGGCCCGAGACGAGCACCGCTCGCCCGGATGTGGCAGCAGCAGCCTCGATCGCCGCATCATGCGTGCGTCCCGCTGCGCGCTCCTCACGAACGCGACGCAGGTAGAACAGCGAGTAGTCGACGCCGACGGCAAGACCGATCAGCAGGATGACGTGGTTGATCGACTCCTCGACCGGGGCGACCTGGCTGATCGGGCCGACGAGGCCCATCGTCGCCGCGATCCCGGTGAGCGCCAGCAGCACCGGCATCCCGGCCAGCAGCATCGTGCCGAAGGCGAAGAGCAGGATGATGATGGTCAGCGGGATGGAGCTCATCCCGGACTTCTTCAGGTCGCTCGTGAAGACCTTCATGAACGCGTCCTCGGAGCTCGCATCGCCGAACTGCTCGATGTTGAAGTCCGGATGGGCGAGCTGCGCGGCCTCGGTCAGCGCGACGGTCTGCTTGACCAGCGGCTTGAGCGTCAGGCTGTCCTCGACGTAGTCGCCGGGGATCTCGAAGCTGACGAGCACGGAATGCCCGTCCTTGGAGATCGCGCCGCGCTGGTCGCCAGAGCCGTACGGCCCGGTGATGTTGGTGACGTTCTTGACCGCGCCGACACGTCGGCTGATGTCGTTGACGACGGCCCGATAAGCGGCGGAGTCCGAGGTCAGGGTCTTGCTCTGGATGAGGACGGACTCGTGGACCGCCTTGGGGTAGGCGCCGTCGTAGAGCTTGGTGGCCTGCCCGGACTGACCGACGCCGGACTCGGCCTTGGTCATCTTCTCTGTGCCGATCATCTTGCCGCCGCCGAACGCCAGCACGACGAACAGGATCCAGCCGATGATGGCCGTCTTGCGATGCTGGGCGCTCCAGCGCCCGGCGGATGCAGCGAGGTTGCGTGGCTTCCTCATGGTCTCCCTCTCGATGGCTTGGTGGTACATCGAGGGCCAGCCTGCTCGGCGGGGGCGCTTTGCTCATCCGGGTCGATCCCTGAACCGGGCCCTGAAATCCCCTGAAACGGGGCGTATGCTCGTCGCCTCCCGTGGATGTGAACAGCAGCGCCCGAGCACTTGTCGGGCGTGATCAGGAGCTCGAGCAGCTCGAGGCGTCGCTGGCCGCGCTGGCTCAGGGGCAGGGCGAGTGCCTCGCCGTCGTCGGGGAGCCGGGGATCGGTAAGACGCGGCTGCTCGGCGAGCTGCGCGCCCGCGCCGAGCACGGCGGGCATCTCGTGCTCGACGGGTCCGCGGCGGAGTTCGAGCGCGACGTGCCGTTCAGCGTCTGGGTCGACGCCCTGGACGCGTACCTGGCGTCCCAGGGGCTTCGCGACGAGGCTGCCTGGCAGACCGTGCTGGCCGGCGACACGCTCGCCGACGAGCGCTTTCGCGCGCACCGCGCGATCACGACGCTGCTGGAGCTGCTGTCCGACGACCAGGCGCTCGTGCTGATCCTCGACGACCTGCACTGGAGCGACAGCGCGTCGGTCGAGCTGGTCGCTGCGCTCGTGCGTCGCTGGACGCGCGCCTCCGTGCTGCTGGTGCTCGCGTTTCGCCCGGCGCAGGCGCCTCAGCGGCTCAGCGCGGCGCTGAACGAGGCGGCGGTGACGACGCTGGCGCTGCAGCCGCTGTCGGAGGCGCAGGCGGCAGAGCTGTTCGGTCCCGATGCCGCGACGCTCTACCGCCACGGCGGGGGCAACCCGTTCTACCTCGAGCAGCTCGCCCGCGGCGCGCCCGGCGACCTGCACCACAGCGCCGACGGCTTCGCCGACGGCGTCGTCCCGGCGGCGGTGGCCGCGTCCCTCGCCGGCGAGCTTGCGACGCTGCCGGCGGCCTCGCGCGCGCTGCTCGACGCGGCGTCCGTGGCGGGCGAGCCGTTCGAGCCGGGCGTCGCCGCCGCGATCGCCGGGCTGCCGGCCGGCGAGGGCCTGACCGCGCTCGACGACCTGCTGGCGCTCGATCTCGTGCGCGCGACGCGCGTGCCGCGCCGCTTCATCTTCCGCCACCCGCTGGTGCGCCGCGCGGTGTATGAGGCCACGCCGGGCGGCTGGCGCCTGGGCGCGCACGCGCGGGCGGCCGAGGTGCTGGCCGAGCAGGGCGCGGGCCCGGCCGAGCGCGCCTATCACGTCGAGCAGGCCGCACAGCCCGGCGACGAGGACGCGATCGCGCTGCTGCTGGCGGCCGGCGCGGCGACCGCCACGCGGGCGCCGGTCGCAGCCGTCCGCTGGTTTCGCGCCGGGCTGCGCCTGCTGCCCGCCGGCGACGACACGCGTCAGGTCGACGTCCGCGTCGCGCTGGCATCCGCCCAGCGCTCGCTCGGCGAGCTCGAGCGCTGCCGCGACACGCTGCTCGAGGCGATCGCACTGGTGCCCGCCGATGCCGTCGCGCGGCGGATCGAGCTGACCGCGCTCTGCGCGTCGGTCGAGCACTGGCTGGGCCGCCATGACGAGGCGCACCGCCGGCTCGTGCGCGCCTGGGAGGACCTGCCCGACCACGAGTCCGCGGAGGCCGCCGTCGTCCAGATCGAGCTCGCGGTCGACGGGATGTACGAGCTGGACTTCGCGCAGACGCTGGCGATGGGGGAGGGCGCGCTGCGGCTGGCACGCAAGTCGGGTGACAGCGCGCTGATCGCAGCGGCGGCGTCGGCGCTGGCGCTCGGTGAGGCGTCGAGCGGGCATACCGCCGCCGCGCGCGGGCACCGCGACGAGGCCGTCGCGCTGCTCGAGCAGCTCTCCGACGACGAGCTCGCGCCGCGGATCGAGGCGCTCTACTACCTCGGCTGGGCCGAGAACTACCTCGAGCGCTACGACGACGCGGTCGCGCATGCGCAGCGCGGCATCGCGATCGCCCGCGCGCACGGCGAGGGCCGGATGCTCGTCCCGCTGATGCTCGTCCAGGGGTATCCGTTCGAGGCCCAGGGCCGGCTCGCCGAAGCGCTCGCGACCTGTGAGAGCGCCGTGGAGATCGCGCGCCTGGCGGCGCATCCGCACTACCTGTTCTGGGCGCTGTTCGAGCTCGCGTGGGCGCACTACTTCGCGGGCCGGCTGGACGAAGCGGCGGCGGCGGCGGAGGAGAGCCTGCGCGTCGGCGGGCGCCTGACGCGCGGCACGATGCCGTCGGCCGGTGGCGGGCCCGGCTGGGTGCTCGCGGCGTGCCGCTACGAGGCCGGCGACCCGGCGGCGATGCTCGAAACGGTCCGCGAGCTCGGCGACGAGGAGCTCAACTGGGCGATCCCCGTCGAGAAGTGCTTCAACTGGGAGAGCATCGCGCTGGCCGAGCTGGCGCTCGGTCGCCACGACGTCGCCGCCGCGCACGCCGATCGCGCCGAGCAGGCGGCGGCGGGTCTCGAGCTGCGGCTGCCCAGTGCGCTGGCCGCGCGCACGCGGGCGGCGGTGGTGCTCGCCGGCGGTGATGCCGCCCAGGCGGTAGCGCTCGCCGAGCAGTCGACGACGGACGCGACGGCCGCCGGCGCGCGCCTGCAGGCGGCGTTCTCACGCAGCCTGCTCGGGCAGGCGCACGCCGCGGCGGGCGACCGCAAGGCTGCGATCGCGCAACTGCGCGAGGCCGAGCGCGAGCTCGACGCCTGTGGCTCGCTGCGCACGCGCGACGAGGCGCGGCGCGCGCTGCGCAAGCTCGGCGCGCGCGCCGAGCCGCGCGGGCCGGCGGCGGCGGGCGACTCGGGCGTGAGCGCGCTGACCAAGCGCGAGCTGGAGATCGCCGGGCTGGTGACCGATCGCATGACCAACCGCGAGATCGCCGCGGCGCTGTTCCTCAGCGACAAGACCGTCGAGTCGCACCTACGCAGCCTGTTCATGAAGCTCGGCGTGTCCTCGCGCACGGAGGTCGCGCGGACGATCGAGCGCGACCGGCTCGCCACCGCCGCCGCCGCGGACGCGTCGTGACCGCCGTCGGCGTCCCGCTGGACGCCGACGCGGCGCGCCTGGCCGAGCTCGGCTACGACCAGGAGCTGACGCGCAGCCTGCGGGTGCTCGACAACATCTCGCTCGGCTTCGCCGGGATCTCCCCGGTCGTCGGGCTCTACGCGGTCGTGCTCGTCGGCACGCTGGTCGCGGGACCGGCCTGGGTCTGGGTCCTGCCCGTCGCGCTTGCCGGGCAGTGCCTGCTGCTCTGCGTCTACGCCGAGCTGGCGTCGGAGTTCCCGATCGCCGGCGGTGCCTACCAGTGGAGCCGGCGGCTGCTCGGGGGCGCGTACGGCTGGATGAACGGCTGGGTCGCGGTGTGCGCCTATTCGGCTGCGAACACGACCGTCGCCTACCTCGGGGCGCCGTGGGCGCTGAGCCTGCTCGGGATCGAGGCGTCGCCCAACCGGATCGTCTTCACCGCGATGGCGCTGGTCGTCGTCTGCGCGCTCGCGGGCGTGCTCGGCGTCGCGACGCTGAGCCGTGCGATCAAGCTCGGGATCACCGCCGAGGTCATCGCGTCCGTCGGCATCGGCCTGGCGCTGCTGTTCGCCTTCCACGAGCAGGACTGGTCGCTGCTGGGCTCCACGCTCGGCGCCGAGGCGGCGTCGGGCGGCTCGGTCGCCGCGGGCCTGCTGGCCGCGCTGGCGGTCGGCGGCTGGGTCTTCATCGGCTTCGACGCCTGCGCCAGCGCGGCGGAGGAGACGCGCGACGCGGCGCGCCACGTGCCGCGTGCGATCTGGATCGCGATGCTGAGCGTCGGCGCGGTCGTGATCCTCAACGCCTTCGCCGTGGGGCTGGCGCACCCCGACCCGGCGGGGATCGTCGCCGGCAGCGACCTCGATCCGGTGACGACCGCGGTGGTCTCGAGCTTTGGCTCGTGGTCGTCGCGGCCGTTCACGGCGGTCGTGCTCATCGCCTTCATCGCCTGCGGCATGGCAGCGCAGACCGTGACCGCGCGGACGATCTACTCGATCGCGCGCGACGGGATGCTGCCAGGGTCGCGCGGGCTGTCAGCGGTCAACGGGCACGGTGCGCCGATCGGGGCGATCGCGGCGACGACCGTCGCCGGCTGCTGCGGGTTGCTGCTCGGCCTGAACTCGGCAGCCGTCGGGAGCCTGATCGCGTTCGGCACGGCCGGGATCTACGTCTCCTTCCTGCTCGTCGCGCTGGCTGCGCTGATCGCGCGTCTACGTGGGACGTGGAGGCCTTCGGGTCACCTGCAGCTGGGGCGGGCCGGCACCGTCATCAACGCGCTCGCGGTGGTCTGGCTGACCTTCGAGACGATCAACATCGCTTGGCCGCGGACGGTGCTGGCACCGCCCGGGGCGCCCACGTACCAGGTGTGGGCCGCCCCGATCGCGCTGGGTGCGATCGGGGCCGTCGGTATCGCCTACCTGGCGATCGCGACGCCCCACCGGCGCAGGCCGTAGCGGAGGTCGCGGCCGACGCGCAGGTCGGCGAGGTGCGGGACGCGGCGGTCCAGGTGACGGGCGGTGGTGGTGAGGGGCGTGTGATGGATCATGGTCGTAGCCTCGCGCCGAATCGACGGCGGGTCATCGGGGCGCATCCCTGAACCCGAGCAGGGCGTCGTCGAAGAACGCGCTGACGCGCCGCTCGTACTGGACGCGGTGCGACCGCACGGCGCCGGTGTGCTCGGCGTCGGGGATGTTCCAGTGCGTAAACGGCTCGTTGGCGACCTCGGCGAAGCGGTCGTTGGCGTCCTTCTCGAACTTGGTGTCCGCGGAGATCAGCAGCAGCGGCGAGGAGATCTTGGCGACGAGGTCCTCGAGCGGTCGGCTGGGCTTGTCGCCGGTCATCGTCTCGATCGCCTTGAACATGACCCAGGAGATCGCCGTGGTCGGGTCGGAGCCCACGGTGCGCGTGATGTCGTCGAGCGTGCGCAGCGCGGCGCCGTCTGACACGACGGCGCTCACGTCATCGCGCGTGGCGGCGACGTCGATTGCAGTGTCCGCGCCACTGGAGAGGCCGAGCGCGCCGATCCGCCGGTCGTCGACGTCCGCGCGGGTGTGCAGGAAGTCCAGCGCGCCGGCGGCGTCCTTCTCCCAGTCCCAGCCGTAGGAGTTCGGGCTGCCCTCGCTCTCGCCGCGCCCGCGGGCGTCGTAGAGCAGGACGCCGTAGCCGTGGCGCTCGAGCATCCGTGCCTGGTCGACGGCCCCGCTGCGGTCGCCGCCGCCGCCGTGGATCACGAGGATCGCGGCGCCGTTGCGCGACGGGCGATACCAGCCCTTGAGGCGCAGGCCGTCGGAGGAGTCGAACGCGATCTGCCGGTAGGCGGCGTTGGGCGGCGCGCCGATGCGCTCGCGCGGCTTGTGCGTCTCGAAGACGGCCATCGCGATCGGGACGACGACGAGCAGGGCGACAGCGGCGCCACCCGGGACGGCAAGGGCGCGGTTGGCCCAGCGCCGCCTGGTCGAGGTCGTGATCTCACGGCGCCGCCGCCAAGGCAGCGTGGCGCCGAAGCCGATCAGGAACGCGCCCGCGAGGAGCGCGAGGACGCCGGTGAGGTCGCTGTCTGCTGGTGCGTCGAACTTGATGTGGACGGCGTGCATCGCGCCGTTGACGAGCGCGGGGACGCCGAAGGCGATCGCGACCGTCGCGCGCAGCCCAGGGCGCAGCCGCGGGAACGCGACGACGGCAGCGGCACCCGCGAGCAGCGCGAGCAGGCCGGCGAGTGCGTGCTGCCCGAGGCCGACGCCGGGCTGGCGCCCGAGGAAGGCATCGTCGAGCGCGTGCACGACGGCGACGGCCACGGCGACGATGAACAGCAGCGCTTCGCGGCTGCGATGGCGGTGATCGAGGAGCATGGCGCCAGCCTGGACGGGGTTGACTCGCGGGTCATCGGGGCGGGTCCCTGAACCCGGCGCGTGCAAACGCCCATGAGATCTCGGGGTCAAGGTTCAGGGTGGCTCCCTGATGTGAGGGGGTGGGCCTGAGAGGAGGCTGACATCCATGAACTCCGCCGCCTCACCCGTCGCACCGGCCGCCCCCCAGCAGGCAGTGCACACGTTCATGTACCCCCGGGTGTCGCAGGTGTCGACGTCTGCTCACACCGTGCTCGCGTCGTCGCTGGCCGCGAGGGTCCGATGACCGCCGCGGAGGTCCGCGTGCAGCTCGGCGAGCTCGCGGCCGAGCGTGGGGTGGCGATCGCCGCCGGCCTCGGGGACAACGCGCTGTACATGCGCGATCTCGACGCTGAGATCGGCGCCGTGCGCTCCGCATACGTCGGCCTGGCGGTCACCGAGATCGCGACACTGCGGGCGGAGCTCGGCGGCGCGCAGTACGGCTGACCCGCCGGATGGCGGAGGATGTCGGTTCTGAGACGACGTCAGGACCAGCGCCCGCGCGGCACGCTGCGCGACCTCTCGCAGCCGGCATGCGGCGGGCTCGTCGCGATCCTCGTGGCTGCGCTCACCCTGGCGCGCCTCGCCGTGGTGAGCAACCCGTTCGACCACGTGTGGGCCGAGGACGGCGCGATCTTCCTGCACGACGCCGAGGTCCACGGGCTCGACGCGTTCTCCTACCGCTTCGCGGGATATCTGCATGTGGTGCCGCGCGCGATCGCGGCGGTCGGCGCCGTGTTGCCCTTGAGCTCGTATGCGACGTACGTCGCGCTGGCGAGCGCGGCGGCGGCCGGTCTCGTGGCCGCGTTCGTGTTCGCCGCGGCCACCCGTGTGCTCGGGTCGAGATCGTGGGCATTGCTTGCGGCAGTCGCCGTCGCGCTGGCCCCGCCGCTGCGCGGCGAGAGCCTCGCGAACCTCGCCAACCTGCACTGGTACCTGCTCTATGGCGCGTTCTGGGCGATGCTGCCTCCCCGCGTCGGGCGAGGGACTCGGACGGCCTCGCTCGTCGCGCTGCTCGCGACGTTGTCGTCGCCGCTGGCGGTGCTCGTGTTGCCGGCGGCGTTCCTGGCCCACCGGCGTGGCGCCTGGCGCGAGGGACCGGTCGTCGCGGTGGCGGTCGGCTTGGGGATCCAGGCTCTCGCAGCCCTGCTGGCGCCGTCGAGCGCAGGCGGCCCCGAGCGCGACGCGGGCCTCAGCGACGCGACGCTGACGGCGCTCCTGCGTGACGTCCTCGGCGCCGCGCACGGGCCGGCGGCGGGACGCTATCTGGCAGCACTCGTGCTGGCCGTGGTGCTCGCGTGGGCCTGTCGGAGGGCTTCTGGCGACGCCCGCCGCCTCGCTTTGACCGCCTGGGGCACGGGGCTGCTGGTCTATCTGGTGAGCTGCGTCGTCACCGGGCAGCCACAGATGCGCTATGTCGCGGTGGCGAGCCTCTTCGCGATCGCAGGATTCACGCTGCTCGGGCCGCGCCTGGAGCGGACGATCGCGATCGTCGGCTGTGGCCTGCTCGCCGCGCTGGCGGTCGAGGGCTTCCCGGCGAGCACGTTCCGCGCGTCGGGGCCGTCATGGAGCGCGGGTGTCAGGGCGCACGAAGCCGGCTGCGCGCGCGGCGAGGCGCGTCCGATCGCGCTCAGCCCCGACCGCTTCGGGGGCGTGGCGCGGATCCTCTGTGATTAGGCGTCGCGTGAGCGCGCGGCGAGCCGGCCACCGTGACGCCAGCGATCGGGCGATGAGCCCACGTAGGCGCTGCATGGGTGCCGGCGACCCACCGCCTGGAGGGGGCGCTTCGCAGGGCATCGGGAGAGGCAGAACCTGAAAACTATTCGATTAGCAGGCATTCCTGGACGAGTTTGCGGCCGTCCGGCGCGCGAGATTCGACGCATCTCGCGACGTTCTGCGGGGTTCGGGCACCAGTGCCCAAGCGATCGCCTGACGCGCGCTCACTCTCATCTGGCCGGGCGGTACGCCGCGCCAGCGTCGCGAAGGCGTGGGTGAACCTGCCCTGGAACGTACGCTTGTGCGGATGCCGTTGCTGTGGCGTGTGTTCTTGACCAATGCGGTCGTGTTCGCGGGGGCGACGGCGGTTCTTGCGTTGTGGCCGGCGACCGTGAGCTTCCCGCTGGCGCTGACGGAGGCGATCGTGTTGGTGGTCGGGCTCAGCGTCATGCTGGGGCTGGATTTCGTGTTGCTGCAGCGCGCGTTCGTCCCGCTGTCGGAGCTCACGCAGTTCATGCGGTCGGTCGATCCGTTGAGTCCAGGGGGCCGGGCGGTCGTTGTGCGTCCGGACCCGCAGGTGGGAGAGCTGACCGATGTGGACTTCTCCCGGTTTCGTGGACACCTGACGTGAGTCGTCGTGAGGCCGCTGCGGTCAGGGAACCTCGCCGACTGACGACAACAGGACGGGCGAAGTCCTCGGAATCTTCCCGCCGCGTTCGAATGCCTCGCTGTCGCCGGCGTCAGGCCACGCGCGCGATGAGCCCGAGCTCGGCGAGCTCTGACAGCCAGCCGGTCGCTTCGAGCTCCGTGTAGGTCGCGCGCGCCGCGACGAGCAGCTCTGTCGCCTCCGTATCCCTGCCCTGTCCTGCCAGCCAGCCGCCGAGCGCGTGTCGCGCGCGGGCCGCGTCGGGCACCGCGCCGAACTGGTCGAGCGCATCGATGCCGGCGCGCAGCAGCTCCTCGGGATCGTCGCCGCGATGCAGCGCCAGCATGCCCTGCATGCGCAGCAGCTGTGCGCGGTGCAGCGGCAGCAGCCGGCCGGGCGGGACGTCCGCGAGCTGTGCGATCTGCCGCTGCGCCTGGTCGAGATCGCCGGCCGCGATCGAGCCCGACACCGCCGGCGCCCAGAGGACGATGAAGTCGTCGGCGAAGCCGACCCCCTCGAATACCGCGCGAACGCTCTCAGCGCTCGCGTTCGACATCGCCGCTGCATCGTCGCGCCGGCGGGCGTCGATGAGCTGCTGCTGCCAGCCCCACGCGCTGATCTCGATCAACACGGTGGGAGAGGGGTCGAACCTCCCGGGGTCCCAGGGCAATCTCGACGATCCCCAGTTCCGCTGGCTGGAGCGCGAGCTGCGGGCTGCCGACGCGCGCAAGGACCTCGTGATCGTGTTCGGACACCACCCGATCCGCACGCTCGTCAACAGCGATCCCGACGAGCTCGCGCGCCCGTGCGGCGATCCCACCTCCGGCCCGGGCTGCGACGGCGATCCGCGCCCCTCGCGACCGATCCACCTCGGTCCCGACGTCCTGGAGCTCTTCCTGAGGCATCGCTCCGTGGTCGCGTTCGTCGCGGGCCACACGCACGAGCATCACATCGAGGCGTTCACCCGCGAGGGCGGCGGCGGGTTCTGGGCGATCGAGACGGCGTCCGAGGTCGACTGGCCCATCCAGTCGCGCCTGCTCGAGCTCTTCGACAACCGCGACGGCACGCTGTCGCTGTTCGGCACGGTCATCGACCACGGCGGGCGCGTCGACACTCCGGCGCCGGGTACCGACGCGGCGCGCTTCGATCCCGAGACGCTGGCCGCGATCGGGCGCGAGCTGTCGTTCAACGATCCGCAGGGCGGAGCGCCGGGCGGGGAGGGGCGACCCGGAGACCGCAACGTCGAGCTCCTGCTGCCCGACCCCCGGCGCTGAGCGTCGGTACGAGGTCCGCAGTCCGCCGGCATCGATTCGGGACGATCGTTCAGCCGCGCGGCCGTAGCGTCACTGCATGCATCCGGTCGTCCCGCCGCGCCGCGTCGCCGGGCGACCGGTCTGCCTCGCGGTGCTGCTCCTCACCGCGCTCGGCTGCGGGTTCGGCTCAGCCGCGCTCGCGACGGAAACGGACACCGCGACATCATCCACCCAGGAGCCGCCGGCACCCCCGCCGGCTCCCGCGCCCGTCGCCACCCCTCCTCCGCCTCAGCCGTCGGAGGTCGAGAAGGTGGTCCGGTTGGAGCCAGAGGGCGATGAGGACGAGCAGCCTGCGGCAGACCGCCAGGCGCGGCCGCGCAAGCAGCGCCGAACGCGTCAGCCGAAGACGAGGCCAAAGCCGGCGCCGACGCCAAACCCGGCGCGCCGCGCGCGGACGCATGAGCCGGCTGTGCCGACGGCACAGCCGGCAGGCTCGGCATGCCCGCATTCCTCGTGCCGATGTACCGGGCCGCCGGGACCCGGTACGGGATCCCGTGGGAGATCCTCGCCGCGATCAACGAGATCGAGACCGACTACGGGCGCAATCGCGCGACCTCGAGTGCGGGTGCGAAGGGGTGGATGCAGTTCATGCCCGCGACCTGGCGCGCCTACGGGCTGGACGCAAGCGGCGATGGGGTCGCTGACTCGCACAATCCGCTCGACGCGATCTTCGCCGCGGCGCGGTACCTCCAGGCGTCCGGTGCACACCAGGAAATGCGGCGCGCGCTGTTCGCCTACAACCACGCCTGGTGGTACGTCGACAGCGTCGTGCTGCGCGCGCACCGCATCGCAGAGCTGTCCGGCAAGGACGAGCTTCAGCGCCGCGTCCTCGCCGATCCGCGTCTCGACATCTATCCGTGCGGACGCCGGGACATCCGCGCCGGGCGCATCGACCGACGGGTCCTCGACGCGCTTGAGCACCTGACCGCCGGCGGTCTGCGGCTGTCGATCAGCTCACTCGATTGCGGACACAGCCGGCACACCAGCGGCGGCTCGATCTCGCACCACAGCTCCGGCAACGCCGTTGACATCGCCTCCGTCAACGGCGTCCCCATCGCTGGTCACCAAGGCCCCGGATCGATCACCGATCACACGATCCGCCGGCTTCTCGAACTCCAAGGCAGCGCGCGACCGGCCCAGATCATCAGCCTGATGCGCTACGCCGGTGCTGCGAACACGCTCGCGCTGCCCGACCACCACGACCACATCCACGTCAGCTTCACGCCCGACGCCGGGGCACCGATGGCCAGCGTGAGCAGCGGCGCGCGAGACCGGACAGTCGCAGACGACCGGCGCGGCCGGATTGCGAACTCCAAGATGTCCTCGGGACAGCGGCCAACCGCGGCACCCCCGCTGACTCCCGACCCAGCCGGGACGGCGCAGTACCCCACGCAGCGCTTCCTCAGCGAAGCGCGCATGGCTGTCGTCCACGTCCTCGGCTTGGTCGCGGCGATCGGGGACGCGAATCGCCCCGCCGGGGTCGCCAACTGACGCGCCCGTCTCCTCGCGCATGTTCGGGACGAGCGGGGAGTGCAGGGTGGCCGGGCATCATGAGCGCGCGGTCGACCAGGTCGGTCGGCAATCCGTTGAGGCGCAGCGTCAGCGTGGCTCAGTGACGACGGCGCGTCGCACGTCTGCCGGGATCTGATCGACGTGATTGCTGCTCAGGATGACGTGCTCCCGAACGCGACGCCAGAGGCCTCGGCCCTGCGTGTCGCGCCACGACAAGATGTCACTCGTGGCTGGGTCGAAGATGACGCGCAGCGCTGAGCCGAAACGGTCGGTGCTGACTTCGATACCGTGACCTTCACGACCCTGCGGATCACGCAGTCTGCCGAGGTCCTTGACGCCGTCCATAAGAGCCAGTGCCCGGAACGTCGCGCCGCGCAGCGCAGGCGTGGCATTCGTGGTAGCCAATAGCGACACCATCGTGAGGGCGAGCCAATGGTCAAACTCGCTCGCTCTCACGCCCGACAGGGTCCAGCGGCCATGTGGGCTCCAGCGTCCGTCGCGCTCGGCGGTCTTCACCTCTCGCAACAGCTTCGCGGGATCTGTCGGCAGCGCGGCCAAGGGAACCCTGGCGAGCGTCCCGTCGCCGTAGGCATATGGCGTCGTTGTCGGTCCGCTCGGTTCGGTCTTCTTGATCCAGTCGAAGAAACTCGGGTCGCCCGAGAGGTCGGAGACGCTGCGACTATGTACGCGCATCACGCCGCGCTGACGGGAGTCGATCCAAAGCTCTTCGCGGCCGTCGACCGTGTAGTTCGCCTGTTGCCCCGGTCGCGCGGTGGGGCGGGAGATGAACTTCTCCTCGTGAGTTAGCAGCACGACGTGACGAAAGCCGCTAAAGGCGGCCGGCCCGGCGGCGTTGTCGGCTGCGCTGGCCGCGGCGACCAACGCTTCGGTCGCGCCGGGGATCCGCGTCGTTTGGCCCGCTGGCAGGAACGCGATTGCCGCGACGGCGCACATCGCGAGAACCGCGGCCGGAACGAACGCTACGGGCCGGACCGGCCAGCGGCGGCCTCCAATGTCGTTGGCCGCAAGCGCGCGAATGCGCGAGATCTCGTCTGCGCTTGGCTCCAGGTCGCGCAAGGCTGTGAGCTGCTCGCGGATCACGTTGGCGTGCGCGTCGTCGGGGTGCGTCGCGGTGACGGTCGCGGCAGCCGTTGGAATTTCGTGGTCGTCGTTGGGCATCGTGATCAGCTCGTCGGTAGGTGGGTTGAGGTACGCAGGGCAGCCAGGCCCCGGGAGAGCAGGGAACGAACGGTTCCTCGGCGGCAGCCGAGCGCGCGAGCGATGGCCGCGTCGTCGAGGTCGTGGACGTAGCGCAACGTCAGTGCAGCTCGCTGACGTGGCGGAAGTCCTGAAAGCAGCGAGGCAGCCACCACGGCGGCGTCGTCGACGTTGACGGTCAGCTCCGGCGTGGCTGCCGCACGTTCGGCGTTCCGGCGGCTGGAGCTGCGGCGCGCCGCGCGCAACGCGCCGCGAATGGCCGTTCGATACAGCCATGCGTCGATCGCCGCTGGGTCCCGGATGCTCGAGTGCTTGCGTAGCGCGACCAGCGCAACGTCCTGCGCGACGTCGGCCGCCGCCTCGCGATCGCCGAGCACACCGAGCGCTGCTCGGGTCGCGATTCGTAGCGCGCGTTCGATGAGCACGTCGTCGGCGTGGCGTTCGCGAGTCAAGAGGTGACGATTGGTTGCTACGACCGACATGAGGGCGTCGACATGTCTGGGTTCATACTCACTAGAGCCCGCGAGCCGCCGATTGTGTTGCAGGCTCGGCCGTAACCGCGGCGGCCGCCACCCGTGCGGCCGCTGGCGGTCCGTGAGCCTGGACTTCGGAGTCTGGCCGTCCGACTTCCCCGCACAGTTGCCCACAGCACCCCCTAACGCGCCGATTTTGGCTCTGGCGAGCAAAGGTCACGCCCATCAGCCCGATCTTTCGTGACGAGCGGGCGGCAAGGCAGCGGGCCGAGCACCATCAAGGCGATCGAACAGGTTGGGAGGAGGCGATGTCGCCCTCGACGGTCGTCGACGACGCGGGCACGGCGCGGAGCAGCGGGAGCCTGGTTAGGGCCACGCCCGTACCCTGACCGGTGCGCGCCGCCACGTGGTCCCGCCTTGCTCTCATCGTGGTTCCGCCGCGCAGCGTGTGCGCTCGTGCGAGCGTCGCAATCCTACTAGCGCTCTGTGAGGACTCCGTGGCTCAACAGCTCCTGCATCGTGGATAGCTTGACTCGCGGTCGATCAGTCAGCGTCCCGGCAGTCCGCTCGAGGCGGTCGATGGCCCGCCAGCCCGCGTCGTCCACGAGCGCCGGCTGTTTCCCAGACAGCGCCGTGGCGGCGGCGGTGGCATCGAGCGTGTTGCCGGTGGGCAAACGCTCCGCGACCGCGTCGGCGAGCAGCGCGCGGACGGTGTCGCGCGAGCACTTCTTGTTGGTGCCGATGATGCCGCTGGGTCCGCGCTTGATCCATCCGGTGACGTACGTGCCCGGGGTCGGCTGATCGCCCGCGAGGACGCGTCCGCCGTTGTTGGGGATGACCCCGCGCTCCTCGTCGAAGGGCAGGCCGGGCACGGATCGGCCGAAGTAGCCGATCGCTCGCAGCACGAGCCCGGTGGGGATCGCCGATCGCTCATCGGTGGGGCGGACGCGCACCCTGCGGTCCGCGCCATGTTCCAGCCGGTTGCGCACGACGAGGACGCTCTCGACGCGGTCCGTTCCGGTGAGCGCGGTCGGGGAGGTCAGGAAGCGCAGCACGATGCGTTTGCGTCGCCTGGCCGGTGGCGAGCTCGCGCAATCGCGTAGGACGTCGAGCTTGCGCTGGACCGACCAACCCGGCGGATCAAGCATGTCGTCGGCTGTCGGTACCTCGTCGACGACAAGGTCAACACCGGGAAGCCGCGTGAGCTCCTCCAGCTCGGGGGTGTTGAAAGCTGCCTGAAGGTATCCGCGGCGCCCGAGGATCACGACCTCGCGGATCGCGCTGCCCCGCAGTGCGCGCAGGGCGTGGTCGGCGATGTCCGTGCGTGCGAGCGCTTCGCAGTCGAGGGTGAGGATTCGCGCGACGTCCAAGGCGACGTTGCCGTTACCGATGATGACGGCGCGCTCGCATGACAGGTCGACGCGCAGGTCGCTGTAATCGGGGTGGCCGTTGTACCAGGCCACGAACTCCCGAGCCGACAGGCACCCGGCGAGAGCTTCACCTGGAATCGCCAGAGCGGGATCGCCGGCCGCGCCGACGGCGTAGATCACGGCGTCGTACCAGCGCGTCAGCTCGGCCGGCTGGACATTGCGGCCGACCTCGACGTTGCCGAAGAAGCGAAATCCCCGTCGCCGGGCGATCGTCTCGAAGAGCTCGGCCACGAGCTTCTTGTCGGGATGGTCCGGAGCGACTCCGCCGCGCACCAAGCCCCACGGTGTGGGAAGCCGCTCGAGCACGTCGACCTCGACGGGGCCGTCCGTGAGATCGACCAGTCGGCCGTCGACGTACGTCCCGGCCGGTCCCGCGAGCAGATGTCCTGCTGCGTAGATGCCTGCTGGTCCGGCACCGACGACGGCGACTCGCAGCGGGCGTGCAGCGGTCATCGGCGCGCGTCGAAATACGCCGCGTTGACTTGGGGATAATGCTGCCAGCGGTCGGGCATGCGGTCGGCCGCGAAGATCGCGCCTACCGGACAGGCTTCCACGCACGCTTCGCAGTCGATGCATTGGCCGGGGTCGATGTACATCTGCTCGGCCTGCTCAAAGCCGGGCTCGTCGGGGCCGGGGTGGATGCAGTCGACCGGGCAGACCTCCACGCAGGAGTAGTCGGCCACGCAGGGCGCGGCGATCACGTAGGTCATCTCCCGCCCCCTTCAGTCAGGCGCCGCACGCGGACCGACACGCCGTTGAGCACCGCGTTGCCGCTGGGCACGTCCACCTCGCTCGGCGCGTTGGTGGTGAGCAGGTTGTATGTCGACCCGCCGGCGGCGACGGCACGCCGCCATCCACCGCGGTGTCCCCAGCCTTGCGGCAGGCCGACCGCTCCTCGGATGACCTCGTCGCTGACACGCACCGGTGCGGTGATCCTGCCGTGCCGCGAGACGATCTCCACCTCGTCGCCGTCGTCGATGCCGCGCCCGGCAGCGTCCGCGGGATGCATACGCAGCCGCTGGACGCGGTCTCCGGCCATCAGCTTCGGCACGTTGTGCAGCCAGGAGTTGTGCGACCGCAGCTCCCGCACGCCGAACAATCGCAGCGGGAACTCAGGATCGTCCGGCGCCGAGGCAAGGAGTCGTTGCATCTCGGTTGCGAAGATCGGATGGTCGAGATGCACGCGGCGGTCCTTGTGGTGCACGCGCTTGCGGCGCACACCGGTGGGGAGTCCGTCGGCGAGCTTGATCGCCCCGCCGTGCCTGAGCAGTTTCTTGCGGCTGAGACCGCGGGGCCTCAGGCCAAGCAGATCACCCTCGGGGCCGAGCCTCAGTGCGAGATCGACGAGGAACGAGGGCTTCGGACGGATGCCGAGCCGCCCGAGCAACTGAGCTCCAGGCACCGGCAGCGGGACCACCCCGATGCGCTTGCAGATCTCGTCGAGAATCCACCAGTCGTCGCGCGCCTCGCCGCGCGGCGCCACAGTCGGGCGCTCCCACTGCGCGTAGGGCACGGCGCTGTGAGCTTGGGTGAAGAACGGGAACCCTTCTCGCTCCAGCCACAGCGCCGGTGGCAGGATGTAGTGGGCGAGGCGGCTCGTCTCGGTGATGTACGGATCGAGCGAGACCAACAGGTCGAGCTCCTGCAGCGCGCCCTCGATCTCCCCGGCTGCGGGACCGGCGGTCACCGGGTTGCCCGACGCGATGACCATCGCGCGTAGCTGTCCCTCGCCCGGCGTGCGGATCTCGCGGGGGAGCGTTACGAGGGGTGATGTGCCGAGGACCTCGGGGAAGCCGTCCACGCGCGTTCGCCAGCGGTCATAGCCGGTCAGGCCGACGGCGCCGAGCAGTCGCTCGCTGTCGAGCATCGGGCGGCCGAAGCACCACCCGCCGGCGCGGTCGAGGTTGCCCGTCGCGACGTTGAGCACGTCGATCAGGTACTTCGCCAGCGTTGCAAACGGGCCCAGCGATGCGCCGCAGCGGCCGTAGACGACCGCCGACCGGGCGCCCGCGAAGTCGCGCGCGAGCTGCACGATCTGCTCGGCTTCGATCCCGGTTTCGCGCGAGGCGCGGTCGAGGTCTACGTCGGCTACGAGCGCCGGCAGCACGTCATGACCGCGTGCCATCTCGTCCAGTGCGGCGCGGTCCTCGCGCTGCTCGTCGAGGATCACCTTCAGCATCGCCGCCAGAAGCCAGACGTCGCCGCCAGGTCGGATCGGGAGGTGCTCGAAGAGCTCCGCGGTCTCGGTGCGCCGTGGGTCGATGACTATCACGCGTCCGCCGCGGGCGGTGATCGCGAGCATCGTTTCGCGAACTCGCCCGACGTTCATCATGCTTCCGTGCGACAGGACCGGGTTGGCGCCGAGGCACAGGAAGAAGTCCGTGCGCGCGAGGTCGGGGACCGGGTTGGTGACGTTGTTGCCGTAGAGCAGCTCGCCGACGACGAGGTAGTTGTTGATGTCGACGGACGTGGCGCCGTAGTAATGCTTGGTCTTCAGCACCGTCGCCAGCCCGGCGAGCCACAGCGACGCGCCGAAATTCCAGGCGTTGGGATTGCCGAGATAGACGCCGAGTGACTCGCGCCCGTGCCGAGCGATCACCGCCCGGAGCCGAGCCCCGATGTCGTCGAGCGCCACGTTCCAGGCCACCGGCACGAACGATCCGTCGGGCTCGCGGCGCAGCGGTCGCAGCACGCGGTCGGGGTCGTCCCGGACCGCCGGAAACGCGATCCCCTTCGAGCAGGCGAAGCCGCGTGAGTTCGGATGCTCAGGGTCGGGACGCAGCTTGACGATCTCGTCCCCGGCGATCGTTGCGATCAGACCGCAGGACGCTTCGCAGATACCGCAGAAGAGCGTCGACTCACGCGGCGGCGCCGTCATCGCAGCGGGTGCAGCTCGATCGGCAGGCCGTCGCCGGGGAACGGGCCGGTGCCGTAGTCGATCATCGGCTCGTAGCCGGGCTCGACGTGCACGCTGTAGCGCAGCAGGAGCTGATGGATGATCGCCTTGACCTCCATCGCGCCGAAGTGCATGCCGATGCACTTGTGGACGTTCCCGCCGAACGGCGTCCAGGCGAACTTGTGCGACTGGTCTTCGGCGCGCTCGGGCGTGAAGCGCTCGGGGTCGAACGTGTCGGGATCGTTCCACCACGGTTCCATGCGCTGGGTCGGGTAGATGCCGAGCATCAGCTTGGCGCCCTTGGGGACGTAGAAGCCGCAGATCTCGGTGTCCTTCAGCGCCTGACGCGCGACCAGGCCGACCGGCGCGTTCATCCGCAGCGTCTCGCGGAAGACGAGGTCCATCGCGACCAGCTCGTCGAGGTCGTCGTAGCCGATCGTCGTCTTGCCCAGCGCGCGTGACTCTTCGCGCACGCGCGCCTGCCACTCGGGGCACTTGGCGAGGTAGTAGCCCATCATCGCCGCGGTGATGGTGCTCGTGTCGTGGGCGGCCATCATCGTGAAGATCATGTGGTTGACGATGTCCTCGTCGGAGAAGCGCTCGCCGTCCTCGGTCTCGGCGTGGCAGAGGACGCTGAAGAGGTCTTCGTCGTCGCCCGCGCGCTTCCGCGCGATCTGCGCACGGAAGTGCTCCTCGAGCAGCCGCCGACTCTCGAGGCCGCGATGCCAGCGTCCCCCGGGTACGTCGGCGCGGACGATCGCCTGACCGCCGACGACGACGTCTATGAACGCGCGGTTGAGCTCGTCGGCCTGGTCGCCCGGCTGCTCGCCCATGAAGACCTCGGTCGCGATGTCGAGCGTCAGCTGCTTGGCGGCGGGATAGAGCTCGAATCCCGGACCCGCCTGCCACGCGGCGACGCCGCGGGCGATGGCGGCGTTCATCAGCCTCGAGGTAGGAGACGAGGCGCTCGCGCTTGAACGCCTGCTGCATGATGCGCCGGTGGTGGCGGTGCTCCTCGAAGTCCATCAGCATCACGCCACGCTCGAAGAACGGGCCGATGAAGTACTCCCACCCGCCCTTGTTGGAGAACGCGCGATCGCGGTTGGCGAGCACGGTCTCGATGCCTTCGGGGCCGACCACGATGACGAGCTTCGTCCCCACGACGTTGCTCCAGAAGACGTTGCCGTACTTCTCGCGAAAGCGGCGGGTGTGGTCGAGCGTGTGCTGCATCATCGAGAAGGAATGGCCGAGGACCGGGAGGCCCGCCTCTCCCATCACGGGCTTCAGCCCGCTGCCTCGCGGAGGCTCGGCCAGCGGCGCGGCGCCGAGGAGCGGCATCCGCTCGAGCACCGGGGCCGCGCGTTCGAGGAGCGTCGCGGCGGTATCGCGTGCGCGCAGGTCGAGCGGGACGCTCACGAGGTTTCCGTGGGCCGCCCGTAGGCGACCGTACGCGCGATCAGTGCGGTAGCCCGAGCGAGGCGCCCGAGCCGCTCCTCGTCTGCGCCGCGCACCATCTGGTAGCAGGTGCGCTCGACCATCCAGACGAGCATCTGGCTGACCTCCTCGGCCGGGACGTCCTGCTGCAATCTCCCGTCCGCCTTGGCTTCGTCGACGAGTCGCTGCATCTCGCTCGCGAACATCGCGATCATGCCGTTGTAGACCTCGCGGACGACCGGGTCGTACACGGCGGTGTCGGCGAACGCGGCGAACAGCAGCCCGTGCTGCTGGTAGGTCGCGAACATGCGTGCGGCGATCGCCTCCGTCTCATCCGCGCTCGTGGCGTCGGCGTTTGACCACCACTCGCGCGCGATCTCGGCAACCTCAGCGAGCGCCGTGCCCGCGAGGTCGCGGAGCAGGTGACCCTTGTCCTCGAAGTGCAAGTAGAAGGTCGAGCGGTTGACCTCGGCCTGACGGCAGAGCTCATTGACGCTGATCTCCGTGTAGCTACGGCCCTCCCCGAGAAGCTGTTCGGTGGTCTGCCGCAGCTTGCGCAGCAGCTCCTCGCGCTGGTCTGCGCGCGTGCGTCCCTTCTTCTCCGTCACCGAGGCCATAGCCGCGAGAGTACCAGATGGACAACCTGTCCAACAACATGTTGCACGACCTACTGTCGGCTGCTACGGTGGCGCCGCGGAGGAGGATGCAAGCGATGCTCATGACAGAGACAGCCGGGGCGTCAGCGCCCGCGATCGAGGCGCGGGGCGTGCACAAGCGCTTCGGCTCGAACGCCGTTCTCCAGGGGGCCGATCTGGTGATCCCAGCGGGCAGTGCTGCCGCGATCCTCGGTCCGTCGGGCACTGGCAAGAGCGTGCTCATCAAGCATGTGCTCGGCCTTCTGCGACCCGACGAAGGCGAGGTCGTCGTCCACGGTCGCCACCTCGGCGCCATGCGCCGGCACGAGCTCGTGAGGCTGCGCCGCGAGATCGGCGTGATGTTCCAGGACGGCGCGCTGTTCAGCTCGATGTCGGTGTTCGACAACGTCGCCTTTCCGCTGCAGCAGCACACCGATCTGTCCGACCACGAGGTTCACGAGATCGCCGGCGAGCACTTGCGCGCGGTGGGGCTCTGGGGCGCGCGCGACCGCTACCCGGGTGAGCTGTCAGGGGGCATGCGCAAGCGCGCGGGCCTGGCGCGAGCCCTGGCGCTCGACCCGCCGATCCTGCTGTGTGACGAACCGGACTCCGGTCTGGACCCGGTGCGCACGGCACTGCTCGGCGACCTGCTGAACGAGCGTCACAAGGAGATGGGGGGGACGATGGTCGTGATCAGCCACAACATCGAGCTCGTCCGGCGAACGAGCGACTTCGTCGCGATCCTTTGGCGCGGCCGGTTCATCTGGACCGGGAGTACCGACGACGCGTTCACATCCGACGACCCGTTCGTGCGCCAGTTCCTCGCGGCGGAGACGCTTGGCCCGCTCGGGATGGACGCCTAGCGATGGCCGACTCCACAGAGCGTGTGAGCGCGGAGCAGATCCTGCGGCAGGCGCCCGGCTACCGGATGCTCGCCACGCTGGACACGATGACGCTGCAGTTCGTGCGGTCGTGGCGCCTGGCGTTCACGCCGCCATACCCATGGTGGCGCGACTGCGTCGTGGAGATCTCGCTTGCGATGCGCCGGTGTCTGGTGCCGCTGGCGCTCGGGATGCTCGCCTTCGTGCTGGGCGTCGCCGTCGCTTTCGCGGGAGGGATCACGCAGGTCCTCGGGACGCAGGACCGGCTGCCCGGCGCGACGTTCCTCGGCTTCATCCGCGAGCCCGCGATGTGGATCTCGGTGATGATCTACGCCGGCGTTGCCGGCAGCGCGATGACCGCCGACCTCGCCGCGCGCAAGCTGCGCCAGGAGCTTGACGCGCTCGCGGTGCTCGGCGTCGACACCCAGCGCAGCCTCGTCGTCCCGCGCATCGTGGCGATGGCGATCGCCGCGCCCGTGCTGGGCGGCCTCGCGCTGCTGATGTCCCAGGCGTTGGACCTCGTGGTCTTCCCGTTCTACTTCGGCATCAACCAGTCGGCGTTCTTCGAGAACCTCAGCCAGTTCCTGCTGAGCATCGACGTCCTGGCGTTCATCTTCCGACTGTTTGTCGTCGGGCTGTTCGTCGGGCTCGTCGCTACTTACAAGGGCCTGTCCGCCGACGGCGGCGCCGAAGGCGTCGGCCGCGCGGTCAACGAGGCAGTGCTGATCATGTTCGTCGGTGTCTGGGTCATCAATGCCCTGACCAATACGGCCTACCTGGCGCTCTTTCCCGACGTGTCGACCTTGCGCGGGTGACGATGAGCAGCGAGGGACACGTCGGGCCGATTCGTTCGGGCCTGCGCGAGGCCGGTGACCTCGCGGTCTTCGCGGGACAGGCCATCGGCGCGCTGCGCGGCGTCCCGCTCTACACGGCGGAGATCCTGCGCCAGACGGCGATCCTCGTGCGCGGCAGCACCGTCTTGATCGGGTTCATGTGCGGGCTCATCGGCATCTCAGCGATGAACTTCGGCTACTACGTGCTGCAGGCGGCCGGAGCCACGGACTTCACGGGGATCTTCGCGGGCATCACCGGACCGCGCGCAGCCTGCCCGCTGATGTTCGGCTACATCTTCGCGGCGAAGGTCGGGTGCAGCATCACCGCCGAGATCGGCGCGATGCGAATCAACGAGGAGATCGACGGCTACGAGGCCGAGGCGATCGACCCGCTGCGCTTCGTCGTCGCCACACGCCTCGTCGCAGGCCTGCTGTTCCTGCCGATCGCGGGCGCCGTGGGCCTGCTGGGCATCGGCGTCGCGCAGTACCTGCAGGCGGTCGTCGTCCTCGACGGTGTCTCATCGTCGGGCTTCATCGACCTCTACTGGAACATCCAGACCGTCTTCGACGAGCTGCTGGCGCTGGTGAACATGGGCACCACGGTCGTCGTCGTCGTGATCGTCGGGGCCTACTTCGGCTACACGGTCAAGGGCGGCCCCGCGAACGTCGGCACGGCGGTCGCGCGATCGCTTGTCGTCAACCTCGTCTTCGTCCACTTCATCGCGCTCGGCTACCTGACCGTCTTCTACGGTCCCGACCCGCGCCTGCCGATCGGCGGCTGACCGTTGTTCGCGCGCGTTCTCGGCTTCGGCGTGATCCTCGTGCTCGTCGGCATCGTGGCGTGGCGGGGAGGCGGTGACGAGGGCCATCGCCTCACGCTCTACGTCAGCGAGGCCGCGACGATGTACCCGGGCGTGCCGGTGCGGATCGCCGGCCAGGACGTCGGCGCGATCGCGACGGCCGAGCCCACGCGCGACGGCCGCGCCCGGCTCGAGCTGCGGATCGACGATTCCGGCTGGCCGCTTCCCAGCGACACGCGCTTCGCGCTGCGCTTCGGCGGCACCGTCAGCTCGTCGAACCGCTACGTCGACCTCGCGCCGGGCCAGGCGGCGACGATGCTGCGCGATCACGCGGTGATCGCATCCTCACGCGTGCGCCTCCCACTGGAGGTCGACGAGCTGGCGCGCACCCTCTCGGCGCCGGTGCGGCGCGACCTGCGCACGCTCCTGCATCGCGGCGGGACCGCGCTGATGGCGGCCAAGCCGCCGCTGCGACGCACCCTTTCCGACGCACCCGCCGCGATCTCCCAAGCCCGCGCCGTCGCCGAGGCGCTCGGCAGCGACACGCGCGCGCTCGACACGCTGGTGCGCGCCGGCGACCGTGTGACCGCGGCGATCGACGCCGCCGACCCGACCCTCGGCGACCTCGTGCAGGACGCAGACAGCGCGTTCGCCGCGGTCGCCGGCGAAAGCGCCGCGCTGCGCGACACGCTCGAGCACACGCCGGCGCTGCTCACATCGGCTCGCGCCACGCTGGCGCGTGCCGATCGCACCCTGCTGACAACGCGCGACCTGTCGCGCAGGCTGCGGCCCGCCGTGGAGGAAGTCGACCGCATCGCGCGACCGCTCGGCGAGCTGCTGCGTGCCGTGCGGTCGACGGGGCCCGACGCGACCCGTGCGCTTGCGACGCTGCGCCGCGCGACATCTGACCTCGACCCGTTGCTCGGGCGCGTGCGCGCGGTGTCGCCGAAGACACGCACGCTCCTCGACGAGCTCGCCTACCAGTTGCAGTGCATCCGGCCGTACGCGCCTGAGCTGGCCGGGTTCTTCAGTACGTGGTCGTCTGCCGCCGGCCAGGGCGACGGCAAGGACAAGTACGGGCGCGTCGCCCTGCAGACATATCCGTTCCACACCGGCATCCCACTGAACACCCCGCAGGTGCAGAAGCTCTATCCGCCTGTCGTCACCGAGTACGCGTTCCCGCGTCCCCCGGGGCGCAACGCCGGGCAGCCCTGGTTCCTGCCGGAGTGCGGCGTCGGCCCCGAGAGCGTCGACCCTTCCAAGGATCCCGAGGCGCGCCCGTTCGACCCGCTGTCCAAGAACCTCGTCGCGTTCCCGCCATCGTCAGGCAGGTCGCGATGAGTCTGCGCCGCGCCACCCCGCCGCTGCTGCTGGCGGCCGCCGTCCTCGTCACACTGCTGCTCATTCGTGGCGGCGACGACCGCTACACCGTCAAGCTCCTGCTGGCCAACGCGAGCGGTCTCAAGGAGGGCGGCGAGGTCCGCCTCGGCGGCGTCGAGATCGGCACGATCAGCGACCTGCGCCTCGATCGCGCCGACCGCGTCGTCGCCACGCTCGCGCTCGATGACGACCGTGCCCCGATCGGGCGCGATGCGGCCGTCGCGATCGCGACGCGCAACCTGCTCGGTCAGAAGTACATCGACCTGGACCCCGGCGACCGCGGTCGACCACTGCCCTCGGGGTCGACGATCGCGTCGTCGCGGGTGGGCACGCCCACCGACCTCGACCAGGTCCTCAACGTGCTCGATGCCGACACGCGTACGCGCCTGCAGATCTTGGTCAACGAAGCCGGAGTGGCCCTCACCGGACGCAAGGTCGACTTCAACCAGGCGCTGCGACTGCTGCCGCCCTCGGTCGTCCAACTCGGCCGGGTGCTCGACAGCGTGAACGCCGACGGTCGCACGATAAGCCGGCTCGTCGACAACAGCGATCACCTCGTCGGCGCCATCGCCGCCGAGCGCGACGCGCTCGGCGCACTCGTCACTTCAGCCGGCGGCGCCGCCTCGAACGTCGCCGCTCGTCGCGCCGCGCTCGCCGAGACGCTGCGCCGCGCGCCCACCACGCTGCGCACCGCGCAGCGGTTCCTCGCAGATCTGCGCAGCGCCGCCGCGCCACTCCGGCCCGCGGCCGCCAGGATCGCGCAGACCGCGCCGCCGATGACGGCGGCACTACGCGAGCTGCAGCCCGTCCGCGCAGCGGCCGCCCCCGCGCTTGCTCGCGCGCGCGCCGCCGCGCCCGCGCTGACGCGTCTGGCCGACGGCGCGACCCCCGTGCTCGCGCGCTCAAGACCGGCAGTCACTGCGCTTGCGAACCTGGCCGAGGACGCGCCTCCTCTCACGCGCACCGTCAACGCAAGCATCGACGACCTGCTCGGCGTGCTGCATGGCTGGGCAGCGGCGATCCAGACGCGCGATGGCCTTTCGCACTCGTTCCGCGTCCGCGCGACGCTCAGCACCGACGCCGTGTTGACGCTGATCCGGCGCCTGGACCTGCTGCAGAACCCTCAGAAACGAAAGCAGGCGCGCGCGCGCAAGCGCCCGGCGAAAACTGCGCCTGCCGTTGCGACGCCGCCTACCGCGAAGGACTCGAAGCCGTCCGCGGCCGCGATCCCGACCGAGGTGAAGAACGCAATCGACGGCGTCATCAAAACGGTCGATGCCATCACCGAGAGTCTGACCGGCAAGACGCCCGACTCTGGCGGCGCGTCGTCCGTCAAACCGCTGCTCGACTATCTGCTCGGCGGATGACGCGCGTCGCCGGCATCCGCCGCCGTCGCCCGGCCGCGCTCGTCGCGATCACCGGGTTTCTCGTGCTCGCCGTCCTCGTCACGGTCGCTGCGCTGGCGATGCGCGCTCCGAACGGGTTGCCTCTCAGCGGCGGGCGCACGCTGTACGCCGCGGTGCCGGACATCGGCAACGTGCGCCGTCACAACGAGGTCCGCATCAGCGGCGTGCGCGTCGGCCAGGTGATCCGACGAGAGGTCCACGACGGCGTCGCGCGCCTGACCCTCCGCCTGGACGGCGGGACCGGCGCGATCCCCGCCGACAGCCGCGTGTTCATCCGCGGGCGCGGCCTGCTCGGACAGCGCTACGTCGAACTGCGCCTCGGACGCAGCACCGCTGCCCTCGCCGAGGGCGCGACGATCAAGGGTGACGCAACGACGCTGACCTACGGGGTTCCGGACGCCCTCGACACCTTCGACGACGAGACCCGCCACGCCCTCGGCGAGACGATCGGCGAGCTCGGCAAGGGGTTGCTCGGTCGCGGGCGCGGACTCAACGGCGCCATCTCGGCCGGGCCCCAGGTCGGCGCCGACTGGCTGGCCCTCACTCGCGCGATCTACGCGCGATCCGGCGCGCTGGACCGTCTGACGCCCTCGGTCGCGGCGTTCGCCTCGCAGACCGCGCCGGCAGCCTTGGACGTCGCCGCGGCGCTTCGTCCGACCGCCCGGGCGCTGCGACCGCTCGCGAGCGAGCGCGTGGCGGTCCGCGGGACCCTGACCGAGGCGCCGCAAGCGCTCGCCGCGGCGCAGCCGGGCCTGCATGAGGGCCGCGAGCTCGTGGCGGCACTGGACCGCCTCGCCCGTAGCGCACGCACCAACCTCACGGCCGCTCCCGCAGGGATGCGTGCGGCCGCGGCACTGCTGCGCGACGCCCCCGCCCCGCTGCGTCGGCTGCCGCACCTGCTCGACGCGACGTCGAGCGCCGTCCCCGACGTCCTGCGCGTCACGCGCGCGCTCTCGCCGGCGCTCAGCCCACTGCAGCACGCCCTCACCACGCTTCGCGAGCCTGTGAAGACCCTCGGTCGCTACGGCTGCGACATCGACAACTTCGCCGAGAACTGGCGCGACTTCCTCGCCTACGCCGTGCCCGGTGGCGGCTCGTTCGCGCCGCTCTCGGCGATCCGCGTCGAAGCGCTCACCGGCCCCGGCAACATCACCGGCGCGGGCAAGCTCACCACGTCGCTAGGTGATCCGCTGGTCGACAACGACCCCTATCCGCGCCCCTGTCGGTTCTCGCCCGGTTCGGCCTACCCGCTCACGGGAGGCGAAGAATGACCAGCCGCTTCGCGCTCGACCGCCGCATGCGCCTCGGCCTCGTCGTCGTCTCGCTGATCGGCCTGCTCGTGGCACTGGCGTTCAGCCAGGTCCTGAACACGCTGCTCCAGCCGGGTGGCCGCACCGTCACCGCGGTGTTCGCGAACACCGCGCAGCTACGGAAGGGCGACAAGGTGCGCATGAGCGGGGTCGAGGTGGGACGCGTCAAGGCGATCGCCCTGGACGGTCGGCGCCGAACCGCCACCGTGAAGCTCACCGTCTACGACGACGCGTTCCCGCTGTATCGCAACGCCACCGCCGCGATCCGCTGGCGCACCGTGCTGGGCGGCAGCTTCGCCGTCGACCTCGCGCGCGGCGATGCCGCGAGCGGCCGGCTAGCCGGTGCGATCCCGGTCACGCAAACGTCCAACCAGGTCGAGCTCGACGACGTCCTGACTGCCGTTCGCGGGACGCCGCAGAGCGGACTGCAGACCCTGCTTGACCAGGCCCCCAAGGCGCTGCGCGACCCGCAGCTCCCCGCCGGGGCACTCGCTGCCCTGGCAGACGCATCGCCCGACCTGCGGCGTGGAGTGAGCGCCGTGCGCGGCCGACGTCGCGACGACCTGCGCGCGCTTGTCCGGACCGTCCGCGGCGACGGCCCGCGCTCTGTCGACGCCGGCGGAGGAGATCAAGAGCGTCGTACAGGACGGCGCGCGCACGATGCGGGCGGTGGCCGACCGCCGCGCCGATGTCACCGCGACCTTGCGCGCCGCCGGTGTCGGCTTTCCCCGCGTGCGCACCCACGTCGACCGCCTGGGACAGACCCTCGCCTCCGCTCAGCCGGTCCTTGACGCCCTGCGCGACATCAGCCCGCGCGTCGCACCCAGCGTGCGCGCGCTGCGCCCGGTCGTCGCCGACGCCGCGCGTCTGCTCACCCGCGCGCGCCCACTGACACGTGCTTTGCGGCCAGCCGCGCACGACCTCGCGGCGGCCGCACGAGACGCGGCGCCGCTCTTGGCCGACCTCCAGCCCAGCATCGAGCGCGCGAACGCCAAGATCCTGCCCGGCCTCGCGGTGCGCGACGCGGTCAGCCAGCGCACGACCTACCAGATGATCGGACCGACGGTCGCGTCGCTGGCCGGTGCGATGGGCCAGTTCGACGGGGCGGGCATGTCGTTCTTCCGCTTCCCGATCTCCGCACGCGAGAGCGCCGTCGATGCGCTGCCGTGCAAGGCGATCCTCACCGACCCCGAGCGCCAGGACCTCGTGACCTGCGACAGGCTCGGCAACCTCCTCCAGACCTACGCCAACTTCCTGACCGGGCGACCGCCGAAGCGATGAGCGACCTGCATCGCCATCTCACCGACCGGGTCACGCGCGGGCGGCTCGCGCTCGAGGCGCGCCGGGCCGCGAGGCCCGCGATCATCGTGCTGATCGGCGCGGCGGTGGGCGTGCTGGCGCTTGGCTACATCCTCATGCAGGTCGGATCGCGCTCCCTGCGTTCGACGCACGAGCTCCGCGTCCTCGTCGCCGACGCCCGCGGCGTCGTGCCGGGCCGCAACGACGTGCGAATCAAAGGCATCTCCGCCGGAACGATCACCGACGTGTCGCTCGAGCACGGGCGCCCGGTGCTGACGATCTCTGTCGAGTCCTCGTATGGGCCGCTGTATGCCGACGCACGGGCGCAGCTACGTCCGCAGACGCCGCTGCAGGACATGTACCTCGACTTCGTCGACCGCGGGACCCCGCGCGCGGGCAAGCTGACGACCGCGCGCCCGCTGGCCGAGGCGAACACCAAGACCTCGGTCAACGTCGCCGATGTCATGCAGGCTTTCAGCCCGGCGGTACGCACGCACCTCGCCACCGTGCTCGACCAGCTCGGCAACGGACTCGACGACCGTGGAGCGGCACTGCGAGAGGCATTCGCCGCGCTGGTTCCCACGCTCTCGACCGCACAGACCGTCGCACGCCAGCTGGGGACCCGTGACGCCGCCACACGGCGCCTCGTGCACAACATGCGCTTGCTGACCGGCGAGCTCGCGCGGCGCGACCAGCAGGTCCGACAGCTCGTCCGCGACGGCGGCGCGACGCTGCGGACGATCGCCGCGCACCGCGGCGACCTCGAACAGACGCTGGCCGAGCTGCCGGGCACCATCACTGGGCTCGACCGTGGCCTGGGCGCCGTGTCCGAGGCACTGCCACAGATCGACCGCGCGATGCGCGCGCTGAGTCCACTCGTCGCCGAGCTGCCGCGGGCGCTGACGAACGTGCGCGCCCTCAGCGCCGACGCCGCGCCGGCGGTCCGCGCGCTGCAGCGGCCGGTCGGGCGGCTGACGCCGCTGGCCCGTGTGCTGCGGCCGCTGTCCGCCGATCTGTCACGCGCGACCGCGGCCCTGCGGCCTCAGGTCGGCGCCGTGGATCACGCCACGACGTCGGCTGCGAGTTGCACCACCGCGATCCAGCGCTTCTTTCAGTGGACGCCCTCCGTGTTCAAGCTGGGCGACCAGCGCGGGCCAGGTCCACGCGCCGACGCGACGTTCGGGGTGAACACGTCGGCGTTCGTCAAGGAGCCTCGGGAGGTCAGGCTGAAGAACTGCGCCGGGGGCTCGCCCGTCGGTGGACGACCGGGACCCGGCGGCACGCGACAGCGCGAAGGAGGCGCACGATGAGGGGTCCGATCCCGCACTTCCGGCTGCACGTCGCCACCGCCGTGCTGGCGATCGTCATCGGTGGCGGGTTTCTCGTGGCCCTGCTGATCGGCGCCGGCGCACTACGCCCGCTACAGCATCACTACCGCGTCAGTGCCCTGGTACCGACGGCGTCCTCGCTCGGGTCGGGCGCGAGCGTGCGTATCGCCGGTTTGAAGGTCGGGCGCATCGCCTCGGTGGAGCAAGACGGGCTCGCGACCCGCGTCGAGTTCGACATCGACGAGAAGTACGCACCGATTCCCGCCGACTCGCGTGTCGGTGTGCGCTTGCGCACCCTGCTCGGAGAGAACTACCTCGAGGTCGTTCCCGGTCGCTCCGCCCGCAAGCTCGCCGAAGGCGACACGCTGCCGATGACCCGTGCCAACGACTACGTCGAGGTCGACACCATCCTCTCGACGTTGCAGGGATCGACACGCGCGCGGGCGCGCGAGTTCATCCGCGGGCTCGGCGACGGCCTCGAGGGTCGCGGTGAGCAGCTCAACCATCTGACCGAGGACACCGCCGGCCTCGTCGCTGCCGGCTCTCCGCTGCTGCGCACGCTTGCCCGCGATCGCCGCCAGACAGCGCGGCTCGTGGACTCGTTCGGTTCGATCACGCAGTCGCTCGCCGAGCGGGGAGACGCTGTGCGCCGGCTCGCAGGCAACGCGCGAACCACGTTCGGTGCCGTCGCCTCGCGCGACGACGCGCTGCGCGTGACCCTCGCGCGGCTGCCTGCCACCCTGCGACAGGTCAGGCGCACGACGCTGCTGTTGCCGCAGACCTCGCGCGCGGCGTCGCCGGTGCTCACGCATCTGTCCACCACGTTGGAAGACCTGCGGCCCGCGATCGAGGCGCTCGTTCCCGCGTCGGTCAGCGGTCGGCGACTGCTCGCTGAGGTCGAACGCGCAGCAGCGCCGCTGACCGCCACGCTGAAGCGCGTCCGCAGCGCCTCGGCGCCGCTGGCGAAGGTGTTTCCCGGCTTGCAGCGCACGCTGTGCCAGGCCAACCCGGCGATCGACTACCTCGCACCGTTCGCGCCCGAGGCGGCCGGCGTCTTCAGCGGCCTCGGCTCGGCCGCCAACCCCTATGACGCCACGGGCCACTTCGGGCGCGTCTTCGCGATGGTCTCGGAGAACTCGCTCGTCGGCTATCCCAAACAGGTGAGTCACGCGGTCGATCAGCTGATGAGCATCGGCCTGCTCGGCGAGTTGCACGACCTCGGCTACAACGCCTACCCCGAGCAGGGAACGGTGGGCAAGTTCTCCAGGGGCCTTGCCGCGACGGGCCCAACAGACGTCACACAGAAATATCCACGAATCAAGGCAGAGTGCTGATGACCACGATCACGCCCACCTCCCGGACGGATGTCCCGCGCGCACCAGGCGCCAGGCCAGCGGAGCCGCTCGCCCCGCCCGTCGATCAGGCACGCTGGTGGCAGTTCTACGCCGCCAACGGCTACATCTTTGTCGTCTTCGTGGCCGTGTGCTGGGTGATCATCCCGGGCGTCACGCCGTGGTCGCCGGACATGAACCCGACGGAGACGGCCAACTACTTCGCCGACCATCGCACCGAGTTGCTGATCGCTGCGGGCGGGTGTCAGATCGGCATGGTCGGGCTGCTGCTCTGGCAGCTCGGCGTCGCCCGCTACATGTGGCGCATGGAGGGCGGCAGCAGACCGCTGACGATCGGCGCCCTCGTCTCCGGGCTCACCGTGCCATTTCTCATGATGATCGCCCTGGCCGCCCTGGCCGTCGCTGCCTATAAGCCGCTGGACGACCCCGGGGCGACGCGCGCGTTCGCCGACTTCTTCTACTGGATCGCCGACATCTTCTGGCCGCCGGTCACCTGCCAGATGTTCCTCGTCGGATGGCTGATCCTGCGAACGCAGGGCCGCGTCGGCGCGCTGCCGCGCTACACGATCTGGCTGAGCATGCTGGCTGCGTTCACGATGCCGTTGCTGTGGACGCCGTTCTTCTCGGACGAGGGCGTGTGGGCTGCAAACGGCCTGGTCGGCTACTTCATCCCGATGGGCACCTGGTGTTTGTGGGTGCTCGGTCTCACGCCGGCGCTGATACGGGCGCTGCGCAACGACGCCGGCTGACGAACATGAGCGAGGATTTCGACGTCATCGTGGTCGGCGCCGGCGCCGGTGGGCTGTTCGTCGCTGCGCGCCTAGCCAAGGCCGAGCGGCGGGTGCTCGTCGTCGAGCGTCTCGAGCACGTCGGAGGCCGTGCCTCCACGCGCGACGTCGACGGCTTCAAGATCAACAACGGCGCGATCGTGATCGAGGTCGGCGGCATCACCGAGCAGACCTTTCGCGAGGTTGGCGCCGACTTCGACATCCGCGAGCCGGAGCCGCCGCTGCTGTATCGCATCAAAGGCCGCGACGTCGACGTCACCGGGGGCGGGTGGGGGGTGTTGCTGTCGAAGCTCACGCGACAGGGCGCAAGGCTGCTCGGCGGCATCGGCGCGGCCCGCGACGACGACGGCCTGCCAGGGGACGAGCTCTCGACAGCCGACTGCGTGCGGCGCTACACCGCCAAGTCGCGGCAGGCCTGCCGTCCGGCTGCCGTGTCTCGCGGTGGGAGGCGCTACGACACCGATCTGGGCCTCGAGACAGCATGGCGCCTCAGCGTGGGCAACCGCGATGGTGAGTCGGCCCGTGCTCGCGCAGCAGCGCCTTTGCGAGCACCTCGTCCGTCGGCCGCGTTCAACGCGGCCGGCCCGTACGGCGGCACGTTCTTCAGCAAGGCCAGCCGCCTCGACGCGATGATCGACAACCTGCCGAACACGTTCAACGTCAGGCAGGTCGACGGCAAGGTTGGCGTCACGGCGACCAATCCGGTCGGGACGATCACGCTGCTCGCCAGCGACGGCTCGGATGCGCCCGCTGTCAGCGGCTCCTACGCTTGGTACGAGGACACCGCCACGCGCTACCGCGCGTCCGGCGCGGATTTCGGGCATGACCGGGCTGTCGTTCCAGGGCGACCCGATCGCGGGCTCGATCGACACCGCGCAGCCGCAGGTCTTCAAGCTGCACGGCGAGGTCTCAGGCATCACCGTCGACGGCACGATCGACCAGCTGCCCGCTCACGTCGGCTTCTCGCTGACGCCGACCGCGGGCGGCGGCCAGGTCATCGACTACGACAGCGACGGCGCGGTGATCGACCGGATCACGCTGCACGGCTCGGGCCTGCCCTCGCCGGTCGGCGGCAACGGCTTCTTCAACGCCGAGGTCGACGCGCTGCCCGGCCACGTGACGCTGACGGTGCCGGCGTCCGGTGGGGAGATCACACTCGACAACCACGGTCGGCACGTCGACCGTGTGCTGGCGCAGCTATGGGGCGACGAGGATCTCAAGTTCAACACGCTCGAGGTCGCCGGCGGCTTCGAGACGGACAACTGCGGACCCACCGACCTGTGTGGGCGCGCGTGGGCCGCCTTCGGGACCAGCAACGACCACATCAACGGTCGTGCCGTCTACTACAGGTCCGGTGACAGCGACCGCCTGATCGAGTTCAACTCGCCGGACGACACATACCTGGCCGCCGACCGGAAGTTCGGCTTCCTGCATTACCACCGGGAGCTCGAGGATCCAATCAAGACGTACTCGCTCGGGGAGATCCACTGCGGCACGCCGGAGCCCAACCTGATCTACGACTCGTTCGTCGACTTCGACATCCTCACGGGGGACAACATCCCGTTCTTCGACGGGCTGTGCCCGTAGCCCACGCCAGAACATGACCGGAATGTGGTTCGGCCGCCGATAGTTGCGGATGGGGCTGAGCGAGGCCGGTAGGTTGCGCGTCGTGCCTGCGATCGAGGTGCCGCCAGTGCCGCTCGCGCCCCGGCGCCGGACGCTGGTGATGGTTGCGATGTGCGCCGCGCTGACCCTCACGGCTGCCAGCGTGTCGATGCTGAACGTCGCTCTTCCCGACATCGCCCGGGACACTCGCGCAGACAACACCGAGCTCCTGTGGATCGTCAACAGCTACGGTCTGGCGTTCGCCGCGCTGTTGCTGCCAGCGGGCGCGGCCGGTGATCTGTTCGGGCGTCGCCGGCTGCTTCTGGGTGGGCTTGCGCTGTTTGCTGGAGCAAATGCGGCAGCCTCACTCGTGGAGTCGCCGTCGGTGCTGATCGGCCTGCGCGCCCTGGCCGGGGCCGGCGCGGCGGCGATCACGCCTACGACCCTGACGATCCTGGTCGACGTTCATGCGCCGTCGGAGCGCGGCAAGGTCTACGTCGTGTGGTCCGGGGTCATCGGCGCCGGCAGCATCGTGGGCCTGCTGGTGGCCGGCGCGTTTCTCGAGGCGTGGCCTTGGCAGTCCGTGGTCATCCTGAACGCCGTCGCCGGGGCGTTGATCCTCGTGGCGTGCGCGGTGGTGGCCCCGCGCGAGCAGGCCGGCGACGAGCCACGCGCGGATCCGGTCGGTGCCGCGTTGAGTGCGCTGGGTCTCGCGGCGCTGGTGCTCGGCGTGATCCAGGCACCGGAGTGGGGATGGACGGATATGCGGGTTCTCGTCTGCTGCGCGATCGGGCTCGGGCTGCTTACCGCCTTCGTCGGCTGGGAGTTGCTACGCGAGCGCCCGATGCTCGAGGTACGGCTCTTCGGGCGTCGCGAGTTCGGCTCTGGGTCGCTTGCGGTGCTGCTGCAATGGCTCGTCGTCCTCGGAGCGTTCCTGCTGTTGCTGCAGTTCCTTCAGCTGGTGCGCGGCCTGAGCCCGCTCGAGGCCGGCGCAGCGTTGCTCGTGCCGGCGCTGGCACTCGGGGCGTGCTCACCGCTTGCTGAGCGTGGTGCGGTCGCGCTCGGGCGAGCGCCTGTCGCGGCGATCGGGATGGTGGTGTGCGCGGCGGGGTTGGCCGCGGTGGCCCTCACGACGGCGGACACGCCATTCTGGGTGCTCGTGCTCGCGTTGGTGCCGTTCGGTGCGGGAATCGGCCTTACCAGCGTCCCGGCGACGGCGATGATCATGGACGACGCCCCCAGCGGCGGGCAGGGGATGGCGAGCGCCGTCAACGACGTGACCCGCGAAGTCGGCGGTGCCCTCGGCATCGCCGTCCTTGGCTCCCTGCTGAACGACCGCTACTCCGCGGGGCTATCCGATGGGGTGCCGGCGGCTGTCCGCCGTTCGCTTGCGCAGGCTCTGGCGCTCGGCGACCCGGCCACGTCGCAGCTCGCGGTCGACGCGTTCATGGACGGGTTCTCGCTGGCCCTGATGGTGGGTGCCGTGACGCTTGTCATCGCCGCGGTCGTGGTCGCGATCTGGGGTCCACGCGGGCGCCTGGTCGACTAGGCTCGCGGGGGCGCGACCGCGCGGCGCGGTCGCCGGAGCAGGAGGGTCCGCAAGATGGTTCGTACGCTGCCAAGGTCGCGGGAGCCGGTCCTCGTTCAGAGCGTGCGCTACCTGTACGACCCGCTCGGGCAGGTAGCGGCGCTGAGCCGTCGCCACGGCTCGGTCACGGGCGCGCACTATTTCGGAGTCGGGCGTTTCGCTTTCATCACGCGGCCCGAACTGGTGCGCGAGGCGCTGACCGATCGCGAGCGCTTCGGCAACTGGAGCGGCGACGGGATGCTCGTCCCGCTGATCGGTCCCACGGCGTTGATCCTCGTCGATGGCGCGGAGCACCTCAGGCGGCGCAAGTTCTTGCTCAAGCCATTTCACGGTGAGCGTCTGGCGGCATGTCGCCAAGACATCGTCGAGATCGCGGCGGCCGAGCTCGATCGCGTGCCACGCGGTGTGCCGCTCGCGATGCGGCCGGTGATGCAGCGGATCACCGTGTCGGTCATCTGCCGCATCGTGTTTGGCGTCCACGAGCCCGCGCGGCTCGCTCGGCTGCACGACGCGATCGAGCGCTGGAGCAGCCCGCGCTTCGCGCTGCCGCTGATGTTCCCGCGCCTGCGCATCGATCTCGGTCGGCGCTCGCCGTGGGGGCGCTTCGTCCGCGTGCGCGAGGAGCTGTACGGCCTACTCGACGAGACGGTCGCCGCTGCGCGTGCGGCGGGGGCGGACGGTCGCGATGACGTCCTGTCGATGCTGCTCGCCGCCACCGACGAGGCGGGGCGCCCGGCGTACAACGACGCCGAGCTACGCGACGAGCTGCTCGGCCTGCTGTTCGGCGGAGAGGACACGACGGCCTCGGCGCTGGCGTGGGCGTGCGTGCTGCTCGCCGATCACCCAGAGGCGTGGGCGCGGCTGGTGGACGAGGCGCACGACGGCGGCGACGCCTGGGCGGATGCCATCGGCAACGAGGCGCTGCGCATTCGCCCGTCGGTGATCGGCGCCGCGCGGACGGTCCTCGCCGATACGGAGCTCGACGGCGTACTCGTCCCGGCGGGTACGCGCGTGGTGCTGCACCCGCTCCCGTCGCACAACGCGTCGGCGTTTCCCGATCCGGCCTCGTTCCATCCTGAGCGCTGGCTCGAGAGCGAGCGGCCGCCCGCGGGCGCGTCGGTGCCGTTCGGCGGCGGCGTGCACCGCTGCCCGGGCGCGGCGCTGGCCGCGCTCGAGATGCGCGAAGTCCTGCACGAGCTCGCGCGGCGCGCGGCATGGCTGCGGCCCGCGCGCGGGCGGCGCGACCGCTCGCACGGCTACTCGGTCGTGCTCGTGCCCAGCCGCGGTGGGCGCGTCGTCGTCGGGCCGTCGCCGGCTTCGCGGCCTAGCGCGCGCGCAGCTACGGACACGTGACCGCGGCGCCCGGGCTCTGCTGACGATGGGCGCGACAGGTTTCGAACCTGCGACCTCTCGCGTGTGAATGAGACGTCGCCCACAGCACCTCGTGACCCCGCCCGCGGCATGCGGCGCGAGCGGAGCCAGCGCCCGCGCCCGGGCGCCGCCGTGAGAGTGGCGCGCAACGCATCGATGACGAACCGATCGGCTGCAGCGCGGAGTTGTTGCCGCTCGCGGTGTTCGGGCACAGCAGGGTGAAGTGGTTGGGGAACCCGGGGATCACCGTCCCGAGGTAGGCGCGGACGCCGTCCGCATCCCAGGCCTCGCGGATGCTGCGCCCGCCGCGGCCGACGACGTTGCGGAAGTGCGGCGGGTTCATCGGATCGAAACCGGTCGCGAAGACGATCGTGTCCAACTCGACCGTCCGGCCGTGCTGCGTGACGATGCCCTCCGGCACGATCTCCTGGATCCCCGCGGCCACGAGCTCGACGTTGGGCTTCATGAACGTCTCGAGGAAGTCGCTGCTGACGATGACGCGCTTGCAGCCGATCCGGTAGTCGGGGGTCAGCTTCGCGCGGATCTGCGCGTCTCGGACCTGTCGCTTCAGATGGCCAAGCGCGAGGCGCTCGAGCGCGGCGAGCAGCCGCGGGCGCCGGACGAGGCCCGAGGACGAAGAGCTCGTTGTTGCAAGAGACGACTGTTTCTGCTGGACGTGCTGATGGCCGGACGGCGCGGTGGAACGTCGCGAAGGCTCGCGTGGCGATCTGGCCGAGGGCCACGCGTCCGCGACACGGAACGTCAAGCCCGCTTCAACCACCTCCGCGGGGCCGCTAGTCCGCAAGTCCCATCAAGCGCGCCTCCCGCGCGACGCCGGCGCACGGCGACGCGTCTGCGGCAGCCACGGCGGGGCGCGCGTCGACTGCCTCCTCCGCGTCACGCAGCGCCCACGCCCGGTACAGGGCCACGCGCACCCGGTGGGCGACGAGGTTCTCGCGCTCGCAAAGGCGCTCGGCGGCATCGAGGTAGGCGTGGGCGCGGGCGTGGTCGCCGAGCACCACGCAGAGCTGCGCCAGCGCGATGTCGTTGGGCCAGAGGGCGGTGAATGTCGCCCCCCATGGCGTGTGCCCGCTGAGCGGCTCGAGGAGCCGGCGGATGCGCACGGCGGCGTCCCTGTCGCGCAGCCAGGTCGCGGCGTCGGCGAGCATGACGAGGCCGAGCACCCACTGCATGTTGCGCGGCAGGACGGCGAAATCGTCCTCGGTGAAGTAGGACAAGTGGCGGCGTGCCTCGTCGGCGTTCCCCACTCGCGCCTGCAGCATGGCCAGTCTCGCGCGCAACACCGGCAGCGCGTTCGGGCCGTCGACCGTGCGCTCCAGAGCCGCGATGCCGCGTTCCCAGTGGCCCCGCTCGACCATCACGGTCGCCTTGGTGCCCCCGAAGTAGATGGCGGGTTCGAAGCCGATACGCCGCGCGAGCGGCAGGAAGTCGGAGACCAATCGCTCCGCCTCGTCGAGGCGACCGGCGAGCACCGCCAGCGGCGCCCGATTGGCCGCCCCGTAGACCTGCCCGTAGGCGGCGTCGAGCTGGTCGGCGATCCGGTCGACGCGATCGAAGTCAGTGCGAGCACTCGCCACCTCGCCCAGTTCGAGCCGGTCGTGAGCGAGCATCAGAAGTGCCTGACCGAGCGCCGCTGGGTTGTCGAGGCGCTCGGCGAGCTCGCGCGCCTCCGTCGCCCACGCGCGCCGCTGCTCGAGGTCGTAGGGATCGAAGCACGCCCAGTGCGCTGTGATGAGCACCTCGAGGAGCGCGTTCGGGTCACCTGAAGCGCGAGCGGTGGCGAGCGCGGCGGCGCCCAGCTCGCGCCCCTCGTGGTGGTCGGACAGGTAAACCGTCGCGGCGATCATGGCCGTCAACCGGGCGCGGCTGGTCGTCGCGTCGCCCGGCAGCCGGCCGAGCGCATCGCGAGTCACCTGGATGATCTCGTCGTCGGCCGCCCCACCGACCGAGAACGTCCAGCCCTGCTCGCCGAGGGCCAGCGCCGCGCGCGTCAGGAGGTCGGCGTCGTCGAGCCGCCGCGCCGCAGCCGCAGCCTCGAGCAGCACCGCGCGATGGCGGGGGTCTCCGGCCCGGTGCAGCGCCTCTCCCCGTTCGATTGCGAGCTCGCAGAGATCCTGCTCGGTGAATCCCGGCAGCTGCGCGGCGAGCTGATCGGCCTGCTCGAAGTGGACGGCCGCGTCGGCGAAGGCGAAACGCTCGCGGGCGAGCTCTCCCGCGCGCCGGGCGTACATGAAGGCGTCCTCGCGATCACCGAGATCCGCGGACGCGTAGAAGTGACGGGCGAGATCGGTCACCGGCGCGCCGGCGGCGCGCAGGACGGTTCCGGCCGCGTGGTGCAGGCGCATGCGACGACCGGCGGGGATTGCCTCATAGCGGACCTCGCGCAGCACGGCGTGCGTGAAGGCGAAGCGCCCGGCGGCGGCGGGAATCGGCACGACGATGCCGAGGCCGGCGGCACGGTCCAGGGCGTCGAGAACGTCGGGCAGCGGTCGGTCGAGGACCTGCGCGCATGTCCGTGCTGCGAACTCGGCGCCGAGCACGGCAGCGGCGTCGACCGCCGCTCCATCGTCCTCCGAGACCCGCTCGAAGCGGGTGGCGACGTGGTCGCGCAGCGTGGCGCTCACCGGAACCGAGAGCAGAATGCCGTTGGCGGGTAGCTCGCGGACGACCTCGCGCAGGAACAGAGGGCTGCCGGCCGTCGCCTCGTGGAGCATGCGCGCGGTGCGCGACACGTCCAGCGCCGCGTTACCGGCGGTGGCACGAAGCAGCGTTTCGACGTCGGGCTGGGTGAGCCCGCTCAGCCCGATCCGCCGCACCGCGGGATGACGGCTGATGTCCGCGAAGAACGTCGACAACGCGCTCGTCAGGTCGGGAGCAACATCCCGGCTGCTGACCAGGAGCAGGATGGACCCCCCGGCCGTCCGGACGATGTGACCGAGCAGCGCGAGCGTGCCCGCATCGGCCCAGTGGATGTCCTCGATCACCACGAGCGCACGCGGCCGCGCCGTGCGCTGGAGGTAGTCGCCCACGGCGCCGAACAGCCGGAGCTGCTCGCCCTCCGGGCTCTCGCCCGCGACGTGGGCCGCCGAACCGAAACGGTCGCCAAGGTCGGGGACGATGCGCGCGAGGTCACCGGCACTCGGGCCGACGCGGCGCACGGCGGTGTCGTGGTCCAGCCCGCGGAGGTCGAGCGAGATGGCGTCGACGAACGGCCCATACGGGGGGCGCGGGCTCTCGCGACAGCCGCCGTAGAGAACCGGGGCCTCGGCGGCCGCCACGTCCCCGGCCAGCTCTGCGATCAGGCGGCTCTTGCCGATCCCGG
>CAVXAS010000016.1:0-26533 GCA_963759825.1 Paraconexibacteraceae bacterium | reverse complement strand
GTCAGTTCGCGCGCGGTTCACGGTCGGCGCACGGGCGGCCTGCGAGGGTGGTCGCCGTGAAGGTCGCGATCCTCTCCCCGCACTTCGACGACGCGGTGCTCTCGTGCTGGCACATGCTCGAGGGGCCCGACGCGGTGACGGTCGTCAACGTCTGCACGGCATCTCCGCAGGAGGGCAGCGAGGCACCGCGCTGGGATCGCCTGACCGGGACGACCGATCCCGTGGCGCGGATGCGCGAGCGCCACGACGAGGACCGGCGCGCGCTGACGCTCGTCGACCGCACCGCGGTCCATCTGGACATGCTCGACGTGCAGTACGACGGCGCCGACCTGTCGGTCGACCGGCTCGCCGGCGTGCTGCGCACGCTGATCGAGCCCGGAACGTCCCTCCTCGCGCCGGCCGGGCTCAGCGGCCACCACGACCACGTCGTCGCGCGCGACGCCGCGCTGGCGCTCGCGCCGGTCTGGCCGGTCGTGCTCTATGCCGACCTGCCGCACGGCATCCCGCGCGGCTGGCCCGGCTGGGTGACCGGCGAGCCGCAGCCCGCGGGAACCAACGTCGCAGCCGAGTGGAGCGATGCGCTCGCCGCGGCAGGCCTGATGGTCGAGCGCCTCGTCCCGCGCGTCAGGCCGCTGGACGGCGCCGCCCGCGCGCGCAAGCTCCGTGCGCTCGCCGAGTACCGCACGCAGCGCGCGGCCCTCGACGACCTGGCGTTCGCCCCGCTGGACGATCCGCGCGCGCTGGCGTTCGAGGTGACCTGGACCGTGCCGCGCTCAGCGCTGCGCCGCCTGCACGAACCCGGCGGCAAGGCGCTCGTCCGGAACCGTCGCCGCGAGCCGTTGCACGATCGCCGCTGACTCCTCGTGCTGCCCGGCGGCAGCGCGAGCCTCCCACTCGACGCCGGGCAGCCCGTGCTCCGCGGCAACGTCGATCGCCGTCTGCAGCAGCTGCGTCGCTGCGTCCTCGTTGTCGCGCGCGCGGTGACAGAGCGCGAGCACGAGCGCGGTCGCCGCCGTGGCCTCGTGCCAGCCCGACTGGGCCGCGCCGGCATGCAGCGGCGCGACGATCTCCGCGCCGCGCTCGGGCCGACCGGCCGCGAGGTGCGCGCGCGCCAGGGCGGCGGTGGCACCGAACCCATAGAGGTAGGCGCCGCCGGCGGGGGTCGTGAGGTTCGCGAGCGCGACCTCGGCGTCACTGACGGCGACCGCGGCGCCTGCGTCATCACCGGCGAGGACGCGCGCCCACGCGAGCTGACCGGCGGCGAGGAGGTGGTCGCTGTGCGTCGCCGCCTGCGCGAGGGCGCCCTCGAGCATGACGACGGCGTCGGCGACGGCGCGCAGGTCCAGGAGCGCCCAGCCGAGCGTTGCCCGCGTCCAGGCGCCGAACCAGGTCGGCCCGGCGCGCTCGGTCAGCTGGACGGCGAGCCGGCCGTCGGCCAGGGCCTTGCCGAGATCGCCGCGGCTGCGCTCCAACCAGCAGCTCGCGTCGTGCAGCATCGGCGCGCAGAACGCGTCACGGACCTGCCTGTGGATCGCGAACGCCTCCTGGAGCCGGTCGTCGGCGGCCTCCCAGCGCGCGTTGGCGAGCGGGACGAAGGCCGACTCCAGGACGGTCCACTCGAGGTACATCAGATCCCCGTGGCGGCGCTGGATCACCCCAAGCTCGGCGGTGAGCGCCTCGAGCTGATCGAGGTTGCCGAGGTGCAGCGCAGCCAGCTTCAGCGCGTCGAGCGCCTTCGCGCGGTCGCGCTCGTCGCCGGTGTGCTCCGCGATCTCCCGTGCCCGCTCCCCCGCCTCGACCGCGCCCGCGAGGTCGAGGTTCGTCGTGCGCGCGAGCGACATCCGGCTCAGGATCGCCACCTGCAGCGCGGCGTCGCCCACCTCGGCGGCGATGACGAGCCCCTCCTGCTGGTGGGCTTCGGCCCGCGCCGCGTCGAAGGGCTTCTCGGCAAACCCCAGGCTGTCGAGCGCCTGCGCCTGCAGCTCACGATCGCCAGCGGCACGCGCGGCGTCGAGCGCGCGTCCATAGTCGGCGACGCCGGCTTCGTGATCGCCCGTGCACTGGCGCATCCAGCCGCGCTCAAGGAGCGCCTGGCGCAGGCGCGTGTCCGCGTCGACGGACAACGCCAGCCGTGCGGCGGTCTCGAGCACGGCGCCGTAGTGGTCGATCGCGGTCTCGGGCGCGTAGACGCGCCCGGCGACGCGCGCGGCGCGGAGCTGGTGGTCCAGGCTGCGGACGTCGTCGCCGGCTTGAACGTAGTGATGGGCCAGCAGGTCGGCGTGCTCGTCCAGCCGGGACGGATAGAGCTCCTCGAGCGCCTCGGCGGCGCGCCGGTGCAGCTGCGGGCGCCGCGCCGCCGACAGCTCGTCATGGACAGACTCGCGGATCAGCGCGTGCACGAAGGCGAAGCGCCCGATGCGGTCAGACCCCGCGACGAGCAGCTGCTCCGCCAGCGCCTCGTCAATCGCAGCAAGCAGATCCTCGCCGCCGTCACCCGCGACGCGCTCGAGGACGTCGAGGTCGAACTCCCGGCCCAGCACCGCGGCTGCGGAGAGCGCACGCCGGGCGGGATCGCTCAGGCGCGCAAGTCGTCGCCGCAGCAGGTCGTTGACGCTCGCCGGGACAGTCAGCTTGCCGCCGGCGTCGAGGTGACGCACGATCTCCTCGACGAAGAACGGGTTGCCCTCGGTGCGCTGCGCGACGGCGTCGGCGACGCCGTCGGCCAGCTCGGCCCCGAGCCCGCGGATCAGGGTGCCGACGTCGTCGGTCCCGAGCCCGGCGAGCTCGAGCGGCTCGAGCACCCGTGCGCGGCGCAGCTCGGCGAGTGCCGCCGACAGCGGATCACCGTCGTGGACCTCCGTCGCGCGGTAGGTGCCAAGGATCAACAGCGGCGTGTCCGCCGCGGCACGCGCGATGTGGCGCACGAGCAGCAGCGACGCCTCGTCGGCCCAGTGCAGGTCGTCGAGCACGAGGATCGCCGGGTGTGAGCGCGCCACCTCGCCCAGCAGCGAGGCGACCGCTTCGAACAGGGCATGACGCTCGCCCGCGTCCCCGCCGGGCGCGTTCGCCGCGGCGAAGCGTGCGTCTTCACCGGCCGCGCCGAGCTCGGGGACGAGGCGCGCGAGGATCGCGCGGCGCGGGCCCATCTGCAGCCGCAGCTCGTCGATCGGGCACGCCGCGATGTATTGGCGCAGCGCCTCGACGAACGGCAGGTAGGGGGCCTGGGCCTCCTCGTGGCTGCGACCGAGCAGCACCGTCGCGCCGTCGGCGTGTGCGCCGCGGCAGAACTCGGAAACCAGGCGCGTCTTCCCGATCCCCGGCTCACCGGCGACGCCGACGACACCGAGGCGCCCGCTACGCGCCGTTTCCCAGGCCGCGCCGAGCGCCGCCAGCTCCTCGGCGCGGCCGACGAGCGTGCTCTGATCGCGGGCGAGCTCGGCCGGCAGCGCGATCCCTTCCGTCCCGGCCGGCTCCCAGCCGACCTCGCAGCTGGCGACGCGCTGCCCGAGGCCCTTGAGATCGAGCTCGCCGACCGAGCGGAAGTCAAAGCCGCCGCGCGCGCCGATCAGCAGCCGCACGAGCTCGGACGCGAGGATCTGCCCGCCCTCGGCGCGGTCGCACAGGCGCTTGGCGACGACGACCGGCGTGCCGAAGTAGTCGTCCTCGTCGCGGATCGGCTCGCCGACGTTGAGCCCGACACGTACGCGCAGGCTGTCGCTGCCCGTGCGCCGGTTGTGGCGCTCGACCGCCTGCTGGATCCCGACCGCGCAGCCGACGGCGTCGACGCTGCTGCCGAACGCGACCATCAGCCCGTCGCCGAGCGACTTCACCTCGTGTCCGGCATGCGTGAGCGCGACGTCGCGCAGCAGCCCGAAGTGCACCCGGCGCAGGCGCTCGGCCTCGTCGTCGCCGAGCGCCACGAGCAGCTCGGTCGACCCGACCAGGTCGGTGAACAGCAGCGTCACCGTGCCCGACGCGGGCGCGACAACGCCCGACTCGGTCGCGGCCGCCGCCGTCTCGGGCTCGTCGCTGCGCAGCTCGTCGGCCAGCGCGCGGGTCGCGGCCGACGGGGCGATGCGCAGCTCCGTCCGCAACCGATCGGCGTAGCGCGTGTAGGCGGCGAGCGCCGCAGGCCGGTCGCCGGCGCTCGCGAGGCGACCGATCAGCGCGCGCTGACCGTCCTCTGCGAGCGGGTCGAGTGCGACGATCCGCCGCGTGTGGGTGATCGCGCCCGCGGCGTCGCCGGCGGCGTCGGCGTCGTCGGCGAGACGCCCGAGCACGCCGCCCGCCCGCTCGCGCCACTCGTCGCGGGCGCTGAGCACCCAGTCGTCGTCGAGTCCCGATAGTAGGTCGCCGCGATACAGGTCGATCGCGTCCTGTAGCCGGCCGTCGTCGGTGTGCTGGCCGAATGCGACGGCGTCCGTTCGGACGGCGTCGGTCAGCCCGACGCGCTCGCGCGTCGCGACGAGGTAGCGCTCGGAGTCGGGCTCCAGCGAGCGCCGCAGCGCCGCCAGCGCGCTGCGCAGGCTGGTGCGCGCGCTCTCGTCCAGGACGTCGGGCCACAGCTGGGCGGCCAGCGCCGAGCGCGAGTGCAAGCGGCGGTCCAGCGCGAGCAGCCCCAGCAGCGAGCGCGCACCCCGGCCGGACGGCAGGTCCACGGGCACGTCGTCCAGCTCGATCGCGAGCTCCCCGAGCACGCGGACGCTGAGCATCCGAGCAGCCTACGCGGCTTTGCACCGAAATCACGCGCCGTTCGCGCGCTATGCACGTAAGGGTGAGACAGTGGCTCCGTGAGCGTCACAGAACGGGCGACCGCTGAACCGGCTCGGGCGCGCGAGCAGACCCGCGCGATGTATCCCGACGACGAGGGCTACATCGAGCGCGACGGGGTGCGCGTCTTCTACGAGGTCTACGGCACGGGCGCGCCGACGATCCTCTTCTGCCCGACCTGGACGCTCGTGCATTCGCGGATCTGGAAGATGCAGATTCCTTACCTCGCGCGCCACTTCCGCGTGATCGTGTTCGACGCGCGTGGCAACGGCAAGAGCGACTGCCCGACCACCGTCGAGGACTACGCCGAGTCGAAGTTCGCCCAGGACGCCGTCGACGTCCTCGATGCCACCGCGACGGCGCAGGCGTTCGTCGTCGGGCTGTCGCAAGGCGCTCAGCGAACGCTCCTCCTCGCAGCCGAGCACCCCGAGCGCGTGCTCGGCGCGGTCTTCATCGCGCCGTTCTTCCCGGCGAGCAGGTCGATCGCCGGGGCGCGCACGCGGACGATGTTGCATCCGCGGCTGCGCCCGCTGTTCCTGCGCAAGCCACTGGTGGCCAGGAGTTGGGGGAAGGTCAACGCCGTGCACATGCGCAGCCAGTTCCGCGACTTCGTCGAGTGGTTCGCAGCGCTGTCCACACGCGAGGCGCACAGCACGAAGGGCTTCGACGACGTCGTCGAATGGGGCATGTCGACCGACGCCGAGACGCTGATCCTGACGCTGCTCGCCGACAACGCCGCGCCCAACACCCGGCGCGATCAGCTCGCGCTCGCCGGACGGCTGCATTGCCCGGTGACGGTGATCAGTGGTACCGACGACAAGATCACGTGCCACGCCGATGCCCGCGAGCTGGCGCGGGCGACCGGCGGCCGGCTGCTGGCGCTCGCGGGCGGCGATCATGTGCCGGAGGCGCGGCGGCCCGTCGAGACGAACCTCGCCATCCGCGAATTCGTCGACAAGGTATTTCGACGCGACCCGACCGTCCACCGGGCCGACCGCCGTCCCCGGGCGTTGTACGTCTCCTCGCCCGTCGGCCTCGGTCATGCCCGCCGCGACGTCGCGATCGCCCGCGAGCTGCGTGCGCTCGTCCCCGATCTGCAGGTCGACTGGCTCGCCCAGGACCCCGTCACGCGCGTGCTCGAGGCCGAGGGCGAACGCATCCACCCTGCCAGCGCGCACCTCGCTAACGAGTCGGCGCACATCGAGTCGGAGTCCTCCGAGCACGGCCTGAACTGCGTCCAGGCCTTCCGGCGCATGGACGAGATCCTGATGGCCAACTACATGGTCTTCGACGACGCCGTGCGCGCGACCCCGTATGACCTGTGGATCGGCGACGAGGCCTGGGACCTCGACTACCACCTGCACGAGAACCCGGGGCGCAAGATCGCCCCGTTTGCGTGGCTGACGGACTTCGTCGGCTGGCTGCCGATGCCCGACGGCGGCGAGCGCGAGGCGTTCGTGGCCGCCGACCACAACGCCGAGATGGTCGAGCAGGTGCGCGACCACCCCGAGATCCGCGACCGCGCGATCTTCGTCGGCAACCCCGACGACATCGTCGGCGATGGCCTCGGCCCGGGCCTGCCGCTGATCCGCGAGTGGACGGAGCGCAACTTCGACTTCTCCGGTTACGTCACCGGGTTTGACCAGACCGCGCTCGGTGACCGCGACCGTCTCCGTTCCGAGCTCGGCTATCGGCCGGACGAGCAGGTCTGCGTCGTCGCCGTCGGGGGATCGGGCGTCGGCGCGACGCTTCTGCGGCGGCTGGTCGCGGCATTCCCATGCGCGAAGCAGCTCGTCCCCGAGCTGCGGATGGTCGTCGTCGCCGGGCCGCGCATCGACCCCTCGTCGTTGGCGGACGCGGACGGCCTGGAGGTGCACCCCTACGTGCACAACCTCTATCGGCACCTCGCGGCGTGCGACCTGGGCGTCGTGCAGGGCGGGCTGACGACCGCGATGGAGCTGACGGCCGCGAAGCGCCCGTTCCTCTACTTCCCGCTGCGCCATCACTTCGAGCAGCAGTTCCATGTCGCCCATCGCCTCGACCGCTACCGCGCCGGCCGGCGCATGGACTTCGACACCGCCACGCCCGAGGTCATCGCCGCTGCGATCGCCGAGGAGATCGGCCGCGACGTCGACTACCTCGCCGTCGAGACCGGCGGCGCGCGCCGCGCGGCGCTGCGCATCGCCGAGCTCCTCAACTGATCCGGCCGACAATCACGGTGCGTTCGCGGGCGCGCCACGGTGCGCTGACACGGTTGCACCATGAACACCAAGAACGCAGCATCCGCAGCGATCATCAGCATCGCGCTCGCCGCCGGCCCAGGGGCGATGCAGGCCAGCGCCGCAACGACGGCACCGCAGGACCCCGTGGCGAGCGCGATCAGCCCGCTCCTCAAGATCGTCGACTCGCGCCAGTTGAAGAAGATCGTCGACGACGTCGTCCTCGTCGTCGAACGGCTCTCGAGCAACCACAACGAGACGGTCCTCAGCCTCGGCTGAGCAGCGACCATGAGACGCATCGCAACCATGACACGCATCGCGCAGGCCGCCCTGATCGCGACGGCCGCGATCGCCGCCACGGCAACCCCCGCCGTCGCAGCGACCGGCGACTGCGAAGTCCAGCACACGGACGGGTCGGGGAAGGTGACCGGCACCACGATCATCAAGAACGGCGCTTCGATCCCGTTCGGCGGCAACACGACCATCTCGTGCAAGGACGGGAACGTCACGGTCACCCAGACCAACCCGAAGGCCATCTCGCTGCCGCCGCTGCCGCCCGCTGTGACGCGCATCGCCGTGCCGGTGACCAATCTCGATCTCTCGCTGACCCGCGGTGTCACCGCCGGGCGCATCACGATCCCCGGTGTCACCGTCGCCGTCCTCCAGCCGCCGCCGAGCGACGGACCGCAGTAGCGGCCCGGTCGCCCTCACGGTCGGGTCGCGGACGTGGGAGAGTGACCGCGGGGGGAACATCCGAAAGGGGAACGACGTGAGCGTCACCGAGCAGGTCACCGCTGTACCGGCCGGTGCGCGCGAGCAGACCCGCGCGATGTACCCCGATGAGGAGGGGTACATCAAGCGCGACGGCGTCCGCGTCTTCTACGAGGTCTACGGCACGGGTGAGCCGACGATCCTGTTCTGCCCGACCTGGACGCTCCTGCCGTCGCGCATCTGGAAGATGCAGATCGCGTACCTCGCGCGCCATTTCCGCGTGATCGTGTTCGACCCGCGCGGCAACGGCGAGAGCGACCGGCCGACCACGCGCGAGGCCTACGCCGAGTCGGAGTTCGCCCAGGACGCGATCGACGTGCTCGACGCGACGGGGACCGACCAGGCGGTCGTCGTCGGCCTGTCGCGGGGCACGCAGCGCGCGTCCCTGCTCGCCGCCGAGCACCCCGAGCGGGTCCTCAAGCTCGTGTTCATCGCCCCGTATTTCCCGTTCAGCCGGACGCCGCGGGCCGCGCGCATGAGGATCATGACCCAGCCCTGGCTGCGACCGCTGCTGTTCCGCAAGCCGCTGACGACGCGAGGCTGGGCGAAGTTCAACGCCGTCCACCTGCGCGCGGAGTACCGCGACGTCGTCGACTGGTTCGCCGGGATCGCCACGAGCGAGGCACACTCGACCAAGGGATTCGATGACATGGTCGGCTGGGCCCTCGAGACCGATCCGGAGACGCTGATCCTGTCGCTGACCGGCGACCTGGCAGCGCCGGTCACGCGCCGCGCGCAGGTCGCGCTCGCCCGGCGCGTGCAGTGCCCCGTGCTCGTCATCAGCGGCACGAAGGACAAGGTGGATGCCCACGCCGACGCCAGGCTGCTGGCAGAGACGACGGGTGGCGGGTCGCTCGTACTCCACGGTGGCGACCACGCGCTCCACGGACGCCGTCCCGTCGCGGTGAACCTCGCGATCCGCGAGTTCGCCGACCCGACGTTCCGTCGCGACCCGACGGTCCACCGCACCGACAGCCGGCCGCGCGCGCTGTACGTGTCGTCACCGATCGGCCTCGGCCACGCCCGGCGTGACGTGGCGATCGCGCGGGAGCTGCGCGCGCTCGTGCCGGACCTGCAGATCGACTGGCTGGCCCAGGACCCCGTGACCCGTGTGCTCGAGGCCGAAGGTGAGCGCATCCATCCCGCCAGCGCGCACCTGGCCAGCGAGTCGGCGCACATCGAGTCGGAGTCCTCCGAGCACGACCTGCACTGCTTCCAGGCGTTCCGGCGCATGGACGAGATCCTGACCGCGAACTACATGGTCTTCGACGACGTCGTGCGCGAGCAGCCCTACAACCTCTGGATCGGCGACGAGGCCTGGGACCTCGACCACCACCTGCACGAGAACCCGCTGCGCAAGCACGCGCCGTTCGCTTGGCTGACGGACTTCGTCGGCTGGCTGCCGCTGCCCGACGGCGGCGAGCGCGAGGCGCACGTGGCCGCCGATTACAACGCCGAGATGGTCGAGCACGTGCGCGACAACCCGCAGATCCGCGACCGCGCGATCTTCGTCGGCAATGCCGACGACGTCGTCGGCGGCAGGCTGGGGGCGAAGCTGCCGGGCATCCGCGAGTGGACCGAGGCGAACTTCGACTTCTCCGGGTACGTCACCGGCTTCGACCAGGCCGAGATCGGCGACCGCGAACGACTGCGCGCGGAGGTCGGGTTCGGATCGGGCGAGCTGGTGTGCGTCGTCGCCGTCGGCGGCTCCGGCGTCGGCGCCGGCTTGCTGCGGCGCGTCATGGCCGCCTTCCCCGCTGCGAAGCAGCTCGTACCCGAGCTGCGCATGATCGTCGTCGCCGGCCCGCGCATCGACCCCGCGACGCTGCCGGCCGTCGACGGGCTCGAGGTCCGCGCCTACGTGCACGACCTCTACCGCCACCTCGCCGCCTGCGACCTCGGCGTCGTGCAGGGCGGCCTGACCACCGCGATGGAGCTGACCGCCGCGCGCCGGCCGTTTCTCTACTTCCCGCTGCGCCACCACTTCGAGCAGCTGATGCACGTCACGCACCGCCTCAACAACTACCGCGCCGGCCGGCGCATGGACTTCGCCACAGCGACGCCCGACGCCATCGCGACCGCGATCGCCGAGGAGATCGGCCGCGAGGTCGACTACCGCCCCGTCGAGACCGACGGCGCGCGCCGCGCCGCGGCGCGCATCGCCGAGCTTCTGATCTGACCACAACCCGGAGGAGAGCATCATGCAAGCCATCAACCGCGAGGACCTGGCCATCGCAATCGAGGACGGCGACCTCCAGGTGAGGACGGGCGAGCACGCCGGCCTGACCGTCGGCTTCTTCCGCCTGCCGGCCGGGACCGACCTGCGTCCCGCACTGAAGGGCCTCCCGGACGACGCATGCCCCTGTGCGCACTGGGGCTACATGATCAAGGGCCGCCTGCGCATGCACGGCGTCGACGGAAGCGAGCAGGACTTCGTTGCCGGGCAGGCGTTCTACTGGGCTCCCGGGCACGGCCCGGAAGCACTCGAGGACTGCGAGTACGTGGACTTCTCCCCGACCGCGGATCTCCAGCGCGTGATCGACCACATCACGTCGGGCGGCGCCGAAGCGGGGTAGCGATCACGCTGCGTTCGCGGTCGCGCCACGGTGGGTTGGGACGGTGCTGCCATGCACAGAGCACTTGGTCTGGCCGCCGTGATCCTGAGTGTGATGGCGGCTCCCGCGGACGCGGCGACGAACACGATCGTGACGATCGCCGGTACCGGCGCCCAGGGCTTCTCGGGCGACGGCGGGCCTGCCACGACTGCCATGCACAGGCAATCCGACGACGTCGTCCCGATGCCCGACGGCGGTTTCATCTTCAGCGACTTCGGCGACAACCGCGTGCGCCGCGTGTCCCCGGCCGGGATCATCACGACGATCGCCGGCAGCGGGCTGATCGGATCCGGCGGCGACGGGGGACCGGCGACGGCCGCGAACCTCTGGAGCCCGGCGGGCATCGCCGTCCGCGCCGACGGGAGCGTGCTGATCGCCGACTCCAACAGCCGCGTCGTGCGCAGCGTCTCGCCGAGCGGGATCATCACGCGCGTCGCCGGCACGACCAACGTCTTCTGCTGCTACCCCGGGGACGGCGGTCCCGCGACGTCGTCCGTCCTCAGCGGACCGCAGGGCGTGACGGTGACGCCCGACGGCGGCTACCTGATCGCCGACGGATCGAGAGTGCTCAAGGTCTCGGCGGCCGGGACCATCACGACCGTCGCGGGAACCGGCTCGGGCGGGTTCTCCGGCGACGGCGGCCCCGCGACGTCCGCCCAGCTCGGGTTCGCCAACGAGGTCGCGCTGACCGCGGACGGCGGCATGCTGATCGCCGACGGGAACAACAGGCGCATCCGCCGCGTGTCGCCCGCGGGCATCATCAGCACGGTCGCGGGCTCGGGCTCGAGCGTGTTCGCAGGCGACGGCGGCCCGGCGCTCGCGGCCGGGCTGAACTCGCCGCGTGGTGTCGAAGCCATGCCCGACGGCGGCTTCCTGATCGCCGACGCGGGCCACGGGCGCGTGCGTCGCGTGTCTTCTTCCGGCACGATCACGACGATCGCCGGGAACGGCGGCGGCCTCGGCGGCACCGAGGGCGGGCCGGCCGTCGACCGCGGCATCGGCACGGTCTCGAAGGTCTCGCTCGACGCCGAGGGCGACATCCTCATCCCCGGCGCCGCCACGGCCCGCATCTACCGCGTCGACGCCGGCGACCCCGTCGTGCCCGACACGACGGCGCCGGTCGTGTCCTGCGGTGCGGCCGACGGCGAGTGGCACGACGACAACGTCACGATCGCGTGCACCGCGAGCGACGGCGAGTCGGGCCTCGCGAGCAGCGGCGACGCCGCGTTCTCCCTGAGCACGAGCGTCGTCGCGGGCACCGAGAACGCCAACGCAGCGACCGGCATTCACCCGGCGATCTGCGACGTCGTGGGCAACTGCTCTGCCGTCATCGGCCCGGTCGGCGGCAACAAGGTCGACCGCAAGGCGCCGGGGGTCGCCCTGACCCGCCCGGCGAACGGCGCGCGCTATGGGCTCCTCAGCGGCACGGTCAAGGCGGCGTACAGCTGCACGGACGGCGGCTCGGGCATGGGCTCGTGCGTTGGGACGCAGCCCAGCAGCGCGACGATCAACACGAGCCTGTCCGCGCTCGGCAAGCGCACGTTCACGGTTACCGCCACGGACGTCGCAGGCAACACCACGGTCGTCACGCACCGCTACACGGTGACCGTGCTCGGCCTGGGCATCCTCGGGCTCGTATGAGCGCGGTGGCGACGATGGCGCTGTCCACCGACCCGGCGGTCGTGCGTGCGGTGCATGACCTGCTCGGTGATGCCGGCTTCACCGAGGCCGGACTCGGCACCGACCTCGGCGCGGGTGATCGGCGGTTCGACGGTCCGCACGTCCTCGACCTGCTCACGCCCGGCGACGACAGCCGGCTGGCCTGCCTCACCCGGCTGCTGCTGGCCGGCACGGTGGTCGACGAGCACGCCGGCGAGGCCGCGCTCGGCGCGGAGCTCACAGGCGCGCTGCAGGCCGCCGGTGTGCTGCAGCGCACGGCAGGCACGCTCGCGCCGACCGTGCGGCTGGTGCCGGACTGCGGCGCCCTGCTCGCCTCCGACATCCAGCCGTCCACCGATTACGTCCCGGGCATCCAGCCGCCGTCGCGCCTGCTCGCCGCGCTCACGTCGCGCCTGCCGGTCGGCTCAGCCCTCGACCTCGGCTGCGGATGCGGCATCCAGACGATTCTCGCGGCCCGCCACAGCGAGCGCGTCGTCGCCGTCGACGTCAACCCGCGCGCCCTCGAGGTCACCGCGTTCAACGCGCTTCTCGACGGCGCGGCCAACGTCGAGACGCGCGAAGGCGAGTGGCTCGCGCCGGTGCAGGGCGAGCGCTTCGAGCTCGTGGTCTGCAACCCGCCCTTCCTGATCTCACCGGCGGCCGACTACGTCTTCCGCGACAGCGACCGCGACGGGGACGACCTCTGCCGCGAGCTCGTGGAAGGGACGCCGGCATTGCTCGCCGAGGACGGGGTCGCCTTCGTCGTCTGCAGCTGGACGCAGACCGCGGACACGTCGTGGGACGCCCGGCCGCGCGCGTGGCTGCACAACTCTGGGTGCGATGCGATCCTGCTGCGCTACGAGACGGAGGACGTCGCGACTTACGCGCGCTCCTGGAACCAGGGGATCGCCGACGAGACCAGGCTCGATGCCGAGGTCGCGCACTGGCTGCGCTACTACGCGTCACGCGGCATCGAGGCGATCACGTCGGGCGTCGTGATCCTGCGCCGCCGGACCGGGGAGAACTGGGTCCAGCCGGTCGAGGCCACGTCGCGCGTGTCCGGCACCGACGCGAGCTCGCAGATCCTCCAGATGTTCGCCGCCGCCGACCTGCTCGACGGACTGGCCGACGAGCGGGCGCTGCTGGACCTCTCCTGCGAGCTCGTCGACGGGCACCGGCTGGACCAGGGGATGGACTACCGCGACGGCAGCTACCACGTTCCCAACCCGGTCCTGTCCTTCGCGGACGGGCTCGGGCACCGCAGCGCGATCGACCCCCTGACGACGCAGGTGCTGTTCCGTCTCGGGCGCGGCGACCGCGAGCTGCGCGGTGTCATCGCCGACGCGGCGCTGGAGAGCGCGATCGCGGTCGGCGAGATCGAAACGGTGGCGCTCGCCGACCTGCGCAGACTGGTCGCGCTGGGCTTCGTCACCGCACGCGAGCTCTGAACGCACCGTTCACGGTGCGTTCGCGGGACTGCCACGGACCGCTGGGACGGTGATGTCGGGAGATGCCCCCACCCGGGCGGCGGTCCCGATCAGACAAGGGAGACGGTCGTGTTTCGATTTCGGACGGTGCTGGGTTGGGCCTGCGCGCTGACCGCCATGTTGGCGGGAGCGTCGGCCGCCGCTGCGCAGACGGAGCGGGCGTCGGACGGCATGCGCTTCGTGCCCGACGTGCGCGGGCAGTTCCGCGCGCTCAACGAGCGCCCCGAGACCCTCGGGATGAACCTCGGTACGACGCCCGAGCCGAGCCTGTGCCACCACTACCAGGGCATCGCGCGCGTCGACGCGGCGGATGGCACGCCGTACTTCTTCATGACCAAGAACGGCAACATCCCCGACCTCGCCCCGTTCGACTTCACCGACGAAGCCGCGTGTGCCGTGCTCGCCGCCGGCAAGGGCGAGACGCACAACGGCCTGTTTCTCACGTTCCGAATGGGCTCGCGCGACAAGCACCGCGAGCGGCTGCGCAGCAACCGGCAGGAGAAGGGCCGGAATCTGAGACACAGCCTGCCTCTCGGGGAGGACGTCGGCACGAAGACCTACACGGTCACGCAGAGCGGCCTCAAGACCGGGAACGCCGGGGGCGCGGCACGCCCCGAACGGGTCTTCCAGCACCCCGGCGGCATGCAGGTCGTCGGTCACATGCTGGCACTGGCGATGGATACGCCGATGGGGAACGTCGACTTCGGCTTGCCGATGCCGCGGTCGCAGATCATGTTCTTCGACGTCACGGACCCGGAGTCACCGCAGTTCACGAGCAAGTTCGTCCCGCAGGACCACAACAACCAGGTGCTCGGAGCGGCCGACGCTGTCGGCGTCACGCCGTTGCCTGGAGGCCGGCATCTGCTGGCGATCGGAAGTGGTTTCCTCACCACGATCCACTTCTATCGGTCCAGGCTCGACGCCCACGGCGTCGCGGTGAAGCTCGACGACCCGGAGCTGCGATGGGAGTACGTCGGCAATGCCACCATCCCGCCGCCCGGCGTGTCAGACGCTCACCAGAACCTGCAGTTCCTGCGACAGGGCGACATCACCGGCCCGCTGTTCCTGGCCGGCTCGCGCGGTTACTACCCGGGCGTGAGCTATGAGCAGGACCGCATCGACCTCTACGAAGTGCGCTGCTACACGTCGGGCAACGTCGGCGACCCCGACTGCGCTCCGACGGGCTCGCTCGACCTGGGCAACGAACCCGTGTACAACGGGCGACGACTCCGGCCGTTCCCGACCAGCGGCGGTGGTGAGGAGATCGCCCCGCACACCCTCGGTGGCTACGAGCTCGCCGACTTTGCCGCAGCGGCGAGCTTCCACGTCACGCCGAGCGGCGAGCTGCTGTTCTACGCCACCACGCACGACAACGCGGGGCCGGGCGGCAGGGTCGACCTGGCTGAATGGCGACACATCGACATCGTGCGTCCCGACAGCCCGACGTACATGCCGACCGCCAAGGTCAACGGGCCCTACGAGGTCGACGAAGGCGGTTCGGTCGGCGTCAGCGGGTCGGCGAGTCCCCCGATCACGCAGGCGTGGATGCAGCTGTTCCACGAGGCCGACTTCGGCGGCTTTGACTTCGAGAGTCGCAGCATCGTCGTCGACCACCGCGACTACGCGCTCGACGACTACGACGACTTCTTCAGACTGGAGAAGCCGTTCGCGGAGGTCAACCAGAACGACCAGACGACGTCGCTGAAATGGTTCGCGCCCACGGGCTGCTCCCCGCGGGTCCACGACCACTACACCGACGGCGACGGCAACCCCCAGCTCGATACACGAGAGTTGACGAACGACGGCACACCGCGCAGCATCGCCAACCTCGCGAGCATCAATATCGACAACGGGATCGACGCGGTGGACTTCGACACCAGCGCGAGTTGCGTCGCGTACTACGACGGGTTCAGGCTCGCGTGGGACCTCGACTTCGACGGGACGTTCGAGGCGCCCGGGAACGCCGTGAGTCTCAGCGCGGCGCCGCTGGACGGCCCGGCCGAGATCCTCGTTCGCGCGCAGCCCCAGGACGGCGCCGGCGCCACCCCGGGACCGACCACGTCCGCGGCGGTCACCGTCCGCAACGTCGCACCGACGATCCGCGCACCGGCGTTGACCGACCCCACCGGCGATCAGCTCGGCACCGCGGTCCCCGCCGGCCTGCCGGTCACGCTGACGGCGGAGTTCTCGGACCCCGGCAGGCTGGACACGCAGCAGGCGACCGTGGACTGGGGCGACGGCACCGTCGAGACCACGTTCGACGGCTTCCACGATGCGAGCTTCGGGCACCTTGGATCGCTCGTCCACGACCACCGCTACGCCGCGGGCACCTACACGCTGAGGGTCACCGTCACCGACGACGATGGCGGGAGCGACACGATCACGCGGAGCGTGACCGTCAAGCCCGCCGATCTGGCGCTGTCGATGAAGGGGCCGGCCGACCTGAACGTCTTCGTCGGCACCGACGCGCGCCTCACCTACAAGATCACGGTGAAGAACAACGGACCAGGCGGTGCGGCACTCGTCGCCGTCAAGGACGCGTTGCCGAGCACGACGCAGTTCGTCAGCGCGAGCATCGTGGGCGGCGCGTGTCAGGGGCCGCCGGCGGGCTCGGGCGGAACGGTCACATGCTCGCTCGAGACCATGGCGAGCGGAGCCTCGGCGACGATGACCCTGGTCGTCAAGATGCGTCCGACCACGCTCGGCATACGCACCGTGACGAACACAGCGAGCGTGAGCGCTGGATCGACCGATCCCGTCGCGTCCAACAACGCCGCGAGCGCCCGCACGCTCGTCGTGAGCCTCCTCAATCGCTAGGAGTCGCGGCGAGCCGCAGATGTCGCACCCGCGGGGAGGGCCACCGGCCCTCCCCGCTGTGCGTCCCGTGCCGGTCACGCTGGATTCGCGCAGCCACCACGGGGCGCTGGGACGGTGGACGGCGTGTCCGAGCTCGACCGCCTGCTGGAGTCCGCGACGGCACTGCGCGTCGCGGGACGCTATACCGACGCAGAGGTGCCGGCGCGCGCGGCGCTCGCGCTCGCCGACGCCGAGCTCGGCCCCGCCGAGGTCGTCGCGGCGGCGAACACGCTCGGCATCCTCTGCAAGTACACCGCGCGGTTCGACGAGGCCGAGGCGCTCTACCGCCGTGCACTGGCGATCGTCGAGACGACGTGCGGTGCCGACTCGCCAGAGGCCGCGAGCCTGTGGCACAACCTCGGCGGCCTCGACCACTCGCGCGGCCGCCACGCCGAGGCCGAGCCCGCCGCCCGCCGCGCGCTGGAGATCCGCACGCGCGCGCTGGGTCCCGACCATCCCGACGTCGCCGCCGACGCCGCCGCGCTCGCACCGATCCTCGACGCGCTCGGGCAGGCGGACGAGGCGGAGACCCTGCTGCGCCAGGCGATCGCGACGTTCACGAAGCTCCACGGTCCGCGTCACTACGAAGTCGCGATCAACGCGAACAACCTCGCCGCGCTCTGCTACCGCCGCGGCGACCTCGCCGAGGCACAGACACTGTGGGAACGATCGCTCGCGATCAAGCGCGAGGTGCTCGGCCCCCGACACCCGGAGGCCGGCCCGACGCTGGTGAACCTCGGCGTCCTCGCGGCGGGCGCCGGCCGTGAGACCGACGCGCGCGCGCTGTTCGAGGAGGCACTTGACCTGCTGGGCCCAGAGGTCAGTCCCGACCACCCGGTGCGGCTCGCCGCGACCCACAGCCTCACGCGGCTCGCGCCGCGGTGACACCACGAGCGAACGGCCCCGATCGGGGCCGTTCGTCCTCCGGGATGTCGCCTGGATCCGTCAGTTGACGCGGGCGCACGTCGCGTGCATCAGTACCTCCCACACGCTGTCCGCAGGCGGGGCCTGCTCGAAAACGAGCCGAACCGACCAGCCGGTCCCTGTCGATCTACTCGAACTGAGCCGCGCGGGATCGGCGACGCTGAAGCCACCGCTGATCGCTATCTCGCCGGCCGGGCACTCGATGAGGGCATCGGCGACCTGGTCGGGGGTGTAGACGCTCTTGCTGATCTCGTGCACGCCGCTGATCCCCTTGCCCCAGCTCGTGGCCGTCTCATACGAGCGGCAAGCCTCGCCGGGCTGGACGAGCCGGACCTGGCCCTTGGCGTGAAAGATCCCGAGGAGCAGCCCCTCGTTCTTCGCGTAGCACGCGTTGAACTTCCCGGTCTCTGAAGGGATCGCGGCGTACGCCACCCCGCCGACTGCAATGACCAACGAAACGAACGCCATCGCCATCGCCGGTGACGGCACGCGCGGCAACGCGCGGAGCCTGCTGAACATGGTGCCTCCTGTGTGTGGACTGTCTCTGACGCCACGCACCGTCCCAGCGCCGCGTGTCGCGCCCGTGAACGCACCGCGATCCGTCGCAAAACTCACGATGTGCAGGAGGTTCGTCCGACCCCCGACCTACCGTTGCACGCGATGCTGCTGCGTGATCTCACGGATGGACAGGACCTCGACCAGGTGCTTCTCGTGCGCGAGGTCGACGTGCGCCGAAAGCGCGACGGCACCGAGTACATGAAGCTCACGCTCGGCGATCGCAGCAGCCGCGTCCCGGCGATGGTCTGGGACGGCGTCCAGCAGGTCGCCGAGATCGCGCAGGCCGGCAAGCCCGCGCGGGTGATCGGCCGCTACGAGATGCACACCCGCTACGGCGCGCAGATCATGATCCGCGCGCTGCGCCCGCCGGCGGAGGGCAGCTTCGACATCTCAGAGCTCTGCGACGGCCCGCTGCAGGACGTCGCGCAGATGGAGGCTGACCTGATCGCGCTGATCGGGACCGTCCAGTCCCCGCACCTGCGCGCGCTGCTGGACCGCCTGCTCGGGGCCGAGACGCCGACCGGCAAGCGCTACCGCGTCGCCCCCGCCGCCAAGCACTTCCACCAGGCCTACCGCCACGGCCTGCTCGAGCACTGCCTGACCGTCGCGCAGGCCGTCAGCGCGATCAGCGCGACGTTCACCGAGATCGACCGCGACGTCGCCGTCAGCGGCGCGCTGCTGCACGACATCGGCAAGCTCGAGGCCTACACCACCGACCCGCTCGCGATCGAGCTGACAGACAACGGACGCCTGCTGGGTGAGATCCCGCTCGGCTACTACCGGGTGCGCCGCACGATCGAGCAGGTCGAGGGCTTCCCGCGCGCGACCGCGCAGCACCTGCTGCACATCATCCTCAGCCATCACGGCACGCTCGAGCACGGCTCACCGGTCGTGCCTGCGACGCGCGAGGCGACGCTCGTGCACTTCCTCGACAACCTCGGCGGGCGGCTCGGGTCGTTCGACCGGCTCGAGAAGGAGCTCGCGCCGGGGGCGATGTGGTCGGCGTTCGACCGCGGCATCGGCGGTGGCGCCTTCTTCGGCGCTGGCACCAAAAATGTGACCGATCAGCGCAGGGCTGCGTAGAAAGCGCGCAAAGAGCGGGCCGATCCGGGCACCGTGAGGGTCCCGCCGGCGCGTGGGTTCTATCGTCACGTCGCGCATGGCGAAGGACACAGAGAAGCTCATCCGTCAGCTCTCGCTCATCTCCTACCTGATGGCAGAGCGCCGGCCCGTGACCGCCCTGGAGATCAGGCGCGACGTCGAGGGCTACAGCGGTATGAACGAGGACGCCTTCGCCCGCCGCTTCTACGCCGACCGCGCCGAGCTCGACTCACTGGGCATCGCGCTGACGATCGACCGCCCCGCCGACGGCATCGCCGAGCAGGAGAACTACTCGCTGCGCCCGGAGAACTTCCACCTCCCGCCGATCGCGTTCACCGACGGCGAGCTGGCCTCGCTGCAGACCGCGCTGTCGCTGCTGGACGGCGAGTTCGCCTACGCCGAGCCGCTGCGGCTGGCGCTGCAGCAGATCACGTGGGGCCGGCCCTCGCCGCTGGGCAATGGGGTGGGTGGGTCCAATCGCGCGATCGCGCTGGGCATCACCGGCAGCGCCGGCGGGCACGACCTCAGCCAGCGCCTGGCGAAGATCGAGACCGCGATCTTCCGCCACAAGACGATCACGTTCGACTACTACACGATGGAGCGCGACGAGCGCGGGGCGCGCAAGGTCGACCCCTACCACCTGCTGTTTCGCTCCGGCCAGTTCTACCTGCTCGGCCACTCCCACGAGCGCGGCGCGCTGCGCGTCTTCCGCCTCAGCCGGATCCAGGGCAAGGTCGCCTACGCGACGAAGGCCGAGCACGACTTCAAGCGCTCCAAGGACTTCGACCCGCGCGACTACGCCAACCGCGCCGAATGGCAGTTCGGCGACGCGCTCGGCACGGCCGAGGTCTGGGTCTCCGAGCGGATCGCCTGGCAGGTCGAGCGCCACTACGGGCGCTACGGCACGATCGACCCGGGCGAGGCCGGCGTCGTCTTCAAGACCGCCTACGCCAGCCCGCGACAGCTCGCCGCGTGGGTGCTGCGCCTCGGTGAGCACGCCAAGGTGATCGGCCCGCCCGACCTGCAGAAGGCCGTCGGCGAGCGGATCAAGCTGCTCGCACGGCGTCACCGCGGCAAGCTCGACCTCGCCGAGCCCAGCAAGCGTGCCCCGGTGGCCGCCACGACCAACGGCCATGCCGAGGACCCGAGCACCAGGCGCGACGCCGCGATCCGCCCGGAGCGCTTCGCCCGGCTCGTGACGCTCGCGAGCATCCTGATCCAGGCCGGGCGCGCCGGTGAGACGCTGCAGGTCGCCGACCTCTGCCAGCGCCTGCAGATCTCGGACGCGGAGCTGCGCGAGGACGTCAACGTGCTGAACGTCGTCAACTTCGGCGGCGGGTCGTACGTGCTCTACGCCGAGGTCTCTGACGACGGCACGATCGAGGTCGACCCAGAGCCCTACTCCGACAACTTCGCGCGCCCCGCGCGGCTGCTTCCCGTCGAGGCCAAGGCGCTCGTCGCAGCGATCGACCTGATCGGCGACCACCTGCCCCAGGGCGCGCTTTCGGGCGCGCGGGAGAAGATCGTCGCCGCGCTCGGCGCCGACCCGATGGAGCAGGGCCTGCACGTCGCCAAGGCCGGCGCCGACGACGCCGGCATCGCCCGCATCGTCTCCGAGGCGATCGAGCAGCGCCGGCTTCTGCGCCTGGACTACTACAAGGCCAACGAGGACGAGTTCTCCGAGCGCGTCGTCGAGCCCTACGCGCTGATCAACGGCCAGGAGGGCTGGTACGTCGCGTCATACGACCCTGCGCGCGGCGACGTCCGCCACTTCCGCCTGGACCGCGTCCGCGAGGCCGAGATCACCGACGAGCACTTCGAGCCGCGCCTCGAGGTCGACGCCGCCGCCGACGTCGACGGCTGGCCGCGCACCGGCGAGGTGCCGGCGTCGCGGATCGCGCGCGTCTGGGTCTCCCCCGAGCGCGCGCGCTGGCTGCGCGAGGAGCGCACCGTCTCGGCCGAGCTGGAAGACGGCTCGATCGTCATCGAGCTGCCGTTCGCAGGCAACGACTACCTCGTGCGGGCGGTGCTCGAGGAGGCCGGCGACGCCGCGGTGATCGAGCCGGCCGATGCGCGCGCGGCCGTGCGCGACGCCGTCGCGAAACTGCGCTGACAAAGCTACGGGGGCGTCACGTCCTCGCGGCCGCGTTTGCATAGGGTGTCCGCCTTATGGGAGCTCACATCTTGCGTCGGGCCGCGCTCGCGGCAGTCACCGCCAGCGCCGCCTTCGGCCTCGCCACACCCGCACACGCCGCCACGGCAACCTGGACCTGCGGCGCCAGCGCCGCGATCGTCACGGTCGCCGGCGCCGAGCCGGTCAACCCGATCACGGCGCTGCGCACGCCGTGCTCCGACCAGTTCGTCGGCCTGCCGAAGGCGACGGACGCGCTCGGCCTCGCACCGGCGATCAACGCCAAGACCGCCTACGCGATCACGTCCGCCAAGCCGTCCTCGACGGCGAAGCCGATGGACCAGGCCGTCGCCGCCGCCTCCGGCGTCGAGGGTCTCAGCATCACCGCCGGCGGCACGACGGCGATCGGCGTCGACGCCGCGGAGTCCGAGGTCACCGCGACCTGCAAGGACGGCGCCCCCGTCTTCACCGGCACGAGCAAGATCGCCCACCTGATCCTCGGCGGCCAGGTCATCTCGCTCGACGACCCGCTGATCACGATCACCAACGCGCTGTCCGATGCGCTCGGCGCGGTCGTCGACATCCGGCTCAACGAGCAGGTCCGCGACGCCAGCAGCTTCATCCAGCGCGCTGCTCACATCAAGGTGCTCAGCGCCGCCGGCGACGCGCCGTTGCTGGACATCATCGTCGCCGAGGCGCGCCTGAGCTCGGCCAGCGCGTGCGATCCCAACGCCGACGGCAACAAGGATCCCGGGACGGGCACGGGTGGCACCGGCGGCGGCGACGTCGGCGGCGTGTCGACGAACAAGCTCTGCCCCGACGGCTCGCAGCTGAACACGACGACGGGCTTCTGCGTCATCAGCGCGGCAAACAGCGGCGGCATGGGCGTCATCGTCATCGGGCGGCCGTACTCGGGCCCGTCGGGCGGCACCGTCCTGTCGCTCGCGGTCGCGCGCAAGCGCTACAAGAGCGAATGCCTCAAGGGCCCGGGCGAGCGCTACGCGATCGTCGGGACCAACAAGGGCGACCGCATCACCGGCACGAACGTCCGTGACCGCATCCTCGGCCTCGGCGGCAACGACGCGCTCGACGGCGGCCGCGGCAACGACTGCCTCGACGGCGGCAACGGCGGCGACACGCTCTCCGGCGCGCTCGGCAACGACCGCGCCTACGGCCTTGCCGGCAAGGACCACCTCAACGGCGGTCCGGGCAACGACTACCTGTCCGGTGGCGCCGGCAACGACACGATCAGCACGTCGTTCGGCTCGGACGTCGCGATCGGCGGACCGGGCGTGGACTTCATCAACTCCGCGACCGCCGGGCGTCCCGCGCGCATCGACTGCGGCAAGGGCGCCGACAAGGTCCGCATCAACAAGAACGAGCGCAAGCGCATCAAGGGCTGCGAGACCGTCTACGTGTTCAACGACAAGTAGTGGCGAGCAAGCGCGAGCAGATCCAGCTCAGCGACGAGGAGGTCTCCGACTTCCTCGCCGCTGAGCGCACCGTCATCTGCGCGACGAACGGCAAGGACGGCTGGCCGCACCTGATGCCGCTGTGGTTCGTCGTGCGGGCACCGCGCCTTGGCGTGGTCGGGGAGCTGTGGGCGTGGACGTTCGCGAAGTCCCAGAAGATCAAGAACCTCGAGCGCGACCCGCGCGCGACGCTGCAGGTCGAGAGCGGCGAGGAGTACCAGGAGCTGCGCGGGGTGATGTTCGAGTGCGAGACCGTGCTGCACCGCGAGACGCCCGACGTCGAGGCGCTCGGGCTGGAGATCTTCGCGAAGTACACCGGCATGAGCGAGCTGCCCGACGCGGTGCGCGGGATGGTCGCCGCGCAGGCGCCCAAGCGCGTGGCGATGCAGTTCGTGGAGAAGCGCCGCGCGAGCTGGGACCACAGCAAGCTCGGCGGCGGCTACTGAGGCGGCAGGACCTTGTCCGCGACGCTCTTCGGCACGACCATCGCCCAGGCGTCGAGCACGAGCTCGCGCATCTCCGCGTCGTCGATCGCGGCGAGGCGCACGCAGAGCCACTTGTAGCGCATGTCCGACGGCTTGGGCATGAGGAACTTCTCGGGCTCTGCCTCGACCATCCCCTCGCGCCATTCCTTGGGGAAGGCGAAGCCCATGATCGTCTCGTCGCGGGAGAACGCGACGAACACGATCTGCCCGACGCGGAACTTGACGCGGTCGCGGACGAGCGCCTCATACGCGCGCGGCAGGCTGAGCGCCACGGCCCGCACGTCGTCGATCGTCACGCCCTCGGTCACTGGCCCGCGGCTGCGTACTTCGCCTCGGTCGCGGCCTTGGCGGGGCGCCACCAGGCGTCGTTGGCCCGGTACCACGCGACGGTCTCGGCAAGGCCGTCGTCGAAGTCCGCGTAGCGCGGCGCCCAGCCGAGCTCTGCGCGGAGCTTGGACGCGTCGATCGCGTAGCGGCGGTCGTGGCCGGCGCGGTCGGTGACGAACTCGATGTCGTCCTCGGGGCGCCCGAACGCGCGCAGCAGCGCGCGCACGACCTCGAGGTTGGAGCGCTCGCCGTCGGCCCCGATCAGGTAGGTCTCGCCGATCCGCCCGCGCTCGACGATCGCGAGCACCGCCGAGGAGTGGTCGTCGGTGTGGACCCAGTCGCGGACGTTCAGGCCGTCGCCGTACACGCGCGGCCGGCGCCCGTCGATCAGCTCGGTGATCTGGCGCGGGATGAACTTCTCGACGTGCTGCCAGGGCCCGTAGTTGTTCGAGCAGTTGGAGATCGTTGCCTGGACGTCGAAGGACCGCACCCAGGCGCGGACGAGATGGTCGGAGCCCGCCTTCGACGCGGAGTACGGCGACGAGGGCTGATACGGCGTCGTCTCGGAGAACCGCGCCGGGTCGTCCAGCTCGAGGTCGCCGTAGACCTCGTCGGTGGAGATGTGGTGGAACCGCACGCCGCTCTTGCGCGCGGCCTCCAGCAATACGAACGTGCCGACGAGGTTCGTCTGGACGAACGGTCCGGGGTCGGCGAGCGAGTTGTCGTTGTGCGACTCGGCGGCGTAGTGCACGACAACGTCGGCCGACTCGACGAGGGGCTCGACGACGTCGGGGTCGGCGATGTCTCCGACGACCAGCGTCGTGCGATCAGCGGGGAGATCGTCGAGCGCCTCGCGCGACGCCGCGTACGTGAGCTTGTCGAGGACCACGACGTGATCGTCGGTCGTCGCGACGACGTGGCGCACGAAGTTCGAGCCGATGAAGCCTGCACCACCGGTGACAAGGATCTTCCGCACGGGTCGCAACGGTAGCGTTCGGGCCCGTGAAAGGGATCGTCCTCGCCGGTGGAACCGGCTCCCGGCTGCACCCCATCACGCTTGCGGTGAGCAAGCAGCTGATGCCGGTGTACGACAAGCCGATGATCTACTACCCGCTGAGCACGCTGATGCTCGCGGCGATCCGCGACGTCCTCGTCATCACGACGCCGCACGACGCGCCGGGCTTCCAGCGGCTGCTCGGCGACGGCAGCCAGTTCGGCATCAACCTCACCTACGCGGTCCAGCCGAGCCCGGACGGCCTGGCGCAGGCGTTCACGATCGGCGCCGATCACGTCGGGTCCGACCGCGTCGGCCTGGTCCTCGGCGACAACCTCTTCTACGGCACCGGCCTGGGGGCGCAGCTGCGGCGCTTCGAGCAGCTCGACGGCGCCGCGGTCTTCGGCTACAAGGTGTCCGACCTGACGGCCTACGGCGTCGTCGAGTTCGACGCCGAGCACCGCGCGATCTCACTCGAGGAGAAGCCGGCGGAGCCCAAGAGCCCGTACGCCGTCCCGGGCCTGTACTTCTATGACTCGAGCGTCGTCGAGCACGCCGCTGCGCTGCAGCCGAGCGCCCGCGGTGAGCTGGAGATCACCGACCTCAACCAGATCTACCTCGCCGCCGGCAAGCTGCACGTCGAGATCCTCCCGCGCGGCAGCGCCTGGCTGGATACCGGGACGGTCGACGACCTCTCAGATGCGTCGAACTACGTCCGCGCGATCGAGCATCGCCAAGGACTGAAGATCGGCGCCCCCGAGGAGATCGCCTGGCGGCAGGGCTGGCTGTCGGACGACGAGCTGCGCGAGCGCGCCGAACCGCTGCGCAAGAGCGGCTACGGGTCCTACCTGCTGGACCTCCTGCGCTGATGCGGCTGCTCGTCACCGGCGCGGCCGGGATGCTCGGGCGCCGGGTCGTCGCCGACGCGACGCAAGCCGGCCACGACGTCACCGGCATCGACATCGCAGAGGGCGACCTCACCGACGCCGCGCAGGCCCGCACGCTGATCGCCGGCGCGGCGCCCGACGCGATCGTCCACTGCGCCGCGTACACAAACGTCGACGGCGCCGAGGAGGACGAGGACGCCGCGCTGGCTATCAACGCCGGGGCATCCGGCAACGTCGGCGCCGCGGCGGCCGCCGCCGGCGCGCGCGTCGTCGCCGTCTCCACCGACTACGTCTTCGACGGCACGCTCAGCGGGCGTCCGTACGTCGAGTCCGACCCGGTCGCGCCGCTGGGCGCCTACGGGCGCACGAAGCTCGCAGGCGAGCAGGCCCTCGCCGCCGCCTGTGAGGACCATGCGATCGCGCGGACGGCGTGGCTGTTCGGCTGGCCGGGGAAGTCGTTCCCCGACACGATGCTGCGCCTGGCGTCCGAGCGCGACAGCGTCGCGGTCGTGACCGACCAGACCGGCTCGCCGACGTGGACGGGGCACCTCTCCGGCGCGCTGATCGCGCTGTGCGCCAGCCCGCTGCGGGGCGTCGTCCACACCGCGGGCGGCGGGCAGTGCTCGTGGCACGAGCTACGGTCGAGCTCTACCGCCAGGCGGGCGTGGACTGCGCCGTCGGCGAGACGACATCAGCGGAGTTCGTGCGCCGCGCCCCGCGCCCCGCGTGGAGCGTGCTCGCGTCCGAGCGCGACGGCGCGCCCGTGCTCCCGGACTGGCGCGAGGGCATCGCCGGCTACCTGCACGAGCGCAGCGGGTGAACGACGACCACGCCGACCTCCTCGACGAGGAGCTCGACCGCGTCGACCTCGCCAACGCTCGCCTGCGCAAGGCGTCATGGCGGGCGTCGTCGTCCGCGGCGCGCGGCTGACGGGGATCGAGCTGACCGAGGCGACGCTCAACGACGTGCGCTTCACCGACTGCCGGATCGACCTCGCGGCCTTCAGCTTCTCCCGCCTGCGGCGCGTGACGTTCGAGGACTGCGTCCTGTCGCAGACCGAGTTCCTCGAGACCGACCTCGAGCAGGTCCGCTTCGTCGCCTGCGACCTGCGCGCGACCGACCTGCGCGGCGCGCGCCTGCGCAAGTGCGAGCTCCGCGGCTGTCGCCTCGAGGGCCTGATCGGCGCCGATCGCCTCCGCGGCGCGAAGCTGCCGTGGCCCGACATCGTCGAGAACGCCGGCACCTGGGCGGGCGCGCTCGGCATCGAGGTGCTCGAG
>CAVXAS010000015.1:0-57707 GCA_963759825.1 Paraconexibacteraceae bacterium | reverse complement strand
CCAACCCTGAATGCCGTCAATATCTGCTGCGTCAAGCATTTGAAGAAGCAATCCATACCGATACCTTTATCTATTGTTGTGACACCTTAGGGCTTGATCCTGATGAAATTTACAACATGTACAACACTATTCCTTCAATTAGCAGAAAAAGATAATTTTGTTATTAAACTCACAGAATCAATTTTTGATCCTAATTTTACCACTGACAGCGTTACAGAAAACATTAAAAAGATTTCTGCATGATTTAATCGGGTTATTACGTTATCATGGAAGGAATTTTCTTCTATGCTGGTTTTGCTATGATGCTTGCATTAAAACGACAAAAGAAAATGATCGGCATTGGTGAACAATTTGAATATATTATGCGTGATGAAAGTCTTCATTTGGCATTTGGTTGTGATTTAATCAATACATCAAAGCATGAAAATCCTGAAATATGGACGACAGAATTTCAAGCAGAAATTACTAATCTTATTAAACAAGCCGCAAACCGGTGCCGACCAAACCCAGTTTTGCTAATGATGTGTTCGTGTACACAGCCTTGAACACTTCGAAGACGGTTGAGTCGACAACATCGACGGCAAAGGTGCCGGTCGCCGGCGCCACCCAACTCCACCAGACAGAGCTGTTGCCGTCCCGGTAAGGTGAATGCTGCGGTTCCCCGATTTCGGCGCTGGCGCCCTGGTTGGACCCAGTTGTGATCACGTTTGAGCCGTTCAGTAAAATGCGATTTGCGAAATTATTGTTGGGAGGAGCCGGGGTGGTCGAATAGTTTGAAGCTAAAACTCAGCGTGATGTCTCCCCAGAAAGGAGAATAAATGTACGGCTGGCTGTGGTCTGGCCCATCAACCGCAATTTGGTATGTTTGACTTCCCAGGCACGCAAAGGACACGATGGTGGAATTATTATAGTTGCTGGAGTTCAAGGCTACTTGCTCCAAGGTGGAAAGGGAGCTTCCCACATAAACCTGCACAACCACCCCGAAAGCGCTCCCGTCGGGTCAATGGCAACAACGCCTGAAGCAGGGACACGCGCGGGATCCTGCGCGTCCACCAGTTCGACAAGGTCGAGATGTTCTGCTTCGTGCGCCCGGAGGAGTCGGTGCAGTGGCACGACCGGCTGCTGGCGATCGAGGAGGAGATCCTCGGCGATCTGCAGATCCCCTACCGCGTCGTGAACATCGCCGTCGACGACCTCGGCGCCAGCGCGGCCAAGAAGTACGACTGCGAGGCCTGGCTGCCCGGGCAGTCGCAGTACCGCGAGCTGACCTCGACGTCGAACACCACCGACTTCCAGGCGCGGCGCCTGGATATCCGCCTGCGCCCGTCGGGCGGCGGCAAGCCGGTGACGCTGCACACGCTCAACGGAACTGCCGTCGCGGTCGGGCGCACGATCATCGCGCTGCTGGAGAACGGTCAGAACGACGACGGGTCTGTCACCCTGCCGGAGTGCCTTGTCCCGTTCGGCGCTCCGGGGGAGCTCTCGCCGCCGGCCTGATCGTCGCTGCCGTGCTGCCGGCGCTCGCCGACGCGAGCGCGACGGTGATCGCCGACACGACGCGCTCGCCGCTGGGTGACGCCCGCGCTCTGGGCCGCTCGGGCACGCTGCGGGCCGGCACGCTCGAGCGCACGCTGCTGCGCTTCTCGGTCAGCGGGCTGGCCGGCGCGCCGGCCAAGGCGATCCTGCGCCTGCGCGTCACCAACGCGACCACCGAGAAGGTCAACGTCCGCCCGGCGGTCGATCCGGACTTCGGCGAGGACAGCGGCCCCAAGCTCGTGCTCGCGCTGCCCGGGCGCCCGATCGCGTCGGTCAGCGCGCCGCGCGCCGGAACCTGGGCGGAGTTCGACGTCACGCGCGCCGTGCGTGCCAACGGCAAGGTGGCGTTCCTCGTCGCCGGCCCGCTGCTCGACGGCGTCGCGTTCTCCTCGCGCGAGGGCCCCGACGCGCCGCAGCTCGTCGTCACGCCCGACGATCCGACCGCGAACGAGCTCGCCGCGCGCCTGGATCCGCGCAACGCCACGAGCGTGCGGGTCGGCGCGAAGGACAGCCTCGGGCGCACGCTCGACGGGCTCGACGTCGCGCTGAGCCCCGACCCGTCGTTCGGCCGCTACCTCGGCGTCTACCACTCGTTCCTCGGTGGCGAGTTCGTCGCGCAGGTCGCCACGTCGGACAACCTCGTCGACTGGACGCACCGCGCCGACCTCGCGCCCGACGGCGGCCAGCCGTCGATCGCGGTCGATCCCGCCGGCGGCATCGTCGTCGCCGACGAGCAGGACACGCCCGATCCGCAATGGGTCAGCACGTCGGGGGTGCGTGTGCGCCACTACGCGAGCGTCGCGAACCTCGTCGCCGGCGTGTGGGACGCCGAGAAGCTGCTGTTGCCGCGGCTGCTCGCGCCGACCAACGAGGGCACGCCGCAGGTCTCGATCAAACGCTGGGGCGCCGGCCCGTTCGACTCGGAGCTGCGGATCACGTTCCACTACCTGCGCGACATCGACGTCGACCGCCAGGCGATCGGCACGCTGACGAACTTCACGTCCTGGGGCGCCACGCCCGACGCGACGACGAACACCCTGCTCGAGGGCTTCGCGATCCGCGGCGCGATCGGCGATCGCTCGGACATCACCTACGGCGGTCGCGCGTTCGGGATCGTCGAGGGCCAGCTCGTCAAGAACGACCACCGCACGTGGCGGATGTTCCTCGTCGATCGCACGCGCGGGCAGGCGCGCATGGTCGCCGCCAAGCTGCCCGCCGGCGGCTACTCGCTCGGCAATCCGGCGGTCACGATCCTGCCTGGTCCGGCGGGGACGCCGGTGCTCTTCGAGAGCACGTTCGCGTTCTCGGACGCCGCTCCGCACGAGGCCGGCAGCGCGATCGCCCTGACGTCGCTGCCCTAGCGCGGCGTGGGTGGTGCGGCGCACCCATTGCGCCGGTTTGAGGGGTCTGCCATGGTGACCGGTGATGTTCCGCCAGATCTCGTCACCTGGATGCACCGCGTCGGCATGGCCGAGCACGGCGGCCTGATCGACATTCTTCCGGTTTGCTCCAGGTGACGAGCTGGTGCTCGCCGCGCGATAGGGTCCTGTCATGCAACCTGAAGTCGTGTCGGGCGACGGCTACGCCGTCTCGTCACTCGAGGCGCTCGGCGAGGGCTGGGGCTTTCGCAAGATCCGCAGCCCGCTCGGGGTGACGGCGTTCGGCGCCAACGCGGTCGTGCTGCCGCCCGGGTACACGTCGCACAAGCACCTGCACGACACCCAGCAGGAGCTCTACGTCGTCCACTCCGGGCGCGTGGCGATCATGCTCGGCGACGACATCGAGCACGAGCTCGGCCCCGGCGGCATCGCTCGCGTCGACCCCGCGACGCCACGCGGCTTTCGCAACCTGTCCGACAGCGAGGACGCGATCTACTTCGCGTTCGGCGGCTGCGACGGCTACGTCGGCCGCGACGCGCACACCGCCGAGTAGCGGCCCGCTTGTAACGGCTGACCGTGCCGTGCGACGGTACGGGTCATGGGAGAGCATCGGGTTGCGGTCGTCGGCGCGGGGCCGGCGGGAGTTGCGGCGGCGGTCTCGCTGAAGGACCGCGGGATCACGCCGCTGCTGATCGAGCGTGGTGAGGGGGTGGGGACGTCGTGGCGCGGGCGCTATGACCGGCTGAAGCTCAACACCGGCCGCCAGTTCTCCCACCTGCCGGGGCGCAAGTACCCGAAGGGCACGCCAACCTTCCCGACGCGCGACCAGGTCGTCGAGCACCTCGAGCGCCACGCGCACGAGGACGGCATCGAGCTGCTGCTCGGCACCACCGTCGAGCGCATCGACACGCACGACGGCGGCTGGCGACTGCACGCCTCGTCCGGCCCGATCGACGTGCGCCAGGTCGTCGTCGCGACCGGCTATGAGCACTCGCCGAACCTCCCGGACTGGCCGGGGCGCGAGGACTTCGGCGGCGACGTGCTGCACTCCTCGCAGTACCGCAACCCGACGCCCTACGAGGGCAAGCGCGTGCTTGTCGTCGGTCCCGGCTGCAGCGGCATGGAGATCGCCCATGACCTCGCGACCAACGGCGCTGCAAAGGTCTGGCTGGCGGTGCGCACGCCGCCGAACATGATCCTGCGCCAGGGTCCCGCGGGCCTGCCCGGCGACGTCATCGCCACGCCGCTCTACCACGCGCCGGTGCGGCTCGCCGATGCGCTCGCGCGGTTCGGGCGCAGGATGGACATCGGCGACCTCAGCGAGTTCGGCCTGCCGGTCCCCGAGGAGGGTCTGATGTCGCGCAACAAGCGCCTCGGCGTCGCGCCGGCGATCCTCGACAAGGAGGTCGTCGAGGCGATCAAGGCGCGCAAGTTCGAGATCGTCCGCGGCATGGAGTCGTTCGACGGTGGCGAGGCGGTGCTCGCCGACGGCGCGCGCGTCGACCCCGACGCCGTCATCTGCGCCACGGGCTACCGCCGCGGGCTCGAGGCGCTCGTGGGCCACCTCGGCGTGCTCGACGAGCGCGGCCGTCCGCGCGTCGTCGGACCGCAGCCCGCGGCCGACGGGCTGACCTTCATCGGCTACATCCCGCGCCCGTCGCAGATCGGCGCGTCGGCCAAGCAGGCCCACCGCGCCGCACGGCGGATCGCGCGCGAGCTGGCCTGACCCGCGTCAGGCCGCGTCGATCGCCGCGAGCACCGCGTCGGCGACGGCGTCCGGACCGAGCAGCTCGCCCGCGGGCGCGAGCTCGACGGGCGTGACATGCCCGAGCTCGGCCAGGCGCTCATACACGCCGTGGACGCGCTGCTGGAGGCCGAGGTTGCGCTCGTAGACGTCCTCGCTGCGCCCCCGCGCGGGGCGCAGGTCGAGCGCCAGCTTCAGCCACACGCACAGATCCGGGCGCGGGACGCGGAAGACCTCGAGCTCGACGGCGAGCAGCCACTCGAGGAACACATCGAGCTGCTCGCGTGGCACCTGCGCGCCCTGATAGGCGGCGTTCGCGAGGTGATAGCGGTCGCAGAGCAGCGTCAGACCGGCTTCATGCTCGGCGCGCAGCGTCGCCGCCACTGCCGCACGGTTGCCGGCGAACAGCGAGGCGACGACCCACGGCGCGCGCTCTCCCGAGACGCGGATCGATCCGTCGAGCACGCCCGCCGCCAGCGGCCCGAAGCGCGGCTCCTCGTACACCGGGAAGTCGTGCACGACGACGTCCATCCCGCGCTCGCGCAGGCGCGTCGCCACGCCCGCAGCAGCGGTCGACTTGCCGACGCCGTCGACGCCCTCGAGCACGATCATCTTTCCGCGCGGATCCATGCGGCCCGCCACGCTACCCTCCGAGGCCTCGGAGGGGTGGCAGAGCGGTTGAATGCGCCAGTCTTGAAAACTGGAGTGGGCGCAAGTCCACCGCGGGTTCGAATCCCGCCCCCTCCGTCTCGCAGGTCGCATTCGCGAGTCACTTCTGGAGGGCGACTGTTTCCGTGTCCGCTCGCTCAATGGAGTGAATGGGCGTTGTGCGAACCCCGTCGCAGCGGTGCTGTCGCTTCTCGTTCAAGCAGCAGTCGTCGCGCGCTTGGTGCGGGACGCTGGTTTCAGCGCAGGACACGCCGGACTTGGTGTTGACGCTGTCGGTGCCGGCGCCCCGTTGAACTTCCCGTTGGCCATCAGGTCGATGCTGTCGTTGCCGGCGCCGACGCTGATGTGACCGTTACCGCCCTGCCGAGGAAGACGTCGCCGATGTCAGTAGCGCTGCGATCGCGCTGTCGCGCGCCGGCCGGTGAACCTCGTCATCGATGCCAGCGCCGCGGTCGCGGCAGCAGCGACCCGTCGCACAACCGGAGGCCGTGCGCGGCATGCGCGCACGGCCCGGACGTGCCCAACCTAGGACGACTTGGCACAGATCGCGTAGGCGGCGATCGTTGCGCTCCCGGCGGTGCCCGCGTGGAAGGCCTGCACTGCCCAGCCGGTCACCCTGCCGCCGAGCGCAACCTGCGGGATGTTGAACCTCACTTGGACTTGAGGGTGCACGGACTCGACGCCGCCGCCGGTGGCGACCCCGTCAGGCGCGCACGTCGCGAGCGCGGCCCGCTCCGTCTGCGCATCGATGGTCGCTGTTTCCCGGATGACCCGCACCGAGGTGCCGCCTTCGCCGGGCGGCCCCTGCGGGCCGATCGGGCCTTGCTCGCCCCTCTCGCCTGTTGCCCCCGGCACTCCCTGCGGCCCGGTAGGCCCGCGCTGGTTCCACGTGAGCGCCGTCTCGCGCCGGCCGCAGGCGCTCGACGCGTCGACAATCCGTATTGAGCCGTCGCTCTTGTAGCACGCGGTGATCGTGTCGTCAGCGGGGATCGCACCCCACGCGACGCCGGCAACGGCGACACCCGCCGTCGCCGTGACTGCCACTGCAAGCTTTCGCCCCTGCATCCACTTCGGTCCCATCGTCTGCCTCCCGACGAAGTCGTGTACTTGCACGACCGAGCGTCCCAGCGCCCTGGCGCGGCGTCATCAGGGACCCACCCCACTCTTTCGCGGGACTGCGGCCGCTCAGCGCAGACGGCTCGTTGCTCGGACCTGCCGCCCGCCTGCGCCTATCGCCGCAGCCGCAGCGACTCGCGCTTAGCTGCGTCGGCGGGACGAGGCGCGACTTTCCGATCTCGGTCCCGCGGCCCTGATTCGGCGGTACTCGGGCTCTAGCGAGCGACGTTCACGCTGCGTCGCTGGGCGGCTGGTCAAGCGCTTCCGCGAGCTGGCTACGGGAGCCGATGTCGAGCTTCATGTAGGCGCTGGTGAGCTGTTTCTCCACCGTCTTGCGCGTGATGAACAGAGCCTGCGCGATCTCGGGGTTGCTCTGGCCCCGGGCGGCCATCTTCGCCACACGTCGCTCGCTGGCCGTGAGGGAATCCGCGCCGGTCAGAACGAGGCTACGCGGCCGGGCGCCCGTTGCGGCCAGCTCGTCCTGCGCCCGGGCAACGAGCGCGTCAGCGCCGCAACGGTGGGCCTCGTCGAGCGCGCGGCGCAGTGGTTCGCGCGCTTGTGTGCGCTGGTTGGCGCGGCGCAGAGCTGCGCCGAGGTCTGTCAGTGCCCGTGCGTGCTCGAGACGAGCGGATGAACTCTCCAGCGCCCGGACCGCTTCGCGCAGCAGCGTGGTGCGCCGCGGCTCCGGCGACACGAGCGCGAGCGCGCGAAGTGCGACTCCGAGCGGGCGAGCGGTCCCGCGGCGCCGCGCGAGCTCGACTTCCTCCTCCGCCAGGCGCTCGGCTTCGTCAATGCGTCCGGTTGCTGCAAGTGCGGGTGCGAGCATTGCTCGCCACAGGATCAACGTTCCCGCGCGCACGGCTGCGGCCGCTTCTCGGCACCCGGTTTCGATGAGATCGGCGCATCCCGCCTCGTGCTCGGAGCGTGCGAGCCGGAGCACTCCGCGCGCGTAGAGCAGGTTGTTGAACAGGCTCAGATCCGCAGGCAGCTCGCCGCCGAATCCGAAGCGCTCGATCCAGCCAGCGGCCTCGTCGTTCATCCCGCGTTCGACGAGCGCGTGGACGAGTTGTGCCAGCAGGGTCGGGACGCCGACATTCCACGCCGCGTTCATGGCCGCCTCGAGCCCGGCACGCGCTGTCGCTTCCGCGTCGGCGACGTCACCTCGTGCGACCAGGCTGATCGCATGTACGAGCGACAGGACTGCGAAACCCTGGACCGAGCCGCGGCGCCGGGCATCCGCGTAGCCCTGCTCGAGGAGCGCGTCGAACCACTCCTGGTCCTCGGCGACAGCGAAGACGGTGGCCAGCGCAAAGGCGAAGGGGGGTGAGTCCGCGGTCTGCTCGTGCAACAGCTTGTCGCCGCCCAGCGCGGCACGGACGAGTGCAACGGTCTCGCGCGCCGGGTTGCCTTCGACTTCGGAGAGGTACGCGACGCTGGCGAGCACGACGCGCTCCCCCGGCGTCGATCCCTTCAGATTGGAGAGGCTGCGCGCGCGTGTCCTCACAGGCTGGGCAAGCGGAATCACTGTCAACCCGATGGCGAGCAGGTCTCCTTCCAAGCTCAACGCGGTCTCGCGGTCCGAGTCGCCGACGTTGGCGATCTCGGCCTCCAGAAGCCTCCACGCCTCGATGCCTCGTCCTGTCGCCATCAGGTTGCTGGCGAGCTCGCGCGCTGCCATGACGCGCTCGCCCGGGTCGGTTGCGAGCTCGAGGGCTCGTTGCAGGTGGTCGATTCCCGTGCCGCGCGCGACGCGCTCGGCGGCACCGAGCTCGCACAGCACCGCCGCGCGGTCCTCGGGGCGCGGCGGCTCCCGGAGCGCTCGCTCCAGATAGGTGATGGTGGCTTCGAGCGAGCCGTGCGTCCTCGCCTCGGTCGCTGCGGCGCGCAAGATCGCGACCGAGCCGACGTCTCCGGCTGGCTCGGCGTGCAGCAGATGAGGCGCCACCTGCTGGGCCGGGGCAAGCTCGGCAGCGAGGAGGTCTGCCGCCAGGCGGTGCGCGCGAGCGCGTCGGGCGGCCGGCAGGTCGTCGTAGACGGCTGCCCGGATGAGCGGGTGTGTGAAAGACAGCGGGCGGCCCGGCGCCAGGATGCCCGACGCCGCGAGTCTGTCGGCGGCGCGGCCGGCAGCGTCGATGTCGAGGCCGGCTACAGCGGCGGCAAGACGGAGCTCGACGCCGTCCCCGAAAACGGCGACGGCTCGGGCAAGGTCACCAGTCTCTTCCGCTAGGCCTGCGAGGCGGGCCAGGACGCTGCGCGACACGCTCTCGGGACGGGTCCGCGCGACGTCCGCTGCTCGAGCTGCGTCTGGCGCGATCTCGTCGGCCACGAGCGCGCGTGCCAGCTCCACGAGGAGGAACGGGTTTCCCTCGCTGATGTCGTGACACGCCCGCGCGAATTCCGGAGCGACGTCGCGTGCGAACACGCTGCGCAGAATCGCGAATGCTGCACGCTCGCTGAGGGCTTCGGGGCGCAGCTGTCCGACACCGGCGGCGTCGCGCACCTCGGCCAGCACACGCGCGTCGTCGGCGACCACGAGGCGGGCGCCGACCACCACCAGGACGGGGAGGTCGTCGAGACGACGCTGCAAGTAGGCCAGCCAGCTCAGCGACGGTCCATCGGCCCAGTGCGCGTCGTCGACGATGAGTGCGAGCGGTGCCTGCTCGGCGAGGTTTGCGCAGAGCCAGTAGAGGGCGTGTACGCCGGGGAAGGTCGACGCGGGGTCTGGCCCGGGCAGTGCCTCGGTGGGCGCGTGGAGGTCGATCAACGGCTCGGCGAGTTGCGCGACGCCTTCCAGCGCCCGACGGCGATCAGCCGACGGGCTCCGCAGCGCGGGTTCGAACAGCTGCCGGGCGATGCCGAAGGCAAACGGCTGCTCGAGTTGCGCGCCGCGCGCCGTCAGCACGTTCAGACCCATTTCCCCGGCGAGCCCAGCCGCCGCCTGCAGGAGGCTGGTCTTGCCGATCCCCGGGGCTCCTTCGACGTAGACAAGTGTGCCGTCGCCCTCTGACGCGCGCTCTGTCAGGCGCTCCAGTTCCGCGAGCTCAGTCTCGCGCTCCAGCAGCGGGACCCCGTCGACGTGAACCATCGGTCGCAGTGTCCTCGATTCGCACGAGCGAGTGTGGGGAGGCTCCCCCATGCGAAACACGCGACGACGTGGGAGCGTTGTGCCATGACCCCGGTGCTGCGCATCAGCCTTGAGATCAGCTCGCAGAACCCGTTGCGTGGCGTCCTGTTCACCGAAGACTGCCGTGCCCGGAGGTTCGAAGGCTGGCTGCAGTTGCTGTCGGCGTTGTCGGAGGCGAGTCCGGAACAGCAGGGATCGCCAGACGCTGCCGCTATGACAGAGGAGAGAGCATGAACGCGCGTCGACGTCGCTGGAACGCTGGAGCACCCGTCTGGCTGGCCGTCGCATTCCTGATGCTCGCCTGCCATCCCGCCTCGGCAGCTGTGCCGCCTGGCGCTACGTGGTCGGAGGCCTACTTCCGCTCGAGCGACGGGACGCGGCTGCACGCCGACGTGCTGCGCCCCGCGCACCTGCCCGCGGGCGCGCGGACGCCGGTCGTCGTATGGATCGGCCCGAGCTTCAACCACAGTGGCGGCGGGCTGGGCGGCGGCTTCCCGACCGCGATCTACGACCCCACGAAGTCCGGCCCGGACGTCGCGAACTCAGCGTTCATCCGCGACGGCAAGCCGTTCGAGCGCGGGTACACCGTCGTCGTGGTCGATCTGCGCGGCTTCGGTGGCAGCGCAGGCTGCTCGGACTTCTTCGGGCCCGGGGAACGGGCAGACGCCAAGGCCGCGGTCGAATGGGCCGCCTCGCAACCGTGGTCCACGGGGCGGGTCGGGTTGCTCGGGTACAGCTCGACCACCATCGCGGCACTGGGCGCACTCTCCGAGCGTCCGCGAGGCCTGAAGGCGATGGCGCTCGCCGTCGGCACCACGGCACTCGACCAGATCCTGATGACCAACGGCGTGCACTACGGCACGTTCCTCTACGCAGCGGCGCCCGCGTACTCACTCGACAACTTCCAGCCGGGCACGATCAACGACAGCGCCGAGTACCACCAGGCCTGGGCAGGCGGCCTCGACCCCAACTGCCTCGCCCCCGGGATCCAGTCCCTCGGCACCGATCCCGGCTCAGCCTTCTTCCGCGCGCGCGATTTCAGCGACCGCGTCGCAGGCGCCAAGGTCCCGATCCTCTACGCGCACGGGTTCTTCGACGTGCGCCTCAAGGCGGGCCTGATGCAGAACTTCATCCCGCGCCTCGGCCGGACGCCACAGATGTGGCTCGGGCAGTGGGGGCACACCTCGCCACTCGCCGAGCCCTCCGGCCGCAACGGATGGACGGCTCAGATCATGGCGCTCTTCGACCGCCATCTGGCGCTACGGAAGGCACCGCGGCCGCCGGCGAACGTCGTCGTGCAGGAGGGGCCGTCGGGTCGCTACCGCGGTGAGCGACAGTGGCCGCCGCGTGATCTGCGAAGGATCACTGTGCCCGTCGCCGCCGGTACCTACCTGGACCTTCCGGGCAACAACGGCGAGCCGCGCGCGGCGGGCGATCTCGAGCGCCCGACGGCGGCGGTCGCCGTGACCGGTCTCGGAGCATGGACGAAGAGCGCCCCGCTCGCCACCGAGGCGCATCTCGCGGGCATCCCAGCGGTCCGCGTCGACGCTGCCGGCGCAAAGAACGCCGTCGTGGTCGCGCTCCTGTACGACATCAAGCCCGACGGCACCGCGCTGCTCGTCTCGCGCGGGGCGACACGCCTGCACCGCGGTAGAGCCCGCTTCGACCTGCAGCCACAGGACTGGCGCTTCGCCGAGGGCCACCGGGTCGGCCTCCTTCTGACGGGCGCCGACGGCGAGATCTACATGCCGCTCGACCGGTCGCTGCTGCCCGTGCGGGTCCAGGGCGGGACCCTCTCGCTGCCCGTGCTCAAGCGGAAGCGGACGGAGTTCCTCGACGGCAAGGCGTCGCCCGAGCTGTTGGCGAAGCAGCCGATCACCGTGCCCTGACCAGCGGGAGCCGCGTCCGCTCTGATTTCCGCATCTGAACGCAAGCGCGCCGACATGGGATTCTCCGAGTTCTCTCAGAGCATCAGTCACGACAACCAAGCAGCTTTCAGCGCCCTGCGGCGGAGCGCTCGGCCGGCCGGGTCCAAGATAAGCCCGACGAGAGTCTCAAGGCGGACTTGAGGGCTCGCACTTCTCGGCCGGTGACTCCAGCGCCTCTCCGTCGTTGACGGCGATCCCGATCGAGATCGTCATCAGCGGCACCCCGCGAGTGAAGTTCTGGATGCGTGTGGCATGGGGCTACGATTGCGCTTGAAGCGCAGTTCAAGTCAGGGGCTGATCTGAGATGGATGGGTTTCCCGAGCTGACGATCGGCGAGGTGGCGCGGCGCGCCGGCGTCGCAACGTCGTCGATCCGCTACTACGAGCGCGTCGGCCTGCTCCTCGCGGCGCAGCGCGTGAGCGGCCAGCGCCGCTACGACGCCGAGGTGCTCGGCAGGCTGGCGTTCATCGCCGTCGCCCAGAGCGCCGGGTTCAAGCTGAGCGAGATCAAGGCACTCGCCGTCGGCGTCGACAGCGCGGACGGCCTGGGAGAGCGCATGCGCGCACTGTCGAGCCAGAAGCTCGGCGAGGTCGAGGCCCTGCTCGAGCGCACCAAGGCGATGAAGGGGTGGCTCGAGGTGGCGCAAGAGTGCGGCTGCGCGACGCCCGCGGAGTGCTCGCTGTTCCCGGCGCCAGGCGAGTCGCCGCCGGAGGGCGCGCTTCCGATCGCGGTCGGCCAGGCCGACTGCCGCCGGCCTGCCTGAGCGGTGCGCGACGTCCGCGCGATCGCGATCGAGCAGACACGCCCGCTGCGCCACGCCGTGCTGCGTCCCCACCAGGACGTCGCCGAGCTGATCCCGCACGAGACCGCGGGCGCGCACGCGGTCGGCGCGTTTGACGACGACGGCGAGCTCGTCGCGGTCGGCTTCGTCGCGCCCGAGGGCGACGGCTGGCGCGTGCGCGGGATGGCGACCGCGCCACAGGCCCGCGGCCGCGGCGCGGGCGCCGCCGTCCTCGGCGCGCTCGTGCGCCACGCGACCGAGCAGGGCGCCGTGCGCGTGTGGGCGACCGTCCGCCTCCCGGCGCGAACGCTGTACGAGCGCGCCAACTTCTCGACGGTCTCCGAGCAGTACGAGATCCCCGACATCGGCCCGCACGTCGTGATGGAGCTGCTCGTCTAGCCGCCGGCGCGCACGACGCGGTGGCCGGCGGCTTCGAGCTCGGCGATCACGACGTCGCGATGGTCGCCCTGCAGCTCGATGACGCCGTCCTTCGCCGAGCCGCCGACGCCGCAGCGCTTCTTCAGCCGTGCCGCGAGCTCCTTCAGGCCGGCGGCGTCGAGCGGCAGCTCGGCGATCGTCGTGACCGGCTTGCCGCGGCGCACCTCGCGGCGGACCTTGACGGGGCCGTCGGCGGGGGCGGGCGGGCGCTGCCGCGCCCGCCGCAGGTCGGCGTCGCTGCGCGGGCGCGCCATCACTCCTCGACGTGGATCTCGCGCAGCGCGTGCGTGTCGACGTCGTAGACGAAGCCGCGCACCTCGTCGGCATGCACGAGGAAGTCCGAGCGGCGCACGCGCAGGATCGACTGGCGCACGTCGGCGTCGACGTCGGAGAAGGACTCGATCGCAAACGGCGGCGCGACGCCCGTGGCGTCCTGCAGCTCGGCGCGAAAGCCGTCGTCGGTGATCTTCTCCAGGCCGCAGTCGGTGTGGTGGATCAGCATCACCGCGCGCGTGCCCAGGCGCCGCTGGCTGACCGCCAGCGAGCGGATCACGTCGTCGGTGATGACGCCGCCGGCGTTGCGCAGGACGTGCGCCTCGCCGTGCTGCAGGCCGAGCGCGGCGAAGACGTTCAGCCGCGAGTCCATGCAGGTGACGATCGCGAGCTTGCGCCGCGGATGCACGTCGAGGTGCTCTTCGGGCAGCGACGCGGCGAATGTCCGGTTGTTGGTGAGAAGCTCGTCGATCACATCCACGATGCGCGGGACCCTAAACCTCTGCCGCGGCGGGGCGCAGCGCGGGCGCCCGCCCGACGCGGCGCAGCAGCGCGACCGCGACGAGCGCGGCGGCGACAAGCACCGCGGCGCCGATCGTGGCGGCGACCTGCATGCCCTGCGTGAACGCCTCGCGACTGAGGTCCAGCAGCGCGGCGCCCTCCGCCGCGGGCAGGTGGTCGGCCGCCGCGACCGCGTCGCCGAGTGTCTCGGGTCCGCCGGCGCCGAGCTGCGCGCGGTAGACGGCGGTGCCGATCGCGCCGAGGATCGCGATACCCAGGGCACCGCCGAGCTCCGCGCCGGTCTCGGAGATCGCCGCCGCGGCGCCGGCGCGCTCGGGCGGGGCGACGCCGACGATCAGGTCGGTCGTCGCGGTGACGACCGGCCCGAGGCCCAAAGCGAAGATCACCGAGCCGCCGACCAGCGCGGGCAGCGTCGCGCCGCCCAGCGCGATGATCAGCAGGCCGGCGGCGCCGACGAGCAGGCCGCCGCTGACGACCGTCGCCGCGCTCAGCCGTGCCAGCAGCCGCGGCGTGAGCATCGAGCTCGCGATGAAGCCGAGCGCCTCGGGCGCCGACCACAGCCCTGCCACCAGCGGTGACAGGCCGAGCACCGACTGCAGCGACTGCGCGACGAACAGCGCCGCGCCGAAGATCGCGAAGAAGCCGAGCAGCTGCGTCGCGAGCGCCGCTGTGAACTCCGGCATGCGAAACAGGCGCAGGTCGATCAGCGGGTCGGTCAGCCGCCCCTGGCGCCGCGCGAAGGCGACGCCGAGCGCGATGCCGGCGGCGACCGCGGCCAGCGCGAGCGGGGTGGGGCCGTCCTGGGCGAGCAGCTTCAGGCCGTAGATCACCGCGAGCACCGCGCCCAGCGACATCGCCGCGCTGCGCAGGTCCAGGCGCCCGGCGGTCGGGTCGCGGTACTCGGGCAGCAGCCGTGGCCCGAGCACGAGCAGCAGCGCCATCACCGGCACGCCGAGCAGGAACACGGCGCCCCACCAGAACAGCTCGAGGACGGCGCCGCCGAGCAGCGGTCCGATCGCGGCGCCCGCGGAGTAGCTCGTGACCCAGATGCCGATCGCGACGGTGCGCTGGGCGGGGTCGTGGAACATGTGGCGGATCAGCGAGAGCGTCGAGGGCGCGAGCGTCCCGCCGGCGATGCCGAGCAGCGCCCGCGCGGCGATCAGCATCTGCGGGCTCGTCGAGAACGCCGCCAGCACGGACGCCAGCGCGAACGCCGCCCCGCCGATCATCAGCAGTCGGCGGCGGCCGATGCGGTCGCCGAGCGTGCCCATCGTGATCAGCGCGCCGGCGACGAAGAAGCCGTAGATGTCGACGATCCACAGCAGCTCGGAGCCGCTGGGGTGCAGGTCGGCCGAGACCGCCGGCAGCGCTAGGTTGAGCACCGTCAGGTCCATCGCGTAGACGACCGCCGGCAGGGCGATCACGGCGAGTCCGATCCATTCGCGGCGTCCGGCTTTCTCGGTCATGCACGTGGGTGGCCGGTGCGCCCCGTGTGTTACACACGATGTGTGCTCGAAGACGAAGCCGCCTTCGCCGCCGTCGTCGACGAGCTCAGCCCGCGCATGCTGCGCATGGCGCGCGTCTACGTGCGCACCGACGCCGCCGCCGAGGACGTCGTCCAGGAGGCGTGGCTTGCGGTCATCAAGGGCCTGGACCGCTTCGAGGGTCGCTCCAAGCTCTCCACCTGGATCTTCGGGATCGTCATCAACATCGCGCGCACGTCCGGCAGGCGCGAGGCGCGCAGCGCGCCGCTCTCGTCCTACGACATCGAGCCCGAGCGCTTCCACCCGGCCGATCACCCGCGCTGGCCGGGGCACTGGGCGATCGCGCCGACGCCGTGGCCCGAGGATGCGCTGGAGACCGCCGAGACCATGCGCGTCATCCACGACGCCGTCGCCGCGCTGCCCGATGCCCAGCGCGAGGTCATCACGCTGCGCGACATCATCGGCTGCGACGCCGAGGAGACCTGTAACGCGCTGGGCCTCACCGACACCAACCAGCGAGTGCTCCTGCACCGCGCACGCACCAAGGTGCGCGCTGCGCTGGAGGCCGCGTTCGACGCAACGGAGCGACTGGAATGACCGAGATGGTGTGCAAAGAGCTCGCCGAGGTGATCACCGACTACCTGGAGCAGACGCTCCCGGCCGACGACGTCGCGCGCTTCGAGCAGCACCTCACCGAATGCCCGTTCTGCACGGACTACCTGCAGCAGATGCGCGCGACGGTCACGCGCCTCGGCGAGGTCCCCGGCGAGCGCCTGTCCGACGACGCGCGCGCCGGAGTGCTCGATGCGTTTCGCGGCTGGACTAAGGAGCCGTGAACGCCGCGGTCTCGCCCTGGTAGACCTCGGCGCCGCCGGCGAAGTCCAGGTTCACGCGGTAGCTGCCGGGGCCGGCGCTCGCGTCGATCGTGAAGCTCGCGCCGTCGGCGCTGACGTTGGCGGTCGCCAGCGGGTTCTGGGTCCAGCGGTCGACGCAGCCGGCGGGCGTGTCGACGGTCGAGGGCGTCGGGCGCGCGGCGAAGATGTTCGTTTGATTGCAGACGCGGTCCTCGCGGCGATCCAGGCGCACCTTGCGCCCGGGCTGGGCGGGGCTGATCGTCCCGGTCACGCGCAGCTTGCCGTCGGGCAGGCGCTGGGGCGTCGCCGTCATCCGCACGTACGTGACGACGTAGCCGACCTCGGGCGGGTTGACCTGCGTGCCCGACGTCGGGCGCGTGCTCGCGCTGTAGACCATCCGCGGGCGCGGCGTGCCGGATATCGCGATCGCATAGCGCCCGTCGGCGTCGGTCGTCGCCGTCGCGCCGGTCGGGTGGCGGCTGACGCCGGGCGTCGTGAAGCCGTCGATGCGCACGAGCTCGACCTTCACGCCGGTCACGGGCACGGTGCCGAGATCGGTCGTGCGGTTGACGCGCTTGCGCGACAGGCGGCCGGTGCCCTGGGCGGTCTGGTCGATGAACAGCGGCGCGGGCGCGATCTCGAAGGACAGCTTCGGTGTCAGCAGGCGCGTGCCGAGGAACGGGTCGCCGCCGTCGACCATCACGCAGGCGGTCCCGGTCTCCGTCACGCAGGTGTCGCGGAAGCCGGAGTTGCTCTCGACGTAGGTGACGCGGCCGCGCTCGACGCCGAAGCCGCCGACGAGGCTCGTGAACGCGCGGGCCTCCTTGCGCAGGTTGAAGCGCAGGTGGACGCGCGCGAAGACGTTGGCCTGGCGGATGCCCGCGCGCGACCAGTACAGGTACGGGCCGTCGAGCGCGACCTGGCCGATGAAGTTGGACTCCTCGCCCTGGGACTCGCGCTGCATCGTCTTGGACGGGCCGCCGCTCGTGCGCAGCAGGCGAGCCTCGCTGGCGCGGGTGTCGGGCTTGGGGTGCGCCAGCACGGCGATGCGGCCGTCCTGGAGGTCGAGCTGGGAGATCTCGGCGCAGTGGCCGCGGTCCAGGCGCTTGGCGCTTCGTCGGGCTCGTGCCGGTGCGGCGCGTGTAGGGGATGTCACAGCCGCGGTCGAGTTGCGTCCAGGCGATCTGACGGTTGTCGATCGCGACCGCCGGCGCGCCGCCGCCGCGGTAGGGGATCCGCGTCAGCAGGCGAGACCTGAGCTTCTTGCCCTCGCTGCCGCTGCGGCCGAGCTCGACGACGCGCAGCTCACAGGTCCGCGACCGCGTCGAGCAGTTGCGCGCGAACGCGACGCGGGCGCCGCCGGCGGGGGAGACGCCGACGTCGAAGATCGTGTTGCGCGGCAGCGGATAGGCGGTCGTGAACGGCGTGTTCGTGGCGTAGCGGACGACGAGGCGGTCGTCGCCGCTCGTCGCGATGCGCCAGGCGGTGACGCCGCCGTCGGCGACGACGTCGGTCTCGCTGGTGATCGTGGTCAGCGCCTCGTCGGCGCTCGCGGACGCGGGCAGGGCCGCGAGGCAGGCGAGCGCGAGTAGGGCGGTACGGCGAAGGCTCATGACTGTGGAAACGGGCTCTACCCGGTAAAAGTGACGAGGAACTCAGACACCGCGTCGCGCAGCCCCGGCATGTCCGACGCGAGGCTGTGGGTGCCGGCCAGGCGCACGACCTTGCGCGTCTTGGAGCCGCGCGGCATCCCGAACGGGTCGGACTTGCCCTGGACCACCAGCGTCGGGACCTTCACGGCGTTGAGCTCGGCCGCGCGCGACTTCTCGGGCCTGCCGGGCAGGTGCAGCGGGAAGGCGAGGCACAGCACGCCGGCTGCCCCGACCGCATCCGCTGTCCTGCACGCGACCCGCGCGCCGCTCGACCGCCCGCCAACCACGAGCGGCCCCGCGACCCCAAGCCCCTCGAGCACCGCGATCCAGGCGGCGTCGAGCTGCGCCGCGGGCGCCGCCGAGCGCCGGCCGGCGACGCGGTAGGGCTGCTCGACGAGGACGACGCTGACGTCCACGGCGTGCGCGGCCTGCGTCGCGGCGACGAGGTCCTTCGCGCCGACGCCACCGCCGGCGCCGTGGCCGAGCACGAGCGTCGCCCGCGCGTCCTCGACGGGATGCAGGTGCGCGCGAGCGGGGCCATGGGGCGTGTCGAGCTCCATGGCTCCATCGTGGCACGCAGAAAATCTGCACGAGCGCACCAGTTTCTGAGACGGTCGCTCGTCATGAGACACACACGCTTGGCGGTCGCCGTCGCAGCGACCATCCTCTCGCTCGCCGGCGCCGGTTCAGCGCTCGCCGAGAAGTACGTCGCGCTGGGGGACTCGTACTCGTCGGGGACAGGGACCAGGACGTATTTCGACTCGGGCTGCCAGCGGTCGGTCTACTCCTATCCGTACCTGCTCAGCCAGCGGCGTCCCAACACGCAGCTGACGTTCGCGGCGTGCTCGGGGGCGAAGACCGGTGACGTCCTCAACAACCAGGTGTCCTCGGTCACGTCCGACACGAAGATCGTCACGATCACGATCGGCGGCAACGACGCCGGCTTCTCGAGCGTCATCACCGAGTGCGCCAAGCCGGCCTGGATGTCCAACTGCTCGGGCAGGGTCACGACCGCGCAGAACTACATCCGCAACACGCTGCCCGGCCAGCTCAACAACGTCTACAACCAGATCCGCAGCCGCGCGCCGACGGCGACGCGGATCGCGCTGAGCTACCCGCGGCTGTTCAACGGCGAGGACTGCAACGCGGCGACCTGGTTCAGCCCCGACGACGAGAATCGCCTGAACCAGACCGCCGACATCCTGCGTGACGTCACGCGGACCGCGGCGACCGCCTACGGGATGGTGTTCAAGGACGCGATCCCGCCGTTCATCGGCCACGCCGTCTGTGGCGACGAATGGCTCAACGGGCTGTCCAACCCGATCGGCGAGAGCTACCACCCGAACACCAAGGGCCACAACCTCGGCTACCTCCCGCTCGTGCGGGCGGTCGTCGGCTAAGGGGTTCACCCGACGGGCCGCCGCCCTCTGTCGCGGGGGCGGCGGTCCGTTTCTCAGTGAACTGGGTACACCCGTCGCCATGGGTCGCCACCTCGTCCTCACGGCCGCCTGCGGGCTGCTCGTCGCCGCGATCTGGATCGGGGCGCCGGCCGGCGCCCAGCAGGTCCGCGCGTGCACCGCCTCCGAGCTGAAGGCGACCGAGCTCGTCAACGGGACGCTCGCCTACTCGGTCTTCGAGGGCAGCGAGCGGGTCGTCGGCGCGCTGCGCGCCAGGACCCAGTACCGCTTCGAGGTCACGCCCTCCGGCCACGTCATCGACAACACGATCGCCGTGACCGCTGGCGGCACAGCGCTGTCGAAGATTCCGGGTGCGCGCGCGGTGACGTTCGGCCTGACGACCGGCTCGCCGGCGTCGCTGCCCGTGAACATCTCCTGGCAGCAGGAGGTCGTCGACGCGCAGAACACGCCCACCGCCGAGCGCTGCTCGGGGTCCGGATCGGCGACGCTGCGCGTGCTGACGACGAGCCCGGTGCGGTTGCGTGCTGTCGCCAAGCGCGCGTCGTTCGAGCTGAACGTGACGCCCGGGCGCCAGCCGACGTCGCGCGGCGCGGTCACCTACGAGTTCCGCGTGCGCCGCAACAAGGCCGCGCCGCCGTCGCTGCGGACCGCCCCGGTCGCCCGCTACCGCTACGCGGCCGATGTGCTCGGGCCGGAGACGACGTCGCAGACCATCTCCGTGCGCGGCGTCGGCCAGTTCCTCGTCCTGCCGGGTGTGCGCGGCATCAACCTGCACGGCCGCATGCTGCTGATCCCGGGCACCGTCCCCGCCGGCCAGAAGCGCAAGTTCGGCTTCTCGATCCGCGTCCTGCAGGGGGGCAAGGTCGCCGGCGGGCTGCGCGGTGGAGCCGTGTGCCGCGGTGCGACCCGCGCGAGGTTGCGCTGCACCCAGACGACGCTCGTCGGGCAGCCGTAGTGCGCGTTCTCGTTGCAGCGGTCGTCGTCGCCGGCGTTGTGCTGCTCGGCGCGCCCGCGGGCGCCCAGCAGGCGCCGCGCCCGTGCACGGCGGCGGAGCGCGGTCAGACGCTCCTGGTCAACGGCACGCTCGAGCACTTCTCCTACTTCCAGGACGAGCGCATCGACGGGCCGCTGGGCGCGAGCTCGCGCTATCGCCTCGAGGTCTCGGCCTCGGGGTTCGTCGTCCCCGAGACGATCCGCGTCACCGGTCCGGGCGGGCCGTTGCCGAGCACCGCAGGGGCGGACCCGTCGTTCGACCTCGTCACCGGCGCGTCCGGCGCGCTGCCGATCACGATCTCCTGGGAGCAGCAACTGACTGACGCCAACGGGCAGCCGACGAGCGCGCGCTGCTCGGGCTCCGGTGGCGCCGTCCTCACCGTTCGCGACCCGCGACCCGTCCGCGTCTTGACGGAGGTGGGGCGGCGGGCGTTCGCGCTGACGGTGCGCCCGGCGACGGTGCTGCCGCGCTGGACGCAGCCGGTCACGTATGAGATCCGCGTGCGCCGCGGCAGCGCCGCCGCACCGTCGGTCCTTGAGCCGGCGCTCGCGCGCTTCACCTACGGGTCGCTCGTGCTCGGTCCCGCGCTGCGCAGCATCGAGCGTCAGGTGCGCGGTGTCGGCACGTTCCGCGTCCTGCGCGGCATCCGCGGTGGCAAGTCGCGCGGGCGCGTGGTGCTCGAGCCGTCGCGCATCTCGCCGGGGCGGGTGCGGCGCTTCGGGTTCTCGATCCGCGTGCTGCAGGGCGGCAAGGTCGTCGGCGGGATGCGCAGCGGCGTCGTGTGCCGCGGCGTGCGCGTGTCCGGCGGGCGTCGCGATCTGCGCTGCACCCGTTCAGGCTTCACGCGGCTGCCATAGCGTTAGTTGACACTTACGTAAGCAGTTGCTAACGTTCTGCCCACGATGCAGGACGTGATCGACGCCATCGCCGACCCCCGCCGCCGCCAGATCCTGCGGCTCGTGCAGTCCGACGAGCTGCCGGCCGGAGCGATCGCGCAGGCGTTCGGCGACGTCACCCGGCCGGCGATCTCCCAGCACCTGCGGGTGCTGCGGGAGGCCGGGCTGCTCGACGAGCGCCGCGAGGGCACCCGCCGGCTGTACCGCATGCGGGCTGCCGGCCTGGGCGATCTGCGCGCGTTCGTCGAGGAGTTCTGGGACGAGCGCCTCGAGACCCTGCGTCGGCAAGCGGAAATCGAGGAAAGGAAGCAGCAGAATGACCATCGTGGCAACTGACCCGATCGTCCGGGAGATCCAGATCGCAGCATCGCGCGAGACCGTGTTCGGGTTCTTCACCGAGCCCGAGAAGATGACGCGCTGGCTGTGCGAGGCGGCGACGTCCGACCCGCGCCCCGGCGGCGTCCTCGCGCAGACGCATCGCAGCCTCAAGACAGGGGACCTCTACCACTCGCGTGGCGAGTTCCTCGAGATCGACTACCCCTCCCGCGTCTCGTTCACGTGGGGCTGGGAGGAGGAGGACCAGGCGACCCCGATCGGCTCCTCCGTCGTCGAGGTGACCCTCGAGGAGTCCGACGGCGGCACGCTGGTGCGGCTGGTCCACTCGGGGCTCAGCGAGCAACCGCGCACCGACCACGACGCCGGCTGGGCGATGCTGCTCGACGAGCTTGCGAAGGCCGTCAGCGCGTGAGCGTCGCGAGGCGCCGCGCCGCCTCGTCGATCACGTCGTCGCGCTTGCAGAAGGCGAACCTGACGAGCTGCCCGCCGGCCTGCTTGTCGTCGTAGAAGACCCCGGTCGGGATCGCGACGACGCCGCAGCGCTCGGGCAGCTCACGGCAGAACTGCACCCCGTCGGTACCGACGTCGACGTTGACGAAGTAGGTGCCCTCGGGGTGCAGGGGCGTCAGTCCCGCCGCTCGAAGTCCCTCGGCCAGCCGGTCGCGCTTCGCGCGCAGTTCGCCGCCAGCGCGTCGCCGTGCTCCGGCAGCAGTCGCGAGCGCGGCGGCGCTCGCGTGCTGCAGCGGCGTCCCGCCGGCGAACGTCAGGTACTGCTTGACGGCTCTGGTCGCTGCGACCAGGTCCTGCGGCCCGCTCGCCCAGCCAACCTTCCAGCCGGTGAAGGAGAACGTCTTGCCGATGCTCGAGATCGTCAGCGTGCGCTCGGCCATCCCCGGGAGCGTCGCGATCGGGATGTGCTCGCCGTCGTAGACCAGGTACTCGTAGACCTCGTCGGAGATGCAGATCAGGTCGTTGTCGACGCAGACCTTCGCCAGCGCCTCGAGCTCCGCGCGCGTGAGCACGCGCCCGGTCGGGTTGTGCGGGGTGTTGAGCAGCAGCACGCGGGCGCGGTCGCCCGCCGCCGCCCGCAGCTCGTCGGCGTCGAGCGCGAAGTCCGGCGGTCGCAACGTCACCGGCTTCCGCACGCCGCCCGCGAAGCCGATGCACGCGGCATACGAGTCGTAGTAGGGCTCGAGCACGACGACCTCGTCGCCCGGATCGACCAGGCCCATCAGCGCCGCGGCGATCGCCTCCGTCGCACCGAACGTGATCTGCACGTCCTCGGGCTCCAGGCCATACCTGTCCCGCTGATGCGCCAGCACGGCCTCGCGCAGCGGCGGCACCCCCGGCAACGGCGCGTACTGGTTCTGCCCAGCTTCCAGCGCGCTCACCGCCGCCGCGACAGCGGCCGGCGGCCCGTCCTCGTCCGGAAACCCCTGCCCGAGGTTCAGCGCGCCCGTCTCCTGGGCGAGCGCCGTCATCTCCGTGAAGATCGTGGTACCGAGGCCGTGGAGACGGCGAGCGCGCCGGGGCATGAGCGGAGGATCGTTCCACGTCCGCAGCGTGTAGTGCGCTTTACGGTTCGGCCACGTCTCTAAAGGAATTCGCCGATCGCTTTAGAGACGACAGGCGTGAGGATTGTGGTGTCGAGACGGCGAGCGCGCCGGGGCATGAGGCGCGATCCTGCCACGTCACTCGCCGAGCAGCCGCTCGATGGCACGCTCCAGCACGGGGATGTCGCGCTCGATGATCGCGAGGATGCGGTCAGTCTCGATCCTGAAGTACTCGTGGGCGATCAGGTCGCGCAATCCGGCGATCGATGACCACGGAACCTCGGGCGTGGCGTCGCGCGTTTCTGGCGAGAGGTTCTTGACCGCTTCGCCGATGACGACGAACTGGAACAGCAACGCGTCGCGAACGAGGTTGTCATCGCGGTCGCGCCTCGACTCGGCGTGAGCCCGGATCGCGGCGACGGCATGTCGGATGTCGCGCAGGCGCTCGCGCTCGCCGCGGCTCACAGTGCCACCGCGTCGCGCTCGGCATCGACGCGAACGCGATCCTTGAGCATGTCCGCAGTCGCGGCGTCGACCGGACGCTTGAGAATCGCGGCGGCCTCGTCCTGGAACGCGACGAGGTCGACGAGCGTCCGCGCCGAGTCGAGATCGACGAGCAGATCAACATCGCTCTCGGCGGTCGCCTCGCCGCGAGCGAACGACCCGAACACGCGCACGCGCCGAACACCGTGGCGTCGAGCGGCAGCGAGCAGGCGCGGCCGTGCGCGACGCAGCTCGCGAGCATCGTCCCCGCGCTGTGCGCGAACGGTCGTGGCGCGTGCCGTCCGCGCCCGACGAGCGCCGATCTCGAGCCGCTGGCCGCACGCCGCCAGGAGTCGTTCCAGGGTTGGCAGCGTCGGCACCACGTCACCGTGCTCATAGCGCGCGAGAGCCGGCTGCGATGTGTCGGCGCGGACGGCCAGCTGCGCCTGGGTCATGCCGGCGTCCGCACGCGCCTGTCGGATCAGGTTGGCGATGGTCCTCATTGAAGGAATTATACTGGATTAGGTATTAGCGTTCACGAGGTAATCGCAGCGGCAACCCACGTGGACCCGTACGATCCAGCCATGTCGGCAGGGAGGCTGAATCGCCGCGAGCTGGTCGCGGCGGGGGCGGGGGCGTTCGCGGCACTCGCGGTGCCTGCGCCGCTGCGCGCGCTCGCGCAGGGCAACGGCCTGTGGACCGACCTCGGACTCTCCGGCCTCGGCCCCGAGCTCGTCTCCGTCAGCGACACGAGCGCCACGTTCTGGTGGCCGACCGCCGCGCCGAGCGACACCACCGTCCGCATCGGGTCGCAGACCACGACCGTCGAGCAGGGCCAGAAGGTCCACGTCGCCCGCATCGACGGGCTGAAGCCGGGCAACACCTACGACTACAAGCTGATCAGCGGCGGTCGCACGCAGCCGGTCAACATGGCCAACCCGGGGCGCTTCACGACGCTCGTGCCGCCGTCCGGGCCGCGGGTCGCACGGATCGCCGTGCTCAACGACCTCCATGTCGGCGAGCACTGCTCGGGCACGCTCCAGACGGTCGGCAACACCTCGGTCCCGCCGTGCTTCACCGCGAAGGACTACTCGGCGCGGATGCTCAGCAACGCCGTCCGCGAGATCCGCCGCGCGAAGGTCGACCTCGTCATCGCCAACGGCGACCTGACCGACCGCGGCCGCGTCGACGAGATCCGCACCGCGCTGGCGATCCTCAAGCGCTCCGGCCGGCCGGTCCTCGTCACGCGCGGCAACCACGACCGTCTGTACGACGACTGCAGCGACGACCGCGACTGCCTCAAGGCCGCCGCGTTCCCGGGCCTGCCGAAGGGCCACCACGCGCTGACGTCCGAGCGCGACGTCGGCGAGCGCCTGACGGTCATCGGCCTTGACTCCTGCGACCCCGAGTCCGGCCACGGCGACCTGCTCCACAACGGCCAGATGGACTTCCTCTCCGACCGCGCTGCGCCGCGCCGCGCGCCGCAACCGCTTCGCGATCGTCGCCTTCCACCACCCGGTCACGCCGTTGGCGATCACGACCGCCCTCCCGCCGATCTCCTTCGGCGTCGAGCCCGCGAACGGCGGCAACGCCCTCGCCCAGGTGATGAAGGGCCAGGACCACGTCGCGCTCGTCCTCCACGGCCACACGCACCGCAACTACGTCAGCTACTCGCGCGGCTGCGCCGCCCCGTTCCTCGAGGCCGGCGCGATCAAGGAGTACGGCGGCACCTGGACGCTGCTCGACGTCCACACCGACGGCGTGATGCGCACGAGCCACCGCGTCTCGGAGCCCTTCGCCCGCAGCTGGGTCCAGACCACGGCCGGCGAGTACGAGGGCCTCTACCCGCTCTACACGCGCGGGCCTCTTGCTGCGCGGGCGTTTGTCCACCGGTATGACGACGGGCAGGACGTGCCGGCGACGGTGGTTGGGCCCGTCGGCGCGCCGGTGCTTCGCGGCTGACGGCGGCCCTGCGCCCTTTGGCCCGCGGGGTATCTAGACTCCATCGCGCCTCCCGCCGGGAGGCGAGGACAGGTGGCCGAGTGGCTGAAGGCACTCGCCTGCTAAGCGAGTAACGGGGTAAACCCTCGTTCGCGGGTTCGAATCCCGCCCTGTCCGTTTGTTGCTGGGTCGTCGTCCGTTCGTGGGACGCTTCGCGCGTGAGTGACGGAAGCAAAGAGGCCGAACGCGCCGAGCTGCATCAAACGATCTGGCGAATCGCCAATGACCTGCGCGGCAGCGTCGACGGCTGGGACTTCAAGAGCTACGTCCTCGGCATGCTGTTCTACCGCTTCATCTCCGAGAACCTCACCGCCTACCTCAACGAGGCCGAACGCGCAGGCGGGCAACCCCGACTTCGACTATGCCGGCTCTGAGTGACGACGGACGCCGAGTTCGGCCGCGCGCGAGACGGTCGCCGAGAAGGGCTTCTACATCCTCCCGTCGGAGCTGTTCGCCAACGTCCGCGGCAAGCCCGCGCACGACGAGAACCTCAACGAGACGCTCACGCGGGTGTTCGCGCGACATCGAGGGCTCGGCTGTCGGCGCCGACTCAGCGAGGACGACCTGAAGGGCCTGTTCGACGACCTCGACGTCAACAGCAGCAAGCTCGGCCAGACCGTCGCCAAGCGCAACGAGAAGCTCGTCAAGCTGCTCGACGCGATCGGCGACCTCCGCTCGGCACCTTCGCCGACAACACCATCGACGCTGTTCGGCGACGCCTACGAGTACCTCATGCAGATGTACGCCTCGACGCGCCGGCAAGTCCGGCGGCGAGTACTACACGCCGCAGGAGGTGTCCGAGCTGCTGGCCCGGATCACCGTCGTCGGCAAGGACGAGGTCAACAAGGTCTACGACCCCGCCTGCGGCTCAGGGTCGCTGCTGCTCAAGTTCGCCAAGGTGCTCGGCCCGGGCAAGGTGCGCCAGGGGTTCTTCGGCCAGGAGATCAACCTGACCACCTACAACCTGTGCCGGATCAACATGTTCCTGCACGACGTCAACTACGAGCAGTTCGACATCGCCCACGGCGACACGCTCATCGACCCGCACCACTGGGACGACGAGCCGTTCGAGGCGATCGTGTCCAACCCGCCGTACTCGATCAAGTGGGACGGCGACGCCAACCCGCTGCTGATCAACGACCCGCGGTTCGCGCCCGCCGGCGTGCTCGCGCCCAAGAGCAAGGCCGACCTGGCCTTCACGATGCACATCCTCAGCTGGCTCGCCGTCGACGGCACCGCCGCCATCGTCGAGTTCCCCGGCGTCCTCTACCGCGGCGGCGCCGAGCAGAAGATCCGCAAGTACCTCGATCGACAACAACTACGTCGACGCCGTGATCCAGCTGCCGCCCGACCTGTTCTTCGGCACGACCATCGCCACCTGCATCGTGGTGCTCAAGAAGAGCAAGGCCGACAACAAGACCCTGTTCATCGACGCCTCGGCCGAGTTCGTCCGCGCGGCGGCAACAAGAACAGGCTCGCCGAGGCGAACCAGCAGAAGATCCTCGACGCGTTCACCGCCCGCGAGGACGTCGACCACTTCGCCCGGCTGGTCGACAACAGCGAGATCGCCGAGAACAGCTACAACATCGCCGTCAGCTCCTACGTCGAGGCCGAGGACACCCGCGTAGCAGTCGACATCACCGCGCTGAACGCCGAGATCGCGCAGATCGTCGCGCGGCAGTCCGAGCTGCGGACGCCAGATCGACGCGATCGTCGCGCGACCTCGAGGGGATGCGCAGCATGAGTCCGCAAGTGATCTCCGGCCAACGTGCAGGTGCCCTCGGACTCGACTGCGCCCGTCGTCGGCCGACCTCCCGGTGGAGGCGCTCCGAGTGGCCTACGCCTCCCGGCGTGACCTGAACGAGTCTGCCTGATGCGTGAGTGGGGTACGCCGGGTGTGTACGTCCTGCTTACCGACAACGGCAGCGGCCAGGTGTACGTCGGCGCAGGCCGTCCATCTCGCGAAAGCGGTTGTTCCAACACCGGAGCAAGCCGAAACTCGTCTGGCGTCGTGCAGTCATCTATCAAACGCGACACCTCGCACGGGTTCAACAGTGCCGAGATCGGCTACCTTGAGGGACGGCTCTCAGCCGAGATCGGCGCAATCCCAGGTGTTGACAGTCATCGAGGGACTTAAGAGCCATGACGCCACTCTGCCGCCGCACCACATGCTCGCTCTCGACGCGCTACTGCCCGGTGTGTTCGCCGCGCTTCGACTCGCCGGTATGGACGTGCTTGAAGGATGCCGACCTCGCCGACTGCAACTCTCCGAGCCGGACTGCCAAGAAGTCCCATACGCGTTATCCCGGGCACCGTGGCGGATCTCGTCGCCGCCGGGCTCCTTCGCGCCGGTGTCGAGCTGCACCTCAGCCAGGGAGGGCGAGTCGCTAGCGCGACCGTCATCCACATCTGGCGAGTTGATCGTCGACGGCGTGGCCGTACGCGTCGCCAAGCAAGGCCGCCGCGACGGCACTCGGACTGCAGTCGTCGAACGGTTGGACGACCTGGCACGTCGACGAACTCAGCGGACCTACGCTCGCCCAGTTGCGTGCGAACGCTGGCCAACGCAGGTCGCGCCGCGAGAGCCGGACGCATGAGCCGCATCGACGACCTGATCGCGGACCTGTGTCCCGACGGCGTCGAGCTTCACGGCTGCTCGGCGAAGTCGGTGAGTTCATCCGCGGCAGACGGGTCACGAAGAACGACTTCGTGGACTCGGGCGTCGGCTGTATCCACTACGGCGAGATCTACACGCGCTACGGAACCACTGCGCGTCGAGACGTTCTCGTTCGTCCGCCCCGAGCTGGCAGCACGCTGCGACATCGCGCGAACCCGGCGACCTCGTGATCGCCGACGACCGGCGAAAACGTCGAAGAGTTGTGCAAGGCGGTTGCATGGCTCGGCGCCGACGAGATCGCGATCCACGACGACTGCTACTCTGTACTCGGCACAGGTTGCGATCCGACGTATATCTCCTACTACTTCCAGTCGTCGCTCGTTCCACGACGCAGAAGATGCAGGTTCGTCGCTGGCGCCAAGATGGTAACGACGTGTCGGGAGAGAACTTCGCGAAGATCAGAGTGCCGGTGCCGCCACTGCAGTCCAGCCGCGATCGCTCGCGATCCTCAACAGCTTGGAGTCGCTGGAAGCCGAGCTGGAGGCAGAGCTGCGAGCGGAGCTGGAAGCACGCCGCCAGCAGTACGAGCACTACCGAGATTCGCTGCTCGGTCGACGCCAGAGAGAGGCGCTGCAGGTGGCGACCTTGGCGACGTCAGCCGTCGGTCTCGTCGGGCGGAACGCCATCGACGGTCGACCCGAGTACTACGGCGGGGGGTATCCACGTCGACTTCGAACGCCAGGAGGTCGACTCACAGCGGCATCGAATCGACCGTCATGACCGATCACCGAGCGAAGCGGATGCGGAGCTCAATGGCAAGTCGGATTGCCGGCGCAATGCGTATTGTCGCGATGTATCGGCGCTACATGCCGCGTAAGGTCGGCGATCAACGCGCATTGCGCTGACTACAACCAGGCATGCTGCAACTGCGATCGATCCCTGAGCGAGGCGAACGTCCTCGCTACGTGTTCCACTGGCTCGCTCATGCGGAGCTACTTCGCGCTCAAGGCGCTAGGCGAGGGCAGCCAGGCGATACCGTCAACGACGCAGAAGGACTTCAAGCAATACCCGATCCCGGTTCCGCCGCTTGACGAGCAAGAGCGCATCGTCGCAGATTCTCGACAAGTTCGACGCGCTGGTGAACGACCTTTCCGATCGGCCTCCCAGCCGAGCTTCGCGCGCGACGCCAGCAGTACGAGCACTACCGCGACAGGCTGCTCACCTTCGAGGAAGCGGCGTGACCGAGTCGCCGCGCCTCACGCAGCGCTACGAGCCGATCGCGCTGAATCACGAGAGCACGGTCGTCGCGGAGTTCGTCGACGGATCCGTCACGAGGGACACCGGCTACCAGAGCGAGGCGGAGCTCGAGCAGGCGTTCATCGGGCTGCTGCAGTCGCCAGGCGTACGAGTACCTGCGCGATCACGAGGAGGCGGCGCTGGTCGCCAACCTGCGGGCCCAGCTGGAGACGCTGAACAGGATCGAGTTCTCCGATCCCGAGTGGCAGCGATTCTTCGCCGAGAAGATCGCAGGCCGCAATGACGGGATCGTCGAGAAGACTGCCCGCATCCAGGAAGACCACGTCCAGGTGCTCAAGCGCGACGACGGCACGGTCAAGAACGTCTACCTGCTCGACAAACAGAACGTCCACAACAACCGGCTCCAGGTCATCAACCAGTACGAGGTCGACGGCGCACAGTCCAACCGCTACGACGTCACGGTCCTGGTCAACGGCCTGCCGCTGGTGCACGTCGAGCTGAAGCGCCGTGGTGTCGACATCCGCGAGGCCTTCAACCAGATCAACCGCTACCAGCGCGACAGCTTCTGGGCGGACTCGGGGCTCTTCGAGTACGTCCAGCTGTTCGTCATCAGCAACGGCACGCTGACGAAGTACTACTCGAACACGACGCGTGACCAGCACATCGGCGAGATGGCCGGCGGCAAGCGCGCCGCCAAGAAAAGACGTCCAACAGCTTCGAGTTCACGAGCTGGTGGGCCGACGCGAGCAACAAGCCGATCGCCGACCTCGTCGGCTTCACGAAAACGTTCTTCGCCAAGCACACGCTGCTCAACCTGCTGACGAAGTACTGCGTCTTCGATGTCGACCGCAAGCTGCTGGTCATGCGGCCGTACCAGATCGTGGCGGCCGAGCAGATCCTGCGCCGCATCGAGACCTCGACCAACCTACAAGCAGTACGGCACCCTCGCGGCCGGCGGCTACATCTGGCACACGACCGGCTCGGGCAAGACCCTGACGAGCTTCAAGGCCGCCCAGCTGGCCACCAAGCTGCCGTTCGTCGACAAGGTGCTGTTCGTCGTCGACCGCAAGGACCTCGACTACCAGACGATGCGCGAGTACGAGCGCTTCGAGAAAGGTGCCGCCAACTCCAACACCTCCACCGCGCATCCTCAAGAAGCAGCTGGAGAACCCGGACGCCCGGATCATCATCACCACGATCCAGAAGCTGGCGCGGTTCGTTGCGCGAACCGCGCAGCACGAGATCTACAGCGGGCACGTCGTGGTCATCTTCGATGAGTGCCACCGCAGCCAGTTCGGCGACATGCACGCCGCGATCACCAAGGCGTTCAAGCGCTACCACCTGTTCGGCTTCACCGGCACGCCGATCTTCGCCGACAACGCCGCCGACCGGCGGAGCACCCACGCTGCGCACGACCGAGCAGGCGTTCGGCGACAAGCTGCACACGTACACGATCGTCGACGCGATCAACGACAAGAACGTCCTGCCGTTCCGCATCGACTACATCAACACCGTCAAGACTGCCGACGGCGTGACCGACAAGCAGGTGTCGGCGATCGACACCGAGAAGGCGCTCCTGGCGCCCGAGCGGATTGGCCAGGTCGTCGACTACGTGCTCGATCACTTCGACCAGAAGACGAACCGTGCCCAGCACTACCGGCTCGGCGACAAGCGGGTGTTCGGCTTCAACTCCCTGTTCGCCACCGCCTCGATCGAGGCCGCGAAGCGCTACTACAACGTCTTCGAGGCTCGCACAGCGACAGACGCGCAGCCGCCGACCCGAGCCTACCAGCGGCTCAAGATCGGCATCATCTTCAGCTATGCCGCCAACGAGGACCTTGATGACGGGCTGCTGGCCGAGGAGGAGTTCGAGACCGGCGACCTCGACGGCAGCTCACGAGGCCTTTCTCGAAGACGCCATCGCGGACTACAACGACATGTTCGGCACCAGCTTCGACACGTCGCTCGGAGCGTTTCCAGAACTACTACAAGGATCTGTCGCTGCGACTGCAGGAGCCGCGAGCTCGACCTGGTGATCGTGGTCAACATGTTCCTGACCGGGTTCGACGCCACGACGCTGAACACGCTGTGGGTCGACAAGAACCTGCGCCAGCACGGCCTGATCCAGGCGTACTCGCGCACCAACCGCATCCTCAACTCGGTCAAGACCTACGGCAACATCATCTGCTTCCGCGACCTCGAGGAGGCGACCAACGACGCGCTCGCGCTGTTTGGCAACAAGGACGCGCAAGGCATCGTGTTCCTCAAGCCGTACGCGGACTACCACGATGAGTACGCAACGAAGCGTGGCCGACCTGGTCGCAGCTCTTCCCGCTCGGCGCACCCATCGTCGGCGAGGCCAACCAGAAGGACTTCATCCGCCTGCTCGGCACCATCCTTCGGCTGCGCAACATCCTCACGGCCTTCGACGACTTCGCCGGCCAGGAGATCCTCACCCCCCGCGAGCTTCAGGACTACCAGAGCATCTATCTCGATCTGTTCGCCGAGTTCCGCAAGGAGTCCGACGCGGAGAAGGAGTCGATCAACGACGACATCGTCTTCGAGATCGAGCTGATCAAGCAGGTCGAGGTCAACGTCGACTACGTCCTGATGCTCGTGCGCAAGTACCTCGAGGAAGGGCGGCGGCGAAGACAAGGAAATCCGTGCCGCGATCGACCGCGCCGTCGACTCCAGCCCGTCGCTTGCGCAACAAGAAGGACCTCATCGAGCAGTTCGTCGACTCGCTCACAGTCGACGCCGCAGTCGACGAGGAATGGCAGGCGTTCGTTGCAGCCAAGCGCTCCGCGGACCTCGACCAGATCATCACCGACGAGGGACTCGACGCTGAGGCGACGCGCGCATTCGTCGACGACGCCTTCCGAGACGGCGCAGTTCCCGACATCCGGGACGGCCATCACCCGGATCCTGCCACCGGTGTCCCGGTTCTCCGCCGGCAACGACCACGGCACCAAGAAGCAGGCCGTACTCGACAAGCTCGCCGAGTTCTTCGAGCGGTACTTCGGGCTGAGCTGAGGGCGAGCCGCACGGCCGCGAGGGTTGCGTCCGGTGGTCATTCGTCCGGGCGTCGCGTACCGGGCGTGAGGCGAACGGTGGTGGGCGCTCATCGCGCTGTGCAGACCACCAACGTGCGCGGAAGGCCGATGCAGCCACGCGACACAGGACGCCGTACCGCGAACGTGCTCACAGCGACGGCATCCGTCGTAGGGAGCTGACAGTGTCGAGTCCACGCGGAAGCAGAAGTGAGGCGCGCGTCCTTCGTGTGTCGCTAGGGCGACGACAGACGGACGCCTACGCGGCCGCGGCGTTGGTGGATTGGCATCGTGGGTCGCCGGTGAGGGGCGGGCGTCGCGGCTTCGCAGAAGAACAGCGCTCTGAGGGGCCGAGGGGTGTGGCGTGCTCCGTCGCTTCTGCTGGGCTCTTGTGGTCACGCCTCGCGTCCACACCTAAGGGCGCCGGCGCTAACCGGGCGCGAGGCGGTCGCGACCCCCTGTCCAAAACGGAGTGCTAGCGGCGGCTAGCAATTTTCGGGAGCGGCGGCTAGCACTCACATTCCGACAGGGGGTCGTGCACGCATCCGCCCGGTCAACGCACCGCCGCACCCGGCGCGCGACAGGCGCGCTGCACCCCCTGCGTCCTCAAAGCGGCCTTTCCTGCGAAGCCCAACCGCTTGACCCGAGCCGGCGCCCACGATGCCAATCCAACAGCGTCCTACGACTTCTGCTTTCGCGTGAAGGCGAGCGCGTTCGGCCGACTTGATCGCCGCCGATGATGCGAACGCTCGGCACGTCCTGCTCGTGTAGCCCGGTCGAGTGGGCGGTGTGGGCTGCGGTCTCGGGGTTGTCAGATGGCGTCGTCCGCGAACGACTACCCGACGGTCGATACTCACCACCGTGCTCCACGTCCACCGCGCAGAACGCGCCGACGCACTGATCGGCGCCCTCGGCGACCTCCTCTCGTCGCCGCTCGACGATCCGTTCGCCGCGGACGTCATCGCGATCCCGACGCGGGGGATGGAGCGGTGGCTGACGCAGCAGCTCGCGACGCGGGTCGGCGCCGGAGAAGGGCGGGCGGATGGGATCGTCGCGAACGTCGCGTTCCCGTCGCTGCGCCAGCTCGTCGACGAGTCGGTGGCGCGGGCGCTCGGGACCACCGAGGACGAGGACCCGTGGCAGCCGGGGCGGATGCTCTGGCCGCTGATCGAGGTCGTCGACGAGAACCTCGACGAGCCGTGGCTCCAGGTGCTCGCCGACCACCTCCGCGACAGCGCCGGCGGCGACGAGCCACGCAGGCTCGCGGCGGTCCGGCACATCGCGACGCTCTTCGACCGCTACGCGCTCTACCGCCCCGAGATGGTCGAGGCGTGGCGCGACGGGCTCGCCGTCGATGCCGGCGGTGAGCCGATGGCGCAGGAGACGGTGTGGCAGGCCGAGCTGTGGCGACGACTCAGAGAGCGGATCGGGGAGCCGGGGCCGGCGGAGCGGACGGACGAGGCGAGCGCGCGGATCGAGAGCGACGCGAGTCTGCTCGACCTGCCGCCGCGCATCTCGCTGTTCGGCCTGACGCGGCTGCCGGCGCGCCACCTGCAGGTGCTGCGCGCGATCGCCGCCAACCGCGACGTGCACCTGTTCCTTCTGCACCCGTCCCACACGCTGTGGGAGTCGAAGCAGCCACCGAAGAACCGGCTGCTCACCTCATGGGGCCGCGACGCGCACGAGATGCAGCAGGTCATCGAGGCGTCCGGCGCCTACGAGGACCACCCGACCGAGACGGAACAACCCGGCGACACGCTGCTCGCGCGGATCCAAAACGACGTCCGGCAGGACCGCCCACCCGAGCCAAGCGACATCCCGCCAGACCAAAGCCTCCAGGTCCACTCCTGCCACGGCCGCGCCCGCCAGGTCGAGGTGCTCCGCGACGCGATCCTCCACCTCCTCCAGGACGACCCGACGCTCGAGCCGCGCGACGTCATCGTCATGTGCCCCGACATCGAGGCGTTCGCGCCGCTCATCCACGCGACGTTCGGCGCCGGCGAGACCGAGGACGGCGACACCGGGCTGCGGGTCAGGCTCGCGGACCGCAGCCTCAGGCAGACCAACCCCGTGCTGGGGACGATCAGCCGCCTGCTCGAGCTCGCCGATCAGCGGCTGACGGCGTCGCAGGTGCTCGACCTCGCCGACCGCGGCCCGGTCCGCAAGAACTTCGACCTCGACGACGACGACCTCACGCGCCTGCAGGACTGGATCGCCGATAGCGGCGTGCGCTGGGGCCTCGATGCCGAGCACCGCTCCGGCCTGCACCCGACGATGCTCGACGACAACACCTGGCGCACTGGGCTGGACCGCGTCCTGCTCGGCGTCACGATGACCGAGGACGCCGGCGAGCTCGTGGGCGGAACGCTCCCGCTCGACGACGTCGACAGCGGCGCCGTCGCCCTCGCGGGGCGCGCGGCCGAGCTCGTCGACCGCCTCCACGCGATCGTCGACGACTTCGCCCAACCCAAGCCCGTGGCGCAGTGGGCGCAGGCGATCACCGACGCCGCCGACGCGCTCACCGACACCGTCACCGCAGGACGAGTGGCAGCGCGCCGAGCTCGACCGCATCCTCGCCGACGTCACGGCCGACGCCAACAACTCACAGACGACGATCACCCTCGCCGAAACGCGCGCGCTGCTGGCGGACAAACTCGCCGGCCGCCCGACGCGCACGAACTTCCGCACCGGCCACCTGACGGTCTGCACGCTTGTGCCGATGCGCTCGGTCCCGCACCGCGTCGTCTGCCTGCTCGGCCTCGACGACGGCGTCTTCCCGCGCAAGGCCCCGCGCGACGGTGACGACCTCCTCCTGCACGACCGCCGCGTCGGCGACTACGACTCGCGCTCCGAGGACCACCAGATGCTGCTCGACGCGCTGCTCGCCGCCAAGGACCGGCTGCTCATCACCTACTCCGGCCACGACGAGCGCACCAACGCGCGCAAGCCGCCCGCGGTCCCGGTCGGCCAGCTGCTGGACATCGTCGAGCGCACGACGACCGCCGGCCGCGACAGCGTCATCGTCGAGCACCCGCTGCAGCCGTTCGACCCGCGCAACTTCGAGGGCACGCCGCCGTGGAGCTTCGACGCCGTCACGCTCCAGGGCGCCAAGGCGCTGACCACTGGACTGAAGACCCCGCCGCAGCCGTTCCTCGCCGGCCCGCTGCCGGCGCCTGACAAGCAGGTCCTCGAGCTCGACGAGCTCATCGCCTTCGTCTCGCACCCGGTCCGCGCGTTCCTCAGACAGCGGCTGGGCATCTCACTCAGAGACTTCTCCGAGGAGATCTCCGACGCGATCCCGATCGAGCTCGACAACCTCGAGAAGTGGGAGATCGGCGACCGCCTGCTGCGCGCGCGCCTGGACGGCACGCCGCTGGAGACCGCGCTCTCCGCCGAGCTCGCCCGCGGCGGCCTGCCCCCGGGCGAGCTGACCGGCCGGACGCTCGAGTTCGCCGCACGCGACGTCGAGCAGCTCGTCGACGCGGCGGCGGACGGCGAGCGCTCCTCATTGGACGTGCGCCTGACGCTGCCCGACGGGCGCACGCTCAGCGGCACCGTCCCCGACCTGATCGGGGACACGCTGCAGCCGGTCATGTACTCGCGCCTCGGGCCCAGGCACCGGCTGACGACGTGGGTGCGGCTGCTTGCGCTCAGCGCCGCGCGGCCGGACCGCGCGTTCGCCGCGTGCACGATCGGGCGCTCGCAGCGCAAGGGCAAGATCGTCGACGCCGCGAAGATCGCGCCGCTCGGTGCGGAGACAGCGAACAACAGCGCTCGCGAACCTCATCGACCTCTACGACCAAGGCATGCGCGAGCCCGCGCCGCTGGCCTGTGCGACCTCCGCCGCCTATGCGCGGGCGGTCAGCGACGGCAAAGACCCCGAGACCGCCGCCGAGCGTGCGTGGACGACGCCGCCGAACGGCTTCGACAAGGAGGACCGCGAGCTCGAGCACCAGCTCGTCCACGGCGGCGTCATCTCGACGGCGCAGCTGCTCAGCGATCCGCGCTTCGGCGAGTGGTCCGTGCGCCTCTGGCGTGATCTCCTCGAGCATGAGGAGATCACGACGTCGTGAATGTCGACCGCGAGTTATGCCGAACTTCTCGGTCCTTGCCGACCGCCCCGAGAAGATTGGCATATCCGCTGTTTCATCCCGAGTCGAGGGTCCCCGAACCCCTGACTCTCACGGCCGCCGATTTCCGGGAGGCGTTCCCCACTGAGAGCCAACATGTGGAGTTCAAACGAGGGACCTCGATCGAACAGCTCCAGAACTCCGCGGTCGCCTTCTCGAACGCCGAAGGTGGGGTGATCTTGATCGGGGTCAACGATGACGGGTCGCTTGCTGGGCGCCCACTTGATGCGGGGACTCAGGACGACATCCATCGCGCGATGCAGGCGGCACGAGACGTCGGGCGGTACGGCCTGAGCCAGCTCGATGTCGATGGAAAGCCGGTCAGCATCCTGGCAGTCGCGAGGCGTCGCGAAGGCTTTGCGCAAACGTCGTCGGGCGTGGTTCGTGTGCGACGCGGAACCCGTGACGATCCGCTCTTCGGCTCTGAGCTCGTGCGCTTCGCGAACGAGCGCACGAGCTCGCGGTACGAGACGACGGCGATCGACGCGGCGATCGACGACATTGCGCCGGAGCTCCGCGCCGAGATCGGCCGTGCGCTGAGCCTGGCTCGGGTCACCGTTGAGCGGCTTCGCAGCGTCGAGCTCGTTGTCGGCGACCGTCTCACCGTCGCCGGCGCGCTGTATCTCCTCAACGACTCGCATGCGGCGCTCGGGAAGTCGTTCGTCGAAATCCTGCGATTTCCATCCGACGTGACGGTGGACTATGACCGTCGCGACGAGTTTCGTGGACCCATCCATCGCGTCCTGCGCAGCGTCGTCGACCGCGTCATGGACGAGCTGGGACTCGAGATGGTCGTTTTGGGGACCCGGCGATACGAGCTTCCGCGTATTCCCGAGGTCGTCCTGCGTGAAGCGCTCGCGAACGCGCTTGCGCACCGCAGCTACGAGGCTGCGGGGACCGCGGTTCGGGTCGAGATCCGGCCATCCATGCTCATCGTGCGTTCGCCGGGCGGCCTCCCCGAGCCCGTGACCGTCGAGAACATTCGCGAGACGAACGCCGCCCGCAACCTCGTTGTGATCCGCCTGCTTCGTGCGCTGGGACTCGCCGAAGACGCTGGTCGCGGCGTCGACGTCATGCAGGACGCGATGGCCGCCGAGATGCTCGACCCACCGCGGTTCTTCGATCATGGACATGAGGTGGTCGTCGAGCTTCCAGTCCGTAGCGCAGTGGCTCCTGCCGAGCGTGCCTGGGTCCACGAGCTCGAGCGGCGCGGAACGCTGAGAGGCAGCGACCGAGTCGTCCTCGTACACGCATCCCGCGGCGAAACGCTCACGAACAAGCGCGTGCGCGAACTCATCGGAACGGACACCCACGGCGCACGCGACGTACTCCAACGCCTCCGCGACGAGGGCTTTCTCGAGCAGCACGGGCGACGTGGAGGTGCGACCTACCACCTCAGTGGCACGCTGCGCCCGCCGGCCGGCCTGCGCCTGAGCCCGGACGAGCTGGCTGATGTCGTCTCCCGGCTCGCGGACAGCGGGCCGATCGCCAATCGCGACGTGCGCGAGGCGACAGGGCTTGACAGGGCGGAGGCGCTTGCCATCCTCGACCATCTCGTCCGCGATGGGCGTTTGGTGCGCACGGGCCAGCGCCGGGGCTCGCGATATCAACGGCCTTGAGGCGGGTCTGTGGCGTCTCGGTACACGTCCGGCACGTGCGCATCTCACGCACGACGACGCGGCCGCGTCCGCGCCCGCGCAGGTGGACACACGGGTAGCGTGACCTCGTGAGCGAGTTCGACGTCCTCGGTCCGCTGCCTGAAGGCGTCGCCGTGCTCGAGGCCAGCGCCGGCACCGGCAAGACCTACACGATCGCCGCGCTCACGGCGCGCTACGTCGCGGCCGGCGTCCCGATCGACCAGCTGCTCGTCGTGACGTTCACGCGCATGGCCACCGGCGAGCTGCGCGAGCGCGTGCGCGAGCGGCTCGTGCGCGCCGAGCGCGCGCTCGAGCTCGGTGAGGCGGAGGACGGGGACGAGCTGGGCGCCAAGCTCCTGCGCGACGGCGCCGACGTGCAGTTGCTCTCGGCCGCGGTCGCGGGCTTCGACGCCGCCACGATCACGACGACCCACGGCTTCTGCCAGGAGGTCCTCGGCAGCCTCGGCTTCGCCGGCGACGTCGAGCGCGGGTGCACGTTCGTGGAGTCGGTGGACGACCTCATCGGCGAGGTCGTCGACGACCTCTACGTCCGGCGCTTCCTCAAGCACCCGCCGGCGTTCGACCGCGCCGAGGCCGCGCGGGTCGTGCGTGCCGCGATCAACAACCCGGGTGCGCGGCTGGAGCCCCAGGACGCCGACCCCGAGCGCAAGCCGGCGATGCGCTACCGGCTCGCGCAGGTCGCGCGCGAGGAGCTCGAGCGCCGCAAGCGCCACAACGGCGTCATGACCTACGACGACCTGCTCACGCGTCTGGACGAGACGCTGCGCGGCCCCGGCGGAGACGTCGTCGCCGCGCGCCTGCGCGACCGCTACCGCGTCGTCCTCATCGACGAGTTCCAGGACACCGACCCCGTGCAGTGGAGCATCATGCGCCGCGCCTTCGGGCAGGACGCGACGCTCGTGCTGATCGGCGACCCCAAGCAGGCGATCTACGCCTTCCGCGGGGCCGACGTGCACGCCTACCTCGAGGCCAAGCGCGCGGCTGGGGTCGATGCGACGCTCGCGGTCAACTGGCGCAGCGACCAGGGGCTGATCGACGCCTACGACGAGCTCTTCGGCGGCGCGCGGCTCGGCGAGGAGGGGATCGTCTACACGAAGGTGCGCGCAGCGCACCCGCCGCGCCTGACGGGTGTGGTCGCGCCGGTTCGCGTGCGGCTCGTCGACCGCGCGGTCGTCGGCATCACGCCGAAGGGCTACGCGCGCAAGCGCACCGCGCAGGAGCACATCGCCCGCGACGTCGCCGATGACATCGTCGCGCTGCTGGACTCCGATGCGCGGATCGAGGGCGAGCGCGTCAAGCCCGGGGACATCGCCGTGCTCGTGCGCTACAACCGCGAGGCGGCGGCGATCCGCGAGACGCTCGCGGCGGCCAACGTCCCGGCCGTCATCAACGGTGCCGGCAGCGTGTTTGCCAGCGACAGCGCACGCGACTGGCTCCGGTTGCTCGAGGCACTGGAGCGCCCGACGTCGACGCTGCGTGCGCGCGCCGCGGCGCTGACGCCGTTTCTCGGCTGGAGCGCCGAGGACGTCGCCGGGGCCAGCGACGACGCGTGGGAGGCCGTCCACCAGCGCCTGCACCACTGGGCGCAGGTGCTGCGCGTCAGCGGGATCGCGTCGCTGACCGAGGTCGTCACCCACGAGGAGGGGCTGCCCGGACGGCTGCTGCCACGCGAGGGCGGCGAGCGCGAGATGACCGACCTGCGTCACCTCGCACAGCTCCTGCATGCCGAGTCCAACCGCGAGCAGCTCGGCGTCGCCGCGCTGGTGACGTGGCTGCGCCGGCGCATCGCCGAGGCCGGCCAGGAGACCGAGGAGGAGCGCAGCCGCCGCCTGGAGTCCGACAAGGCCGCCGTGCAGGTGCTGACGATCCACCGCAGCAAGGGCCTGGAGTTCCCGATCGTCTACTACCCGTCGCTGTGGGAGCCGTCGTGGATCCCCGACCGCGACCCCGAGCCGGTGTTCTTCCACGATGGCGACACGGCGCGTGCTCGACGTGGGGCTGGAGGGCAACGACTACTTCCAGCACAAGGTGCGCCACGAGGTCGAGCTGCGCGGCGAGGACCTGCGGCTCGCGTACGTCGCGCTGACGCGCGCGCGTCACCAGGCCGTGATCTGGTGGGCGGGATCGTGGGAGAGCCAGAACTCGCCGTTCAGCCGGCTCGTGTTCGATCGCGGGGACGACGGCGTGGTGCCGGCGAAGGGCGACGGCGTGCCGACCGACGCGCAGGCGCTGACGAAGCTGCGCGAGGTCGCGGCGCGGGTGCCGGGGAACATCAGCGTCGAGGCATCGGCGCTGGGCGTCCCGCGCTCGTGGAGCGACGAGCTGCCGCCGCCCGCCTCGCTGTCCGCCGCGGTCTTCGATCGTGAGCTCGACCGCTGGTGGCGACGGACTTCGTATTCCGACATCACCGCCGGCGGGCACGAGGCGCGGGTGGCGAGCGAGCCCGAGGAGGGGCTGATCGAGGACGAGCCCGCGGTCGTCGCGGGCGTGCTCGGGGAGATGCCCGGCGGTGTGCACGTCGGGACGGTGATCCACGAGCTGTTCGAGCGGGTGGACTTCAGCGCGGCTGGATCTGGACGTAGAGTTGCGTGACGGGCTGGCGGCGTCGCGGCGGCGGGTCGACCTGGGGGACGAGTCGGTTGTGGTCGCCGGGCTGCGGGCGGCGATCGAGACGCCGTTTGCGGGGGATCTCTCTTTGCGGGACCTGGCGCCCGCCGATCGTCTCGACGAGCTCGTGTTCGAGCTGCCGCTGGTCGGCGGCGAGTCGCCGGAGGGCGTGCTCACGCCGCGCGCGATCGCTGATGTGCTGCGCGCGCACCTCGATGCCGACGATCCCGTTGTACGGCTACGCCGAGCGCCTGCGCGATCCCGATCTGCGCTCACGCGTGCGCGGCTACCTCACCGGGAGCATCGACCTCGTCTTCCGGGCAGACGGCCGCTACGGGATCGTCGACTACAAGACCAACCGCCTGACCGACTACGCGCGCGTGCGCGAGGAGATGTACCGCTCCCACTACGCGCTGCAGGCGCTGCTGTACGTCGTCGCGCTGCACCGCTACCTGCGCTGGCGTGTGCCGGGCTACGACCCCGACGAGCATCTCGCGGGCGTGTTCTACCTCTTCCTGCGCGGGATGCCCGGAGGCGGCGTCTTCGCCTGGCGACCGCCGGGTGGCTTGGTCGTCGCGTTGAGCGACCTGCTCGACCGGGGGGCGGCGTGATGCTGGCGCTGCGCGCGAGCGGTCTGCTGCAGCCGTTCAACGAGGTCGGCGTGCTCGCGGCCGCCGACGTGCACGTCGCCCAGCGCGTCTGCGCCTTGGGCGGGGAGGACGACGAGCTCGTGGTGCTCGCGCTCGCGTTCGCGGTGCGCGCCCCGCGGCTGGGGCATGTGCTCGTCGACCTCGCGACGATCGCGCAGACCGCGAGCGTCGAGTCCGAGGAGGCCGTCGACCTCGGCGCCCTGCCGTGGCCGGCGCCCGAGGAGTGGGTCGCGCGCGTGGCCGCGAGCTCGCTGGCGCCGCTGCGCCTGGAGGGCACGCGGCTGTACCTCGATCGCTACTGGCGCGAGGAGCGCCAAGTTGCCGCCGACCTGCGTGCACGCGGCGAGCGCCTGCGAGTGATCGCCGGCGGCCCGGGGACCGGTAAGACGACGACGGTCGCGCGGCTCGTCGGGGAGCTGTCCGCGCAGGAGCCGCGGCCGCTGATCGCGCTCGCGGCGCCGACCGGCAAGGCGGCGGCGCGGCTGGGTGAGGCCGTGCACGCCGAGACGGGTCTCGTCGATTTCGAGGCCTCGACGCTTCACCGCCTGCTCGGCTGGCGGCCGGGCAGCCACAGCCGCTTCCGCCATCACCGCGGCAACCGCCTGCCGCACGACGTCGTGATCGTCGACGAGACGTCGATGGTCGGACTGTCGATGATGGCGCGGCTCGTCGAGGCGGTTCGTCCGGACGCGCAGCTGATCCTCGTCGGCGACCCCGCGCAGCTGACGTCGATCGAGGCCGGCGCCGTGCTCGGCGACATCGTCGCGGGGTCGGAGAACGTCGTCGTCCTCGAGCACGTCTACCGCCACGGTGGTGCGATCGCCGAGGTCGCGGCGGCGATCCGCGCGGGCGATGCCGACGAGGTCGATCTCGATCCTGCGCTCCGGCGCCGAGGACGTGACGTGGCTGGAGTCCGGGGACACGGGCGCGATCCGCGAGGCGGCGGTGGCCGCAGCGCAGAACGTCAGTGCGGCGGCGGCGGCCGGCGATGCGCGCGGTGCGATCGACGCGCTCGGGTCGTTTCGCGTGCTCTGCGCGCACCGCCGCGGCGAGCACGGCGCCGCGACATGGAACGAGCACATCGAGGGCTGGCTGCCCGAGGCCGCCGGGCGCTGGTACGTCGGGCGGCCGCTGCTCGTGACCGAGAACGACTACAGCCTGCGTTTGTTCAACGGCGACACCGGTGTCGTGATCGCGACCGGCGAGGACCAGGTCGCCGCTGCCTTCGAGCGCAAGGACGAGGTGGTCACCTTCAGCCCGACGCGCCTGGCCGCCGTCGACACCGTCTACGCGATGACGATCCACAAGAGCCAGGGGTCGCAGTTCGGCACTGCGGCCGTCGTCCTGCCCGATGCCGACTCGCCGATCCTCACGCGCGAGCTGCTCTACACCGCGGTCACCCGTGCGCAGGAGCGGCTCATGATCGCCGGCTCCGAGGAGACCGTCCGCCGCGCGGTCGAGCGCCCGATCGCGCGGGCGTCGGGGCTGCGCGAGCGCCTCGCGGGCTAGCGCGACGGCTCGACCTCTTCGAGCCGCACGTGCTTCTCCGAGTTCGCCCGATCGCGACAGCGGCCTTGGCGAACCAGCACCAGTTCCATGCGAGGTCGGGCGCCAGCTCGGTGTAGTGGCGCAGGTGGCGGTAGGCCTCGTGATGGCGTCCGATCGGCGGGCAGTTCGTCGTCCTCGACTACGTCAGCGATGTCGAGGCGTTCGCCAGCCTCCACGATCAGCTGGTGGATGGATACCCGCTCGACGCCGTCGAGGTGGCGCCCGGAAACGTCCCGTCCGTCGACGACGCGCGTGACTACCTGCGTCTGCTGCTCGACGTCCGGCCGCAGCGCCGGCCGGCGATCGGACACGGCGACACGCAGCACTTCGCGTTCGGCGAGCTCGCCGGGACGAGCCTCGCCGCGGGCGACGAGCTCGTGACGTTGACCGCGTTCTCGCACACCGGCACCGTCACATGAAGCCGCGCTCGCGCAACTGCTCCTGGATCTCCCGGTTGCGCAGGTAGAACTCCTCCTTGACGCGCTCCTCGTCCTCGGGCGTGTAGTCCTTCGGGAGCATGTAGCCCGTCGCCTCGGTCGGCAGCGACTCGCGCGTGCCGTCGTCCCACACGCGGTAGTGGCCGGGGCCGCTCATGCGGTCGTCCTCGAGGACCTCGAGGACCAGGCGTCCGTCGACGTCGTCGAGGCGAGCGTTGAGCAGCCACCCGAACGGCCCGCCGCCGACCACGAGCGTGACGGTCGCGAGGGGCATCGACCGCGCCACCTCGGGCACCGTGTCGCGGCCGGCGAACGCTTGCGCGACGCGCTCGGTGAGGTAGCGATGGATCGGCTCGGGGAGCTCGGCGTCCATCTACCCGAACAGATCGGCGATGCGCCGCTGCATCGCGGCCTCGGAGCTGTCGAAGCGCGCGCACATCGCCTTCAGGTCGCCGCCGCACACGGTGTGCTCGCGGACGACCAGCCAGCGCGGCATCAGCAGGTCGGCGGCGAACGCCGACGCCTCCTCCTCGATGTCGACCGGGACGTGCTCGACCTCCTGCACCGTCGTGCGCCGGCAGAACAGCGACTGCTGGCCGGTGCGGTGCATGACCCAGTGGCCAAGCTCGTGGCCGATCGTGAAGCGCCGGCGCGGCGGCCACTGGCGCGCCTCGGACGCGTTGACCCAGATCTCGCCGCGGCCGGGGAGCAGCAGGCCGGAGAGGTGTTGCTCGGGCGCGAGGGTGGGGGCGCCCGGCGCGCTCGTCATGTCCTCGACGTCGCGTACGTGCAGCCCGTAGACCGAGTCGACGATGTCCTCGACGGGCACGGGCAGGCGCTCGCCGTCCCAGATCCACTCCGGGACCTTCGCGAGGACGCGCTCGGCCTCCTCGCGTGCGCGGTCGATCAGAGGCCCAGTGCCCGGCATAGCCGCTCGACGACACGGATCGCAGCCGGGGGCATCAGCCCGAGGCGCTGGCGCAGGACGTCTGCCAAGCGGTCGTCTCCGACCTGCTCGGCGTGCGCGAGGACGCGGAGCGGGTCGGGCGGGGAGGTCATGCTCCAGGTGGTCGTCATCCCCCGCCTCCGCCTGACGGCCCGCCGGTGAAGAGATCGTCGACGAGATCGTGCTCGCGCGGCGCGGCTGACTGCGCGGGGGCGGCGGCCGCGACGGCGTCCGCGAGCTCCTCCGGTGGCGTGACCGCGCGCGCGTAGGCCGGGGCGCCGCCGGCGCCGCGCATCGGCGCGATCGCGCGGCCGGCCTCGCGCAGGCGCTCGGTGGTCTCGCCGAGGAGGTCTCCCAAAGCGCCGAGCACGCGGTCGCTGACGCCCTCCGCGGGCAGCAGCCCACGCTCCATCTCGTGGTAGTAGGCGCTGACGCGCTCGCTCTCACCGGCGACGCCGAGCCGCGCGGCGAGCTCAGCAACGAGCGCCTTGCGCGCGATCCGCGCGCGGTCGCGCAGGCGCGGCAGCAGCACCGGCCACTCGCCGCTCGCGCCGAACATGCTGCGCTGCAGCGCGTCTGCGAGGTCGCGCGCGGCCGGTGGGACGGCGGCCTCGCCGCGGATCTGCTCGGGCGACACCGGCCGGCGCGGTGCGTCGGCGAGGTAGGCGTCGATCAGCTCGACAAGCGCCTCGCGCTCGCTGCCCTGCACCTGGTCGAGGAACTCAGCGGGGTCGGCCGGCGTCGCGCCCGCGTCCTGGGCGACGAACGCATCGAGAAGCTGTTGAACGCGCGAGGTGTTCACGATCCGCCTTCCAGCGCCACCCGCAGCTTCTTGCGAAAGCGGCTGGCGATCTGCGCGACATTGTCTTCGCTGAGGCCGAGTCGCGCGCCGACCTCCCTGGCAGGGAGGTCCTCGAGCACGTGCAGCACGACCACTTCGCGATGCTCGTCATTGAGCGTCGCGAGCACCTCCTTGATGACGATCTGCGTCTCCACGTATCCGGATTCGGACGGGTCGGGGATGACGATCGCGGGCTCGTCCTCGCCACCGCCGTCGAGCGGCTCGGTGGACGGCCGGTCCTCGCGGCGACGGTGGTAGTCGGCGATGCGGCGCTTGGTGATCGTGTTCAGCCAGGAGACGAACTCACCGGTCGAGCTGCCCTCGAACGCACTGCGGATCGCCGAGAACACGACCTCGCCGGCGACGTCCTCGACGTCCTCCTTGGGGACCTTCAGCCCGACGCGCCGGACGACCCGCGACCAGTGGGCGAACACGAGCACGCGGATCGCAAGCGACGCCTGCTCGCCGTCCCCGGCCTCGCGTGCGGCGCGCGCGTGCGCGATGAGCGCGTCGTCATCGAGGTTGACCAGTTGGTGTTCGGAGAGTGGCGTGAACGGCACCGGCGTTACGGGTCGCCGTAGCGACGCGCCTCCTGACGACGACCGTACATCACGCCTTCGTCAGGTTTTCGGGGCAGCGCGCGACCTCGTGCGCATGAACACGCTCCAACTGCCGTGCCACGCCGTACCGCTCAACAAGCACGTCGGCGTGCGGATGCATCGCACGCCGCGGATCCCCGACGACAACGAGACGTATCCGCTGCCGCCGTCGCTCGGCGAGTTCCCGCTGCATCCCGTGTACTCGCTGCCCGGCGACCGCGAGCGCTGGCGGGGGCGCGACTTCGTCGTCCCGATCCACCAGCGCGAGGCGATGTGGCTCAGCTTCGACGCGCCCTTCTGGCGGCCGCACGCGTTGAACATCGGGATCGGCGGTGTCGATGCGATCTCGGGCGAGGCGTTCGACCCCGACTCGCTGACGCGCGACCCGCAGGGCTACGTCGTCGTGCCCGAGCAGCCCTGGCTGGACGGCATCAACGCCGGCGACGGCTTCATCCGCCAGTTCGTCGCCGTCAGGCTCGGCGAGGGGCTGTCCGTCGAGGCGCAGGTCAGCGGTCGCGAGGAGCAGGGCGGGCTCGAGCTCACGCTGTTCGAGCCGGTTCCCGGCGCCTTCCCCGAGGAGGGTCCGCGCTACGAACCCGCGATGGCGGCTGCCGCGCCGTGCTGCATGGAGGACGCGAGCATGGGCCTCGGCGCCGGAGGTCGCATGCGCCAGGAGATCTACTCCGACGACCACCCCGCCGGCACGTGGAAGGACGCACCGGCCGCGCACGTGAGGATCGAGCTCGTCGACGCCGTGGACTTCGCCGCGACGACGGGGCTGCCGGTGCCCGCGACGCCGGTCGACGCCGAGACGTACACGCGCTACGGGCTGCCGTGGTTTGACCTCTATGACCCGGTGCGCACCGACGTCGTCCCGACCGCGGTGCTCGCCGGCGTGCGGTCGATCGGCGAGTTGACGCGTACCGAGGACGAGCCGGTCGTGGTGCAGCCGGGGCAGATCATCACGTACGTGCGCAACGGCCGGATGGTGTCGCGATGAGCGACCCGAACGCACCCGCGGCCTGGCACCCGGACCCTCACAACCCCGGCGTCGAGCGCTACTGGGACGGCAGCACGTGGACCGAGCTGCGCCGGCCGGCGGTCGCGCTGCAGGCGCCACAGCGCCGGCGCGGCGGGACCGTCTGGAAGGTCATGCTCGGGGTTGTGCTCGGCGGTGTGCTGCTGATCGGCGGCTGCGCTGTCCTCATCGGCAGCGCGGCCAACGAGGCCGTCAAGGAGCTCGACGCCGAGCAGCAGCGCCACGCGATCACCAAGACAGCGTTCGACAGCGCCAAGCTGGGGTGGAGCGAGGAGCGGCTCATCGAGCACGTCGGCAAGCAGCCCGAGAACAAGCAGGAGTTCACCAACGAGGGCTTCCTCGACGAGGAGCCCTCCGAGTCCAGCTGCATCTACTTCAACCGCGCCGGCGGTTCCTTCGGTGACGCGTTCCAGTTCTGCTTCGACGACGGTCGGCTGCATTCCAAGAACGCCTACTGAACCGCGAGCTGAACGCTCGGCCGCGCATCGCAGATCCCTATCGTCGTACCGATCAGACGGCCACTCCGAATCGAATGACGTTCCCGGCCTTCGCCGACAAGGCGCGATCCGGCGCAATCACAAAGTCAGACCTGGCGGGTCTGGCCCACATCGGCGTGCGCGCGGCGGAGGGCTACCTGCATCGCGTCGGCGATCGTCCGGCCGCCGCTACCGCATCTGTCGCGTTCACTGCAGCGACCCAGCGTCACGTCGAGGCGACGGAGCGTGCGCTCGCGTCGCGCGAGCGGACCGAGAACGGCGGAGCCGAGGGGTCATGAGCGGCTCGTCCGCACTTACGCACCGCTTGCGTCCACTCGCTGGTCGCTGGGTTGCGATCAAGGACGAGGAGCTCCTGCACCACGCTGAGTCTCCCCACGCGCTCGTCGCCTGGCTCAGAGCGCACGGCGAGAAGGCCGACAGCGTCTACCGCGTGCCCGAGGACGAGCTGGCGGCCAGCGGTTTCGCGCCGCGCTGACCGAGCGCGCCCGCCTAGCGATACGGGGGCTCGTAGTCGTACTCGGGTTCCGGCTCCGGCTCCCACTCGGGCGGCGGCTCGGCGAGCGGGAGACGCCGCAGTGCGCGGTCGATCGTCGGGACGAGCTCGGGGAGGCAGCGCTCGCGCTCGAACAGGTCAGCGACCGCGGTCAGCAGCTTGCGCCATCCGTGCTGCTCCCAGACGTCGCCGGCGGCGTGCTTGCGCATCCGGCGGATCAGGCGGCCCACCGCGGCGGTCGCCTCGCGTGCGCTCGCCTGTCCGCCGCGGCAGTGACTTGTCACGGTGTCGGCGTCGCGCCGGACTGCCTGGGCTTCCTCGTCGACCCGCGGCTGCGGGTCCGGCATCTCGGTGGCGACATCGCAGCCGGCAACAGTCGCGGCGAGCAGCGCTGCGACGACCAGCTGGCCGCTAACCCGCATCGCCGCGCTCGGCCTCGCGCCCGAGTGGTGCGATGCGGTCGTGGTAGTCGACGTGCCAGGCCATCACGTCTCAAGTCGCGAGCACGCCGGTCCTCCTGACGTCGGCTCAGCTCGCGATCAGCACGATCACGAAACGGACGAGGAACAGCAGGACGAGCGCCCGCGTGACGGCGATGTCCGTCGGCGTGATGTCTCGGGGTTCGCGGCACACGACGACGAACCCCTACGCGGCGACCGTCGTCGACGCCCAGCGAAGCTCGACCAGCTCGAGCGCCACGCGACCGGTGGGCTTGCCCAGTTGCTTGCAGAGCTCGAGGACCGCCTCGACCGCGTCCTCGATCGCCTGACGGTCGGGGTTGACGTATGTGTCGAGCCAGATCGATGCGGGCGCGGCGCCACGAGACGCGTTGCACATGCGGCAGGCGGGGACGAGGTTGACCGAGGCGTTGAGACCGCCCCAGCTCCGCGGGATCACGTGGTCCATCGTGATCTGCGCGAGTGGGAGCTCCACGCGGCACCACACGCACGCACTTCCGCATCGAGCCACGACGGCACGTTTGACCCGACTGGGATGCGTCGCCATGCCGCATTGGTCGCGCGGCGCGACGCTCGGCTGACAACGCCTGGTGCGCCGACGCTGACACTTGCGCGCGAGCGACGCCTCAGCAGATCACGGTGGTCGTCCGCGAGTTGTTGCTCTCGTTGCTCTCGGCGACCTCGTTGTTCACGTCGGCCGTGGCCGTGTAGTCGCCGCCGCCACAGCCAACGGCGAACGTGTGGGACGCCGACGCGCCTGCGGCCAAGCCGGTGAACGGCACGAGGATCGTCGCGTTGACCCTGACCGAGAAGGCGCCCGCGGCCCCGGCGCCCTGGTTCGCGACGGTGAACGAGTTCCCGTCAAGGGCCGTGATGACGAGATCCGGCGGCGGCGGAGGCGGCGGAGGCGGCGGTGGCGGTGGCGGCGGAGGCGGCGGCGGCGGTGGTGGTGGCGGTGGAGGCGGCGGCGGCAACGTGACCACCGGCACTGGGAACGGCACCGGCGGCAACGTCGTGTCGAAGGTCTCGATCCGATAGCGCAGCGTGGCCTTGTCGCCGCCCTTCGTCAGGCGCCCGCCCAACAGCCGGCCACCGGTGACCTGGCGTTCGTCGACGGTGCCCGGTGTGTAGGCGCGGACGATCGCGTCTCGTGCGTCGTAGGCATTGATGTCGCCCTGGTCGTCGCCGCCGTAGATCCGCAGGTCGTCCTCGCGGAGGTCGAACCAGACCGGGAGCGCCGGCCCCAGACGGCGCGTGGCGGTGAAGCCCGGCGCGCGCCACGTCCTGCGATCGTCCTCCAGCCAGCGCTCGATCGAGCTGTGACGGGTCAGGACGCGGCCGTTCACACGCAGCGTGACGCCACCCAGCTTCCAGCCGCCGGCGACGCCGTCGCGCGATTTCTCGATCTGCACGAAGCGAATGTCGCCGAGGTTCAGGCCGGTGCGCGCCGCGGCGTCGATCGGGACGCTGTAGGTGTCGCGGTCGTCGCGCTCGAAGTCGTCGTAGACGCGCTTGTCGAGCACGAACCTCGTGTTCGGTCCGATCCGCAGGAAGACGTCGTCGTCGGTGCCTGCGTAGCGCGTGTCGCTCGTCTTGATCTCGACCGTCATCTCGGTCACGGGCTCGTCGAACGTCGCCTGTGTCTGGACCGACTTGTAGAACGTGAACGGGGAGTAGGGAGGGCTGAACGAGAAGCTGTCGCGCCCCTGGATGATCGGCGAGATGTAGCGCTGCCCCGCGATCCGCGCGCGGGCGTACATGTCGCCGTCGTCGGTCGCCGGGTCGCCGAGATCGATCCCGCGCATCGATAGGACCTGCAGGCGCACGAAGCGCGTGGTTGCCTGCAGCGGCCGGCTGGAGGCGATCGGCGCCTGGTCGTCGCGTAGCGGGGGCGGCGCGGTCTGGCCCAGCACCGGGATGAGCCGCTCGAAGGTGCGCCGGAAGATCGTCGGGTTGCGATCCTCGAAGTAGTGCTGGACCACCGAGCGCAAGCCGATGAGGCTGCCGCCGGCGCCGCGCCTGTCGTCGTTGTCCGGCGCAAACGGCTCGCCGGCGCCGTACAGGTGCCCGGCATACGTCGACATGCCGATCGCGCCGCTGAAGTCGTAGTCGAGCTCGGACTGGCGGATGCTCAGGCGCTGCGCGCTGCGCCAGAGCGTCTCGTTGGCGAGCCAGGTGCGGATCGCACGGATCCACTGGCGGCTTGCGAAGTAGCTCGCCATGTAGGAGTTCATGAAGTTGGGGCGCCCCGGATCGTCCTTTGCCATCGACTCGGCGGGATCGGACTTGTAGCCGCCGTGCTTGCGCGTGATCTCGGGCGCGCCACCGGCGTAGATCTTCACGCCGTCGCGCACGTCGTCGGGCACGTCCCACCAGGTCGGCGTCAGGCCCTGGTTGCGCGTGTCCCAGCCGGGGGCTTCGAACACGCCGGTGCCGAGCGGCTCTGACCAGTTCGTGTGCGAGTAGAAGTCCTGGAGGGCGTGCAGGCTCGAGCCGATGACGGTGAGGAGCTCCAGCGGATTGCGGCGCGCGCGCACGCCCTGCACCGCCTGGTAGGTGGCGTTGCGTATGCGCAGCCATTCGGCCTCGATCCCCGGGGTCGCCTCCGAGCCCTTCACGGTCGAGTCGAAATGCATCGCGACGGCGCCGTCGACGACCGCCTTCGGCCATCCCTCGCTGTTGAAGATGGCACCGCCGAGCAGGACCTTGTACCAAGGGGCGTGGCCCGAGAACGGGTAGCTGCCCGCGTTCGCGTACATGTCCGTGAACCAGTTGTTGAGCATGCCGACGTCGGCGGCGTCGGGCTGGAAGCCCTCGTTGCGCATCGCGTCCACGGTCAGGTCCGCGTGTGGTCCGGTGTCGTACGCCGAGGCTGACGGTGCTGCCACCAGCACAACCGCAACGGCTGTCGCGACCAACCACGCGCGCCCCATGGCAGTCGATTGAACTCCTCGGCGGCTGCGGAAGCAAGCGGGCTGTCCACCAGGGCGAACGATCCGGCCCGATCTTTGGACAACGTGAGAATCCGGACCCGGTGGCCGCCGTATAGGCTCGCGCCCGCCGTCGGCAGGGTCACGAAGCAGGAGGAGCACAACAGTGAAGCTCGTAATCGGGATCGTTCGCCCGGAGAAGGCGAACGACGTCCTCGAAGCGCTGTACCGCGCCGAGATCCGCGGGGTCTCGCTCAGTCGCGTCCAGGGACATGGTGGGGAGCTCGACCGCGTCGAGACCTACCGTGGCACGAGGGTGCAGATGGGGCTGGCCGAGAAGATGCGCTTCGAGATCGCGGTCAGCGACGAGTTCGTCCAGACGACGATCGATGCGCTCTGCGAAGGCGCGCGGACCGGTGAGGTCGGCGACGGCAAGATCTTCGTGGTCCCGCTCGAGCGGGCGGTGCGGATCCGCAGCGGTGAGACCGACTACGACGCCGTCACGCCGGTGGCCAAGTGATGCTCGCCCAGGCAACGCAGGTCAACGCGGGAGACACCGCGTGGATGCTCGCCGCGACGGCGCTCGTCTTGATGATGACCCCGGCGCTCGGCCTCTTCTACGCCGGCCTGGTGCGGTCAAAGAACACGCTCAACACGTTCATGATGTGCATCGGCGCGATCGCCGTCGCGATGGTGATGTGGGCGCTCGTCGGCTACTCGATCGCCTTCGACGGCGACGGCAGCATCATCGGCGGCTTCAAGTACGCGCTGCTCAACGACGTGACGTTCGAGCCGAAGGACGGCACGACGATCCCGCACATCCTGTTCATGGCCTTCCAGGCGACGTTCTGCATCATCACCGTCGCGCTGGTCTCCGGCGCCGTGGTGGAGCGGATGCGCTTCGGGCCGTTCCTGATCTTCGCCGCGCTGTGGTCGGTGCTCGTGTATGCCGTTCTCGCGCACTGGGCCTTCGGTGGCGGCTGGCTGATCGCCAACGGCACGCTCGACTTCGCCGGCGGCGTGCCCGTCGAGATGGGAAGTGGCTTCAGCGCGCTCGCGGCGGCGCTGGTGGTCGGCGCGCGCAAGGACTACGGGCGCCAGGCGCTGCTGCCCCACAACGCGGTCTACGTGCTGATGGGCGCCGGCCTGCTGTGGTTCGGCTGGTTCGGCTTCAACGGCGGCTCCGGCTTCAGCACCGGCAACGCCGGCGTGCTGGCGTTCGTCAACACGCTGCTGACGCCGTCCTGCACGCTGCTGACCTGGATGATCCTCGACTTCGCGCGCGGCCGGCAGATCACGGCGATCGGCGCCGCGACGGCGATCATCGTCGGCTGCGTCGGCATCACCCCGGCTGGCGGCTTCATCAGCCCGGCGTGGGCGATGGTGCTCGGCGTCGTCGCCGCGCTGCCGAGCTACGCGGTCATCGTCTGGCGCACGCGCACGCGCGTGGATGAGACGCTCGACGTCCTGGCCGCGCACGGCATCGCCGGCTTCACGGGGATCCTCTTCATCGGCTTCTTCGCGAACGCCGACTGGAACGGCGTCTCCGACGGCCTGATCTTCGGTAACGCCGAACAGCTCCTCGACCAGGCGATGGCCGCCGCGGCCGCGCCCGTCTACGCGTTTGCGATGACCTTCGCGCTGCTGAAGGTCCTCGGCGCGATTTTCCCGCTGCGAGCGACCGAGCGCGAAGAGGCGCTGGGCATGGACGTCGTCTACCACGGCGAGGAGGCCTACGCCACCGGCGAGGGCGCGATCCTGCTCGCCCCCGAGACCGACCACGACCGCGAGCTGGTGGCCGACCCGAGCTGATTTTCCGCTGTCATACATGTTAGGCTGCCTGTATGACAATGCTGAGCTTCCGCGTGCCGGACGGCGACGCAGCGGAGATCCAACGGTGGGCGCAGGAGCTCGGAGTCGACCGCTCCGAGCTTCTCCGCGAGGCGCTCCATCGTCACCTCGTGGCGCTGCGGGGCGCTCACGACGCCGAGAAGTGGGAGCAGTTGCCGGCAACCGATGCCGAGCAATCGCTCTCGGCCATTGCCGACTGGGGGCCGGCTGAGGACTGGACCGACTGGCGCGATGCAGCGGGGTGAGGTCTGGTTCGCCGTGACGCCGGGAGGTGATCGACCGGTACTCGTGCTCACGCGCGATCCAGTCGCGGATCGCATCGGGTCTGTCGTCGTCGCGGCGCTGACGCGGACTCGTCGTGAGCTCGTGTCCGAGCTCGCGCTGACTCCTGCTGCCGACGGGGTGCCGACCGAGTGCGTCGTCAACTTCGACAACATCCACACGATCCCGCGCGAGGCATTCCGGCGTCGCGTCACGTCGCTCGGCGCACCGAGGATGACTCAGGCCTGCCGCGTCCTTCGTGACGCGGTCGGCTGCTAGCCCGAGCTAGGGACGCCCGACCGTGCGCGTGTCGCGCGGCAGCAGGCCGATGACGAGCAGGACGAAGGACAGGACGCCGCCACCGACGAGCACCGCCTCGGCGCTGGTGGCGTCGGCCACCGGCCCGGCGAGGATGTAGCCGACGGGCAGCAGGATCAGCGACCCCATCCAGTCGTAGGAGGAGACGCGCGACAGCGCCTCGGGTGGGATCTGCTCGGCCATGGTCGTGTGCCACATCACGTCAAACAGCGCCGAGCCGACACCGGCGGCGACCGCGACGCCGAGCAGCAACGCGACCGGCACGCTCAACCCGAAGAGCACCAATGCGATCGGCCACGACATGAACGCCACGAACGCGACGAGCAGCTTTCGCCGCGGGCGCCAGCGCAACCCCGCGACGCCGCCGGCCACGGCGCCGACGCCGAGCAGCGTCGCGAAGATCCCGAACAGCGCGGCGCTGTCGTAGGCGTCCTCGGCCACTCCGGGGCCGAGGACATACAACGGCGCGACGCCGAGCGGCACGATCAGCGAGAAGATCGCGACCGTCACCCATAGCCAGCGGCGCGAGCGGAAGTGATCAAAGCCCTCGCGCAGCTCGGTCAGCGCGGTGCGACGCTCGCTGACCGGCGGCGGCGCGTCGGTGACGCGCACGCGCAGCAGGAACACAGCGCTGACGACGAACGTCAATGCGTCCAGCGCGAACGCCCAGCCCGCGCCGAGCCCCAGCACGAGCGCGGTCGCCAGCGCCGGCCCGCTGAGCTCGGCGACGTTGCTTGAGACGTTGGCCAGCGCCTGCGCCGGCTGGATCTGATCGGGCGGCACGGTGCGCGGCAGCAGTCCCGTGTAGGCGGGACGGAAGAACGCCTCGGCGGTGCCGAACAGCGCCTCGATCACGACGACGTGCCAGATCTCGACCCAGCCGGTGAAGATCAGCAGCGCGAGAAACCCGTGCAGGACGGCGCGCGCGACGTCGGTGGCGATCATCAGCCGCGCGCGCGGCAGGCGGTCGGCCCAGACGCCGCCGATCAGCAGGAACGCGACGAACGGCAGCGTCTGCGCGCCGAGCACGATCCCGATGTCCGTCGCGCTGCCGGTGAGGTCGTTGATGAACAGCGCGAGCGCGACGATCACCATGCGGTCGCCCAGGACGCTCGCCGTCTGGGCCAGCCAGAGGTAGCGGAACGACGAGTGAGACAGGACGTCGCGCATCGACCGCGACAGGATCGCAGCAGCGCTTTCGTACCTTGGAGGGATGTCCCTCTCCCTCGGCACCGGTCCGCTGGCCGGCCACCCCGCCGGCGACTTCAACTTCGACCTCGCCGCCAGCGCGCCGAAGCACCGCATCTACTTCGCCGAGGAGCCGCGCCGCCTGCGCGCGATCGTCGACGACACGGTCGTGCTCGACACGACCAAAGCGCGGCTGCTCTATGAGACCGGGATCGGGCCGCGGATCTACGCGCCGCTCGGTGACTACGCGCTCGACCACTTCGCCGAGACCGACTCCACGACGCACTGCCCGTTCAAGGGCGACGCCTCCTACTGGACGCTGCGCGTCAACGGCCGCACCGAGGACGACCTGCTCTGGGCCTACCGCACGCCGCTGCCCGAGGCCGCGTTCCTCGGCGGCTACGCCGCGCTCTACGACAAGCGCGTCGACGCCTGGTTCGTCGAGGACGACCGCGTCTTCGGGCGCCTGAAGGACCCCTTCCACCGCGTCGACGTCCACGACAGCTCGCGCGAGGTCGTCGTCCGCATCGGCGGCGAGGAGATCGCCCGCACCACCAACCCCAAGCTGCTGTTCGAGACGGGCGTGCGGGTCCGGGCCTACGTCCCGTCGATCGAGATCCCGCCCGAGGCCGTGACCGCGGGGTCGGGCAAGCGCACGATCTGCCCCTACAAGGGCGAGGCGACCTACTGGACGGTCAACGGCGTGGAGGACGCCGCCTGGAGCTATGAGGCGCCGCTGCCCGACACGCTGCGCGCCGCCGGGCACCTGAGCTTCGACGAGGCCGTCGAGGGCGTGGAGGTCGAGATCGCCTAGAGCCGGACGCGCCAGCGCCCGCTCGAGGACGGCCCGCTCGCGCGGACGCGCAGCTCGAGCAGCGGATGCGCGGTGGCGCGAAGTGCACGGCGCCGGCTCGCAGTAGGGCGGATCGCCACGTCGACACGCGAACGCGCGGCGACGTCAAAGCTCGCCTGTCCGAGGCGCAGCGGTTGCCTTCCCGTGCGCCGGAGGATCAGCTCGATGCGACCGCGGCAGCGACTGACGTCCGGCGCACCCAGCTTCCTGCAGGTGACCGGCAGGATCAGCGCGCCGTTCGCGCGTTGTGGCTTCACCGCGAACATCTGTTGGCCGAAGGCGTCGAACGTCACGTGCTCGCATCCGTCCAGGCGGGTGCCGGCGAGCACGGGGCTGTTGACGGTGTCGGCTCCCCGGCCGCAGCGAAGCCGCGCCGGCGGGTCGGTGAACCCGAAGGAATCATCGCCCGCGCCGCCGTCGGCATCGACGCGTCCGGAGATCTGCAGATAGTCGGCACCGGGCCCGCCGATGAGCTGATCGCCGATGTCACCGTCGGTCAGGTCGTCGTCGCCGGCGCCGCCGTCGAGTCGATCGCGGCCGGGACCGCCTCGCAGTCCGTCGTCGCCGTCGCGGCCGACCAGCTCGTCGCGACCCCTGCCGCCGGTGAGCTGGTTGGCGCCGGCGTCGCCGAACAGCCGGTCGTCGCCGTCCCCGCCGTAGACGCCCTCGATGGCGGTGAGCCTGTCGCGCTCGCCACCGCGACCGGCGACGCGCGCCGCGAGGTTCGCGACGACCGCCGCCTTCCCGCCGTAGAAGATCGTGTCGACGCCCGCGCCACCGTCGAGCACGTCGTCTTCGTGGTCGGCGGGTCCGCCGCCGACGAGCGCGTCATCGCCACCGCCGCCGCGGATCACGTCGGGGCCGGGGCCACCGGACAGGCTGTCGTTGGCGCTGCCGCCGGTCAGCGTGTCGCGTCCCGCTTCCCCGTTGAGCGAGCCGTCGCCGGTGACGACGTCGTCGCCGTCGCCCGCGTCGACGCGCGCGCTGCTGGTCTGCACCTGCACGCGGTCGTCGCGGTCACCGGTGCTCAGCAACGCCGCGTCCGACGAGAACGGAGCCGGACTGCAGCGCGCGCTGTTGGCATCGAGTGCCGTGCAGCCCGCTCCCGCGCTCAGCGGCGCGCCCTCATCGCGCACGACCCACGAGCCGGCCTCCTCATGAATCGCGACGACGTCGTTCGTCTCCCCCGGAGCCGCGGTGAAGGTGATCGTCGAGCGGGTGCCGATACGGCCTTCGCTCGTCTCGACCACGCGGATCGTGGCGGCCTGGGCCGACGCGCTGCTCAGCAGCACGATGGCGGTCAGGGTGAGCAGCGGGCGCAGCATTCGGGGCGTCAACGCGCAGCGCCATTGCAGAGTTGCGGCGTAACAGCGCGCGGAGGCGGGAGACACTAGGTCCCATGCCGATCCCCGCTCCCGTGCAGGCGTTCGTCGACCACCAGGCCGACGCCGCGCCAACGACATACGACGACCTGCGCGTCGTCGTCTTCAACACAACGCTCAAGCGCTCGCCCGAACAGAGTCACACCGACGGCCTGCTGGCGATCCAGAAGGGGATCTTCGAACGGCTCGGCGTGCGCGTCGACGAGGTCCGCATCGTCGACCACACGATCCCGCCGGGCGTCTACCCCGACATGCGCGAGCAGGGCTACGACGCCGACGACTTCCCCGCGATCTACCGCGAGCTGGTCGAGCCGGCCGACATCATCGTCATCGCCGGGCCGATCTGGCTCGGCGACCAGAGCTCACAGACGCGCGTCTCGACGACGTCCGACCCGCTCCCGAGGAGGTGGCGACCGGGTTGTGGCAGGCCACCGAGGAGGCGGCGACCGAGCTGGTGGCGGCCGCTCTCGACGGGCCGCTGGTCGTGGTGCCGGACGTCACGGGGCTGGAGTGGGAGACGGCCCGGCGGGTCCTGGCGTCGGCCCGGCTGGTGGCGGTGAGCGCCGACCCGGACGGCCCGCCGCTGCCCGCGCAGGCGACCGACGGCCGGATCGTCGTCGAGCAGAAGCCGGGCGCGGGCGAGCGGGTGGAGCCGCCCGGTCGTCGGTGCGGCTGTGGCTCGGCCGCGGCCCGGCGACGCAGGCGTGCGCGAGCCGCTGCACCCCCGCCCGACCCCGCACGCCACCGGCGGCGCCATCGACGAGACCACGGGACAGGCGATCCCGTAGGCGCGACGGCGGCGTGGCGCGTTCCAGAACGCCCCCGTTCCCAGCCCCAGCTGACCCGTGAGCAGGTCGAGCGGGGCGGCCGATTTCGGCGAGCACGCGGGCGGGCGCTGCGGCAGCGTCGCGACGGT
>CAVXAS010000014.1:0-1115558 GCA_963759825.1 Paraconexibacteraceae bacterium | reverse complement strand
TGTAGCCGGTTGCCTTTGCGACGGGCAGCACGTCGACGGCGGGCGTCGTGAACATCATCCCGCCCTCGCGGTCGAGCTTGCCGGTGACGATGTTCAGCACGTACTGCAGCCACGAGGCGAGGCCGCCGAACTCCTGGGTGCAGACGCCGACGCGTCCGTAGAGCACGGCACGCGGCGTCGTCGCCAGCTCACGCGCGAGGCGGCGGATGTCGTCGGCGGCGATGCCGGTGACGTCGGCGGCATCCTCGGGCGTGAAGTCCGCGGCAAGGCCGGCGAGCTCGTCGCGGCCGTCGACGTAGGGCGCGAGGTCGTCGAGGCCCTCGTCGAAGATCACGCTGAGCATCGCGAGCATGAGCCACGCGTCGGTGCCCGGGCGGATGAAGAGGTGCTCGTCGGCGACGTTGGCGGACTCGGTGCGCCGGGGGTCGATCACGACGAAGCGCCCGCCGCGCTCCTGGATCTCGCGGACGCGGTGGCGGAAGCCCGGCGCGGACATCACGCTGCCGTTGGACGCCAGCGGGTTGGCGCCGATGCAGATGAACAGGTCGGTGCGGTCGATGTCGGGGATCGGGAACATCGCGAGGTGCCCGAAGAGCTTCAGCGCCGCCAGCGACTGCGGCAGCTGGTCCTGCGACGTCGCCGAGTAGCGGTTGCGCGTCTTCAGCGTCGCCGCGAACGGGAACAGCGTCAGGCCGGCGCCGAGGTGGTGCGCGCTGGGGTTGCCGATGTAGAAGCCGACGGCGTCGCGGCCGTGCGCGCGCTGCGTGGCGATCAGGCGGTCGGCGATGTCGTCGAGCGCCTCGTCCCAGTCGACGGGCGCGAAGCTGCCGTCGGACTGGCGCTTGAGCGGGTGGCGGATGCGCTCGGGATCGGCGTGCAGGTCCTGCAGCGCGTTGCCCTTGGGGCAGATGTGCCCGCGCGAGAACTCGTCGCGCTCGTCGCCGCGGATCCCCAGCACCTCCCCACCCGAATGCTCGATCTCCAGACCGCACATCGCCTCGCACAGCGTGCAGACGCGGTAGTGCAGCTCACCAGACGCAGCGGTGCTCATGCGCCCGGACGATACCGGTGATTTGACGGTGTGTCAGGCGTAACGCTCGGCGCGCTCGCGATAGACGCGGTAGTCGGCGCGATCGGGGCGCAGGTGCGAGGCCTGCGCCAGCGCCTTGCGCGCCTCGGCGTGGCGGCCGAGCTGCTGCAGTGAGCGGCCGAGGCAGAACAGCGCGTAGTCGTCGGTCGGGGCCTTCTCGGCGACGGCCTCGAACTCGGCAGCCGCCTCGGCGAAGCGGCGCGAGCCGAAGTAGGCGCGGCCGAGCGCCTCGCGCACGGAGGCGCTGGCGGGCTCGAGCTGGCGGGCGCGCGCGAGTGGGACGGTGGCGGCGTGACAGTCACCATCCTCGAGCAGACGCGTTCCGCGCCGGAAGAGGTCGTAGGCGGATTCCACGCCTACCGAGTGTAGGGCCGCAGTCGGAGGACGCGGCGTAGCTCGCCGGCGCGTGGCGGCAGCGCGCGCCACGCCGCCAGACGTCCACGCAGCCCGAGCCCCGCGGCGAGCGCGCGCCGCAGCGCGGCACGCTGGGCCACCGTCGGCGCGATGCTGATGCGCCCGTAGCGCGTCAGGCGCAGCGCGCGGACATAGGCCTGCGCCTCACGATCACCGGCGAAACCCGCCTCGATCGACTGCAGCGTCGTGCTCATCCCCGGCGCGCGGCCCGTGCGCGCAAGCGCGCGGCGCAGCTCGGCGAGCTCGGGCGGCCCGGGCTCTGCGATGCGTCGGCGCCGGCCGACGAGCAGCAGCGTGGCGAGCGCCAGCATCACCGCGGCGCCGAGCGCGAGCCAGGCGCCAGTGTGGCTGTCGTCCTCGGCAGCGATCGGCCGGCTGCGCTCGGCGGGGCGATCGCCGCCGAGGTCGCGGCTGTCGCCGGTCGCGGCGCTCGGTGCGCTGTCGGAGGCCTGCGACGCCGGCGGCGCGCTCGAGGGCGTCGGGTCAAAAGCGACCCAGCCGAGCTGCGGGAAGTAGACCTCGACCCAGGAGTGCGCGTCGTAGTCGCGCACGACGTGCTCCTGGCGGCCGCGGTCGAAGACGCCGGGCGCGAAGCCCGCCGCCACGCGCGAGGGGATCCCGGCGAAGCGCAGCAACAGCGTCATCGCGCCGGAGAACTGCTGGCAGTAGCCGGACTTCGAGTCGAACAGGAAGTCCATCAGCGGCACCGCCGAGGCGGGCGGGTTCTCGCTGTAGACCGCGCCCTCCCGGACACGGCGCAGGATGCGCTGGACGACCTGGTAGGGCGTCGTCGCGCCCGCCCGCAGCGACCGCGCCAGCCGGAAAGCGCGCCCGTAGGCGGAGTCCAGCAGCGCCTGGCGGCCGGCGTAGACGCCCGGCTGGGTCTCTGACGCCAGCGTGATCCGCCCGTCGTGGCCGAAGAACGGGATCTCGGCGATCGGCGTGTTGCGACCGGGGATCGTGCCGGTCGTCGGCAGCTGGGGCCCGCCCGCGTGCAGCGGTAGCTCGATCGCCGTCTGGGAGCGCAGCCACGACGGGTAATCGACGCCCGCGGTCCGCAGCTCGAACGGCGAGGGCTTGGGTGTGTAGACCTCGGCGCGGTAGCCGTCGCCGGGGCGCAGCGGGCGCGCGCCCTCGGGGATCGTGCGCGTCCCGCCCGGCCCCGGCACGGTCGGGCGCCCGAGGCCCTCGATCGCGATCACGTCGCCCGGCGCATAGAGCTCGCGCGAGCGGATGTCGCGGGCGACGACCCGCACCTCCTGGCGCCATTCGGGATGGGCGACCGTCATCTCGGTGTCCTCGGCGGCCGTCGCGGAGCGGCGGGGATCGCGGCGCCAGTGGATCCCGTCGAAGCGCTCGAGCGCGACGCCCTTCCAGTAGGCGCCGGCCGGCGCCTTGACGCGCAGGACCTCCTCCCCGCGGCGCGGCCAGTCAAGCGGCGTGTAGCGGTGGTTCCAGTCGAAGCGCACGCTGCCGGTCTTCGCGAGGTCACCGGCGATGTTGCGGTAGTCGATCCACGGCTCGGCCGCATCCAGGCGCGGCGCCAGCGCCAGGCCGAACACGACCGCCGCCGCCGCGAGCGTGCCCGCGAGCGGCAGCTGGGACGCGCCGATCCGGTCACTCCACAGGAACGCCGCCAGCAGCAGCGCAAAGACGGCGCCGTTTAGGAAGGGCGACTGGGGCCCGCGCTCGACGATCGGCACGCCATATAGCGTCGCCAGCACGATCGCAGCGGCAACCGGGGACCCGCGCCCGTCCTCCGCCGGCCAGCACGCGAGCGCCGCGCCGATGACGGCAAGCAGCCCGCCGCCGGCGAGCACGACGGTGCGCACCCACTCATCGACGCCGCGGTAGGGCACGCGCAGGTCGGGCAGCGATTCCAGGCCCTGGCCGATGCCGCCGCTGAGCGCGCCCCACTCGCGCGGGCGCAGCATCCACAGCGGGACGCCGCAGGCGAGCATCACGGCGATCACGCTGAGCACGCCGATCGCGACGACGGCGGCGATGCGCGTGCGGCCGCGCAGCGCCCGCGACCTGATCAGCAGCGCTCCCGCCGCCGTGGCGACGAGCGTCCAGACGACGGCGGCCGTCCCGTCCGCGGGCGCGACCTGGCGCACCCACTGCAGCGAGGCGAACAGGCACAGCGCCGCGAACGCGGCGAGCCGCACCGGGCCGGCGGGCGGGATCGCGGCCAGCGCGCGCGGCGGCAGCGGGCGGGTGGCGGTCGCCGTCGCCATCACGCCACCTCGACGCGCAGCCGGTGCGCCGACAGCTCATAGCCGGTGCAGCCGGCGACGCTGAAGACGGCGGTGCGCCCGGCCAGCGTGCCGGGGACGATCAGCAGCCGCCCGCCGCCCGGCGCCGCCGCGAGCGCCCGTGGCGGCCGCGCCCCGCGCCGGGCACTGACGTAGAGCACCGGGCCGCGGCGCGCGTGCAGCGCGCCCAGCGAGGGCGGCGTGTGGGCCTGGACGAGCGCCAGGCGCACGTGCAGGCGCTCCCAGCCCGAGAGCGTGGGCTCGAGGCCGGCGGGACGGCGGTCGCCGGGCAGCAGCAGCGCGCAGCCGCCGGCCTTCGCGAGGTGGACGGCGAGCGACGCGGCCGCGCGGACGGCGTCGTCGAGGTCCTCGGGCTGCGCCGGGCCGCGCGGGTCCAGGACGACCAGCGGCCGCGTGTCGGTGTCGGCGCGCAGCCGCCGCTCGATCAGGTCCCCGGTGCGGGCGTAGGCGCCCCAGACGATGCGCGACGCCGGCGCGCCGACGCGGTGCGGGCGCAGACCGTCGAGCTCGATCTCGGCGGCGACATACGGCCGCCCGCGGCGCAGCCCGAGACGGTCGCCCTCACCCGCGCCGGGCGCGGCTTCCACCGGCACGATCCGCGGCAGCACGAGAACCTCGTCGGCCTGCGTGCCGGCGACCTCGCGCACGGCCAGGCCGAACGGGTCGGCAACGACGACCCGCGGCGGCGCGAGCACGCGGCGCCCGCGGCGCGCGAAGCGTGCGTTGATGCGCACGACGCTCGCGCTGCGACCGCCGCGCAACGGCGCGCCGTCGGGCAGCAGATCATCATGCACGGCGCCCGCGGGCAGCGGGACGAGCCCCGAGCGCACGCGGATCGCGATCGCGACGACGTCGTCCTCCAGGACGCTGCGCGCCCCGACGGTGCGCTCGACCGCCAGGCCGTAGGCAGCGAACGCGACCCACCCGGCGGCCGTCGCCGCGAGCGCGAGGAACGCGACGCCGGGCACGTACAGCGGCTCGGCGTCGAACGCGGCCGCGCAGACGGTCATCAGCAGCCCGAGCAGCGCCGTGACGCCTGCGGGGCGCATGCGACTACAGGGCCGGGGTGGCCGCCAGCGCGTCGGCGACGATCTGGCGGCCGTCGACGTCGAGGGCGTCGGGCGCGAGCACGATGCGATGCGACAACACGACCGTCGCGAGCGCCTGCACGTCGTCAGGAAGCGCGTGGTCGCGTCCCAGCAGCAGCGCGCGGGCCTTGGCGGCGCGCAGCAGCATCAGGCCCGCTCGCGGGCTGGCGCCGAGCTCGACGCGCGAGTCCTGACGCGTGCGATCCATCAGCGCGACGACGTAGGCCCGCAGCGGGTCGGAGCTGTGCACGCGCCGCGCGGCCTCCTGGATCCGCAGCAGGTCGGCGGCGCTGCCGACCGGGCGCAGCCCGTCGATCCGGTCGCCGCGCTCCTGGGAGCGCAGCATCGCGACCTCGCCGCCGGCCGTCGGGTAGCCGAGCGACAGGCGCGACATGAAGCGGTCGACCTGTGCCTCGGGCAGCGGGTAGGTGCCCTCGAACTCGATCGGGTTCTGGGTGGCGAGCACGACGAACGGCGCGGCCAGCTCGTGCGAGTGCACGTCGACGGTGACGCTGCGCTCCTGCATGCACTCGAGCAGACCCGACTGGGTCTTGGGCGACGCGCGGTTGATCTCGTCGACGAGCACGACGTTGGCGAAGATCGGGCCGGGGCGAAACTCGAAGCGCTCCTCCCGGCGGTTGTAGACGTTGACGCCGACGACGTCGGCGGGCAGCAGGTCGGCGGTGCACTGCACGCGCGCGAACTGCAGGTCGACGGCGCGTGCGAGGGCGCGGGCGAGCGTCGTCTTGCCGACGCCGGGCAGGTCCTCGATCAGGACGTGGCCCTCGGCGGCCACGCAGATCAGCAGGTCGTCGAGGATCTCCTCGCGGATCTCGACGGCGGTGCCGACGACGTCCTTGATCGCTCGCGCGAACTTGACGGCGGACTCGATCTCGTCCTGCGCCAGCGTCTGCTCGTCGAGGGAGGCCATGGGTGGACTATGCCGTCTCGCGCGTTCTGGTTCGCAGGTCCTCGACGACGTCGAGGATCGCGCGGGCGACCTCCTGCTTCGTCGTCCTCGGGATGTGCTCGTCGCCGCCGGCCGTGAGGATCGTCACCTCGTTGTCGGGCGTGTCGAAGCCGATGCCCTGCTCGGCGACGTCGTTGACGACGACGGCGTCCAGGCCCTTGCGCTCGAGCTTGCCGCGCCCGTAGTCCAACGCGCCCGCCCCGGTCTCGGCCGCGAAGCCGACGAGCGTCTGCCCGTCTCGGCGCTGCGAGGACAGCGCCGAGAGCACGTCGTCGGTCGGCTCCATGCGGACGGTCAGCTCGTCCTTGCCGCTCTTCTTGATCTTCTCTGTGGCCTGCTCGGCGGGCCGGAAGTCGGCGACCGCGGCGGCCATCAGCAGCACGTCGGTCCCCGCGAACTCGCTCACGCAGGCGTCCTTCAGCTGAGCGGCGGTCTCGACGTCGAGGTAGCGCACGCGCGGGTGGCGCGGCAGCGTGACGTTCGCCGCCACGACGGTCACGTCCGCGCCGAGCGCCGCCGCCGCCTCGGCGAGGGCGAAGCCCATGCGGCCCGAGGAGCGGTTGCCGACGTAGCGCACGGCGTCGATCGGCTCGCGCGTGCCGCCGGCCGTGACGAGGACCTTCAGGCCGTCCCACGGGCGCGGCGTGCCGGCGGGCACGACCGCCTCGACGGCCGCGAGCAGCTCGGGCGGCTCGGCCAGGCGGCCGATGCCGTACTCCCCCTTGGTGGCGAGCTGCCCGACGCCGGGGTCGACGACGACGGCGCCGCGCCTGCGCAGCAGCGCGAGGTTGGCCTGGGTCGCCGGGTGCTCGTACATCGCGTCGTTCATCGCCGGCGCGAGCACGAGCGGACATCGCGCCGCGAGCGCGGCGCTTGTCAGCAGGTTGTCGGCGAGACCGCCGGCGAGCTTTGCCAGCGTGTTGGCCGAGGCCGGCGCGATCAGGTAGGCGTCGGCGTTGCGTACGAGCTCGAGGTGGCTCGCCGGATCGTGCGACGGCGGCTGCTGGTCGGGAAACGCACCGCGCGCGGGATCACGCTCGAACTCCGAGGTGAGCACCGGCGCGCCCGTCAGGGCGGCGAACGATGCGGTGCCGACGAAACGCTCGGAGGTCGGCGTCTGGATCACGCGGACCGCGTGGCCGGCCTTCGTCGCCAGGCGCACGAACTCCAGCGCCTTGTAGGCCGCGATCCCACCGGACACGCCGAGGAGGATGCGGGCCATGGTCTGCGTCCTAGCGGTAGTGGTACTTGATCTTGCCCTGAGAGATCTCCTCGAGGGCGATCGTCAGGTAGTTCTTCGAGCCGGTCTCGATCATCGGCGGCGGAAACTCGTCGAACGTGCCCTCGCCGAGGTTGTGGTAGTACGAGTTGATCTGGCGCGCGCGCTTGGCGGCGACCAGAACGGACGCGTAATTGGAGTCCACGTTCTCGAGGAGCGTGTCGATTCGAGGGCTGATCATCGCGACTCAGGGTAGCGGGTCACGATCGCGACAAGGTCCTCGACCGCCCGGTCCAGGCGATCGTTGACGACGACGTGGGCGAACTCGTCAGCCGCAGCAAGCTCCTGCTGGGCGACCTGCAAGCGCGCTTGCACCTGCTCGGGCGTGTCGGTGCCGCGCCCGACGAGCCGGTCGCGCAGCGCGTCCTCGTCGGGTGGCTTGATGAAGATCTGCACCGCCTCGGGCAGCGTCTCGCGGATCTGGCGCGCGCCCTGCAGCTCGATCTCCAGGAGCACGTCGTCGCCGAGCTCGGAGCGCAGCGTGCCGTAGCGCTTGCCCGAGTACTCGGCATGCTCGACGAACTCGCCCGCCCGCACGCGGCGTTCGAACTCGTCCTCGGAGAGAAACCAGTAGTCGACGCCGTCGTGCTCGCCCGGCCGTGGGGCGCGCGTGGTCGCGGACACGGTCAGGCGCAGGCCTGGAACGCGCTCGCGCAGCAGACGGATCAGCGTGCCCTTTCCGACCCCCGAAGGACCCGTGATCACGAACGCCGTCACAACCAGCCACGATCCTCAGCCACCCGCACAGCTTCGCCTCTGGTGCGGACGCCGAGCTTCTGGATCGCTGCGGAGAGGTGGTTGCGGATCGTGCCCTGCGACAGGTGCAGCGCACCGGCGAGCTCGGCGACCGTGCCGTGGACGAGCGTCGCGGCGAGCACCTCGCGCTCGCGGTCGGTCAGCGGGCTGCGGCCCTCGGCCAGCGCCCGCACCGCGAGGTCGGGATCGATGACGCGCTCGCCTGCCGCGACGCTGCGGATCGCGTCGGCGAGCACGTCCGACGGCGCGTCCTTGAGCACGAAGCCCGCGGCGCCGGCCTCCATCGCGCGGCGCAGGTATCCGGGGCGCCCGAAGGTCGTGACGATGAGGACCTTCGTCGGGCTGTCGCGCAGACGCTCGGCGAGCTCGAGACCGGTGAGGCCGGGCATCTCGATGTCGACGAGCGCGACGTCGGGGCGATGCTGCTCGACGAGCGCGAGCGCCTCGTCGCCGCGCCCGGCCTGGGCGACGATCGAGATGTCGGGCTCGAGGTCAAGCAGCGACGCCAGCGCGCCGCGGACCATCGCCTGGTCCTCGGCGAGCAAGACGGCGATCACTCACGTGACGCTACCCGGAAGCTCGACGGTGAGGCGAAATCCGCCGCCCGGGCTCGTCCCCGTCCGCAGCCACCCGTCGCGCGCGGCGACCCGCTCGGCGAGGCCCACCAGCCCGTTGCCCGTCCCACCGACCAGACGCTCCGCGTTCGGCGCCCCCGCGCCGCGGCCGTCGTCCTCGACCTCCAGGCGCGCGCCCTGCCCGGCCGGCTCCAGGCGCACGATCACGCTGCCGGCGCCGGCGTGGCGCACGACGTTGGTCGTCGCCTCGCGCAGCGCCCACGCGAGCACGGCCTCGTCCTCGGCATCGAGCTCCAGGCGCGTGACGCGCGTGTCGAGCTCGACGCCGGCCGACTCCAGGGCGCTGCGCACGCCCGCCAGCTCCGTCGCGATCGTCGCGCGGCGATAGCCGGTGACGGTCTCGCGGACCTCGGCCAGCGAGGTCCGCGCGGCGGTCTCGATGTCATCGAGCTCCTGCGTCGCACGCGCGGGATCGGAATGCTGGACGCGCCGGGCCAGGCGCGCCTTGATCGCGATCAGCGACAGGCTATGGCCGAGTAGATCGTGCAGGTCGCGGGCGAAGCGCCGGCGCTCGTCGGCGACCGCGATCCTCGCGAGCTCGGCACGCGCGTCCTGCAGCTCGCGGTTGGTGCGCTGCAACGCCCCGATCGCAGCGATCATCGCGCTGATCGTGAGCATGATCGAGGCGTCGTAGCCGATCTCATCGAGATCGGTCCCCGCGGCGAGCATCAGGCCGGCTCCGGCGAGCGTCACGCCGACGATCGCCGCGGCGATGTGCCAGCCGCGCAGGTCCTCGGCGAGGAAGACCGCCACGAACACCGCCATCACCGGCACCCACTCGTCACGGCCGAGCGCCACGAGCGCGACGGTGATCGCCGCCAGCGGCGCGGCGCTGCCCCGGTCGCATACGACAGCCCACAGCACGTAGGCCGCGAACGCCGCGACGGCGAGGAGTGCGACGACGCGCAGCAGGGCGTCGTCGGGACCCTCGTCGAGGAACTCGGCCGTCGGCAGGCACATCCATGCCAGCCCGATGAGCGCGGCGGCACCCGAGGGTCCGGTCAGCCGGCTCATCCGTTCGCCTTCTCCTGGCGCAGGAAGCGCGCGCTGAGCCAGAGGCCGCCGAGGCCCCAGAGCGCGAGCGTCGCGAGCTTCTGCGGGCTGACGGCGGCGCCGGTCACGCCCGGATCGTAGGCGTGCTGCAGCGCGGCGACGAGCATGCGCACCGGGAACAGCTCGGCGATCGTCAGCAGCGCGCCGTCCGGCGGTGGGCCCCAGACGCCCGACAGGAACGACAGCGGCAGGACCATGGACAACGCCACCAGCGGCGCGGACTCCGCCGTGCGTGCCAGCCCGGCGGTGACGAGATCCCCGTATTCGCGCCGCAGCGCGCTGACGTGGATGGCGGCGTCGGTCATGCAGCGACCGTACGACTGCTGCGGCGGTCTGCCCAGATGCCGTCCGGCCGGACTTGGCCGTGACGTTTGTAATGGGACCCCTACCGCAGCAGCTCGCCGAGCGCGGCGAGGAAGCGGTGGTTCTGCTGGGGCGTGCCGTAGGTGACGCGCAGCGCGCCCTCGCGGCCCAGCGCGGCGCCTGCGCGCACGAGGATCCCGCGGTCGGCCAGGCCGGTGACGATGTCGGCCTCCTCGACGTCCTCGGGCAGGTCGAACCAGCAGAAGTTCGCCTGCGAGGCGGCGGGGACGATGCCGAGGTCGTTGAGGCCCTCCTGCATGTCCATGCGGGCGACGATCGCGCGCTCGACGCGCTCGGAGACCGCGTCCTGGTGCTTGAGCGCCTCGATCGCGGCCGCCTGGGCCGCGGCGTTGCAGAAGAACGGCTGGCGGACCTGGTCGACGGCGGTAACGAACGAGCGGTCGCCGGCGAGCGCGTAGCCGACGCGCAGGCCGCACAGCCCGTAGACCTTGCTGAACGTCCGCAGCAGCACGAGGTTGGGGTGCTTGGCGAGCAGGTCCAGGGTCGCGTCGGGGTCGTCGAGCGTGTTGTACTCGCAGTAGGCCTCGTCGAGGATCACGCAGACGTGGCGCGGGACCCGCGCGACGAAGTCCGTGATCGCGCTCAGCGGCAGCGCCGTGGACGTCGGGTTGTTGGGGTTGCAGACGATGACCAGCCGCGTGGCGGCGGTGATCTCCGTCAGCATCGCGTCGAGCTGGTGCTCGTGCGCGTCGTTGAGCGCGACGCGGATGCCGGTCGCGCCCGACGCGGCCTCGAGGTGCGGGTAGACGCTGAACGACGGCCACGCGTAGACGAGCTCGGCACCGGGCTCCAGCAACGCCTCGCCGGCGGCCAGCAGGATGTCGCAGGAGCCGTTGCCGATCGCGATCCGCTCCGCCGGCACGCCGGTGCGACCCGACAATGCGGCGCGCAGCTTGCTGTTAGTCGGGTCGGGGTAGCGGTTGGCGCCGCCGAGCACCGCCGCGGCGGCCTGCACGACCTCGGGCAGCGGCGGGTCCGGGGACTCGTTGGACGCGAGCAGCGCGACGTCCTCGGGCAGGGCGTAGGCGGACGCCGCCGGGTAGACGGGGATGCGGGCGACGCGTCCTGAGAACTCGATGCTCACTGCGCCGATTCTAGGTCGGTGCGCAGCGCACGTGCCTCGCCGAGATAGACGTGACGCGACTCGTGCTCGTCGCCGGCGTAGTAGTGGATGAGGACGCGGATGACCTGCGGCAGCGCGCCGGGCACCGCGATCTCCTGCGCGCAGAGCAGCGGCACGCGGTCAAAGCCGATGTTGCGCGCGGCGACCGCCGGGAACTCCGCGTTCAGGTCGGACGTCGTCGTGAAGATGCAGGACACGACGTCGTCGGGGCCGATCGTGTTGCGCTTCATGATCTCGCGCATCAGCCACTCGGTCGCGCCGAGGATCGCCTCGGCATCGTTGCGGTCGACGCTCGTGGCGCCGCGGAGGGCGAACAACCTCATGAAGAGCCGGGGATCTTACGCAGCCGCTCGACCTCGGCCGGCGTCAGCTTGCGCGCCTCCCCCTCGGGCAGCTCGCCGAGCCGCAGCGGTCCGAACGCGACGCGCTCGAGCTTCGTCACGGGGTGCCCGATCGCCTCGCACATCCGCTTGACCTGGCGCTTGCGGCCTTCGTGGATCGTCAGCTCGAGGACGCCGCTGCGCACCTGGCGCACCTTCGCCGGGGCGGTCAGCCCGTCGTCGAGCTCGATGCCGTCGCGCAGCTGACGCAGCCCGGGCTCCTTCACGCGTCCGCCGGCCACGTGCGCGCGGTAGGTCTTGGGCACCTCGAAGGACGGGTGCGTCAGCTGGTGGGCGAGCTCGCCGTCGTCGGTGAGCAGGATCAAGCCGGTGCTGTCGGCATCCAGGCGCCCGACGGGGTACAGCCGCCGCTCGGCGCGGATCAGGTCCACGACGGTCGGGCGCCCGTGCGTGTCCTTGGCGGTCGAGACGACGCCCGCCGGCTTGTGCAGCGCGTAGACGACCCGGTGGTCGGGCGGGCGCCCGACGGCCTCGCCGTCGACGCTGATCGCCTCGGAGCCGTCGACGTCGCGCGCGGGGTCGGTGACGGTCTCCCCGTCGACGATCACGCGCCCGGCGAAGATCAGCTGCTCAGACGCGCGGCGTGAGGCGATGCCCTGGTGGGCGAGGTGCTTGGCGAGGCGCACGCATCTACCCTAGGTGCAGATGGACCTCGCGCTCCTGCAGACGACGCTGGACGAGCTCGGCCAGCCGGCGTTTCGCGCGCGGCAGGTCTGGGAGTGGGCTGCCCGCGGCGCGGGCGGCTACGCCGACATGACCAATGTGCCGGCGGCGCTGCGCGCCGAGCTGCACGCCCGCGTGCCGTTCACGACGCTCGAGTTGCAGCGCGAGGCGAAGGCGTCTGACGGGACCGTCAAGGCGCTGTTCTCCACCGCCGACGGCCGCGCGATCGAGGCCGTGCTGATGCGCTACCGCGACGGCCGGCGCTCGCTGTGTCTCTCCTCGCAGTCGGGCTGCCCGCTGACATGCACGTTCTGCGCGACGGGGACGATGAAGTTCGGGCGCAACCTGACGGCCTCGGAGATCCTCGACCAGGCCCTGCACTTCCGCCGCACGACCGCCGTCGATCACGTCGTCTTCATGGGCATGGGAGAGCCGATGATGAACCTCGACCACGTGCTCGACGCGTCGCGGCGCCTCCCCGACGTCGGCGTCACCCACCGCCGCACCGCGATCTCGACCGTCGGCTGGATCCCCGGCATCGACCGCCTCGCGGAGTCCGACATGCCGATCCGCCTGGCGCTCTCGCTGCACGCCGCCGACGAGGCGCTGCGCTCGCACATCATGCCCGTCAACGACCGCTATCCCCTGCGCGACGTGCTCGCCGCATGCGCGCGCTTCTACGAGCGCAAGCACCGCCAGGTCTTCATCGAGTACGTGATGCTGCGCGGCGTCAACGACCACCACGAGCACGCCCAACAGCTCGCCGACGTCCTCGACCCACGGATCTACAAGGTCAACCTGATCCCCTACAACCCGACGGGGATGTACGACGGCTCCTCGCGCGAGGCGATCGCCGCCTTCCGCGACGTCCTCACCGAGCGCGGCCTGCGCGCCACCGTGCGCCTGACCCGCGGCCGCGACATCGACGCGGCCTGTGGCCAACTCGCCGCCAAAGCCGCGGCTTAGGCACCGCGAGCGGCGACACACGGGGGGTGTCCGAAGCGAAGTGGCTAGCACCTGCTAGCCACCTTCCCGCGGGACACCCCCTCGCGCCCGGCCAGCCGGGTGGCGGACGGCCGGCGGCGTCGAGACGGCGTCGCCTTCACTGCGCTGTTCGCCGCGCGGCGGCTAGCGCGTGCCGGTGATGGGCACGTGGTCGTCGCCGCGCTCGCGGCGCATGCCCTCGAGGTAGAAGACGCCCATGCCGATCACGGCACCCGGCAGCGAGACGAAGGCGTCGATGAGCTTGAGGTCGTCGTTGCCGGGCACGGTGAACCCCCGCAGCACGAGGCCTGAAAGCAGGCCACCGATCAGCGCCCCGACGAACGCGCCGGCGATCCCGCCCCAGAAGCGATCGGGAAGCCAGATCGCGAAGTGCCAGAGGGCCAGCGCCATCATCACCCACGCAAGTGCGGCCATTTAGCGCGGCCTCCCGTGGCGCTTGTTGCGCGCCTGTCGGTTCTTCTTGTCACGCGTCTTCTTGTCGTCCTTCATCACGAGGTCCTCGGGGCTGAGATCGCGTGCGGGGTCCTGCTCGACGACCGGCGCCGCGGGCTTGTCGACGTCGAGGTCGCGGACCATCTCGTCGAACTCGGACTTGGACACGCCCTGCGCCGGGTCGCTCGGCGTGGTCAGGCGCTTCGCCGGGCCCTTGGGCTTCTCGGCGATGTCGATCTTCGCGCCCTCGGGCGCAAACGCCGGCACCTCACCGAACCGCTCGATCTGGGCGGCGCGGCGGCGGCGGTAGGCCGGCTCGCGCTCCTTCCACTGCGTCAGCACCGGCGAGGAGATGAAGATCGACGAGTAGGCGCCCGAGATCGTGCCGATGAGCAGCGCGAACGCGAAGTCCTGCAGCGTGTCCCCGCCGAAGAGGAACAGCGCGAGGATCGGCAGCGATGCGCACGTCACCGTCGCCAGCGAGCGGACGATGACCTCGTTCATGGAGCGGTTGTTGATCTGCGAGAACGTGGCCGTCGGCATGCGCGGCGTGTTCTCCCGGATGCGGTCCGAGACGATGATCGTGTCGTAGAGCGAGAAGCCAAGCACCGTCAGGAGCGCCGCGATCGTCGACGAGTTCACCTCCCGACCGGTGATGGCGTACAGGCCCGCTGTGATCAGCAGGTCGTGCGCCAGGGAGATGGCCGTGGTGCCCGCGTACTTCCACTCGAAGCGCAGCGCGATGTACGCCGCGATCACGAGCAGCGACGCGATCACCGCGATCAGCGCGCTGCGGGCGATCGACTCGCCGAAGGTCGGGCCGATCGAGTTCGTGTTCGGCGGCCCGCGCGACGTGAACGCCTGATCCAGCGCGTTGGTGACGTTGGAGACCTCGTTGGGCCGCAGCTGGCCCGTCGAGATCTGGAACGCGTTGTTGCCGAGCCCCTCGCTCGTGACCTTCTGGATCTCCGCGGACTCGAGCCCCTGCTTGGTCAGGACCTCGCGGATCTTGTCCTCGTCGGTGACCTTCTGGAAGGCCATCTGGATCCGCGTGCCCGACTTGAAGTCGATGCCGAGCTCGAAGCCCTTGGACGCGATCGCCAGCGAGCCGATCGCCAGGATCACGCCCGAGAGGCTGAACAACCACTTCGTCGCGCCGGTGAAGTCCAGGTTGCGCTTGCGCCCGTGCGTGCGCGCGCCGACCGACGAGGCCTTCCGCAGGCCCGCGCCGCCGGTCGCGCCGAGGAGCGCCTGCGTCGCGAGGATCGCGCTGAAGACCGTGACGATCGTGCCCAGCCCGAGCATCAGCGCGAAGCCCTTCACGCCTGCCGTCGAGAGCATGAAGAGGATGAACGCCACCATGAACGTCACGACGTTGGCGTCGATGATCGTCGAGAGGCCGCGCTTGTAGCCCTGGGAGATGGCGGCCTTCACCGATCTGCCGTTCGAGACCTCTTCCTTTATTCGCTCGAAGACGACGATGTTCGCGTCGGCGCACACTCCGATCGTGAGGACGAGGCCGGCCATGCCGGGCAGCGTCAGGACGACGGGGATCGAGCGGATCAGCGCGAAGAAGTAGATGCCGTAGAGCACCAGCGCGGCGACGGCCAGCAGCCCGAGCACGCGGTAGAAGACCAGCAGGAACAGCACCGTCAGCGCGAAGCCGATCGCGGCCGCGATCAGGCCCTGATCCAGCGCCTCCTGGCCGAGCGTCGCCGAGACCTGCGACTGGGAGACGAGCTCGAGCGTGACGGGCAGCGCGCCGTACTTCAGCTCGTTGGCGAGCTTCTGCGCGCTCTTGATCGTGAAGCCGCCGGAGATCTCCGAGCCGGTGTCGCCGTCGATGCCCTCGGGGTTGTCGGCGAAGTCGATGAACGGGACCGAGACGAGCTCGTTGTCGAGGACGATCGCGAAGTGCTGGTTGGCGGCGTCGCCGGGCAGCAGGCCGACGGACTCCTGACCGCGCTGGGCGATCTCCTTGGTCGTGTCCTTCCACTTGTCCTTGCCCGAGTCGGTGAACTCGAACGTGACGTTCGGCGCCTGCGTGCGCTGGTCGAAGTTCTGCTCGGGGTTCTTGATGTCCGTGCCGCGCAGCGCGTAGCTGTCGTTCAGGACGAAGTAGCAGTCGGGGTTGCGCTGCGCCGCGGGAGCGGTGTCGTCGACCTCGGCGCGCACGATGATCGTGCCGCGCTTGATCTCCTTGACGGTGCCCTTGCCGCCGTCGCGCTCGAAGTCGGTGGCCTTCTTGCTGGCCTGCAGCTCGCGCTCGTTCGCCTCGGGCCCGGCGACGACCTTCCTGGTCTTGCGCGTCGACGAGGTAGAACTTCGGGCGCGGGATCGCCTGGTTGTCGTTCGTGCGCTCGGGCTGCCTGCTGGCGCGGGCGATCGCGTCGAACTGCGGCTTGCACGCGCCCGAGACGCGCCCGGCGGACGCGCCGCCGGTGACCTCGGTGTTCAGCGGGTCGGTCTTGCCATCGGCCCCGATGACGTTCTTCTCCCAGTCGAAGAAGAACATCTGCGCCGTCGTGCCGACCTGCGCGGCGGCCTCCTCCGCGTTCTCGACGTCGGGGAGCGCGACCGTGATCTGCTCGGTGCCCGACTGCTGGATCTCGGGCTCGGCGACGCCGAGGGAGTCCACGCGCTTGCGCATGATCTCGATCGCGCGGTTGATCGCGTCGGAGCTGACCGACTCCTGCGCGGCGGGCTTGGCCTCGTAGACGAGCTCGACGCCGCCCTTGAGGTCCAGGCCGAGCTTCGTCGACTGCGTGAAGATCGCGGCGATCGCGCCGACGAGCAGCACGCCGACGAGCAGCAGGATCGCGAGATTTCGGCGGCGGTCGGACATGGGGCGGTCGGGGAGCCTAGACGCTCTACTTCGCCGGGGTCAGCACGAGCAGCAGACCCCCGTCGTCGTCGTAGGCCGGAAAGACGTCTGCGGTGGCCCGCGCGGGCAGGTCACCCTCGGCGTTCACCTGGACGGGCTTGCCCAGCTGGCGCACGCCCCACTCCAGTGCGGTGGCCACCGGGTCGGAGCGGTCGTCGAACTGCAGACCGAGCACCTGGCTGACCGGGCGGCCGATCACCCGCTTGTCGTCGAGGCCGGTCAGCTCGAAGGACCCGCGACCGCAGGCGATCACGTTCCCCTGCTGGTCGCAGGCGAAGAACGCGGCGTCGGGCGCGGGGTAGTAGTCGTCGAGCAATTCGAAGAGGAAGCCGAAGCCGCATTTCTTGCAGCCCTTGGCGCTCTTGCTGAAGCCGGCGGTGCGTTCGGTTGCGGCGGTGCGGTTGCCGCAGTTGGGGCAGATGAACAGGTGAGCCATCGAGGGGTTCGACCGACAGGGTACGCACCCGCGGCTCAAGGCGAGTTAATCGGCTCGCTAGCGTGCAGGCGATGCGCTATCGCCAACTCGGTTCGAGCGAGCTCCAAGTCTCCGAAGTCTCCCTGGGCTCGTGGCTGACCTACTCCGGTGGGGTCGAGCGCGACCAGACCGAGGCCTGTACGCGCGCGGCCTTCGACGCCGACATCAACTTCTTCGACACCGCCAACATCTACGGCACCGGCGCCTCGGAGACGGCCTGGGGCGAGATCCTCTCCGACTACCCGCGCGACTCGTACATCCTCGCGACGAAGCTCTACTTCCAGATGGCCGAGGGCGACCGCGGCCTGTCCGCCGAGCAGATCCACAAGCAGGTCGACGCGTCCCTGGCGCGCCTGCAGACCGACCACATCGACCTCTACCAGTGCCATCGCTTCGACACCCACGTCGCGATCGAGGAGACGATGGAGGCGCTCAGCGAGGTCGTGCGCGCGGGCAAGGCGCGCTACATCGGCTTCAGCGAGTGGACGCCCGAGCAGATCCGCGCCGGCCTGGAGGTGGCGGGCGCCGAGAAGTTCGTCTCCTCCCAGCCGCAGTACTCGATGCTCTGGCGCGTACCCGAGACCGAGGTCCTCGAGCTCTGCGCCGAGAACGGGATCGGCCAGATCGTCTGGTCGCCGCTGGCACAGGGCGTGCTCACGGGCAAGTACGAGCCCGGCAAGCCGCCGCCCGAGGGCTCGCGTGCGACGTCTGACGAGATGAGCGGGTTCATCGGCCGCTTCCTCGACGACGACGTGCTCGAGGCGGTCCAGCGCCTGCGCCCGATCGCCGACGGCCTGGGGATCTCCATGGGCCACCTCGCGCTGGCCTGGGTCCTGCGCCGCGAGGAGCTCTCCTCGGCGATCATCGGCGCGTCGCGACCCGAGCAGGTCCACGACAACGCCGCGGCGTCCGACGTGACGCTCGACGAGGCGACGCTGGCCGCGATCAACGAGGCGCTCGGAGCCGTCCCGGTGACCGGCACGCAGCTCGGTCCCAACGCCGACGCCGGCGTCAAGCACCGCTAGAACAGCGCGTTGGACTCCGCCGGCGCCTCGAGGCCGAGGTGGCGGTAGGTGCCAAGCGTCGCCATCCGTCCGCGCGGCGTGCGCTTGAGCAGGCCCTGCTGCAGCAGGTAGGGCTCGTAGACGTCCTCGATCGTGTCCTGCTCCTCCCCCACCGTCACCGCCAGCGTGGACAGGCCGACCGGGCCGCCGTCGAACTTCTCGCAGACGGCGGAGAGGATCTCGCGGTCGAGGCGGTCAAGGCCGAGCTGGTCGACCTCGAGCAGGTCCAGAGCAGCCGCCGCGATCTCCTGCGAGACGGTGCCGTCGCCGCGCACCTGGGCGAAGTCGCGCACGCGCTTGAGCAGGCGGTTGGCGACGCGCGGCGTGCCGCGCGAGCGGCGGGCGATCGCCTCTCCCCCGCCGGGCGCGAGCTGCACCTCGAGGATCTGCGCCGAGCGCACGACGATCGCGGCAAGGTCGGCCTCGTCGTAGGACTCGAGGCGGTGCTGGATGCCGAAGCGGTCGCGCAGCGGCGTGGTCAGGCGCCCGGCGCGGGTGGTCGCGCCGATCAGCGTGAACGCCGGGAGGTCCAGCGTGACGACGCGCGCGCCGGCGCCCTGGCCGACGGTGATCGGCAGCTGGCGGTCCTCCATCGCGGGGTAGAACGTCTCCTCCAGGGCCCTGGAGAGGCGGTGGATCTCGTCGACGAACAGCACCGACCGCGGCTCGAGCGCGGTGAGGATCGCGGCGACGTCGGCCTTGCGCTCGAGCGCCGGCGCGGCCGTCGAGACGAACGGCACCTCGAGCTCGGCGGCGATGATCTGCGCCAGCGAGGTCTTGCCCAGGCCCGGGGGGCCGGCGAGCAGGACGTGGTCCAGCGCCTCGCCGCGCCCGGCGGCGGCCTCCACGGCGACGCTCAGCTGCTCCTTGATCCCGCGCTGGCCGACGAACTCGTCCAGGCGCCGCGGGCGCAGCGTGCGCTCGAGCTCGTCCTCGGCGACGTCGCTGAGGCCGGGGGTCTGGATCCGCGTCATCGGGCGGCTCTCAAGGCGCCGGCGATCAGCGCCTCGGCGCTGTCGCCCTCGACACCGCGCAGCAGCTCCTCCGCGTCGGCGATCGCATAACCGAGCTCGACGAGGCCGTCGCGCGCCAGCAGCCGCGGGTCGTCGCCGCGGGCGGCGTTGATCTCGGCGTCGCCGGGGACGACGTCGCCGGGGACACCGACCTTCTCCCGCAGCTCGACGATGATCCGCTCCGCCGTGCGCTTGCCGATGCCCGGCACGGCCTGAAAGCGCGCGGCGTCACCGGCGGCGAGGGCGCCGATCAGCTCGCGCGGCGCACCGCCCGACAGCACCGCCAGCGCGACCTTCGGCCCGACGGACTGCACGCCGATCAGCAGCAGGAAGAGGTCGCGCTCCTCCTCGGTCGCAAAGCCGTAGAGCGCCAGTGCGTCGTCGCGCACGATCAGGTGGCTGTGCAGCGAGACCGGCTCACCGCGCTTGGGCACGTGCTTGAGCGTCTCGGCCGAGACGGCCAGGCGGTAGCCGACGCCGGAGGCGGTCTCGATCACGACGTGGTCGGGGCGGCGGACGGCGACGTCGCCGGCGACGAGCGCGATCATGCGGTCACCGCCTCAGGGGTGCCGGAGGCGGCGATTCCGCCGGAGGCGGGTCCCCTGGTCGCTTCTCGTAGCGGCGCGTGCTGGGCGTGGCAGATCGCGACCGCGAGCGCGTCGGCTGCGTGGTCGGGCGTCGGCAGCGCCTCGAGCGACAGCAGCGCCTGCACCATCCGCGCGACCTGGTCCTTCGGCGCGCGCCCGCTGCCGCACACGGCGCCCTTGACCTGCTGGGGCGTGTAGCCGTCGCAGCCGATGCCGCGCTGGCCGGCGGCGAGCATCACCACCCCGCGGGCCTGGCCCACCGCGAAGGCGCTGCGCACGTTCTGGCCGAAGTAGAGGTCCTCGAGCGCGACCGCGTCGGGCGCGTGCTCGTCGAGCAGGTCGCAGACCTCGCGGTGGATCGCGGCCAGCCGCCGCTCCGTCGCGAGGTCCGACGGCGTCGCGATCACCCCGCCGTCGAGAGCGACGAGCCGCCCGGCGCGCCGCGCCACCACGCCGTAGCCCGTCGACGCGAGGCCGGGGTCGATGCCGAGGACGATCATTCGATCGTGATTCTGCTCAGGGCCCCGGATGCCTTCCGCTATTCGTCCACCAGGACCTCAGGAACTTAGGTCGCGCGCCGATACCACGGGCGCATGTTCGGCCACCGCAGCGCAGAGACGGAGGAGCTGCAGCGGCTGCTGGACACGGCCCATGCCCGCATCGCCGCCCTCGAGGCCGAGCGGGCGCTGCTGAGCGCGCGCGACCCGCGCACGGGGCTTGCGCCTGTCGACGCGTTCAGGGCCGCCGCCTCGCGCGAGCTCGAGCGCGCACGGCGCTCCGGCGCCCCCGTCAGCCTCGCGCTGTTCGACGTCGACGGCTTCCGCGCGCTCAACGCCTCGCGCGGCCCGGCCGCCGGCGACACGGTGCTCGGCGTCGTCGCCGACGCCCTGCGCGACGCCACGCGCACCTCCGACGTGCTCGGGCGCACGGGCGCCGACGAGCTTGCCGTCCTGCTCTGCGACACCCCGCTGGACGGCGCGCTGACGTGCGCCGAGCGCGTCGTCGAGCACGTCGCGACCACGTTGATCCCAGGTGCCGGCGAGGTCACGATCTCCGCCGGCGTCGCACAGCACTCGCGTGGCGGCGGTGTGGAGACCCTCTTGGCCGCCGCCGGCGCGGGGCTCGACGTCGCGCGGGCAGCCGGCGGCGGGCGCGTCTGCGTCGCTGCACACGACGACGACGCCCCGCCGCCGGCCCATCTCGACGTCGTCGACGCGCTGGCGACGACGCTGACCGAGCGCGACCGCTACACCGGCGAGCACTCCGAGTCCGTCGTCGACATGTCCTGCGCGGTCGCCGTCTCCTTCGGCCTCGACGAGCGCGAGGTCCACCGCATCGGCCAGGCGGCACTGCTGCACGACATCGGCAAGGTCGCGATCCCCGATCACATCCTCAACAAGCCCGCCAAGCTCGACGACGACGAGTGGCGCCTGATGTGCGAGCACCCCGTCATCGGCGAGCGCATCCTGCGCGCGATCCCGGGCATGACGAGCATCGCGCGGATCGTGCGCCACGAGCACGAGAGCTTTGACGGCAGCGGCTACCCCGACGGCCTCGCCGGCGACCAGATCCCGATCGGCAGCCGCATCATCCTCGCGTGCGACACGTACCACGCGATCACGTCTGACCGCCCCTATCGCGCGGCGCGCCCGCACTCGGCCGCGATCGTCGAGCTGTCGCGCTGCGCCGGCACGCAGTTCGACCCGCGCGTGACCGAGACGCTGATCGGCCACCTGCACGCCCAGCGCCAGGCCGGCCAGCTGATCTAGGGTTCGGCCTCCATGGCCGACCACGATCTCGCCGGCTTCGCTCGCGGCACGTTCACCCACGACGGCGCGACCCGCGACGTCTTCCGGTGCGGCGAGGGCCCCGCCGTGATCGTGATGACCGAGATGCCGGGGATCTCGCCGAAGGTCCTGGAGTTCGCCGGGCGCATCGCCGACGTCGGCTGCACCGCGGTGCTGCCGAGCCTCTTCGGGACGCCGGGCCGCGACCCCAACCCTGGTGCGCACAGCCTGCCGTCGACCGGCGGCTACTTCGCCTCGTCGATGCTGCGCGCGTGCATCAGCCGCGAGTTCACCGTCTGGGCGACCGGGCGGACGTCGCCCGTCATCGGCTGGCTGCGCGCCCTGGCGGCAGCCGAGCACGAGCGCTGCGGCGGCCCCGGCGTCGGTGCCGTCGGCATGTGCTTCACCGGCGGCTTCGCGCTGGCGATGGCCGCCGACGAGCGCATCATCGCCCCCGTGCTGTCACAGCCGTCGCTGCCGTTTCCGATGACGCCCGCCCAGCGCGGGTCGATCGACATCTCGGCGCAGGACCTCGCCGCCGTCAAGCACCGCTGCGCCAACGACGGCCTGCGCGTCGTCGGCCTGCGCTTCAAGGGCGATCGCTTCGTGCCCGCCAAGCGCTTCGCCTTCCTGCGCCGCGAGCTCGGCGACGCGTTCGTCGCCGTCGAGCTCGAGGACGACGATGCGAACCCCGACGGCGTGATGCCGCCGCACTCGGTCCTCACCGAGCACCTCGTCGACGCACCGGGGACACCGACACGCGCGGCGCTGGACCTCGTGCTCGAGCTCTTCCGCGAGCGGCTGCTCACCGCGCCCACGCCGGCCTGATGACCGGCGACGTCGACTTCGCGGCCGAGGGGCTGCTCGACGGCCTCGAGGGCCGCGCCCGCGAGGAGCGCCAGGAGCTGCTGACGTGGCTGATCGACGAGGGCTTCTCGCTGGACGCGATCCGCCTGTCGATCACGCCGATGCTGCTCCCCGCCGGGCGCATCGTCGGCGACGACGGCAAGCGCCTCACCGCCGCCGAGGCCGCCGAGCAAAGCGGGCTGAGCATCGAGATGCTGCAGGCGTTCACGCGCGCAGTCGGCCTGCCGACCGTCGAGGACACGACCGCGCGCAGCTACTACGCCGCCGACATCGCGACGGCGACCGACGCCCGCGTCTTCCTGGAAGCGGGGCTCTCGGCCGAGCAGGTGCTCGCGGTCACGCGCGTGCTCGGCCACGGCCTCTCCCAGGCCGCCGAGGTCATGCGTCAATCGGTGCTCGACGCCGTGCTGCGGCCCGGCGCCAGCGAGCTCGAGCTCGCCCAGACCTACGCCGCGTTCGTCGAGCGGATCGCGCCGATGCTCGGACCGATGGTGCAGGAGCTGCTGCTGGTGCAGCTGCGCCACAGCTTCGAGACCGAGACGATCAACGCCGACGAGCGCGCCGCCGGCCAGCTGCCGGGCGCACGCGAGGTCGGCGTCGCGTTCGCCGACATCGTCGGCTTCACGCGTCTTGGCGAGACGCTCGAGCCGACGCAGCTGGAAGGCGTCGCGGCCCGGCTCGCCGACCTCGCGCGCGACATCGCCCAGCCGCCGGTGCGCTTCGTCAAGACGATCGGCGATGCGGTGATGCTCGTCTCCCCCGACCTGCGCGCGCTGCTGCGCGCCGGGCTGGCACTGCAGGAGGCCGCCGCCGAGGGTGAGGACTCCCCGCAGCTGCGCGTCGGCATAGCCCACGGGCCGGCGGTCAGCCGCGCGGGCGACTGGTTCGGCGCGCCGGTCAACCTCGCCAGCCGCGTGACGGCCGCGGCGCGGCCCGGCAGCGTGCTCGTCGAGGCGTCCGCGCGCGAGATCCTCGGCGACCCCGAGGACATCACGTGGTCGTTCGCCGGTCAGCGCCACCTCAAGGGCGTGCGCGACGACGTCAGCCTGTTCCGCGCCCGAGCGTCCGAACCGACCGCACCGTCAGCAGCGCCAGCGCCGTCGCGACGCCGACGGCGCTCATGATCGCCAGCGCCGTATGGATGCCGACGGCATCGGAGAACGGCGCCGCCAGCACGACGCCGACCGGCACCAGACCCATGTTGACCATGTAGTCGTAGCTGGAGACCCGCGACAGCTCGGCGCCGGGAATGTGCTCCGACAGCGAGGTCTCCCAGAGCGCGAACATCGTCGTCGTGCCGACCGCGGCGCCGGCCTCGAGCAGGCAGATCACCCCAAGCGGCAGGCCCGATCCGAAGATCACCGCCTGACAGGAGGCGAAGATCAGCGCGATCGCAGCGACGCGCAGCGCGTGGCGCGGGCGCCAGCGCAGCAGCGTGACGTCGCCGACGACGGTCCCGACGCCGAAGGCCACGCAGATCGCCGCCCACGCCTCCGGCCCGCCGAGCTCGTCGTCGGCGAGCACCGGGCCCAGCACGAACACCGACGGCAGCACGATCACGTGGTAGACGCACATCGCGCCGAGGAACCACAGCGTCCAGTCGCGCCGGCGCAGCGCGCGCCAGCCGCCGCGCAGCTCGGCGAGCAGGCCGCTGTCGGGCGGCGCGTCGTCGTTGGAGGCGACGAGGTCGGCCTCGCGCGGGCGCAGGCGCGCGAGGAACACGATGCTCAGCGCGAACGTCGCGGCGTCGAGCGCGAGCCCCAGGCCCGGCCCCTCGATCGCGATCGCCAGGCCGGCGATCGCCGGCCCGCCGACCGACCCGATCGAGTAGGTCATGCTGCGCAGCGCGTTGGCGGCCTGCAGCTGGTCCACGCGCGTGAGCGTCTGCGGGACGAGGCCGGTGATCGCCGGCGCGAAGAACGCGTCGGCGCCACCGTAGATCGCCGCGCAGACGGCGAGCTGCCAGATCTCGGCGCTGCCGGAGATGACGAGCACCGCGGCCAGCGCCTGGACAACCATGCGCACGGCGTCTGACGTGATCATCACGCGGCGGCGGTCGCCGCGGTCGGCGATGACACCGCCGAACAGCGCGAGCACGAGGAACGGCAGCGTCTGTGCGGCGACGACCCAGCCGACGTCCTGGGTGCTGCCGCCCGAGGCGAGCACGGCGAACGGCAGCACGACGAGCGTGATGCGGTCGCCCATGACCGACAGCAGCTGGCCGGCGAACAGCAGGGCGAAGCGCGGTTCCTCGCGCAGGACCTCCGGCAGGAGCCGCGCGCGGCGGCTGCTCATCGCCTACCCCGCGACGCGTTCGAGCACGTCGGCGTCCGCCTCGAAGTTCGCGTGGACCTCGCCGACGTCGTCGTTGTCGTCGAGCGCCTCGACGAGGCGCATCAGCTTGCCGAGCGTGTCCTCGTCGAGCTCCACGCGCGTCTTCGGGCGTTGCGTCACGTCCGCGGACTCGAGCTCGATGCCGGCCGCCTCCAGCGCCGCCCGGACCGCCTGGAAGTCGGTCGGCTCGGTGAGCACCTCGAACATGTCCTCGTCGAGCTCGATGTCCTCGGCGCCGGCCTCGACCGCGGGCAGCAGGTCGTCCTCGGTGTAGCGCTCGGACGAGACGACGAGCACGCCCTTCTTGTCGAACAGGTAGGCCACCGATCCGGGCTCGCCGAGGCTGCCGCCGTGCTTTGAGAGCGTGTGGCGCACCTCTGAACCGGTGCGGTTGCGGTTGTCGGTCAGCGCCTCGATCAGCAGCGCGACGCCGCCGGGCCCGTAGCCCTCGTAGAGGACCTCCTCGAAGCTGTCGGCGTCGGCGCCGGCGCCGGTGCCCTTGGCGATCGCGCGCTCGATGTTGTCCTTTGGCATCGAGGCGTCCTTGGCCTTCTGGACGGCTAGCTGCAGCGCGGGGTTGCCGTCGAGCTCGCCGCCGTGCTCCTTGGCAGCGGTCTGGATCGCCCGTGAGAGCTTCGTGAACGCCTTGCCGCGGCGGGAGTCCTTGATCGCCTTCTGGTGCTTGATCGACGCCCACTTGGAATGACCCGACATGGCCTAGAAGTTAGCGGCGCAGCAGGCCGCGGCGACGTGCGGGCGCGGGCCCGCCGTGGGTGTCGAGCAGCGCCTGCAGCCAGGGATCGAACTCGTCGGCGCCGACGAAGACCTGCTCGCGGGCGCGGATCGCCCCGCTCCACTCGAGCGTCAGCACGCGCGGCTTGCCGTCGGCGGCGCCGCGCGGCAGGTGACGCCCCTCGGCGCAGAGCAGGTGCGGCTTGAACGTGAAGACGAGCTCGTCGCCGTGGAGCTCGGAGATCCAGTGGTGGTGTCCCCAGCCGACCCACTCCCCCTGCACGCCCCAGGTCAGCTCCTCGACGGGCGCGGGCACCTCGACGTAGCCGGCCTTGGCGACGCGGCTGAGCTCACGGCAGACGCCGACCGGGTCGCGGACGTCCTCGAGCGTGTGCGCGCAGACCACGTAGTCGAATTGGTCGTCGGCGAACGGCCACGGATCGCGGTCGCAGATGTCGCGCTGGATCCACGTCTCGGCGCTGAAGCGCTCGGGCTCGGCCGCCGGCCCGCCGTAGAGACCTCGTGTCTCGTAGGGCAGCAGGTCGATGACCCAGTCGGCGCGTGCGAGCGGCTTGGCCCACCCGCCCACGTCGAGGACCAGCCCGTCGTCAGGAATGTTCAACGTAGACCTCCTCATAGGCGGCAGCGCACGCCGGGACCGACCAGCGCTCGGCGCGCACGCGGCAGGCGACCGGCGTGGCAGGATGCTCGGCGAGCGCGAGCGCCGCACGCAGCGCGCCCGCCAGCTCCTCGGCGTCGTCGCCGTCGAAGACGCGGCCGGTCTGCTCGCCCCCGACGACCTCGGCCTGCCCGCCGACGACGGGCGTCCCGCTGGCCAGCGCCTCCGCCAGCACCAGGCCGAAGGCCTCGCCGATGCTCGGCAGCGCGTGAACCCACGCGCGCCGGTTGGCCGCCGCGAGCGCCTCGCGGTCGTCGAGGTCGAGCTCGGTCACGCCGGCCGGCGCGGCAGCACCGCGCACACGGCTCACGGCGAGCTCGACACCGGCGATCCGCGCGGCCTGGGCGAGCAGCGCGACGCGCTTGCGCGGCTGGGTGTGATCGGCGGCGCAGAGGACGAGTGGCTGCGGCGCGCGCTCGTGCGGCGCCTTCGCGCGGAACGTCGCGAGGTCGACCGGCGGCGCGATCACCTGCGCCGCGACGCCGAGCCAGCGCTCGAAGCCCGCGCGCGCGGCCTCGCTGAGGCCGACGACGGCGTCTGCCTCCCGGCAGACCCTGCTGACGAGCTCCTTGCGCCCGCGGCGGTTGGCCAGCGAGACGCGGTGCGGGATGCCCATGTAGGAGAAGACGAGCGGCTTGCCGTAGCGCAGGCCGGCGAGCGCGTCGGTCGGGTAGAGCGCGTGCACGACGTCGGGCTGCAGCTTGCGCAGGGCGCGGTACGTCAGCGGGACGTGCGCGAGGTGCGGCTCGAACAGCCGGCGCTGCAGGCGCTGCTCGACCGGCGGGCGCCACACGCGGATCACCTCGAGCCCGTCCTCGACCGTGCTCGACGACTGCGGCGCCGACGTGATCAGCGAGACGCGGTGCCCGCGCGCGATCAGCCCGTCGGCGAGCTCGCGCGCGAAGCGCTCGGAGCCGCGGCGGACCTCGGGCCAGAAGACGGGATTGAGCAGGGCGACGTGCATCTACAGCAGCAGCGAGCGGTGCCTGACGCTGCCGCGCGCCAGCGCCGCGAACTCGACGAGGTCGATGACGGCGTGCCCGGGCAGCTCGGAGATCGCGCGGGCGATGCCGCGCGGCGAGCGCCCGTAGGACGGCAGCGACTCCACGATCCACGGCAGCGCCAGCAGCAGCCCGAGCGCCGGCCGGCGGCGCGCGACCAGCAGCGCGCCCGCCAGCAGCAGCGGCAGCCGCGCGTGCGTGCGCTTCCAGAACACCCGCAGCGGCATCGGCCGGCGGATCTCGGGGTGGCGCTTGGCGATGTACGGGAGGTGCTGCCAGCGCCAGACCTCACGGGCGCGGACGACGAGCGACGCCGGCTCGACGGCGTGGTAGGTGAGGACCTCGGGTGCGCCGACGTACGGCGTGCCGGCGGCGCGGGCGCGCAGCGCGAGGTCGGTGTCCTCCCCCGCCGCCACCGGCAACGTCTCGTCGAAGCCGCCGCACGCCTCGAGCACCTCACGCGGGTAGGCGATGTTGCAGGTCTGCGCCCACAGCACCGGCGGGTCGACGCGCTGGAAGCGCGCGTGCGGGCTGTGCAACCGCACGACCTCCTCGTCGGGGTCGACCGCCGTCGCGCCCTGCACGATCGCGCCGGGGTTGTGGGCCGCGGCGGCGAGGGCGTGCTCGAGCCAGTCCGGCGGCGGGCGGCAGTCGTCGTCGGTGAACAGCACGATCGGCGCGCGCGCCGCGCGCCATGCCGCGTTGCGCTTCTGCGCCGGGCCCGCGCCTGGCGCGAACGTCAGGCGGCGCAGGACGCCGGCCGCCGCGAGCGGGTGGCCCTGGAGCAGCTCCTCGGTCTCGGGCTCGCGGGAGTCGTGAGCCACGATCACCTCCCACGCGACGCGGTCGAGCGTCTGCTCCTCCAGCGCGTTGAGCAGCCAGCGCAGGCGCAGCGGGCGGTCGTGCGACGGGACGCAGACGGAGATGTAGGGACGCTCAGCCACGCAGCCCGCCAGACTACGCGGCGATGCCGCCGGTCGCCGTCGTTGTCTGCACCCGCAACCGCCCCGAACGGCTGGCGAACCTCATGCGTGCGCTCGGCGCGCAGACGCACGCCGACTTCGAGCTGCGCGTCGTCGAGGACGACGGCGACCCCCCGATGGGCCCGTCGATCGCCCGCGACGAAGGCTGGCGCGCGACGACCGCCCCGCTCGTGGCGTTCACCGACGACGACTGCGAGCCGGCGCCCGACTGGCTCGCCCAACTCGTCGCCGCGCACGAGCGCCAGCCCGACGCCGTCCTGCAGGGCGCCACCGAGCCGCTCGCACGCGAGGCGCATCTGCTCGACCACCCGCGCGCCCGCACGCAGGTCGTCCGCCAGCTCGGGCCCTACTACCAGTGCTGCAACATCGCCTACCCGCGGGCCGTGCTCGAGCGCGTCGACGGCTTCGCCCACGACTGGCCGTGGGGCGGCGAGGACGCCGACCTCGCCTGGCGCGCACAGGAAGCCGGCGCGCCTTTTGCGTGGGTCCCCGACGCGCGGGTCGAGCACGCCGTGACGGTGCCGACGGCCGTCGAGTACCTCAGGGGCGCAGCGAAGTTCGAGCCGGCGATGCGCCTGCTGGCCGACCACCCGCAGATCCGCCCGCTCGTGCTCGAGCACGGCCTGCTGTGGAAGCGCTCGCACGGACGCGTCGCCGCGGCCGGCGCCGTGCTGCTCGCCGCCGTCGTCAGCCGGCGGCCGCTGCTGGCCGCGGTGGCAGCGGCGGCACTGCTCGGCCGCCGCCCGCTGCTCGGCCTCTACGACGTGCTGGAGACCGCGTCGACGATCCGCGGCGCCATCCGCCACCGCACACCCGTGATCTAGTTGACTGCCGCGCCGTGACCGCCGAGCCGATCCTGGTGCACGACTACCTGCTCGTGCAGCGTGGCGCCGAGCGCACCTTCGCCGCGATGGCGTCGTGCTGGCCCGACGCCCCGATCGCGACGCTGCTCTACGACGAGGCCGCAGTCGGCGCGCTGTTCGCGGGCCACCAGGTACGGACGTCACGGCTTCAGCGGCTGGGTGTCGACCAGCGCCACTTCCGCCGGCTGCTTCCGCTGTTCCCGGCTGCCGCCGAGCGCCTGCCGGTCGCCTCGCACGAGCTCGTCATCTCCAGCAGCAGCGCCTTCGCCCACGGCGTGCGACCCGACCCCGACGCGGTGCACGTCTGCTACTGCCATACCCCGTTTCGCTACGCGTGGTTCGAGCGCGAACGCGCCCTCGCAGAGGTCCCGCGTCTGCTGCGACCGCTCGTCGGCGCGACGCTCACGCGGATCCGCAAGTGGGACCTCGCGGCCTCCGAGCGCGTGACGCACTACGTCGCGAACTCCCAGTTCTGCCGCGAGCGCATCGAGGCGACGTACGGGCGCGAGGTCTACGACGTCATCCCGCCGCCGGTCCAGACCGAGCGCTTCGCCCCCGGCGTCCCCGAGGACTTCTTGCTCGTCGTGATGGAGCTCGTGCGTCACAAGCGCGTCGACGTCGCGCTCGAGGCGGCGAAGCGGGCGGGCGTGCCGATCACCGTCGTCGGCCACGGCCCCGACCTGCCGCGCCTGCAAGCGCTCTACGGCGACCACGCGGACTTCGCCGGGCGCGTGTCCGACACCGAGCTCGCCGCGCTCTACGCGCGCGCCCGCGCGCTGATCGTCCCCAACGTCGAGGAGTTCGGGATCGCCGCCGTCGAGGCCCAGGCCGCGGGGCGGCCGGTGATCGCGCCCGACGACGGCGGCACGCGAGAGACCGTGATCGACGGCGAGACGGGTGTGCTGTTGCCGACCGCGAGCGTCGAGGAGCTGACCGAGGCGATCGCCTCGACGGACTACTCGCGCTTTGACCCCGAGCGCGCCGTCGCCAACGCCGCGCGCTACTCGGTCGCGCAGTTTCGCGAGCGTTTCCGCGCCGCGGTCGCCGCGGCGACGCGCTAGCGGCCGGCGCGCTCCGCCGCGGCCACGTAGACGTTGTGGACCGGCGTCGCCGGGTTCCCGGCGATCAGCATGCCCTGGTCCTCGAAGCTGCGCGTGACCACCGCGCCGGCCCCGATCACCGAGAACGCGGGGATCCGGCAATGAACGATCGTCGCGCGAGCGCCCGTGTAGACGCCCTCCTCGATGACGACCTCGCGCGGCTCCGTGCCCTGCGTCGTGAAGCGCGAGTGGCTCCAGATCTGCGTGTCCCGGCCGCCGATGTTGCAGTCCCGGCCGATCGTGATCCGCCCGGACACGTCGAAGTAGTGCGCGCTCATGATCCGCGACTCCTCGCCGAGCGCGAACGTCCGGTCCCAGTCGGCCGGCCCGCCGAAGAACTTGTTGAAGTTGAGGATGTAGCTGTCGCGTCCGATCGTGAACGACCGCAGCTTGCGCACGACGTTGAAGTGTCCGATGCGCACCCCGGCACCGAGCGCCACGTGCTCGGCGTCGAGATAGGACAGGCCGATGCGCACGGTCGGGTCGATCTCCCATCCGAGCATCCCGTACAGCCGCCGCTTGGCGGCCTGCGGGAGGACGACGGCGACAAGCAGGAGGACGGTTCGCAGCACCGCGCGACACGATATCGGCCGCCCCACGCAGCATCCGCCTCTACACTCCGCCGCCGTGCTGAGCCCAGCTTCCGATCCGAGCGCCGACGGCGCGTTTCAGTTGCTCACCGAGCTCTATCGCGAGGAGAAGGAGCACGTCCTCGAAGGCCCGGTGCCGGGCCACTCGGGCTACCTCGACGCGCACTCCCGCGGCAACTCGATCAACCGCCACCTCTCGGTGTTTCGCAGGTACCTGCCGCACATCCCTGCGAGCGGCGCCGTCCTGGACTGGGGCTGTCGCCAGGCGCCGGACTCGTGTCTCCTGCGTCACGAGCTCGGCGCGGACCTACGCCTCTACGGCTGCGACTTCGAGCCGCCCGACGCGTTCCCCGCGTTTCATCGCTACGCGGGACTCGACTACACCCAGCTGACGACCACGAACACGCTCCCCTACGAGGACGAGGCGTTCGACGCCGTCATCGGCAGCGGCGTCATCGAGCACACGGCCGACGACTCGGTTGCGCTGCGCGAGCTCCATCGCGTGATGCGCGACGACGCCATCCTCGTGCTCACCTTCATCCCGAACCACCACTCCTACACCGAGTTCCTGTCGCGCCGGATCCGCCCTGCGCGGGCTCATGCACGGCGCTACACGCGGCGCGACATCCGCCAGCTCGTGCTGCACCGCGGCTTCGTCCCGGTCGCGCTGGCCTACCACCAGATGGTCCCGGGCCAGGCCGGCCCGGCCTGGGTCCAAAGCGCCTGGCGGGCGAACGAGGCGCTGGAGCGCGCCTGGCCGCTGAACCGGCTGGCGTCGAACCTGATGATCGTCTGCCGGCGTCAGAGCATCATGTAGCTCAAGCGAGCGCCTGCGGGTGCTTGCGGTACCACTCGATCGTGGCCGCAATGCCCGGCGCGCAGGTCGTACTTCGGCGCCCAGCCGGTGAGCTGACGCAGCTTCGTCGAGTCGACGTACTGGCGGTCGATCTCAGCGTGCGGCGTGCCCTTGCCCTGGTAGTCGGCCTCGACGTCGGCGCCGGTGATCTCGATCAGCAGCTCGACGATCTCACGCACGCTGTGCGGAGCGTCGCCGCCGGCGTTGAAGGCTTCGCCGCGCGCGCCGCCGTCCTCGCTGCCGAGCTGGTCGGCGATCGCGAGGTACGCGGACGCGGCATCCTCGGCGTAGAGGAAGTCGCGCTCGGGCGAGCCGTCGGAGCGGATGACCGGCGCGCGGCCGGCCAGCACCGCGGCGATGAGCTCGGGCACCAGGCGCGACGGGTTGAGGTCGCCGCCGCCGTAGATGTTGGCGAAGCGCGTGACCGCCGTCGGCACGCCGTAGGTGTGGAAGTAGGACCGCGCGATCAGGTCGGTCGCGGCCTTTGAGACGTCGTAGGGGAACTTCGGCTGCAGGGCGAAGTCCTCCTTGTAGGGCAGCGTCTCGTGCGGGCCGTAGGCCTTGTCCGACGCGGCGACGACGCAGCGCTGGACGCCCTGCAGGCGGCACGCCTCCATCAGGATCCAGGTGCCCTTGATGTTCGACTCGAACGTCGAGATCGGCGAGCGGTTGGCCGTGCCGACGATCGTCTGCGCCGCGAGGTGGAAGACGCTGTCGCACTCGTACTCGCCGATCGCGCGTTCGACGACGCCGGGATCGGTGAGGTCGCCGCGCACAATCGCGCAGCGCTCCTCGGTTCCCTCCAGGGCCAGCGCGGTCGTCGCGACGACGTCTCGCTTGAGCACGACGACCTTGACGTCGCGCTCGAGCAGCGCCTTGACGATCCACGAACCCAGCATGCCGTAGGCGCCGGTGACGAAAGCGGACTTCATTTCCACATCCTCCATGGCGGATTGCCCCCCGCCCACAGGTCGTTCAACGTGATCGCGTCCTTGTAGGTGTCCATGCAGTCCCAGAACCCGGTGTGGCGGAATGCACGCAGCTGCCCGTCGGTCGCAAGGCCCTCGAGCGGCTCGCGCTCGAGGATCGTGGTGTCGCCCGAGACGTAGTCCAGCGCCCCGGGTTCGAAGATGAAGAAGCCGCCGTTGATCCAGTGCTCGGCCCGCGGCTTCTCGTGGAAGCCGGTGACCTGGTTGTCGCCGTCGATCACGGTGACGCCGAACTGCAGCTCCGGCCGCACGACGGTCATCGAGGCGAGCGCGCCGTGTGCCGCATGGAACTCCAGCAGCGCGCGGAGGTCGACGTCGGCGACGCCGTCGGCGTAGGTCGCCGCGAACGGCTCGTCACCGACGAGCTCGGCAGCGCGGTGGATGCGCCCGCCGGTCTGCGTGTCGAGACCGGTGTCCAGGCACTCGACCGTCACGCCCTCGGGCCAGTCCTCCGAGGCGGCCCACTCCTGTATGAGCTCGCCCTTGTAGCCGCAGAGCAGTACGAAGCGGTTGAACCCCTGCACGGCGTAGAGCTGGACCACGTGCCAGACGATCGGGCGTCCGCCGATCTCGACGAGTGGCTTGGGGATGTCGACGGTCTTCTCCTGCAGGCGGGTCCCCCGGCCGCCGCAGAGAATGAGAACTGGCGTCTTGTCGGCAAGCAAAGCGGCGGGAACCCTAATCGTTGCGGCGCCGGAAGGGATCAGCGGTCCTGTGAACGGGGGTATGCGCGCTCCGCGCCGGCGGCCGCGAGCAGGTACGCGGTGCCCGATGGATACGGCCTGCCGTCGGCGCCCGCGATGCCGAACCAGTCCTGGTTGTTGGAGGGGTCGCGCTGCGGCGTCCACCATGTGTAGGGCGCGATCATCTCGAGTTTGAGCGGCAGCTTGCAGGCGCTCGGCTTGACGACGGCGGCGACGATCTCGGCGATGCGCGCCGCGCGCTGAGCGTCGGTGATGGCACCGCGGCCGCTCGTCGTGCCGCCGAACTCGTTGAGCACGAGTGCCCCATGTCGGAGCCCGACGCCGTTCATCGTCGCGCGCATCCGGCAGAGCACGGTCGTCACCTCGTTCGCGTCGCCGTAGGAGTGCATCGCGACGCCGTCGAGCAGGCGCGCGAGGCTTGGCTGCTCGCGCAGCGCCTCGGTCACGAACTCGTCGGCTTGCTGGACTTGCCAGCTGCCGCCCGAGAGGTTGGCGACGAGGCCGGTGAAAAGGATCCGCGCAGCCGGATCGACGCTGCGGATCGCGCGCGCGACGACGACGGCGTGGTGCGCGTAGGTGCGGCCGGACCGCGGCGCGAAGAAGTGCCTGAGGTTCGCCTCGTTCCAGATCTCCCAGACGCGGATCGGGCGCTTGCGCACGTCTGGATGCTCGCGCCAGAACGTGCCGTCGGGGCCGTAGCGCTCGACGACGGCGCGGACGAAGCGATCGGTGTCCTCGGGATTCTTGGCGGGCGTGCGCTCAGAGCCGCCGAGCGTCGAGGCCCACTCCGGGGTGAACGTGAGAATCACCTGCAGCGCCAGCCCCGCGTTCGTCGCGTCGCGCACGACGCGGTCGGTCTTGGCGAAGTCCATCGGGCCGGGGTTGGGCTGCACCAACGGCCACTCGATCGCGATCCGGATCCACTTGAGGCCGCTCTGCGCAATCGCTCCGAACTGGCGGATCCGCACCGCGTCGTCGTCCTGCCGTGCATCGATGTTGTCGTTGATCCCGAAGCGCGGCAGCCACGGAGCGCGCCGGTCGGTGGCCGGCGGCTCGGCCCGCGGGAAGTGATCGGGGACCTGCCGGATGCGGTCCTGCTTGACGAGCGCGACGACCACGACCGCCGCCACCAGCACGACCACGCCCGCGAGCACGGCGAGGATCCACTTCGTGCGCCGGCTCATCAGCGGCGGATGCGCTCGCGTGCCAGCCGCGGGAGTTGACGTGCGAGCGGACCGACGAGATCGCGCACGCGGTAGTTGAACGGGCCGATCCGCACGCGGCCCACCCCGGCCTCGTAGGTGCGCTGCGCCGCCAGCAGCGACGGCAGCCGCTCCAGCGAGACGTCCAGGCGCCGCCCCTTCGCAGCGACCGCGACGACCTGTGAGGGAATGCCCGGATCGCCGATGCCGATCGCCCAGACGTCGTCGAAGCCTCCGAGCATCGAGCGAAACGCCTCGGGGGTGAAGCGGAAGTAGTCGCTCGGGTAGGCGTGGATGCCGAACAGCATCACGCTGGAGAGCACGCACACGCCGCCGTCGGCGACGACGCGCGTCAGCTCGCGGCAGGCCTGCGGCGGGTCCTCGCAGTGTTCGAGCGTGTCGAGGCACAGGGCGGTGCCGACGCTGGCGTCGGCCAGCTCCAGCGCGCGCAGGTCCATCACCGCGTCGACGCCCGGGCCCGCGCGCATGTCGACGCCCGTGAGGCTTGCGAACAGCGGGCGCAGGTCGCCGTCCTGGTCGGCCTCGACCTGTAGCGCGCCGAAGTCGTAGACCGGGTCGGGCAGCTCGACGACCGCCGCGACGTCGGCGACGAAGCGCCTGATCAGCTCCTGCGCCATGGGCGCGGACGATAGCCCGGCGTCGCGGCGACATGCTCCGCCCGTTCGGTCAGCGCCTCGCAGAACCCGTCCAGCGTGAAGCGCGCCGCGGTCTGGGCGCCGCCGGCACGCAGGCGCTCTCGCAGCTCGGGGTCGCGCGCGAGGCGCAGGACCGCCCGGGCCACCGCGTCGTCGTCGCCGGGTGTCACCAGCAGCGCGTTCTGATCGTGCTCGACGACCTCGGCCGAGCCGCCGGTGCCGGTCGCGATCACCGGGCGACCGACGGCCATCGCCTCCAGCGGCACGAGCCCGAACGGCTCGGCCCAGTCGACGCAGAACAGCACCGCGTCGGCGCGAGCGTAGACCGCGGCGACGTCGTCGACTGCGCCGAGCCAGCGCAAGCGCTCGGTCACGCCGAGCTCGGCGGCGAGCTGGCGCAGCTCCTGGCCGTGGCGCGGCTCGACCGGGCCGGCGATCGTCAGCGTCGCGGGCTCGGGCAGCCGCGCCAGCGCGCGGATCGCCGTCGCCGTACCTTTGCGCGGCTCGATCCGCCCGACGACCGCCAGGCGCCACTTCCAGCGCTTGGGCTCGGCGGGGGCCAGCTGGGCGAGGTCGACGCCCGGGTACTCGATCGAGCAGCGCGCGGGGTCGAGGCGGATCCCGGCGCGCCCGAGCAGGTCGCGCGAGTGCGCGGAGTTGAACGACCAGTGATCGACGTGCCCGGGGTCATAGCGCAGCGGCGCGGGCAGCGAGCGCCCGTAGCGCGCGGTGCGGCGGTCGAACTTCGGGCCGTAGACGGGCCAGCCGTCGTGGACCACCGCCAGCGACGCTGGGCGCGGATTGCGACGCGCCGCCCGAGCGATCAGCGACAGCGACATCCCGCCCATCGACCACCACATGACCAGGTCGGCCGTGCCGGCAGCCTCGAAGGCCCGCGCGTTGTGTGCCTCCAGCCGCCAGGTCTCGATCCCGCCGAGCGGGCGGAAGGCGTCGTCCTCCCAGTACCAGTGCAGCGTGCGCTGGATACCGGGCTCGGTGACGTCTGGCGCCCCGGGCTCGCGATGGGTCGTCGTCAGGACCGCGACGTCGTGGCCGCGGGCACGCAGCGCCTGCACGCTGGCCTGCCAAACGCGCTCATAGCCACCGCGGCTGTGCGGCGGGTACATGTTGCCCACGGTCAGAACGCGCATTCGCGGCGCGACAGTATCGTCCCGCCCCGTGCCCGCCACCCCGGAGATCTTCAAGGCCTACGACATCCGCGGCCTCTACGGTGACGACATCGACGGCGACACGGCGGAGGCGATCGGCCGCGCTTTTGCCCGCGTGATCGCCGAGCTGGCGGGCAAGCCGACCGGCGAGATCCGCGTCGGCCTCGGCCGCGACATGCGCCTCACCGCGCCGGAGCTGGCCGGCCGCTACCGCGAGGGGATCGTGGCCGAAGGCGCGAGCGTCGTCGACGCCGGCCAGGTCGGCACCGAGATGCTCTATTTCCTCGTCGGCTCGCGCGGCCTCGACGGCGGGCTGATGTGCACGGCGTCGCACAACCCGAAGGCCTATACCGGCGCCAAGCTCGTCAAGCAGGGCGCGATCGCGCTGTCGGGCGACAGCGGGATCGGCGAGATCCGCGACCTCGTGCTCGGCGGCGCGCTGCGCGCCAACGGCGGCGCGCCGGCCCGCGGCAGCGTCGAGCAGGTCGACCTCTACGACGAGTTCCGCGACGCCGCCCTGACGTTCATCGACCCGTCGGCGGTCGAGCCGCTGAAGGTCGTCGTCGACGGCGGCAACGGCATGGCCGGCCCGATGGTCGGCCCGGTCCTCGCCGGCCTCGGCCTCGACCTGATCGAGACCTACTGGACGCCCGACGGCAACTTCCCCGACCACGAGCCCAACCCGCTGCTGCCCGAGAACCGCCGGTTCATCATCGACAAGGTGATCGAGACCGGCGCCGATCTCGGGATCGCGTGGGACGGCGACGCGGACCGCTGCTTCTTCATCGACGACACCGGGGAGTTCGTCGACGGCGACTTCCTCACCGCGATCCTCGCCGAGCACCTGCTCGTCAAGAACCCGGGCGAGACGATCCTCTACGACGTCCGCGCCTCGCGTGCCGTCGCCGACACGGTCGCTGCGGCCGGCGGCACGGCTGAGCCCAACCGCGTCGGCCACGCGTTCTTCAAGACGCGGATGCAGCGCGAGGGGTCGCTGTTCGGCGGCGAGGTCTCCGGCCACTACTACTTCCGCGACTTCTACTGCGCCGACTCGGGCACGATCCCTGCGCTGCTGATGCTCGAGAAGCTGTCGGTCGAGGGCAAGCGCCTGTCCGACCTCGTCGGCGGCTACCGCGCCAAGTACTTCATCAGCGGCGAGATCAACTCCACCGTCACCGACGCCGCGGCGAAGATGACCGAGCTCGACGAGCGCTTCGGCGCCCTCCCCGGCGCCACGGTCAGCCACATCGACGGCGTGTCCGTGGACTTCGACGACTGGCACTTCAACGTGCGTCCGTCGAACACCGAGCCGCTCCTGCGCCTGTGCCTCGAGTCGCTGGTCTCCGTCGCGGACATGGAGGCCAAGCGCGACGAGGTCCTGGGTGTCATCCGCGCCTGACGCCGGCATCCGCACGCTGCCGGTCCCGACCCCGTTCGCGGTCGGTCGCGTCAACTGCTACCTCGTCGAGGACGACCCGCTGACGCTCGTCGACACCGGCCCCAACAGCGGCACGTCGCTGACCGTGCTCGAGGCGGGACTGGCCGAGCATGGCCGCCGCGTCGAGGACCTCGAGCGCATCGTCCTCACCCACCAGCACATCGACCACATCGGCCTGGCGCAGATCCTCGCCGACCGCTCGGGCGCCGAGGTCGTGTCGCTCGACGCGCTGGCGCCGTGGCTGGCCGCTTACGGCGGCAGCATGCACGAGGACGACGCGTTCGGCGCGGCGCTGCTGGGTCGCCACGGCGTCCCGGAGGACATCTCCACCGTGCTGCGCGCGGTGACCGCCGGGTTCCGGGCATGGGGCGCTCCGGCCACCGTGACGCGCACGGTCTCAGAAGGCGACGTGCTCGAGTTCGCCGACCGCTCCTGGACGGTCCATCACCGCCCCGGCCACTCGCCGTCGGACACCGTCTTCCACGACCCTGCGCGCGGGCTGCTCGTCGGCGGCGACCACCTGATCAAGCACATCTCCTCCAACCCGCTCGTGTCACGGCCGCTCGACGGCACGACGCCCGCGCGCCGCCCGCAGGCGCTCGTGACCTACATGGCCTCGCTCAGCGCAACGCGCGACATGGACCTCGCGCTCGTGCTGCCCGGCCACGGCGAGGCGTTCGACGAGCACGCCGCGCTGATCGACGAGCGCTTCCGCATGCACGAGCGCCGTGCGCGCAAGATCGCGCAAGCTGATCGCCGAGCAGCCGCGCAACGCGTTCGAGATCGCCCAGGCGCTGTGGGGCAACGTCGCGGTGACGCAGGCGTTCCTGACGATCTCCGAGGTCCTCGGCCACGTTGACCTCCTGCTCAACGCCGGCGAGGTCGTCGAGATCGAGGACGACGGCGTCGTGCGCTTCGCGACGGCGTGAGCCTTGATCCGCGACAGCAGGATCAGCTGGTGGCAGGCCCCGCCTCGTACACGACGAACCGGGTGTGCGCGAGGAGGTGAAGCTCGGTCGTGGCGGCGAGTTCGTTGAGCGCGCGAACCACAGCCCACTGCGTGGCCTGGTAGTCGTCCCAGACGATCGTCCCACCCGGTGCGACGAGCCGGAGTGCGAGGGCGCTCTCCTTCAGCACCCCGTCGTACGTGTGATCGGCGTCGACGAACACGAGGTCGACCCGCCCGAGGTACGGGCCGAAGTCGAACTCCTGGATGTCGCTTCGATGCAGGGTGATGCGATCGCGGTAGGCGTCGTCGCCGACGAAGTGGCGCCCGACCTGATCGGGTGTGAACGAGCCGGGGAGTCCGATGGTGGCGTACTGCTCTGCGGGGAGGTCGATCGTATGGATGTGCGCGTCGGGCGACGACACGTCGGCGAGCAGGCGGGTCGTCGTGCCCGTGAACGTGCCGAACTCGAAGATCGTCCGCGGCTGCTTGGCCGCCACCAGCCCCGCGAGGACCACGCGCTCGCCAAGGGGAAGCTCTGAGTCGGTCTCCATCAATACCGGGACCGGCACAGGCTGCTCGCGCATGGTCGGCCAGAGCTCGTGCGGGTAGGCACCCGGAATTTGACGCGCCTCGTGCATGAACGTCCACTGCTGTGCCGCGTACTTGAGCGACTCGGCGCGATCGGGGCTGCGGAGATGGGCGGCGGTGGCGGCGACCACGCGCTTGAAGCCGACGGAGAGCTTCGGGAGCAACGGCATCGCGGCACTGTATCCCGGCGACTGGGGCTCCCGGTCTGTCGTCTAGCCCGGGATCTCGACCGTCCGCCGCGCGACATTGCCGAGCGCGTCGATCGCAGTGACGCGCAGCTCGCCGGACGCGGGCGCGGCGACGTTCATCGTCACGCGACGGTCGCTGCCCCTCGGACAGGGGACGCGGGTGCGCAGGACCTTGCCGGCGCTGCGCCGGCAGCTCTTCGTGTCATGCACGGCGAGGCGCCGGCCGCCGGCGCGTACCTCGGCGCGATCGATGCCCATCAGGTCGCTGAGCGTGATCTTCGCCGTGCCGCCGTCGATCTCGACGTCGACGGACGGCGGATCGCGCTCCTGCACCGTCAGCGTCGCGCGCTTGAGCGCGATCCGCGCGGCGAACGGCCCGCCCTCGGGGTCGCACGGCCCCGGACAGGCGATCTCCCAGACGAGCTCACGCACGTCGCTGCTGCCGGGGACGTCGATGCGGTCCGGGCGGCCGGGGCCTGTGAGGTGGACCGTCGCGCTCGTGTCGCACGTCGATCTCGTCACATCCGGCCAGTCCGAGCGCGCGCGACCGAAGAAGCCCCGCCGGCAGCCCAGCACGATCTCGCTGCCACGCGCGCGCTCGGCGAGCGCGTTGGTCCTCAGCACGACGTCGGCGTTCGTCGTGTTCGCCCGCAGCAAAGCCTGGACGGCCTCGACACCGACGATCCGCGCTTGGCCTGGCAGCCCGCCGTCCCTGGCGCGCATCAGCCGGCTGCCCGGTGCGATGAAGGCAAGCGTCGCGCGGCGCGGACCGTCGCCGCCACCGCTGTCGTCGGGCGCGAGCTGCTGACCGTCGTCGTCGGGAGCACCGCCCGGTCGCCAGGGCTGCTTGCAGCCGGCGCTGAAGCGGACGCCGGCGGTCGTCTCGACAAGCCGCCCGGAGCGGTCGACCTCACCCAGGCGCGCATCTCCGCAGCGCAACTCGACGCGGTAGGAGTGAGCGGGCGCCGACACCCTGCCGGCAATCGAGCGCGCGGGATCCTTGCGCCCGACGCACGGGCCGTACGGCGCCGGCCGGCAGCCCGGCATCAGCGGGCCATCGCGGGCCTCGGGATGCTCGGCGACGAACTGGCGAGCCCGCTTGATCGCATCGAACACCGGCCGCCGCGTGCCGTCCTTGCGCAGCGCGCCGAAGCCGAGGTCGTCGCTGTCGATGAGCTCGTGCATGACTGCCGAGGCGATGCCGGGCATCCGCGCGGCGACCACGAACGACTCCGTCGCCCAATCGGCCTGGCGGCGCTCAGAGCCGGCGCAGAGGATCGACTTGCGCGCTGCAGGGCCGCGACCCGAACTCGGTGATCCAGATCGGCAGGTTGCCCTCCTTGGCGCGCTTCATGGCCTCACGGATCGCCACCAGCCCGGAGCGAAACGCGGTCGCCCGGTCGGCGTCGAAGGTGATCGCGCCCGGGCGCGTCGCGACGCCGCCCTGCTCGGGCCGGTAGCTGTAGGGGTGCACGGAGATCCCGTCGGCGAGGCCGGCCAGCCCGTGCGCATACAGCGACGCCAGGAAGCCGACGTCGGCGCCAGCGATCGAGCCGGCGAGCACCGGCAGGCCGGGCGTGCGCGTGTGGATCTCCTCACTGGTCCAGCGCACGATCCGCACGTAGTCCTCGACGCGGTTGCCGTCGGTGCGGAAGAACTCCGGCAGGTTGGGCTCGTTCCAGACCTCGGCCGCCGCGAGGCGATCGCCGACGCGCTCGAGCACGAGACGCAGCGAGTTGCGCCAAGCGCCCTCGTCCGACGGCGGCCAGGTGATGAACTCCGGCCGGCGGGTCGGGCGGGGCGCACGCTTGCAGCGTGCGAGCACCTCGGGGGGCATCTCGGCGTACTCGCAGGGCGAGCCGCCGAGCAGCCAGATGACCTTGATCCCGCGCCGTTCCGCGGCGTCGACGAACCGCACGAAGCGATCGATCGCCTTGTTGTCGATCTCCCCTGGCCGCGGCTCGTAGATCGGCCACACGAAGCCGGCGCGCACGACATTGCCACCGGCGGCCCGGATCTCGTCGAGTCGCCGTCCGATCGTGCGATCGTCGTCGTCAAACCACGCCGTGTACTGAAATCCGCGCAGCTGCTTCACGGCGGCTCGCCGCGTGGGCTTGTCGTCGGATCCCGACAGCAGCACCACCGCGGCCACGCCGGCGATCAGAACGAACAGCGCGAGCGACGCGAGCACGACGCGGCGCCGGGCATGCTGCCACGACATGCGCCCGAACATAGCGAGCGAGCATGAACGGCGACACCAGGTGGTAGTTCACGTGACGGGCGTCGGAGATAGGGTCACGCCGCTGTGGATGTCCTGGCCGCCGCCTATGAGAACCCGCGCCCCGAGCTTCAGGCGCGTGTTCCCACGAGCGCCCGGCGAGTTCTCGATCTCGGATGCGCCTCCGGCGCGCTCGGCGCCGCGCTGAAGACACGTCAGGACTGCGCGGTCGTCGGGGTCGAACGCGATCCGGCGTACGCAGCGGCGGCGCGCGCGCGCCTCGACGAGGTCGTGACGGGCGACCTCGAGGCGCTCGACCTTGCGTCGCTGGGACGCTTTGACTGCGTCATCGCCGGCGACGTGCTCGAGCACCTCGTCGACCCTTGGCGCGTCCTTGCCGGCGCGGCGGCGCTGCTGGATTCCGGCGACACGGTCGTCGTGTCGCTGCCCAACGTCCGCTACTGGGAGACGTTCTGGCAGCTGGGCATCAAGGGCACCTGGCCCAAGCGCTCGCTGGGCATCTTCGACCGCACGCACCTGCGCTGGTTCACACTGCGCGACGCCTATGACCTGCTCGACGGCGCAGGCTGCGACGTCCGCGCCGTCGACCGGCTGCTGCGCGCCCGCCCGGAGGGCGCCACGCTGAACTCGGCCGTGCTCGCGCGGCTGCCCGGCCGGACACTGCTGACGTTCCAGCACGTGCTCACCGGTGTGCGCCGGTAGCGTGCCGCGCCAGATGGACGCCCTCGAACGCGCGCGGAGCCTGCGCTACTACCACACGCTCGAGCTGACGCCGGAGTACACGACGCCCGGCTGGTTCGACCTGCGGCCCTTCGTCAAGCACTATGGCCTGCCCGAGTCGCTGGCCGGCAAGCGCGTGCTCGACGTCGGGACCTGGGACGGCTTCTGGGCGTTCGAGATGGAGCGCCGCGGCGCCGAGGTCGTCGCGCTCGACCTCGACGACGAGCGCGAGCTCGACTGGCCGCCACGCCACCGCCCGGCCGAGTACAACACGGCCGGGCCGCGCGGCCAGGGGTTCGCTGCCGCCCACGAGGTCCTCGGCTCGAAGGTGCAGCGCGTCGTGCAGTCGATCTACCACGCCACGCCCGAGGAGCTCGGCCAGTTCGACCTCGTGTTCTGCGGATCGGTCCTGATCCACCTGCGCGACCAGTTCCTCGCGATCGAGCGGATCGCCAACCTCGTCAAGCCGGGCGGCATGTTCATCTCCGCCGAGGAGCACGACCGGCTGTCGGACCTGCTGCCGTTCACCGCCACCCGCTACCGCGCCGACCGCATGCAGGCCGTCGTCTACTGGATGCCGTCGATGAAGACCTGGGCGCAGATGATGCGCGACGCCGGCTTTGACCGCGTGACGCGCGCGAGCAAGTTCACGATGGTCGTCGGCGAGGGTGAGACGCGCTTCAAGGTCCCCCACGTCGTGCACCACGCGTTCAAGGACTGACGCCGGTGGTGCAGGTCGCCCTCGCCGTCGTGTCCTGGAACACACGCGACCTGCTGGCGGCCTGCCTGGACTCGCTGCACGCCGACCACGAGGCCGGCCGCGCGGACGTGACGGTCATCGACAATGCGTCGGACGACGGCTCGGCCGAGCTCGTCGCCCAGGCCTACCCGTGGGTTCGACTGATCCGCGCCGATCGCAACCTCGGCTACGGCCCCGCAGTCAACCAGGCGCTCGCGGGGGCCGAGGCGGGGTTCGTCGCCGCCGCCAATGCCGACCTGCGCTTCGCGCCGGACACCCTCGCGCAGCTACTCGCAGCGGCCGAGCGCGCGCCGCGCGCGGGCGCTTTCGCCCCGCGGCTGATCGCGCCCGACGGCGCGACCCAGCACAGCGTGCACCCGTTCCCGACCGTGCGCAGCGGCCTGCTGCTCTCCACCGGCCTCGCCTATGTCGGGCCGATCGCGCGCCGACTGCCGCTCGAAGGCCACTGGGATCCCGACGTCGAGCGCGACGTCGACTGGGCGCACGGCGCGCTGCTGCTCGTGCGCCGCGACGCATGGGACGCCGTCGCCGGGTTCGATCCCGAGCAGTGGCTCTACGCCGAGGACATCGACCTCTGCTGGCGCCTGCGCCGCGCCGGCTGGCGGACGCGCTACGTCCCGGCCGCGCGCGTCGACCACGCCGTCAGCGCCGCGACCGCAAGCCGCTGGGACGAGCACGAGCGCGCGCTGCGCACCCAGCGCGCCACGTACGCCTGGCTGGCGCACCGTCGCGGCGGGAGATACGCCCGCGCTGTCGCGTTCTCGCACCTGGTCGGCCCCGCCGCGCGCGCGCGGTTGCGGCGTGAAGGCTGGCGCCGCGAGCGCGAGCGCCGCTACGCGGCGATGCACCGCACGGGTCTCGAGTCGCGCGCGATTCTGGAGCGTCACCGTCGTGGCGACGACGGCTAATCTTCGCCGCGTGACGCAGCGCTCGCTGACGGTCGCGATCCCGACACGCAACCGCCCCGACAAGCTCGCGCGCTGCCTCGCAGCGCTCGAGGCCGCCCGCGCCCACTTCGAGTTCGACGCCGTCGTCTGCGACTCGAGCTGGGACGAGGATGCGCAGCGCAGCCGCGAGGCCGTCGCGGCGCACGGTTGGGCGCGCTACGTCCCCCACGACCTCGTGGGGCCGTGCGCGGCGCGCAACCTCGGCGCGCGCGAGGCGGACGGGGAGCTGCTGGCCTACGTCGATGACGACGTCTACGTCGAGCCCGAGGCGATCGCCCGGCTCGCCGCCGCCGTCGACGCTGACGACGTCGTCGCCGCCGGGACGCTGGACTGGGGCGATGAGTGGACGCGGCCGCAGGTCATGCGCCGGATCGGCTACAGCCGCGCCGCCGAGCCCGGCGAGGAGACCGAGTGGTTCGTCAGCGCGGTGCTCTGCATGCCGCGCGCGCTCGTCCTGCAGACGCCGTGGGACGACGACCGGCGCTACTACGACGACCGCATGACCTGCCTGCTGTGGCGGCGCGCCGGCGCACGCTTCGCCTTCGTCCCCGAGGCGCGCGCCGTCCACGACGAGGAGCGCAAGGCCTACCCGCTCGCGCAGGAGCGCCATCGCATCTACGCCAACGCCTACGACGCGATCTTCATGCGCCGCAGCCTGAGCTGGCTGCTGTCCTACGAGCTGCTCGGCTTCGCGGCCTCGGCGAAGGCGTTCGGCCGCACGCCACGGGGCGCGCTGGGCATCGTGCTCGAGTGGCTGCGAGGCAACGCGCGCTTCATCGCCGACTTCCCGCGGCTGCGCCGTGGCGAGCCGGCGGGCGGACCGTCCTGAGCCGGCCGCCGCTACAGTTCCCGGCCGTGACGACGACTCCACGGGGGGCAGACCTTCGCGCCGAGATCGCGCAGCTCGACTGGTACCACACGATCGAGTTGCCGGACGGCACGACGACACCGGGGTGGGTGGACTGCCGGCCGATCCGCGACCGCGTCCTGATCCCGCAGGATCTGACCGGCAAGCGCGTCTTGGACGTCGGCACCTGGGACGGATTCTGGGCGTTTGACCTCGAACGCCGCGGCGCCGAGGTCGTCACCGTCGACCTCGACGATCCCGACCGCTGGGACTGGCCGCCGCACATGCGCAACGGCGCCGACGACGCCAAGCGCCAGGAGGTCGTCGACAACACGCAGCTCGGCGTGGGCTTCTCATTGCTGCACGAGGCGCTCGGCTCGACGGTCAAGCCGGTCAAGATCAACGTCTATGACCTCAGCCCCGACGCCGTCGGGATGTTCGACCTCGTCGTCGTCGGCTCGATCCTGCTGCATCTGCGCGACCCCGTCGGGGCGCTGACCGCCGTCCGCTCCGTCGCACACGGCCCGGTCGTCCTCAACGAGGCGATCGAGCTGCTGCCGACGCTGCTCAGCCCGCGCCAGCCGCGGGCGCGGCTGGAGGGCACCGGCGAAGTCCGCTGGTGGCAGCCCAACCTCGCGACGGTCGAGCACATGGCCGAGAGCGCCGGCCTGGCCGTACGCAAGCGCACGCGCCCGTTCTTCATCCCGCTCGGCGAGGGGCATCCGCTGCCCGGCAAGCGCACGCAGCTGCGGTCGCTGCTGAGCCCGCAGGGACGCGAGCACGTCATCACCTGGAACCTCGGGATCCCCCACGTCTCGATCCTGACCGAGCGCGACGGGGACTGACCCCGCCCGCTAGGGGTTGGGCAGGTCGTCCGACGCGACGATCCGCGGGTTGAGCACTTCGGCACGGGTGAGCTGACGCTGCCCTGCCGTGTTCTGACCGCTGGACGCGTACGCCACGGCAAGCGAGCGCCGCAGCTTCCAGTCGTTGGGCGCCAGATCCACCGCGCGTGCGTAGACGACGGCGGCCGCCGCGTGCCTGCCCTCCTGCGTCAGCGCGTCGCCCTCGACGACGAGCGCACGCACCCGGGCCGGGCGCCCGGTGACCCCGCGCGCGAGATCCACCGCGCCGGCACGGTCGCCGCGCGCCAGCGCGTCGGCCGCGGAGCGCACCTGCCCCTGGTCTGAGCCCTGGGCGGAGAGCCAGATCGCCAGGACCAGGCACGTCGCCACGGCCACGACCCGCGGCCATTGACGTTCGAGCTCAGCCAGCATCGCCGCAAGCGTAGTCGCCTCGCGGTAGCGTGCGAGCCGATGCGTGAACGGGCGGCGCCCAGCACTCGCAAGGCGGCGCCCACGGCGCGCGGGCGGCCCACCACGCCCGCCGAGCGGGCGCGCGCCGTCGCGGCGTCCCAGGGCGAGGTCCTGCGCCGCACGTGGCCGTCGCTCGTCGCCGGGATCTGCGTCTGCGGCGTGCTCGTCAAGCTCGGCTTCGACGCCGGTGGCTACTTCCCGGCCGACTCGCTGCCGGCCGGCGCGTTCTGCTTCGGGGTGCTCGCCCTGCTGCTGGCGCTGCACCGCCCGCAGTTCGCGCTCAGCACCACCGCGATCGTCGCGTTCGCCGCGCTCGTCGGCCTGGCGTTCTGGACCGGGGTGTCGTCGACGTGGTCGCCGGCTCCCGACGCCGGCTTCGAGGACTTCCAGCGGTCGGTCGTCTACGTCGGGCTGTTTGGGCTGGGTCTGCTGGCGGCAGCCTCGGGGCGCTACTCGCGCTTCCTGCTGTGGGGTGCGCTCACCGTCTGCACGATCATCGCGGGCGCGGGGCTGCTCAGCCGGCTGCTGCCCGGCCTGGTGTCGAGCCCGGCCACCGAGTTCGGCTACCGGCTCGCCTACCCGCTGACGTACTGGAACGCGCTCGGCGCGACCGCGGCGATGGGCGCTCTGCTCGCACTCGGCATGGCCGCCAACCCGCGCTCGCTGCCGGTGTCGCGCGGCATCGCTGCGGCGCTCGCGGTCGTCCTCGTCGTCACGATGCAGCTGACGCTGTCGCGCGCCTCGTGGCTGGCGCTGATCATCGGCTGTGTCGCCCTGATCGCGCTCGCCGCGCACCGCGGCTCGCTCGCGCTCACCACCGGAATCGTCGGCTTCGCGGCGGCGCTCGCGGTCCTGCGTCTGCAGGCCTATCACGGGCTCGTCGACGACCCCACCGCCGGCTCCGGTCAGGTGACCGAGGGGCGTGCCTTCGCCGGGCAGCTCGCGGTGCTGGCGGGCGCGGCCGGCGTCATCGTCGCGATGCTCGCCGCGGGCCGGCGCTCGGCGATGGTCAACGACGTCGTCAACCGCGTGCGGCGCCCGCTGACGCTCGCGGCGACGGCCGCGCTCGTGCTGACGGCGATCGCGATCTACGCGACCAAGTCGACGACCGTCGAGGGGCGCAGCGCCAGCGGCCTGTACGCCGCTCAGCACTGGGTCTCAGACCAGTGGGACGAGTTCATGACGCCGTCGCGCTTCACCGCCACCGGCGGTGCCCGCCTGACATCCGCAAGCGGGACGCGCAGCGATCTGTATCGCGTCGCGTTCGACGGGTTCGAGGACAACCCGGTGGTCGGCCAGGGCGCAGGCGCGTTCGAGGTGCTGTGGTACCGCGGTCGCAGCGTCGACGAGGACGTCCGCGACACGCATTCGCTGCATCTCGAGGTGCTGGCCGAGCTCGGCATCATCGGCGCGCTGCTGCTGCTGGCGTTGATCGGCGCGTTCGCGTCCGCGATCGTCCGCACGCGGGTACGTGGCGGTGCGGTGACGCGATCCGAGGCTGCCGCGGCGGGTGCGGCTTGCTGCGTGTGGGCTGTCCACTCCTTCGCGGACTGGGACTGGCAGATGCCTGCGGTCAGCGGTCTGACGCTGGTGATCGCGGCGGCCGTCCTGCCCGAGGGCCGCCGCCGGCCAGAGACGCGTCACCAGCGCCGCACGCCGACGGCGCACGCACGCTAAGCTGCAGTAGCGCAGCCGCGCCCCCTTGATCTTGCCGGTGTTGTACGCGCTGGTCTTCGCGGCGTAGGCGGAGCCCACAGCGTTCAGCACGCCGCTGCTCGGACGCGCCAGGCCGTACCAGTCCTCGGCGTTGTTGGGATCCTGCTCGCGCGTGAACAGGGTGAACGGCGCGAAGGACTGGATCGGGCAGTCCGATCGTGCGAGGTCGGCGATGCCGGCGACGAACGCGCTGCGATCGCTCTCGCGGGCGACGTTGACCTTCGATGCGCCGAACTCGTTGATCTGCACCTGCATGTCCGCGCGCCCGTAGGCGCGCATCGCCGCGATCGCCGCAGCGACGTTGCGGGCACCCAGGTCCCAACTGCCGGACGCGTCCGGGTAGGTGTGCAGCGCAACGCCGTCGAGCGTCGTCTTCAGGCTCGGATGTGCCGCGAACGCGTTGTGGATGAAGCCGACGGCCGAGGTACCGGCCCGGCCGGGAAACGGTGTCACGAGCCCGCCCATCCAGAACCTCACGCCGGGATGGCCGGCGGCGACGGTGTCGAGCGCCGCGCCGTAGAGCTTGCCCCAGGCCGCGCCGGTGTGGTCGGTGCGCCAGGTCCACGTCGACGTGTCCCAGCCCCAGAAGTAGGAGTGGTTGGGCTCGTTGTGCAGCTCGAGGTCGAGCACCGGACGCGCGGGCAGCCACGGGTAGTCACGCCACAGCGTGCCGCCCGGGCCGTAGCGATCCAGGAACGCGTCGAGAAACTCCGCGACGGCCTCCGACGACGCGGCCGGCTGCCGGGCGTCGATCGTCGGGTCGATCCGCAGCCATGGCGGCACGTCAAGCGTCACCGGACGCCACCGCAGCCCGTTCGCGGCCAGCCGCCCGATCATCGAGTCGACCTCGGCCCAGCGATACGTTCCGCGTCCGCCCTCCTGGATCCGCGGCCAGTTGACGTGGTACCGCACCCAGCGTGCGCCGAGCTTCTTCACCGCCGCGATGCGGGGCAGCAGCTCCTCGTCGGACAGCGCCCACTGCAGTTGTGGATCATTGACGCCCCAGACCTCTGGATCGGTTTTCCAGGCACCACCGGAGGTGCTGAGCGCGGGCCCGGCCTGCGCCGGCGCTGCGCTGAGGGCGAGTGTGGCGATCGCTGCCGCTGCAAGGGCGAGGCGTCGGGGAATATGGGGTCGTGACACGGGCACGCTCGAGGCGTCGACCGAATCGCGTACTCCCTTGGGTAACGGCGTGAATTCCTGGACGCCTATCCGACCGCCCGGACGGCGGCCTACGGGCCGCAGAGGTGCTGTTCTGAGCCCGTCACCGTGCCGGCGTTGTAGGCGCTGACCTTCGTGGCGTACGCCGCGCCCGTCGGATTCAGTTCGCCGGTGCTCGGTTGCACGAGTCCGTACCAGTCGCCGGCGTAGGTGTCGTACTGCTCCCGCGAGAACAGCGTGTACGGCGCGAGACCCGCGATCGGGCAGTCCGACCGGGCGAGATCGGTCATCCCGGCCACGAAGCCGGTCCGGTCGCTCTCGTTCGGGACATTGACCTTCGACGCGCCGTACTCGTTGAGCTGCACCTGCATGTCCGCGCGACCGTACGCGCGCATCGCCGCGACGGCCCCTGCCACGTGCCCGGCCGCTACTTGCCAGCTGCCCGACGAGTTGGGATAGGTGTGCAGCGCGACGCCGGCGAGCGTCGTCCTGAGGCTGGGATGCGCCTCGAACGCGTTGCGCATGAAGGTGGCGGCCGGAGTACCCGCACCGGCAGCCGGGGCGGGGATCGCGAGACCGCCCATCCACATGCGCACGCCGGGATGCTCGGCGGCGACCGTGTCGAGCGCGCTGCCGTAGAGCTCGCCCCACCGCGCGCCGGTGTGATCGGTGCGCCAGGCCCAGGTCGAAGGGTCAAATCCCCAGAAGTAGACGTGGTTGGGCTCGTTGTGCAGTTCGAGGTCGAGCACGGGGTGGGCCGGGATCCATGGGTAGTCACGCCACAGCGTGCCGCCCGGCCCATAGCGGTCCAGGAACGCGTCGAGGAACTCCGCGATCGGCTCTGACGACGATGGCGGCTGGCGGGTGTTGACGCTGGGATAGACGCGCAGCCAGGGCGGCACGTCGAGCGCGACAGGACGCCAGCGCAGCCCGTACAACGCAAGCCGCGCGATCATGAAATCAGCCTCTGCCCAGCGAAACGTGCCGCGTCCGGCCTCCTGGATCCGCGGCCAGTTGATCGCGAAGCGCACCCAGCGAGCCCCGAGCTTGTTGATCGCTGCGACATGGGTCGCGAGCTGTTCGTTGGTCAGGCTCCACTCCAGCGGCGCGTCGTTGACGCCCCAGACCTCGGGGTCCGTGTGCCAGCCGGTCTCGGTGTTCACTGCGGGCGCCGCCAGCGCTGGGGCGGTGAAGCACCCAACCGCCGCGATCGCAGCGACGGCGACCCCGAGGTGTCGCAGGACGCGGCCGGACCACTGGTTCACGATGGACACGGTGGGCAGCTTCGCTGAATTCGGGACATGTCCTTGGACAACTTGTCGTTTGCTGGAGCTTTGCGGGAGCTATCGGCCATCAAACGCCGCCCGGTAGACGTCGTACATGCGCGCGGCGTGGCGTTCGGGGGTGAACTGCGAGCGTGCACGCACACGGCCCGCCTCAGCGATCGGCGCCCGCCGCTCGGGATCGCTGAGCAGTGCGTGCGCCGCGCCGGCCCAGAGCTCGGGACGCCGCGGCTCCACGAGCAGGCCATCGACACCGTCGGTGATGATCTCCCGCGTCCCCCCGACCGCGGTCGCGATCACGGCGACGCCCATCGCCATCGCTTCGACGCAGACGCGCCCGAACGGCTCCGCCCACGACGGGAGCAGCAGCACGTCGAGCGCCACCATCACGGCGGGCACATCGTCGCGCTCGCCGAGGAAGTGCACAGCGTCGGTGAGGCCAAGGCGTGCGGCGGTCTCGCGCAGCTCGCGCTCGTAGGTGATGTTGTCGTAGCGCGTACCGGCGGCGACGAACTTCGCCGATCCGACGATGACGAGCTCGGTTTCGGGCAGCTCGGCTCGCAGCTCGGCGAGCGCGACGATCGCGTCGATCTGCCCCTTCCACGGGGTGATCTGGCCGACGACGCCGAGCAGCGGCGTTGCCTCGGTGATCCCGAGCGCGGCACGGCACGCGGCGCGGTCATAGCGCGTCGCGTCGAAGCGCGCGACGTCGACGGCGTTGTGGATCGTCGTGACCGCGATCCTCGCCTCGATGTCGGCGAAGTCCGCGCGCACGAAGTCCGAGTTCGTCACCAGCGCGCTCGCCCCGGACGCGAGCACGCGGCGGACCACCGCGCCGAGCCGGCCTTCTGCGAACGCGTCGCGGGCGGACACGACCAGCGGCGCACGCCGCCGCGCCGCCAGTTGCGCCATCAGCCCGGCGCGGGTGTCGTTTGCGTGCAGCACGTCGGGGCGTTCGTCACGGGCGACGGCGTCGACCGCGAGCGACGCGCGCGCAAGTCCGATCAGGCCGGTCGTCGTGTGCTTGGGATGCAGGCGGAAGCTGACGTCGGGCGCGCTGATCGTCCGATGCGCGATACCCCGTGCCACGAGCGCCTCGGCGAGCTTGCCCTCCGGCGCGGCGACGACCGGCGTCACCTCTTCGGGCAGCGCGTCCAGCAGCGTCAGCAGCGAGTGCTCGGCGCCACTGATCTGCCTGCTCTGGGTGACGTAGAGGACCTTCACTGGCGCGGCACGCGCGGCATGCTACTTCGCAGCCCGCGACCAGGCCTGCGATCCTGCAGCCGTTGCCGAGCGTCGCCGACATCAGCGTGGTGATCCCGAGCCGCGGGCGCCAGGCACTGCTCCAGCGCACCGTCGATTCGCTGGCTGAGGTCGACGGTGCCGGCGATCTCGAGGTCATCGTCATCGACGACGGCAGCGACCCGCCGCTCGACGTCGACGCGAGCGCCTTCCCCGGCGCGCTGCGCGTCGAGCGCCAGGAGCCTGGCGGGCTGAACGCCGCGCGGACGCGCGGCATCGCGCTGTCGCGCCGACCGCTGGTCGCCTTCCTCGACGACGACGTACGCGCCGAGCCCGACTGGGCTCAGGGCGTCGCCGCGGCGTTCGCCGGCGACCTCGCCGTCATGGCCGGCCGCCTCGTCGCCGACCCCGAGCGACCGCTGCCCACCTGGATCCATCCCCGCAAGATGCTCTACCTGTCCGTCCTCGATCTCGGCGACACGCCGGGCGCGCTGCCGGGCTGGGCGACGCCGGTCGGCGCGAACCTCACGATCACGCGCGCATGGCTCGAGCGCGTCGGCGGCTTTCGGGACGGCCTCGACCGCGAGGGCGCGTCGCTGTTGTCCGGTGGCGACACCGACGTGGTCAACCGGATCGCCGACGCAGGCGGGCGCATCGAATACTGGCCCGCCGCGACCGTGCACCACCACATCGCTGCCGAGCGACTGACCCGCTCCTGGTTTCGGCGTCGTGCCGAGGCCCAGGGGATGACCAACATCCTGTCCGACTACGAGCACCGTCCCGGCGCACGCGTGCTCGCGGCCGAGGGCTTGCTGCCGGTCCGCGCCGGCGGGATCGCCGCGAAGCGCATGGTCTCGCGGCAGAGCCTGATCGACGCCGAGCTCTGGCTCTGGTGGTGTCGTGGCCGCTGGCGCGCGCTGCGGTCGCTGCCGCGCGCGCGGTAGGGGCGCGTCCAAGAACCGACTTGACTCGCGACACCGTGCTGTAGACGATCGAACCTCGCTAACGACCGGGGGGTCCGATGTTCAAGCGGCTGGCAGGCGTGACATTCGTGCTGTGCGCGGTGCTCGCGCAATCCGCACAGGCTGGGGTGCACCACCCGTCGGCAGTCAAGCCCCACTCGCTCGGCGTGAACGCCCAGTTCCTGACGCTTGGCGGGGGGAGCACCTCGCCGAACCCCGTCACGCCGTCGGCGATCGCTGCCTGGGTCACGAGGATGGCCGACGCAGGCGTGCAAACCGTGCGACTCCCCGTGCGTTGGGCGGCAATCGAGCAGAATGGCGTACTTCCTGGCACGCATCTGCCGCCGAACTGGGGCTCAACGGATGCGGTTATCCAGGCCCTTGCGGAGGAGGGCATCCGCGTTGCGGCGCTCCTCGTCGGGACACCGGGATGGGCCCGGCTGAACATCGGCAACGAGAAGCGACCGCCGAACAGCGACGCCGACTTCGCCGCGTTCGCCGCCAAGTTCGCCGCGCGATACCGCGCCGGGGGCATTCACTGGACTACCAACGCCGCCGGCGCCGCGGATCTGCCGATCGACACGTACGAGATCTACAACGAGCCGAACCTCGCGAGCCAGTTCCAGCACCCGATCAACTTCGTGTGCAACGCGGCGCTCGCCCCGGCGCAGCAACCGGGCCCGCAGCGCTACGCGTCGCTGTTCGCAGCCGCGTACTGGGCCATTCATGGCCAGGATCCGCAGGCGATCGTGATGCTGGGAGGCCTCGCCGACCGGGTCGAACAGCAAGATCCTGACTGCTCGGTCCAGGGGTTCATCCAAGCGATGCGGCTGCACACTGGCGTCGTTCCCGACGCGATCGGGCTTCACGTATACCGCGGCGAAACCGCCGGTCCCGAGAACGTCGTCGAGAAGCTCTTCCCGACATGGGCCGAGGTGCTGTACCGCCTCCGGCGATACCGCAAGCAGATCGATGACCTCGGGTGGTCCGCACGGCCGATCTACCTCAACGAGACCGGATGGGTGACCTGGGACTCGGAGTACACCCCACCACTGAACTGGCCGACGACGCCCGAGGCCGTTCGCGGAATGAACCTCGCTCAGCTCGCCAGCAAGGTGCTGCGCTCCAACTGCGGCGTGCGCCAGTTCCACCCGCACACGTGGCGCACAACCGAGGGCGTGCAGACCTCCTTCGAGCACTGGTTCGGGCTCACGGAGCTCGACGGGAACGGGGTCGGCCAGCTGCGCGACTTCCAGTGGAGCAACATGATGCTCAAGCTGCGCGGCGACGTTGCTGCCAGCGCGCCGGCGACGGGGTTCGTGGATCTCTGCGACTGGCGTGACGCCCCCGACGTCGACGGGGACGGCGACGTCGAGTCGGCCGACACCACGCCCATCGAGACGCCCGATCCGATCCCGGGCTGAGGTCAAGCCTCGGACCCGACCGACTGGCGCGCGCTGCGGTCGCTGCCGCGGGCGCGCTAGGCGCCGACGAGCACGCGCTCGCGCGACGCCGGCTCGGGTGGATCGATGCGCTCCTCAGCCACCGGCGGGCCGCGCACGCGGCGCGAGCCATGGGCGCCGAGCAACCCGATGATCACCGCCGCGGCCAGCCCATTGCGCGCGTGGTAGAAGGTGTCGTCGAAGATATTGGCGACCAGATACGTCGCCAACATCGCGAACGCCAGCGACGCACCACGGCGCCAAGCCGCGGCGAGCAGCGTCAGCGCGTAGGCGAGGAACAGGACGCCGCCGGCCATGCCGAGTTCGACGAGCTGGTCGAGGTACATGTTGTGCGCGTAGTACGCGCGTGTGGGATCCGCGCCCAACTCGCTGTACTGCCCCGGACCGACCCCGAGCACCGGATTGGCGGACGAGATGTCGAGCGCCGTCTTCCACAGCTGAATCCGGTCGTCGGCCGACTTGGTCTGCGCCGAGTGCGCGATGTAGCCGTAGAACGACCCTCCACCGCCCGGCGTCGGGACGATCGCGGCGATCAGCAGGAACGGGATGGCGGCCGCCAGCAACGACGCGCGGTGCGCTCGGATCGTCAAGAACAGGATCCCGACCAGCGCGCCGACCCACGACTGCCGGGAGAACGTCAACAGCAGCGCGAAGCCGATCAGACCGACCGCCACGACCGTGATGTTGTGCTGCCCGGGGGTCGAGTTGCGCAGGCCGCCGAGCAGCAGCCAGGCGCCCGCGATCAGGCCGACGGCCATGTACTGGCCAGCGGAAGGCGCAGTCATGAACGGAAAGATCGCGCGCAGCAGGTCGAGATCGGTCACGTGCCATGTCGTCCCCAGGCCCGCGTTGCCGTGGAACCACGGCGACACGTCGCGCAGCCAGTCCACCACGCGTCCCTCGCCGACGACGAACTGCGCGAGCGTCTGACCGATCAGCGCGACCGCGGCAAGCGCGGTACCGGCGACGAAGGCGCGCGCGACGCCACGCTCTGACAGGCGTTCGCTCGCGATCGCTGTCGCGATCGCCGCGGCGAAGATCGCGTAGATCAGGACGTAGACCACGCGCGTCGCGCCCTTCAGCACGTCGGGCGATGCGATCGCCGAGATCACCATGGGGATCAGCAAGAGCAGCAGCAGGCCTGCGTAGAGCTTCGGCTGACGCCAGTTCGCTGCGCCGCGACAGCGCAGCAGCAGGGACACGCCGATGATGAACGCCAGCGGGATCCCCAGGAACAGCGAGAAGCCGCCGGTGCGGACGGGGACGACCATGAACGGGAGCAGCACGATCAACGCCAGCGCCGACCGCTCGGGCTGCGCCAGCGCGTAGAACACGACCCCGACGAAGACGGCGAACCCGAGCGCGAAGAGCCCGAGGCCGAACGCACACAGCGCTCCCAAGAGCAGCGCGCCGACCGCCGACCAGACGATGACCCCGAGGCCTTCGGGCCGTGCCGGCATGCGCATCCGATGCGACAGAGTCGACAAGACGACGGGAGGATCGCACGTCGCGCGTTCTCGCGAGTCGCCGCGGGCGCGGCGGATGGACCAGACTGCAGGGGGCGCTGCTAAGGTCGCGCGCTCGGACGGAACCGGCCTTGGCGACCCACCACCAATGAACCAGAAGGCGCGATACACATCGCCGAGGTACTACCTTCGCGTGCTGCGCGAGCAGGTCGGCGTGATCGTCCTGATGGTGCTCATCGCGGGCGGCGCCGCCTTCGGGCTGTCGCTGATCCAGAGCCCGACCTACGAGGCCGAGGCGTCCGTTTCGTTCCACGACGACACCCAGGACCTCGCGCTGCTCGGCATCGTCGTGACGCCGGGGGTCGCGCCGCTGACGCTGGCGACCGCGAGCGCGGCGACCCTGGAGCGCGACGAGGTCGTCTCCGGCGTCAAGCGACGGCTCAACACGAAGGCGTCGCTCAAGACCCTCCGCGACCTCGTCTTCGCGATTCCCGATTTCACGTCCAACCTCGTGAAGATCACCGCCAAGTCCAGCGACCCACGCGTGGCGGCGGTGATCGCCGACGCGTTCGCCGCCGAGGGGCGCGACCACGCCAATGCCGACGCGCGGCGGCGCTACGCCGTCGCGATACGCGACCTGCGGCGCAGGGTGGGCGCGCGCGGCAAGGGCGGCACGGCTGCCGAGCGCCGGATCTACCAGTCGCAACTGGCGCGGCTGCGGACCGTCGGCACGTTCGTGCGAGCCGCGACGATCGCGCAGCAGGCGCGGGTCCCGGAGCATCCGAAGACCCCCAGGCGCGTGCGCAACACCATCTTCGGTCTTCTCACCGGCCTCGCGATCGGCATCGTCGCCGCCTTCCTGCGCGACACGCTTGACCGCCGGCTGCGCACGGCAGCCGACGTGCAGGACGCCCTGCACCTGCCGCCGCTCGGCTTCGTGCGCAACGAGACGCTCGGACGCAGCCTCGTCGCCACCGGCAGGCGCAAGACGACGCCCGTCGATGTCGAGGCGTTCCGGATCATGCGCCGCAACCTCGAGTACCTCGACATCGACGGCGGTCTCACCACGGTCGTCGTGACGAGTGCGCTCCCGGAGGAGGGCAAGTCGACCGTCGCGGCATCGCTGGCGCTCGCCGCAGCGGCGAGCGGCAAGCGCGCGCTGCTGCTCGAGTGCGACCTGCGCCAGCCGAGCCTGGCCGCCCGCCTCGGCGCCCGGGCGACGCCGGGCCTGAGCGATCATCTCGCCGGGGACGCCTCGCCGGCGGACGTCCTGCAGGTGGTCCGCTTCGCCGGCCAGCAAGCCAAGGGCGCCGGCTCCGCGCCGGAGTTCGCCGTCGTCACGGCCGGGAGCGCGACATCGCACCCCGCCCAACTGCTGGGGTCACAGCGGTTCGAGAACCTCCTCGGCGAGGTGCGCGAGGCCTACGACCTCGTGGTCGTCGACAGCAGCCCGCTGCTGCCGGTAGTCGACACGTTGGAGATCGTCCCGCACGTCGACGGCGTCATCCTCTGCGTTCGTGCCGGACGGACCACGCGTGATCAGGCGGCGGCGGCGCGGAGCATCCTGGACCATCTGCCGTCACGACCGACAGGGCTCGTCGTGACGGGCACACGGGCGCGCGACGAGAGCACCTCCGGCGCCTACGGATACGCCTACGCCAACTACCGCCACGACCTCGCCGGCGTGGCCTGACCACCATGAGCGAACCAGTCATCAGCGTCGTCGTCTCCGCACGTGATTCCGAGAGCACGATCGCACGCGCGGTCGGCGCAATGGTCGCCCAGGTCGGCGCACCTCCGCACGAGGTCGTCGTGGTCGACAACGCGTCCAACGACGACACCGGCAAGCTCGCCGCGGCGGCCGGCGCCCGTGTCGTGCGCCTCGACGATCGCGCGGGCGGCCCCGGCCAAGCGCGGAACGCCGGCGTCGCAGCGGCCGGCGGCGAGCTGATCGCGTTCACCGACTCCGATTGCTACCCCGAGCCGGGCTGGCTCGCAGCGCTCCACGCCGGCTTCGCTGCGGCCGACCTCGTGGCGGGACCTGTGCTGCCCGATCCTCAGGTGCCCGACATCGCCAACTGGGACCGCACGATCGCGGTGCGTGAGGAATCGGCCCTGTATCCGACGGCGAACCTGGCGGTCAGGCGGTCGCTGTTCGAGTCCAGCGGCGGCTTTGCCGACTGGTACCACCCCGGCGGCCCCGAGTCGCCGGCGCACCCCTACGGCGAGGACACCGTGCTCGCGTGGCGCCTGATCCGCGCCGGTGGGCGGCCGACGTTCGCGCCCGACGCCGTGGTGCATCACGCGGTCTTTCCGGAAGGCGCTCGTCGATGGCTGGAACGTCACCTCGAGATGCAGAATCTGCCGGCGCTCGTCAGCCATGTACCGGAGCTGCGCTCGACGATGCTGCTGGGCGGGCTCTTCGCCTCCAAGCGAACGCTCGCGATGACGCTGACGGTGGCTGGGGTCGGCACCGCGGCGCTCGCACGCCACCCCGCGCCGCTGCTGACTGCTCTCCCGTTCGCGTATCTCACCGCCAAGCGGGTCAGGCGCATGGGTGCCACGGCCGCCGCTGTCCACACCGCCGCAGACGTCGTGTCGTTGGGCTCGCTGCTGTACGGCAGCGCGCGCGCTCGCACGCTCGTGCTCTAGCGGCCCGCGACGTCTCGATAGACCTCGAGCGTGCGCGCCGCCACGACGTCCGGCGCCGCCTCGCGGATCAGCCGCTCACGACCGGTCATCGCTGCCGCGCGCGCGGCGTCGCGGTCGCGCAGATGCGCGAGCAGCACCTGCGCCCACGCCGCAGGGTCGTCGTCGTCGCGGACCGTCGCGGGCTCGCTTGCGACGATCCCCGCCAGCGAGGGCCAGCTCGACACGACGGTCGGCGTCGCTCCGCCGAGCGCCTCACCAGCGACGTAGCCGAAGCTCTCCCAGCGCGACGGAACCGCACAGACTGCGGCGCCCGCGAGCACGCGCTCGACCGCGTCGCGGCCCCAGGCGTCGATGATCTCGACGGCATCGTCGACACCGAGGCTCTTGGCCTGCGCCAGCAGCGCCTCGAGCACGCTGACGCCGGTGGAGACGTCCATCGTGTCGCGACCGACGAGCTGCAGGCGCACATCGGGGTGCTCGGCGCGGATCAATGGCAGTGCAGCGATCAGGCGATCGGGACCCTTGCGCCGTTCGAAGCGCCCGGCGAAGACGATCCGCGGCGGGCCGTCCTCCCACGCCGGTCGCGGTGCCTGCACGCCGAGCGGATACGGAATCTCGACGACGGACGGGCCCGCGCCGTTGAACGACACGGTCGGGATCTGCACGTCGGAGCCGACGAGCGCGGCGGCGTGGCGCATCCCGCGCTGCTCGATGCCGATCGCCACCCGCGCGTCGGCGCCGACACGACCGACGAACGGAAACACCTGCGCCGCAGAGGAGTGCAGGCGCACCACGAGCGGGCGGCCGCGCAGGAACAGGCTCTCGGCCATCCACTCCGGGCTCTCGACGACATCGACCTCGGGCATCCGGCGCGCATGGCGCGCCACCGACGCCGCAAGCTGCAGGCGCATCCACGTCTGCGGCATCAACTTGCCCGGCCCGCGCACCTGACTCAGCGGCCTGCGATGGACGTGGACGCCGTCGCGGACGACGTCCGAGGACGCCTGACGGGCGACGACCGAGAGCACGTGCACCTCCACGCCCGCGGCGGCCAGCGCCGGGGCGTGCAGCCCGGCATACGTCCCGATCCCGCCCCATGCCGTCTCGGGCGGGTACTCCTGGGAAACGAGGAGCACCCTCATGGCCTGCTCCGCGCGGCGGGCCTGGTACGCCTGAAGGCCCCCCGGGTGGTCACGCCGCAAGGATACGCCGCGCGTGCCTAGGATGCCGCTTCTGCGGATCCTCACCATCGGCACGCTCTACCCGCCGCACAGCATCGGCGGCTATGAGATGAACTGGCGGGACATCGTTGCGCACCTGCGTGGGCGCGGCCATGTCGTGCGCGTGCTCTGTGGCGACTGGCGAGAGGCCGACAACGGCGAGCCCGAGGACAGCGACACCCATCGCGAGCTGCAGTTGCAGGTCGACGGCCTGCTCGACGTCAAGCGGATCCCGCGTGCCGCCGTGATCGCGCGTGAGCAGGCCAACGCGGCGACGCTCGCGCGCCACCTGGCGGAGTTCGCGCCCGACATCGCCGTGCTCGGCCCGATGGGCGGAGCGCCGATCGGCCTTGCCCATCAGCTGCGCGCCGCGGGGATCGCGCAGCTCGCGTTCGTCTTCGACGACTGGCCCGACTACTACCTCAAGGCCGACGCCTGGCAGCGGCGGCTGAAACGGCTCGGGCCGTTCGGCGCCGCGATTGGCACGCCGCCACGGGCTGCCGGGACTCTTCACGCCGACCGACATCGACTCCTGGGTGATCATCTCCGAGCGCACGCGTCGCAAGGCGCTGGCCGCCGGCGTGCCGATGGAGCGCACCTCGCTGCTCGCCCCGGGTCCAGACGACGCGCGCTTCACACCGGCGGCGCCGCACGAATGGCGCGGCGAGCTGCTCTACAGCGGCCGCCTGCACCCCGACAAGGGGATCGAGCATCTCGTGCGCGCGATGACCGAGCTGCCTGACATGCGCCTGACGATCAAGGGCGGCGGCGATCCGCGCCATCGCAGCAAGCTCGAGCGGATCGTCGAGGAGCTCGGCCTCGGCGCGCGCATCGTGTTCCTCGGCGGCGGCGGCTTCGACCAGGTCCCCAAGCTCTACGCCGAGTGCGACGCGGTGATCTTCCCCTCGGTGTGGGACGAGCCGTGGGGCCTCGTCCCGCTCGAGGCGATGGCCGTCGGCCGCCCCGTCGTGGCCAGCAGCGTCGGCGGCACGCGCGAGTACCTCGAGCACGAGGGCAACGCGCTGGTCGTCCCCCCTGCCGAGCCGGCCGCGATCGCCGCCGCGGTGCGGCGACTGGCCGACGAGCCCGGCCTGCGCGCTCGCCTGCTCACCGGCGGAGCCGCGACGGCCGCGCGCTACCGCTACGCCGACTTCCTCGACGCGATGTGCGACCGCATCGAGGCCGTCGCGCGTTGAGTCAGCGCCGCGACGTCGCAGCGCAGCGAGATGTGCGGGATGCCGCGCGCCCAGGTCACGAGCTGCTCGCGCCCGGCGAGCGTGCGCACGTAGCCGAGCGCCTGGCGCACGCCGAGGCGGTTCTGCCCGGGGCCCCACGGAATGAAGAAGATGCCGCTCTCCTCGACGGGCACGAACCCGGCGCTGGCGATCATCTGGCGCACGCCTGCGAGGTTGGAGTGCCACCACAGCACGAAGTCGCCGCCGCCGACGAAGCGCGTGCGCGGCGAGCGCGGCGACAGCAGCGTCGGGATGTAGTCGAACGACTCGTTGAGCACGACCGGCCCCGCGGCCACCGAGCGGATCGCCGCGAGGGCACGCACCGGATCGCGCAGGTGTACGAGGATCGAGCCGACGAAGACCAGGTCGTAGGTGCCGACGGTCTCGGGCGAGAGGTCGTACACCGACAGCCGCACGTCCTTGACCTGGGAGCCGAGCAGGTCGCGCGCCGCGCGGAAGCCCTCTCCGAGCTTGATGATCGACATCCGCTCACGGCGGGCGGCGTCGTTGGCGGCCAGGCGGGTGCGCGGCGGCCAGTCCAGCTCGTCGACGTCGGGGACGTCGACGGTCGTGACCTCTGCCCCGCGGCGTTCGAGCTCGAACGCCCAGAACCCGTCCCAGGTCCCGATCTCGAGCACGCGCATGCCGTCGAGGCGCTCGGGCACGGCGATGCGATCGCGCACGCCGCGGCAGTCGACGAGCCCAGGCGTGACAACGCCGCCTGGCAGCTCGAGCGTGTGGTACCAGGCGATCTCGGGGATCGCCGGTGCTTCAGGCGCCAGCGCCGACGCGGGGTTTGTAGGCATAGGTGGAGCCGTACGACCCGTAGGAGCTGTCGTCGCTCGCCAGCGTGCCGGTCACGACGACGCCGACAGGTCGTTCGGGGAAGCGTTCGAGGGCGGCACGCGCGCCGACCGCCTGGTCGCGGGTCGTCTGCCCGATGCGCACGCAGAGAACCACGCCGTCGAGCTTTGGAATGAACTCCAGCGTGTCGACGACGGGCAGCACCGGCGCGGTGTCGATGATCACGAGGTCATAGGCGTCGCGCACGGTGTCGATCAGCTGGTCAAAGCGCTGCGAACCGAGGAGCTCGGCGGGGTCGGGCGTCGGGCTGCCGGCGCTGACGTACGCGATCTTCGGACCGGTCGGACCGTGCCCGTTGCCGCTGTGGTTCGGATCGGTGAACTCGATCAGCTGCAGGACGTCGGCGGGTTCAGCGTCGCCGATCAGGTAGTCGCTGAGACCAGGCTCGGCCTTCGCCCCGAGGCGTCCCGGGAGCGTCGGGTGGCGGAGGTCGGCTTCCAGCAGCAGCACCCGGCGACCGCTCGCCGCGGCGGCGATCGCAAGCGAGGCCGCGACCGTGGTCTTGCCCTCCTGTGGCAGCGGGCTCGAGACCGCCAGCACCTTCACCGGCCGGTCGACGTCGAGGAACTCGAGGTTGCGACGCATGATGCGAAACGCCTCGAGGTCGATGTCGGCGATCGAGCGCACGCCGGTCTTCTGGTTGAACAGCTTGCGGCCGAACACCGTCGCCCCGACGTAGCCGACGATCGGCAGGTTGAGCTCACGCCGCACGTCGGCCGCGGTCCGCAGGCGCCGGTCCAGCGCGTCGCGCAGGAACGCGAACAGCAGCCCCAGCCCGAGGCCCGCCAGCACGCCGAAGATCGTGTTGCGCACCGGCTTGGGCGAGACCGGGTCCTCCCCGGGTCGCGCGAACTCGGCGATCGTCGCGGCGTTTGCGAACGTGCTGAGCGGCTCCAGGCGCGCGAGCTGGCTCTGGAAGAGCAGCTTCTCGGTCGGGTCGATGCCCTTGCCCAGCCGCTTGATCCGCCGGCGCAGCGCGCGTGCGGCGTTCGTGAACCGGTCGCGCGCGGTCTCGTTGAAGACCCGCTGCGACTCATGCGCGAACGCGTTGGCGATGTCGGCGGCGACCTGCGGATCGGTGTCCTTGACGATCAGGACCACGAGGTTGGAGCCGGGGTCGACCGTGGAGGTCAGCTTGTCGCGCAGCTCGTTGGGCGTCAGCGTCGTGTTCAGCGACTTGCGGACACGCTCGACGACGTCTGAGCGCGTGAGCGTCGAGGCGCTCTGCGCGGCGACGACGGCCGGCGCGTCTCGCGGCGCGATCGACGTCCCGAGCAGGCCGACGTCCTGGCTGACGTCCTGGAAGGACATCGATGCCGTCGACTCGTACTTCTTGTCCTGGTACAGCGAGATGCCGAGGCCGACACCGGCGCCGAGGACGACGATGAAAAGGATGAGCCACTTCTGGGCGCGAAGCACCCGGAAGTAGTCGCGAAGAGATCCGTAACGCGCGTGATCGTTCATGAAGAGGGGGGCGGGGACTACCGGCCAGCCGCTCGCGAAGGCCCCCTCGACGCGACTCCCGCATGCTCGATAGAGGCGCGGGCGGTCAATGTAGCATCGGCTCGCTGGATTGGGAGTCAGAGGCAACGACACGAACAACGCGGGCTGCGCGAGCAGGCGGGAGTGTGCTCTACCCTGCCCCATCGATGCGCCAGCTTTGGGTCTATTCGATCTTCGTCGTGCTCCTCGCGAGCCTCGCGCCGACAGCCGCCGCAGAGGCGCGCAGCATCGCCCCGGACGGCGGCACGGTGACGGTGAAGCCGTCGGCGACGTCGCTCGGCCGGATGGAGGGGCAGGACGTCCGGATCAGCGGCAAGCGGTTCAAGGTCAGCGGCGGGTTGTTCTCCTTCGACCGCCTCGCCGACGAAGGCGGCGGGACCATTCGCACGCGCGGCCGGATGCGGCTGCGCCGCGGTCGTCTCAAGGTCGACATCCGCGACATCCAGATCACGCTCGCGGGCGAGGTCGCGAGCGGGCGCTACGTCAACGGCCGCCTCACGGGCGTGATCCGTGGCGTGCGCTACCCGCTTGGTGTGCTGATCTCGCGGCGGTACCGGGTCTCGCCGGGCCGCTTCGACGGCCTCGAGTGGATGCTCTCCCCGACGCTCACGGGCAACCTCAACCGTCTGCTGCAGGCGCCGGCGTTCACCAACCTGGAGACCTTCGCGACGCTCGTCGGGCGCGACATCAGCAAGCTGCTGCGATTCAGCGGCGGTCGCGCGAACCTGTCGCTGTCAGACGAGACGCGCGCGGCCTTCCTCAATGCGGGGGCCACGATCACGCCGCTGTCCGGCAGCGGCGGCAATGGCGGACTCAGCAGCCCGTTCACCCTGCCGATCACCGGGCAGCGCCTGGACCTCGTGACGCTCAGAGGCTCGATCACGCTCAACGGCGGGCTGCGCTTCACGGCGCCCCCCGGCGGCTCGTTCGGCGGGCGCGAGAGCTTCGACATGCCGGCCGCGACGATCTCTGCCCTCGAGGATGGCTATGCGATCAGCGGCGCCGGCCTGCACATGTTCAGCGCACTCGAGGACTCCGACACCAGCCTCGACCGCTCCTCCAAGACCTACCGGCACGTCGGCCTCGCGCTGCAGTTCGCGCGCCCCGCGGCCGACCTCATCGCCCCCGCGCTCGGCCTGACGCCCGGCGAGCTGATCGCGTTGCCCAAGGGCCGCCTCGACATCGACGGCACGCTGTCTGCGAAATGACGCCGCGCGGCGTCTGCGTGCTCGTCGACACCTATCCCGAGCTCTCGCAGACGTTCGTGATCAACGAGATCGCCGCGCTGCGTGCGCTCGGCTATCCGGTGCGCGTCGAGGCGGGCGCGCCGGCGCAGCTCCCCGATCCAGCACCCCCCGACGGCGGCACGAGCGTCAGCTACGTCGTCGAGGACCACCGCAGCGCCGCGGATCTGCTGTGGCTCGTCGCGCGCGCCCCCCGCGCGTGTCTGGCCGACCTGCGGGCACGCGCGCGCTGGCGCCGCGAGGAGGCGGTGCCACCGCTGCGCGAGCTCGCGCCGGTCGCCCGCCGCGTGCATGGCGCGGGTGAGCGCCACCTCCACGCCCACTTCGCGGCCGGGGCGGCGCTCAGCGCGATGCGGCTCGCCCGGCTGCTCAGCCTGCCCTACAGCGTCACAGCCCACGGCTACGACATCTTCCGCCAGCCGCGCAACCTCGCCGAGAAGCTGTCGGGCGCCGCCTTCGCGACCACCGGCAGCGACTTCACGCTTGCGGCGCTGCAGCACGTCACCGCCGGCCGCCACGCGCGGCTCGAGAAGATCGTGATGGGCGTCGACGGCGAACGCTTCCGGCGCACGTCGCCGTTGCCCGACCGCGGTCCGGTCGTCGCGGTCGGACGACTGGTGGAGAAGAAAGGGTTCGACGTCCTCGTCGAGGCAGCGGCGCTGCTGCGCGACGCACCCGCGTTCGCGGGTGTCGAGATCCTCGGCGAAGGTCCCGAGCGCGAGCGCCTGGCGGCGCGCATCGCCGAACTCGGCCTCGAGTCGCACGTGCACCTGCGCGGGGCGGCGACTCCGAAGCAGGTGCGCGCCGCGCTGGAGCGCGCGGCGGTCGTCGCCGTCCCATCGGTGATCGCCGCCGACGGCGACGCCGAGTCGATGCCGGTCGTCGCCAAGGAGGCGCTGGCAATGGAGGTCTGCGTCGTCGCCAGCGACGTCGCGGGGCTGCCCGAGGTCGTGCGCGCGCCATGGGGCCGGCTCGTTGCGCCGGGCGATGCCGGCGGCCTTGCCGAGGCGCTGGGCGACCTCCTCGCCACGCCGGTCGCCGAGCGCGCCGAGCGCGCCGCCGCGGGGCGCGCCCATGTCGTCGAGGAGCTGGGCCTGACGCGCCAGACGCAGCGCCTTGCGAGACTGATCGAAGCCGCGGACGTCCAGGCCGAGAGCTATCGTTCCGTGAGCGCGTCCGATGAGTAGCCCGTCTCCCGTTTCCAGCAGCGCGCCGGCGTCGGCACATGCCGCTGCCGTCCGTGCGCTCGTCACAACGCTCGTCCCGCCGTCGGCCGCCAAGCTCGCGACGCGTGCCGCGCTTGAGCGCGCCGCGCAGGTCGCCGAGTCCGCGACGCCCGAGGCGACGCGTGACGCCATTCGCGACGCGGCGCGCGTCGCCGCCGCCGAGCATGTCGCCGTGCCGTCGCGCGGCGGGATGTTCAGTCGCAGTCGCGACTGTGCGGGCACGGCGCGATTGCTCGCCGCGCGCGCGGCTGGAACGCTCGGCCCGGCGACGGCGAACGACCTCGATCGTCACCTCGCGACCTGTCAGGGATGCCGGGAGATGAGTGCCCGCTTCGCAAAGGCCGACGCCGCGTTCGACACCGCCTGGGACGAGCCGCCTGCCGAGCCCGCTCCGCTCGTCGAGAACGAGTGGAGCGTCGCCCTCATCACCGAGGAGCCCGCGCCTGCCCCCGAGCCCGAAGCCTGGGTCCCGCCTGCCACCGACGTCGCGCCCGCCACGCCAGGCACGGCAGCCACGGCCGCGCCGGCCACATGGAACGTGCTCGACGAGGGTTCGCCCGACGCCGAGAAGGCAGCCGCCGGAGCGTCGTGGACGGTTCCCGCGCTCGCGACCGTCGCCGATCCGCCGGCGGAGAAGAAGGACGCCGCGCCGGACACCTGGGAGACCGGGCGCGCCGCCCCCGTCGCGCTGGCGCATGTCGACCTGCACGAGGCGCCCGGCTTCAAGCAGCCGCGCGACCGCACCGTGCTGCACAGGATCGCCGCGGTGGGACTGGTCGCACTGCTGCTCGGCGGGCTGGTCGTGTCCGGCGTGTTCGACAAGGACGACTCCGGCCAGAACGGTCTTCCGCTCGCGATCTCCCCGGCCGGCAAATCGCCTGACGAGACGGCAGCGGCCGTTCGGCGCGTCGCCCGTCAGGCGCGTGCGCGCAGGACCGCGGCCCGCCAGCGGGCCGCACGCCGGCGCGCCGCCGCCGCCACGCGCCGCCGTCGGGCTGCCGCCCGGCGACGTGCAGCGCAGGCCACCGCGGCGCGTGGCACCGGTCCCGTCCGCACTTCCGCCCCGGTCACGGCCGTCGCACCGCCCGCGCAACGCTCGTCGGGGCCGGCGCGCGCCCAGCCCCAGCAGTCCGCGCCCAAGCTCCAGGAGGCGAGCCCGCCGGCGTCGACGTCCGCGCCGAGCTTCCAGCCGACGACGTCCAACCCCTCCGGCGCGCAGTCGTCGGGTGAGACCGGCCGCACCCCCACGCCTTGATGCTCACGCCCCCTCGACGCGCCCACGCCCACCGACCGGCGGCGCTCCTCGTCGCGCTGCTGCTCGGGCTCCCGGCGACCGCCGCCGCGACGAGCCTGCCGACGCGCACGTTCCGCGCGTCGACGACGGTGGACGGCACCAGCCCCGGCGGCGCGAGCCGCAACCCGGTGGTCTCGGCCAGCGGACGGGTGGTCGCGTTCGAGACGACCGCGTCGAACATCGCCGGCCCCGACGACAACCTCGATCAGCAGGACATCGTCGCGATCGACCTCGCGACCAACGAGCGGCGGCTCGTCTCGTCGCCGCCGGGGTCGCTGATCGGTGCCAACGGCCCGTCGTTCTCCCCCGTGATGTCGGCCAACGGCCAGCGCATCGCGTTCGCCTCGTTTGCGTCCAACCTCACCGCCGGCGACACGAACGGGATGAGCGACGTGTTCGTGCGCCAGGGGCGCGACCCGCTGCAGCTCGTGAGCGTCGGCTTCGGCGGCGTGCCGGCCAGCGGGCCGTCCTACGATCCCGACATCTCGGCCGACGGCACGCGCGTCGTCTTCGTGTCCGAGGCCGACAACCTCGTCGCCGGCGACGCCAACAAGCAGGCGGACGTCTTCGTCGCCGACCTGCGCACGGGCGTGATCTCGCTGATCAGCAAGAACAACGGCGACGGCCCCGTCAACGGCCGCTCGGCGCTGCCGGCGATCAGCGCCAACGGGCGCTACGTCACGTTCACCTCGGGCGGGTCGAACATCGTCGAGAAGGACACCAACGGCGTCACGGACGTGTTCCTGCGCGACCTTCAGCGAGAGCTGACCGAGCGCGTGAGCGTCGGCAACACCGGGCGCCAGCAGCGCCGCTCGGTCGCCCCGCCGTTCCTGCAGGTGTCCGACATCAGCGACGACGGGCGCTACGTGGCGTTCGACTCGGACGCCGACAACCTCACCGCGAACGACACGAACCGCCACACCGACGTGTTCCTGCGCGATCGCGACCGCCGCACGACCGAGCTCGTCAGCGCGAGCTCGTTCAACGTCCAGGGCAACAACGACTCCTTCGCCCCGCGCCTGTCCGCCGACGGCAGGCTGCTGACGTTCGAGTCGTTTGCGACCAACCTCGCGGCCGGCGACGTCCCGCGCGAGGACATCTTCATGCGCAATCTGCGCCAAGGCACGACGAGCGTGGTCAACGTGACCGCGTCCGGCCTGCCGCGCGGGCCGGAGCAGGTGCCCCAGCTCCTGCAGCGCCCGGCGCTGTCGAACGACGGCAACGTCGCCGCGTTCAGCTCGACGTCGACGAACCTCGTCGATGGCGACGGCAACGCCGTCGAGGACGTCTTCATCCGGCGCACCGACGCGCCCCTGGGCACGCTCGTGTCAAAGCCGCGCGTCGAGCGCTGGGGCAGGGTCCGCGTCAAGGCCGACGATCCGAAGGCCAAGACGTTCGTCTGCCGCTACGACAGCAAGCCGGCGTTCCGCTGCGGCGCGTCGATCCAGGTGCCGCGCGGGGCCGGACGGCGCCTGTTCGTCCGCGCCGGCGGTCCCGGGATGCAATTCGACGCTGATCCGATCTCGGTTCTGCTCACCCGCGACCGCAAGCCGCCGACGCTTCGCGTCCGCAGGCTGCCGCGCGCGAACCTGCGCGTGATCCGCGGCACCGCCAGCGACCGCAACGGCGTCGCCAAGGTCGAAGTCGGGTTCGTCAAGGGCGACCGGCCGTTCTTTTGCAAGGCGCTTGTCACGCGCGCGCGCTTCCATCGCCGGGCATCCCGGGCGAACTGCGCGAAGTACACGTTGTTCACGGCGCGCGGCAGAACACGCTGGTCTTTGCGCCTCCCACGGAGGATCCACGGGTACTACGGCATCTTCGTGCGGGCGACGGATCGCATCGGAAACCGCACAAAAGTTCTCGGCGTGGGTGGGTTCTCGTCGTAGATCCGACCAAATACGAGCAGTTTCTTGAACGCTCGTGTCACTTCACCGTAGTATTGGCCGCCAGGCAAACGGTTGGGGGGCCTTGGACGTGGGAGAGCTAGCGGCTGCTGGGCGGCCGGAGAAGGAAGAAGACCGAGCCGTGGAAGCGACGCGGGTGCAGCGTGCATTCCGCGCTGTCCCCGGGATCGAGACGCCGCACGTCACACCCGCAGAGCGCGAGCCGAGCGCCGCGGTCTACTCGCGGTCGCAGACGCCGCGGCGCGACACGGTTCGCCGTCGCGCGCTCGCGGGCGCCGACCTCATTGCCCTCGTGCTCGCCTTCGGCGTCGTTCGCGTCACGACCGGCGCCGAGGCCGGCGGCCTCAACGACCTGCTGGTCACGCTCGGCGCGCTGCCCGCCTGGATCGTCCTCAACAAGATCCTGCGGCTCTACGATCGCGACGCGAACCTGATCCACAAGTCGACGCTCAACGAGCTGCCGACGATCGTCCAGTCGATCTCGCTCGGCGCGGCGCTGGCATTCCTGTTCGCCCCCGCGGTCGGCTTCGAAGAGATCGCGCGCGCCGACGTCGTCGCGTTCTGGGCGCTCGCCTGCATCCTGACGCCGACGCTGCGGTTCACGGCACGCGCGCTCGTGCGCCGTCACACCCAGGACGAGCGCGTCCTGATCGTCGGCTCGGGCCACGTCGCCTCGCTGGTCGCCCACAAGATCGCGGCGCACCCGGAGTACGGCGCGTCGATCGCCGGCTACGTCGACGTCCCCAGCGACGACGACCTGCCGGGCGGCAACGAGATCACGCGGCTCGGCGGCGCGCAGGAGTTCGAGGCGGTCTGCCGCGAGCACGACGTCGATCGCGTCGTGATCGCCTTCTCCTCGCTGGCACACGAATCGCTGCTGGACATGATCCGCGTCTCCAAGCGGCTGAACCTGAAGATCTCCGTCGTGCCGCGCCTGTTCGAGGTCATCGGCCACAGCGTCGAGATCGACCAGGTCGAGGGCATGACGCTGCTCGGCCTGCGCGGCTTCACGCGCACGCATTCGACGCTGCTGCTCAAGCGCGCGGTGGATGTCGTCGGTGCGAGCCTGCTGCTGTTGGTGCTCACGCCGCTGATGCTCGCGGCGGCGCTGGTGGTCAAGCTCACGTCGCCCGGTCCGGTCCTGTTCGTCCAGCGCCGCGTCGGGCGCCAGAACCGCGAGTTCCCGATGTTCAAGTTCCGCACGATGGTCGACGGCGCCGACGCGATGAAGACCGACCTGGCGCATCTCAACGAGATTGCAGACGGCCGGATGTTCAAGATCGCCGACGACCCGCGCATCACGCCCGTCGGCAAGTTCCTGCGCCGCACGAGCATGGACGAGCTGCCGCAGCTGCTCAACGTGCTGCGCGGCGAGATGAGCCTCGTCGGTCCTCGCCCGCTCGTGCCGATCGAGACGGACCACATCATCGGCTGGCACCGCGCACGGCTGGACCTGACGCCCGGGCTGACCGGTCCGTGGCAGGTCATGGGCCGCAATGCGATCCCCTTCGACGAGATGGTCAAGATCGACTACCTCTACGTCGCCGAGTGGTCGCTCTGGAACGACTTCAAGCTGTTGCTGCGCACGCTGCCGGTCGTCTTCGGCCAGCGCGGAAGCTGAACCGTCGCCGGCTGAAGCCGCCGGGGGCGACGCCGCGCCCGGTGCCGTCACTACAGTTGCCGGTGCATGCCGGGTGCATCACAGGCCGTCGTTACGCCCGCGGGCGTCCGTGATGGCGACCCGGCCGCGCTGCGGGCGCTCATCGCCCGGCGCGGCAACGCCGTGCTCGCCTTCTGCGAGGCCGTCTGCGAGCGCGACGTCGCGCCGCTCGCCGCCGCCGAGGCGATGGCCCGCTTCCGCGCGGCCGTCGGTGCGGCAGAGGAGCCGGGTCACATCAACCCCGAGCCGCTGCTGCTCGGCGCCACGCGCCATGCCGCCGCGTCACTGGCGCGCGTGCCCAGCGGCGGCAGCGTCCTGCGCGGGCGTCTGCGCGCCCGCGACCGCGAGGCCTGCGCCGACGTCCCGCTGCTGCTCGCCGGCCGCGCCGAGGACCTGCTCGGGCCCGACGACCTCGACCGGCTCGCCCACCACATCGAGACCTGTCCCGCCTGCCGCGAGATCGAGGCCGCGTTCCGCCGCGCCGAGCGCGCCTACCGCAGCCCACCCGAGCGCCCGCTTCCCGAGCACATCGAGCAACAGTTGCTCGTCGCGCTGGCCGGCGCGGCGCCGCTCGTCGCGCCGGGCTCGGAGACGCTTGGCGACCTCCTCGACCGCGAGCCCGACCTCTGGGCCGCCGAGCCGCCGGCGGCGGATATCGCGCCCGAGACCGAGCAGCAGGCCGACGCCGAACCGGGCGCGCCGCCCGAGCCCCCCAGCCTCGAGGCCGAGGCAGTGCCGGAGGCCGAAGCTGCCACGCCCGAACCCGAGCCCGAGCCCGAAGCCGCCACGCCCGAACGCGAGGCCGAAGCTGCCACGCCCGAACCCGAGCCCGAAGCGGCAACGCCGGAGGCCGCGCCACCCGCGCCGGACCTCGAGGCCGCAGGCCTCGAGCCCGTACGCGACCCCGGGCCACCGCTCCCGCCCGTGCACGCGCCGCTGTCTGACCCGCACGAGGTCCCCACCGGCGTGATCGCCGCGCTCCCGGCCGACGCCCTGCCGGCGCGTTCGCCCGGCGGGCTGCCGCGCACGCGACGCCACATCCATCTCCCCCATCCGCACCTCAGCGGCGACCACGGGCCGCTGTTTCGCTACGTCCTCCCAGCGACCGCGATCGCACTCGCGATCGTGATCATCCTGGCGATCAGCGGGGTATTTGGCGGCAACGATCCGGCTCCCGCGCAGTCGGCACCGGCGATCGCCATCGCCCACCATGCAGGAACTGGACGCTCGGCTTTGTAGAACACGAGTGTCCACGCGGTTACACAAACGACGAACTGCGGGTTGCAAGAGCGATTGCTGCCACAAACCCGCCGGGGGATCGGTTATCTTTTCGCGCTAAGGAATCGCCGCTGTTCCGACCAGGGGGCATCTCGGGGGGAGCAGGGCAGGGGAACAAGGGGCTGTGTATGAAGCCGTTCGCTCGGCAGGTGTGCATTGGGATGGTTGCGCTCACGGCGGGCGCAGTTCCTGCGTTCGCACTTGCGCAGGACTCCGGACGGGACGCTGCGGCGGACCAGTACGGCACGACGACCACTCCCACCAGCACCACGACGACACCGACGTCCACGACGCCGACGCAGTCCAATCCGAACCCGCCGCCCGTCGACGTCACCGTCACGGTCGGCGTCACGACGCCCGGCGTCGGCGGTGTGGAGACCAACGAGCAGGACCCCGCCCCGAACGAGGGCGGTAACGCGCCCGACGTGGACGAGGGCGCAAAGGCACCCGACACCGAGGCCGGCAAGACGACCACCACGCCCGCGAGCCCGGGCGCCGGCCGCACGGCCGGTGGCGCCGGCCTGAGCTGCGGCAACGGCTACGCCTACATCGCGCTTGGCAAGCCCACCCGCGATGAGTTCCGCGAGGGCATGGAGGCGACCGGCCTTCCCGCGTACGTCTCGGAGATCGACGTCTCGCCGAGCAAGCAGCAGATCATCGAGCTCACGAAGGGCACCGAGTGGGCGGGCGCCGAGAGCGACGATAAGAAGCTCCGCGACTTCGGCGAGGCCGTCGGCCTGGCGATCCCCGACGCCAAGCCGCTCGCACGCCAGGCGCTGCGGCTCCTGAGCGCGCTCGGCGACGAGGACTTCGAGGCGATCCAGGAGATCAAGCCGGCCAACGGCATCGTGTTCTCGCACGAGCCGGTCTCGCTTGACGGCGATTCCAAGAGCGCCCGCGAGGCGTTCATCAACGGCGTGATCCGCGGCCTGCGCCAGGTGCGCGTGGCCACCGTGGACGCCGGTGAGCTGATCCCCTTCCCGATCGTCGGCGTCGAGGAGACGGGTACCAAGCCGTCGACGATGCCGTGGTTCATCTCGCGTGAGGTCTCGACCGTCGACGACATCGACACGCCTGTCGACGAGGCCGACAAGCAGAACGGCAAGGCCTCGCTCGCCAACGTGCTCCTCGGCGCGCACGGACATTTCGGCACCAAGAAGACCGCCGAGGACGGCGAGAACGCTCCGCCGCCCGAGCACCGCGCTCTGCTGTGCCGACCGGATGTGACCTACCGCCTCGGCGAGCTGCTGCGCGTCGCGGACGGCGGCGTGCCCGGCGGCGGTGCGAGCATCGGCATCCTGCTGCTGCTCGGCGCGGTCGGCTGCTTCTCGCTGCTGGCACTCGCAGAGCGGCGCACGCGCCACCTGCGCCGCCACGCCGCCGACGCCTGATCGGCTGCTGATGCTCCAGCGCGGCGCGCGCTAGGCGCGCCGCGACCGTACCCGCGCCAGGAAGTCGGCGTGCAGCCGCGTGTCCCCCGTCAGCTCGGGGTGAAACGAGACGACGGTGACGTCGCCTTCGCGCGCGGCGACAGGGTGTCCGTCGACGCTGGCGAGGATCTCCACGCCGGGCCCGTGCTCGGCGATCCAGGGCGCGCGGATGAACACCGCGCGCAACGGGCCGCCGGCGAGGCCGGCGAGCTCGAGATCGGCCTCGAATGAGCGGATCTGGCGTCCGAACGCGTTGCGCTGCGCGCGCGCGTCGAGCACGCCGAGATGCTCGCGGTCGAGCATGATCAGCCCCGCGCACGTGCCAAGCAGCGGGTGGCCGGCGGCAGCAAACGCACGCAGCGGCTCTGCGAGCCCCTCGCGCGTCACGCCGAGCGTCATCGTCGTCGACTCGCCGCCGGGCAGCACGAGGCCTTCCAGGCCCTCCAGATCGGCCGGTACGCGCACCTCGCGGACCTCTGCGCCCAGCTCGCGCAGCATCGCCGCGTGCGCGGCGAAGCCGCCTTGCAGCGCGAGCACGCCGACGAGCGGCGGCGCGGGCTCGAACCCCGCGCCCGCCGGGCTCACCAACCGCGACCGGCGAGCAGCTGCTCGTCGGGCAGGCTGCGCGACTCCAGCGAGAACATCGCCTCTCCGAGCCCCTCGGAGGCGGCGGCGATGCGCTCGGGATCCTTGTAGTGCGTCGCGGCCTCGACCACCGCGGCGGCGCGGCGCTCGGGATCGGAGGACTTGAAGATCCCCGAGCCGACGAAGACGGCCTCGGCCCCGAGCTGCATCATCAGCGCCGCGTCGGCGGGCGTGGCGATGCCGCCGGCGCTGAACAGCGGGACCGGCAGCTTGCCGGCCTCGGCGACGCCGCGGACGATGTCCAGCGGGGACTGCAGCTCCTTGGCGGCGGTCGCAAGCTCGGCGTCGTCGAGCGTGGCCAGGCGGCGGATCGTGCCGGTGATGTCACGCATGTGGCGCACGGCCTCGACGATGTCGCCGGTGCCGGCCTCGCCCTTGGAGCGGATCATCGCCGCGCCCTCGCCGATGCGCCGCAGCGCCTCTCCGAGGTTCGTCGCACCGCAGACGAACGGGATCTTGAACGCCCACTTGTCGATGTGGTGGGCCTCGTCGGCGGGCGTCAGCACCTCGGACTCGTCGATGTAGTCGACCTCCAGCGCCTCGAGCACCTGCGCCTCGACGAAATGCCCGATCCGCGCCTTGGCCATCACCGGGATCGTCACCGACGCCTTGATCGCGCGGATCATCGCCGGGTCAGACATCCGCGCGACGCCGCCGTCACGGCGGATGTCGGCGGGAACGCGCTCCAGCGCCATGACGGCAACCGCGCCGGCGTCCTCGGCGATCTTCGCCTGCTCGGCGTCGACGACGTCCATGATGACGCCGCCCTTGAGCATCTCGGCGAGGCCCGCCTTGTTCCGGAACGTTGCTTCGTCGCGCACGCCAGAAAGTGTAGCTGCGGGGTCGGGATTTCCCGCGGGCGGCTACTTCAGGCGAAATGCTTTGATGCGATCTGCGTACTGCTCGGCGTCGCGCGCGTAGACGCCGTAGGCGAGCGCCTGGATGACGCTCAGCAGCGCCGTGTGCGAGCGCACGTAGGCCGGCGAGTTCGACGAGTAGTACATCCGCACCGTGGCGAGCTTGGCGACCTCTGAGAGTGTCGCGTCGGTGATCGCGATCGTGCGGGCCTTGCGGTGACGGGCGAGCTTCATCGCACGCACGACCAGCGGGTGCGGGCGCCCGGCGGACAGGCCGATGACGAGCGTCGTGTCGTCGATGCGGCTGAGGCGGCTGAGCGCCTCCTGCGACGGACTTGCGACGATCTCTGCGCGCAGGTCCAGCAGCATCAGCAGGTGACGCAGGTAGGACGCGAAGAAGGCCATCTGGTCGGTGCCGCAGATCAGCACCTTCTCGGCGCTCGCGATCGCGTCGACGGCGGCCTCGACGTCTGAGCGCGAGACCTTGCGCGCCGTCTCCTCGACGTTGACGTAGTCCGAGGCGATCGCCGTCTCGAACTCGTTCTGGTCGAGGCTGAAGAGCGGTTCCACGCTCGGCGTCGTACCCGTGGAGACGGCGTTGGCGCGGCGATACTCCTCGCGTGCGGACTGCTGCAGCTCGGGGAATCCCTCGAACCCCAGCGCCTGGCTGAAGCGCACCACCGTCGAGCTCGAGGTGTTCGCGCGCCGCGCGAGCTCCTCCGCCGTCTGGAAGGCCACTTCGTCCAGGTGATCGACGATGTACTGCGCCACATCCTTCTGCGAACGCGAGAAATCGTCGAACCGCGCCTGGATGTACGCGGATAGAGACTGGTGCCCATGCGCCTCGTGAGGCGGGGGCTGGATCGTCGAAGCGGACCTCTTCATCGGCGATGGGGTGTTTCGACACACCCCATCGCGGTTCCTTCACGCGGACGCGCTACTCGTCCTCGTCACCTTCCTCGTCGGCGTCGCCGTAGAGGTCGTCGTCGTCGAGTTCCTCGTCGATGTGCGAGGCGTCTGACGTGATGCGGGCGGTGCCGCCCTCGTTGCCGTGGCTGGCGTGCTCGATCAGCTCTTCCTCGGCCAGCTCGAAGCCCTCGCTCTCACCGCCGCCGGCCTCGTTGACTGCTTGGAATGCGGGATCGTTGGGATCGTCGAAGCGCATGGTCCGACATTACCCCGCGGATCGCCGATCGATGTGGTTTTCAGGCTGTGACCGGGACGCTCGTGTGCTGGGTGACCCAGTCGACGATCGTGTCGGTGACGAGATGGTGGTCGTCCCACATCGGCACGTGGCCGACACCGGGCAGCACGCGGTACTCCGCGCCGGGGATCCCGCGGCGCAGGCGCCAGGAGCACGTCTCCTTGGGCAGGATGCGGTCGCACTCGGCCCAGGCCAGCAGCACCGGTGCGTTGACCTGGTCGAGGTCCTTCATGTGCGCGTCGTCGTCGCGCAGGATCTCGAGCACGCCGTCGACCACGGTGCACCCCAGCGCGGCGCGTGACATCGCCACGGCGTCCGCCGGGTCGACGAGCTGGCCGCGGCGCATGACGTCGCGCAGTGCGAGCTGACGCGGGCGCGCCCGTGCCATGACCCGCTCCACGTAGGGGTCCGACGCGCGGATGATCGCCAGCTGGCGCTTGAAGAACCGCGCGATCCGCTGCGCCTCGCCGCCGCCGGGCTGCCAGCCGCCGCCGGGCGACAGCGCGACGACGCTGCGCGCGCGCCCGCGCTTTGCCAGCTCGATCCCCAGCAGCCCGCCCATCGAGTTTCCGACGAAATGCGCGGTGCCGACGCCGATGTCGTCGAGATGGCCCTCGAGCGAGGTGACCATCGAGTCGACCTCGAAGGCGGCCTCGAACGGCGGCCCGCCGTCGTGACCGGCGAGCGTCGGCGCGATCACCTCATACCGCGCCACGAGCTCGGGCAGGACGGGGCGCCAGCAGTGCCAGGTCGCGGTGAACCCGTGCAGGAGGACGACCGGCTCGCCCTCACCGGCGCGGTAGAGGGCGTTGGAGATCTCGGGCATGAGCGCCCATTCTACGGTTGTGGCGCGCTGGCTACCCGCCGGCTACGGCGTCGTAGATCTGCTCGAGCTTGACGCTCTGCACCCGCACGTCGAAGTCCTCGCAGACGAACTCGCGGCCCCTCGCGCCGAGGCGCTCCCCGAGCGCGCGGTCGCCGAGCACGGTGTCGAGCGCGCGCGCGAGCGCCGGCGCGTCATTTTCGGGCACCAACAGCCCGTTCTGCCCGTCCACCACGACCTCGGGGATGCCGCCGTGGCGCGTCGCGACGCAGGGCACGCCGCAGGCGGACGCCTCGTTGAACACGACGCCCAGGCCCTCTTCGTCGCCGGACGGGGCGGTGCGGCTCGGCAGGCAGAAGACCTCCGCCTGCTGCATCAGCTTGAGGACGTCGTCGCGCGTCTGGACGCCGAGGAAGCGCACGCGGCGCTCGATCCCCAGGGTTCGCGTCAGCTCGGCGAGCTGATCGGTGAGGGGGCCTGCGCCGACCTGGACGAGCGTCACGTCGGGATGGCGATCGGCGATCTGCGCCCACGCGGTCAGGAGGACGTCCAGGCCCTTCTTCTCGGTGTGGCGCCCGACGCAGAGGATGAAGCGTTCGGTCTTGGGCTCTGACGACGGCGTGAACAGCTCCGTGTCGATGCCGTAGTAGTTGACGCGGATCTTCTGCTCGGGATAGCCGCGCTCGAGCATCCTGCCCTTGATGTAGTGCGAGTTCGCGATGAAGCCAGCCGCCTGCGACTTCATCCGCCGCTCATGGAGCAGGTACTGGCCGAACTGGAACTTGCGCTGGCTGCCGTTGCTCCACGACAGCCGGCGGTGCGACGTGATGTCGTAGCCGTGAAACGACACGAGCAACGGCGTGCGCAGGCGCGCGGCAAGTGGCATGGCGTAGACGCCGTCGATCCCGAAGTGCGCATGCAGCAGGTCATACGGCCCGCCGAGGTCGGCGAACAGGCGCGGCGAGCGCGTGAGCGTGTGAACCGTGCGCCGGAGCTTGCGCGGCTCGTGGTCGTCGATCGCGATCGTCGGGAACTGCGTCGGAGCGATCTTCGCGCGCACGATGAACGTCGGCGCGTACGTGGGCAGGTAGGCGGCCTGCTGCGTGATGAACGTCTCCGACGGCACGGGATACACCGATCGGTAGATGCCAACGGTCTTGGGCCGGCTCACGCCGGCGATGATCGCAGGACGCCGTCGCGCGACGCCGGGACCTACGTGTAGAGCGCTTCGATCTCCTCGGCGTACTTCGCCGTGACGCCGCGGCGCTTGAGTTTCATCGTCGGCGTCAGCTCGTCCCCGTCGGGCAGCCACTCGTCGTCGAGCACCGCGAAGCGCTTGATCTGCTCGACGCGCGAGAGGTGCGAGTTGGCCTCCTCGACGGCGGCGGCGACCTGCGCCTGGACGTCGGCGTCATCGGCGCCGCGGCCCGCGGCCGCGTCGGGGTCGAGCACCAGCAGCGCGACGTTGTAGGGCCGGTTGTCGCCGATCGCGCAGGCCTGCCCGATCAGCGGGCTGGAGGCCTTGAGGTGCTGCTCGATGTTGGCGGGCGACATGTTCTTGCCGGCCGCGTTGATGATCAGCTCCTTCTTGCGGTCGACGATCCGCACGTAGCCGTCGTCGTCGATCGTCGCGACGTCGCCGGTGTGCAGCCAGCCGTCGGCGTCGATCGCCTCGGCCGTCTTCTCGGGGTCCTTGCGGTAGCCGAGCATCACGTTGGGCCCGCGCAGCAGCAGCTCGCCGTCCTGCGCGATCTTCAGCTCGAGGCCGGGTGCGCCCGGCCCGACGGTCCCGACGCGGACGTCGCCCGGCGGGTTGACGGTGCCCACGCACGAGGTCTCCGACATCGCCCAGCCTTCCAGCGCGGGCAGCCCCAGTGCGATGAAGTACTCGAGCACCGCCGGAGGGATCGGCGCCGCACCCGAGCCGACCCAGTCGGCCTGGTCGAGCCCGAGCTGCGCGCGCACGCCGGCGCGCTGCTCCTCGGAGAGGGCGCTCGGGTCGGTGATGCCCTTGGCCTCCAGCGCCGCCTTGACCTTCTCCCAGATCCGCGGCACCGCGAGCCAGCCTGTCGGGCGCGCGTCGACGAGCCCGGCGAGGACGTCGGCGGGGTTGTCGACCGACGTGATCGTCGAGCCGGTCGCGATCGCCCAGTAGTGCGCCAGGAAGCGATCGGCGAGGTGCGCGCACGGCAGATAGGAGACGACGCGCCCGCCGGGGCGCATCGGGATCACCGGCTCCCAGGCGTTCAGCGCGAACATCAGGTTGAGGTGCGTGAGCTGCACGCCCTTCGGCGGCCCGGTGGTGCCGGAGGTGTAGATCAGCGTCGCGATGTCCGCCGGTCGCACCGCCCGCCAGGCCGCCTCGAAGTCCGGATGGTCGGCGTCGGGCAGCCCGTCCTCGAGCACGAGGACGTGCTCGACGTTGGGCGCGGCGACGGCGCGGATCGTGTCGGCGAAGCGCGCCTCGGTGATGACGATGCGGTTGTCGGCGTTGGAGAACAGGTACTCGATCTGCTCCGGCGCCGAGGAGTTGTAGACGCTGAACGGCGTCGCGCCGAGATGCAGCGCCGCCGTGTCGATGATGTGGAACTCGGGACGGTTGACGAGCATCATCCCGACGGTGTCCCCGCGGCCGACGCCGAGCTCGGCCAGGCCGCCGGCGATCCGCTGCACGCGCTGGGCGTACTGCGCCCAGGTCACCGTCTGCGCGTCGCCCGGCGTGCGCAGCGCGGGCTGATCGGCAAAGCGCTCCGCGCTGATCTGAAACGCCTCACACAGCGTCGCGCCCGCCATGCCCGGCGCCTGCTCGAAGTCCACGGTCCGGTCCTGCACAGCCATCGTCGACCTCCGCTCGCGTTACCCCGCGAGCGATGGTCGCACGCTGCTCAGGGCAGGATCAAGTGGCTGTCGCCGAACTCGTGCCAGAGGTAGCCGGCGGCCAGCGCCTCGTCGTAGCAGCGCGCGAGCAGCGCCCGCCCGGCAACCGCCTCGAGCAGTCGCAGATGCGATGCCTGTGGCTCGTGCCAGCCGCTGATCAGGCCGTCGACGGCGTGCACGCCGCGCTCGGGCGAGACGACGACACCGGTCCAGCCGGCGCTGGAGCGGACGACGCCGTCGTCGCCGGCGGCGCTCTCCAGCGCACGCACGACGGTCGTGCCGACGGCGATCACGCGCCCGCCCCAGGCGCGCGTGGCGTTGACGAGGCGCGCGGTGTGCTCGGGGACGTCGTAGCGCTCGGGGTAGGGCGGCTCGTCGCGCTCGGGCGAGGACACGCCGGTGTGCAGCGTGATCGGCGCGAGGCCGACGCCGGCGGTGACCAGCCGCGCGACGAGCTCGGGCGTGAACGGCCGCGCGGCGCTCGGCATCTCGGCGCTGCCGGGATGCAGGGCGAACGCGGTCTGGTAGGCGTCAAGCGGCCACGCCGACGGGACGTAGCCGTAGCGGATCGGATGGCCGTTGCGGCGCAGGTAGGAGACGACCGGCTCGGCGCCGCCGAGGCGCGCGAGCCACAGCCGTGGGCCGGGCGCGTACGGCGCGACGAGCTCGAGCTCACCGCCGCCGGCCAGCGACAGCTGCTCGTGGCTGTGGCCTGCACGGCCGGGGTGCGCGCCACCCGCGGTGCGGACCTCAACGACCCACCACGAGCGCTCGTCGTGGTGCGGCGCGGCGGTCGCGAAGTGCACCTCGACCGCGCTGCCGTCCGCGCGCGTCGCGGGCACCGCGGCCGCCAGCGTCGCCGACGTGTTGACGACGAGCAGGTCGCCCGCCGCCAAGAGGTCGGGCAGGTCGCCGAAGCGCGCGTGGCTGATCTCGGTGTCGCCGCGGCTGGCGACGAGCAGGCGGACGTCGTCGCGGCGCAGGCCGCGGGCCTCGGCAGGCTCGCGCGCGCTCTGGCTGGGCGGCAGCTCGAAGGCGAGCGCCCCGCGTCTCATGCCGGCACCCCGATCTCCTGGGCGCGGTGACGGCCGGGCGGGATGTCGCCGTCGATCAACGCGAGCAGGCCGGGAACGGCGGCGTCGGGCAGCGGGCGGTCGGAGATGTCCTCGCCGGGGAAGGCGTCCTGGTGCATCTGCGTGCGCATGTCACCGGGATCGACGGCGTAGATGCGCAGCGCCGGGTCCTCGGCGGCGAGGATCGCGGTGACCTGGTCGAGCGCCGCCTTGGAGGAGCCGTAGCCGCCCCAGCCGGCATACGGCTCGCGCGCGGCGTCGGAGCTGATGTTCAGCAGCGCCGCGCCGTCGGGCATCAGCGGCAGCACGCGCTGCGCGAGCGCCAGCGGCGCGAGGACGTTGACGGCGTAGACGCGCTCGAGCTCGGCGAGCGGGTAGCGCGACAGCGGCGGCTGCGGACTCGGTCCGAGCGTGCTGGCGTTGTTGACGAGCGCGTCGACCCGCTCGCCGGCGGCGCGGGCGAGTGCGGCACGGTGCCCGGGATCGCGGACGTCGCCGGCAAGTGCGACGACGTTGTCGAGGCCTGCGACGGCCGCAGCAAGGGCCTCGCCGTCGCGGGCATCGACGATCACGCGCCATCCGCGCTGGGAGAGGGCAGCGGTCAGCGCAAGCCCGAGGCCGCGGGAGGCGCCGGTGACGATGGCGGTGTGCATGGCGCCATCGTGCGGCCGCGGCGGTGCCGGTTGCGATGCGGAATTGGTCCTAGGACCTTGCCGCGAGGATGCGCGCGATCCCGGCCTCGAGCTCGGCGCGGTGGCGCTCGCGGTTGAAGCGCTCGAGCGCCCACGCCTGCCCGCGCAGGCCCATCTCGACGGCACGCGCGTGGTCGGCGGCGAGCGTGCGCACGTGGGCGGCCAGCGCGGGCACGTTCCCGGCGCGATAGAGCAGGCCGTTCCAGCCGTCGCGCACGAGCTCCGGCGTCGCGCCGCTGCGAGCCCCGATCACCGGACGCCCCGCCTTCATCGCCTCGACGACGACACGCCCGAGACCCTCGTGGACCGAGCAGCTGAGGACGACGTCGCTCGCGCCGATCGCCTCGAACGCGTCGGCGAGCTGCGGGGTGAAGCGCACGCGATCGGCGAGCCCGAGCGCGGCGACCTCCTCGTGCAGGTCGGCGACGTAGGCGGGGTCGCCGTCGCCGACGAGCTCGAGCGTGGCGTCGACGCCGGCGCCGACCACGAGCGCGAGCGCGCGGATCGCGTCGAGCTGGCGCTTGCCGGGCGCCTGGAAGCCGACCACGGTGAGCGCGAGCGGACCGTTGCGAGCCGCGCGTGCGGGCGGCGGCGAACCGACCGCGATCGTCGGGCTGACGACGTGCAGGCCCATGCCCTGCAGGTGTGGGGCCAGGTGCTCGCGAAGCGTCTCCGACGCGACGAACGACACGGGGGCCAGGCGCCGCATCGACGCCCACGTCGCGCGGCGCCCGAAGACGTAGTGGATGTCGTGCTCCGCCACGCCGAACTCGCGGATCGACCAGGCGTGGTGCAGTCCGCAGCGCCGCGCCGCGAGACCGCCGACCATCGTCGTGATCGTGTCGCTGACGACCAGCTGCGTCTGCACCCCGCGCAGGAGCCGGGCGAGCGCCGGGACGCTCTTGGTGACGTTGTAGGCGATCTGCTGTGCCGCCGCCCCCGGCGACCTGCGCCGCCCCGCCCACGGGTTGTAGTGACAGACGTGCACCGCCGCGGCCGCCGTCAGCCGGTCGTGCAGCGGTCCGTCGCCCGGCAGCACGGCATGGACGTCGTGGCCCGCGTCTGCGAGCGCGCCGACAGACTCGGCGAAGGTGAGGCCCGCGCCGGTGATCTGCGCGCTGTGCGCTATCCACGCGATCCTCACGACTGCAGGACCCCGCGAGCCGGGCGAAGGTTGACCGCTAGCCGAGACCGGCGCGGACCGCGTACACCGCCGCCTGCGTGCGGTCGCTGACGCCGAGCTTGGCCAGCACGTGGCCGACGTGGGTCTTCACGGTCTTCTCGGCGACGCCGAGCTCGAGCGCGATGCGCTTGTTGGCATAGCCGCGGGCGATCAGCAGCAGGACCTCGCGCTCGCGCGCCGTCAGGCGATCCGGCGCTGCCTGCCCCGCGGGCGTCGCGATCGCCTCGACCAGCCGGGCCGCGACGGCGGGATCGAGCAGCGTCTCCCCCGCGTGCGCCGTGCGGATCGCGCGCGCGATCTCCTGCGGTTCGGCGTCCTTGAGCAGGTAGCCCGCGGCGCCGGCCTGGATCGCCGGCAGCAGGCGGTCGTCGTCGAGGAAGCTCGTGAGCACGATCACGCGCGCCGACGGCAGCCGCCGGCGCAGCTCGCGCATCGCGCCGACGCCGTCGAGGCGCGGCATCACGAGGTCCATCAGCACGACGTCGGGCTTGTGCTGCTCGGCGGCGCGCACGCCGGCCTCGCCGTCGCCGGCCTCCGCCACGACGTCGATCCCGTCCTGTAGCGACAGGAACGTGCGCAGGCCCTCGCGGACGACCGCGTGGTCGTCGACGAGCAGCACCCGGATCGGATCAGTCACCGGCGAGCTCCAGACGCACGGTCGTCCCCTCGCCCGGCGTCGAGTCGATCGTCAGCGTCCCAGCGAGTCGCGCGGCGCGCTCCTGCATCGAGGTCAGCCCGAGGTGGCGGGCACGCAGCTCGGGGTCCTCGGGGTCAAACCCGCTGCCGTCGTCGGAGACCTCGAGAACGAGGCAGCCGTCGCGCTCGGCAAGGCGGACGCGTGCGGTGTCCGCCCCGGCGTGGCGCAGCGCGTTGTGCAGCGCCTCCTGGGCGATGCGCAGGACCTCGGCGTCGGCCTCCCCCGCGCCGGCGCCCGCATCGACGTCGAGCTCGATGAGCGTCCCGTGCAGCGGGCGCTGCGCCGCGACGTGCTTGCGCAGCGCGCCGGCGAGGCCGTCGCGCTCGAGGTCTGGCGGACGCAGCTCGAAGATCAGCGCGCGCAGCTCGTCGAGCGCCTCGCGCGCGAGCTCCTGCAGCCGGCGTACCTGGACGCCGGCGCCCGCGACGTCGCGCTCCAGCAGCGTCCCGGCCGCCTCCGCGGTCAGCACGAGGCTGAAGAGCTTCTGGGAGACGACGTCGTGCAGCTCGAGCGCGAGGCGGTTGCGCTCGGAGACGCGCGACAGCTCGCGCGAGGACTGCAGCAGCTTGGCGTTCGTGATCGCGATCGCGGCGTGGGTCGCGAGCAGCTCGATCAGCTGCTGATCCTCGTCGTCGAAGACCTCGCCGTCGACCTTCTCGGTGAGGTAGAACGCGCCCATCACGCCGCCGCCCGCGAGGATCGGGACGCCGAGGAAGGAGCGCATGTCCGGATGCGCCGACGGCCACCAGCCGCGAAAGCGCGGGTCGGTGTGGATGTCGTCGGTGCGAAACGGCTCGGCCGCCTCGAGCATCGCGCCGAGCATCCCGTGCTGGCGCGGCAGCGGCCCGAGCCTGGCGATCAGCTCGTCGCTCATGCCGGCGACGAGGAAGCGCGCGAAGCCGCCCTCGCCGTCGGGGATGCCGAGCGCCGCGTAGCGCGCGCCCGCAAGCTCGCGGGCGCGCTCCACGAGCTCCTGCAGCACGTCCTCCACCGAGCGCTGCGCGGCGACCGCCAGGACGGCGTCGGAGACCGCGCGCAGCGCCGGGTGCAGGTCGGTGCTCACATGAGGGTTCTAGCGGTTCACGGACGACATGTCCGCGTAGCGGTCACCGGCGACCTGGCCGGCGAGGTCCAGGCGCTCGCGATCCTCGTCGCTGAGTTGCACGTCCAGCGCGCCGACGTTCTGCTCCAGGTAGGTGCGGCGCTTGGTCCCGGGGATCGGCGCGACGTCCTCGCCGGCGCCGTGGACCCAGGCCAGCGCGACCTGCGCGGCGGTCGCGTCGTGCTGCGCGGCGATCTCGTCGATGACCTCGACGATCGCGATGTTCGCCTCGAGGTTGTCGCCGGCGAAGCGCGGGTGGTAGCGGCGGAAGTCGTCCTCCTCGAGGGTGTCGACGCTGCGCATCGTCCCGGTGAGGAAGCCGCGGCCCAGCGGGCTGTAGGGCACGAAGCCGATCCCCAGCTCGCGGATCGTAGGCAGGATCGCCTCCTCGGGCTCCCGCGACCAGATCGAGTACTCCGTCTGCAGCGCGGAGATCGGGTGCACCGCGTGGGCGCGGCGGATCGTCTCGGGCGCCGCCTCGGACAGCCCGAGGTAACGGACCTTGCCCTCGGCGACGAGCTCCGCCATCGCGCCGACGGTCTCCTCGATCGGCGTGTCCGGATCGACGCGATGCTGGTAGTAGAGGTCGATCACGTCGACCCCGAGGCGGCGCAGCGACCCCTCGGCGGCCTGCTTGACGTACTCCGGGCGCCCGCTGATGCCGCGCGCCCGCGCGTTGTCGGGATCGCGGACGATCCCGAACTTGGTCGCGATGACGACGTCGTCGCGGCGCCCGGCGAGCGCCTTGCCGACGAGCACCTCGTTGGTGTGCGGGCCGTACATGTCGGCGGTGTCGAAGAACGTCACGCCGAGCTCGAGCGCGCGGTGGATCGTCGCGATCGACTCGTCGTCGTCACGGTCGCCGTAGAAGTCCGACATGCCCATGCAGCCGAGTCCCTGGCGGGAGACCTCCAGGCCCTGGCTGCCGAGTGTGATGGTCTGCATCTAGGAGGAACACCTTTCGCTGTAGATCTCGATCTTGTGGTCGATGGCCTCGAGGTTGCGGCGGATCTCGTCGAGCTGCACGAGCACGCTCTCGCGGTGGGCGCGAAGCAGCGCCAGGCGCTCGTCCTCGTTGCCCTCCCCGGCCCGCACGAGGTCCGCGTAGTCGCGGATCATCCGGATCGGCATCCCCGTGGCCCGCAGCTTCGTGAGCAGCGTGACCCAGCGGATGTCGTCCTCGGAGTAGCGGCGATGCGTCGACGCGGCGCGGTCGACGGACTCGAGCATCAGCCCGGCCCGCTCGTAGTAGCGCAACGTGTGCGCGCTGAGACCGGTCGCGCCGGCGGCCTGGGAGATGCTCAGTGGCGGTGCAAGCGTCGTGGCCATGCACCCACGTTAGAACTTCGAGCGCGGTCGAAGTCAAGCCTCCGCCGCGACGCGCGCTACCTTCCCCCGTCCGATGGCCGAGCAGCACCGTCGCCGCCCCGCCGCTCGCCGTGCCCCTGCGCCGGCCAGCAACCCGCGCCTCGAGGTCGTCTGCGGGTGCATGTTCTCGGGCAAGTCAGAGGAGCTGATCCGGCGGCTGTCGCGCGCGGACATCGCGCGCCAGCGCGTCGTCGCGGTCAAGCCGCTGATCGACGCCCGCTATGACGTGACGGCGATCGCGTCGCACGCGGGCCGGCGCTGGCCGTGCGTCGCCGTCCAGGACGCCGAGCAGATCCTGCGCGTCGCCGAGCAGCACCGCCCCGATGTTCTCGGCATCGAGGAGGCCCAGTTCTTCGACGCCGCACTGCCAGACGTCGCGCGGCGCCTGACCGAGGACGGCGTGCGCGTGATCTGCGCCGGGCTCGACCTCGACGCGCTCGGGCGCCCGTTCGGGCCGATGCCCGCGCTGATGTGCGAGGCCGAGGTCGTGACGAAGCTGCACGCCGTCTGCGTCGTCTGCGGCGCGGACGCCTCGCGCTCACAGCTGCTGATCGACGGCGAGCCCGCGCCGTGGACCGACGGGCCGCTGATCAACGTCGGCGGCGCGGAGTCCTACGAGGCGCGCTGTCGCGCCTGCTTCGACGTGCGCGCGCGCCCGCGCTGACGCCAGCCGCTACTCGCGCCAGCCGTCGCTCGGTCGGCGCGACTGGAAGATCGCTCGGCTGAAGCGGTGAAGGAGTCGCTCGTTCAAGCGCCAGTACAGGCTCTGCTGCGGGTGGGCGACAGCCCAGATCCAGGCAGGTCCGCGCGGGCGCTGCGGATGGCGCACCTGCGCGAGCACGGGCTCGAGCTCAGGGACCGAGCGAAACGGGAGCCGCGGGCCGCGCATCGCGACGAAGGTCACGCTGTCGAGCACGCGCTGCAAGGCCGGGACCGTCGGGCTGCACACCTCGACGACCGAGCTGAAGCCGGCACCGGACAGCAGGTTCAGCAGCGACGCCCGGGTGGGGAGAACACTCGTCGGGTTGTCCAAAGACGCCCCGCGCTCGCGGATGTCTTCAGCGTACGTGCGCCCCGCATAGTCGTGACCGTCGACGGTCACGGTCGCGTCCACCGACAGTCCGATGGCCGAGCGGACGACGGTCATCCTCGTGCTCAGCTCGCCGCAGCGCTCGATCAGCCTCACCGCGTCGGGCGCCTCGAGGTGGTAGAGGATGCCCAGGCACAGCACGACGTCGAAGGTGCCGAGCTGCTCGACGTCCAGCTCACGCACGTCGCCCTCGACGAAGCTCACGCGATCCAGGCCAAGCACTTCGGCGACGAAACGCGCCTTCTCGATGTTCTCGACGCGTCCCTCGACCCCGACGACGGTCGCGCCGTGCAAGCCGAACTCGATCGCGTAGCCGCCCTCGTGCGAACCCAGATCCAGGATGCGAAGCTGCTCGGGCGGCTTGTCGCTGAGGTCGGCGACGACCTGGACCATCCCGCTGACCATGAACTCGGCGGTGCCCACCTGACCGTCGGACATCGTGTAGACGCCGTCGGCGAGCTGGGTGTTGTACCCGACCCACGGCCCGTGTTCTGCGACCAGTCGGTCGCGGCGTGCACGAATCGTCGCAGCGTCCACGGCGCGAACCCTAGTGCCGCGCCGCTAACCCCGCGGCCGCGCGTGGATCGCGCAGTGCGGGTCGCCGTTGCGAGCGATCGTGTAGGCGACCCGCGCCTCGTGCGAGGTCAGCAGCGCCCTGCTCGGACGCGGCCGCGGCTGGCCCTTGCCGGCATGCATCCGCACGCGCTTGGGCGGGCTGGTCAGCTCGAACCCGGCGGAGTGCACCATCCGCGCCAGCGCCGCGACGTTGGGCTTCCACCACCACGGACGGTCCAGACCGTCGAGCCCGGCCACCGGGCGCTTGCGAAACAGCAAGCTCAGCAGCGGATCGACGGCGTCGAGGACGACGATCTCGCCGCGGCACACCTGGCGCACGGCGCCCAGGGCGCCGACCGGGTCGCGCAGATGCAGCAGCAGGCTGCCGAAGTACACGAAGTCGAACTCACCGTCGACGGCAGGGTCCAGGTCGTAGACGCTGCGCTCGTGACGGATCACGGAAGAGCCCAGCGCCTCGTGAGCGATGTCGAAGCCCACGCCCCGGTCCTTCTGCGCGCCCAGGCCGGAGATCGCCTCCTCCGGCGCCGACGCCGGCCAGTCCCAGCCGCTGGGCTCGAGGATGTCGATCGCGTGCACCTCGGCGGCGCCGCGTCGCTCCATCTCATACGCCCAGAACCCGTCGAACGTGCCGATGTCGAGGCAGCGCTTGCCGGCCAGCGAGTCAGGGAGGCCGATGTCCTGCGCCACCCTGCGGGTGTCCATCCAGCCCGGTGTGACCACGCCCGGCGCGACCTCGATCGAGTGGTACCAGAACCGATCCGCGATGGCCGCGCTCAGGTCGCCCTGTGCCGCCGTCTCTGCCCCCCCAGTGCTCACGCGCGGCAGATTACAACGGCGTGGCCATGACCGGGGTGGCGGTCGGTTGGGGCGTCGGCGCCTGCGCCGTCGGCGGGCGTTTGACCGCTGACAGCATCGTCGATGCCAGAGGCCAATGGCGCCAGATCAGCGCGAGCACGCCCTCGAGTGCCAGCAGCGTCGCAAGCGTCAGGCGCAAGCCCCACGGCTCGCCGTCGGTCAGCAGGAGCCCGGCGAGCGCGCCGAGCGCCGGGAGCGCCGCGAAGACGAGGTCGACGCCGGCGTCGCGGAAGAGGTTGGCGCCCGGTAGGTGGTCCCGCATGATCCGCCACCGCTCGACACCGAACATCAGCTCGACGACGGGGAGCGTCGCGGCCCACCCGACGACGCCGAAGGCGAGCGTCGCTGGGAGCACGACCACGAACGCCGCGACGAGGTAGATCACCGAGAATCGCCCGATCGCCCGCGTCGAGCCGGTGCTCATCACGACGATCGCGAACGGGAAGCCGAACTGGTGCATGATCGACGCGACGGCCACGACCGACATCAGCCAGCCTGCGGTCTCGTAGTCGTCGCCGATAGCCGCCGGCAGGAGCCAGGGCGCGGTCGCCGCGAGCACCAGCAGCGCCGGTGCGAGCAGCGCCCAGATCATCCGCTGCATCAGCTCGACGGCACGTTCGCGCGATGCCTCACCACGGCGGACGAGCGCCGGGTAGACGGACTGGTTGAGCACGTTCGCAAGCCGCTCGGACACGAGATACGGGAAGCCCGCGACGCCGAGCCAGCCGAGTGCCTCCAATCCGTCGGAATGGCGGACGGCGAGGTACCCGAGGTGCCCACACACGACGGCGACCAGCGCGAATGCCAGGACCGGACCGCCGAAGCTCGCGTAGCGATTGATCGTCTCGCGCGTCGGGCGCTTGGCGCGCGGGTGGGGGCTGATCGCCCAGGCGAACACGATCGTGCACGCCGACGCGATCGCCGCGCCCGCGATCAGCGCCCAGTAGTCCCAGCCGATCGCCAGCAGCGGTATCGCGAAGATCACCGCGCCGGCCGCGTCGGCGACCATCAGCGTGCGCTGCGTGCCGAAGCGCATCTCACGGTAGTGCCACCAGATCGGGAACTTCAGGCCGTCCATCACGACGAGCCCCCCGACCGCGATCAGCGGCAGCAGCAGGCGCGAGTCGTCGTAGGCGAGCGTCAGGATCGGCGCCGCGATCACAACCAGCAGCGCGACGATCCAGCTGAACAGCAGGCCGACCGAGAACGCGTCGTCAAATGCCTCGCGCGCCGGCCGGTCGCGGTCGGCGACGAACCGCTCGATGACGCCGACCCCGCGGAACATCGCCGCGGTCATCAGCACGGCACCCGCGACTGTCCAGACGGCGAGCGCCCGCGGACCCATCAGCGCGGCGGCGATGAGGTTGCGCGTGGCAAACAGCGCGCCGGCGATCAGCACGGCGCTGGCGTTGACGACCGTCCCCCGGGCGACCACGTTGGTCAGGGGTGTGCGCGAGCCCTCCACCGCGACGATGCTAGAGGGAAGCCGCCGCGGGCGGTCCGGTCGCCGCCGCGTGGTGCGGAGAGCGTCGTCTAACGTTCCGCGCGTGAACCGGCTGAAGGAGTGGCTCAGGCCCCGCTACGTGCGGTACATGCTCGAGGTGAACTACCACTGGGGGCCGCGCATCGCGACCGCGCTGCGCAAGCGCTGGGTCATCTTCAAGAACCCGCAGGCGGACATCCGCTTCAACGGCTCGGTCTATCTCGGGCCCGGGTTCAGCCTCTACGCCCCGGCCGGGGGGCGCTTCGTCGTCGGGGCGGGCACGGAGTTCCGCAAGGGCTTCCGGGTCGAGATCGCACACGGCGGCAGCGTCGAGATCGGCGACCGCTGCGTCTTCAGCTACTACTCGGTGATCCAGTGCAGCACGTCGATCAAGATCGGCGACCGGGCGATGTTCGGCCAGGCGTCGATGATCGTCGACGGCAATCACCGGCTGCAGGACATCAGCACCGACATCTTCGCCCAGCCCTACGACTATCGCGACATCGTCATCGCCAACGACGTGACGACGCTGACGAAGTGCACGATCCTCAACAGCATCGCGACGAAGTCCGTCGTCGCGGCGAACGCCGTCGTCGACAAGCCGATTCCCCCGTACTGCGTCTACGGCGGCGTGCCGGCGCGGATCCTCGACTACTTCGGACCGCCCGAGCTGGAACCGCCGGAGTGGACCGAGCGGCGGGCGAGGAAGGGCATCGCCGACCCCGATCCGCGGCCGAACACGCTCGAGGTGACGGGGCACTCGCTCAGCTTCGGTGGCGGCGTCTCGGCGTTCGCCAACCGCTTCTCCACGCGGCTGGCCGACCTGCTGGATGCCGGCGAGGTCAACCGCGCCGTCGCCGGCGCGTTCGTGTGCTGGCCGCAGTCTGGCTCCAACCCCGGCGACGGCGGCTACGCGCACGTCCTCCAGAGCCTGCAGCGCCCGGCCGACGTCACCGCGCGCCTGCCCGAGACGCTCACCGGCCTCACGTGCTTCGGCGTCAACGACCTCGCGATGCTCGGCCCCGACGGGCTCGCACCGTTCACCCACGCCCTGCGCGCCGTCATCAGCCGCCATCGCGCGGCGAGCGTGTTCGAGGAGTCGGATGCAAGCGTCTCCTACGACGGCGACTGGACGTTCCGCGCGGCGGGGGAGCACGCCGACTGTTCAGGCACCGGCGCGATGGCCTCCGACACGGCGGGCGCGTCGTTCACGATCGCGATCCCCGACGAGTTCACCGGTGGAACCGTCACCCTTGGGTTCGTCGCAGACCCCGGCGGCGGTGCGCTGCACGCCGTCGAGGTCGACGGGCGCGAGGCCGGCCGCCTGGACACTCGCGGCATCACCGCGCACGAGCGCCGCTGCGGCGCGGTGCTGCGCCTCGAGGCGCTGCCCCCCGGCACACATGAGATCCGCTGCACGATCGCGGACGCCGCCGGCGTGACGGCGTTTGACTACTGGCAGGTCGAGCAGTCACCACACCCGCTGGTGCTGGTCCCGCTCGCGTACGTCGCAGCGGACTGGAGTCCGTACGCCGGCTGGGCGCACCCGCCTGCCGACGGCGACGTCGCGGCGCTGAACGCGGCGATCCGCGGCGTCGCCGCCGAGTTCGGCCCGGGCGTCGTGTGTGTCGAGACGCAGGACATCGTCCACGGTGCGCGGCTGCATCCCAACGGCTTCTACCCCAGCGACGAGGGGCACGAGGCGATCGCCCGCGCGCTGTACGACGCCGTGGGCGAGGCTCAGAAGACCGGCGTCTCGGTGTAGGTCCCGAAGACCGATTGCAGCGCGGCGATGACCTCGCCCTCGGTGCAGTCGGCGCGGGCGCAGTCGAGGATCGGGTCCATCAGGTTGATGTCGGTCGCGGCCGCGGCGCGCAGGCGCCCGAGGGCCGCCTCGGCGCCCGCGACGTCGCGACCGTTCCGCATCGCCTGCAGGCGACCGACCTGCTTGCGCTCGAGCTCGTGGTCGTGGCGGTGCAGGTCGAGCTCGACGTGCTCCTCGTTCTCGTAGGCGTTGACGCCGACGACGACGCGATCGCCGGTCTCGACGGCGTGGCGGTATTGGTAGGCGGCCTCGGCGATCTCCTGCTGGGGGTAGTTCAGCTTGATCGCCTCGACCATCCCGCCGAGCTCGTCGATCTTGTGGAAGTACTCGTAGGCCGCCGCTTCCATGCGATCGGTGAGCGCCTCGACGAAGTACGAGCCGCCGAGCGGGTCGACGGTGTTCGTCACGCCCGACTCGTGGGCGATGATCTGCTGGGTGCGCACCGCCACCCGGACGGCATTCTCGGTCGGCAGCGACAGCGCCTCGTCGTAGGAGTTGGTGTGCAGCGACTGGGTGCCGCCGAGGACGGCCGAGAGCGCCTCGAGGGCCGTGCGGACGATGTTGTTCAGCGGCTGCTGGGCCGTGAGCGAGACGCCCGCGGTCTGCGTGTGGAAGCGCATCAGCAGCGAGCGCTCGGCGCGCGCGCCGTAGGTCTCCCGCATCTCGCGCGCCCAGATGCGGCGGGCGGCGCGGTACTTGGCGATCTCCTCGAAGAAGTCGAGGTGGGCGTTGAAGAAGAACGACAGCCGCGGTGCGAAGTCGTCGACGTCGAGGCCCCGCTTCACGGCGTCCTCGACGTAGGTGAAGCCGTTCTTCAGCGTGAACGCGAGCTCCTGCTGGGCCGTCGCCCCGGCCTCGCGGATGTGGTAGCCCGACACCGAGACGGGATGCCAGCGCGGCATCCGCTGCGTGCAGAACTCGACCATGTCGGTGAGGACGCGCATCGCCGGATCGATCGGGAAGCACCACTCCTTCTGGGCGATGTACTCCTTGAGGACGTCGGTCTGGATCGTGCCCGCCAGGCGCTCGGCAGGGACGCCGCTGCGCTCGGCGGCGACGACGTAGAACGCGAGGATGACGGCGGCGGGGCCGGTGTTGACGAGGTTGACCGACACCTCGTCGTAGGGAATGCCGGCGAACAGCGTCTCCATGTCCTGGACGCTGTCGACGGCGGTGCCGCCGCGGCCGACCTCGCCGAGCGAGCGGGCGTGGTCGGAGTCGTAGCCCATCAGCGTCGGCATGTCGAAGACGGCCGACAGCGCCGTCTGGCCGTTGTCGAGCAGGTAGCGAAAGCGCGCGTTGGACTCCTCGCCGGTGCCCCAGCCGGACACGAGGCGCGTCGTCCACAGGCGTCCGCGATACATCGACTCGTAGACGCCGCGCGTGAACGGGTACTCCCCCGCGACGCCGATCTCCGCCGGGTCGCGCAGATCGTCGGAGGTGTAGATCTGCTCGACGGGCTCGCCGGAGATCGTGGTGAACTGCCGGGCACGGGTGGATGCCATCAGGCCCGGGAGCCTACGTCAGCGTCCGGCCAGCCGCGACAGCGCCCGCCGCGACTTCAGGCCGAGGGCGTAGCGGCGCATCCACGTGCGGTGCAGAGCCACCTCGTCGCGCTGGCCGCGCCGCCGCGCGCCCGCCGCTCGCAGCGCGTGGCCGGCGACGTTCGTCGCCGCGACCGCGCGCGTGTGCGTGGTCCCCAGGCGTCGCTGCATCCACGAGTAGGTCGCGAGGTTCCAGCGGTCGGCCTTGCCGTCGGCGCCCCAGGCGGCGGTCGTGGCGGCCGACTCGTTGTGGCGCACGTGCGCCGACGGCACGTAGCGCGTCGCCCAGCCCGCCTGCGCGGCACGCCAGCAGAGGTCGACGTCCTCGGCGTACATCCAGAGCTCTTCGTCGAAGCCGTCGATCGCCTGCCACGCCGCCTCGCGCACGAGCAGGAACGCGCCAACGGCCCACGGCACGCGGCGCGCGCGCTCGGCGTCCCAGCGCCCTGGCAGGCAGCGCTCGTCGCCCCACGCCGGCCGGCGGTCGCCGCGGCGCGCCTGGAAGCCGAGCGTGAACCCGAGCGTCGGGAACGAGTGGACCGAGTGCTGCGTCGAGCCATCGGGGAGGATCAGGCGCGGCGCGAGGACGCCCGCGCCGGGGTCCTCGGCACCGGCTGCGAGCAGCGCCTCGAGCGCACCGGGAGCGACCTCGGTGTCGGCGTTGGCCGGTGCGATCCAGGCGTGCGTCCCGGCCTCGCGCACGGCGGCGTTGACGCCCGGGCCGAAGCCGAGGTTGGTCTCCGACGCCACCAGCCGCACCCATGGGTGGCGTTCGCGCACCATCTCCGCGGACCCGTCGGTCGACGCGTTGTCGACGACGCACACGGCGGCACGCCCCGCCTCGGCGTCGGGCTGCAGCGCGCGCAGGCTGCCGTCCAGCAGCTCCGCCGTGTTGTAGGACACGATCGCGACGAGGACCGGTGGGCGGCTCACGTGCTCGCCGCGTCCCATTCGCGCAGGAAGTACGGCGCGAGCTGCTGGCGATACCAGATGTCCGCGCTGGCCCAGACACGCCGGCCGAGCCAGCCCGTCGGCTCGTGGAAGAAGCGCATCAGGTGGCGCCCCCGCCCGTTGGCCGTCGGGCGCTGGGCGGCGTAGGCGAAGAACTCGTGGAAGTGCGGCGCCATCTCGGGGTGCTTGGCGGTGAACGCGCGCTCGGATTGCGCCAGCCAGGTCATCTTGCCGCGCCAGCCCTCGAGCGTCATCTCGTGCAGGTGCTCGACGATCGCGTCGCGATCGAACATCAGCCGAAAGCCGTGCTGCTCGTGCATGCGCTTGGCGAGGTCGAGGTCCTCGTAGCCATACGGCAGGCGGTCCTCGTCGAAGCCGTCGACGCCGAGCATGATGTCGCGCTTGATCGACGCGTTGGCCGTGTAGAGACGGTTCCACCCGGCCTCGTCGTCGCGGATGCCCTCGTACTCGAACTGCACGCCGCGCTCGACCCAGCGCATGAAGCCCGTGACCTTGATCTCCGGCGACCAGACGACGAGCCCGAGCAGGCCCATCGCGGGCTCAGGATGGCGCTCGTGCCACTCGCGGTGGCGGCGCACGACGTCGGGGCGCGGCACGACGTCGTCGTCGAGGAACAGGATCAGCGGCGCTTGCGCGGCGCGCATCCCGGCGTTGCGCTTGTGGCTGGCGCCCGCGCCCGCGAGCGGCACGTCGACCACCCGCGCGGGGTACGGACGCGAGCCGACGATCGCCTCCACCTTCTCCCGGTGGGCCTCCTCGCAGGCGACGACGAGCTCGAACGACTGGTCGTCCTGCGCGGAGAGGCCGTCGAGCAGGCGGCTCAGCGCATCGCGACCGAGCGTTGGCGTCACGACGGAGACGGCGGGCATCGACGGCGGGAACGGTATCGTGCCGCGCCGGTGTCCGAACCACTGCCTCCGCCCGCCGTCGACGCCAGCGTCTACACCGCCGACTACTACACGACCTGGTGCGGCGACTTCGACCACTGGACCCCGGACGGCAGCAAGCCGATCACCGGGATCTACGAGTTCGCCGCCGACCGTCTCGCGGTCGGCCCGGGCGTCACGCTCGTCGACATCGGCTGCGGTCGCGGGGAGCTCGTGACGCTCGCAGCGCAGCGCGGCGCGACGGCGATCGGCGTCGAGTACTCGACTGACGCGCTGGCGATGGCACAGCAGACGCTCGACGGGTACGGCCAGACCGCGCGGCTCGTCCAGGCCGACGCGCGGCGGATCCCGCTCGACGACGGGATCGCCGACGTCACGGCGATGCTGGACGTCGTCGAGCACCTCACGCCCGCAGAGCTCGCGAACAGCTTCGACGAGGCGTTCCGGCTGATGCGCCCGGGCGGCAAGCTCGTGATCCACACGCTGCCAAACCGCCTCGTCTACGACGTCACGTACCGGGTGCTGCGCTACGCCTGGCCGCCGCGCTGGCGCGCCTGGCCGGCTGACCCGCGCCTGGACATCGAGCGCCAGATGCACGTCAACGAGCAGACGCTCGGCGGGCTGCGCCGGGCGCTGCGCACGGCGGGCTTTAAGGCCGACGTCTGGCGCGGCGACTGGGTCCACACCGAGCACCTCCCGGATGGCGAGGGCGCGCGCGTGTACCGTCGTTTGGCGCGCACGCCGGGTCTGCGGTTCCTCGGCGCCGCGAATCTCTTCGCTCTGGCCACCAAGCCGTGACCTACGCGATCGACGACCTCGCCGAGCTGAAGGAGTACCTCGGCGACGACTACGACCAGGGCCGCATGGAGCGCTGGGACAGCGCGATCGAGGAGGAGTTCGAGGAGCTCGGCGACGAGGCCGCGCTGTATCGCACCTCGCAGGCCTACCTCTATGACCTGACCGTCTTCGCGATGTCGGGCATCAAGCTGCCCTACCTCGCGCTGCTGGCGCGCCATGTCCCGCCGGGCGGGCGGATCCTCGACTACGGCTGCGGCATCGGCGCCGACGGGCTGCGCCTGCTCGAGGACGGCTACGACGTCGCGTTCGCCGACTTCGACAACCCGTCGACGACGTTCCTGCGCTGGCGCCTGGAGCGCCGCGGCCTGCAGGCGCCCGTCTACGACATCGAGCGCGACGAGATCCCCGCGGGCTTCGACGCGACGTTCGCGTTCGATGTGATCGAGCACGTCGACGACCCGTTCGCGTTCGTCGGGCGGATGGAGTCGCTGGCGCGCCTGGTCGCGGTCAACCTGCTCGAGTCGCTGCCCGAGGAGGCGGAGAACCCGCTGCATCGCGACCTCCCGATCTCCGCGCTGCTGGCGCGCGCGGCCGCGCGCGCGCCGTTCGCCTACGAGCGCCATCACAAGCGCTCGCACCTCGTGCTCTACGGGCCCGGCGGTGCGCCGGCCGCCGTGCGAGCCCTGCGCCTGGCGCGCCTGCGGGCCGAGCGCGTGCTCGCCAAGCCGCGCGGGCGCGCGCCTGCGGTCAGCTGACGAGGATCCACTGCGAGGGCACGCCGACCGGGCGCGTCCACAGCATGTAGGCGAGGTGGACGCCCCACGGCGTCGTGTGGTGGCGCCGGAAGCGCGGCGTGGCCTTCCTGAAGCCCGAGCCGAACGGCTGGAACAGCGGGAAGCCCGAGTCGTCGACGGTGAAGTTCGCAGCCTGCGCCAGGCGCTTGTGACCGCGCGAGTTCGTCGTCCACCAGCGCACCTCGTCGAGGTGGCCGAGGACCGCCGCGGGCGTGCGCGGGCGCATCAGCGACAGCGTCAGGTTGATCGTCTCGAACGACAGCAGCTGCCCGCGCGTGACGGTGCGCGCGGCCTTCAGCGCGGCGCCAGGGTCGGACAGGTGCAGCAGGATGTTGCCGATGAAGACGAAGTCGAACTGGCCGCCGAGCGTCTCGGGTGAGACGTCGTAGAGGTTCAGATCGACGCGCTCGACGTCGAGGCCGAGGGCCCAGCCGGCGATGTCGAAGCGCTCGCGCGCGCCGCTGCCGGCGGCGTTCTCGGCGAGGTCGCCCTGCTGGTCGTGCTGCGTCGTGTCCTCGAGGTCGACGCTGACGACGTCGCCCCCGCGTCGCGCCATCTCGTAGGCGAAGAACCCGTCCGACGACGCCAGGTCCAGGCAGCGCTTGCCGGTGAGGTCCGCAGGGATCGGCAGCTTGGAGACCAGCTTGGTGTGGTCGAACCAGCCGGGGGTGCAGACCCCGTGCCCGAAGTCGAACGTGTGGTACCAGATCGGCACGGACGCGACGCGTTCCTTCAGCTCGGCGGCTGTCGGCGTGGCCGTCGCGGTGCCCCCCGCGGATGGCGTGCTCATCCGGCGGGAGGGTAGCTCAGCCGTCGGCGCGGGCGCGTCGCCGCGCGCCGAGCCAGCCCAGCAGCGTCCCGAAGCCGGCGGTGATCACGATCAGCAGCACCTCGGGGTCGGGCAGCTCCGCCTTGGGCTCGGTGTCGGCGAGTCCGTGCGCGATCAAGATCGCCGAGCCGAACAGCAGACCGCCGAGCAGTCCGCGGTAGATGCCCTCCAGCGGCGAGTCGTGCTCCATTCCGGCGAGAAATCCCCCGGCGATGCCGAGGATCGACAAGACGAGGTAGAGCGGCTCCGACCAGCCGAGCGTCAGGCCGGTGAAGACCCCGAAGACGACAGGAACAGCGACCGCCACGACGAGCTGCTCGGCAGGTGGCCGCGGGTAGAGCAGCGGCGGCGGGTAGAGGTCCATGCGGCGATCCTCTCAGGACTGGGCGGGTGGCGTGACGGCGAGCCGCCGCCCGTAGTACGGGTCGCCCTCGCGGACCCAGCGCGCCGTCAGCGGATGCAGCGCGTAGCGCTCCCCCGCGACGACGAGCACGCGGCCGCCGTCGAGGACCTCGTCCACCACGCCCGGCTCGACGTGTCCGAGGGCGATCACGCGCACCTCCATCCCGATCGAGGGGATCGATCGCATCCCGGCGCATTATGGTGCGCCCGGATGTCCGAAGCCGCGCCTGAGTCCGGGACGTGCAGCAACTGCGGGCGGCCGCTGCGCCCGTGGCTGGGCGGCTTTTGCGCGCGCTGCGTCACGACGCCGCGTCAGCGTGAGCGCCTTGCGCTGTCGCCCGAGGCGATCAGCAACAAGAGCGCGCTCGGCCGCGCGCTCGACCTCGTCGCCTTCGGCGTGCTCGGGCTCGTCAGCGTCGCAGTCGTCGTCGCGGTGTACCTGTGGCTCGGCCTCGTGGTCGCCCTGATCGCACTCGTCGCCGTCCTGGTGCTCGGCGCGCTCGGGTTCTTCGGCGGGGGCTGAGCGTGGTCGCTGCGCTGGTCGGGGCCGTCGCAGTGGCCGCTCCGTGGCAGCCCGACGTCGATGCGGCGGCCGCGTGGGCGAAGCGGCGGCCCGGCGTCGTCTCATTCGCCGTCCAGGCCGGCCTGCGCGACCTCGTGCTCGCTCCCGTCTGGGGCGCGAGCACGACATCGGCGCGTGACCAGGCGCGCCTCTTCGCGCGCCTGCCGCGGCTGCTTCCCGCCCGCCATCGCGGCTACGCGCTGCGCCTGCTTCGCACGATCGCGGCGTCACAGCGATGGGGCATCGGCGCCGTCCGTTTGCCATCCGGGTGGCGGGTGCACTTCAAGGGCGGCTGGGGTCGCCGGACGGGCGCTGTGAGCCACCAGGCCGCGTTGCTCGAGCACACCGACGGGCGCTGAATCGCCGTTGCCGTGATGACGACCGCCAGCCCGTCGCGCGAGGGCTCGGTCGCGACCCTCCGCGGGGTCTTCGCGCGCCTGCTGCGCGGCCCCTAGCTCCCGTCCGCGGTCTCTGGCGACAGGCGGCGCGGCCGGTCAGGGGGCCTGCTCGCGGACGAAGTGGCCAACCGTGGTTGGCCACTTCCCCGGCCGACACCCCCCGACGTCGACTGCACGCGGATATGGTGGCCGTACGCCCTCTGAGCAGCCCACCGGTCGCAGCGATCGCACGCGATTTGCCCTGGCGGCGACGCTCATGCCGCAGCGCTGGCGCGTACGGGCCGATCGGTTCTTCCAGCGCGGCGAGGTCGTGGTCGTCCACGGGGCTGCGGCCGGCCTACGGCTGCCGGCCCGCGCGGTCGCGCCATCGCACGCGCATTCCCGACTGCTTCTGACGGGAGACCTCGACGTCGCGGTGCAGGAGGCGCTGCGCCGCACCGTCGCACCCGGTGACTGCGTTTACGACGTCGGTGCGAACGTCGGGTTCTTCAGTGCGTTCGCGGCCCGTCTCGTCGGTCGGGGTGGCCATGTCCTCGCGTTCGAGCCCGTCGCCGACGTCGCCACGCTTGCCCGCGAGACTGCCCAGCGGAACGATCTCGCCGAAGTCATCGAGGTGCGCGCGCTGGCCGTCGGCGCGCAGGAGCGCAGCGTGCGCATGCACGTGGTCGGTCGCGGCAGCATCTGGTCGCACATCGCCGACCGCCACCCCCATCTCGAGACGGTCGCCACGATCGAGGTGCAGCAGACGACGCTCGACGCGGTGATCGCCGCGGGTGCGCGCCCGCCTGACGTGGTCAAGCTCGACGTCGAAGGCTCCGAGGTCGCGGTCCTGCGCGGCGCGACCCGCCTGCTGGCCACCCGGCGTCCCGCGATCGTGTGCGAGCTGCATGGCACGAATGCAGAGGTCGCGGCGCTGCTCGAGGACGCGGGCTACGAGCTCGAGCCACTCGACGGCACGGTCGCTGTTCGCGACGCCGGTCCCGGCCACGTGCTCGCGCGGCCCGTCAGGTGAACATTTCAGCCAGGGGTAGTACGTCACGCGGTGACCGCGATGGACGACGAGCCATTGCACCGCCGGCCAGTTGCCGTCGCCCTTCGTGTCCTCCACGGTGATGTGGGTCGCCGCGGTCTTCGCGCGGCAGCTGCGCTAGGGGCAGTTGCCGGCCGGCACCCCGAGCGACACGAGGCCGCCCGCCACGAGCAGTTCACACCGTACGATCGTCGCCTTGGCCTGCGCGGACTGGAACGTCTCCTTGAAGAACCCGGGCGGCTCGTTGAAGGAGCCGACGGTCTGGGTCGTACCGCGGTCCGTGTAGGTGCCACGGTAGGCGAGCAGGGCGTTGCCCTTCGTGATCGTCCAGCGCGCCGAGTAGTCGGCGGTATCCGGTCCGACGTAGGTAGAAAGCCCCTTCGCACCCGAACACGAGCTCGGCGGTCGACGTCTTCGTGCCGGTGATCGTGCTCGCGCCGGACCTGATCGTGAAGGTTGCGACGCGCGACGAGCGTCTGTCGTCGCGCTACGAGCCGACCGCGATCGCGTGCGGGCTGGAGAGCGGTCCGAAGAGGCTCTGATCGATCGCGCTGCCGTCGATGTGTGCGCGCGCGACCGTGCCGGTGTTCGGGGTCAACGCGCCCTGGGTGGTCCAGAAGATGTGCGTCGCGTCGACGGCGAGATCGAACGGGCGCTCGGCGGTGGCGAGGAAGCCCGGGTTCTTCGCGCTGCCGTCGATGTTCGCCCGACCGATCGTGCTCGCGTTGTACTGCGTCCAGTAGATGTGACCGGCGTCGACCGCCAGGCCGTTGGGGTTGTCGAGTCCCGTGATGAAGCCCTGACTCGGGGTCGAGCCATCGAGGTTCGCACGGCCGATCGCGTTCGCACCGAAGTTGCTCCAGTAGACGTGGCCCGCGTCGACCGCCACTCCGGCAACGCCGATGGCGCCGGTGATGAAGCTCGGGTTGACGTCCGTGCCGTCGAGGTTCGCGCGGCCGACGGAGTCGGTGCCCGGCTGGCCGTTGCCGAAATTGCCCCAATAGACGTGCCCGGAGTCGACGGCCAGGCCGCTCGGGTGGTTCGCGCCCGTGATGAAGCTCTGGTTGACGTCCGAGCCGTCGAGGCTCGCGCGGCCGATCGTGTCCGTGAACCCGTTGGTCCAGTAGATGTGGGTGGCGGTGACCACCATCCCATCCAGGCCGCTCGTCCCGCTGATGAACGGGCCGGTCGAGCCGGTGCCGTCGATACCGACGCGCGCGATCCACGCGCCGGCGTTGGCGAAGTAGAGCGCCTTCGGTGGTGTCGTCGGTGTGGTGATGCTCATCACCTCGCCCGTGCTGGTGCCGGCCGAGTTCGTGGCGACGACGCGGTAGAGGTAGGTCTCGCCGGGCGTGAGGTTGAACGCGGGCACGCGGACCTGCACGACCCCGCCGAAGTTCCCGGCGCTTTCGACCGGGGTGATCTGACCGAAGTCCGTCGTCGTGCCGTACTCGACCGTGAACGCCGTCGGCACGCCGCTCGGGTTCACCGTCCCGGCGAACCACGCGCGCGTCGCGGTGACATCGGTGCTGGCGGCGGTCGTCGCGGTCGGCGCCGTCGCCGTCCCCGATGTCGTGACGGCCATGACCGGGCCGTTCGTGGTGCCCGCCGAGTTCGTGGCGACGAGCCGGTAGAAGTAGGTGGTGTTCGGTTGCAGGCCGGACAGCGGTGCGCTGACGGGCTGGCCCGCCGTGCCCGATCCCGCGTTCCCCGGGGGCAGCGTCACGTTCCCGAAGGCCAGCGACGTGCCGTACTCGAACACGTAGGCAGAGCCGAGGCCGTGCGCGGTCACCGTGCCGTTGAGCTGCGCCGTCGTGTTCGTCACCGCGCTCGCCGCGCCGGTGTTCGCCGACGGTGCGCTCGTGCCGTCGGTCGTGAACGCGACGGGCGCGGAGCAGACCTGGTTGGCGACGCCCGCGCCGGTGACCTCGTTGTTCGCGCACGCGCGGACGTAGTACGTCGTCCCCGGTGCGAGGTCGAGGAGCGTCTGCGGCTGCACCGGTCCGGTCACCGCGCCTGAGCCGGCGTTGATCGTCCCGTTCGACGGCAACACCGTCCCGAACGCGGTCGTCGTGCCGTACTCGTACTTGAGCGTCGTCGCCGCGCCGCCGGGATTCACCTGCGCGCGGATCTGCCACTGGCCGAAGAAGACGAACGGCGTCTCCATCGTCACCGTCGGCGCCGTGTTCTGGCGCGCGTCGACGGCCACGGAGGTCGGGCCGACCGTGGCGGCGCCGTCGATGAACGTTGGCTCGACGCCGCTGCCGTTGATGCCGGCGCGGCCGATGTCGCCCGCTGCGAAGCTCGGCCAGTACAGGTTCGTCGAGTTCGCCGCGAGCCCCAGCGCGAATGCGTCGTTGGTGGTGCCGAACGTCGTGTTGACGCCCGTGCCGTCGAGGTTCGCGCGGCCGATGTTGAAGGAGGTCTCGTTCGTCCAGTAGACGAACGACGCGTCCAGCGCGACGCCGGCCGGCTTGTCGACGCCCGTGATGAAGCTCTGGTTGGCGCCGCTGCCATCGATGTTCGCGCGGCCGATCGTGTCGGCGGTGCTGAGGGCGTTCGTCCAGTAGACGTGCGTGGCGTTCACCGCCACCCGGCGCGGCTGGCTGGCGCCGGTGATGAAGGTCGGGTTGACGCCGCTGCCGTCGAGGTTCGCACGGCCGATCGCGCCGCCGGTCGTCCAGTAGATGTGGCCGGCGTCGGCGGTCACCCCCTCCACTCCGGTCAGGCCGGTGATGAACGTCGGGTTGGGGTTCGAGCCGTCGATGTTCGCGCGGCCGATCGCGCTCGCGCTCGCGTTGGCCCAGTAGACGTGGTCGGCGCCGACGGCGATGCCGCGCGGAGAGCCGACGTTGGCGACGAAGCTCCCGATCACGTCGGTGCCGTCGAGGCTCGCGCGCGAGATCCTGGCCTGCCCGCCGTTGCTGTCGTTCCAGTAGACGTAGGCGTCCGCGCGCGTCGCCGCCATGGCGCACAGCAGCCCTGCCAGCAGCACGGCGCACATTCCCGCGCGCACGCGGCCCCCCAAGTGGATTCCAAGCACGATCCGGAACACTACGTCGCAACTCCCGCGAACGCCGTCGTGCCCTCGAGTAAGCGGGCTTTCTCAGATGGGCCGGCCAGGACTCGAACCTGGATCTGACGGATTATGAGTCCGCTGCTCTAACCGATTGAGCTACCGGCCCCGCGCCGGCGCAAATCTACTGGCGGATCTTGGCGACGGCGCGCTGGAGCTCGCCGACGGAGACGACACCCTCGAAGCGCGACGACACGCGCCCGCTGCGGTCGATGACGAACACCCACGGCTCGGTCGGCAGCTTCATCGCGAGCACCTGCGACGTGAAGCCCTTGTCGACGGTGTTCTCCTTGTAGATCTCCTGGTGGATGAAGGAGATCGAGTCGCCGACGCCGGCCTTGACCTGCTCGGCGATGTCGACGACGGGGCCGCAGATGCTGAGCTGGCAGAGGGCGGGCGTCGCCAGGACGAAGACCACGGGCTTCTTGCCGAGGACGTCGTAGAGATCGTCCTTGAGCATGTCCTCGGCCGCCGGCACGCGCGTGGAGATCTTCTCGGCGTCGCCACCGACCGACGTCAGCGTCGGCGTGTGGATCCGCGGGACGCGCTGCCCGACCTTCGGCGGCTGCGCGCCCTTCTGGCCGACGACGAAGCCGTGCGGCGACGTCGTGATCATGCGCCCGTCGAGGCGCGCGATTCCAAGCACGACGCGCCGGCCCTTGCTCGCGAACGGCAGGTTGACGACGTAGAAGCTCTTCGCGGCCTCGGGGTCCTGCGCGGTGTTCTGGGACTCGAACTGCGGCTTGACCTCGAGCGACTCCGAGCGCGCGACGTACGGGCCGCGCACGTCGCTGCCGTCCTCACGGGCGGTGTACAGCGCGACGGCGGCGCCGCCGAGCTGCGCGCGGGCGTCATCGAGCAGCGCGAATCCAACGCGGTTGCGGCCCGTGGCGACGAGCGAGACCGTCGGCGCCAGGTTCGCGCCCTTCGGATAGCGATTGATGAAGTCCTGCAGGTTGGCGTCGCGGCTGGGGCGCGGGAAGTCCTGCGTCTTCGCCGTCGGCTCGGGCTGGGGCGGCGGGGTCGTGTCCTTGTCGTCTCCGCCGCAGCCCGCGACCAGGGCAGCGGCGAGCACGGCGGCAAGCGGGGGTGCGAGGCGCATCAGCCGCGGATCCTAAGCGCCCGTGATTGGATACGCGCCGCAACGGCAATCAGACAGGAGCGGGTCAATGGCAGAACGGGCGGCGATCGTGACGGGGGCGTCCAGCGGTATCGGGCTGGCGATCGCCGAGATGCTCGGCGAGGAGGGGTACGGCCTGACCGTCGCCGCGCGGCGACCCGAGAAGCTCGAGGCCGCGGCCGAGGGCCTGCGCGCCAAGGGCTATGACGTCCAGCACATCGCCGGCAATCTCGGCGACGAGGACACGATCAACGGCGTCGTCGCTCAGCACCAGGACCGCTTCGGGCGCCTCGACGTGCTCGTCAACAACGCCGGCGTCGGGATGGGCCAGCCCGTCGCCGAGCTGTCGACGAAGTTCATCGACATCCAGCTGAACACGAACATCCGCTCGATCTTCATGTTCTACCGCGCGGCCCTGCCGCTGCTGCGCGAGGCCGGCGCCGAGCATCGCAACGCCCTGGTCGTCAACACGTCGTCGATCTCCGGCAAGGACGGCGAGGCGTGGCTGAGCGTCTACAGCGCCACGAAACACGCCGTCGTCGGCTTCACCCAGGCGATGAACAAGGAGATCGGCAACGACGGCATCAAGAACACGGCGCTGTGCCCCGCGTTCGTGGACACGCCGATGACCGACTTCGTCAAGGGCGCGGTCTCCGCCGACGAGATGATCACGCCACAGGACATCGCCGAGTCGGTGCGCTACCTGCTGCGCACGTCGTCGGGCTGCGTCGTGCCGGAGATCCAGTTCGTCGCGCCGGGATCGGGCTCGCTGATCCCCGAGGCGCCGAGCGCCTAGGCCTTCGCGAAGAGCTCGGGCACGCGATCGGCCCACGGCACCGCCTGCTCGAGCTGCGCGGCGACGCGCAGCAGCAGGTCCTCGCGGCCGAATGCGGCGACGAGCTGGACGCCGACCGGGACGCCGTCGGCGGTCTGGTGCAGCGGCAGCGAGATCGCCGGCTGGCCGGTGGTGTTCCACCCGGCCGTGAACGTCGCAAGCGGCACGGCGCGGAGGATCGGCGCGATCGGGTTGTCGGCCGGCGCGTCGAACTCGCCCAGGCGCGTCGCGGGCTCCCCCGTCGTCGGCGTGAGCAGCAGGTCAAAGCCGTCGTCGTGCCACCACGACGCGACGCGCCGCGACGAGAGCTGCGCGAATTCCGTCGCCTCGAGGTAGGCCGCGGCGCTGTGCGTGCGCCCCTGCTCGGCGAGCGCCCAGGTCAGCGGCTCGACGTCGTCGGCGCCGATCTCACGGCCGACCTTCTTGGCCCAGTGATCGAGGTTCCAGGCGACGCCCGCGGTCCAGCGCACGAGGAACATCGGGATGTAGGCCTCGTCGTCGAGCGCCACGGGATGGGACTCCTCGACGTGGTGGCCGAGGCCTTCGAGCGTCTGTGCGGCGGCGCGGGCGCCGGCGACGCAGTCCTCGTGCGCGGGAAACTGCCCGCCCGGCGGCGCGGTCATCAGCCCGATGCGCAGCGGCCCGGGGTCGGCGCCGACCTCCTCCAGGTACGGGCGCGCCGGCGGCGCGACCGCGTAGGGATCGCCCGGCGCGGGGCCGGCGACGGCGTCGAGGATCGCGGCCGCGTCGCGCACCGACCGCGTCACCGCGAGCTCGGCGACGAGCCCACCCATGATGTCCCCGTAGTCGGGTGCCAGCGGCACGCGGGCGCGGCTGGGCTTCAGCCCGACCAGCCCGCAGTGCGCGGCCGGGATCCGGATCGAGCCGCCACCGTCGTTGGCGTGTGCGACGGCGACCATGCCGGCGGCGACGGCGGCCGCCGACCCGCCGCTCGAGCCGCCGGGTGAGCGCTCGCGGTCCCACGGGTTGCGCGTGGCGCCGTAGGCAGCCGGCTCGGTCGTCGGCAGGATCCCCAGCTCGGGCGTGTTGGTGCGCCCGCAGATCACGAAGCCGGCGCGGCGAAAGCGCGCAGCGAGCTCCATGTCGTGGTCCGCCGTCCAGCCGGCGTCGCGCAGGAACGCCATGCCTTCGTGGACCGGATCGCCGGCGGTGAAGCAGGACAGATCCTTGACGAGCATCGGCACGCCGCGAAACGGCCCGTCGGGAAGCGCGTCGGCAGCAGCCGCGCGCGCCTTGTCGAACAGCGGATGGATGACGGCGTTGAGCTCGCCGTTGAGCTCCTCGATGCGCGCGATCGCCGCGTCGACGAGCTCCGTTGGCGACGCCTCGCCGCTGCGCACGAGGTCGGCCTGAGCGGTGGCGTCCAGCCGCGCGATGTCGGTCATGAACCGACCGTACAGGGGGTCAGATCTTGAATTCGAGCATTTCTCGGGTTTAAACCCGACGGATGCTCGAATTCAAGATCTGACCCCTACACGAGCTCGCGCTCGCGCTCGTCCTCGACGCGCGCGAGTGCCCGTTCCGCGTCGCGGCGATCGCGGCGGGTGCGCAGGAAGCTCCAGCCACCGGTCTGCTCGGCCTCGCGCTCGCGCCGGGCGCGCGCGCTGGCCTGGTGGTCGGCGATCGCGTCGCCGAGGTCCTCGTAGCCGACCTCGTGCTCGAGGCTCGCCGTGAGCTGGTTCTCGAGCACCAGCAGCTCGCGGCGCGTTGCCTTGCGTGCGCGCTTGACGTTCGCGAAGCCGTCCCAGGCCTTGGCGAAGGAGATGAAGTCCGTGCGCCCGCCGTTGCGGTGCGCGGCGAGCATCGGGCAGACGCCGCCGTAGCGGTCGGTGTACGCGCCGACGATGATCTCGTTGTCGCGGATGCCGCGGAGCATCGCCTCGCGCGTGCGGACCGGAAGGCAGTCGATCGCGAGCCGGAGGTTGTCGATGGGCGTGTGAGAGCGTGCCATGAATAGGATTCAGCGCCGCGCGCACGGCACGGGCTGAGAGAGCAACCGTAGCGGAGCTGGTCGCGATGCCAAAGGCATCTCCTCCCATTGAAAGGGTCGTTGCAAGATGAAGCTCGGGGTGCACGTCGGCTACTGGGGCCTCGGCCTCACCTCCCAGGACCAGCTCGCGATCGTCCAGGAAGCAGAGCGGCTGGGCTACGACTCCGTCTGGACCGCCGAGGCCTATGGCTCGGACGCGGCCACGATCCTCGCCTGGCTCGCCGCGCAGACCTCGACGATCCGCATCGGCTCGGCGATCTTCCAGATCCCCGGTCGCAGCGCGGCGATGACCGCGATGACGGCAGCGACGCTCGACCAGCTCTCCGAGGGACGCATGATCCTCGGCATCGGCACGTCCGGGCCTCAGGTGTCCGAGGGCTGGCACGGCGTGCGCTTCTCCAAGCAGCTCGACCGCACCCGCGACTACGTCTCGGTCCTGCGGATGGCGCTTGCGCGCGAGCGCGTGCAGTTCAAGTCCGACTCGCTGGAGCTGCCGCTGCCCGACGGCCCCGGCAAGGCGCTGAAGCTGACGATCGCGCCCGTGCAGGAGCGAATCCCGATCTACATCGCCGCGATCGGCCCGAAGAACACCCAGCTCGCCGGCGAGATCGCCGACGGAGTGATCCCGACGATGTTCTCGCCCGAGCACGCGAGCGTGATGCGCGACGAGCTGAAGATCGGCGTCGAGCGCGCCGGCAATGGCAAGACGATCGACGACGTCGAGATGGCGCCCGGCGTCAGCACCTACGTCGGCGACGACATCGAGGCCGGGCGCAACATGATGCGCCCGATCCTGGCGCTCTACATCGGCGGGATGGGCTCGCGCGACAAGAACTTCTACAACGCGATGATCTGCCGCTACGGCTTCGAGGACGCCGCCAAGGAGATCCAGGACCTCTACCTCGAAGGCAAGAAGGAAGAGGCGATGGCCGCGATCCCCGAGGACCTGATCGACGTGACGTGCCTGTGCGGCCCGCTCGAGCACGTCCGCGAGCGCATCGCCGCCTACCGCGAGGCCGGCGTCGGCACGCTCGCGATCACACCGATGGCGTTCACCAGGGACGACCGCATCCAGCAGCTGCGGCTCGTCGCGGAGGCCGCGGCCTGAGGGTCCTGCTGGGCGCCTTCGGCGACCCCGGCCACACGTTCCCCGTCATCGCCCTCGGCCGCGCGCTCAGCGCTCGCGGCCACGAGGTCGTCCTGCAGACCTGGAAGCGCTGGGCCGACGACGTCCGCCGCGAGGGCCTGCGTTTCGAGCCGGCGCCGGAGTACGACGTGTTCCCCACGCTCGGGCGCTACCTCAAGCCCTACGAGGCGGTCGTGCGCGCCGCGGCGGACACGGCGCCGCTGATGCGCGAGCTCAGCCCCGACGTCGTCATCTCGGACATCCTCACGCTCGCCCCCGCGCTCGCAGCCGAGCGCGAGGGCGTGCGCTGGGGCACCCTGATCCCCCACGTCGACCCGCGCCCGGCGCCGGGGTTCGCGCCCTACTCGATCGGTGCGCGCCTGCCGCGCACGGCGGCCGGGCGCGCGCTCTGGGGTGCGCTGGCGGGCGTCGTCGACCGCGGGCTGCTGCAGGGCCAGCGCGAGCTCAACGACACGCGCGAGAAGCTCGGGCTGGCGCCGCTGACGCACGTCCACGGCGGGATCTCGCGCGAGCTCGTGCTCGTCGCGACGTTCCCCCAGCTCGAGTACCCGCGGCCCGAGGCGTCGGCGCCGAACACCCACGTCGTCGGGCCGTTGCAGTGGGAGCCGCCGTCCGATGACGTCGAGCTGCCGCCGGGCGACGAACCGCTCGTGCTCGTGGCCCCGTCGACCTCGCAGGACCCCGGCCAGGAGCTGCTGCGCGCCGCCCTGCACGGCCTCGCCGACCTGCCGGTCCGCGTGCTGGGGACGTGGAACCGCCGGCCGCCGGCCGCGCCGCTGCCCGCACCCGCCAACGCACGCGTCGTGGAATGGCTGAGCTACGCGCGCACGATGCCGCACTGTGCCGCGGTCGTCTGCCACGCCGGCCACGGCACCGTCATGCGCGCGCTGACGAGCGGCTGCACGGTCGTCGCGGTCCCGGCCGCGGGTGACATGAACGAGAACGCCGCGCGGCTGGACTGGGCCGGCGCCGGCGTCCGGTTGCCGCGCCGCGCGGCCTCGGCACGCGCGATCCGCCTGGCGGTCGGGCGCGCGCTGGACGACGCCGCGATGCGCGCGCGCGTGCGTGAGCTCGCCGCGTGGGCGGCGGCCACCGACTCCGCAGACCGCGCAGCGCAGCTCGTCGAGCGCTTCGCTGCCGGCACCGCTACCCTTTCGCTTGCCGGACCCGATCGGGGGTAATTCAATCGGCAGAATGCTCGGCTGTTAACCGAGTCGTTGTGGGTTCGAGTCCCACCCCCCGAGCTAGTCGCCAAGTGCGCGCGCCATCGCATCGGCGACGGCCCGCTGCAGGGGCTTTCGCTTCTCGGCGAGCGCAGAGGTCTCCGGCGAGTTGGTCGTCTCCGCGTGCTGGAGGCGACGCTCGAGTGTCGCGAGGCGCAGCTTCGCAAGCTCGAGATCGATCATCGAGCGGTCGTCGGGGTATTCGGCGGCGCGGACGACGAGCTCGGCGACGAGCGGCTCGAGCTCGTCACCGGGCTCCACGCCGCGGGCCGGCGCGCCGGCATGCAGGCGCAGATGCTCAGCCGCGCGGCGGTGCAGCGGCACGCTCAGCAGCGCCTCGAGTTCGACGCCGCCGAGCACCTCCTGACCCGCCGTGGGAGACGCCAGGCAGGCGGCGAGGAACGCTCGCTCCGCCTGCGCGAGAGCGTCGCCTGCCGCGCTCAGCGCCGGCGGCTCGGGAACCGGCGCCGCCGTCGGTGCGACCGGGGCGCCGAGCATCTGCTCGAGCAGCGCCGGCGCGATGTCGAGGCGATCGAACGCGCGCGCCAGCAGCTCCTGGCGCAGCGCCCCGGGCGCGACCTCGCGCAGGATCGGCTTGAGCTCGGCGACCGCGCGGTCCTTGCCCTCGGCCCGCGTCAGGTCGGCGGCTGCGAGGACGCGCTCGACGCGGAAGCGCACGAACGGGACGGACTGCTCGGTCAGCGTGCGCATCGCCGACGCACCGTCCCGCTGGACGACGTCGGCGGGGTCGGCGCCGGCGGGCAGCGGGATCACGCGCAGCTCCACGCCGCGCCCGGCAGCAACGGTCGCGGCCTTGAGCATCGCCTCCTGGCCGGCGCCGTCGGCGTCGAGCGCCAGCAGCACGGTCGGCGCCAGGCGCTGCAGCTCGAGCACCTGCTCGGGCGTCAGCGCCGTGCCCATCAGCCCGACGGCGTTGCGGATGCCGGCCTGGTGCAGGGCGATGACGTCGGTGTAGCCCTCGCAAAGGATGACCTCCTGGGCGCGGGCGGCGTGCACGCGAGCGATGTCCGAGGCGTAGACGTTCTGGCCTTTGTGGAAGACGGCGTTCTCGGAGGAGTTGAGGTACTTCGGGCCCTCGCCCTCCCCCAGCTTGCGCGCGCCGAACCCGAGCACCTTCCCGCGACGGTCGCAGAGCGGGAACATGATCCGCCCGCGGAAACGGTCATAGACGTTGCCCGTCTTCGCGTTGCGCTGGACCAGACCCGCGTCGTAGAGCTCGGCCTCGCTGTAGCCCGCGCGCCGCGATGCCAGCAGCACGGTGTCCCAGGCCGAGGGCGCGTAGCCGACGCGAAACTCGCGCAGCAGGCCCTCGTCGAGCTCGCGATCGGCGAGGTAGGCGCGCGCCTGGGCGGCCTCCGGGGACTCCCAGAGCACGCGCGCGTAGTAGGCCGCGGTGCGCTCGAGGACGCTGAGCAGGCGCTCACGCTGCGCACGCCGCGCAGCCGCCTGGGGGTCCTCCTCCGCGACCTCGAGCTCGACGCCGTAGCGATCGGCCAGCCACTCCAGCGCACCGCTGAAGTCCAGGCCCTCCTTGAGCTGGACGAACTTGAAGACGTCGCCGCCCTCGCCGCAGCCAAAGCACTTGAAGTACTCGTCGTGCACCCGGAACGACGGCGAGCGCTCCTCGTGAAACGGGCACAGCCCCGTCATCTGCCCCGGCCCCGCGCGCCGCAGCTCGGTGTAGCGGCCGACGAGGTCGAAGAAGTCGACCGCGCCGCGCACCTTCTCCTTGCTGTCGTCGGTGTAGCGAGGCACTAGGCCGCAAACCCGTCGGGCACCGCGAGCGCCTCGAACGCCCGGATGCAGTAGCGGTCGGTCATCCCGGCGACGTAGTCGGTGATGCGCTGTGGCAGGTCTGCGCGGGGTGCGCCGCCGCCGTCGGGCGGGCCGTCGGGCAGGCCGGCGTAGTGCTCGACGAGCGTGCGGATCACGTGGTCGATCTTCGCGTGCTCGCGGCGTGCGACCTCGCCGAGGTAGACGCGGTCGAACATGAACGTCCGCAGCGCGTCCATCGCCTCGCCCGCCTCCTCGCCCTGGACGATGTCGCCCGCGACGTCGGCGTGCTCGACGAGATCGTGGACGAGCCGGTCGATCCGCTGCGACCCGGTCGTGCCGAGCACGGCGATCGGCCCGGCCGGCAGGTCGCGCGCGTCCAGCACGCCGGCGCGGATCGCGTCGTCGATGTCGTGGTTGATGTAGGCGACGCGGTCGACGAGCCGCACGATCCGCCCTTCGAGCGTGCGCGGCATCGGCGCGCGACCGGAGTGGCAGAGGATGCCGTCTCGCACGTCGTCTGAGAGGTTCAGCCGCTCGAGCACCTCGACGATCCGCAGCGAGTGCTCGTAGTGGCGAAAGCCGCGGTCATAGCGCTCGCTCATCGCCTCGTCGAGCGCCTGCTCGCCGATGTGGCCGAACGGCGGATGGCCGAGGTCGTGCCCGAGGCCGATCGCCTCGGTCAGGTCCTCGTTGAGGCGCAGGGCGCGCGTCACCGTCCGTGAGATCTGCGTGACCTCGATCGTGTGCGTCAGGCGCGTGCGGAAGTGATCGCCCTCGGGCGCGACGAACACCTGCGTCTTGTGCTTGAGGCGGCGAAACGCCTTCGAGTGCACGATCCGGTCGCGGTCGCGCTGCAGCGGGCTGCGCAGCCCGCAGTCGTCCTCCGGACGTGCCCGCCGCGCCGGGTAGGAGCGTGCCGCCAGCGGCGACAGCTGAGCGTCCTCCCACGTGATCCGATCCGCGGCGAATCGCGCGGCCACGGCGCCCGGATGTGCGTGGGGATCCATCACGCCCAGAATAGGTGCAGGAACTCGCCGACGCCCGCGTAGCCGGCGCGCTCGTAGATCCGCTGCGCCTCCGAGCCACCGGGCGTCAGGAACGCGAGCTCGGCGCCGACCGCGAACGCGCGCCGCGTGAGCTCGGACGTCACCGCGGCCGCGACGCCGCGCCCGCGGAACGCCGGCAGCGTGCCGATCCCGACGACCTCGGCGCAGCCGAGCTGCGGGTGCAGCAGCGTGCCGGTTGCGGCGGGCTCACCGTCGATCCGCGCGAGCACGTTCGTCCCGCCGGCGCGCTTGCGAAACGCTGCGACGTCGCCATCCGGATCGCCGGGATCGTCGCCGAACGCCGCGCGCTGCACGCGCATGTACGCCGCGATCGGCTCCGGCGGGCCGGAGCGGTCGAGCAGCTCGAGCGTCAGCCCGGTCACCGCCGGCGCCGCGACAGGCGCTGCGCAGGTCATCAGCGGCCCGCGCAGCTCGAGCGCGAAGCCGCCGGCCAGCAGCGCGTCCTCGACGGCCGGCGCGACGGCGGGGAGGTACTCCACCCGCGGGATCCGCTCGCGGGTGGTGCTCGCCTCGACGATCCGAGCGACGTCCGCCGCCCGCGGCTGCGCGTCGTCGCGCGGGATCGCATAGGTGAACCAGCGCTCCGTGCGCTGAGGCTCGTGGTAGAGCTCGAAGGAGCCGAGATCGACGACCTCCCGTGGTATCCCGGCGGCGGCGCGGATCGCGGCCTGGACGCGCCGCAGCAGCTCGACGGTCACGGACGCGGCGAGGCGATCGCCGCCTGCGCGGCGGCCACACGCGCGATCGGCACGCGAAACGGCGAGCAGGAGACGTAGTCGATCCCGGACTCCTGGAAGAACGCGATCGAGTCGGGATCGCCGCCGTGCTCACCGCAGACGCCGAGCTTGAGATCCAGCTTGGTCTTGCGGCCCAGCCAGGCGCCCATCCGCAGCATCTGGCCGACTCCCGGGGTGTCGATCGTCTCGAACGGCGAGCGGTCGAGGATCTTCACGTCGATGTAGCGCGCGAGGATGCGGCCCTCGATGTCGTCGCGGCTGAAGCCCAGGCCCGTCTGCGTCAGGTCGTTCGTCCCGAAGCTGAAGAAGTCGGCGTGCTCGGCGATGTGGTCGGCCAGGAAGCAGGCGCGCGGCAGCTCGATCATCGTGCCGATGCTGTAGCCGCGGGCGTCCTCCTCGCCGGCGACGCGCTCGATCAGGCCGCGGACGAGCTCGAGCTCGCGCTCGTAGTCGACGAGCGGCACCATCACCTCGACGTTCGCGTTGGGCACCTGCGCCGCGGCGCGGAACAGCGCGCGGACCTGCATCTCATACAGCGCCGGGAACAGGATGCCGAGCCGGACGCCGCGCGTGCCGAGCATCGGGTTGGTCTCCTGCAGCGACTCGACGCGGGCGCGCTCGGGCGAGCCTTCGGGCAGCGCGTCGGGCTGCGGGAGGAACTCGTGCAGCGGCGGGTCGAGCAGGCGGACCGTCACCGGCCGCCCGTCCATCACGCGCAGGATCTGCTCGAAGTCGGCCTCCTGCAGCGGGCGCAGCTTCTCGATCGCGGCCGCCCGCGTCTCGTCGTCGGCGGCCAGGATCACGTCGGCCATCAGCGGCTGACGCTCGCCGAGGAACATGTGCTCCGTGCGGCAGAGGCCGATCCCCTCGGCGCCGAACTCCAGCGCCTTGGCGGCGTCCTCGGGCGTGTCGGCGTTCGTGCGGACGCCGAGCTCGCGCAGCTCGTCGGCCCAGGCCAGGACGGTCAGGAAGTGCTCGGAGACCTCCGGCTCGACCAGCGGGACGTCGTCGGTCGTCAGCGCCCCGGTCGTGCCGTTGATGGCGATCGCGTCGCCTTCGTGGAGCACGACGTCGCCGACGCGCATCTCCCCCGCCGCGAGGTCGATCTCGACGTCGCCGGCGCCGGTCACCGCCGGGCGGCCCATCCCACGGGCGACGAGCGCGGCGTGGCTGGCCTTGCCGCCCTCCGACGTGAGGATGCCCTTGGCGGCGTGAAAGCCGGCGACGTCGTCGGCCTCGGTGAACGGACGCACGAGGATGACCTCGCGCCCCTCGGCGGCTGCCGCGACGGCGCCGCGGGCGGTGAACACGATCTCGCCCTTGGCGGCACCCGGCGACGCCGCGACGCCGCGCGCGAGCACGGCGTAGTCCAGGCTGCCGAACGTCGGGTGCAACAGCGCGTCGAGCGCCGACGCGTCGATCGTCTGCAGCGCCGTGGCCTTGTCGAGCAGGCCCTCGCCGACGGCGTCGACGGCGAAGCGGACCGCCGCCTGCGCCGGGCGCTTGGCGTTGCGCGTCTGCAGCATGTACAGCCGGCCGTCCTCGACGGTGAACTCGGTGTCCTGCATGTCGCCGTAGTGCTGCTCGAGCGTGCGCAGGATCTCCATCAGCTGCGCGTGGACCTCCGGCTGCCAGTCCTTGAGCTCGCGGATGTCGCGCGGCGTGCGCACGCCCGACACGACGTCCTCGCCCTGTGCGTTTGGCAGGAAGTCGCCGGAGGGCTCGGGCTCGCCGGTGACCTCGTCGCGGCTGAAGGCGACGCCGCTGCCGCTCGTGTCGCCCTTGTTGCCGAAGACCATCTGCTGGACGTTGACGGCGGTGCCCCAATCGTCGGGGATCCGGTTCAGCCGGCGGTAGGTCACGGCGCGCTCCCCGAGCCACGAGCCGAACACCGCCTCGATCGCGCCCCGCAGTTGCTCCTGCGGATCCTGCGGGAAGTCGTAGAAACCCTGGAACGTGCGCGTGAGCTCCTCGAGCGCCTGAGCGTCGAGATCGGTGTCCTCGCTCACCCCGCGCGCCTGCTTGACCGCCTTGATCGCGTCCTCGAAGCGCTGGCCCTCGACGTCGCGCACGACATTGCCGTACATCTGCACGAAGCGCCGGTAGGAGTCCCAGGCAAAGCGCGCGTTGGCCGTCCTGTCGGCGAGACCGTGGACGGAGTCGTCGTTGAGGCCGAGGTTCAGGACCGTGTCGAGCATCCCGGGCATCGACTCGCGCGCGCCGCTGCGCACCGACACGAGCAGCGGATCGCCGGCATCTCCCAGCCGCTTGCCGGCAAGCTCCTCCAGGCGCGCCTGCGCTGCCGCCACTTCGTCCTCGAGGCCCGCAGGGAACTCCCGGGCCTCCATGTAGGCGACGCACGCCTCGGTCGTGATCGTGAAGCCGGCGGGCACCCGCTCGGCGCCAAGGATGCGGGTCATCTCCGCGACGTTCGCGCCCTTGCCACCGAGCAGATCGCGCATCTCGCGCGAGCCCTGCGCGAAGTCGTAGACCCATGGCATCGACCTTGGACCCTAACGTTCTTGCTGTGTCCGTCCGTCTCGCACCCTGGGGTCCCGGCGATGCAGACCTGCTGCGCCGGCTCGTCGGCGACCCGGTGATGATGGAGCACCTTGGCGGGCCCGAGAGCCCCGAGAAGATCGCCGACCGCCAGCGCCGCTACGAGCAGCCAGGCGAAGACCGCATCTTCAAGATCGTCGACGACGCCGGGGCTGACGCCGGCTCGGTCGTCTACTGGCAACGCACCTGGCGCGATGAGGACGTCTATGAGATCGGCTGGTCGGTCCTGCCCGAGTTCCAGGGGCACGGCATCGCGGTCGCGGCCACCGCGCTCGCCCTCGACGCCGCCCGCGCCGAGCGCTCGCGCAGGCTCGTGCACGCCTTCCCCGCGGTGGCCAACGCCGCGTCCAACGCGATCTGCCGCAAGCTCGGCTTCACGCTGATCGAGGACCTCGAGTTCGAGTACCCGAAGGGCAGCCTGATGCACTGCAACGACTGGCGGCTGGAGCTGTTCAGCGAGTAGCCGCGCGCAGGCGCACGTGCCCGTGATGCTCGACGGTCTCGGAGATCGCGCGCTCGGCCTGGCGCAACGCGCGCTCGGACGCGCCGGGCGCGTCGGCGAGAGGGCTGCCGAGCGCCTCCGCCATGAACTGGTGGGCCTCATGGCTGAGCGTGAACGCACCGGCCTCGCAGGCCGAGCAGACGACACCGCCGTGCGCCCCGCTGAAGGCGACGAGGTGCTCGGGCGAGCCACACGACGCGCACGCGCCGAGCGCAGGCGCAAACCCGGCCGCCAGCAGCAGCTTCAGCCGGAACGCCAGCTGATTGCCCGTCGTCGCGTGCGCCTGCGGCGCGGCGTCGAGCAAGCCCAGCTCGTTGGCGAGCAGGTGAAACACCGGCGGGTTGCCCTCTGGCGTGTCGAACAGCCGCAGGACCGCGTCGCAGGCGCGCGCCGCGGCATCGAGCGCCGCGCCGTCGCCCCGCAGGCGCGCGTGCGGCGCGACCGTGTCCGCCCCGGTCACGGTGAACAGGTCCCCGCGGCCCTCGTGCAGCAGCAGCGCGACGTGGCTGAAGGGCTCCAGCCGCCCCCCGAACCGCGACCGCGACCGACGCACGCCTTTGGCGATCGCGCCGATCCTGCCCTTGTTCGGGGTATAGGCGTGGATGATCCGATCCGCCTCGCCAAAGCGGATCGAGCGCAGCACGATCGCCTCCGCTTTCAGCGAACCGGCCAAGCTATATTTTCTGAAGTAATGCCGGATATCACGGTCTACACGACGGATCCCTGCTCGTTCTGCAGCCGCGTCAAGCAGCTGCTCACCGCGCGCGGGCTGCCGTTCTCCGAGGTCAATCTGGCAAAGGACGCGGACGGCAGAGCCGAGCTCGCGTCACGGACCGGCATGATGAGCTTCCCCCAAGTCATCGTCGGCGAGGAGGTCATCGGCGGCTTCCAGGAGACGCTCGCCGCCGACCGCTCCGGCCGCCTGCGCGAGCTCGCCGCGGCCTAGCTGCAGCGGCCGGCCGGGCACGAGGGGTGGTCCAACGAGAAAGTGGCCAACAGGGGTTGGCCACTTCCCTGCGGACCAGGGGGTCGAGTCGGCCAGCGAGCGCCGCATCGCGCCCGGCAGGCGCAAGAGCGCCAGACCTTCAATGCGCAGGTGTGCCGGCGCAGGCGCAGCGGCGGAGGTTCACCAGACCTGCGAGGGGTCCGCGTAGGACGCGTCCCACCGAGCCTCGGTGGCCTCCGCGGTGCCGCAGCCGTCGGACTTCGCACGCGAGGCAGCGAGGGAGACGCGCGAGGGCCACGTCGACGGGTCCCAGACCTCCGACCGCACGGCGTATTTGCCGCAGTGCACGAACGCGACCTGCACAGCGACATCGATCGCGAGCGCAGGCGGCTTGCCGCCGCTGGCAAGGGCAACGAGCAGCGACGGATCCGTCGAGAGCGTCGCGCGGCCGTTGACCCGCAGCGTCTCGCGCGTCCCCGGCACGAAGAAGACGATGCCGACGTGCGGGTTGGCCACGATGTTGCGATGCGAGTCCTGGCGGCGATTGCCGGTGTAGTCGGGGATCGCCACGCGCCGCGGGTCGATCAGCGACACGAAGCCCGGCGGGCCGCCTCGCGGGGACGCGTCGCAGCGCCCGTCCGGGCCGGCGGTCGCCAGCACCGCGAACGGCGACGTCGCCAGGAACGCGGCGCACGTCTCGTCGAGGTGATCTTCTTCCTTGTCCCACGCCTTCTGCGGCGGCTCAGGGACGACCTCGCGCAGCCCTGCTTCGTCGACGATCTTCACCGGATCAGCGTACGACGTGCGGCACGCGGCTTGGGCTGGCAGCGCTCGCACGCGTAGGTGCCGCGCCCGCCGGCGACGAACTTCACGACCTCGTTGCCGCAGCGCACGCACGGCTCGCCGCGGCGAAGGTGCACGAGGAACTCGGTCTGGAAGTAGCCGGACGCGCCGTCGGGGTGGCGGAAGTCGTCGATCGTCGCACCGCCGGCGGCCAGGCCCGCCTCCAGCGCCTCGACGACGCCGTTGGCGAGCGCGTCCCATTGCGCGCGCGTGAGCTTTCCGGCTTCGCGCAGCGGGTGGATGTGCGCGCGGAAGAGTGCCTCGTCGGCGTAGATGTTGCCCACGCCCGCGATCTGGCGCTGGTCGAGCAGGAACGCCTTGACCGGCGCGCGGCGCCCGCGCGCGGCGGCGCGCAGCATCGCACCCGACAGCGGCGGGTCCAGCGGTTCGACGCCGAGCGCATCGAGGCCGTCGTCGCCGAAGGCGAGCGCTCCGGTGCCAAAGCGCCGCGGGTCGAAGAACCCGATCTCGTGGTCGTCGGACAGCGTGAACGTCACGCGCCGGTAGGGCTGGTCGACGGGCGCGTCATACAGGTAGTTGCCGGTCATGCGCAGGTGCGTGACGAGGTTGACGTCGTCCGCGAGCCCGAAGATCAGGTACTTGCCGCGGCGGCGCAGCGCCTCGATCCGGCGCCCCACGACGACGTCTGAGACCTCGCTCGTCGTAAGCGGCTCACACCAGCGCGGATCGTGGATCTCCAGACGCGCGATCGCGCGACCCTCGACGAGGGGAGCGAGGCCGCGGCGGATCGTCTCGACCTCGGGAAGCTCAGGCAAACGGAGTCCCCGGCAGCTCATCGTCCCGCGTCGCCGCCAGCCACTGCAGGACGGTGGCGCCGACGTCGGCCAGCGGCCCGTCGTGGCGACGGCCGCCGTGCCCGGGGAACACCGCGAGCAGCGGGGCGTGCTCGCGGGTGTGGTCGGTGTGAGCCGATGCCGGGTCGACGCCGTGGTCGGCGGTCAACACGAGCAGATCGTCGTCGCGCAGCTGCTCCAGCCAGCCGCCGACGGCGGCGTCGATCCCCTGGAGCGCGGCGTGGAAGCCCGCCGTGTCCTTGCGGTGGCCGTAGACCTGATCGGTCTCGATGAGGTTGGTGAACACGAGGCCGCCGTCGAGACCGTCGAACAAGCGCTGCGTGCTGTCGATGGCGATCGCGTTCGTCGCGCCCGGGTGGCGCTCGTCGATGCCGACCCCGGCGAACAGGTCTGCGGGCTTGCCGACGCTGTGGACGGGGACGCCGGCGTCCTGGAGTGCGACGAGGTAGGAGCGCGCCGGGGGCGGCAGGGAGAAGTCCTTGCGGCCGGTGGTGCGCTGAAACGCTCCCGGGACACCGGTGAACGGCCGTGCGATCACGCGGCCGACCGGCACGATCTCGCGCGCGGCGGCGCAGACCTCACGCAGCGCCTCCTCGGAGAGGACGTCGCTGTGCGCCGCGACCTGCAGCACCGAGTCCTGCGACGTGTAGAGGATCAGGGCGCCTGTACGCAGGTGCTCGACCCCGAAGTCCTCGATCACCTCGGTGCCGCTGTACGGGCGGTTGCAGATGTACTCGTGGCCGGTCACCGCCCGCAGCTGCGCGACGACGTCGTCGCTGAACCCGTCCGGATAGGTCGGCAGCGGCTCGGGCGGAACGACGCCCATCAGCTCCCAGTGGCCGGTCGTCGAGTCCTTGCCCGGGCCGAGCGGGTGCAGGCGCCCGTGCAATGCCGCGGCAGCGTCGGTCGGCGCCACGCCCGCGATCGGACGCAGGTTGCCGAGGCCCAGGCCCTCGAGCACCGGCAGCTCCAGCCCGCCGACGAGCTCGGCGAGATGCACGAGCGTGTCGGCCCCGGGATCTCCGTAGTCCGCCGAGTCGGGCAGCGGTCCCGCGCCGACCGCGTCCATCACGACGACGAAGGCACGCTTCACGCCTTGCCGATCTTCAGCGACTTCAGCAGCGGGCGGAACACCTGCTCGTCGACGCGGCGGAAGTCCTTCTCGGGTGCGAACGCGTCGACGACGATCTCGGCACCCTCGGCATAGACGTGCGTCGAGCGCACCATCCGCGGGTGCCCGACGATCGTCTCGGTCCCGCGCAGCTGGACCGCGGGGTGCCCGTCGACCTCCAGGCGGCCGCGCTTGAGCTCGACGAAGGTGCTGTCGATGGCCTTCGCGGCGCCGACGAGTGCCTCGGCCGCCGCGTCGAGCTCCGCACGCGTGCGCGGCAGCCGCTCGGTGCGCGGGTAGCGGTAGACCGCGATCGTCGCCTCGCCCGTCGAGATCGCGTAGACCTGCGTCCCGTCGCCCTCGTTGACGAGCCAGCCCTTGGGGGCGAGGAACGAGACCCCCGCGCGGGCACGCGGCTCGGTGCCGATCGGCGGGCCGGGCGTCGTGACGTCCGGCGGCTGCTGGCGCTCGGTGCCGCAGCCGCCGAGGACGAATGCTGCCAGGAGGATGACGAGAAGGCGGGACAGACCCTGGATGCTACGAGCTGGCCCGCGGGTGAGCCTTGAAATAGACGTCCTTCAGCCGCTCGGCCGACAGATGCGTGTAGATCTGCGTCGTGGCGACGTCGGCGTGGCCGAGCATCTCCTGCAGCGAGCGCAGGTCGCAGCCTCCCGCCAGCAGGTGCGTCGCGAACGTGTGGCGCAGCGTGTGGGGGCTCATGCGGTCGTCGAGCCCCGCGGCCCTGGCGTGGCGCTGGACGATCTTGTAGAGCCCTTGGCGCGTCAGGCCGCCGCCACGCTGGTTGACGAACAGGTGCGCCTCGTCGCGCACGCCGACGAGCGGCGGGCGGCCACGCTGCAGGTAGACGCGCAGCGCAGCGACTGCCTCGCGCCCGATCGGGACGAGGCGCTCCTTGCTGCCCTTGCCGCGGGCGCGCAGGACGCCGGCGCGTAGGTCGATGTCCATCAGCTGCAGCCCGATCGCCTCGGAGGCGCGCAGCCCGCAGGCGTACATCGTCTCGAGCAGCGCGCGGTCGCGCAGGGCGCCCGGCGCCGTCCCCCGCGGCGCTGCCAGCAGCCGTGCGACCTCGTCGCGCGTCAGCACCTGCGGGAGCTTCTGCTGCTTGCGCGGCGCACGCAGGTCGGCGGTTGGATCGTGGGAGATGACCTCGTCGCGGCGCAGATGGCGGTAGAAGGAGCGCATGCAGGCGGCCTTGCGCTGCAGCGTCGCCGGCGCCACCGGCGGGCGCGCCTCCGAGCCCGCCGCGAGCTCGGTCAGGAAGCCCGTCAGGTCGGCGTGCGTCGCCTCCGTCGCGGCGACGCCGATGCGCTGCAGGTAGGCGCCGATCTGCAGCAGGTCTGACCGGTAGGCGTCGAGCGTGTTGCGCGACAGCCCGCGTTCGAACTCCAGGTACGCGAGGAAGTCGAGCACGTGATGCTCGAAGGCACGCGCGGTCGTCTCAGCGGGGACGGTCGCCATGCTCAGAGCGTTCTTCGAGCGCCGGCACGACCCTGCGGGTGCAAGCGGATTGTCAGCGCAGCAGGCGCAAGCCGAGCAGCGTCTTGGCGTCCCTGGTGGCCGCGATCGCACCGTCGAGGTCGGCGAGCGGCCACTTCACGACCTCGATGCGCTCGTTCTCGCCAGAGTCGGCGTGCTCGTCGCGCAGATCCGTCGCGCGGAAGAGGTGGACCTGCTCGTCGCTGGACCCGACGCTCGAGTAGTAGGTCAGCAGATGCTCGAGCTTGCCGGGCGCCTTGCCGATCTCCTCGATCAGCTCGCGGCGCGCGGTGTCCGCGGGTGGCTCACCGTCCTTGTCGAGCAGCCCGGCCGGGAGCTCGAGGCTGTCAGGGTCGCCGATCGCCGGGCGCGGCTGGCGCGTGAGGTAGACGAACTCGTCGTCGTGGGCGACGATCGCAACCGCCCCGGGCCGGTGGACGATCTCGCGCTCGACGACCTCCCCGTCAGCGAACCGGTACTCGTCGACGTCGACACGCACGACGACACCATCGAAGACGGTGCGCGAGGCGACCTGCTCGAACTCGCGCTCGCTCACACCAAGGCCCTGCCCGCGGCGATCGCCGCACCGAAGAAGGCCGGGTCCTCGCGACCCATGTTGCGCGTCGGCAGGCCCGACGCGAGGTACGCGGTCGCGTCCGCCGGCTCGGTGATGCACGTGACGGGCTTGAGCAGCAGGTCGAGCACCGTCTGCGTGTGATGGCTGACACCCTGGTGACGCTCGCGCGGATCGCTCTCGGACATCCGCGCGCACAGCACGACCTCGCAACCGAGCGCGAGCGCCGCGTGGGCGCTGTCCAAGGCGACCATGCCACCGTGGCCCAGGCGCGAGGCGCTCCCGAGGATGCCCGGGCCGGGGCCGCACAGCACGACGTCTGCGTCCTGGGCGGCGCGGGCGATCGCGCCGATCGTGGTGATCGCCTCGATCGCGCCGTAACACGGCCCGGCAGTGACGTGCACGTGCAGCAGCCCGCGGTCGCCCAGCTCGCGCACGACGCGCGAGTGCCCGCCGGGCAGCGCGCCCCCCGCCGTCTGGACGTAGCCGACGCGCGTCCCCGGTCCCGCCTGCCCGATCGCCCAGCACATCGGCGCGAGCTGACCGTGCAGGCTGAAGACGCCGACCGGCGTGCTCGCCGCCTCGCCGTCCTGCGGCAACACGGCGTGCTGCAGCGAGGAGTAATTGAGCTTCATGACGTGCGCGCCTTCGATGCCCGCCCCGCCGAGCCCGCGCGTCAGGTTGACGTGGACGATGTCGAAGCCGCCGCTGCCCAGCTCGAGATCAACGGCCTGGCCGTTGACGACGACGTCGTCGCCGACCTCGCACGGACCGACCATCTCGACGTCGGCGACCGCGGGCCGGTCGTCAACCCGCAGCTGCTGCTCGGGCCCGTCGACCGGCTCCGCCGCGGTGACCGTCCCGCGTCGCAGCACGAGCCTCATCCGAGCTCTCCGACGAGCGTCAGCACGACGTCGAGCATGCCCTCCAGCGCGACGACGCTCACGCGCTCGTCGGTGCGGTGGTTGCGCTCGGTGCCGTTGGCGAGGTTCGTGCACGGCAGGCCGGCGTTCTCGAGGATGTTCGCGTCCGACGCGCCGCCGGTCAGTACGCGCTGCGGCTCGTAGCCGCACTCGCGCAGCGCGGACTCCGCGACGACGACGGACGGCTGCGAGGCGCTGTGGCGATAGCCCGGGAAGACGCGCACGACGTCGAGGTCCACGTCGCAGGCGCAGATGGGCTCGTTGGCGGCGTCGTGGACGGCGTCGACCATCGCGGCGACGATCTCCTCGGCGCGGGCGGGATCGTGGGAGCGCACCTCGGCGGCGAACGCAGCGTGCTCGGCGACGACGTTCGTCCCCTCCCCGCCACCGCGCACCCAGCCGACGTTCGCGCTGGAGAGCTCATCGATGCGGCCCTGGGGCAGCATCGCGATCGCGCGCGCCGCGGCGACGATCGCGCTGCGCCCGTCCTCGGGGCGCACGCCGGCGTGCGCCGCCTGGCCCTGGAATGTCGCGGTCATCTGAAACGACGTCGGCGAGCCCATCACGACCTCGCCGATCGGCGAGGCCTGATCGAGCACGTACCCGAGATCGGCACGCAACCGCGAGGCGTCGAACGCGCGCGATCCGGCCAGCGCATTCTCCTCCGACGCCGTGAACAGCAGCTCGATGCCGACGGGCGGCGGCTCGACGGCCGCGCGCCGCGCGACCTCGAGGAACACGGCGAGCGCCGCCTTGTTGTCGGCGCCGAGGATCGTGTCGCCGGCGCTCACCCAGTGGCCGTCGTCGAGGACGGGCGCGACGAGGCCGTCGTGCGGCACGGTGTCCATGTGCGCGCAGAGCAGCACCGTGCGTTCGCCGCGACCCGCGATCCGCGCGAGCAGGTTGCCCGCCCCCGCCCCGGTCACGGGCGCGGAGTCGTCCTCCTCGACCTCGAGGCCGAGCGCGCGCAGGCGCGCGGTCACGTCGTCGGCGATCGCGCGCTCCTCGCCCCACGGCGAGCGGATCGTGCAGAGCGCCGCGAAGGTGTCGTTGAGCGAGCGCCGCTCGAGCTCGGAGGCGCGCCTCACGAGGGGCGCGACGCGCGCACCTCGCCCGTGGGCTCGCGCGCCGTGGCCCGCGCGAGCGCGGCCGCGACGAACTCCCGGAACATCGGCGCCGGGCGTTCCGGTCGCGACTTGAACTCGGGGTGAAACTGCGATGCGAGGAAGAACGGGTGGACGTCGCGCGGGAGCTCGATCATCTCGACGAGCCGCTCGTCGGGGGATGTGCCTCCAGCGACGAGGCCCGCCGCCTCGATCTTCTTGCGCAGCGAGATCGACACCTCGTAGCGATGGCGGTGGCGCTCGTAGATGACCGCCTCCCCGTAGACCTCACGGGCACGGGTGCCGTCGTGCACCTTCACGGGGTCGGCCCCAAGCCGCATCGTGCCGCCGAGATCTGACACTTCCTTCTGCTCGGGCAGCAGGTCGATGACGGGCCACTCGGTCTCGATGTCGAACTCCGTCGAGTTCGCGCCCGGCATGCCGGCGACGTGGCGCGCAAACTCGCACACGGCGATCTGCATGCCCAGGCAGACGCCCAGGTACGGGATCTCCCGCTCCCGCGCGATCTTCGCCGCACGGATCATGCCCTCGATGCCGCGGCCGCCGAAGCCGCCCGGGATCAGGATCCCGTCCATGTCGCCGAGCTTCTCCAGCGCCACCTCGTCGGACTCGAGCGCCTCGGAGTCGATCCACTCGATCTCGACCTTGCCCCCGTGCAGCTCACCGGAGTGGCGCAGCGCCTCGGACACCGACTTGTAGGCGTCCTCGAGCTGGATGTACTTGCCGACGAGCGCGATCTTCACCGGCGTCGTCGCCGCCTCCGCGCGCGCGAGCATCTCCTTCCACGAGGTCAGGTCAGCGGGCGGCGCCTCCAGCCCGAGCGCCTCGAGGATGAAGTTGTCGACGCCCTGCTCGTGGTACCAGGCGGGGACCTCGTAGATGTTCTTGACGTCCTTGGCCGAGACGACCGCGTCGATCGGCAGCGACGCGAACAGCGCGATCTTCTTGCGGATGTCCAGCGAGAGCTCGTCCTCGGCGCGGCAGAGCACCATGTCCGGCGCGATGCCGATGCGCCGCAGCTCGTTGACGGAGTGCTGCGTGGGCTTCGTCTTGAGCTCCCCGGCATGGCCGATGTACGGCACGAGCGTCAGGTGCAGGTACATGCAGTTGCGCCGCCCGACGTCGACGGGGAACTGGCGGATCGCCTCGAGGAACGGCAGCGACTCGATGTCGCCGACGGTGCCGCCGATCTCGGTGATCACGACGTCGACGTCGGCGGTCTCGCCGATCAGCTTGATGCGGCTCTTGATCTCGTCGGTGATGTGCGGGACGACCTGCACGGTGCCGCCGAGGTAGTCGCCGCGGCGCTCCCTGCGGATCACGGTGTTGTAGACGCCGCCGGCCGTGACGTTCGACGCGCGCGTCGTGTTCGCGTCGGTGAAGCGCTCGTAGTGCCCGAGATCGAGGTCGGTCTCAGCCCCGTCCTCGGTCACGAAGACCTCGCCGTGCTGGTAGGGCGACATCGTCCCGGGGTCGACGTTGATGTAAGGGTCGAACTTCTGCAGCCCGACCGACAGGCCCCGAGAGACCAGCAGGCGGCCGATCGACGCGGCGGCAATTCCCTTGCCCAGCGACGAGACGACGCCACCGGTGACGAAGATGTACTTGGTCTTGGAAGTCATTGGGTCCTTCCCAGCGAGTCTAGATGTCGTAGTCCGGGAGTTCGCTCCACGAATCCGGAAATTGAGCGGAATTCTCCGTAGGCCGTGATCGCCAGCAGCACGACTGCGGCGATCGCGAGCCCCGTCTTCGTGTCGATCGTCTGCAGCAGCGCAAGACCGGCGACGGCGCCGATGAGGTTGGAGCCGGTGTCCCCGAGCATCCCCCGCTCCCGCAGGTCATAGAGGCCGGCGACGAGGATCGCACCGGCGAAGAACCCCATCTCCTCCAGCAGCGTCGTGCCCTCGATCGCGACGAGCACGACCGCCAGCGCCGCAAACAGCTTCACCGCGCGCCCGGGACGCAGGTCGACGAGGTTGAACAGGTTGACGGCCAGCACGAGCACGACGAGCGCGAGCGCGTAGTGCACGGTGTCGTCGCCGCCGCGCAGCACCCAGGCCGCCAGCGCCAGCGTGCCGACGGCCTTCAGCGCACCGGTCGGGACCTGCCCTGCCGCGACGGCCCTGCCGTGCCCGCGCCAGCCGCGCGACGGCCCCGAGTAGGCGTCGTCGACGAGGCCCAGCGCGGCGACGCCCAGCACGAACTCGGGAACGAGCACCTGCTGCGGATCGATCGCGCCGACCTGCACCAGCGCGCCGTCGATGCCCAGCGCGACGATCGCCCCGGCGAGGATCACGATCCCCAGCGGACAGGCGATCTGCGCACCGCGGTAATTCTCCCGCGTGTGCCCGCCGGCCAGCAGTGCCTGCCGCAGTCCCGGCGCCAGCGCCAAGGCGGCGGCGGCGCTGAGGACGAGGGGCAGGACGTGCACCGCGGCAAGGTAGCGCCAAGCGCGGACGCTGCTCTGTAACACCCGATGGGCGCTGCAAGACTGTAGGAACGTGAGTACTCCGAACAAGATCGACAAGCCCGACACCCAGTGGCGCGAGGAGCTCGCGCCCGACGCCTACGCCGTCCTGCGCAAGGGCGCGACCGAGCCGCCGTTCACCGGCCGCTACGTCCACAACCACGAGGACGGCATGTACCGTTGCGGCGGCTGCGGCGCCGAGCTGTTCTCGTCAGACACGAAGTTCGAGTCCGGCAGCGGCTGGCCGAGCTTCACCGAGCCCGCCGTCGCCGCGGCGGTCGAGCTGCGTGAGGACAAGTCGCACTTCATGACACGCACGGAGGTCGTCTGCGCGAAGTGCGGCGGGCACCTCGGCCACGTCTTCGACGACGGCCCGCGCGACAAGGGCGGTCAGCGCTTCTGCATCAACTCGTGTGCGCTGGACTTCGACGGCGGCGCGCCGTCAGCCGACTGACGCAGTCAGGACGTGCGTCTTGCGGTCGGGGGCAGAGACGACCTCGACCGCTTCGAAGCCCGCGACGCGCAGCGCGTCGGCCAGCTCGTCGGCCGGCCGGATCGTGAAGACCTCGGGCGTCACCTGATCCATCACGGTGCCGTCACGGATGCCCATGGCGAGCCTGCCGCCGGGCGCGAGCACGCGGCGCAGCTCGGCGAAGGCGGCCGGCAGGTCGCGCCAGAAGTAGACGGTGTTGACCGTCAGGATGCGGTCAACACCATCGTCGGGCAGCGGCAACGCGGTGACCTCACCCACGTGCACCTCGACGCTGTCGCCGTAGCGCTCGCGTGCGGCTTCGACCATGTCCGGGGCGCGGTCCACGCCGATGACCGTCGCGCCGCGGTCGAGCAGCCGCGCAAACGTCAGCCCGCCACCGAATCCGACGTCGAGGACCCGCGACGACGGCTGGACGTCGAGCAGGTCGATCGCCCGCTCGTTGAGGCCACGGTTACCACGGTTCATGAGCGCGGCGATGATGCGTCCGCCGCGACCCGTCGGCTCGGAGAGCTGGCGCGAGATGGCGAGGCGCAGCCGCCCGATCATGGCTGGGGCACCAGCGCGTCGGCAGTCGACTTGCGGCCGAAGTCGCCGCGCGCTCCCGCAAGGACATAGACGAGCGCGGCCTTCCCGATCGTCCGCTCGACGTCGTCGACGGTCGAGATGCCGCGCTGCTGGAACCACGACACCTGCGAGGGCCGCGTCGCCGACGTCTCGACGCCGACGACCGGCAGGCGCGTCTCGCGCAGCCCACGGACGAAGCCGATCTCAAAGCGGTCGGCGACGTCGTCCTGGCGCGTGTCCATCCCATCCGGCTGGTCGCGCACGACGATCACGCCCTGCAGCGGGTCGAGCTTGCCGGCGAGGCTGCCGAACAGGTCGTCGCGCTCGCGCTCGATCAGCCGGCCGGGCAGCACGTACTGCGCGCCCATCCGGAAGCCGAAGTCCTCGACGAGGTCGAGGTCGGGCTGATCGCTGTCGGCGATCGTCGCGTAGCGCGTGCCCGCCGCATGTCCGGCGAGCGCGTCCAGGTCGACGGGCTCGCGGAGCGTCGCGACGCTCGCGCGCTCCGCGCCGCTGCCCTCGAGCGCGCTCTTGACGTGATCGGCGATCGCCTGCGAGTTCTCGCCGAGGAAGACGAGCCCGATGCTGCCCGTCAGGCGATCGTCGGTCATCAGCGGGAACGCCGCCTGAAGCTCCTCGGCGAGCCGGTCGCGTGATTGCTCCGCGTCCGCGGCGCGGCTGTTGGCGTCGCGGATCTCGCCGCGCAGGCCCTGGCGGATGTCGCGCTCGGCGCTGGACACGAGGCCGCTGTCGCCGATCGCGACGCCGAGCAGCAGCCCGACCGCCAGCGCGATGAACACCGCGGCGAGCGAGAGCGCGTGGTATCGGAAGTCGAACACCGGCGCCCGACCCTACTCAGACATCCCCGCCGAGCAGCACCTGCACCTTCAGCCATAGGAGGTCGGCGACCTCGCGCAGGCCCGGCGTCAGGGCGATCGTCGCGACCAGGGTGACGACGCCCGCGGCGGCCACGAGGGCCACCGGCGCCAGCCCCGGCCGCGGCCGGTACAGGCGGCTGACGCCCTTGGCGTCGACGAGCATCTCGCCGAGGCGCAGCCGCGTCAGGAACGTCGAGGACATCCCCTTGCGCGCCTTGTCGAGGAACTCCACGAGGTTGGACTGCGAGCCCACGGAGACGATCAGCTCGGCGCCCTTCTCGGCTGCGATCAACATCGCCACGTCCTGCGAGGTCCCGGGCGCGGGCACGACCTTGTGCTCGAGCCCGAGCTCCTCGAGATGCTCACGCCCGGGCGCGCGGCCGTCGCTGTAGGCGTGGACGACGAGCTCGGCGCCGCAGCGCAGCGTCTTCTCCTGCGCGGAGTCCATGTCGCCGACGATCATGTGCGGCTTGAAGCCGGCCTCGAGGATCGCGTTGGCGCCGCCGTCGACGCCGACGAGGACCGGGCGCACGTCGCGGATGTAGGGCTTGAGCGCCTGCAGGTCTGACTGGTGATCGACGCCGCGGACGACGACGACGACGGGCTTGTCGCGAAAGTCGGTGTCGAAGCGCGGCAGCTCGATCTTGCCCGACAGCAGCTCGCGCTCCTCGCGCATGTGCGCGAGCGTGTTCTCGGCGAACGCCTCGAGCGCGTCGGCGATCTCGTTGCGCGCACGGTCGTTCTCGGCGCGCACCGCCTGCGGTTCGAGCAGCGTGCCGCTGGCGAGGAGCTCGCCCTTGCGCCAGACCTCGCCCCCGCGTATGTCGAGCGGGTCGCCCTCCTTGACCGCGTGAAACAGCGTGTCGCCGTCCATGTCGACGAGCACGATCCCCGCCTGGACGAGCAGCAGCGGCCCCATGTTCGGGTACTGCAACGTCGACGACGGCCGGCAGTTGAGCACTGCGACGGCGCCGACGGCGATGAGGTCCTCCGCCGACACGCGGTCGAGATCGCGGTGGTCGATGATCGCGATGTCGCCCGGGCGCAGCCTCTTGACCAAGTGCTTGGTGCGCCGCCCGAGGCGAGCGGGCCCTGAGACCGGCGCGGACATCGCGGCGAGTCTGACAGCTATGCGGCCTTCAGCAGCTCCTTGGCGTGGCGGCGGGCGGCGACATCGTCCTCGCCGGCGCCGAGCATGCGCACGATCTCGCCGACGACCTCCTTGTCGGAGATCGCGACGACCTCGGTGCGGGCGGGCGTGACGGTCGTGTCCTTGCGGATCGAGAAGTGGCGCGCGCCGAGCGAGGCGATCTGCGGCAGGTGGGTGATGCAGAGGATCTGGCGCCCGGACGCGAGCGCGCGCAGCTGCTCGCCGACGGCGCGCGCCGTGACGCCCCCGATGCCGGCGTCGATCTCGTCGAAGACGACGGTGGCGGCGCCGCCGCCGGCACCGGCACCGCCCTGCTCCTGCACGGCTGCGGCGAGGGCGAGCATCACGCGCGACAGCTCGCCGCCCGACGCGATCTCGCGCAGCGGGGCCGCCGCCACGCCGGGGTTCGCCGCGATCCGGAACTCGACGGCGTCCGTCCCCGACGGCCCGGGCTGGCGGTCCTCGAGGGCGATCTCGAACTGCGCGCCCTCCATCGCGAGCTCGTCCAGCCGCGCACGCACGGCGCCGGCGAGCACCGGCGCGGTCGCGGTGCGCGCGTCGTGCAGCTCGGCGGCGAGCGCCACGCGCTGCGCAAGCGCCTCCGACAGCTCGGCCTTCGCGGCCTCCGACGCGATCTCGGCACTCGTCAGCTCGTCGCGGCGCGCGCGGCAGCGCGCCGCGTGCTCGAGCACGGCGGCGATGCTGCCGCCGTGTTTGCGCTTGAGCCGCTCGATCGCGCCGAGGCGCTCCTCGGCGACGTCCAGCGCGCCCGGGTCGGCGTCGAGCGCCTCGCCGTAGCGCCGCAACTCGGCGGCGACGTCGCCGGCCTCGATCGTCAGGGCGCGATAGCGCACGATCAGCTCGTCCAGCTCGCCGTCGACGTGCTCGACGCCGTCGAGCCCGGCGCCGGCGGCGGCCAGCGCGGCGAGTGCGCCGCCCTCACCGTCCTCGGGCGCGAGCACCTCCGCGCCGCCGAGCGCGGCCGCGCGGAGCGCCTCGACGTGGCGCAGTCGCTCGCGCGCCGCCAGCAGCTCGTCCTCCTCGGCCTCGGAGGGGTCGGCCTCCTCGATCTCGGCGAGCTCGAACTGCAGGAGATCGAGCTCGCGCTCCCGGGCGCCGGCGAGCTCGCGCAGCTCCTGGAGGCGCTGCTCGAGCTCACGCACCCGCGCGTGGGCGTCACCGCAGGCGCCGCGGCGGCTCAGGTGCTCGGCCCCGCACGCGGCGTCCAGCAGCTCGAGCTGCGCGCCGGCCAGCGTCAGCTTGCGGTGCTCGTGCTGGCCGTAGAAGGCGATCAGCTCGGCGGCGACGTCGCGCAGGTCGGCGACGGCGCACGAGCGACCGTTGATCGCTGCGCGCGAGCGACCCTCGGCCGACACCCGCCGCGCCAGCACGAGCTCCTCGGCGTCCGGGGCGATCGCGTCGCCGAGGCGCGCGCGCAGCGCGTCGTCGAGCTCGAAGACGCCTTCGACGTAGGCCTCGGCGGCGCCCGGGCGCACCTGGCTGGAGCGCGCCCGCCCGCCGAGCAGCAGATCGAGCGCGCCCGCGAGCACGGTCTTGCCCGCGCCGGTCTCCCCCGTCAGGACGTTCAGCCCCGCGCCCAGACGCAGCGCAGCCCGTTCGATCAGGACGAGGTTCTCGACGCGCAGCTCGGACAGCATGCCCCGGGTTGTAGCGGCGCCGCCGGACACAACCCGGGGGGTCACAACCCGGGGGTCAGATCTTGCAATCAAGCACGCGCCGGGTTTAAACCCGAGAGATGCGCGATTGCAAGATCTGACCCCCTTTAATACGCCAGGCGGCCGAATTTCTCCCGCAGGCGCCGGTAGAACGACGACCCCGGGATCTGCGCGAGGTCGGCCGCCTCGCGCACGAAGCGCACGGTCACGGCCTCTCCCGGCCCGAGCTCGCCGACAGGACGGCCGTCGACCGACAGGTCGACCGAGTCGCGGCCGCGGTTGGAGACCGAGAGCTCGTCGTCGGGCGCGACGACGAGCGCGCGGGCGCCGAGTGAGTGCGGCGCGATGAACGACACGGCGTAGCCCTCCACGCCCCAGGCCATGACGGGGCCGCCGTTGGCGAGGTTGTAGCCGGTCGACCCCGCGGGCGTGGCGACGACCAGGCCGTCGCAGCGCACCGAGCCGACCTCGTCCTCGCCGACGCCGTAGGCGAGGTTCGCCACGCGCTCTCCGACCTTGCGATGCAGCGAGAGATCGTTGATCGCGGCGAAGTTGTCCTCGCCGAGCTCGAGCGCCAGCGCCGGCAGCGTCAGCGTCTCGAAGTCGCCGGCCAGCGCGCGCTCGAACATGTTGTCGAGCTCGTCGGGATCGACGGTTGCGAGGAAGCCGACCTCGCCGAAGTTCACCGCGAACACCGGCACGCTCGTCCCCGCGTAGCGGCGCAGCGCGCGCAGGATCGTGCCGTCGCCGCCGAGCACCACGCAGAGTTCGACGTCGTCGGACAGGGGCGCGTTGCGTAGCAGCGAGTCGTCGCCGAGCTCGTGCTTGGCGGTCTCGTCGGGATCGAGGCGCAGCGTCACACCGGCGTTCTGCGCGGCCTCCTGCAGACACTGCAGCGCCTCGGCCGTCTGATTGGGGCGCTGGTGGGTCAGCACCGTCACGGTCCGCGCACGGGTCATCCGACCTCGGCCTCCAGCGCTGCGGCGGCGATTCCGGCGTCGTCCAGCCCACCGGCGCGACCGGACTCGGCCAGGTGCACGAACGTCTCGCGGTTGCCCTTGGGCCCGGGCAGCTCGCTCGACGCGAAGCCCAGGACCGCCGCCCCGTCCGCGCGCGCGGCAAGCGCGACCGCCACCAGCGCAGAACGGCGGTCGGCGGCGTCGCGCACGACGCCGCCCTTGCCGACGCGGGCGCGCCCGACCTCGAACTGGGGCTTGATCATCGCCAGCGCGTCGAAGCTCTCGGCGGCGCAGCGCAGCACCGCGGGCAGGACCTTCGTCAGCGAGATGAACGAGACGTCGGCGACGATCAGGTCCGGCGCATAGGGCAGGTCGTCCGCGCGCACGCCGCGCGCGTTGGTGCGCTCGATGACCGTCACACGCGCATCGTTGCGCAGATTCCAGTGCAGCTCGCCGTAGGCGACGTCGAGCGCGACGACGTGCTGCGCCCCGCGCTGCAGCAGGCAGTCGGTGAAGCCGCCCGTGGAGGCGCCGACGTCGAGCGCGCGGCACCCGGCGACCTCGAGGGCGCGGGCGTCGAGCGCGTTGGCGAGCTTCGTCCCCCCGCGCGAGACGAACTGCGGCGCGGCGTCGACCGCGAGGTCGACGTCGGGCGTGACGAGCATCCCCGGCTTCTCGGCGCGCCGCCCGTCGGCCAGGCGCACCTCCCCGGCCATCACCGACGCTGCCGCGCGCGAGCGCGACTCGAACAGCCCGCGCTCGGCGAGGAGCGCGTCGAGGCGGACCTTGGACGGCATGGGGCGACGGAATCTAGCGCCGACCGCAGGGGAACGTATGTTCGGCGTGTGTGACCAGCCTCACAGTCGAACACGGGTTCTGCCCTCACCATGGAGGACGCAATGACTGCCATCCGGCTCATTCCCTTCCCGATCCACACCGCGCTGCGGCTGATGACCGCGCTCGCGACCATCGTCGCGCCGTTCGCGGTGGGCTTCTCCCCCGCCGGCACCGTCGTCGCGGTGCTCGTCGGCGCGACCGTCGCCGGCTCCACGCTGCGCGGCATCCCCGACGAGCGCGGCCAGATCCCGACGTCGATCAGCGATCTGCACGCGTTTGAGTGGGGCGCGATCATCGGCCTGTTCGCCGCCGCGATCGTCCTCGGCCTCGCCGGCGACACCCTCGCCCTCACGACGCTCGGCGCCATCGCAGCTATCCAGGCGATCGGCAGCCTCACCACGCGCTACAGCGTGCGCTGACCCCAAGAACTTCTCTCATCGATCACATAGCAGGACCCAAACGCAGTACCTCATAGCAGTACCTCTCCTCCCCTCGAGACGGCCCGCCTAGTGCGGGCCGTTTCTTTTGGCGGCTAGGCCGTCAGCGGCGAGGTCGGCGCGTCGGCGCCGGCGAGCGCGTCGACGACGCGCTGGGCGATCGCCTTGCCGGTGAAGCCGACCTCGGCGTGCAGCAGCGCGGGCTTGCCGTGGGTCACATAGCGATCGGGCAGGCCGACGCGGACGATCCGGCGGTAGCTGTGCTGGCCCTCGTTGAGCGTCTCCCAGACCGCCGAGCCGAAGCCGCCGGCCAGGACGCCTTCCTCGACGGTCACCAGGAGCTCGTGATCGCGGGCGAGCTGCGCGGCGAGCGCGACGTCGATCGGCTTGGCAAAGCGCGCGTCGGCGACCGTCGCCTTGATGCCGTGCTCTGCCTCGAGCAGGTCGGCGGCCTCGAGCGCCTTGGCGACGCCGCTGCCATAGCCCAGCAGCGCGACGCGACCGCCGTCGCCCATCCGCAGCGTCTCCCCGCGGCCGATCTCGACCGGCGTGATCGCCTCGGGTGCGAGCAACGGCACGCCGATGCCCTCCCCGCGCGGGTAGCGGATCGCCGACGGGCCGTCGTCGAGCAGCAGCGCGGTGCGCAGCATCCGCTGCAGCATCGCCTCGTCGCGCGGCGCCATGCAGACGATGTTCGGCAGGCAGCGCAGGTAGGCGATGTCGAACACGCCGTGGTGCGTCGGGCCGTCGTCGCCGACGAGTCCGGCGCGGTCCATCGCGAAGACGACGTTGAGCTTCTGCAGGCAGACGTCGTGGACGATCTGGTCGAACGCGCGCTGCAGGAACGTCGAGTAGATCGCGGCGACGGGCTTGGCGCCCTCGAGCGCCAGGCCGGCGGCGAACAGGATCGCCTGCTGCTCGGCGATGCCGACGTCGAAGTAGTGGTCGGGCTCGGCCTTCTGGAGGATGTTCAGGCCGGTGCCGGAGTTCATCGCCGCGGTGATGCCGACGACGCGGCGGTCGCGGCGCACCTCCTCGACGAGCGCGTCGCCGAAGACCTTCGTGTACTGCGGAACCGGCGCCGGCGCAGCCGCATCGACGGGCTTCTTGACGGCGACGACGGGGGCGCCGTGAGCGATCGACTTGGGTTTGGCCGCGTGCCAGGTCTCCATGCCCTCCAGGCCGCCGTCCTCGGCCGGGCCAAAGCCCTTGCCCTTGACGGTCGCGATGTGGACGACGACGGGCCGCTGCGCCTTGAAGGCCGCCGACAGGGCGCCGCGCAGCGCGTGCACGTCGTGGCCGTCGATCACGCCGACGTAGGCCCAGTCGAGCTCCTCCCACCACAGCCCCGGCGCCCAGAACGCCTTGATCGACTCCTTGAACTGCGGGCCGAAGCGCTCGAACGCGGCGCCGATGCCGCGCGGCAGGTCGGTGAGGCCGCGCTCGACGCCCTCGCGGGCGTGCCACAGCTTGGGGTTCAGGCGGACGCGGTTGAAGTAGCGCGACAGCGACGAGACGTTCGGCGCGATCGACATCCCGTTGTCGTTGAGCACGACGACGATCGGCGTGTGCTGGCCGCCGGCCTGGTGGATCGCCTCGAACGCGACGCCGCCGGTCATCGCCCCGTCGCCGATCACCGCGACGACCTTGCCCTCGTCGATGTTGCCGGCCAGCCGCATGCCCTCCTTGAGCCCGACGGCGTACCCGATCGACGTCGACGCGTGGCCTGCGCCCATGATGTCGTGCTCGGACTCGGAGATCGCGCAGAACGGCGCGAGGCCCTCGTACTGGCGGATCGTCGGCAGCTGGTCGCGGCGGCCGGTCAGGATCTTGTGCGGGTAGGCCTGGTGGCCGACGTCCCAGAGGATCTTGTCCGTCGGGGAGTCCAGCAGCGAGTGCAGGGCGACGGCCAGCTCGCACGTGCCGAGGTTCGCGCCGAAGTGCCCGCCGATCTCGCCGACCGTATCGATGATGTGCGCGCGCACCTCGTCGGCGACCTGCGTCAGCTCCTCTTCGGAGAGGCCGTGGAGGTCCTGGGGGCGGTCGATGCGGTCGAGGATGCGGGTCACGAGGTGCGGGTGTAGATGAAGTCGGTGATCTGCTCGAGCTCGGGGGCGTCGCGCCCGTCGGCCGCCTGTGCGAGCGCGTCGCGGGCCGCCTCATATGAGGTCTCGGCGAGCCTACGCGCCCCGTCGAGCCCATGCTCGGACACGTACGTGCGCTTGCCGTGGCGTTCGTCGCTGCCCTGCGGCTTGCCGAGGTCGTCATCGGTCCCGGTCACGTCGAGGATGTCGTCGACGATCTGGAACAGGACGCCCAGCTCGGCCGCAAAACGGCGATAGCGCATTGTCGCAGCTTCGCCCGCGCCGGTCAGGAGCAGGACGCACTCGACCGCGGCGCCGATCAGCCGCCCCGTCTTCAGCGCATGCAGCGTGCGCAGGCCGTCGGGCCCGACGGGCGCCCCGTCGGTGACGTCGACCCACTGCCCGCCGACCATGCCGTTGACGCCGGTGGCGCCCGCCAGCTCGGTCAGCGCCGCGAGCACGTGGCCGGCCTCGCCGGTCTGGTGCTCGAGCACATGGCGGAAGGCCTCTGCGTAGAGCGCGTCGCCGGCGAGGATCGCGACGTCCTCGCCGAAGGCGACGTGACACGTCGGGCGGCCGCGACGCAGATCGTCGTCGTCCATCGCCGGGAGGTCGTCGTGGATCAGCGAGTAGGTGTGGATCATCTCGACCGCGACCGCCAGCGGCAGCACCTCGGACGGGTCGCTGCCGATCGCACGGGCGGTCGCCAGCGCGAGCACCGGGCGGATGCGCTTGCCGCCCGCGAGCAGGCTGTAGCGCATCGCCTCGTCCAGGCCCGCGGTGACCACGCTGCTGGAGAAGGTCAGCTCCTTCAGGCAGTCCTCGATCTGGGCCTGCAGATGCTCGGGGTACATCGGCGTCAGAGCAGCGTGTCCTGCCCCGGCAGCGCCGGCGGCGGCTCGGCGGCCGCGGCGCGAGTGAGCCGCTCGAGCTCGGCCGAGGCCTGCGCGGCTGTCGCCGCACACTCCTCCACGAGGCTCGCGGCGGCATCGGCGGACAGGTCGCCGGTGCGCAGCTGCTCGGCCGCACGCTCGAGGCGCTGCACGAGCTGGTCGAGGTCGGCGCTGTCGTTCTGATCGGTCACGTGGCGCCATTCTCGCGCAGGACGGCCGCGAGGATCCCGTTGACGAACTTCGGCGTGTCGGCGCCGCAGTAGGTCTTGGCCGTCTCGACGGCCTCGTCGATCGCGCCCTCGGGTGGAATCGGCGTGTCGGCGGGGGCGACGTCGGGGTGCAGCATCTCGACGAGCGCGACGCGCATGATCGCCTTCTCCAAGGGCGCGATGCGCTCGACCGACCAGCCGTGCGCATGGCGCTCGATCAGCCCGTCGAGCTCCTCGGTGTAGTCGTCGGCGGCGTACGCCAGCGCGCGCGTGAACGTGGACGCATCGCGATCGAAGAGGTCGTCGAGCTCGCGCCCGGTGACGTCGTGCTGGTAGAGCGCGAAGACGGCGGCGCGGCGCTGGTCTGTACGGCGGGACATGCGGGTCTGCACGGTACTGCTGCAGGCCCGCGCGGGGTCCCCGCCGCCCAACCCCGCCGCCATCGACGGCACCGGTTCGAGGGGGCGCTCGCAGAAGGTGGCTGCAGTTGGCTGCCAAAAACTCGGACAAACACAGCCAGCTCATCCGAGGAGCCCCCCGTGCCGCCCTGGCGTAGGCCGGGCCCGGGCGCGAGCGCTCGGGCTCAGCCGTGTCGCGCCACCACGACCGGCGAGCCGGAGGCCGTGATCGTCGGCGTCGGTCCGCCGAGCTGCTCGGCGAGCCGCTTGCGGGCGCGATGCAGGCGCACGCGCACCGTGCCCGCGGGCATTCCGAGCACGATCGCGATCTGCGCCGGCGCAAGGCCCTCCCGCGCCGTCAGCGCGGCGCGTGCAGCTGCGGATCGAGCTCGGCGCCGTGCGGTTGGTCGGCGACCGCGGTCTGCGCGGCAGCGGCCACGCGCAGCGCAAGGTCGTCGCGCCGGCGCCGCCCGCGGCGGTGGCTGGCCAGCGCATCGCGCGCGACGACGCCGCCGCCGTCGGTGGCGCGGACGACGCGCTACGTCGGGACCGCATGCAGGACGTCCTCGGCGCCGCGCGTACGCGCGCTGTCGCCGGCGCGATGGGCGGCGAGCCAGTCGGCCTGCCACTGGCACGCGGCGGCGCCGGCCATGAAACGCCGCACGCTCACGCCCGAGGCGCAGCGCGGCCGTGCGCAGGCTGGGCCAGCGCAGGTCCAGCGACTCGCTCGTGTCGTTCTCGGTCATCCCCGGGTCTCCGAAGATCCCGGTGTGGACCTTCAGGACGCCGGTTGCCGCGGCCGTCCCGCCGAGCGCCAGCAGCGCGGCGACGCCGATCACGCCACAACCTGTCCGGCCGCGGCGGGTGCGTTACAGCGCGACGTTCCCTGCGCCGTCGAACTCCGCGGTCGCCCCGAGCGGGTCGCCGGCGACGAGCGCGGCGCCGGCGTCGGTCTTGCCGAACGTGCGGCGCCCGTCCGCGGCGATCCCGGAGACGATGCCCATCGTCGCGCTGCCGTCGCGGTCGTACAGCGCGGTGTAGCCCTCGACGGTCGCGCGCACCGGTCCGTCGTCGGCGACCTCGCGGCGGGGCCGGACGTCGACCGCGGCCTGCGGGTGAGCATCGAGGACCGCCGTGCGCGCGGGGGCGTCCGGCCCGGACAGCAGCGCGACGCCGTGCTTGGTCATGTACCAGCCGACGGCCGTGCAGACGCCGCTCGCCGCGGGGTCCTCGCGCAGGCGCTCGGTCATCGCCGCGAGCGAGTGCGTGACGTAGTTGTTGGCCGGCCCGCCGGCGAACGTCAGGCCGCCGGTGACCGTCGGCGGGCGCGAGTCTGCGAGCGGGTCGATGCCAAGCTCGGCGCCGGCGATCTGGACCGCCGACGGGAAGCACGAGTACAGATCGACGTGGGCGACCTCGCCGAGGTCGAGCGCCAGCGCCTCCCGGCACGCGGCCAGCGCCGGCGAGCGATGCAGCGCGTCGCGATTGGCGGCGTACCAGTGGTCGTGCGCGGTGGCCGTCGCGTCGACGCGGACGCGGCGCTCGCGCGGCACGCCGGCGGCGTCGGCGGCCGCCTCGGACATCAGGATCAGGGCCGCGGCCTGGTCGACCTGGATGTTCGCCGTCTCGAACTTCGGATAGGGATGCGCGGCCATCCGGTTGCGCTCGCCGACAGCGCCGGGGTCGGCGGGCGGGTCCTGCGTCCAGGCGTGCGGGTTGTCCCGCGCGACGTCGGCGAACCGCGCCCACAGGCGCGCTGCGAGCGCGGCCTGCTCATCACCGCTGCGCCCGTGCGCTCCGCGCAGGGCGTGCTCGAAGAGCGGGTAGTACATGAGCGGCGCGATCATGCCCGCGGCCGTCTCCAGCGGATGCGACGCGCCGTCGGTCTCACCGAGGGTCTCGGGCACCGGCGTGCCGTCGGCGTTGACCGGCCAGCCGAGGTCCTCGCCGCGCATCGCACGGGTGAAGCCCGAGAAGACCTCCGCGCCGGCGATCAGCGCGCAGTCCAGCTCGCCGGCGGCGATCCGTGTCGCGAGCGCGCCCAGCAGGACGAGCGGCCCGGTGCCGCCGATCGCGGACTTCAGCGTCGCGACGGCCTGATCGAGGCCGAGCTCTGCGCGCAGCAGCGCGCCGGGGTCCGTCACCGGCCAGGTGAACGGGTCGACGAGGGCGATCGCCTGGACGCGCGGCAGCACGTCGGCGCCGGCATCCTCCGCGGCTGCGCGTGCGGCCTGCGCGGCCAGCACCACCGGCGCCGGTGGGTCGGCGCGGCAGCTCAGCTGCCCCGCGCCGGCGATGACGACGCCCATCTAGGCGCGCGACATGTATTCGCCGGAGTCCGTCTGGACCTTCACGCGGTCGCCGATGTTGACGAACAGCGGCACCTGGATCGTCGCGCCGGTCTCGAGCGTCGCGGGCTTGTTGCCGCCCCCCGACGCGGTGTCGCCGCGCACGCCGGGCTCGGTCTGCGTGACCTCGAGCTCGACGGACGACGCGAGCTGGATCTCGGCCGGCTGATCGTCGATGTAGAGCAGGTCGACGGTCTGGTTGGCCTTCGTCCAGCGCAGCTTCTCGGCGATCGCGGTCTCCGGGATCGCGGACTGCTCGAACGTCTCGGCGTCCATGAAGTGCGCGTCGGTGCCGTCGGCGTAGAGGAACGTCATCTTGCGCGCCTCGGTGCGGACCGACCGGAACTTCTCCCCCGCGCGGAACGTCTTGTCGATCAGGTTGCCGTCGCGCGTGCGCTTGAGCTTGGTCCGCACGAACGCGGGCCCCTTGCCCGGCTTGACGTGCTGGAACTCCACGACCTTGTAGACGGTCCCATCGACCTCGATGTGGTTCCCGTTCTTCAGTTGGTTGGTGCTGATCATGTGCGGGCTGAAGGGTAGTCGCCCGCCGCAGCCCGCCTATGCGCGGCTCACGCCACCGGCACCACGGGCGGCGGCGCCTCGGCCGCGCGCGGGGCGCCGCCCGACGTGACGTGGACGGGGAAGTCGAAGTTCTTGCCGCCGCCCAGCCAGGGCTGGCGCGAGATCATGTCGGCGACCTCGACGTAGCCGGTCTCGATCAAGCCGTCGGCCGCGTCGTAGATCTTGTACTCCTGGCGCTGGACGTGCATCGGCTGGGACTCGAGCGTGACGATCCGCAGCTCCCCGGACTTGAAGTTGCACTGCTCCTGCACGGCGTCCAGCAGCTGCTTGCCGTGGAAGTGCCCGTCGCCGAAGTTCCAGCCGACCGTCGCACCGCAGAGGAACTCGCCCTCACGGACGATGTAGTCCTCGACCTCGCCATCGACCGCGGCGTGCGGCAGCAGGCCGTTGAGCGCCCGCCCGTGCGGGTGCATCGCACGGAACGCCAGCGCCTTGGTGAGGAAGATCTCCGCGCCGTCCTCGTCATAGAGCCGCGCGAGCTGGTTGGCGACGACCTTCGACGACTTCTTGACCTTCGTGTCGAACGTCTTCTCGGCGTCGACGTCCCTGCGGAACAGCCACTGCGACGTCGCCCAGTTGCCCGCGTAGTAGCGCATCGACGGCAGGAAGGCGATCAGGTCGGGACGGAAGTTCCCGAACATCGGGATCACCAGGCCGTTGAGCAGCACGAGGGCGAGCAGCGGCTCGGAGGAGAGCGAGTCCAGCGGCACGTCGCCGTAGTGGCCGAACAGGAACAGCGTCCCGAAGATCATGAACAGGTTCCACTCCAGCGGCACCGCGAGCGGGAACGTCGAGGTGATGTGGATGTGGAAGATCACCATGCCGACGACTGCGATCGTGCCCAGCGTCCCGCCCTGCGTGAACAGCAGGAACAGCGGCAGGAAGTACTCCATGATCGTGCCGGTGTGCGCCGCGGTCGCCGCGACGCCCGAGGCGCGCAGATCCTCGGGGTGGCTCTTCCAGAGCCGGCGCTTCGCGGTGCGCGACCGGTTCCACGGCGTGTTCGCGATCATCACGGCGACGACCGACGGGAAGTGGTGGTTCAGCTTCGACGTCGCGGCGCCGAACCAGACGCAGACCATCGCGATCTGCCAGGCGACGATGAAGTTCTCCGCCGGGAACAGGCAGACCACCAGCATGATCCCGTAGATCTCCGGGCGCCCGGAGAGGTAGGAGACGCGGTCGCGCAGGCCCAGCAGCGCCCACAAGCCGAGCATCACCGCGAGGAGGGTCGTGTCCAGACGGCCGGCAGCGGTCCCGCCGAGCGGGTCGCCGTCGGAGACCAGCAGCGCGATGCCGGTGCCGAGCACGCCGAGATACAGCGCGACGTCGACGATCGTGCGGCGCGAGCCCCCGGCGATCGGGTTCTTGTCGGGCCACGGCGGGAGGCGGATCGTGCCCGGCCGCGCCCACGCCAGGATGTTCCCGATCGGCGGGATGAAGCGGAAGCTCAGCGCCATCGAGCTGGAGCCCAGGCCAATCATCTCGTAGACGACCATGAACACCAGGAACTTCTGGAAGACGATCGGCTCGGTCCACCAGTCACCGAAGTCGCCGATGCCGCCGAGCCCCTCGGTCGTGCCGATGACCGCGATCGCGCCGAAGCTGAACGCCACGAGCTTGACGACGTAGAGCAGGTAGATCGCGTAGGGCGTCCCGAACCCGTTGATGGCCCAGTCCTGAGCCAGCGGCTTGACCCGCTCGAGGTGTGGTTTCGCCTTCCACTCCTCGACGTCGAACGGCGGCGGTGTCGGATTGATGAAGCCCATGACTCTTTCCCCTTGACGCGCTGTCAGGACGTTACGAGCGATCCTGACGCGACGATCGGGCCGCATCGCGGTTGGGTGCCGACAACTGATGTGCGCCGAATGGTGGCTTGCCGCCAGTAGGCTCGCGTCGTGCCGCTCCGTCTTGTGGTCGCGAGTCTCCTCGCGCTCGTGCTGACCGCACAAGCGCATGCCGCGTCGCTGCCGAGCGTCGGCTCCGGGCACCGCCCCGGACCCGACGCGCTCTACGACGCCCCGCCCGACGCGCCACAGCTGCAGAACGTCGCACCGTGGACGGCGCCGCCGATCCTCGTCTCCAGCGCCAGCGCCTATCGCGACGGCGAGTTCATCTACCAGGACTACCTCTACGACGACCACGGCGCGGCCGGGCTGCCGGATCTGACCGACCCGTTCTCGCTCGTCGACTTCCTCTTTTCCCAGAAGGCCGGGTCGCTGACCTACCCGACCGACCCCGTCTTCGCCCACAACGCCGCAGACCTCGTCGAGCTGCGCATCAAGCCGCTTGCCGACGCGACCGCGCTGCGCGTGACGCTCAACGCGATGCGCGACCCGGCGCGCGCGGCGTTCACCGTCGCGATCGGCGATTCCTTCGAACCCCGCGAGTGGCCCCACGGGGCCGGCGTGCGCTCGCCCGCGCGGCTCTTCCTGACGGTGCACGGCACGACCGCCGAGCTGCTGGATGCCGACGGCGCCCCGGTCGCCCCGGCGCCGGCCGCGAGCGTCGACGTCACGCGCCGCCAGATCGACGTGCGCATCCCCCACGCGGCGTGGAACCCGCGCACCAGCAAGGTCCGGCTGACCGCCGCCACCGGCCTTTGGCAGGGCGCCGGCTACCTGCGGCCGGGGCTGATCGCCACGGCGACGACGCCCGGCGGAGCCAGCGTCAGCGGCTCGGGCCTCTTCAACGTCGCCTTCCGCCACGACGAGCCGATGCCCGACGTCAGCATGTTCGGCCTCGGCGCGACGATCGCCGACGCAGCGGTCGGCGGAAAGCTGCAGGCGCGCTTCTGGCGTGAGCGCGCACAGGCCGACGCGCTCGCCGCGGGCGACATCTCCAAGTACGGCGAGGTCGTCGACTTCGCCAAGCTCGCCGCCGGCGCCGACGACGACTCGGGCGTGCCCAAGACCGGGCCTATGAACCGGATCTTCGCGAGCCGCCAGGTTCACGGCCAAGGCGTCGACTTCACGAAGCTGTGCGGCGGGCTGACGGCGGCGACCGCCGAGAGCCCGTCGCCCTGCACCGGCAACCTCGTCAGCCAGCTGCTGCCCTATGCGATCTACGTGCCGCGCAAGCCCAGGCCCGCGCGCGGCTACGGCATGACGCTGCAGCTGCACTCGCTCGGCGCCAACTACAACCAGTACCTGGACTCCGCGAACCAGTCGCAGCTGGGCGAGCGCGAGGCCGGGTCGATCGTCGTCACACCGACCGGGCGCGGCCCCGACGGCTTCTACACCGACGTCGCCGAGGGCGACAGCTTCGAGGTCTGGGCCGACGTCGCCCGCCACTATGTCCTCGATCCGGACTGGAGCGCCGTCTCGGGGTACTCGATGGGCGGCGAGGGGACGTGGCAGTACCTGTCGCGCTGGCCCGACCTGTTCGCGCGCGGGTTCTCGACCGTCGGGCCGCGCGGGCTGGCCGAGCCGCGGCTGGCATCGCTGCGCAACACGCCGGTCATGGCGTGGTCGGCGCTCGCCGACGAGCTCGTGAACATCGCCGAGACCGAGAGCATGACGGCGCAGCTCGGCGAGCTCGGGCTGCGCTTTGCGGCCTGGCTGTTCCCGGTCGCCGACCACCTCTCCCTGGCCACGAATGACGAGTACGCGCCGGCCGCGGTGTTCCTCGGTGACCACCGCGTCGACCGCAACCCGCCGCACGTCACCTACGTCGTCGACGAGGACGACAACTCGTCGCGCGCGCACGTCGTCGCCGACCACGCCTACTGGCTCTCGGGGCTCACGGCGCGCGACGCCAAGCGCACCGGCACGATCGACGCGCGGTCGGAGGCCTTCGGCGTCGGCGACCCGCCGCAGCACGGCGTCACGCAGCGCACGGGCTCGCTCGACGGCGGCGCGCGCGGGCCGCAGGCCTACCTCGAGCGCGCGCGCACCTGGGGCCGCGCACCGGCGGCGCCGAAGGCCGATCGTCTCGTCGTGCGCGCGACCAACGTCGCGCACGCGACCGTCGACACCGCGCGCGCCCGGCTCTCGTGCGCCCCGGTGCTCGACGTGCGCAGCGACGGACCGCTGGACCTCCAGCTCGCCTGCCCGCCGCCGCGGCGGACGTGTGCGCAGATCATGCGGCTGTCGCTGCCGCGGCTGCCCGGCACCGCGACGGTGCGGGTGTCGCGCGGCTCGAAGACGCTCAAGCGCGCCCGCGGCCGGCGACTGCGCGTCGTCCACGTGCGCCGGCCGACGCGCAAGGCGTTGGCGCTGCGGATCGTCGTGCGCAGCGGCAAGCGCTCCGTCACCGTAGTGCGCCGCTACCGCGCGTGTGCGTGATGCTCAGGCACCGAGCAGCCCGTCCAGCGCCGAGTTGGTGAGCACGCCGTGGGGGTCGTGGGCGCGCAACCGCCGCCCCGCCCAGCGCAGGTCGTTGGCGCGTGCACGGAACTCGCGACGGTAGACGCCGCGGTCGCGAAACGCGCCCGTGTCGGTGTAGGCCCAGCCCTTTGACCACTCCGGCCGCGCAAGCGCCCACGACCCGTCGAACGTCGCGAGCATCCACTGCTCGAGCTCGCGGCAGAAGCGGGCGTACCCCGGCGTGCCGGGAAGCGTCAGCACGTTGACCCAGACCACGGTGTCCAACTCGGGCCGGCCCGCGACGGCCGTGGTCGCCGCCAGCGCCGGCAGGCGCTCGCCGCGGCGGATCGGACGGTCGACGCCGCAGCAGCGCAGCTCCAGCGGGCTGTTGATCGGGTACTCGCCGCGGGCGGCGTAGGCCGCGACCTGGTCGCGCCAGCGCGTCGCGACGAGATTGAGCACCCGCTGGATGTCGGCGCGCCGTGCGACGACGCCGTAGCCGAGCTCGTCGACGCGCAGCGTCGAGGCGCGGATGTAGAGGCCGACGTCCTTGGATGCGCCCCAGATGTCCGCCGAGCTCGTCGCGAGCAGACCCGCCCGCACGACCTCGAGTTGCAGCTGGCCGAACTGCGGCGTAAACGCGCCGGCGCTACCGGCGAGCGCCCCCGCCAGCTCGGCGACCGGCTCGGGGATGCTGTCGGAGAAGATGTAGTTGTAGGGACCCGAGACCGCTCGCGCCGGCGCCGGCTTGGCGGGCGCGACGCTCCAGACCTTCAGCCACGGGCTGTTGGTGAACGGGAACCAGATCGTCTCGACCCGTCCCGCCTGCTCGACGAGGCTCGCGAACGTCCGCCCGCCGCTGCCCGGCGCGGCGAACAGCTCCGCGGCAGGGACGTCGACGTAGCTGACACAGCGCAGCGCGCGCTCGGGCTCGGCGCGCAGCGTGACGTCGACGAGCAGCGCGCGTCCGAGCGCGGTCAGGAACGCCGCTGTGTCGGCGTCGGCGCGCGTGAAGCGGCGCAGCCGGTAGCGCCGAGCGCGTGAGTCCCAGACGACCGCGGTGAACGCACGGACGAGATTGCTGAGCGAGCCGTAGGCATGCGCGGGCGCGGGCGCCTCACCCGCCGCCGGCAGCGCCGCCCCGTGGGCGCCGATCGCGAGCATGCCGCCGACCGTCGGCTCGCCGCTGGCGGGGAAGCTCGTCAGACCGAGCCCCTGCTCCTGCAGGAACGTCAGCAGCGCGAGCAGCGACGTCCCGGCGCCTGTGCGCACCGTCGTGGGCCCGACGAGGCGCGCACCGCTCAGCCGGCGCATGTCGGCGAGCACGACCGGGTCCGCGCGCGTCGTCGCCGTCGTGATCGCAAACGGCGACCAGCCGTGCATCGCGCCGCGCGGGCGGACCGTCCAGCCGGCGCGGTGCGCCCAGTTGACGACCTGGACGAGCTCCTCCGGCGTACGCGGCGCACATGTCCACAGGCCGCGTGCCCGGATCGTCCCGGCCCAGTTCTCGAACTGGCGCCGCCTGAGGGCGACGTCGGCCGGGAAGCCCGTGGGACCGCGCACCGCCGCGAACGCGGGCACGCCTCCCCCGGCCACTGTCCCTGCGGCTCCTATGGCGGCACGCTCGAGCAGCGTGCGCCGCGACATCCCCGACATTACGCCGGAAGTCTGTCGAACGGGGACGTCCGGCACAACCCGGTGTCGCAGATTCGGCCCGCTAGCGTTCCCGCCCGTGACGCACGAGCCGATCTTCTTCGACAGCCCAGACGCGTGGCGGGCCTGGCTCGCGCAACATCACGCGTCCGAGACCGAGGTCTGGGTCGGGCTCTACAAGAAGGCGTCGGGCAAGGTCACGATGACGTGGTCCCAAGCCGTCGACGAGGCGCTGTGCTTCGGCTGGATCGACAGCGTCTCGCGGCGCGTCGACGACGAGCGCCGTATGCAGCGCTTCTCGCCGCGCAAGGCCAGGTCGCACTGGTCGAAGGTCAATGTCGCGAAGGTCGACGCGCTGCGCGCGGCGGGCCGCATGGCCCCGGCGGGCGAGGCCGCGTTCGCCGCACGTACCGACGACAACACCGGCCGCGCGTCCTTCGAGCGCGACGAGCCGGCGGCGTTCGCGCCCGATCAGGACGCGCAGCTCCGCGCGAACACCGCGGCCTGGGAGTGGTTCTCGGCGCAGGCGCCGTACTACCGGCGCACCGCGACGCACTGGGTGACATCGGCCAAGCGCGAGGACACGCGCGCCCGCCGGCTGGCGACACTGATCGAGTGCAGCGCCGCCGGCCTGAGGGTCCCGCCGCTTCGCCCGCCCGGCAGCTAGGCCGGCGCGCCGGCGACCTTCTCCGCGCCGATCCGCGCGAGCGTCGCGCGGTGGCGACGCGCGCCGCCGAGCAGCGCGGTGTCCAGCTGCGCGCGCTTGTACAGCCAGTGCACGTCGGCCTCCCAGGTGAAGCCGATCCCGCCGTGGGCCTGGATCGCCGACGCGGTCACCGCGCGACCGCCGTCGGCGGCGGCAGCCGCAGCGAGCGCCGCGGCCTCGGGCAGCAGCGCCGCGTCGGCGTCCGCCGCCCACGCCGCGTACAGTCGCCGCCGAGCGCGCGGACTCCGTGTCGAACAGCATCTGCGCGCAGCGGTGTGAGACGGCCTGGAAGGCGCCGACCGCGATGCCGAACTGCTTGCGGTCCTTGACGTAGTCCAGCGTCATGTCCAACGCCCGTTGCGACACGCCGACGACCTCACAGGCGACGGCGAGGCGCACCAGGTCGGCGGCCCCGTCGCCGAGCATCTCGCCCGAGCCCGACACCGACGCGTAGCGACGGGTCGGGTCGATCGTCTCGATCGCAGAGACGGACGCATCGGCGCCGTCGACGGCCATCACGCCGTCGTCGGAGAGCAGCAGGACGACGGATGCCCCGTCGGCGTCGGCAGCCAACGCAGCCGTGCCGATGCCGGCGGTCTCAGAGCCCGACGCGAGCCCCGGCAGCCAGCGCGACCGCTGCTCGTCGCTGCCGCAGCGCTGGATCGCGGCAGCGGCCGCGGCGGACGACAGGAACGGCGTCGCCGCGCACGCGTACCCGAGCTCCTCGAGCAGCACGGCGAGCTCGACGAACCCGAGCCCCTGCCCACCATGCTCCGCGGCGACCGCGATCCCCGGCCAGCCAAGCTCGGACAGCTCCGTCCACAAGTCCGCGTAGTAGCCCTCGCTCTCGGCCGCGCGACGCACCGCCTCCATCGGCGACCGCGCCGCCAGCAGCGCCTTCGCCGTCGCCTTGATCTCCTTCTGGTCCTCGCTCAGATCGAAGTCCATGTCAGCTCACCTCGCCTTCGGCAGGCCGAGCACGCGCTCGGCAACGATGTTCTTGAGGATCTCGGTGGTCCCGCCCTCGATCGAGTTGCCACGCGCGCGCAGCAGCTCGTAGGTCCAGGACCCGCCCTTCGTCAGCGCCTCCGGCCCGAGCAGGTCCGCCGCGAACTGCGTGAGCTGCTGGTTGGCGTCTGACCACATCCACTTCGTCAGCGAGCCCTCGGGGCCGGGCTGACCGTACTTCTCGATCGCCGTCAGGCCGCGGTAGGCGGTGAGGCGGATGATCTCGGCACGCAGGTGCAGCTCGCCGAAGCTCGATCAGCGACGACCGGGTCGTCGAGCAGCCCACGCGACCCCGCCTCGGCGAAGACCTCGTCGAGCAGCTGGCGCAGGCGCACGCCGAGGAAGAAGCCGAGGCCCGCGCGCTCGTTCATCAGCGTCGTCAGCGCGACCTTCCAGCCGTTGCCGACGCCGCCGAGCACGTTGGCGTCAGGAATGCGGACCTCGTCGAGGAAGAGCTCGTTGAACTCCGCCTCGCCGGTGATCTGCACCAGCGGCGCCACCGTGATGCCCGGGTCCTCCATGTCCATCAGGAAGTACGTGAGGCCCTTGTGCTTGGGCGCGTCGAAGTCCGTCCGCGCGACGAGCATGCACCACTTCGCGTACTGCGCGCCGGAGGTCCAGACCTTCTGTCCGGTGACGACCCACTCGTCGCCGTCCTTCACCGCGCGCGTCTTCAGCGACGCGAGGTCTGACCCGGCCTCGGGCTCGGAGAAGCCCTGGCACCAGATCTCCTCGGCGCTCAGCATCGGCGCGAGGTAGCGCTCCTTCTGGGCGTCGTCGCCCCAGACCATGATCGTCGGGCCGGCCAGCAGCAGCCCGAGGACGTTCGCCGGCAGCGGCAGCTTCGCGACGCCCGAGCTCCTCGAAGAAGATCGCCGACTCCATCAGCGACGCGGCGCGCCCGCCGTACTCCACCGGCCAGTGGACGCGGCCCAGCCGCCGTCGCCAGCTTGCGCTGCCAGTCGCGGCGGTAGGCGTAGTGGGCGTCCTCCTCGCCGCCCAACTCGCGACCCTCCGGGTCGCTCGTCGGTGCCCCGGCGGCGGGCCGGGCGTGTTGTCCGCAAACCACGCGCGCAGCTCGTCGCGGAACGCGGTCTCGGTCTCGTTGAACGTCAGGTCCATGGTTCCTCCTTCGTGGCGAGGCCAAGCGCGCAGCCGACCGCGATGTCCTCAGATGTCGATCGTCTTGCGCCCCGCGCGCACCTGCGCCCGGGCGAGCGCACCCACGCCCGCCGAGAGCACGTACAGCGCGTCGTCAGGCGGCACCGGCCGCCCCGACAGCGCGAAGCTCTTGGCGTAACGCGTTGCGAACAACCTGATCGCCGCCTCGCGCTCCGTCCCGACGGCGTGGCACTCCAGCAGGTAGACCCGCGCGAAGCGCGGCTCGTCGTCAAGCGTCTGCAGGTAGGCGCGCAGGCCCAGGCGCAACTGCTCGCGCCAGTCCTCGACGCCGCGCACCGCGTCGCCGACGCGCTTGTCGAGCACCTCCGCGCCGAGCCGGAACGCGGCCGCGAAGCACGCCTCCTTGGACGCGAACAGCTCGTAGAACGTGCCGCGCGAGACCTTCGCCGCGCGCACGATGTCGGCGACCGTCGCGTCCTCGTAGCCCTTCTCGGCGACGACCTGCACGATCGCCTCGAGAGCTTGGCGCGCTGGGCGCGCTCGGACAGCAGTGGGCCGACGTCGGGGTGATGCGCGACGAGCGAGTCCGCCATTCCCGCCGTACCTTAGAGGTACGGCACCCGATACTGCAAGGTATCGGCAGAATCACCCGATGCGCTTCATCGTCGCCGGGGGTGGCGTTGCGGGCCTCGCCGCGGCGCTCGCCGTCGCCCGCGCCGGCCACAGCGCCGTGGTCCTCGAGCGCGACGCCGTCGCGCCGGCGCAGACGCCCGACGGTGCGTTCGACGTGTCGCGCACGGGCATCCCGCACTTCCTGCAGCCCCACGCGTTCCTGCCGCGCGGACGTCGCGAGCTCGCGTCCTGGGCACCCGACGTCCTCGACGCGCTGCTCGATGCCGGCGCCGAGCCACAGGACCTGGCGGTGAAGCTGCGCGGGCCGCGCGAGCCCGGCGACGAGGACCTCGTCTACCTGTGGGTCCGCCGGCCCGTCATCGAGTGGGCGCTGCGCCGCGCCGCCGCGGCGCAGCCAGGTGTCGAGCTGCGCCCGGGGACACCGGTCGCCGGCCTGCTCACCGAATATGGCCGCGCCACCGGTGTCGCCGTGGCGGACAGCGACCCCGTCGAGGGCGACGTCGTCGTCGATGCGCTCGGGCGCTATCGCACGCCGCCGGGCTGGCCGCGCGCCGGCCGCGACCCAAGCGCGACGGGCGCGATCTACTACTGCCGCTACTTCCGCCTGACCGACGGCGCCGAGCACCTCGACTGGCCGCTGCTGAACCCGCGCGGCGACCTCGGCTACATGGGCTTCAACACCTTCCGCGGCGACAACCGCACGTACGCGGTGATCGTGCTGGCCCCGGCCGCCGATCACGACCTGCGCGTCCTGCGCCACGAGCCGGCGTGGATGTCGGCGTGCGCGGCGATCGCACCGCTCGACGTGATCACCGCGCCCGCGCACGGCCAGCCGATCACCGGCGTCATGCCGATGGGCGGGCTGATGAACGTCGACCGCACCGACGACCCTGGAGTCTGCAGCCTCCTCGCAGTCGGCGACGCCCTGTGTCACACCGACCCGGCGTTCGCCTGGGGCCTGGCGTTCGCGCTCGCCCACGCCCGGGCGCTCGCGCAGGCGGCGACCGAGGCGCCCGATGCCGACGCGGTCGTCGCGAGCTACCGCGGCGCCGTCGCCCCCGAGGCCCAGGAGCGCCACAGGCTCGCGTGCGCGACCGACGATGCGCGCTCGCGCCGCTGGGCGGGCGAGCCGCTCGACCCGACGCGGCGCGACGGGTGCTATCCGCTGTTCGCCTTCGCGACCGCGCTCGCCGCGGCGCCCCACGACGACCTCGTCCTGCGCCGCACGATCCGCCGCGTCGGCCTGCTCGACCGCACCGCCATCTTCGACACGGACGCCGAGCTGCACGACCGCATCGAGACGATCGCCGGCACGCTGGCGCCGCCGGCCGCCGGCCCGCCGCGCGAGGAGCTGCTCGCCCGGCTCGCAGCAGGCTAGAGCCCGGCCGCGGCCATCTCCGGGCGCGCGACGCCGTCGGCCTCTGCCGCCTGCACGACGGCCGCCGCGACGGTGTCGTGCACGGCACGGTCCAGCGGATCGGGCACCAGCTCGGCGTCGTGCACGAGCCCCGCGAGCGCACGCGCGGCACCAAGCTTCATGCCGACGGTGATCGCGCTCGCGCCGGCGAGCAGCGCGCCGCGGAAGATCCCGGGGTAGCCGAGGACGTTGTTGACGGTCGCGCCGTCGGCCGCGAACGCCGCGCCGGCTGCGAGCGCCGCGGCGGGCTCGATCTCGGCGTACGGGTTGGTGATCGCGAACACGATCTGCCCGGCGTGGATCGACTCGGGCTTGATCAGCCCCGGCTGGCCGGTGGTCGCGACGAGCACGTCGGCCTGCGCCATGACGGTGTCGAAGTCGGTGACCTCGATGCCCTTGGCGAGGGCGCGCGCGTGGCTGCCCTCCCCGGGGTCCGCGGCGATCACGCGCGCGGCGCCCGCGTCCTTCATCAGCGCCGCGATCCCATAGCCCGCGGCGCCGAGGCCGAGCTGGCCGACCGTCAGCTCCCCGAACGGGCGCCCGACGCGCTGGCAGGCCGCAAGCGCCGCGCCGAGCGCGACGACGGCCGTGCCGTGGACGTCGTCGTGCATCACCGGCTGGGGCAGCGCCTCGATCAGCCGCTGCTCGATCTCGAAGCATGCGGGCGCGGAGATGTCCTCGAGATGGATGCCACCGAACGTCGGTGAGATCCGCACGACGGTGTCGACGAACTCGTCGACGTCCTCGGTGTCGATCAGGATCGGCATCGCCGAGATCCCCGCGCACTGCTGGTAGAAGACGGCCTTGCCCTCCATCACCGGCATCGACGCGCGCGGGCCGATGTTGCCGAGGCCGAGCACGCGCGTGCCGTTCGTGCAGATCGCGACGGTGTGGCCGATCATCGTGTAGCGCGCGGCGAGCGCGGGCGTCTCGGCGATCGCGCTGCAGATCCGCGCGACACCCGGCGTGTAGACGTCGCGCATGTCCTGGACGGAGGCGACGCGGCCGGTCGTGTTGATCTCCAGCTTGCCGCCCTCGTGGCGCATGAACGCGCGGTCGTGGTGCCAGAGCACCTTCATCCCGTCGAGCTCGTTGAGGTGCGCGGCGATCTCCCACGCGTGGTCGAGGTCGCGCACCTCCACGGTGATCTCGCGGATCGAGATGTCCGTCCCGACGCTGACGGTCACGATGTCGCCGATCAGGCCGTCGTCCGCCGCGATCGACGTGGCGACCTTCGCCAGCTGCCCGGGCTTGTGGGGAATCTGGACCCGGTAGGTGCAGTCGAGCGCCATGCCGCCGCGAGCCTAACGCGCTCACGCCAACAGCCCCGCCAGCGCGCGCTCGACGATGCGCGTTCGCCGCCGGCGGTCCGTCGCGATCAGCGGGTCGGCGACGAACAGGGAGAAGGCCAGCAGGCAGCGCACGTCGGCTTCGTCGTCGTCGCAGAACTCGGCGAACAGCCCGTGCATGTACTCGGCGCGGCGGGTGTCGACGCGGCGCAGGCGGACGGCGACGGCGTCATCGCGCCGCGCCCAGTCGCGTATCGCCATCTCGATCGCCAGCAGCTCGCTGAGCTCGGCGGCCTGCGCAAACAGGCGCCTGAGCCTGTCGCGGGCGTCCGTCCCCGCCCCCTCGACGCTCGCGATGACCTGGTCGATCACCGTGCGCTCCCAGCTGTCGAGCATCGCCTCCAGCAGCGCCGAGCGGTTCTCGAAATGCCAGTAGAAGCCGCCCTTGCTGACACCGAGGCGTTGCGCGAGCGGCTCGATGCGCACGGCCTCGGGGCCACCGGCCGCGAGCGCTCGCAGCCCGTCGTCGATCCACTGCTTGCGCGCAGTGCGAACTGGTGCCGGCACGTTCCATACGGTAGCGTATGGAACGTGATGCGGTTGCCGCCGTCAGCGCACACCTCGATGCCGTGGCGGATCCATGCGATCGCCCCGGACTTTCGCCTCGAGGACGTCTGGGCATTGCCGACGCCGGGCGGCGCCGACGACTTCCCGCTTCTCGTGCAGGGCGCGACCGAGATGGATCCCTCCCACAGCGACTCGCTCCCCGTCCGCTGGCTCTTCGCGCTGCGCTGGCGGCTGGGGACGATCTTCGGGTGGGACGACGACGCCACGGGCGTCGGGACGCGTGTGGCGACCCTGCACGAGCGCCTGCCGCCCGACCTGCGCGCCGGGCCGTCAGGACCGGCCTTCGCCGCGCTCCCCTTCACGCCGCTGTACCTGACCGACGACGAATTCGCGGCCGAGATCGCCAACCAGACGATGCACGGGGTGATGCATCTGAGCTGGGTTCCCGACGCCAACGGGCGCCATCGCGGCCAGATGGCCGTGCTCGTCAAGCGCAACGGCATGTTCGGATCGCTGTACATGGCGGCGATCGCGCCGTTTCGCCACCGCCTCGTCTACCCGCCGCTGCTGCGCGGGGTCGAGCGCGAATGGCGGACTCGGACCGGCGCCTAGGCCGCAGCCGCGAGCTTCTTGTGCTGCTGCGGGCTGATCCCGCGCACGCGCTTGAACGCCGTGCTCAGCGCGAATGAGCTGCCGTAGCCGACCTGGTCGGCGACCGAGCCGATCGTCGCGCCGGGCTCTGAGATCAGGTCGGCGGCGAGCGTGATGCGCCAGCCGGTCAGGAACGCCATCGGCGGCTCCCCGACGAGCTCGGTGAAGCGGCGCGCGAGCGCCGCGCGCGAGATCCCGATCGTGTCGGCGAGCTTGGCGACCGTCCACGCCGACGCCGGGCTGTCGTACATCAGCCGCAGCGCCTGGCCGACGATCGGGTCCCCCTGCGCGCGGTACCAGGCCGGCGGCAGGGCCTCGGGGCGGGAGAACCAGACGCGCAGCACGGCGATGACGAGCAGGTCGAGCAACCGGTCGAGCACCGCCTCCTGGCCCGGGTCGTCCTTGACGACCTCGTCGGCGAGCAGCCTGATCAGCGGCGTATCCCACTCCTCGTCGCGCAGTACGAGCAGCGCCGGCAGCGCGCGCAGCAGGCGCTCGGGGATCTCGCCGAGCAGGTCATACGTGCCGACGACCATCACCGTCCCGCCATCGGGATCGTTGCCCCACCCGCGGACGCCGAAGTCGCCCATCAGCTTGACCTCCTGGCCCTCGGGGGTCTCACAGCGCTGGCCCGGCTGGATCACGACCTGCGGCCGCGTCGCCGGATCGTCGGCGACGAGGTAGTGGTCGGGCCCGCGCGCGATCGCCACGTCGCCCGCCCGCAGGAGCACCGGGTCGCCGTCCTCGGGCACGATCCACGCCTCACCGGTGACGAGCGCCATCAAGGTCAGCGGCGCCTCGTCGCGGATCGACATCGACCACGGCGGCGCGAGCGTCGTGCACAGCAGGAACGCCCCGCGTGCACGGGGCCCGTCGAGCAGGCCGGCAACGGCATCCATGCCGTCCACTGTAGACGATGGCACATGACATTGCGATATCCAGCTATGGAACGTCTCACTGGTCGGATGTTCACTTCCTGCCATGACCACGACCCCTGACTCCCCCACCCTCGTCCTCGGCGCCACCGGCAAGACCGGCCGCCTCGTCGCCGAGCGCCTGCGCGCCTGCGGCGTCGCCGTCCGCGAGGGCTCGCGCTCGGCCGCGATCCCGTTCGACTGGGACGACCACGACACGTGGGCCGCCGCGCTCGACGGCGTCAGCGCCGTCTACATCTCCTACTACCCCGACCTCGCGGTCCCGACCGCGCCCGACGCCGTCGGCGCGCTCGCGCGCCTGGCCGCCGACAAGGGCGTCCAGCGCCTCGTCCTGCTGTCGGGCCGCGGCGAGCCCGAGGCCCAGCGCGCCGAGCAGACGATGGCCGCCGCCGGGATCCCCTGGACCGTCGTGCGCTGCAGCTGGTTCGCGCAGAACTTCAACGAGGGCGCCTTCGCCGAGCAGATCGCCGCCGGCGAGGTAGCGCTGCCGGTCGGCGACGTGCCCGAGCCGTTCGTCGACACCGAGGACATCGCCGATGTCGCGGTCGCCGCGTTGACCGAGGACGGCCACGCCGGCGAGGTCTACGAGCTCACCGGCCCGCGCCTGCTGACGTTCGCCGACGCGATCGCGGAGATCGGACAGGCCTGCGGCCGGGAGATCGCGTTCCTGCCGATCACGATCGACGAGTTCGTCACAGCGGTGTACGACGACGTCCCCGCCGCCGAGCTGGAGCTGCTGTCGTTCCTCTTCACCGAGGTGCTCGACGGCCGCAACGCGCACGTCACCGACGGCGTCCGGCGCGCGCTGCACCGCGAGCCGCGCGACTTCGCCGACTACGCGGCGCGCGCGTTCAGCTGACGACCCGCAGGTCCTTCGACAGCGTGCTCGCGACCTCGTGGCCATCGGCCGTGACGAAGACCAGGTCCTCGATGCGCACGCCGACGGCCCCGGGGACGTAGACCCCGGGCTCGACGGTCACGACCATGCCCTCCTCGAGCTGGTCCTCGCCCTGCTTGTTGAGACGCGGCCCCTCGTGGACCTCGAGCCCGACGCCGTGACCGAGGCCGTGGCCGAAGTGCTCGGCGTGCCCGGCGGCGTCGATGATGTCGCGCGCGACAGCGTCGACCTGCTTGCCGGTGGGTCCCGGCGCGACGACGGCCAGCGCCGCCTCTTGCGCCGTCAGCACGAGCTCGTAGATCTCGGCGTCGCGCGGGTCGAGTTCACCGGTCGCGACCGTCCGCGTGCAGTCGGATGCGTAGCCGTCGAGCATCGCGCCCCAGTCGATCACGAGCAGCGTGTCCGCGGGGATCGCGACATCGCGGGGGGCGGCATGCGGCAGCGCGCCGTGCTCGCCGGCGGCGACGATCGGGCTGAAGGAGATCGCCTGCGCGCCGCGCTTGCGCATCGTGAACTCGAGGTCCAGCGCGACCTCCTGCTCGGTGCGCCCGACGACGCCGCGCTCGAGCACCTCCTCGAGCGCCTCGTCGGCGAGCTTCGCCGCGCGGCGGATCGCGTCCAGCTCGGCCGCGTCCTTGCGCACGCGCAGCTGCTCGACGAGCCCGCCGGCAGCGACGAGCTCGACGCCGTCGCCGACGTGCTCGGCGAGCTTGCCGTGGTCGTGCACCGAGAGCTTGCGGTCGTCGAAGCCCAGCCGGTTGACCTCGAGCCCCACCGCGACCTGCTCGAGCAGGTTCTGGGCGATCTCGCGCTCGAACGCCTCGTCGACCTGCTCGGAGGCCTGCGTCAGGTAACGGAAGTCGGTGATGAACCGGCGCGTGCCGTCGGCGCCGATGACCGCCGCGGCGCTCGACCCGGTGAAGCCCGTCAGCCAGCGCACGTTGACGAGGTCGGACACGAACAGCGCGTCGAGCTCACGCTCGCGCAGCTGCTCGGCGACGCGGTCAGGCCTGCTCATCGAGCTCCCGCTTGAGGCGCGCGAGCGCCTCGCGATAGCCGTCAACCCCCTGCCCCGACACCGTGGCCAGGCAGAGGTCGGAGATGACCGAGGTGCGCCGGAACTCCTCGCGCGCCTGCACGTCGGAGACATGGACCTCGACGGCCGGCAGCCCGGACAGCTCGAGCGCGTCGCGGATCGCGTAGGAGTAGTGCGTCCACGCCCCGGGGTTCAGCACGATTCCGTCGGCGGTGTCGTCGACGGCGTGCAGCCGCTCGACGAAGGCGCCCTCGTGGTTGGACTGAAAGAAGCTCACGGAGAGGTCGAGCTCGCCCGCGAACTGCTCGATCCGGAACTGCAGCGTGTCGAAGTTGATGCCGTCGTAGTGCTTGGGGTCACGCCGCCCGATCTGGTCGAGGTTCACGCCGTGCATGACCTCGATGCGGTTGCGGGAGCTCACGCGTTCGAGTCTTTCAGGTACTCCATCAGGACGGCGTCGGACCATTCGCGGCTGACGGCGTCGCGGCAGTACCTGCGCATCACGCCGACCTCGCGGAAGCCGACCTTGCGGTACGCGGCGACGGCCCGCGCGTTGTCGGCCTGCGGGTCGATCGTGATCCGGTGGTGGCCGCGCTGCACGGCGATCGCGATCGCCGCACGGATCGCCTCGGTGCCGAGGCCGCGGTCCTGGAACGCGGTCGCAAGGAACAGATCGATCCCGGCATGGCGGAACTCGGGGTCGTTCTCCTCCCAGATCTGCAGGTAGCCGGCGGCCTCGCCGTCGGCCTCGATCACGAACGGCAGGTCGCCCTCGCCGTCCCAGAGCCGCTCCTCCTCGTGCCACCAGCGCGCGACCGAGGACTCCGCGCGGATCTCCTGCAGGCGCGGCAGGTCGGCATCGGTGGCCGGTCGCAGCGACAGGCTCACGCGGCGAGCTCGGCGATCGCGGCGAGCAGCTCGGCCGCGCCGACCGGGCGGCCGGGCACGACCTCCCCGGGCGCGTCGACGAGCACGAACGGCACCTGCTCGCCCGTGCGCTTCTTGTCGCGCCGCGTCGCCGCGGCGACCTCTGCAGCATCGAGCCCGTCGATGCTCGTCGGCAGCCCGGCGCCCGCCAGCAGCTCGGCGACCTGCGTGCGCAGCGCGTCCTGGCCGGACAGCCGCAGCGCTGCGAGCAGCCCGAGACCGACGGCCTCGCCGTGGCGCAGACGCGCGTAGCCGGTCACCGTCTCGATCGCGTGGCCGACGGTGTGGCCGAGGTTGAGCGCCTGGCGCCGGCCGCCGTCGCGCTCGTCGGCCGCGACGACCGCGAGCTTCGTGCGCGCGCAGGCGAAGATGACGTCCTCGTCGACCCGGGCCCCGGACGCGACCGCGTCCCAGAGCGGACCACCCGCGATCAGCGCGGTCTTGACGACCTCGGCGTAGCCGGCGGCGAACTCCTCGGGCGGCAGCGTGCCGAGCAGCGTCGGGTCGACGAGCACCGCCGCAGGCTGGTGGTAGGCACCGACGTAGTTCTTGGCCTCGGGCAGGTCGACGCCGGTCTTGCCGCCGTAGGCGCTGTCGACCTGCGCGACGAGCGTGGTCGGCACCTGCACGACCGCGATCCCGCGCTGGTAGGTCGCCGCGACGAAGCCGGCGAGGTCTCCGACGACGCCGCCGCCCAGCGCCACGAGGTGGTCGGCGCGCGTGACCTCCTGGGCCACGAGCGCGTGCCAGACGGCCTCGGCCGTCTGCAAGGTCTTGGCCTGCTCTCCGGGCGGGATTTCGATCACGCCCGCGACGTCGCCGAGGCGCCCCGCGTAGAGCGGCGCGACGGTCTCGTCGGTGACGACGATCCGGCGGCCGGTCGCGGGCCACGGCTCGGGCGGCGCGTCGAGCAGGCCGGCGCCGACGAGGACGGGGTACTCGCCCGAGGTGCTCGTGGCCCACAGCAGACGCGATCCCGGCGCCAGCGCGGCGAGGTGCGGGGCGACCGCGCGGACGCTGCCGCGCTCGATGCCTTCGGCGAGGACGGCGTCGGCGAGCTGCTCGTAGAGCGGCGCGCGCTCGTGGTAGCGCGCGTCGAACACGTCTCGCTCGCGTGCGAGCGGGCGGCCGCGGCCGCTGGCGCGATGCCACGCCTGGTCGAGGCTGATCTCACACAGCACGACCGTGTGCGCAGGCAGCGCCGCCTGCACGTCGGCGTCGGTGACCGCACCGCCGCCGAGCGACAGCACCGCGTCGCCCCCGCGACCGAGCTCCTCCAGGACGAGCTCACGCTCGGCGGCGCGGAACGCGGCCTCGCCGTCGCGGTCGAAGACCTGCTCGATGCTCGCCCCGAGGCGCTGCTCGATGAGGCGGTCGGAGTCGCGGTGCTCGAGCCCGAGCGCCTCGGCGACCTCGCGGGCGGCGGTCGTCTTGCCCGCGCCCATGAAGCCGATGAAGACGATCACGGCGTCGCGTGCGTCCGCGTCCAGCCGATGCGCTCGGTGTACGCGTCGACTGCCGTGCGCACGTCGTCGACGTGGTCGCCGCCGAACTTCTGGCGGTAGGCGTCGGCGAGCACGAAGGCGAGCATCGCCTCGGCGACGACGCCGGCCGCGGGCACGGTGCAGGAGTCGGTGCGCTCGCGCAGCGCCTGCGCAGGCTCGTGGGTCTCGATGTCGACCGAGCGCAGCGGCTGGGTCAGCGTCGGCAGCGGCTTCATCGCGCCGCGCGCGAGCACCGGGTCGCCGGTCGTCATCCCGCCCTCGAGACCGCCGGCGCGGTTGGTCTCGCGGAAGTAGCCCTCCGCCTCGGCGTAGAAGATCTCGTCGTGCGCCTTGGAGCCCGGGCGCCCGGCGACGTCGAACGCGTCGCCGATCGTCGCGCCCTTGACGGCCTGGATCGAGCAGATCGCGCCGGCGATCCGGCCGTCCAGTCGCTCCTCCCAGGAGACGTGCGAGCCCAGGCCGGGGACGACGCCGAAGGCGACGACCTCGAACACGCCGCCGATCGACTCGTTGGCCTTTCGCTGGGCGTTGATGTGGGTGACCATCTCGCGCGAGGCGTCGGCGTCCAGGCAGCGCACGGGGTCGTCGTCGACACCCTCGAAGTCGGTGAGCGTCAGCGGCTCGGCGCGCGGGGGCGCGACGACGCTGCCGATCTGCACGACGTGCGAGCGGACCTCGACGCCGAGCGCGCGCAGCAGCGCCTTGCACAGCGCCCCGCCGGCGACGCGCGCGGCGGTCTCCCGCGCGCTGGCGCGCTCGAGGATGTTGCGGATGTCGGCCTGCTTGTACTTCCACGCGCCGACGAGGTCGGCGTGGCCGGGCCGCGGGAGGTGGACCTCCTCGACCTCGGCGTCCACCGGCCACGGGTTCATCCGCTCCTCCCAGTTCTGGAAGTCGCGATTGACGACCCACAGCGCCACCGGCGAGCCGAGCGTGCGCCCGTGACGCACGCCGCCGGTCACCTCGGCGGAGTCGCGCTCGATCTTCATGCGCCCGCCGCGGCCGTGGCCGAGCTGGCGCCGAGACATGTCGCCGTTGATCGCCTCGCGGTCGAGCTCAAGCCCGGCCGGCAGGCCCTCGACGATGCACGTCAGGCCGGGGCCGTGGGACTCCCCGGCGGTGATGAGCTTGAGGGCCATTCGGCCCTCAAGTCTACGTCGAGCAGGCGCCGCAGCGGCGCCCGCCCCGCGCGCGGCTCAGCCGCGCGCGGACTTGCTCGGTGAGAAGAAGACCCCGCCGTTGAGCTTGGCGACCCAGCCCCAGCGCGTGTCCATCGCGGTGCGCCTGGGCGCACGCGCTGCGGCGGCCTTCGCCGCGCGCCTGCTCGTCGCGCGGCGCAGGAGGCCGGTCTTCTGCGAGTACACGTAGCGGTGGATCAGCGGGACGAGCCTGGCCGCGCGCATCGCGTTGAGCGCCGCGCTGCCCTTGCGGTTGATCGCGGCCTTGGCGCGTGCGGCCCTGGCGGCGCTCTTGTAGGCGACGCGCTTGACGCTCGAGACCTCGAGGCGGTAGCTGATCGGATCGCGGCCGTCGGTCGGGTGGTAGACGAGGCGCGTGCTGTCACCCGGCTTGAGCTCGAGCATCCCGCAGCGCGTCCTCGACGGGATGCACTTGCCGTCGCCGCTGGCGGTGACGTCCGCGCTGACGAGGAAGACGGCGGTGTTCTCGTCCTCGCGCACGCCCATGAAGGAGAAGAACGGGAACGTGCTCGACGGCAGCGCCGTCATCCGCTTGACGTCGCGGTAGGACTTGAGCTTGCCCGAGCGGCCGAAGCGCACCCCGACGCGCCACGTGAAGTACGTGAGCGTCTGCGTGGCCGGCGACTGGACCTTCGGCGTCGTCGTGGTCGGCGTCGGCGTCGGCGTGACGCGCGCCCCGGCGCCGGGCGTGACGACCGGCGTCGCCGCGACGGCGGCCTTCGACTCGGCCTTGGGCTTGGGGACGTGCAGCTGCTTGAAGGGGTCGCGCACGCCGCCCTTGCGCACCGTCGCGCGGGTGCCGGCGTTCGTGTCGAGGCTGACCATCGGCTCGTTGGCGGGCGCCGCATTCACGGCGCCGGCCGGCGCGGGCTGGGCGTCGCTGCCACCGGCGCTCAGCGCGAGCGGCACGGCGACCAGCGCGACGACGAGCGCGGCCGCGACCGGCCACAGCTTCTTCTCGACGAGGTCGCTCCAGATGTTGCGCAGGACGTTCATCGACCCACCCCCGCGGCGACGGCGACCGGCGCCGGCCCGGAGCCGCCTGCCGGTGTCGCCGGGTCGGTGACGGCCGACGGCGAGGACGGCGTCGCCCCGTCGGTCAGACCCTGGTCGACGGGCAGCAGGTACCCGGTTGCGTGGATGCTGGCGGTCATCGCGGGGAAGCCGCTGGGCCCCTCGCTCAGAGAGAAGCCATCGACGGTCAGCAGCCGGCCCGTGGCCGAGATCTGGCCGTCCTTGCCGATCTTCGTCATGCGGTCGAGCTCCTCGAGGAATGTCTCCAGGCGGAAGAAGCGCCCGTTGAACTTGAAGTCAAACGGCATCGTCGGGAAGCCGGCAGGCCCGACCGCCGCACCGGGCGGCAACCCGGCGGCAGCACTCTGCGTCGCGGGCGCGCCCGTCGCGGGCGCGGCCGGCGTCGCCGCCGCGTCTTTCTTGCCCTTCTGCTCGGCGCTCAGGGCGGCGGCCTGCGTCGCGGGCGTCGCGGCCGGTGCGGGGGCGGCAGCGGCAGCGGTGCCGGTCAGCTCGATCGAGCGGAAGTCCACCATCGCGCGATCTGCGGCACGCTCGATCTGGAAGACGAGCGACGCCGTGTCGTCGTCGGTGGGCACGGCCTTGCCGAGCCTGGCGACGGCGGCGTAGTCGGAGCGGTAGGTCGTCTTGGCCTTCGCACCGCTGGCGACGGCGGTGTTGGCCGCGTCGAGGCGCTCCTGCGCGGCGGTGACCTTGGCGTCAAGCGCCTTGGCCTCGTCGCGCGTGGGCTTGAGCCCGACGAAGTAGAAACCGGCCATCAGCGCGATCAGGCCGAGGACCATCAGGACGGTGCGGTCACGTGCGGTCATGGAGTTGCCGAGGTCGAGGTGGTCTGGGGTGTCTGCGTGGCCGCCACCGGCGCCGGCTTGGCGTCGAAGAAGACGACCATCGTGAACTTCGGGTAGCGCTTGGAGCCGTAGCGGCAGTCCGAGCCGAGCCCCTGCTGCCCGACGGACGTCGCCGCGTCGGACTTCAAGGCCGACTGCAGCGTGACGCGGCGCACGCCGTCGACCTGGCGCAGCGCGCTGAGCATCCGCGACACGGACTCCTGGTCGGTCGTGCAGCCGAGCAGCTCGAGCGCGGGTGTGTTCAGCGCGCTGCGAAGCCCGGCGGTGGCCGGCTTGACCTTCAGCGGAACGCTCGGCGTCACGGTGCCGGTGATCGCCGTCAGCCAGACGTTCGCCGGGATCGTCCGTGCGAGTTCATGGACGACGAAGGACCAGTCGAAGCGGCTCTCGGCGATCGACCGCACGGTCGCGGCGCGGCTCGTGCGCAGCGCGCGGAAGTCCGCGTAGCTCTTCAGCGACGCGGCCTTCGCCTCGCTTGCCGTCGCGGCCTGCTCGACGCGCACGAGGTCGGCCTTCTTGTCGTCGACCGTACGGCCCGACATCGCCAGCGCCGCGACCATCACGACAAGCGCGGCGAGCGCACCGAGCACGATGTAGACGGCGCCACCGGAGCGGCCGCCGGCGCCACCGCCGCCACGGCGCTCGTCGCGCGGAATCAGGTTGACGGCTCTCATGCTGCGTCCTCTGCGCAGAGGCCCGCGGCGACGCTGAGCGTGGCGCCGTCAAGGCCGGGGGTGTCTGCACGACGCCGACGTCGACAGGGAGGCCGAGCTCGGCGCCGAGCTGTTCGGCAAATCCGGGGATCGCGGCGGCGGGACCGGTGATCACGCAGCGCCCGACGCTGTCGCCGGTGCCCTGCGCATGGTGGAAGTCGACCGTGTTGCGCACCTCGCCGGCGATCCGGCGGATGCCGTCGGCGAGCACTGCGCGGGCGTCCTCGACGATCTCGCCTTCGTCGGCGTAGCGCTCGTGCTCCTCGACCGGGCGCTCGAGGCCGACGCTGGTGATCCATGCGCGGGCGCCGTCGAGGGTGATCCCGCGGCGCTCGGAGAGCTCGACCGCGAGGACGTCGAGGCCATCGCCGACGACGCGCGTGAAGTGACATGCGCTGCCGCGCGCGACGGCCAGGTTCGTGAGGCCGCCGATCGCGAGGTAGACGACCGTCTCGGTCGGGTCGCTCTGGCGGTGCAGGGCGCGGACCATGCCGAACGCGGCGAGGTCGATGCCCTCGGGCTTCAGCCCGGCGCCGCGGACGGCGGCGAGCAGGCGCTCGATCATGTCGCGGCGCGCCGCGACGATCAGGACGCGCTGGCGCGGCCCGTCGGGCGTGTCGATCACGTCGATCGCCTGGTGCTCGAGGACGGCCGAGTCGATCGGCATCGCGATCTCCTCCTGCGCCTGGAAGCGCACCGCGGCGGCGAGCTGGTCGGCATCGGCGATCGGCGGAAGCTCGATCATCCGCACGACGACCTTGGCATTGGCGATCCCGATGCGCACGCGCTGGTCGAGGTCGCGGTGCTCGTCGAACAGCCGGCGCAGGACCGCCGAGAGTGCGTCGACGTCCTGGACCTCGCCGTCGCGCATGACGCCCGGGTCGAGCGGCGCGAGAGCCGCGGCGTTGACGCTGAGGCTGACGCCCGGCGCGATGCTCGCGACGTGGACGGCGGAGGGCTCGATCTCGAGCCCGGTGAGATGTGCAGATCGCTTTGCCATAGAGGAGAGCGAGGCGCGATTGGGGTAGACAGCGGCGCCTCACCACCCTTGTCGTCCAGATGCGCCGCAGCCTTGAGCGATCGGCCCGGCGACCCTGGACGCTTCGCGCGGGGCGGCTCAGAAGGTGTCGAGGTACGCGTCGGCGAGCGCGTCGCCGCAGAGCACGCCGACGAGGCCGCCGAACGCGAGGAAGGGCCCGAACGGGACGTGCTGCTTGCGGCCCTTGGCGACGCCGAGGCGGGCCATGATCACGCCGCCCACGAGCACGCCGGTGATCAGCGCGATGAAGATCGCGGGCGCGACGGCGCGTCCGAGGTACAGGCCCATGACGCCGGCGAGCTTGACGTCGCCCATCCCCATCCCGCGCGGGTAGGCGAGCGCGGCGAGGAAGAAGAACGCGAACGCCGCCGCGCCGGCGATGAGCTGCTCGGGCACGTCGTCGATGTCCAGCGCGATCCCGATGGCGATCGCCAGCGGCACCGCGGGGTAGGTGATCTTGTTCGGGATCAGGCGGTGGTCGAGGTCCGTCAGCGTCACCACCACGAGCACCGTGACGAGCACGATGCCCAGCGCGATGTCCGCGGCGTCGTCCCAGGCGGCGAGGACGACCGCGGCGTAGAGCACGCCGGTCGTCAGCTCGACGATCGGATAGCGCGGGCTGGATCGGCTCGCCGCAGGCGCGACAGCGCCCGCGCAGCAGCAGCCACGAGACCACCGGCACGTTGTCGTAGGGCTTGATCGCCGTCCCGCACTTCGGGCAGGTCGACGGCGGGTGGTTGAGCGACTCGCCGCGCGGCAGGCGCCAGGCGACGACGTTGAGGAACGAGCCGATGGCGAGCCCGAGGAGCAGCGCCAGGACGGCGACGGCCAGCATCGCGTGGATTCCTACCAGGAACCACCGACGGCGCAGCCGCCGGTGCCTGCAGGCGCACAGGTGCGGTCGATCGCGAGGCCGACCCCGCCGGCGATCCGGTACATGACGCCCGACCGCGACAGCGCGTGGATCTCATACGCGCTCTGCGAGGAGAAGATCACCGATGCCTCGCCGGCTCCGGGCTCGCTGCCGTCCGGCGCTGCGAGCCTGATGCCGCCGGTCTCGAGCGTCGAGTTGCTGCAGCCGCCATAGCTCTCGGGCGCGGTGAAGCAGGCCTGGATGATCGTCACGAGGTTGCGTGCGTCGGACTTCGCCGACGCGTCCTCGGCCTTGTCGCGCTGCCCGACGAACGTCGGCAGCGCGATCGCGGCGAGCAGGCCGACGACGAGGATGACGACGAGGACCTCGACCAGGGTGAATCCGTGTTGCCCGCGGGGTGGCATGGACTCCGTATCGGCTTGAGGATCCGGTCCCTTCAGCCGTCACGATGCCTCTGGACGGCGTCACGCCGTCGTTCCTCAAGCGCGCCGAGGCCGACATGCGCGACCACTTCAGGCCCTCTGCAGCTGAGGTCTGCGGTGCCATCGGCGACCGACCTCGCGGATCGACTCGCGCGTGAGGCGCGAAGTCTGTGCGGCCCTTACGTCAGCAACTCGCCCATCGCCGCGAGCATTGCCATCTGATCGGCCGGCGAATCGTCACCGGACAACACGCGGTACTCGGAGTCGATGGCGAGGACGACGCGCTCGGCATCGGCCCAGTGCGCATACGGCGAGAGGTCGATGCGCCTGGCGGCGTCGAGCGGTGAGACCTCCAGGTCGTGGAAGTGCTTCGCCTCTGCCGCCACGTAGACGAGGTAGTCACGGAACTCCGTGACGCCCGCGCAGTCACTGACCGGACCGTGTCCTGGGACGACGACGTCGGGCTCCATCGCCAGGATCCGGTCGCAGACCGAGACCCAGTTGGAGATCGGCCCTGCCCATACCGCGGGATGGCCGCCGACGAACAGCAGGTCGGCCACGAACGCCACGCGCGCGTCGGGCAGGTGAACGATCAGGTCGCCGCGACTGTGTGCCGGTCCGACGTCGTGCAACTCGACCCGCCGGTCGCCCACGTCGATCGTCAGCGTCTCGGTGAACGTTCTCGTCGGCGGTGTCACGCGGATGCCCGAGAAGTCGAACGCCGAGAAGGCGTGCTCGATCAGCTTCCCCGCCGGGCCGAGCGCCGAGGTCGACGCCTGCAGCTGCGAGACCACCTCTGGTGAGAGCGCGGCTGTCATCTCATCCGCGGCAGCGGCGGTCGCGACGATCTGGGCATCGCCGACGAGCTGGTTGCCCCAGGTGTGGTCGGGGTCGGCGTGGCTGTTGACCAGAATGTCGATGGACCGCGCCGCGGGCAGCCTCTGCGCAATCGTCGCCAGCATCTCGCGCGTGAGATCGACGGTGAAGAGCGTGTCGATCAGCAGCGTCTGCCCCGCGGACGTGACCAGGCCGGCATTGCTGTAGCCCCAGGTGCCAGTGGCCGCGACGTACGCGTAAGCACCGTCTCCGACCTCCTCCAGCCGCGGGCCGCTCATACGCGAACCAGGCGGTTGCACAGCACGCCGATGCCTTCGACTTCGAGCTCGATCACGTCTCCGGGCGCCAGGCGCTCGCCACGCTCGAATGCACACCCTCCGCCGACCGTCCCCGAGCCGAGCATCTCGCCCGCGTGGAGCGTCTCGCTGCGTGAGACGTGCTCGATCACCTTCGGGAACGTCCAGTGCATCGTCGACGAGCTGCCGCGTGACACCTCCTCCCCGTTGATCCGAGCGACCATCGTCAGGTTGCCGATGTCTACCTCGTCGGCGGTCACGATGCACGGCCCGATCACGTTGCCGGTGTCGAAGTCCTTGCCCTTTGCGGGACCGAGCTGCCCAGCCATCTCGGCGACCTGCGTGTCGCGTGCGGTCATGTCGTTGAAGATCGAGTAGCCGAAGACGTGCGCGTCGGCAGCGTCGACATCGATGTCACGGCCCGCCCGGCCGATCCAGCAACCGATCTCAAGCTCGTAGTCGAGGTGCTCGGCGTAGGTCGGCCAGATGATGTCGGCGTCCGGGCCGATGCACGAGAAGCGGTTGCCCTTGTAGTAGATCGGCTGCTCGTACCAGACCGGTGGAATCTGCAGCCGCGCCTCGAACGCCGCGTCCGGCGGCGCGCCGGTGGCCGCCGTCACCATCTCGCGCGCCGCCGCGAACGAGCCGAGCAGGTGCTCCTCGAAGCACAGGAAGTCACGGATCTGGGCGGGCACCAGAACCGGTGCCAGCAGCCGGACCTCGTCGCGACGAAGGCGCAGCGCGGCCGCGGTGCAGACCTCATGTGCGTGATCGAGAACGTCAGACCCGCCGGCCATCAGCTCGAGCATCGTCGCCAACTCCGGCCTCGCGCCGGGAGCGTTTGTGAGGTCGACGACGCTCGCGCCATCGTCGACGAGCGCGCCGAGCGTCGCGGGACCGGCGCCCTGCACAAACGTGACGAGCTTCATCGCACCGCGCCTGCGACGTCGGCATGGATTCCCAGCAGCGGGCGAACGCTCTCCGGTGCGCGGCGTCCCATGCCGCATTCCGTCGCCACACCGAACCCGCCGGCGACGACGTCCTGGGCCAGGCGGGTGCGCGCGGCGGCCTCCTCGGCGCCGTCGCCGCTGTGCACGAGACCGAGATACAGACGCGTCGGCGCCGGCAGGTCGAGTTGCGCCAGCGGCGCGACGAAGTGCTCGGGATCGATCTCGCGCGGCACCGGCATATGGATCCAGGAGATCGGGCGCGCGATCTCAGCGACCAGTCGATGCGCCAGCTGCACGAGGTTGGCCGCGTCCATCGGCTGCGCCTGACGCTCGCCCTTGTAGTCGCCGTAGCAGAGGTGAAACCCAAGGGCGACGTCGTCCGGCACGGCGCCCGCGTGGCGCTGTACGCGCTCCACCACCCCGCCCCAGAGGTCGTCAAACCACGGCGGCATGATCGGCACACCCTCGATCATCAGGACCTCGACGCAGAGGTCCCATTGGACCGCCAGCTCGTCGTGCGGGATCGCCTGGGCGATCCGCTCCACCTCGGCCAGCAGCGCACGTTCATATGCCGGCTCGATCGCGCCCCGGTGCTCGGGGAGGATCCACATCAGGACCGCCGCGGTCGTCGGAAGGCTCACCTGGAAGCGAACCGCTTCTGGGACGACGCCGTCGCGCTTGAGCTCGGCGAAGGTCGCGTACGAAGCGATCGCCTCGTCGGCATAGCGGAGGTTGCCGAAGACGATCTCGTTCGGATCGCCGGTGGGCGCGAAGCCTTGAATGACGTCGGGCGCGCCCTCCGGCAGCTCGATGTCCTCACCGAGCTTCAGCTCGCGCATCTCCAGGCCCACGGTGGCGGCGATGATCGGGATCTGGAAGTGAATCCACTCAGAGCGGTCGCCGGTTTCGCCGTCGGGGATCCGTTCCAGCCGATCTCCGAGCACCTCGGCGGCGACCGTGAACACCTCGCGTGCGTCCGCCAGCGGGACGCTGCCCACGAGGTGTGCGCCGCGTGCGACGGTCTGAGACTCGGACATCGGGCGACCGTAACCTTGCGTTGCCGCGCTCGACATGTCCCGGTTCGCGCAACGTGACCTGCAGCGCTCGTCCGATCGGGACGATGGGCGAGGTCGGAGCCTTGCCTATGATCGCTGGCATGCCCCCGGCAACCCCGGATGACGACACCGGCGTTACGCCGCTGAGCGTGGTCACCCGGCGCCAGCAGCGGATCGAGACCGCCCCCGCCCTGCGCGGCGACGATCGCGAGGCGCGGCTCGTGGAGGTCGCCGAAGAGCTGCTGCGCCGCGGCGAGTTCGAGGCCACGTCGATCTCGAAGATCGCGGCGGCGTCGGGACTCTCGCGGCCCGGCTTCTACTTCTACTTCAGCTCCAAGGACGAGCTGCTCGGGCATCTCGCGATGCGCCATCTCCGCGCGCTGCTCGACGACGCCGACCGCTGGCTGACCGACCTGGACCGTCCACCGGCAGACACGATCCTCGACCTGGTGCAGCGATCCGCGCAGAACTGGCGTGATCACCCCGAGGTGATGCGCGCAGGCGTCGAGCTGGGAAAGCGTGTCCCTGGCTTGTGGGAGAACTGGCAGGCGGTCACCGCACATGCGGCGGCCGCCATGAGCACCTTCGTCGTCCACTTCACCAGCGACCCGAGCCTGCGCGACCCCGAAGCTGCCACCCGCGCGGCGCAAGCGCTTGGCTGGATGGTGGAACGCAGCTTGTACACGCACTACAGCAGCAGCGGCGCGAGCGCGGAGGAGGAAGCGGCGCTCATCGGCACGTTGCACGGCGTGATGCTGCGCGCGCTCGCGCTTCCCGGCGCCTCGGCCTGACACCTGTCAGCTCCAACTTGACAATGGTCAGGTTGGCGACGAGTATGGCCGTAGGAGGAGAGACCTATGGCGACGTTGGAGTCGGTCGTACGCGGGCCCGTCGATCGGGTGCGCACGGAGAACATGCTTGCCGCGCTTGCGCGCGTCGTCGCACGTGGCGGCGGCCCCGCGGGTGTGCTGGAGACCGTCTCGAGCGAGCTCGGCTTCCCGGTCGAGCACGTCGAGGGCGACCTGCCCGACGCCGACGCGGTGTCGTTCCCTGTCATCACCGCCGCACAGCCGCTCGGCCAGCTGCGCGTGTCGCCCACGGGGCAGCTGTCCTGCGACGACGTCGCCATCCTCGACCTCGCGGCCGACTTCTTCGGCGTCGAGCTGGTCAAGGCGCGCGCGGCCCTCGAGGCCATCTGGTCGATGGAGGGCGAACTGCTGCAGGAGCTGATCGACGCCGGTCCGGCGGTCGGCGAGCGTCTGCGCACGCGCGCCCGACGGGCCGGCATCGATCTCCACCGCGCTTGGACGCACGCCACCGTCGACGCGCGCGAGCACGTCCCCGACGCGCTGTTGGCCGCGGCCCGTCGATCGCTGCAGAGCGGTGCGCCAGTGCTCGCGTGCCGATCCGGCGACCTCCTGCGCATCGCCCTTGGCGTGACCGACCCCGCCGAGGTGGACGCTGCGCTCACGCACTTGGCGCGGATCGCCGCCGGACTCGGAACGTCCTTCCGCGCTGGGCTCTCCTCACCGACGCAGGACTTCGCGCTCGGCGCGCGCCAGGCGTCGGCGGCGCTGACCCTCGCCTGCCAACCGGGCGCCCCGGCAACGGTCCGCTCCGACGCGCTCGGAAGCCTGCGCTTCCTGCTTGCCGCACCCGACACCGACGAGATCGCCGCGCTCGTGACCAGCCGGCTCGGCCCGTTGGCGGAGCACGACGCACTGCGCGGCTCACAGCTCGTGCTGACGCTCGAGACGTTCCTGCGCGAAGGCGGCAATCGCCCACGCACCGCCTTGTCCTGCCACATCCACATCAGCACGCTGAAGTACCGGCTCGGTCAGATCAGCACCCTGCTCGGCTGTCCCCTCGGTGACGCCCAGGTGCGCTTCGAGCTGATGCTCGCGTTCGAGCTGCACCGCCTGCTGCGGTTCGTCGGGCGCGACGCCCTCGACGACGGCGCGATCGCCGCTTAGCGCGCCTCGCTCATCCGCTGACGCGCGAACACGGCCGACAGCGCCACGGCGACCACGAGCGCCGAGCCGTTGAACACGTCGTTGATCCACGGCTGCACGCCGGCCAGGTTCAGGCCGTTGACGCTGAACGCCAGGAAGAAGATCGCGACGAGCGTGCCGGCCACGTTGAAGCGGCCTGGGCGAATCGATGTCGCCCCCAGGAACGCGGCGGCGATCGCCAGCAGCGTGTAGTCGCTGCCGCTGGCGGGGTTGGCGTTGCCGTTGCGGGCGACGAGCAGCGCACCGGCGGCGCCGGCCAGAGCGCCCGTGATCGCAAACGTCGTCACCACCAGTCGGTCCGTATTGAGGCCAACCAGCTTTGCGGCGACGGGGTTCGAGCCGGCCAGATGCAAGCGGCGACCGTAGACCGTGTGTCCGAGCAGGTACGCCACGAGCAGCGCAGCCGCCGCAAGGAAGTACGTGGTCCGCGGGATCCCCAGCCAGTCGCCTTGCCCGATGTCGATCAGCGTGGGGCTGATGCCGTTGACGATCGTCTCGCCCTTGGTGTACTGGGCGATCAGACCGGCGATGATCGTCGACACACCGAGGGTCGTGATCAGCGCGTTGACGCGAAACTTGGCGACGAGCACGCCGTTGACCAGGCCGATGCATGCGCCAAGCGCCACCCCGATCGCGACGGCGGGCGCCAGCGGCACGCCGTGCTTGGACATCGCCGACGCGACCGCGATCTGCGTGATGCTCGCCTGCGCCCCGACCGAGAGGTCGAACTGACCGACGACCAGCGGCAGGATCGACGCCACGGCGAGGATTCCGAGAACGGCCTGATCGCCCATGACGTTGCGCAGGTTGGCCGACGACGTGAACGTCGCCGACGTCGATCCCAGCGACGCGAACACCACGAAGACCGCGGCGAGCAGCAGCGGCAGCGCAAAGCGCTCGAGCTGGTCGAGCAGCTGGCGTTCGCTCATGCGACGGCTGCGGCGTCGAGGGTGGCCAGGGCGATACGTGACGCTCTGAGGTCCTCGCCGCTCAGCTCGGCGACGATCCGGCCGCCGTCGAGGACGACGACGCGATCGGCGAGCTGCTCGAGCTCCTCGTGATCTGAGGAGACGACGAGCGTGGCGGCGCCAGCGGCGCACGCGGCGCGGATCAGCCGGTGGATCTCGACGCGTGCCCCGACGTCGACGCCCTGTGACGGCTCGTCGAGCAGCAACACGCTCGGGCTCGTGCGCATCCAGCGGGCAAGCAGGACCTTCTGGCGGTTGCCGCCCGACAGGGTCATGATCGGCTGGCGCTGCGACGTCGCGCGGACGAGAAACGTCTTCATCGTCTCGCGCGCGGCGTCGGCCTCGCGCCCGTGGTGCAGGCGCAGCGGAGACCGAAAGCGCCCGACGTCGACCGACGAGACGTTCTCGCGCACGTCGAGCGCTCCGAACAGGCCCTCACCGTCGCGGTCCTCGGGCACGTACGCCACGCCGGCAGCAATCGCGGCGGCGACGTCGCCGACGGGCAGCGTGGTCCCGGCGACGCGCACGTCGTGTGCCCGACCGGCCGCGCCGAAGACCCCGCGCAGCAACCGCGTGCGGCCCGAACCAAGGCGTCCGGCGATGCCGACGACCTCACCGGCGCAGACGACGACCGGACGGTCACCGTCCAGCTCCAGCACCGGCGGACCTGCGGCGCGGGTGCCGGCGGGCGCCGACGGCGCCTCGAGCTGCGCGCCGACGATCAGCTCGGCCAGCTCGGCGCGCGTCAGCCCCGCCGGGCGTGACGCGACCACGTGGCCGTCGCGCAGGACGGTGACGTCGTCGGCGACGTCGCCCACTTCGTCGAGGCGATGGGTGATGAACAGCAGCGTGTGCCCGTCGTCGGCGTACCGTCGCAGCGCGTCCAGGAGAAAGCGCGCTTCGTCGAAGGGCAGCGCCGACGTCGGCTCGTCGAGGACGATCACCCCGGCCGTGTCGCGGGCGCTGCCGAGCGCGCGCGCGATCGCGACCATCGTGCGCTGCGCCGGGCGCAATGCGCCAAGCGGTGTCCGTGGGTCGATGTCCTCGAGGTGAAAGCGCCGCGCGATCTCGCGGCTCTGGGCATGCAGTCGCGACCAGCGGATCCGTCCCGCGCCCGATGTCGGGTACCCGGTGGCCGCGGCGAGGTTCTCGGCCACGCTCAGGGCTGGGAAGACCGCGAGGTCCTGGTGGACGAACGACAGCCCGTGCCGGCGTGACCACTCCGGGCCGATGCCCGCCGCTGCCACCCGCTCGGCCCCCACGGCCACGGTCCCGGCATCGGCGGGCTGCACGCCCGCGAGTGCCTTCACCAGCGTCGACTTGCCTGACCCGTTGCCGCCGAGCAGGCAGTGGACGCGGCCCGGTCGCGCCTCGAAGGAGACATCCGACAGGGCGCGGACGCCGGCGAACGCCTTCGAGACGCCGGCGACCGCGAGTCCGCTCACCCAACGCCCCAGATCCGCGCATACTGCGCGCGGAAGTCCTTCAGCGGCCCCAGGAACACCTCGCCACGTGCCGGGAGGTTGTGGTCCTTGTCGACGAGTTGGACGCCCAGGCCCGCGTCCACCGGCTGCTGCTTGGCGAAGATGCGGTTGAGCCCGTCGACGGCCGACCAGCCGAACACCGAGAACGGGTAGCCCGTGCAGGCGTGCTGCTGGCGACCGGTGCGGATCAGCTCGACATTGGCACCCGAGCACTCGCCGCCCATGACCTTCAGGTCGAGTCCGGAACCCTGGATCGCCGCCCCGGCCCCGAACAGGATCGCCGCGTCGAACGGGACGACGAACGCCTTTGCGTCGGGGTTGCGCAGCAGCCCGGTCTGGATCTTGTCCTTCAACGCCTCGCCGAGATCTGCGAGGACGAACTTGATGCGCGCCACCTTGCAGCCGGGGCACACCTGGGCAAGCTCGCGCTCGGTCTGCTCGACGAAGTTGCGCGAGACCTTGTCGTCGGAGATGTAGGCCTCAGCGACCTTGCCGCTCGGGCCGACGTTCGCCGCGATCCAGTCGGCGCGCATGCGCGCAGCCGCGCGTGTGTCCACCGGCTGAAAGCCGTCCCACACCTTCTGCTGCTCGCAGTCGGTGCCGTAGACGCTGTAGATCGCGATCCCCAGCTTCTTCGCCTCCAGCGCTGCCTGCTGTACGGCGGAGCACTCGATGCCCGACAACAGGATCGCGTCGGGCTTCTGTGAGGTCGCCGTCCGCAGCGCCTTGTTGAAGCCCTCCGTTGTCAGCTTCCCGTCGATGACCGTCGACTTCCAGCCGAGTGCCTTGGCGGCTGCCTGCGCCTCCTGCGAGAACGCCGAGAACGTCGGCGACAGCTGGGTCAGCGGGATGATCACGATCCGCTTGCCCGGGACGCCCTTGGGTCCGGTCTTCGGCAGGGCCTTGAACGTGCCGCGGTAGTCGGCGGTCAGGCGCTGCTCGAGCTCTGCGCGCGAGAACGTGCCGCCGGACGACGACGCCGGGGAGCTGGAGCTCGTCTTGTCGCCACAGCCTCCGATCGTCAGCGCAAGGGCGCACGCCGCAGCCGCGGCGCGCGCCCCCGTCAGCACGATTCGCATGATCAGTACTTCGCGGTGCCGGTGAGGGTCGCGGTGCCCTTGGAGAGGCTGGCCTTGACCTTGAGCGTGCCGCTGATGCCCTTGTACTTGCCGGTGCCCTTGCTGAGCTTTGCGTTGCCGGTGACCGTGTCGCCGTTGACCACGGCCGTGTACTTGCCGATGAAGCGGCCCCCCGGGCACTTCCACGTCTGCGTGACCGTCGGCGGGTCGAAGACGACGTCCAGCTTGCACGTGCCAAAAGGCTTGCCCTTCGCGGTGACGCCCTTCTGCGCGGTGCCGCCGTTGGTCACCGTGCCGCCGGACGCCTTGATGCTGACCTTGTGCGTCTTCTTCTTGGACGCGGCGAGCGCACCGCTCTGGGTTCCAACGAGAACGCCGGCCCCCAGGACCGCCGCGACTGCTGCTGTCTTGAACATCGAATCACTCCTTCCAGGGCGCGTGACGCGCCTTGCGAACCGGACCGCCTGCGCGTGTTCCGCACCGACCAGGTGAACGTAGATCCGGCCCGAGGGCCTTTCATCGACCGTTGCGGACGACGCTCGCGCGTTGGTTTGGTCTGCGCTGGTCGGCGACCCATGAATCGCGGAGCTCGTTCTTGCGGACCTTGCCGACCGACGTGCGCGGCAGCTCCGCGATCGCGACGATGCGGCTGGGCACACGAAACCGCGCGAGGCGCTCTGCGCACCAGCCGATCAGCTGCGCCTCCTCAGGACATTTCTCGTTTGGGACGACGAACGCCACGATCTGCTCGTCGCGCACCGGGTCGGGCACGCCGACCACCGCGACGTCGGTGACGCCTGGGTGCTCGCGCAGTGCCGCTTCGACCTCGCCGGCCGCGACGTTCTCGCCCGCGCGCTTGATCATGTCCTTGTCGCGGTCCACGAAGCGCACGAAGCCGTCCGCGTCGCGCCGGACGATGTCCCCCGTGCGCAGCCAACCGTCCTGCAGCGCGGCAGACGTCGCGTCTGGATCGTCGAGGTAGCCGGGCGTGAGTGAGACACCGGGCACGCCGCCGACGTGCAGCTCACCGGTCAGCGCGGGCGCGCCGTGCTCGTCGACGATGCGGACCGCGTACCCGAGCACCGGTCGGCCGATCGCGTCGCGGCGGCCGCCGGTCAGCGGGTTCATCAGCGGCGGGCCCATCGTCTCGGTCATCCCGTAGAGCTGCAGCAGCGGCGCGCCGACGAGCTCGTCCCATCGGCGCAGCTCGTCCGCCGACAGGTTCTGCGCGAAGAGCACGACGCGCAGCTCGTTGGCGATCGGTGCCGGGGTCTTCGCGATGAGCATCCGGATCGGGGCGGCGAACAGGCTGCCGACCGTCGCGCGATGGCGTCTTGCGACGTCGACGTAGCCACTGGCGCTGAAGCCCGTGGTCATCACCAGCGTGCCGCCGGCGACCAGCGTGCTGAGCGTCGCGTAGTACTGCGCGTTGGCGTGAAACAGCGGCAGCACGACCAGGAAGCGGTCGTCGCCGCGCAGCGCGATCGCCTTTGCCACGACCTCGCCGGCGTACACGTAGTTGGCGTGCGTGACGCGGACGCCCTTGGGCCGCGACGTCGTGCCCGACGTGTACATCACCGCGAGGTCCGCAGACGCCGGCGGTCCCTCGGGCAGCTCGTCGACCGCAGCCGACGCGCCGAGCAGCGGGGTCTCGTCGCAGTCGTGCCAGCGACCGGGTGCGACGAGGTCGGCGACGGCCGCGCGCCCACCGGCATCGGTGAGCGAGAACACGGTCTGCGCGTACGTGACCATGTAGCGCAGCTCGTCGCGGCTGCTCAACGGGTTGGTGGGCACGATCACGGCGCCGAGCCGCGCCGCCGCCCACCACGTGAACAGGAACTCCGGGCGGTTGGGAAGGTGCAGGTGGACGCGGTCGCGCGGCCCGACGCCCTGCGCCCGCAGCCACTGCGCGCTCGCCAGCGTCTGCTCGACAGCCTGCGCCCATGACCAGCGATTGACCGAGCCGTGAGCGTCCTCGAACACCAGCAGCTCACGATCGGGATGCGCGACCGCGCCGGCCTCGAGCACGCCGAACACGGTGCGATCGCTCGCGACGGTGAGCACCGGGTCAGCCCAGCGTGACCGGCCGCGACTCCCAGCCGCGGGCGACGACGTTCGAGGTGCGGCGCACGGGCGGCCTGCTTCCCCCCTTCAGCTCGCCGAAGCGCCCGAGGAGCTTCTCGAACAGGATCTGGCCTTCGAGGCGTGCCAGCGGCGCGCCGACGCAGAAGTGGATGCCGTGGAGGAAGGACAGGTGGTGGTTGCGCTCCCGGGTGAGATCGAAGCGCCTTGGCTCGGCGTAGACCCGCGGGTCGCGATTGGCGGCGGGCAGCGCCAGGAAGATCAGCGACCCCGCGGGGACCTCCGTCTCGCCGACGACGGTGTCCTGCTTGACGAGACGCCCGTCGAGGTGCAGCGGCGGGTCGTAGCGGAGCATCTCCTCGATCGCTGACGGGATCAGCGTGGCGTCCGCAGCGAGTCGCGCCTGCGCCTCGGGATGCTCGAGGAGGATCGTCGTGCCGTTGGCCACGAGGTTCGTGGTCGTGTCGTTGCCTGCGACCAGCAGAATCGTCAACTGCCCGAGCAGCTCGGCGTGCCCCATCGTCTGCTCGCCGTCGGGACGCGCGTGGACGAGCATCGACGTCAGGTCGTCGGTCGGGGTGACGCGGCGCTGCTCGGCGATCTCGCTGAGGTAGTCGATGAGCTCCAGGCCGGCCCGGATGCAACGGTCGCGATCGGCCCCCTGGACGGCGGGGTCATAGGTCGACGCGAACGCGAACGACCACTCGCGGAATTTCGAGCGATCGTCGACGGGCACGCCGAGGATCGAGCTGATCACCGCCACCGGGACCTCGCCGGCGAGGTCGCGCACGAGATCGATCTCCTGGCCCGGCTCGAAGCGGACGAGCAGCTCGTCGACGGCGTCCTCGATCAGCGGCACCCAACGCCGCACGTTCTGCGGGGTGAACGCTTCGCGCACCACGCGGCGCAGCGCCGTATGCACCGGCGGGTCCTTGAACATGAGGTTGGTCGCGCTGACCTCGACGAACCGCCGGTGCTCGGCGTCGTCGGGATCGTGCATCCCGGGAGGCGCCGCGAGGAAGTAGTCGTTGGAGAACAGCTCCGGATCGCGTGCAATCTGCAGGACGTCGGCGTAACGGAACGCGATGTAGGCCCCCATGCCGTCGATGTAGTGCACTCCGTCTCCGAGCTCGCGCAGCTCGTCGTAGAGCGGAAACGGGTCGTGCGTCGGAGCGATGAACAGCTCGTGAAGCGCCTCGCTTGCGCGGCTGTCGGTCGTGATGTCCATTGCCCAACGGTCCAGGACGAGGTGCTCGAGGACGTCGTCTTCCCGCGACCAAACCGGATGGGGCTGTTGGTCTTGGCGGGACGTGGCTTGCGCTCCGGCGACATGGTCCCTTGTGTCAATGGCCACCGGCACGCAATTCGTCGATCCGAGAGCCCACCCGGCGACCGCGGTCGAGCCCTACGAGCTGCGCTGGGATCCCGGCCAGGGGTCGGCGCCGACGGTGGGGATCCTCGTCAACAACTTCCCGGACTCCCCCCTCTTCGGTGACCTCTTGCGCGACGCCGTCGCGGCGCGATCGCCGGGCAGCCCAGTCAGGGTCTGGAACAAGCTGGACGCGACCTCGGCGGCCTCACCGGAGCTCATCGATGAAATCGTCGCCGCCGTCGACGTCTGCATCAGCCTGATCGGGACCTGTGGCAGCTGCACGGGCGGCACCGTCCGCGATGCGATCAACATCGCTCGGCGCGACCGCCCGTCTGTCGCCCTCGTGACGGAGGTCTTCCGCGAGCACGGCGCGTTTATCGCCACCGCCGCCGGTATGCCGGACATCCCGCGCATCGTCGTGCCGCACCCGATCGCCGGGACGGGTACGGAGAACATGACGCGCGTGGCCGAAGGTGTGGTGGACGAGCTCGACGCTGCGCTTGGCATCGCGGTGGCGGTCAGGGCATGACCGTTCTGCAAGCCACGGACGAAGCCGCCGCGCTCGACGCGCTGCACGAGTTCGGCTGCACCGACGGCCTGCCGGTGATCGTGCCGACCAGAGACCGCGTTGATCGGATGATCCTGGCCACCGGCCTGGATGGCGATCTCTCGCTCGGCGTGCTGGGGCCGGGGATGGGCGTCGCCACGGTCGAGTTGGTGGCCACGGCAGCGGTGATGGCCGGCTGCGAGCCGGACCTGGCGTCACTGGTCGTCGCCGCCGTCCGGGCGATCGCCGATCCGCTGTTCGACCTGGCCGAGATGCAGGCGACGACGCACTGCACGGCGCCGCTCATCATCGTCAACGGGCCGGGCCGCCACGACTGCGGCATCGCCTCCGGATGTGGCGCGCTGGGACCCGGTCATCGCGGGAACGCGACGCTCGGGCGGGCCGTGCGCCTCGCGATGATGAACATCGGTGGCGGCCGACCCGGCGTGGCCGACATGGCGCTTCTGGGCCACCCTGGGAAGTTCACCTATTGCGTGGCCGAAGCCGAGGAGGACAGTCCGTGGGAGCCATGGCACGTCTCCCGGGGCTATGAGGCGGATCAGTCCGTCGTCACCGTCATCGGCGCCGAGGCTCCGTCGTCGGCCCTCGCGGTCGTCGACGGCGATGATCCGACAACCTGCGACCGGATCGTCCAAAGCGTTGCGGCGATCTTCTCGGCGGTGTCCGCCAACACGAGCCTCTCCAACGGGGGCGCGGCGGTGGTGATGCTCAACGTCCAGCACGCACGGGCGCTCGCGGACGCCGGCTACTCGCGACGCGACGTGCAGGAAGCGATCTGTGCCCGCAGCGGCAACGACCGGGAGGTCATGGCCAAGTTCTTTCCCGGCCGCTTCGCAACCGGAGACTGGGACACGTGGATCCCCTGCTTCGCGACTGCCGACGACATCGTGGTGATCGTCGCGGGCGCGGAAGGCATCTATTCGATGGCCGCGCCGACGTGGTCCGCGGGCCCCAATCGCAACCGCTTCGTCTGCGTTGCCGCTGATCCGGACCCGGCCTGCGAGATCCCGGTGCGGTGAGACACAAGGGCCCGCGTTAGGCGCATCTCAGTGATAAACGCAACGAGGCGGGCCCGAAGGCCCGCCTCGCAGGTACGGCTTGATGCGGGGACTGTGGACTACCAGCCGCCGGTGCCGCTCGGGCAGCCGCCGTTGCCGGGGGCCGAGCACGAGCGGGTGAAGGCACCCGGGGCGCTCGAGGACTTCGTGATCGAGAACGTCGTGCCGGTGTCCGACGTCGCGGTCAGCACGTAACCGGGAGCGCTGGCGGCGTTGACCGTCACGCCGTTGGCGGTGACGGATGCGTCGGTGCTGCACGTCGTGACCGCAGCGGCGTTGCTGCCGGTCTTGTCGGCGGTGCAGGACTCCATCTGGGTGACGGCGTTACGAACATTGGACTTGGCCGATGCGTCCTTGGCCTTGTCGGACTGGCCGAGGAACGTCGGCAGGGCGATCGCGGCAAGAATGCCGATGATCAGGATGACGACGAGGAGCTCGATGAGCGTGAAGCCCTTCTCATCGTCGTTCGCACCACGAAGGCGCGCCAGCATGCGCTGCAGCATTTTCCATCCTCCTGGGATGTATTGGACTGTGACCTGGCGAGCCATCACCGCGGTTAGCCCCAACGCCGCTCGGGTCCAATACACCCGGGTGGCAGCCCGGCTTCCTCCGTTACCGGAGGCCCGTGGCTTTGCGTCCCGGCCTCACGACCGGTTTGCGTTTAGCACCTTGGAAAGTGGCTCGAAATGCCTATCGGGCCACGGGGTCCAGACCCTGAGCAGTCTGGACATTTGTGCTAGTTGCCAGACCCCACGTGGCGCTCCTGGGCGTTGTGCTCAGGGATCGTCACGCCGGTTCCCTCACACCACGGACAGTCCACCGTGGTGTTCTTGCCGCCAAGGCCGGAGATGACCTTGCCCGTGCCGCGGCAGGGCGAGCACTCGGGTGGCGACGCGGGTGCGTCCTCCTGCTGGTCGACCATGCGCCGACCTTACGACAGCGCGGCGCTAGGAGGCGCTCTGGAGGTCTCGGAAGGTGCCGGGCAACACGCCCGACGCACCGTAGACCGAGAGCGCGTTGACCTTGTCGACGTCGGAGGTGATCGCCGAGCCGTAGGCCTGGTACTGCGGGTTGAGCTGGGCGAGCAGCGCGTTGACGACCGTGTTGAGGTTCAGCAGCGTGAGCAGCTGATCGACCAACGCCGTGACGCCGAGCGCCTTCAGCGTGCCGTTGAGCACGCAGTTGAGGATCGGCGGGCAGGGGAACAGAGCGTCGACGAGCGCGTTCGTGTTGATCGTCAGCGGCTCGTAGACGGTGATCTTGCCGCTCTTGCCGTCGGCGTTGACCGCGCCGTTGACGTGGGCGCCGCCCTCGATGCGGATGACCTCGCGCTCGGTCGCGTCGCCGAGGCCCAGACCGCCGTCGGCGACGTCGTGGCGCTGGAGGTTGAGCGCATAGACGACGCCGTTGAAGGTGTCGGTGGTACGCGAGACGGCACCGGCGCCGCGCAGGACCACGCGGCCGCTGCCGATGATCAGCGCCTTCCAGGCGATGCCGGCATCGGGGAGGTTCAGCACGCAGTACTGGTCGCCCGTGCCGACCTTCTCGATGAAGACGACCGTGCTCGAGCCCGGCGTGCCGGTCGTCGTGCAGGCCGGCGCCGCGGCGGCGGTGCTCGCGCCCGCGGTGGTCGCGGTGTAGGTGCCGGTCGCCTTCGCCTGTGAGCGCATCTGCTGGATCGAGTCGGCGCTCGCGGCCGTGGACGCCGGGATCTGCTCGAACTTGCCGCCGGTGACGAGGTTGCTGACGAGCGGGATCGCGCCGAGCGCGCCGAGCGTGCCAAGCACACAGGTCGAGCCGTTGCCGTCGGCCATGTCCAGCAGGCCGCAGCGCAGCCCGGTGACGCCGCTCGTCGGCGGGGTCGCGGCGGGCAGGTCGGGGTCCGGGGCGACTAGCGGGTAGGTGCCGAGGAGGCTGCCGAGCACGCCGTTGAGCGCACCCGTCGACAGCGCCGTCACGCTCGCGCCGAGGTCTCCCCCGAGCCGCCCGGCCGTGAGGCCGTACTTCGCGCGGAACGCCGACGTCGTGCGCACCTGGACGAGGCCGGCGAGCACGCGGGTGCGACCGGCGACGGTGCCCTGCGCGCGGACCCAGACCTTCTTGTTGGCGTTGGCGTCCCCACCGAGGTTGTTCAGCAGCGCGTCGGTCCAGACGGTCTGACCGTCGACGTCGTCGCAGACGTTGACCTGCCACGTCGCGCCGCTGTAGGCGCCATCGGTGTAGCTCGCGTTGATGTTGGGCGCCAGGAAGGAGGCCGGCGTGCCGGCCGCCGGTGTCGCGCCGACCGCGGCGCCGACGCCGGCTGCCGACGTCGAGCACACCAGCGCGCCCGTGTCGGGCCAGTGGCGCCCGAGGACGAACGCCGAGCTCGTGAGCGCGCTCTCGGCGAGGTTGAAGGCGTGATCGCGCGTGCGCTCAGCCTTGGACTCTCCGGCCTGCGTGTCGACGACGGCGAGCAGGCCGAGCCCGACGACGAGCATCGCCAGCGTGGCGACGAGCGCCGTGATCAGCACGGAGCCTCGCTCGGGCGCCATCGGTGACCCGGTCAGCCGCATGTGATGTCCTTCGTGACGGTCTTCGTGACGCCGAGCGCGTCGGTGATCGTGGCGACGACCTGCGTGACGCCGGCCGGGATCGGGACGTTGATCAAGCCCGTGCCGAGGGCGATCCCGCCGGTGGTCGCGTAGGTGACCGTGACCGGGCTGACGGCACCGAGGCCGGTGACGCTCAGGTTCAGCAGCGCGCCCGAGTTCTGGCAGTCGACCTGCAGGTCCTCGTCGGTGAACTGGAGGATGCTCGCCACGCGGCGAACGACCGCGCTGGAGCGCAGCGTCGACGGGCGGTTGGTCTTGCCGGCGCCGCTGGTGTCGAGGCTCAGCGTGATGCCGACCGCCTTGACCTTCGTGGCGTCCGTGGTGTCGTAGCGGAAGATCGGATCGGCAGCGGTGTTGGCCGACGGGCGGCTGGCGAGCTTGGCGCTCGTCCAGCCCGATGCCGCGGTCGGGCAGGCGGTGTCCGGCGCCGCCGCAGGCGTCGCGCGCGCCACGTACACGTCGCCCGCGCTGCTCAGGCAGATGCGCTGCGCCCGCGAGCCGCTGGTCGGATCGGCGACCGAGTAGACGAGGTCGTTGGCGCCGTTGCGGACGATCGCGGAGGCGTGGCGCAGGTCGCGCACGGCGTCGTCGACGACGCGCCGCGCCTGGTCGTTGGCGTCGGTCACGCGCAGCTGGCGCGCGGAGTCCGACGAGAAGCTGTCGAACATCGTGAAGACGCCGAACAGCACGACCATCGAGAGGCTCATCACGACGATCAGCTCGACGAGCGTGAACCCGGCCTCAGACGACGGTCGCGGGCTATGCACTGTCGGCTCCGCGCTGGGTCGGGTTGGTGAGCAGCGTCGTCTGCGACACGGCCCCGGCCTGGCCGCTGTTCCAGGTCACGTCGACGCGGAACCGCCGCAGGTCGGCCGGTGTCGAGTCGAACGGCACGGTGTTGCTGCCGGTGCCCGGGCACGCGCTGATCGGGACGACGTTGGTCAGCGCGGCGTTCAGCTGGGTGAGGATGGCGGTGCCCGACGGAGAGGCGACGGCGTTGCAGACCGTGTCCAGCAGGGTCCCCCCCGCGGTGACGCCGATGCCGAGGACGTTGACGTTGGCCGCGTAGCCGGGCGTCGACGAGCCGGGCGTGTTGGTGGACGTCGGCGCCGCGCAGAACGTCGCGTCGCCCTGGCCCGCACCGTCGCTCGGGTCGTCGATGGAGCACGCCATGACGGTGACCGTGTAGGTCGTGTTGCGGCGCGTGACCTGGAAGGACGAGCCCGTGACGGTCGGCGCTTCCGGGAGCATCGACGCGACGCGCGTCGGAGCGGTCGCCTTGGTGATGTCCTTGTAGCCGGCCTCGCGGCTGCGCTCGACGACGTCGCGCGCGAGGTTCGTGGCGCCTTCGCGCGCCGACGTGGAGTTGGTGCTCGAGAGCCCGCCCGCGAGCAGCACGAGCGTGCCGCCCATACCGACGAGCAGCACGACCATCGCGACCATGATCTCGATCATGGTCATGCCGGATTCGCCGTGGGGCGCGGGGTGCAGGTCAGCCTCCACGCTCGGCCTATCGGCAGGATCGGGGCCGATCCAAAGGGCCGTCGGGGCGGCGCCCTAGAACGGACGTCCACAGCCCCCAGGGTTCAGCGACCCCGCCGCCGCGCCGATAGGCGACTGATGCTGCGCCGCATTTTCGCCATCGTCGCGATGCTCGCGATCGCCGTCCTGACGCTGCGCGCCCGCGTCGAGATGGACGCCGGCATCGACTACGAGCACGACGCCAGCGACGCGATCGACGCGGTCGTGCGCGGTGACTGGGCCGGGTACGCCGCCAACCAGCCGCTGATGGGCAGTTTCTCGGTGCTGCTGCGCGCGCCGTTCGTGGCGCTGAACTTCCACGGCAACGTCACGACGATCTACTACCTCGGCGTGCTGCCGTGCCTCGTGGCGCTGATCGCGCTCGGCGTCGTGCTCGGGCGCCGGCTCGCAGCGAACGGCGCAGACACGCTGACCGTCTGGATCGCGGGCGCGCTGGTCGTCGTCAACCCGCTCACGATCCGCGCGATCCACTGGGGACATCCCGAGGAGCTGCTCGGCGCGGCGCTGTGCGTCGGCGCGGTGCTCGCCGTCCTGGACGGGCGCGACGTGCTCGGCGCCGTCCTGCTCGGGCTGGCACTGGCGACCAAGCAATGGGCTGTGATCGCGATCGCCCCCGTGCTGCTCGCAGGCCCCCGGCGGCCGGTGCTCCTGGCGCTCTGCGCCGGCGCGATCGCCGCCGCCTTCACGCTTCCGCTGTGGCTCGCCAACGCCGGGCAGTTCGGCACGGTCGTGGAGGGCGCGGCCGGTCAGCTCGGGCAGGCGCGGCTCACGACACCCTGGAACATCTGGTGGCCGCTGACCGACCTCGGCGGCTCCCCGGCCCTGGGAGAGCGCTGGCTGAGCCCAGCGTGGGTGACCGCGATCTCACACCCGCTTGCCGTGCTCGCCGGCCTCGTGGTCGCCGCGGCGTTCTGGCGCCGCCGCGACCGCCGTCCCGAGGACGCGCTGCTGCTGCTCGCGATCGCCCTGCTGCTGCGCTGCGTGCTGGACAGCTGGAACAACGAGTACTACCACCTGCCGTTCGTCGCGGCGCTCATCGCCTGGGAGGTCGTGCATCGCCGCGATCTCCCCTATCTCTCGCTCGGCGTCGCGCTTGCGGCCGGGCTCACGTTCCTGCCGACGATGGAGTCGATGTTCAAGGAGTCGACGGAGCACGCGGCGATCTCGTTCATCGTCTACACGGCATGGGCGCTGCCGCTGCTCGCCGGGCTGACGCTGCAGCTGCTGCGGCCTGACGTCCTCGCCCGGCTCGCGGCGCGGCTGCCCAAGCTCGCGCCTGCCAAGCGCCTGGCCTGAGCCTTGTCACAATGTGGGCGAACCGATGTTCGTCCGTGCCCTCCTGCTGTTCACCGCAACCGTGCTGCTGATCGCCGCGGTCTCGAGCGCCGTCTCGCCGCGCGAGCTGCGCACCGGGCGCGGCGCGGCGGCGCTCAGCGCGGCTGCCGCGAACAAGACGCCGCCGCCCGGCCCGGGCGACGTCCGCGAGCGGACGCTCGAGGTTCCCAGCAAGAAGCCGCTGGTCGTCCACGTCGGCGACATCGTGCACGTGCAGGCTGCGGTGAAGGCCGACGACGTCGTCGAAATCTCCGACCTGGGTATGGAAGGGACAGTGACCCCCGACGTCCCGGCAGAGTTCGACGTGATCCCCGACCGTACGGGCAGGTTCGCCGTGACGCTGCGCTACAGCGGCCAGCGCATCGGCCTGCTGGTGGTGAAACCGGCTTCGTGAGGCGCGCGGAGCGGCATTCCGGCGACGCCCCGCGCGTCGCCGCGCTGGACGGCGTGCGCGCGATCGCCGCGCTCAGCGTCGTCGCCTACCACGCCTGGCTGTACTCGCTGCCGAAGGTCAGCTCCGGGCATCGCGACTCGCTGTCAGACCTCATCCTGCACGAGCTGCGGCTTGGGCTCGTGCTGTTCTTCGTGCTCTCGGGCTTCCTGCTGTGGAAGCCGTGGGCGCGCGCCTCGCGCGAGCGTGTCGCCGCGCCGCGCCTGGGTCCCTACGCGCTGCGCCGCGCCGCGCGCATCGTCCCGGCCTACTGGCTGGCGGTCGCGGGCTCGGTGCTGCTGCTGTGGCAGCACGACGCCGTGCCCGGCGTGCGCCTGCCCCCGGCGGATCAGCTCTGGCTGTTCGCCGTCTTCGGCCAGAACTTCAGCGAGGCGACGGTGATGAAGCTCAACGCGCCGATGTGGACGCTGGCCGTCGAGGCGTCCTTCTACGCGCTGCTGCCCGTGCTCGGCTGGCTCGCGGTGCGCGCCCGCCGGCCCGCCGGCGCGGTCCTCGTGCCGCTCGGCTTCGGGCTGGCCGGCCTGCTCTACAACCTCCAGCTCGCCGACGAGGACGGGCTCCCGCTGACGGTGACGAAGATCCTGCCCGCGGTGGCCCCGTACTTCGCGCTGGGCATGCTCGCCGCCGTCGCGGCCTACGCGCGCGAGCTGCGGCGGCCCGCGGCCACGGTGCTGCTTGCGCTCGGCGCGGCGTTCGTGCTCGGCGACGGCTGGTGGGCTGCGGACGCGGCCACGCGCGGCTCGCACGACGAGGCGCTGCGGATCTGGCGCGACGTGCCCGCGGCCGCCGGCTTCGCGCTGGTCCTGGTCGCCGTCAGCGCGCGCCCGCCGCGCCTGCTCGCCGCCGAGCCGCTGGCGTGGCTGGGGCGCATCTCCTACGGGATCTACCTCTGGCACGTCCCGCTGCTGCTGTTCCTGCGTGCCCACGACCTGCTGCCGTTGTCGCCTGCCGGCGCGCTCGTGGCGGTGATCGGGCCGACCGTGCTCGTCGCCGCGGTGAGCTGGCACTTCGTCGAGCAGCCGCTCGTCCTGCGCGCGCGGCGGGCCGTCGCCCGGCGACGCGCCACGCGCGGGCGCGCAGAGCCCGCAGGCCAGCGCGCGTAGTGGACGGCCGCTACGCCCCGAGCCCCACGGGCAGCCTGCACCTCGGCAACCTGCGCACGGCGCTCGTCGCCTGGCTGTTCGCGCGCGCGGCCGGGTCGCGCTTTGCCATGCGCGTCGACGATCTCGACTCGGGACGCTCGCGCGAGCACTTCGTCGCCGAGCAGCTCGCCGACCTGCAGGCGATCGGCCTGGATTGGGACGGCGAGCCGCTGCGCCAGTCCGAGCGCCGCGACGCCTATGACGAGGCGATCGCTCGGCTGCGCGCCCAGGGGCTGATCTATGAGTGCTGGTGCACGCGCGCGGAGATCCGCGAAGCGGCGTCGGCGCCGCACGGCGCGCTTGCGGAGGGCGCCTATCCCGGCACCTGCCGCGAACTCAGTGCCGCTCAGCGCGCCGAGCGCGTCGCCAGCGGGCGCCCGGCGGCACTGCGGGTCCGCGCCGGTGCTGCGCAGCTGCGCATCGACGACCGCCTCGCGGGTGCGATCTGCGGCGTCGTCGACGACTTCGTCGTCCAGCGCAACGACGGCGACCACGCCTACAACCTCGCGGTCGTCGTCGACGACGCCGCGCAGGGCGTGGAGGAGGTCGTGCGGGGCGCCGACCTGCTGGAGACCGCACCGCGCCAGGCCTGGCTGGCGCAGACGCTCGGGCTGCCCGTCCCCGCCTACGCACACGTCGCGCTCGTGCTCGGCGCTGACGGCACGCGGCTGGCAAAGCGCCACGGCGCGGTGACGCTCGCCGAGCGCGGCGAGGACCCGGCGCAGACGCGGGCGCTGCTCGCGCGCTCGCTCGGTCTCGCCCAACCCGGGGAGCAGCCGTCGCTCGATGAGCTGCTGTCGCGCTTTGCCCCGGCGCAGCTGCCGCGCGAGCCGATCGTCCTCAGCGAGTAGGCTGGCGCTGATTCCCGGCCCGGACACGCACGAGATCGCCGACCGCGCCCGCGCGAACGGACGCCTGGGCATCGACACCGAGTTCATGGGCGAGGGCCGCTACCGCCCGCTGCTGTGCCTCGTCCAGGTGGCCGTCGAGAACGCCGACGGCTCAGACGTCTGGGTGCTCGATCCGCTCGAAGGCGACGGCTTCGATCACGCCCCGCTCGCCGAGCTGCTCGCCGACCCGGAGGTCGAGATCGTCTTTCACGCCGGGCGCCAGGACGTCGCGCTGCTGCGCCGCGTCTGGGGCACGCGCCTGAACAACATCTTCGACACGCAGGTCGCCGCGGGCTTTGCCGGCATGCGCGCGCAGCTCGGCTACGAGGGCCTGCTCGGCGACGTCCTCGGGCTGCGGCTGAACAAATCCGCGAGCTTCACGCGCTGGGACCGGCGCCCGCTGTCTGACGAGCAGGTCAGCTACGCGCGCGAGGACGTCCTGCACCTGCTGCAGGCGAGCACCGAGCTGCAGCGCCGTCTCGAGGCGTCGGGGCGGCTGGAGTGGGCGCGCGAGGAGTGCCGCTACCTCGAGGAGATCAACGACGACCGCGACCCCGACGTCCTCTTCGAGCGCCTGCCGCGGATCCGCGGGCTGGAGCCTGGCCTGCGCGCCGTCGCGCGCGAGCTGGTGGCCTGGCGCGAGGAGACCGCGCGAGAGGCGGACCGGCCCGCGTCGACGATCCTGCAGGACGCGGCGCTGGTCGAGATCGCCAAGCGCCGGCCCAAGGACCTTGACCGTTTGGCCCAGATCCGCGGTCTCAACGAGGGCGTCCTGCGCCGCCGCGGGCGCGCGATCCTCGAGGCGGTCGCGCGCGGGCGTGAACAGCCCGGCGATCCCCTCCGACCGCGAGCGCGCACCGCACGCCGACGCCCGAGGACGCGCCGCTGATCGCGCTCTGCGAGTCCGTCGTGCGCACGCGCGCGCTCGCGGCCGACCTGGCCTACGAGCTGCTCGCAGCGCGCGCGGACCTGCAGAAGATCGTGACCGCGGTGCGCGACGGGCTGCCCGAGCCCGACGTCCGCACGCTGCAGGGCTGGCGGCGTGAGCTCGTCGGCGAGGAGCTGCTGGCGCTGCTGGCCGGCGACCTGTCGCTGCGCGTGGACGAGGACCGCCGCGTGCGCATCGACGCCGACGGCTGACGATGCGCGTCCGCCTGGCCATCCTCCTCGCCCTCGGCGCCGCGGCGCTGCCGGCGCCGGTGAACGCCTGCGCGTGTGGCATCGCGCCGCAGGCGCGGATCGACGTGGAGCACGCGCTGGTGATCGCGCGCCCTGGGCGTGAGGACCTCATCATCAGCTACGACCTGCGCGCGGCCGGCAAGCGCCCGGCGGTCGTGCTCCCCGTTCCCGCCGACCCGAAGGTCTCCGCCGTGGAGGGCGAGAACCCGTTCGCCTACCTGCAGCGGGTGACGACGCCGCCGCCCGTCGCCGCCGGTGGCGACAGCGACGGCGCCGGGGCGCCCGCCGCTGGGGCGCGGGCGCCGACGATCAAGCGCTCCGTCGTCGGCGGCTACTCGGTCACGCGCCTGCACGGCGGCAGCGGCGCGACGCTCGATCGCTGGCTGCGGCGCAACGGCTACGCGCTGCCGGCGGGTGCGCGGCCGATCCTTAGCCGCTACGCCAAGCGCGGCTGGTGGTTCGTCGCGCTGCGCCTGGCCAAGCGGGCCGACGGCGCGCTCAAGCCCCTGCGCCTGCGCTTCGCCACCGAGCGACCGGTCTATCCGATGCGCCTGGCGCAGCTCGGCACCCGGCCGGTGAACCTCGACCTGTATGTCGTCGGAGCGGGCAAGCTGGTGGTCGGGCAGCTGGACGCGACGTTCAGCGCGCCTGTCTCCGAGCTGCGCGAGGCGCCACCGGCGTCGCTGCGGCTGCCCGCCGGCGCGACCCTCACGAAGCTGCAGGGCACGGGCGTGCCGCCGGAGGTCTTCCACGACGACCTCTGGCTGACGCCGCCCGGCGAGCTGCCCGTCGGTCGCCTCTCGGCGTTCGAGCCGAGCGTGTGGGCCCAGCTCGTCGCGCTCGTCGCACAGCTGGCTTGACCGCGCGCCGCGCCGCGGCGAGCATTGCGCCCATGCCCGACGTGCTCGCCCTGCGCGCGGTCCTCGATGGCGAGCACGCCGAGGTCCGTGACCGCGTCCGCTCCTTCCTGGAGCGCCCCGAGCTCGCGCCGGTCGTCGAGATCGCGCGTGAGGACTATCGCGAGCAGGTGCTCGCGCAAGCCAAGCTGCTCGCGCAGGAGGGCGGCACGAGCCTCGGGTTCCCCGCCGAGTACGGGGGCGGCGACGACATCGGCGGCTCGCTCGTCGCGCTGGAGACGCTCGCGCACGGCGACCTCTCGCTGATGGTCAAGTGCGGCGTGCAGTTCGGGCTCTACGGCGGGGCGATCCTGCACCTCGGGTCAAAGCACCATCACGAGAGCTACCTGCGCGACATGCTCGCCCTTGACCTGCCCGGCTGCTTTGCGATGACCGAGACCGGCCATGGCTCGAACGTCCAGTCGCTGCGCACGACGGCGACCTACGACCCGGTTACGCAGGAGTTCTCTGCTCGACACGCCCGACGACGACGCGCGCAAGGACTACATCGGCAACGCGGGCAAGCACGGGCGCTCGGCCGTCGTCTTCGCCCAGCTCGTCGTCGGCGGCGAGTCGCACGGCGTGCACGCGCTCGTCGTCCCGATCCGCGACAAGAAGGGCCGTCCGCTCGACGGCGTGCGCCTGGAGGACTGCGGGCCAAAGCTCGGGCTCAACGGCGTCGACAACGGACGGATCTGGTTCGACGGCGTGCGGGTGCCGCGGGAGAACATGCTCGACCGCTACGCACAGGTCACCCCGGAGGGCGAGTACCGCAGCCCGATCGAGAACCCCAACAAGCGCTTCTTCACGATGCTCGGGACGCTGATCCAGGGGCGCGTGTGCATCGCCGGCGCGTCCAACAGCGCCGCCAAGAACGCGCTGACGATCGCCACGCGCTACGCCAACCGCCGTCGCCAGTTCGGCCCGCCCGAGGGCGACGAGGTCACGCTGATGAGCTACCCGACGCACCGGCTGCGGCTGCTGCCGCGCCTGGCGACGTCGTACGCGCTGCACTTCGCGCAGGCCAAGCTCGTCGCCGACCTGCACCACTCCTTCGCGTCGGGCGAGGACGACCGTCGCGTGCTCGAGTCACGACGCCGCGGGGCTGAAGGCGCTGGCCAGCTGGCACGCGCGCGACGTCATCCAGGTCTGCCGCGAGGCCTGCGGCGGCGCCGGCTACCTCGCCGAGAACCGCTTCGCGGCGCTGAAGGCCGACACCGACGTCTTCACGACGTTCGAGGGCGACAACGTCGTGCTGCTGCAGCTCGTCGGCAAGAGCCGGCTGACGAACTACCAGCACGAGTTCGGCAGCCTCGACGGGTTCGGGATGGCGCGCTTCGTCGCCACGCAGGTGCTCGAGACCGTCGGCGAGCGCACCGCCGTGCGCGAGCTGATCGGCCGCCTCGCCGACGACCTGCTGCCCGGACGCGACGAGGAGGAGCTCGACCATGAGCTCGAGCTGGCGCTGCTGGAGTGGCGGGCGGAGCACATCCTGTCCTCGCTGGCGCGGCGGCTGAAGGGCGGTATCGACGACGGCGGCGATCCGTTCGACGTCTTCATGGCCTGCCAGGACCACGTCGTCGCCGCGGGCCGCGCGCATGTCGAGCACCACGTGCTCGAGTGCTTCACGAAGACCGTCGAGGCCTGTCCCGACGAGCACGTGCAGCACACCCTCAGCCGCCTCTGCCACCTCTACGCGCTGTGGCTGATCGTCCAGGACCGCGGCTGGTTCCAGGAGCACGGGCGCCTGTCCTCGACGCGCTCCAAGGCCGTGCAGAAGGCCGGGCGCAAGCTCTGCAACGAGCTCGCACCGCAGGCCGAGGAGCTCGTCGCCGCGTTCGGGATCCCCGACGCGGCGCTCGGCGCGCCCATCGCGCTGTAGTTGTGACGTTCTGCGACAAGGAGTAGCTTCGCCTGGAGAGATTTCGATCTGAGGGTGGGGATCATGGGACCGCTAAGGCTTGCTGTGTCGGCTGTCGTTGCATTCGCCTTGCTGGCGCCGGCGGTCGCGACGGCGACGACGAACGCGCGCGTCGTCGTCTTCCTTGACGGGTTCGGGACGGACCTGTACATCGACGGCGGCGCGGAGGTCAACAACGTGACCATGGCGCCCGTCAGGGGCGATTCCACGCTCGTCAGCGACCCTGCCGGGGTCGGCTCCTCCGACGGATCGTGCACGCAGGTGTCGCCCACCACGGTCGATTGCCCGCCGGCTCAACCCGGCCGAGGGATCAGCGGCGGGATGTTCGCCAACCTCGGCGACGGCAACGACCGTCTCAGCGGCGAGATGGTCGCGTTGTACGCTGTCGTCCAGGCCGGCGCCGGAGACGACACCGTGCAGTTCGACAAGCCCGCCAGCACGATGAACGGCGGCGCGGGCACGGACGTGCTCGTCGGCGGACCCGGGTTCCAGCGCCTCACCGGCGGCGATGACGCCGACTGGCTCGTCGGTGGCGGCGGGGCCGACGAGCTGGACGGCGGGCTCGGATCCGATTTCCTCGACGGCGGATCCGGCGCCGACACGATCGACTACTCCAGCCGCAGCACGTCGGTGTTCGTCGCGATCGACATGCTCGCCAACGACGGTGCGGCCGGCGAGGGAGACTTCGTCGTCCCCGAGTCCCCGCCGTCGGCCACCGCGGGCGACACGATCCGCGGCGGCTCCGCCGCGGACTTCCTGATCGGCGACGCCGGGGCGAACACCCTCCAGGGCGGCGCCGGCAACGACGTCCTGTTCGGCGTCGGCGGCAACGACACGCTCTTCGGCGAGCAGGGCGACGACTACGCCGCCGGCGGCGACGGCGCCGACAAGATCAACGCCGGCGCCGGGACCGACACGCTCAACGGTGACGCCGGTGACGACACGCTCCACGCCAACGCCGGCGACGAGGACCGCGACGCCGCACCCGACAGCGTGTCCGGCGGCGCGGGCGTCGACTCCTATGTCGCGCTCTACCCTCCGGACATCTGTTTCACCTTCCCGCAGGTGTCGTGCGCCGCTCAACAGCCGTCGCTCATCTCGCTCGACAACGTCGCCAACGACAACGCCGAGGGCGACAACATCCGCTCCGATGTCGAGGCGATCTTCGGCCACCAGCAGCCGGACATCTTCGTCGGCAACAGCGGGTCGCAGACGTTCGTCGGCGGGGACGGCGCCGACCGGCTCGCGCCGCGCGGCGGGGGCGACCTCGTCTATGCACAAGCTGGCGACGACCTCATCGACGTCCGCGACGGCGTCGTCGACGGCGTCGACTGCGGCGCGGGCACGGACTTCGTGCTCGCCGACGCCGGCGACCAGCACGTCAACTGCGAGACGGTCGGCCTGCCGGCGGCAGCGGCACGCGTCGGGACCCGCGCGGCACGCGAGCGGATGCTCGCGCGTCTGCGCGCCGCACCGCCGCGCTCACAGGCGCGCCGCTAGGCGCGTGCCCTCGTCGATCGCGCGCTTGGCGTCCAGCTCGGCGGCGAGCTTGGCGCCGCCGATGAGGTGGACCTCGGTGCCGTTGAGCTGATCGGCGAGGTCGGTGCGCGACTCCTGGCCGGCGCAGATCACGACGTTGTCGACGGACAGCGTGCGCGCGCCCTCCTTGTCGATCGTGATGTGCAGGCCGTCGTCGTCGATGCGCTCGTAGCTCACGCCGGTGAGCTGCTCGACGCGCTTGTTGGCAAGCGCCGCGCGGTGCACCCAGCCCGAGGTCTTGCCGAGGCCCGCGCCGATCCGGCCGGACTTGCGCTGCAGCAGCGTGACGCGCCGCGCCGGCGGCGCGGGCGCCGCAGCGACCACGCCGCCGCGGTGCTCCTCGGGGTCCGCCACGCCCCACTCGTGCTGCCAGTCGGAGTCGGTGTGCGTGAGGAACTCCGCGACGTCAACGCCGATGCCGCCGGCGCCGACGACGGCGACGCGCCGGCCGACCGTCGCGCCGTTGATGACCTCGGCGTAGCCCAGGACGCTGGGGTGCTCGATCCCTGGGATCACCGGGATGCGCGGCTTCACACCGCTGGCGAGGATCACCGCGTCGTGGTCGCGCAGGTCGGCGGCGGTCGCGCTGCGCCCGAGATGCACCCGCACGCCGTGCAGCTCGAGCTGGCGCGCGAAGTAGCGCAGCGTCTCGGCGAACTCCTCCTTGCCCGGGATCCGCTTGGCGAGGTTGAACTGGCCGCCGATCTCGAGCGCCGCCTCGAACAGGTCGACGCGGTGGCCGCGCTGTGCGAGCGTCGCCGCCGCCGCCAGTCCGGCCGGCCCGGCGCCGACGACGGCGATGCGCCGCGGCACGCCGGCCGGGGCGATCGTCAGCTCGGTCTCCCGCGCGGCACGCGGATTGACGAGGCAGGTCGCGTGCTTGCGCACGAAGACGTGGTCCAGGCAGGCCTGGTTGCAGGCGATGCAGGTGTTGATCTCGTCGGCGCGGTCGCCAGCGGCCTTCGCGACCCACTCCGGATCGGCGAGCAGCGGGCGCGCCATCGAGACGAGGTCGGCGGTGCCGTCGGCGACCAGCTGCTCGGCCAGCGCCGGCATGTTGATGCGGTTGGAGGCGACGAGCGGCAGCGAGACGTGCGGGCGCAGCTTGCGCGTGACCCACGTGAACGCGCCGCGCGGCACCGAGCTGACGATCGTCGGGACGCGCGCCTCGTGCCAGCCGATGCCGGTGTTGATGATCGTCGCGCCGGCCGCCTCGACGTGCTCGGCAAGCTCGACGACCTCGTCGAAGCTCTGGCCGTCGGGCACGAGGTCGAGCATCGAGAGGCGGTAGATCGAGGATGAAGTCCTCGCCCACGGCCTCGCGGGTCCGTGCGACGGCCTCGATCGCGAAGCGCATCCGGTTCTCCGCCGAGCCGCCCCACTCGTCGGTCCGGCGGTTGGTGCGCGCCGCGAGGAACTGGTTGATGAGGTAGCCCTCCGAGCCCATCAGCTCGACGCCGTCGTAGCCGGCCTCGCGCGCTAGCGTGGCGCAGCGCGCGAAGTCGTTGAGCGTGCTCTCGATGCCCTTGGCGTCCAGCGCGCGCGGCTTGAACGGCGTGATCGGCGACTTGACCGCCGACGCCGACACGCTGCGCGGGTGATAGCTGTAGCGGCCCGCGTGGAGGATCTGCAGCGCGATCTTGCCGTCGTGGGCGTGCACGGCGTCGGTGATCGTGCGATGGCGGCGCGCCGTGTCGCGGTCCGCCAGGCGCGAGGCGAACGGCAGCAGCCAGCCCTGGCGGTTGGGCGCATAGCCGCCGGTGACGATCAGCCCGACCTGGCCCTGGGCGCGCTCGGCGAAGTACGCCGCGAGCTTGCCGATGTCGCTGCGGCGGTCCTCCAGCCCGGTGTGCATCGAGCCCATCAGGACGCGGTTTCGCAGCGTCGTGAAGCCGAGATCCAGCGGCGCCAGCAGGTGCGGGTAGGACATCTGCGCCAATATCTTACGGTGGCGTAGGTTTGAGCACCAGATCGACGACCGGAACGTCAGGCGCCTCGATCTCGGGGATCGCCGCGCGCACGAGCTCGTAGTACTCGCGCTGGACGACCAGGCGTCCCTCCCGCCGCGCCCGCACCGCCCGCGCGCGCGGCTCCTCGCGGCCGCGGTAGACCCAGACGTCGGCACCGACCTGCACGCGCTCGTAGCTGCGTTCACGCGTGTCGAGATCAGCGAGCGCCTCGTCGTCGACCTCGATGCGGGCACCGCGGACGCTCATCCCCGCGGCGGGCGCGACGTCGACGAACGCCACGCACACCGCCGGGCGGTTGCCGTTGGCGTCCTCGTAGACCTTGTAGCCGGGCAGCTCGACGGTGTTGTCCATCGCCACGCCCCAGCTGCGGCGATGACCCTCGAGCACGGCGGGGTGCGCGCCAGGAAGCGCCGCCAGCGAGCCATAGCCGAACACCCACATCCGTGCGCATCGTAGGCTGACGCGATGGACTTCAAGCTCGAGCTCGTCTTCGTCCCGGTCACCGACATCGACCGCGCGAAGGCCTTCTATGTCGATCAGGTCGGCTTCAACGCCGACCACGACCACGCCGTCAGCGAGGAGATGCGCTTCGTGCAGCTCACGCCACCAGGCTCTGGCTGCTCGATCGCGATCGGCAAGGGCCTGGGGTCCACGCTCCAGCCGGGGTCGCTGGACAACCTCCAGCTCGTCGTCGATGACGCGGAGGCGGCGCGTGCGGTGCTCATCGAGCGCGGGGTCGAGGCCGGCGAGGTTCAGGACCTCCCGTGGGGACGCTTCACCGGGTTCAAGGACCCGGACGGCAACGCATGGGCGGTGCAGGAGCTGCCACAGCGATGACCGATCGCCTGCATTTCACCGACCGTGACGACGCCAACGAGCTGATCGCCCGCGATCCGCTGGCGCTGCTCGTGGGCTTCGTGCTCGACCAGCAGGTCAGCGTGCAGAAGGCGTTCGAGGGACCGATCGTGATCCGCGAGCGCCTCGGCAAGCTCGACGCCGCCACGCTCGCGGCCGCCGACCTCGAGCCGGTCTTCCGCGAGCGCCCGGCGATCCATCGCTATCCGGGCGCGATGGCAAAGCGCGTGCACGCGCTCGCCGTGCACCTGCGCGACGAATACGACGGCGACGCCGCGCGCGTCTGGACGGAGGCCGCCGACACGGACGCGCTGCGCGCCAACATCGCGGCGCTCCCGGGCTTCGGAGAGATGAAGATCAAGGCGCTGGGCTCGGTGCTCGCCAAGCGCTTCGGCGTCGAGGCGGCGCAGGGCCTCGTGCCCTCGCACCCGACGCTCGGTGACGTCGACTCCGCGCAGGCGCTCGCCGACTACCAGGCGGCGAAGAAGATCCACAAGGCGGAGTGGACGAAGGCGCGCGCGGCGACGTAGCAGCGGCGGCGGTGCGCGCCGCGAGCGCGCGACTAGGCTGCGCGCCATGCCCTTCCGGCGCCGGCTGGCGCGCTTCAACGTCCACGTCACCAACCGGATCCAGGGAACCTGGGCCTGGCGCCTGGCGCCGTGGGTCGTCGTGATCCACGCGGGCCGGCGCTCGGGCCGCACCTACCGCACACCGGTCCTCGGCCATGTCGGGCGAGATCTGGTCGTGCTCCCGGTGCTGTACGGCACGGAATCCGACTGGGTGCGCAACGTGCTCGCGACCGGCACGGGTGCCATCACGCGCTCCGGCGTCACGCGCGCGATCGTCAACGCCCGGCTCGTCTCGCGTGACGACTACGAGACGCTGCCGCGCCGTGCGCGACCCTTCGCGCTGCCCGCCGCACACGTGATCGTCGCCGATCTCGGCGACGTGATCGCACGCGGCAATCCGAAGGGCCTGACACTCGGGACTTGATACCCCCCTAGGGTATGGTACGGTGTGCTCATGCAGTCGCTTCGCAGCAGTACTCCAGCCAAGCTCGCCGGCTTCGCCGTGGCTCTGGCGTTGCTGTTCGGCGTCGGTATCGCCGCGGGTGATCTCGCCGGTCCTGCACCGCTGGCCGACCCGGTCGGCCACGGCAGCGCGTCCTCGGGCCATGACGACGACGCCGCGGCGAGCGCCGGCCACGAGCAGGCGGCCGACCCCGTGCGCGGCCTCGCGAGCGCCGCCAACGGCATGCGCATCGTCATCGACACTCCGGATCTGCGCCGCGGCCGCACGCAGCGCCTCGCGTTCCACATCGTCGACGACCGCGGCGCCACGGTGCGCGACTTCGACGTCGCGCATGAGAAGCGCATGCATCTGATCCTCGCCCGCCGCGACCTCACGGGCTTCCAGCACCTGCACCCGCGCCAGCTCGCCGACGGCAACTGGACGACGACCGCTCGGATCGACGACCCCGGCTCCTACCGGCTGTTCGCCGACTTCACGCGCAACGGGCGCGCCGAGACGCTCGCCGGCGACGTGAGCGTCGACGGCGACGCCGACCTCCGTGCGCTCCCCGCGGCGTCAGCGACCGCGCGAACCGCCGGTGGCTACGAGGTGCGCCTCGACGCCGGTGGCGCGCGTCGCGCGACGGAGGCACAACTGCGCTTCACGATCACGAAGGACGGCGCGCCGGTGCAGACCGAGCCGTACCTCGGCGCCGGCGGGCACCTCGTCGCGCTGCGTGAAGGCGACCTCGCGTTCCTGCACGTCCACCCCACCGAGGACGTGACCTTCGCCGCCACGTTCCCGACCAGCGGCCGCTATCGCCTGTTCCTGCAGTTCAAGCACGCCGGCCAGGTCCACACCGCCGCCTTCACGCGGGTGGTCGCATGACCACCACCACGCACGTCGACCTCCCGATCACGGGCATGACCTGCGCGTCGTGTGCCAACCGCATCGAGCGCCGCCTCAACGAGCTCGACGGCGTCGAGGCCACCGTCAACTACGCCACCGAGCGCGCGAGCGTCGCGTTCGACGCCGCGACGACCGAGCCCGAGCAGCTGGTCGCCGCCGTCGCCGAGATCGGCTACGGCGCGACGCTGCCCGACGCCGACCCACAGTCCGCCGAAGACGAGGACCCGACCGCGCCGCTGCGCCGGCGGCTGCTGATCTCGCTGGCGCTGATGCTGCCCGTGCTGGCGCTGTCGATGATCCCGCCGCTGCAGTTCGACAACTGGCAGTGGCTGTCGCTGACGCTCGCAAGCCCGGTCGTCGTATGGGGCGCGCTGCCGTTTCACCGCGCTGCCTGGGCGAACCTCAAGCGCGCGACCGCGACGATGGACACGCTGATCTCCGTCGGCATCCTCGCGTCCTTCGGCTGGTCGCTGTACGCGCTCTTCATCGGCGATGCCGGCATGCCCGGCATGCGGATGCCGTTCGACCTGATCCCCGAGCGCGGCGCGGGCGCCGACGAGATCTACCTCGAGACCGCCAGCGCGGTGACCGTGTTCATGCTCGCGGGCCGCTACTTCGAGGCGAGCGCCAAGCGCCGCGCCGGCTCGGCGCTCACCGCGCTGCTGGAGCTCGGCGCCAAGGACGTCGCGATCCTCGATGCCGACGACAGCGAGCGGCGCGTCGCGATCGAGGAGCTCGCCGTCGGCGACCGCTTCGTCGTGCGCCCCGGTGAGAAGGTCGCAACCGACGGCGTCGTCGAGCAGGGCACGAGCGCCGTCGACCAGTCGCTGCTGACGGGCGAGTCCTTCCCGGTCGAGAAGCAGCCCGGCGACGAGGTCGCGGGCGCGACCGTCAACGCCGGCGGCCGGCTGGTCGTGCGGGCGACGAAGGTCGGCGCCGACACCGCGCTCGCGCAGATCGCCCGCCTGGTCAGCGACGCGCAGACCGGCAAGGCGCCGGTGCAGCGCCTGGCCGATCGCATCTCCGGCGTGTTCGTCCCGCTCGTGATCGGCCTGGCCGTCGCCACGCTCGGCTTCTGGATCGGCGCGGGCGAGGATGCGGCGTACGCGTTCACCGCCGCCGTCGCCGTGCTGATCATCGCCTGTCCCTGTGCCCTCGGGCTGGCGACGCCGACGGCGCTGCTTGTCGGCACCGGCCGCGGCGCGCAGCTCGGGCTGCTGATCAAGGGACCCGAGGTGCTGGAGTCCACGCGACGCATCGACACCGTCGTCCTCGACAAGACCGGGACCGTCACGAGCGGGCGGATGAGCCTCGTCGACGTCGTGGCCGCCGGCGGCGAGGACGCCGCCGAGATCCTGCGGACCGCCGGCGCGGTCGAGGACGCCTCCGAGCACCCGGTCGCCCAGGCGATCGCCGGCGCGGCGCGCGAGCGCTTCGGCCTGCTCCCCGCCGTCCACGACTTCGGCAACCACGAGGGACTCGGCGTCGAGGGCGAGGTCCTCGGTCGGACCGTGCTCGTCGGCCGCGAGAGTCTCGTCGGAGAGCGCCCCGAGGGCCTTCCGCCCCACGCCGTGCTCGTCGCCTGGGACGGCGTCGTCCGCGGCGCTCTGGTCGTCGCCGACACGGTCAAGCCGACGTCCGCAGAGGCCGTCGCGCAGATGAAGGCATTGGGCCTGCGTCCACTGCTGCTGACCGGCGACGACGACGCGACGGCGCGCGCCGTCGCGGCAGAAGTGGGGATCGACGACGTGATCGCCGAGGTCCTCCCGGCCGGCAAGGCCGATGTCATCCGCCGCCTGCAGTCCGAGGGCCGCGTCGTCGCGATGGTCGGCGACGGGGTCAACGACGCACCCGCGCTCGCGCAGGCCGACCTCGGCCTCGCGATCGGCACGGGCACCGACGTCGCGATCGAGGCCTCGGACCTCACGCTCGTGTCCGGCGACCTGCGCGCGGCGCCGCAGGCGATCCGCCTGTCGCGGGCGACGCTGCGCACGATCAAGCAGAACCTCGCCTGGGCGTTCGGCTACAACGTCGCCGCGCTTCCGCTGGCGGCGGCGGGGCTACTCAACCCGGTGCTCGCCGGGCTGGCGATGGCCTGCTCGAGCCTGTCGGTCGTCGCCAACGCGCTGCGGCTGCGACGCTTCCGCGCGTAGCGCCGATGCGCCTGGCGATCATCAGCGACACCCACCTCCCCCGCGGCGCGCGAGAGATCCCCGCTGCCTGCCTCGCGCACTGCCGCGAGGCCGACGCGATCCTGCACGCCGGTGATTTCGCCGACCTGGCGGTGCTCGAGCTGCTGCGCGCGCTCGGCCCGCCGCTGCACGGCGTCTGGGGCAACGTCGACACGGCGGCAATCCGCGCGGAGCTGCCAGAGCGCGTCGAGCTCGACCTCGCCGGCGCACGGATCGGGATGGTCCACATCCCCGGGCCGGCGACCGGGCGCGCCAAGCGGCTGCGCGCTGCGTTCCCGTCGTGCGACGCGGTCGTCTTCGGCCACACGCACATGCCCGAGCACGGCGCCGCCGGCCGCTTTCAGATCTTCAACCCGGGCTCGCCGACCGAGCGCCGGCGTGCGCCGGCACACACAATGGGGTTCGCGACGATCGCCGGCGGTGAGATCACGTTCGAGCTCGTGACGCTCTAGGTACCGTCTGAGGATGCCTCGACATCCCGCCCACGCCCGCCTCGACGCCCTCGTCGGCGACTGGGAGATGCGCGCCGAGGTCGACGGCGACGTCACGATGCGGGGGACGTCGACGATCGCCTGGATCGAGGATGGGGCGTTCCTCGTCCATCGCTCGGACTCACACGACATGTCGCCGGACTGGACCGCGCACTCGCCGTTTCCGGCGACGGCGATCGTCGCTCTCGACGATCAGAGCGCGACGTTCACGTACTCCTATGCGGACGCCCGCGGTGTCTGCCGCGTCTACACCATGGCGCTGGACGACGGCCGCTGGACGTTGAGCGGCCGGGCGGGCACGGCGTTCTTCCAGCGCTTCGAGGGGACCTTCGACGAGGACGGGGCCACGATCCGCGGGCATTGGGACCGTTCCGACGACGGCGACGCCTGGGAGCGGGACTTCGACGTGACGTACGCGAAGGTCAGCGTCTAGCTCCCGGCTGCGCGCGGTCGAGGACCTCCGCGATCGCCAGCGCCGCCTCGAGCTCTCGTGAGCGCCGGTGCAGCGGACGGCCGAGCACGGCCTCGGCCCGGCGCAGGCGCTTGGCGACCGTGTTGCGGTGCACGCCGAGCAGATGCGCCGTGCGGCGCTGGTCGTGACCGGAGGTGAAGTACGTCACCAGCGTGTGGCGCAGCTCGCCCGCGGTGCGCGTGTCGCGCGCGAGGTCGCCGAGCTCATCGGCGGCGAACGCCTGCGCCGCGTCACGGTCGCGCAGCAGCAGCGCGGCAAGCGCGGCGTCGTCGTAGAACGTGACCGAGCTCTCGGCGCGCGCCGGCGCCACGGACCGTGCGAGGTCCGCCTGGCGCTTGGTCGCCACGAACCCCTCGACGCCCGCGCCCGGGCGGCCGACCGCCGCGTGGATGCCGGGCGCCAGCAGGCCGCCGGTATCAACCTGCGTGGCCGCGGGTGTCACCCAGATCGTCGCCTCGCCGGGCGTGTCGGTGAGGACGAGCGGGCGACCCTGCCCGAGGACGCGCACGAGCTCGCGCGCCGCGCCGGCGACCGTCTCGGCCTCGACCGCCGTGTCGCCGGACCACGCGACGATCGCGAGATGGCCACCGTCGAGCCGGTGCGAGAGCGTGCGCTCGGCCGCCGCGACGTCGACGGTCCTGCCCGCCAGCAGGTTCTGCAGGGTCGCCGAGCGCTGGGCGAGCGTGCCGCGGATGAACAGCTCGCGCTGCGCCTCGTACTCGGTCGCGACATCCGTCATCGCGCCGTCGGAGAAGCGAAACGAGAGGGCCCCGACGCGCGCGAGCGAGCGGACGCGCTGCTCGGGGTCGGGGTCGTGCTCGGTCAACTCCGCCGCGCGCGCGAACAGCACCTCTTGGCCGAGCCGGTAGGAGCGCAGAATCGAGGCGAGCGGCACGCCCTCGCGGGCGAGGTACTGCCCGTAGGCGAGCGCTGCGGCCGGCGCGTGGAAGCGCACGTCGCCGAGCTCGTGGCGCAGCGCGCCGGCGAACTCGCGCAGCAGGGCCTCGCTGCCCGCGCGACCGATCGCCCGCCGCGAGCCGTCGGAGAGCAGCTCGGGAACCTCCCTCTCGATGCGCTCGAGGACGAGGTCGGCATACGCCGACGCCTGCTGCTGCAGCTCGTCGGCAAGGCGGGTCTCAAGCCAGCCGGGCATGCCGCGATCTTGACGCCTCGGCCGACCGAATGCACCGCTTGGGCGACTGATCCCGCCGACAGGCACCGAATTGCGTGCACGATGCACACCGGTGGACGCCAGAAAGGGCCGATGGCTCCTTCTCGCCGGCGTCAAACGCGCGGACACTGCTGCCGTGTCCTTCGGCCTTCTCGTCGCCGCCGCCGCCGGGCTCGTCGCCGGCGCCGCGACCGACCTGTTGCTGGCCGGCGCCGGCGCAGCGACGATCGCCGGCGTGCAAGCCGGCGTCATCGCCGCGCCGCTGCTGCTCGGCCTGAGCTCCCCGCGCACCCGCCGCCAGCTCGCCTCCCATCCCGCGCTCGCCCTCGTCGCGCTGGGCACCACATGGACGCTCGCGCCGCTGATCGACCAGCACCTCACCCAGGTCGTGGTCGTCGACGGCGCCGCGCCCGACGTCGTCCACCACGCCGCGGGCTGGCTCGCGCTGCTCGCGGCCGCCCGGCTCATCCACCGACCGATCGGCTCGATCACCTCATGACCCCGACACCGTCCATCGCGATCATCGGCGCCGGCTTCGGCGGCCTCGCGGCCGCGCTCGAGCTCAAGCAGGCCGACATCGACGACTTCACCGTGCTCGAGCGCGCCGACGAGGTCGGCGGCGTCTGGCAGGCCAACACCTACCCGGGCGCGGCCTGCGACGTCCCGAGCGTGATCTACCAGTTCTCGCGCCACCTCAAGCCGGACTGGTCGCGGCGCTTCGGCTCGCAGTCGGAGATCCGCGAGTACCTGCGCACGGTGTCGATCGAGAGCGGCGTGCGCCGCCACATCCGCTTCGGCGCCGAGGTCGTCGCCGCCACGCTCGACGAGCCGTCGACGCAGTGGCACGTGCTGCTGGCCGACGGCGAGACGCTGACGGTCGACGTGCTCATCTGCGCGACGGGGCAGCTCAGCCGCCCCAAGCTCCCCGACGTGCCGGGCCGCGACGCGTTCGCCGGCGCGCAGTTTCACTCCGCCGAGTGGGACCACGCCGTTGAGCTGGCCGGCAAGCGCGTCGTCGTCGTCGGCGGCGGCGCGAGCGCGGTGCAGGTCGTCCCCGCGATCGCCGACGAGGTCGAGCACCTCACGGTCGTCCAGCGCTCGCCGAGCTGGGTCGTCAACAAGTACGACTGGAACCCGTCGCGCGTCGAGCGTGCGCTGCTGCGCCGCATCCCGTCGCTGCAGCGGCTCTACCACCAGGCGATGTGGTGGTGGTTCGAGTCGCGCTACCCGATCGTCCTGCGCAAGGCCGACCCGGCGCGGCGCGCCTGGGAGCGCCTGCGCAAGCGCTCGATCCGGCGCATCGTCAAGGACCCGCAGAAGGTCGCGGCGGTGACGCCGGACTACGCGCTGGGCTGCAACCGCGTCCTGCTGTCCAGCGAGTGGTACCCCACGCTCGCGCGCCCCGACGTCGACGTCGTCGGCGCCGGCGTGGCGGCGATGACGCCCGCGGGGGTCGTGACCAGCGACGGGCAGGAGGTCGCCGCCGACGTCGTCGTCTGGTGCACCGGGTTCACCGCGACCGAGTACCTCGCGCCGATCCAGATCACCGGCCGCGACGGCGTCGACATCCGCGAGGCGTGGGCGGACGGGCCCGAGGCCTACCTCGGGCTCACGACGCCGTGCTTCCCCAACCTCTTCATGAGCTACGGCCCCAACACCGGCTCGCTGACGAACACGATCATCAGCCTGCTCGAGTACCAGGCGCACTACATGCGCCAGGCCGTCGAGCACGTCCGGCGCACGGGCCGCGCCGTCGAGATCCGCGGCGACGTCCACGACGCGTTCAACGCCGAGCTGCAGGACCGTCTCGGGCGCACCGTCTTCACCACCGGCTGCCCGGGCTGGTACACGACCGCCGCCGGCAAGGTGACGACCGTCTGGGCCGGCTCACACGTCGAGTACCGCCGGCGCACGCGCGTCTTCGACCCGACGGTCTACGAGCAGCTGCCGGCGCCTGCGCCCGTCCCCACCCCGACCGCGGTCAGCGCCTGATGGCCGCCTACACGATCCCCGGCCCCGACCCCGTCGAGCCGGCCACCGCGATCGCGCTGATCCCCGAGCGCGAGCGCCCCGACGGGCCGGTCACCACGGCGCGGCTGCGCCGCACGGTCGCGGCCTACGGGGCGACGGTCGCCGCCGGCGCGCTCGTGGCCCGCGCCGCGGGGCCGCGTCCGGCCGCCAACGCCGGCCTCGGGCTGATGGCGCCGGGCGCCGGCTTCCTCGGCGCCGGGCGCCCCGGCGCCTACGCCGCCACGCAGGGCGCGTTCGGGCTCTCGCTCGTGGCGTGGCTGGGCAGCGGCAACATCGTCGCGCCGGTCGCGACCTGGCTGGGCAGCGCGGCACTCAGCGCGCGACGCGGCCAGCGGCCGGCCGGCGGACTGGTGCGCGCGGCGGTGCCGGCCGCGGCCGCGGGCCTCGTCGCTGGCGCGTGGGGCGCGCGCGAGCGCGCGCATCGCGGGGCCCTCGCCCGGCGCGCCCGCCGCAACGCGCATCTGCACGAGCTCGCCGAGCGCGAGGCCCCCGCGCGCGGCGCGGAGGCCGTCCCGCGGCGCCTGCCAGAGCCGCAGGTCGGCCCCGAGCTCACGCGCGACGAGCTGGCGCTCACGCGCTTCGCGCTCGATCGCGCGCTGCAGCCCGTCGACAGGTTCGACGGCTTCGACCAGATCGAGCAGTTCCAGACGAGCTCGGTGCGCTATCAGGTCACCACGATGGGCCACGCGCTGTCGTCGCTGCAGTACGCGCGGATGCCCGCCTTCCACGGCTACCTCTCCCAGGCGCAGCGCAACCTCATCGACAAGTGGCAGGAGCGCATCTGCTGGGCCTACTGGGCCAAGGAGAGCACCTGGGGGCACCTGCGCTACAACCCCGATCCGGTCCCGCGCGACAACATCATGCTGACGGGATGGCTCGGCTACCAGATCGCCAGCTACGTCTCCAACACCGGCGACACGCGCTACAGCGAGCCGGGGTCGATCACGTTCCGCCATCCGCACGGGCAGGAGTACCGCTACGACCTGCACGCGATCACGCGTGCGCTGGTCGACAACTTCGAGCGCTCGGACTTCACGCTGTTTCCGTGCGAGCCGAACTGGATCTACTCGCTCTGCAACGGCTACGGCGTCCTGCCGCTGCCGATGCACGACCGTCTCTTCGGCACCGAGTACAGCGAGCGCATCCTGCCGCGCTTTCGCACGGGTTTCGAGCAGGAGTTCCTGTCGGCTGACGGCCGCACGATCGGCATCCGCTCGTCGATGACCGGCCTGACGATCCCGGCGATGACATCGATCCTGTCGGACTCCGCTGTCATCTGGCAGCTCGCGCCGGTGTTCCCCGACCTCGCTCGCGGGCTCTGGGAGACGCTGCGCCACGAGTGGGTCGACATGCCCGAGAACGGCCCGGTGCAGGTCGCGATGCGCGGCTGGGACAAGATCGACACGGGCAACTACAAGCCGGTCCCCGCGACCGCGTTCGCGGCGATCGCCTGGGCCGCGCTGGAGATGGGCGACACCGAGCTCGCCGCGCGCCTGATGGCCGACGCCGAGACGACGCTCGATCCGGTGGTGCAGGACGGCGTCAAGCACTTTCGCAAGGCGTCTACCCTGAGCAACGCCGCGCTGATCGGCGCGACCGTCGCCAACGCGGCGACGCATCGCCAGCGCGTCGCGCGCGGCGTGCCGGCGCCGTGGCGGGCGGGGCCGGTGCTCGACGAATGCAGCTACCCCGACGTCTTGGTCGCACGCGCGGTGAGCAACGGCGAGGACCTGAATGTCGTCCTCTACCCCGGCACCTTCCCCGGCCGCCGCTCGATCGCGATCGCCAACCTGGCGCCGGGGCAGCGCTACGCCGTCCGCGGCGCGGTGACCGACGAGCTGACCGCCGGCCACGACGGCCGCGCACAGCTCGATGTCGACCTCGGCGACCGCCGCGAGCTCGCGATCACGCCGGGCGCCTGACCATGTGCCCGATCTGCATCGCCGTCGCCGGCCTCTATGCCGCCGTCTTCCGTCCCTGGCGGCTGCGGCGCCGCAGGCCTACTTGATCGAGTCGTAGACCTTGAACAGCGGCATGTACATCGAGATGACGATGAAGCCGACGATCCCGCCGACGAGCACGATCATCACCGGTTCGAGGATCGAGGTCAGCTGCTTGACGGCGGCCTCGACCTGGTCCTCGTAGAAGTCGGCGATCTTCGTCAGCATCGTGTCGAGGGCGCCGGTCTCCTCGCCGACGGCGATCATGTGGGTGACCATGCCCGGGAAGACCGGTGCGGCCTTCAGCGGCTCGGAGATCGTGCCGCCGCCCTTGACCGAGTTCAGGACGTCGGCCATCGCCATCTCGACGACGTGGTTGCCCGCGGTCTTGCCCGTGATCTCGATCGCCTGCAGCAGCGGCACGCCGGCGCTGATCAGCGCGCTCAGCGTCCGCGACCAGCGGGCCAGCGCGATCTTCTGGACGATGTCGCCGATCTTGAACGGGACGCGCAGGCGGAAGCGGTCCCACTGCGCGCGGCCGCGCTCGGAGCGCTTCCACCTGCGAAAGGTGAAGACCGACGCCGCGGTCACCGCGATGCAGGCCCACCAGTAGCCCGTCAGCGCATCGGACATCATGACGGTGACCTTGGTGATCGCCGGGAGCTCGCCCGAGAACTCCTCGAAGACGCCGATGAAGACGGGGACGAGGAACGCGACGAGCGCGATGAGGACAAGGAACGCAAAGCCGACGACGACGGCCGGGTAGGTCATCGCCGACTTGACCTGACGGCGCAGCGAGTCGGCCTTCTCGAGCTGGTCGGCGACCCGCACGAGCGCGGCATCGAGGACGCCGCCGGTCTCGCCGGCGCGGGTCATCGCGACGTAGAGCGGGTCGAAGATCTTGGGGTGGCGCTCGAAGGCCTCAGACAGCGGCAGACCGGCCTCGACGTCCTTGCGGACGGCGACGATCGTCTCCTTCAGCAGCGCGTTCTCGGTCTGCGCCTCAAGCACGTACAGCGCGCGCAGGATCGTCATGCCGCTGTTGACCATCGTCGACAGCTGCCGCGTCATCACGGTCAGCTCGTCGGCCTTGACACGGCGGAAAAACTCGAGCTTGATCTCGCGCGAGGCGTGCTTGTCGGAGATGTCCAGGACGACGAGCCCGCGCCCGCGCAGCTGGTCGGCGACGGCCTGCTTGCTCTCGGCCTCGATCTCGCCCGACGACGTCGCGCCGGCGAGGTCCATGGTCTTGAAGACGAAGCTGCTCATCAGGCCGCCAGCGCCGCGGCGCCGAGCAGGCGACGCAGTTCGTCAGGTGTCGAGGAGCGCGTCTCCGCAACGCGCTGGGAGATCTTGCCGGCGCGCACGAGCGTGGCCAGCGCGGCATCCATCGTCTGCATCCCGGCCGAGCCGCCGGTCTGCATCGCGGAGACGATCTGGTGGGTCTTCCCTTCGCGGATCAGGTTGCGCACCGCGGCGGTCGGGACGAGCGTCTCGCAGGCGACGACGCGGCCGGCGCCGTCGGCGGTCTGGATCAGCGTCTGGGTCATGACGCCCTGCAGCGCGATCGACAGCTGCACGCGGATCTGCTGCTGCTGATGGGGCGGGAAGACGTCGATGACGCGGTCGATCGTTGACGGCGCGGACTGCGTGTGGAGCGTCGCGAACACGAGGTGGCCGGTCTCCGCGGCGGTCAGGGCGGTCGAGATCGTCTCGAGGTCGCGCATCTCGCCGACGAGGATCACATCGGGGTCCTCGCGCAGCGCGGCCTTCAGCGCCTCCGAGAACGACGACGCGTCGGAGCCGAGCTCGCGCTGGTTGACCATGCACTTCTTGTGGCCGTGCAGGAACTCGATCGGGTCCTCGATCGTGAGGATGTGCTCCTCGCGCGTCCCGTTGATCTCGTCGATCATCGCCGCCAGCGACGTCGACTTGCCCGAGCCGGTCGGCCCGGTGACGAGGACGAGCCCGCGGGGCTTGACGCAGAAGTCGTGCGTGATCGGCGGCAGGCCGAGGTCGTCGATCGGCGTGATCTGTGCCGGGATCAGGCGAAACGCGGCCGCCAGCGCCGAGCGCTGGAAGTAGGCGTTGACGCGAAAGCGGGCGCGGCCCGGGATCGCGTAGGCGAAGTCGATCTGCCACTGCGTCTCCAGACGCTGGCGCTGATCGTTGTTGAGGATCGAGTAGATGATCTCGCGCGTGTCCGTGGCGTCGAGAACGGGGTACTCGTCGAGCGCCGTGAGGCGCCCGCGGACGCGCACCATTGGCGCAGCGCCGGCCGTGATGTGAAGGTCTGAGGCCCGCCGGTCGAGGACGTCGAGCAGCAGGTCAGCGAAATCGAACCGCATCGTGTTGCTCGTATCGGCAGCCGCGCGAAAGGTCTTGAAAGCGCGGTGACCGGCCCTGGACTCGTGCCGGAGCCGGGGCGTAGGTTTGGGTCATGACCGACCCGATCCCACAGGACTACCCGCGCGTCACGCCGTACCTCATCTGCGACGGCGCCGCGGCCGCGATCGACTTCTACACCGCGGTGCTCGGCGCGACGGAGCGCATGCGCATGCCCAATCCCGACGGCACGCTCGGCCACGCCGAGATCCAGCTCGGCGACTCGATGATCATGCTCGCCGACGAGAACGCCGAGTGGGGCGCGCAGGCGCCGCCGACGATCGGCGGCACACCGGTGACGCTGCACACCTATGTCGAGGACGTCGACGCCGTCTTCGCGGCCGCGCTCGAGGCCGGCGCGAACGAGCTGCGCCCCATCGAGAACCAGTTCTACGGCGACCGTACCGGCGCGTTCGAGGATCCGTTCGGTCATCACTGGCACGTCGCCACGCACGTGGAGGACGTCTCGCCCGAGGAGATGGAGAAGCGCGCCGCCGCGGCGATGGGCTGACCGCCGCTATTCGTGCAGCGGTCCGACGACGCGGAACTCCGCGAAGCCGGTCACGCTCGGCGCGCGGCCGCGGGTGCCCTCGTACTCCGCCGTCGCGCGCCAGTGACCGATCGTCGGCGCAGCGAAGGGGATCGCCGCGAGGCCGCCGATCATGCGGCCGCGCAGGGTGCGCACGTACTGCCAGCCGGCGAGCGGATCGAGCTGCTGGACGACGACCGCGACAGGCCCGTCGATCGCCGGCCGCGTACGCACGACGATCTGCTGCGTGCCGAACGGCGCCAGCGCCGGCGTCGCCAGCGTGCGCCTGGCGGTCTGCAGGTGTACGAACAGCACCGAGCGCCGCACGACGTCGAAGCGGAAGAGGTCGACGCGGTCCAGCCGGCCCAGGCCGCCGCGGATGCGCCCGTAGTTGTCGACGCGCACGCCGGGCGCGGAGTCGTCGCGGCCCGCCCCGCCCGCGGCGAGGAAGGAGCGCTGCGGCCCCCGCACGCCCCGAGCGGCGCACACGACGATGCTGTGCGTGCCGTTGCGGCGCGGCGTGAAGAGCAGGTACCCCTTGCAGCCGAGCATCGCAACCGGCTCGTCGGAGACCGTGGCGCCGGGCTCGTGCAGCGTGCCGCCGATGCAGGCGAGGCCTGGCCGCGTCAGCGCGATCCGGTAGCGGACGCCGCGTCGCAGGCGCAGCGCGTCGAGGTCACCGGCGGCGTGCAGCCGCGCGACGATGCGCCGGTTGTGGCTGGGGTCGATCCGGTACCAGACCGACGCGCCGCCGTCCGCGCAGGGCGAAGCGGCCTCGTCGCGCTCGCGACCTGCATCGGCGAGCGTGCCGCCGACGGCAAGCGGCAGCCGGGCGATGCGCTGCGCGGTGTCGCGATCGTCGTTGTCGGGCGCAGCCAGCGCGGCGGCCGGGACGAGCAGCACGACGGCACCCACGAGAGCCGCGAAGCGCATGTTCCACATGCCGGTGCAACGCGACCGGCGGCGCCGAGGTGCCGCGTCAGTAGGCGGCGGCCACGCCGACGCCGGTGACGCGCGCGACCTCGGCGATCGAGGTGCGGCCCATGCGGACCTTCTCGAGGCCGTCCTCGCGCAGGCGGCGCATGCCGTCGCGCACGGCGACCTCGGCGATCACGTCAGCCGACGTGCGCTGGATCGCGAGCTTGCGGATCTCCTCGGTGACCGTCATGACCTCGTAGAGGCCGATCCGGCCCTTGTAGCCGGTGTGGCCGCAGCGCGCGCAGCCGACGGCGTCGTAGGCCTCGATGTCGGCGCGCGCAGGCCAGCCGTTCTGGCGCAGCACGTCGACGGTCAGGATCGTGCGCTTCTTGCACTTCTGGCAGAGCGTGCGACACAGCCGCTGTGCGACGACGCAGTCGATCGCGCTCGCCACGAGGAACGGCTCGACGCCCATCTCGATCAGGCGGGTGATCGCCGTCGGCGCGTCGTTGGTGTGCAGCGTCGACAGCACGAGGTGGCCCGTCAGCGCCGACTCGACGGCGATCTGCGCGGCGTCGCGGTCGCGGATCTCGCCGACCATGATGATGTCGGGGTCGGCACGCATGATCGAGCGCAGGCCGTTGGCGAACGTCAGCCCCGCCTTGGGGTTGACCTGGATCTGGGTGATCCCGTCGAGCTGGTACTCGACCGGATCCTCGATCGTGATGATGTTCTTGTCGGGCGTGTTGACCTCGGTCAGCGCCGCGTAGAGCGACGTCGACTTGCCCGAGCCCGTCGGCCCGGTGACGAGCACCGCACCGTAGGACTGGCGGAAGGCGCGGCGGAAGCGCTCGCGCTCGGCCTCGAGCATGCCGAGCTTGTCGAGCTCCATGACGATCGCGGTCTTGTCGAGGATCCGGATCACGGCGCCCTCGCCGTGCACGCTGGGCAGCGTGACGACGCGCAGGTCGACGTGGCGGTCGTCGATCACGAGGCCGACGCGCCCGTCCTGCGGCAGGCGCCGCTCGGCGATGTCCAGCTCGGACATGATCTTCACGCGGCTGACGACACCGGCGACCATCCGGCGCGGGACGCTGGTGGTCTCCTGCAGCACGCCGTCGATGCGGAAGCGCACGCGCAGCTGCGAGCCGTCGGGCTCGAGGTGGATGTCGGAGGAGCCCTGCTCGATCGCCTGGGCGATGATCTGGTGGACGAGCTTGATGACCGGCGCGTCCTCGGCGGACTCGCGCAGGTCGACGAGCTCGGCGCCCTGGGCTTCGCCGTCGTCGATGCTCGTGGAGGCGACGACGTCGTCGAGGCGGGTCTGGCGGCTGATGATCCCCTGGACGTCCTCACGCGATGCGACGGCGACGCGGACCTCGTAGCCGGTCATCAGCGCGATGTCGTCGATCGCAAGGACGTTGGCGGGGTCGGCCATCGCGACCAGCAGGCCGCGCTCTCCGAGGAACTTCACCGGCAGCGCCTCGTAGCGGCGCGCGGCGGAGGAGCTGATCAGGGCGGCGGCGCTGCGGTCGACCGTGAACACCGCGAGGTCGAGGTGGTCGAGGCCGTGGCGCTCGGCGACCGCGCGGGACAGCGCCACGCCGTCGATCGCTGCGGTCTCCAGCAGCACCTGCTCGGGTGTCTTGCCGGTGTTCCGTGCGGCCTCGGTGGCCTGGTCGACGACCTGGCGCGGCGCGAGGCCGAGGTCGACGATGACGTCGGTGAGGAAGCGAGCGCCGGCGCCGCGCGTGCGTGGGTGGCTGACGCCGTCCCACGGCTCCTGGGTGTCCTCAGCCGTCGCTGTCGTCGAGGGGACCGGCCGGAGATGGGGACTGTCGGGATTCATCGTGTCGGGGTGGTGCTCCACGAGCCGCCTTTCGCATGACCGGGACCGGTGCCTGCCGTCCCGTCCATGCCTCGAAGCTCAGCGCGCCCTGGCCGACCAGGATCTCCAGCCCGTCGACGGTCTGGCAGCCTCGCGCCCGTGCTGCTGCGAGGAGCTCTGTGTCGCCGTCGTCGGAGTAGACGAGGTCCACCACGATCGCGTATGCACTGAGCGCATCGGCCGTCAGCGGAAGGACCTTGAATGCGCGGGTTTTCGCGTCCAGCCCGACGGACGTGCAGTTGACGAGGATGTCTGCCGGCGGCAGCGGCGGGGCCACCGTGGCGACTCCGAGGTCCTGCGCGCGCTCGGGCGTGCGGTTCCAGACGCTGACGTGCGCGCCGCCGCCCTTGAGCGCGTTGACGACCGCGCGCGCGCTGCCGCCGGCGCCGAGCACGAGCACGGTCTTGCCCGCGGGATCGACGTCCAGCGCGGCGAGAAAGCCGGGCGCGTCGGTGTTGTCGGCGTGGATCAGGCCGCCCCGGAACGACAGCGTGTTCGCGGCGCCGATCGCGATCGCGGTGTCGGTCGCGATGTCGGCGATCTCGAGCGCCGCCTGCTTGTGCGGGATCGTCACGTTGGCGCCGACGAAGCCGGCCGCTTCCAGACCGCGCGTGGTCTGCGCGAACAGCTCGGGCGGGACCGGCAGGCGCTGGTAGACCCAATCGCTGAGCCCGAGCTCGCGCAGCGCCGCGTTGTGCATGGCCGGGGAGCGGCTGTGGCCAACGGGCCAGCCGAGGACGCCGAGCCGTCTCAACAGCGCGACGGGTCCCGGCCGCCGCGCTCCTCGCGGGCGGCGTTGTACTTCTGCACGTCGCTCTGGAACTTGGCGTCGGTGGAGCTGAACGCGTGCTCGCCGTTTCCGCACGGGCGGACGACGTAGTACAGATAGGACACCCGCGCGGGGTTGGCCGCGGCCTGGATCGACGCGAGCCCGGGGCTGCCGATCGGCGTCGGCGGCAGGCCCAGGCGCCGGCGGGTGTTGTACGGGCTGTTGCTGGCGAAGTCGGACTGCCGCAGCGGGCGCGTCCAGTTGTTGAGCTCGTAGCGCGTCGTCGCATCGATCCCGAGCGCCATGCGCTCGTGCAGGCGGTTGTAGATGACCGCGGCGATCAGGCGCCTGTCCTTGGCAACCCCGGCCTCACGCTCCACCATCGACGCGATGATCAGCACGTCGTAGGTCGTCAGGTTCTTGCGCTTGGCGTAGCGCATGTCGACCGTGACGAAGTTGCGCTTGAACGTCGCGACCTGCTTGGCGACGAGGCCGGCGGCGGGGGATCCGGCCTTGAGCTCGTACGTCGAGGGGAACAGGTAGCCCTCGAGCGTCTTGGTGCGCTTCGGGGCGTCGACGCTGTCGAGCAGGCGCCGTGAGCGCGCGGCCTTGGCGTAGCCGCCGCGCAGTCCGGCCTGGCGGATCAGCGGGATCGTCTCGGCGATGCTGCGGCCTTCGGGGATCGTGACGCCGACCGTGTCGGCGGTCTTCGGCGTGTTCGTCAGCGCGGTCAGCGCCGCGCTGTAGGACATGTCGCGCTTGAGCGTGTATGTGCCGGCACGCAGCCGGTCGCGGTCGCCGCTGAGGCGGGCACGCAGCTCGAAGAAGAACTTCGAGGCGACCACGTCCTTCTCGGCGAGCAGCTCGCCGATGTCGCCGGCGCTCGAGCCCGCCGGGATCGCCACGCGCACGCTGCCCGAGCCGTCGCCCTTGAACGGCTGCACGAGCTTGAGGGTGAACCAGCCGAAGACGAGGACCGCGAGCAGGATGAGGATCGGCGCGGCGCGCGTGATGCCGCGCCGTCCTCGCGGGCGCCCGCGCGGCGGCGCGCCGAAGCGCGGTGGCGGATCGGCGCCGGCGGCGGTGACGACCTGCGAAGCCGCGACGCGCCTGGTGCCAAGCGGCTCCTCGCTCGGGCGCTTGACGGTGACCGACGGGACGGGGTCGTCCCAGTGGATCGGCTCCGGCGGCGGCGCGTGCACGGCCGGCTCGTCCACGGCCGGCGGCTGCTCGGGCGCCGGCGGCTGCTCGGGCGCCGGCGGCTGCTCGGGCGCGGGCGGCTGCTCGGGCGCCGGCGGCTCCGGCGCGTCCCAGATCGGCGGCTGCGGCGGCGGCGCGACAGGCTCGAAATCGGGCTCGGCATCGGGCGACAGGCCGTCGAGCTCGGCGAGCGCGCGCTCGATCTCCGCGGGCACGGGCTCGCCGGCGCGCAGGGCGCGCCGACGCTCGCGCTCGAGGCGATCGCGCTCGCGCTGGGCGGCGCTGCGCGGTCCGCGCTCGCGGTTCCCGCCGCCGCTGCCGCCGAACAGCGGGCTCATCGCGCGCGCTCCTGCGCGCCGTGGCGGGCGAGCCAGTCGTCGAGCAGGACCGCCGCGGCGCGCGCGTCCTCCCCGATGTCTCCGGGGTCGACGGCCTGGCGCGCGGCGATCGCCGTCGTGAAGCGCTCGTCGTAGAGATCGACCGGCACGCCGCGCAGCTTTGCAGCTAGCGCGTCTGCGAATGCGCGCGCCTCGCGCGTCTGGTCGGTGTCCTCGCCCGACAGCCCCAGCGGCAGGCCGACGACGACCCGGCCGACGCCGTGCTCGCGGACGAGCCCGGCGATGCGGGCGATGCCGCGCCGCGAGTCGGGGCGCTCGACCACCGCCAACGGCGACGCGAGCGTTCCGGTCGGATCGCTGAGCGCCACGCCACAGCGGGCGGCGCCATGGTCCAGCGCGAGCACGCGCCCCCTCACGAGGACGACAGCACCGCCTCGATCTCGGCCCGTGCCGCAGCGAGCGCGTCGGGCAGCTTCTCGGGATCGCGACCGCCGGCCTGGGCCATCGTGTCCTTGCCGCCGCCACCGCCGCCGGCGACCGTCGCCGCGGCTTTCACGACGGCACCGGCGCGCACGCCGCGCGCGATCAGCGCAGGCGACACCGCCGCCACGAGGGCGACCTTGCCGTCGACGACCGACCCGAGCACGACGACCGCATCCTCGCCGACCGCGCCTCTGACGCGATCGGCCAGCCCGGGCAGCCCCTTGGCGTCCACCCCTTCGATGCTCTCCGCCACGAGCTTCGCGCCGCCGACATCGGTCGCAAGCGACGCCAGCGAGGCGGGGTCCACGCCGTTGGCAGCCGGCGCGCTGGCCGCCTGCTTGAGGCGCGCCTGCAGCGCGGCCACGGCCTCGGGGACGCCGTCGGGCGTCGTGCGCAGCGCGTCGGCGGCCGAGCGCAGGGTCGCATCCTGCGCGCGCAGCAGTGCGACCGCCTCGGGTCCGGTGATCGCCTCGATGCGCCGCACGTTCGCGGCTGACGATCCCTCGCCGGTGATCTTGAAGACGCCGATCTCCGCGGTCGAGCGCACGTGCGTGCCGCCGCAGAGCTCGCGCGAGAAGGAGCCGTCGCCGACCTCGACCATCCGCACGACATCCCCGTACTTCTCACCGAACAGGGCCATCGCTCCGAGGCCGCGCGCCTCGTCGAGCGTCGTCGAGATCGCGCGCACGGGGTCGTTGCGCAGGATCCATGCGTTGACCTGGTCCTCGACCGCGCGGCGCTCGGCGTCGGTCATGCGCGTCGTGTGGCTGAAGTCAAAGCGCAGCTTGTCCGGGCCGACGTAGGAGCCGGCCTGGCGCACGTGGTCGCCGAGCGCCGCCCGCAGCGCCGCGTGCAGCAGGTGCGTCGCGGTGTGGTTGCAGGCGGTCGCGTGGCGGGTCACGCGGTCGACCTCGGCATGCACACGCTCGCCGGGATGCAGCTCCCCGCGCACGAGCTCGACGACGACCGCCTGGTCGTCGCCCGAGCGCACGGCGTCGACGACGCGCGCCTCGCAGTCGCCGTCGGCGCAAGCGATCGTCCCGACGTCGGAGACCTGGCCGCCGCCCGCGGCGTAGAACGGCGACTCGGCGAGCTTGACGAACGTGCGGCCGTCGCGCTCGGTGACGCCGGCGACGGTCGTCTCCTCGGCGAGGTGCTCGTAGCCCGTGAACGTCGCCGCCTCGCCGAGCTCGCGCACGACCTCGCCGACGGTGTCGACCTTGCCCGACCGCGCACCGGCGCTGGAGCGCGCCCGCTGGGCGTCCATCAGCTCCTCGTAGCCGGCGCGATCGACCTCCACCTCGCGCTCGGCGGCGATCTCCTCGGTCATCTCGATCGGGAAGCCGAAGGTGTCGTGCAGCTGGAAGGCCGCGGCGGCGTCCAGTGTGCCAGCGGCGATCCGCTCGTCGAGCAGCTTGACGCCCTGCTCGAGCGTGCGCCCGAAGTTCTCCTCCTCGGCCGTCGCCCACTTCAGGATCGCCGCGCGCTCGCGCTCGATCTCCGGGTAGGCCGCGCCCATCGTCTCGGTGACGACGTCCACGTACTGCGGCAGGAAGCCCTGGTCGATGCCGATGCGGTGGCCCTGCAGGATCGCGCGGCGCATCAGGCGCCGCAGGACGTAGCCGCGGTCCTCGTTGGACGGCACGACGCCGTCGGCGATCAGGAACGTCATGCCGCGCGTGTGATCGGCGAGGATCCGCAGCGCGCGGTCGTCGGGGTCGGCCGTCGCGAGCTCGGTCCCGAGGGTGATCAGCGGAACGAACTGGTCGGTGTCGAAGATCGTGTCGACGTCCTGCTGGATCAGGGCCATGCGGTTGAGGCCAAGGCCCGTGTCGATGTTCTGGTTGGGCAGCGGCGTCAGCGTGCCGTCGGCGCCCTGGTCGTACTGCATGAAGACGAGGTTCCAGTACTCGAGGAAGCGCTCGTTGTCGCCGCCGGGCAGGTCCTCGGCCGTGCCCCATTTCAGGCCGCGGTCGATGTAGAGCTCCGAGCACGGGCCGCACGGGCCGGTCGCGCCGGCCTCCCAGAAGTTCTCGGACTTCGGCAGCAGGATGATTCGCTCGCGCGGGACGCCGATCGCCTCCCAGACGCCGATCGCCTCCTCGTCGGGGCCGAGGCCGAGCTTCTCGTCGCCCTCGAAGACCGTGATCCAGATGTCGTCGGCGTTGAAGCCGAAGCCCTCCAGCGACAGCTCCCAGGCGAACTCCGCGGCGCCCTGCTTGAAGTAGTCGCCGATCGAGAAGTTGCCGAGCATCTCGAAGAACGTGAGGTGGCGGGTGGTGACGCCGACCTCGTCGATGTCGGGAGTGCGAAAGCACTTCTGGCAGGTCGTCAGGCGGTGGTGCGGCGGCGGCTCGAGGCCCATGAAGTAGGGCTTGAGCGGATGCATGCCCGCGGTCGTGAGCATCACCGACGGATCGAAGCTCGCGGGCACGAGCGACCCGCTGGGCAGGCGCTTGTGGTCGCGCTCCTCGAAGTACGACAGGAACAGCTCGCGGATCTCGTCGGAGGTCACGCCGCGATTGTCGCGTATCCGACGACGACGTCGCCGTCCAGCAGGCAGGCCTGTTGGCCCGGGGCAGCGCCGGCGAACGGCTCGGACAGCACGACCGCGCCGTCCTCCAGGCGCGCGGGCACCACGCGCGAGCGGTAGCGCAGGCGCACCGCGTCGATCCGCCCGGCGTCGGCGTGCAGGACGACGTCGCGCACCGCGACGCGCGTCGTCTGCAGGTCCTCGCGCGAGCCGATCGTGACGCGGTTGGCCGCCGCGTCGATCGCCAGCACGTAGCGGGGCTCCTCGCTGCCACCCGGCAGTCCCTTGCGCTGGCCGACGGTGAAGCCGTGCGCGCCGCGGTGGCGGCCGACGACCGCGCCGCCGGCGTCGACGACCTCGCCCGCGCGCTCGTGCAGGCGGCCGTGCTTGGCCAGGAACGCGGTCTTGCCGGTGCCGGCGAGGAAGCAGAGGTCCTGGGAGTCGGGCTTGCGCGCGACGGGCAGGCCGGCCTCCTCGGCCAGCGTACGGACCTCGGGCTTGGTCAGCTCCCCGAGCGGGAAGCGCAGCCGCGCGAGCGACCCGGGGGCGAGCCGCGCGAGCATGTAGGCCTGGTCCTTCGCCGGGTCGGCGGCGGCGCGCAGCAGGCCGTCGCCCGTGGTTCGCGCGTAGTGGCCGGTGGCGAGCTCGCGTGCGCCGATCCGCGTCGCGAGATCGAGCATCGCGTCGATGCGCACGTGGCCGTTGCAGCGCACGCAGGGGTTGGGCGTCAGCCCCTGTTCGTGCTCGGCAAGCCACGGCTCGACGACACCCGCGCGGAACTCGTCGCGCAGGTCGAGCGTCAGATGCGGCAGGCCGAGCCCGTGGGCCACGAGCCGGGCACCGCGCACGGCGTCCGCCGAGCAGCAGGAGCGCTCGGCGTCGTTGTCCTCGTCGCGCCAGAGCTCGAGCGTGACGGCGCAGACGTCGCCGTCGCGTGCGCAGAGCAATGCCGCGACCGCCGAGTCCACCCCGCCGGACATCGCCACGAGCACGCGACCGGGGACGATCTCCGAGCTTGCGTCGTTGGCGACGGCGGCGCCGAGCGCCCGGTGCAGCGCGTCGGCGGCGAGCTCGGCGGCGTGCAGCTTGCCCGCGCTCAGCCCGCCCAGCGCGTCGGCGACCGTGGCCGTGCCGACCCGCGCGGCGTCGAGCACCCGCTCACCGCGCACGAGGTCGACGACGGCGCTGCCGGCGGCGACGATCGCCCCGCAGCCCGAGGCGTCGAACCCGGCATCGACAACACGATCGCCGCGCACGACGACGTCGATGCGCACGAGGTCGCCGCAGGCCGCCCCGCCGGCGGCGCCACGGTGCGCGCCCGCGGGCTCGAACCCGCGGCCGACCGGGTGCGCGAGATGCTCGGCGAAGCGCTCGTCAGACACGACGAGCCCAGTGTAGGCGCGGCTACCCGGCCGGCGCGATGCCGGCCTTGCGGGCCGCGCGCATCCGCGTCGCCAGCGAGGCGCAGCCGACGTGGTACACGAGCTTGGATGCGGGCAGCTTGTAGCCGGCGCGCGTGTGCGGCGCGTAGTCGACGACACCGTCCGCGGCGTCCAGCCAGCCGCTGTGCAGGCGCTGGTCCTGGCCGACCATCTGCGGCCAGAAGCGGTGTGACGTCAGGCCGGCGCGCCGGCCGCCGGCCGGGACCGCGCCCGCTGGTGTCCGCAGACGCAGGCCCGTGTCGTCGTGAGACTCGACGCGGACCGGCACGACCTCCGGCAGGCCGTCCTCGCCACACCAGCCGAGCAGCGTGTGCGGCACGCGCGCAGCATCGGCGGCGGCCTTGGCGACGTCGACCCGTGGTGCGGTCCCGTTCTTCGGCGCGCGCTGCGGCGCCGGGGCGCCCGGCCGCGGGCTGCCCGTCACGACCGGCTCGGACTCGGCCGCATCGTCGGCGAAGTGGACGACGCGCTCCACGGCGATCTCGATCGCGATCCGCTGCCAGTAGTAGGTGTCGAGCAGGCGCCCCGTGAGTCCTCCCTTCTTCGGCACGAGGAAGCGATCCCACGCCGGTGTGATCGACTTGAGCCAGGCGCGGTCGGGCGTCGTGTCGAACGACGCGCGGCCCTGCACGAGGATGTAGCCCGGGCGGTCGGTCTCGCCGTGCTCGCGCGCGTGGTAGGCGACCGCGACGCCCGGGTCCTTGCGGATCCGCTCGAGCTTCGTCCACAGCGCCAACGAACTCGTCAGCGTGACGGTGCCGCGCTCGCGGTCGCGCAGCCCGAGCGGCGCCATCGGCACGATCATCACGCCCTTCGCCGGCGTCAGATATGCAAGGCCGGCGCACAGGTCGCCGCCCAGGATCTCGTCGACCTCGTCGCTCCAGCCCACGCTCATGGGCGGGACGCTAGCGATCGCTGGCGGTCAGGCAGCCTTGGCGGCGGGCGGCTCCACCGCTTCGGCCGCGGCCTGCGCTGCACCGACCAGCTTCTGCTGCTGGCGCTCGGGCGTGATCCGCACGACGTTGTAGACCAGGCCGAGCTTCTCCATCGCGGAGATGATCCAGGCCGAGGGGTCGAGCTCGAAGCGCCGCAGGCCCTGCTCGGCGGAGCGTGGGAAGGCGTGGTGGTTGTGGTGCCAGGACTCGCCGAGCGAGGGCAGCGCCAGCCAGAAGACGTTCGTGGAGTGATCGTCGGTCTCGAAGCGGCGCGTGCCGAAGAAGTGGCAGATCGAGTTGATCGACCACGTGACGTGGTGCAGGAAGAACAGCCGCACGAAGCCGCCCCACAGCAGCGCGGTCAGCGCGCCCTTGAGCTCACCGCTGAAGGCGTAGCCGAGCGCGAACGCGAGCACCAGCGGCGCGAACACGAACCACGTGAACCTGCGGTTGATCCAGCGCATGCCGCGGTCTTCCATGAGATCGGGCGCGTACTTGCGCTTGCTTGCCATGCCCTGCGTCTTCCACAGCCAGCCGACGTGAGCGTGCCACAGACCCTCGAAGGCGCCGCGCCAGCCCTCGCCGGCGTGGGTGTGCGGGGAGTGCGGGTCGCCCTCCTCGTCGGTGTGGGCGTGGTGCTTGCGGTGATCGGCGACCCACTCGATGACCGGGCCCTGGACCGCCGTGCTGCCCAGGCCGGCGAACAGGTAGCGCACGGCCTTGGACGACTGGAACGCCTGGTGCGTGAGCATCCGGTGATAGCCGATCGTGATGCCGAAGCCCGCGGGCAGGTACAGCGCGACCATGATCGCGAGGTCCGTCCAGCCGACGATCTGATTCCAGAGCGTGACGCAGGCGACGAGGAAGGCGAGGAAGGGGATGACGACGGCCGCGAGGTTCACGCGGCGCTGCAGAGCGGTCATGCATTGAGGGTAGACCGCGATTTGCCGGCGTCGGTTGCGCGATCTGCGCAGCCCGACGCGGCATCTTTGTAGCGTCGTGCTAGATCAGGCGGCGCAGCGCAGGCCCGTGCCGGCCGCCTGCGCGTCGATGCGATCGTCCAGCCGCCGCAGCTGGGACACCGCCGCGCGGTACGCGGATTCCGGCGAGCGCGGCGTCAGGCGCGCGAGGGTGCGGTCGACGTCGGTCAGGTAGCGCAGGAGCTGCCCGTTGAACGGTCCGAAGCGGGCAGGGACGGAGGCGCCGCGAAGCCGCGTCGCCAGCGCCTGGACGTCATCGCGGAAGGCGAGGACGCGCAGATCGCGCTCGGAGAGACTCGCGCCGTCGCCGGCGACGTGGGAGGTCGCCGCCGCGCAGCCGCGCGCGACGAGCGCCTTGTAGCTCGAGGGCCGCGTCCGCGCATGTAGGCCGCTGATGTCGTTGACGGCCTGGTTGATCTCGGTGCGGTCGGTGTAGCCGACGATCCGGCGGGCCTTGAGGTCCTCGCCGATGACCAGCAGCGTCGGCGCCTGGGTGATCTGGACGCCCCGCGTGAGCGCGTCGTAGTTGGCGACCTTGCCGATCGCGATCGAGTGCACCGTGACCTTGCCGCTGTGACGATCGATCCGGCGCAGCTGGCGACGGACGCGGGCGTCGTCGCTGGCCAGCGGGCTGGAGAAGAGGACGACGGCGGTCTTCCCGGCGGCGACCTCGCGCAGGATCGTGCGGCTGGGGTCGCCTTTCGCGATGGTCGTCATTGCCTTCGCGGCTGGTGACTCCTTGGCCGGCCCCGCCGAGGGAGGCCCTGCCGGCTTGCGGATACCGACTGGCGCCGGCAGGGCCTCCCCCGTCGGGTCCTGCGTGGCGGCGGCCTCGCCGGCGGCCTGCGTGGCGGCGACCTGGGCGGCGTTCGCGGCGTCGGACGCGGCGGCGGCGCCGTTGGCCTTGTCGACGGCGTTACTCAGGCCCGCGACGCCGGGGGCCTGGGGCGGCGGAGTGGTCCCCGCGTCGTCGCCGGGTCGCAGGAACGCGAACCACGCGACGACGATGACGAGCCCCGCGACGAGGGCGATCCGGTAGGGCAGCGCGATCTGAGCCACGTCTGGGTCATCGGCAGACGCGCGCAGAGCTTGAGCGTCAAGCGGGCGGTGCCAACGACTTGACGGCCAGCTCACGCAGCTGATGCTCGTCGACGGGCGCGGGCGCGCCGGTCAGCGGATCGCCGCCGGAGGCGGTCTTCGGGAAGGCAATGACGTCGCGGATCGAGTCGCGGCCGGCGAGGATCGCGACGATGCGGTCGATCCCCATCGCGATCCCGCCGTGCGGCGGCGCGCCGTAGCGCAGGGCGTCGAGCAGGAAGCCGAAGCGCTCCTGCGCCTCCTCCTCGGAGAACCCGAGGACCTTGAAGACCTGCTGCTGGACGTCGTCGGTGTGGATGCGGATCGAGCCGCCGCCGATCTCCACGCCGTCCAGCGCGAGGTCATACCCGCGCGAGCGCATCGCGCCGGGATCGGCGAAGTCGCCGCTCGGTGCCGTGAACGGGTGGTGCGTCGAGGTGAAGCCGTCCTCGGTCGCCTCGAACATCGGGAACTCGACGACCCAGACGGGACGGTGGACGCCAGCGGGGATCAGCTCGAAGCGCTGCGCGAGCTCCAGGCGCAGGCCGCCGAGCGCGACCGCCGCGATCTCCGGCGTGTCGGCGACGAACAGGAGCAGGTCGCCGTCGCTTGCGCCCAGCGCGTCGTTGACGGCAGCGATCTGCTCGGCGCTGAAGAACTTCGCGAGGTTGCCCTGCCAGCCGGCTTCGCCGCCGACGTAGATCGGGGCGACCGCCTTGGCGCCGAAGACCTTGACGACGTCGTTGAGCCCGTCGAGCTGGGACCGCGGCAGCTCGCGCGCCCCGGCGTTGATCGCGCGCACGACGCCGCCGCCGCCGAGCACGGACTCGAAGACCTTGAACTCCGAGCCGCGCAGGTGCTCGGAGACGTCGGTGATCTCCAGCCCGAAGCGCGTGTCGGGCTTGTCCGAGCCGAAGCGCAGCATCGCCTCCGCGAACGCCAGCCGCGGCCAGGGCGGCGCGGGTGCAGCGAAGCCCGCTGCGTCGAAGACCGCGCTCATCACGGTCTCCATCACCTCGATGACGTCCTCCTCCTCGACGAAGGCCATCTCGAGGTCCAGCTGCGTGAACTCGGGCTGCCTGAAGCCGCGCAGGTCCTCGTCGCGGAAGCAGCGCGCGATCTGGAAGTAGCGCTCGTAGCCGGCGATCATCAGCAGCTGCTTGAACAGCTGCGGGGACTGCGGCAGCGCGTACCAGGAGCCGGGCTGCAGGCGGCTGGGGACCAGGAAGTCACGTGCCCCCTCGGGCGTCGAGCGCGTGAGGATCGGCGTCTCGATCTCCAGGAAGTCACGCTCGTCGAGCACGTCGCGCATCGTCTTGATGATCAGGTGGCGCAGCGCCATCGTCTCCTGCATCGGCTCGCGGCGCAGGTCGATCGCGCGGTGCTGCAGGCGCAGGATCTCGTCGACCTCGACGTCCTCGTCGATCGGGAACGGCGGCGTCTCCGACTCGGCGAGCACCTCCATCTCGGTGACCGACAGCTCGATCTCGCCCGTCGGCAGGTTGGGGTTGACCTGGCCCTCCTCGCGGCGCAGGACCTCCCCGTACGCGGACACGACGTGCTCGGAGCGCAGCCGCTCGGCCGCCGCGAACGCCGGGCCGCTGGTGTCCGGATGGAAGACGAGCTGGATCAGCCCGCTGCGGTCGCGCAGGTCGATGAAGATCAGGCCGCCGTGGTCGCGCCGGCGATGCACCCAGCCGCTGACGCGCGCGGCGCTGCCGGCGTCCGTGGCGCTCAGCTCACCGCACCAGGTGTCGCGGTAGCGGTTGTCGCGAGGGGGCTGCTTCATGCGGGATGTCGTCCTCTGATCGTGCGCGCGACGGCGGTGGCCACATCGGCCACCGGCTCCTGCTCGCCGCTTGCCATGTCCTTCAGCTCGATGCCGTCCGGGCCGACGATCGCCACCGCGGCGGCGCCCGCCCGGTCGGCCTGCTTGAGCTGCCCCTTCATGCTCCTGCCGGCGAGCTCGAGCTGTGCGTTCAGCCCGGCCTGACGCGCGGTCGTCGCGAGCTCGAACGCCTGGGTTCGAGCCGACGGGTCGGCGACGGCGACGTAGAGGTCGCAGATCGCTCGCGGCTCCGGGCGCGGCTCGGCGCTCAGCAGGATCCGCTCGATGCCCACGGCCCAGCCGACGGCCGGCGTCGGCGGTCCGCCGATCAGCTCGATCAGGCCGTCGTAGCGCCCGCCGCCGCCGACGGCCGACTGCGCGCCGAGCACACCGCTCGTGAACTCGAAGACCGTGCGTGCGTAGTAGTCCAGGCCACGCACGAGCGTCGGGTCGATCTCGTAGGGCACCCCGGCGGCGTCCAGCAGCGCGCGGACCTGGGCGAAGTGCTCGGCGTCCTCGGGGTCGAGCTCGTCCATCAGCAGCGGCGCGCTCGCCATGACCTCGCGCGTACCCGGGTGGTCGGCGTCGAAGGCGCGCAGCGGGTTGAGGTCGATGCGCGACCTGACGTCCTCGGAGAGCTGGTCCTCGTGCGCGCGCAGGTGGGCGACGAGCTTGTCGCGGTAGGCGGCGCGCGTCGCCGGCGTCCCGAGCGAGCCGATCCGTACGTGCAGGTCGCGCACGCCGAGCTCGGCCAGCAGCGCGTGCAGCAGCACGATCGTCTCGGCGTCGGCGGCGGGGTCGTCGGCGCCGATCACCTCGGCGCCGATCTGGAAGAACTGGCGAAAGCGCCCGGCCTGCGGCTTCTCCTTGCGGAAGTACGGGCCGAGGTACCAGAGCTTCACCGGCTGGGGCAGCTTGTGCATGCCGTGCTGGATGTAGGCGCGACCGATCGGCGCCGTTCCCTCGGGGCGCAGCGCGTGCGAGCGGTCGTCGGTGTCGAAGGCGAACATCTCCTTCTGGACGATGTCGGTGGACTCCCCCACCCCGCGCGCGAACAGGTCGGTGTGCTCGAAGATCGGCGTCTCGATGCGGCGATAGCCGGCGCCCTCGAGGATCCGCCGAGCGGCCTGCTCGACCGCCAGGCGGTCAGACGCCTGCTCGGGCAGCACGTCGAACGTGCCGCGGGGGGCCTGGGGACGCTCGTTCAACGAGACAGCGCGGCGAGGAACGGATTGGACTGGCGCTCGGCGCCGAGCGTCGTCGTGCCCATGTGCCCCGGGAGGACCTGCGTGTCGTCGGGGTAGGCGTCGAGCAGCTCGCCGATCGACTGGATCAGCCGCTCGTGGTCGCCGCCGGGCAGGTCGGTGCGCCCGATCGAGCTCTGGAACAGCACGTCGCCGCTGAAGAGCACCTTTGCGCCGGGGACCGCGTAGGTCACGTGGCCGGGGCTGTGACCGGGGGTGAAGATCACGTCGATCTCGAGGCCGGCGAGGCTGAGGTGCTCACCGCCGCTGACGGTCTCCTCGGCGTTCCAGGATTCATACGGCCCGAAGCCCGGCCAGGGCACGAAGCTCATGATGTCCGCGAGCACGCGGGTCTCCAGCTCGGGGCAGTAGACCGGCGCGCCGGTGGCCCTGGCGACGGGCGCGACCGCGCCGACGTGGTCGAAGTGGGTGTGCGTGAGCAGGATCGCCTCGACCGTCAGGCCCTCGTCCTCGATCACCTTCAGGATGCGCTCGGCCTCCTCGCCGGGGTCGACGACGATCGCCGTCTTGGCGTCGTCGGGCCAGGCGATGAAGCAGTTCTCCTGCACCTGGCCGACCGTGAGCATCTGGATGTTCATCAGGCCTTGGCCTTCCCGCGCTGGCGGCGGTTGAACATCCACAGGTCGGTGTAGTAGCCGAGTGGGATGTACATCAGGAAGACCACGCCGGTCATCGCGATCGTGCCGGCGACGGGGTTCTTGAACAACAGGATCAGGGCGACGGCGAAGAAGATCGCCGCGAACGCCGCGCGGTTGATCGCGCTGCGCCAGGTCGGCGGGCGGTTCATGCGGTCCAGACGCGTCGCGCGGGCGCTGCTCTTTGCGTCGCCCTTGCGCTCCTCGGCGGTCGGCTTGCGGCCCGTGCGCCCGCGCGACTCGATCATCCCCGCGGCGTTGCCGCGGTGCTTGGTGGATCGCTTGCGCTTGGTCTGTGCCATGACCCCACCGATAGTAGGCGAGGCAGGGTCGTGGGCGTCGGCGCGCTACAGCCCGCTGCGACAGAGGCTGCGAGCGAGGTCACGCAGGCCGAGATTCCACAGCAGGCCGCTGAGCACGCCCGTCGGCCGCGCACACGGATCCGTCGTCGGCGGTGGTGGTGGTGGTGGCGGCGGCGGCGAGGTCGGGTTGTCGATGCGGTGGATCGAGCCCGCGATGTCGACGACGAGCAGCTCGCCGTCGGCCTGCTCGCCGAAGCTCGAGATCTGGCGCGTCGTGTCGAGCAGGACCTGGTTGGTGTTGCCCGGGCGGTGCAGGAAGATCTGACCGCTGCAGAAGTCGGCGTACACGTAGCTGCCCAGCGGGAGCGTGCCGATCGTGCCGCGGTAGGCGTAGCCGCCGGAGATCGAGCAGCGCCCGCCCTGGTGGTCGTATTCCGTGACGGGCGTGATCTGCGGGGTCGAGCAAGCGAGTGGATCGAGGAGGGTGCATTGCGTGCCCTCGAAGATGCGCCAGCCGTAGTTGCCGCCCTTGACGATGTGGTCGACCTCCTCGCGCGCGCCCTGGCCGACGTCGCCGAGCCAGAGCGTGCCGGTGCCGCGCTCGAAGGAGAAGCGCCACGGGTTGCGCAGGCCGTACGCCCAGATCTCGGGGCGCCGTCCGGACTGGCCGACGAACGGGTTGTCGGCCGGCACGGTGTACGGCTGCGTGCCGGACGGCGTCGGGTCGATGCGCAGGACCTTGCCGAGCAGCTCGTTGAGGTTCTGCGCGCGGTTGCCGGGGTCGTTGGCGCTGCCGCCGTCGCCGACGCCGATGTAGAGCTTGCCGTCGGGTCCGAAGGCCAGCATGCCGCCGTTGTGGTTGGCGAACGGCTTGGGGATGACGAGCAGGACGCGCTCTGCCCCACCGGTGAACTCCGAGACGACGACGGCGCCGTCGTTGCGGGTGTAGTCGACATAGAACTTCGATGCGCCCTGGCCGGGCGCGAACGCGAGGCCGAGCAGGCCGCGCTCGCCGCCGTCGAGGACCTGGCCCGTGATGTCGAGGAACGTCGTCGGCGTGCCCACGCCACCGGCGAGCTTCTTGATGACGCCGGCCTGCTCGACGATGTAGAGGTCGCCGTTGCCGGTCCCGTCGTGCGTGGCGAAGACTGGACTGCTCAGTCCGGAAACCACCGGCGTGAGCTGGATCGTCTGCGCGTGCGCGGATGCGGCCCCTCCCATCAGCGCGATCGCGACGACGGCGACAACCCCCCTGAGTGCCCGCATGGGCGCGACCCTACGCCGACTCGAGCGCGTTTTCCAGCGTTCTGCGATTGCGCGTCGCAAGGTCGTCGGGGTACCCGTCGAACGCCGCGTGCGGCGGCAGCCCGACGACCTCGGCCTCGGCGATCTCGGCGTGGCGGCGCACGGCGTCGACGACCATCGCCAGCGGTGTCGCGCGGTGGTCCTCGACGTTCATCGAGACCTGGGCGACGTTGCCGCGGCGCGCGAGCTGCAGGCCGATCGCGCGGACCCCGGTCAGGCCGTCGCGGCCGCCTTCGCGGATCGCGACGGCGATGTCTCGTGCGTCTTTGACGGTGGCGGGCGGGGCGAGCTCGAGGTTGAACGCGATCAGCGGCGGGCGCGCGGCCGCGAGCGTCACGCCGGCTTGTGCGTGGGCCTCGGCCGGCCCGAAGTCGGGCGTCAGCTTGCCGCCGGCCAGCCGCTTGGCGAGCGCCTTCGCGCCCCCGCGGCGCAGCTGCGCGCGGGTCCGGCCCTGGGCCAGCTCGCCGTAGAGCAGGACCGGGACGCCGAGCTCGCCGATCTCGTGCGCCGCGACGAGCGCGGCCGCGCAGGCCGCCCCGCGCTGCTCCTCGTCGCGGTAGACGACCGGCGCGACGTCGAGCGCGCCGACGTGCGGATGGACACCGGCGTTGGCGAAGACATCGATCCCCGCGTCGATCGCGGCCTCCGCCCCGGCCGCGAGCGCGGGCCCGATGTCCGCCGGCGCGCCGGCGAGCGTGAACACGCTGCGGTCGTGGTCGGGATCGCTGTGGACGTCGAGCACCTGCACCCCCGCACGCACGTACGTGTAGCGCAGCGCCGCGAGCAGATGGGGGTCGCGACCCTCGGAGACGTTGGGCACGGCGATGAGCAGTTCGGACGACACGGTCGCCTACACTTTGACGCCCCAGGGCTGGGTAGCTCAGCTGGTCAGAGCGCACGACTCATAATCGTGAGGTCGGGAGTTCGAGTCTCCCCCCAGCTATCGTCGCAAGCGCCCGGAAATCGGACGTGTCGAGAGCGGGTCTGAGGGGTACACCTCGCGGCACTACACGCGGCGTCTTGGTGCGCCGCACATGCCGGGAGGTCGTCATGAGATCTGGGTGGATTCTTGGTGTCGCCGTCGCGGGTGCGCTCGCCGTACCGGGTGCAGTGTCTGCGCATCCGATGGAAACCCACAGCGCGCTCTTTGGCGGGCTTCCGGAGATCGACCTACTAGCACCGCCGCCCGCGCAGCCCGTCGCGCAGGGAGCCGTAGAGGATCAGTACGTGACGAGCAACTTGCGCTTCGAGGGCCTGTCTGCCCGACCTGCCGCGGGAAGCCTGTCTCTGGCCAACTCGGATATCGCCTTCCAGGGCACGAGGGGTTATCAGGGGACGTTCCCGGGCTTCCGGGTCATCGATCTCACGAACCCGGTGAAGCCGAAGGAGATCATCAACTACGAGGATTGCTGGCATCCGGCCGGTCAGGGTGATGTCGTCATCTACGAGCACGTGCTGACGCGTTCGTGGGACTCCGCGTCGTCGGTCGGCATGCCCGCCGGCGGCTGGACGTGCGGTGATTCGGTTGTGGGGGCCGGCGAGGAGGGCCTGCACGTCTTCGACGTCAGTGACCCGAACAGCCCGGTGGTCAAGAAGTTCATCGACCTGCCGTGCGGATCGCACACCGCCACGGGCGTGCCCGATCCTGCCAACGACCGGCTGATCGTCTACAGCACACCGTCCAACGGCAACTGCGACGGCATCGACGTGATCGTCATCCCGCTAGGCGACCCGTCGGCGGCCACCTATGACCACTTCGAGCCGTCGGCGGACCTGATCGCGTGCCACGACACCGGCGTCATCCTCGGCGACGTGCTGCGCGCGGCGTGCGCGGGCGGCCAGGGCTTCGCGGTGTGGAGCCTGGATCCGGCGGAGGGCGGCTCGCTGATCGACCCGAAGCTCCTCTACACGAAGAACATGAAGGTCGAGCTTGGCAAGAACATCAACACGGGCCACTCGGCTGCGTTCTCAAACGACGGTTCGACGCTGATCTTCGGCCACGAGCCCGACGGCGGCGTCCAGGCGCGCTGCCAGCCGACCGGCACGCCGCTGCCGGCGAACAACAACCCGAACGTGCCGAACCCGGTGTATCCGGTGCAGACCGACGACATGAAGTCGTTCTTCTTCTTCGACACCGAGACCGGAGAGCTGAGGGGTCAGTGGACCCTGCCGCGCCCGCAGTCCAACGTCGAGAACTGCACGCTGCACAACTACTCGATCGTGCCGACGGCGAAGCGCGACGTGCTGGTGCACGGCAGCTACCAGTCCGGCGTCAGCGTCCTCGACTTCTCGGACCTGAGCAACGTCCGCGAGGTCGGCTTCGCCGATCCCACGCCGCTCAATCCAGACGCGTTGGCGGTTGGCGGCGACTGGTCGACGTACTTCTACAACGGCCGCATCTACGAGTCGGACATCACCCGTGGCGTGCTCACGTGGCGGTTCCTCGGCGGTGCGTTCGCCGGGGCGAAGCAACTGGACCGGCTGAACCCCCAGACGCAGGAGTTCACGACTGGCTGACGCTCAGCCGTCACTCCTCGCGGCGGCCGAGGATTCGCGCGCGAAGGTCGGCCGCCGCGCGCACGAGCGGCGGCACGCCGATCGCGAACACGACGAGCAGCACCGCGACGATCAGCAGCGTGAGCAGCACGGCGGCGATGGTCTCAGGTGGCGCCGTCGTAGGCTCTGGCGGATGCCCCGACTCCTCGCCGTTCTGGCCGTTGCGGCCACCGTGGGTGTCAGCGCGTGCGGCGATGACGACGACACGGCGACGACGCAGGCTCCTGCCGCAGCGACGACGGCGTCCTGCGAGCAGGCCCCGAAGGTGCTCGTCGATGCGCTGACTGCGTCCCTCACCACTGAGGGCGAATCCGGCCTCGGCAGCGTGAACATGATCGCCGTGCCGGACCCGCCGCCCGCGCCGGTCCCGGGGTATGAGGAGGGCGTCTACGCCGTCGCCGCCGTGCTGACCGGCGAGGGGATCGAGGGACAGACCGTCGTCTGGGTGGTCCCCAAGCCGATGCTGAGCAGCGGCAACGGCCTCGCGATCGGCGCCGACAGCACCACCCGTGACCTCAGCGAACTGGGAGCCAACGCCGCGCCCAGCTCGCCGGCCGTCGCGTACGCGGGAGGGATCGCGGACTCCGCGGCCGGCGATCGCGTGCGCGCCTGCGCCGAAGGCGCCTGACTACGCGTTCGTCGCGGTGATGACGGGCGTGGTCGTCGGCGAGGTCGAGCCCGCTGCCGGCTCGTCGCTGACGAGGATCTCGCGGACGCCGTCGGTGGGCTCGCTGAGCTCGACGGTCGTCTGGCCGTCGCGCGGGACGCTGAAGAGCGTGCGCGTCGGGCGCGGCCGGCCGTCGTCCCTGACGTACCAGACCTGGTAGATCCGGCCCGCGCGTGGCGTCGGCATCCCGCGGACCGCGAGCTCGGCGCGGTCGCCGGTGACATGCAGCGCCGCCCGCGCGCCCGGCGGCGTCGCCTTCGCGGAGAGCGTGCGGGTGCCTGGCGTGTCCTCGCCGCCGGCGGCGACCAGTCCGGTCACCACGCCGGCCCCGACGAGCGCGCACGCGCCCGCGAGAGCGACGGCGCGGCGCGCGGGGAAGGCGGGCAGCCGACGGCGGCGGCGAACGGGCGGCGGCGCGTCGGCCTCGGGACCGGCGGCGCGCAGGAGGCTCGCCTCGGCGCTGACCTCGCGCATGATCCGGTCGCGCAGCTGCGGCGGCGGAACGACTCGCGCGACGCCGACCGGCAACGTGTCGGCGGCGGCGCGCAGCGCGGCGACCTCCAGCCGGCACCGCTCGCAGTCGCGCAGGTGCACGGCGAACGCACCCGCCTCGTCGTCCTCGAGCGCCCCCAGCACATAGGCGCCCGCGTCGATGCCGTGGTCGCAGCTCATGACGACGCCGCCGCAGCGAAGCCGGCGAGCTCGCCGCGCAACTTCTGCAGGCCGAGGCGCATCCTGCCCTTGATCGTGCCCATCGGCATCTCGAGCATCGTCGCGATCTGCGCGTGCGTGAAGCCGCCGAAGTACGCCAGCTCGATGACCGTGCTCTGCTCGGGCGGCAGCGTGCGCAGCGCCGCACGGACCTCGCGCGCCTCGTCGCGACGCGCGACCTCGACGTCGGTGCGCTCCTCCGCGGCGACGCGTTCCTCGAGGCCCTCGTCGCTTGCGCGGCGGCGCGAGTGGACGGCCGCACGCCGCAGGTTGTCGATCGCGCGGTTGTGCACGATCCCCAGCACCCAGGTGCGCACGCTGCCGCGGGTGCGGTCATAGCGAGCGTTGGAGCGCCAGAGCCCCAGGAACGCCTCCTGCACGACGTCCTCGGCGCGGTTGTGACTGCCCGTGATGCGGTACGCAAGCGAGAACGCCACCGCAGCATGACGGTCGTAGACGATCCCGAAGGCCTCGTCGTCGCCGCGGCGCACGAGCTGCATCAGGTCCTCGTCGGCGAGCTCCGTCAATCCCACAGGGCGTGATCATCCCATCGTCAGCGTCTACGCACGACAGCCCGGCGTGGATCACATAGGGTGCCGCGCCATGAGCTCCAAGCCATACCTCGCTGTGCTCGCCGCGATCGCGGCGCTCGGCCTCGCCGCGTGCGGCGGCGACGACGACGATGGCGGCGGTGCGCTCACCAAGGCCGACATCGTCAAGAAGGCCAACGAGATCTGCACGAAGTACGACAAGGACCTGAGCGCCGTCAAGCGGCCCGGGGACATCAACGACCCGACCCAGGCCGCACCGTACTTCCGCTCGATCTCCGACATCTCCCAGAAGCGCCAGGGCGAGCTGGAGGACCTCGAGCCCGCCGGCGACGTCAAAGCCGACTACGAGGCGTTCACCGGCGGGCAGAAGAAGGTCGCAGACCTCATCGGTCAGATCGCGGGCGCCGCCGAGGCCAAGGACGCCACGAAGGGCGCCGCGCTCCTCCAGCAGGCGACGACCGCGGGCACACCCGCCGACGCCGCGGCCAGGAAGGTCGGCGCAACCGCCTGCGCCTAGGCGGACCAGCCCTGGGCGAGGCCGAGATAGGCCTCGGCCTTGGTCGTCATCCGCACCAACCCGTAGGTATCGAGGACGGCACGGGCGAGGTCCGCCTCCCCCGTGCCGTTGGCGCGGAGCTTGTCCATCAGCGCGGCGACCTCGCCCAGCGGGACCTCGTCGAGGGCGCGCGGGCCGAGCTCGCGGATGCGCACGCAGGGCGAGCCGGCGGCACGCAGCACCTCGTCCTCCTGCCCGGGGTTCTCCTCGGGCGGCGAGATCTCGATCTGGCCCTGCTGGCGCAGCCGGTAGGCGCTGCCCGACAGCGGCGCCCGCGCGATCGTCGTCAGCGCCTTGCCGCCCGACGCCCTGACGTAGAGGCGGTAGGCGCGGGTCGCGAGGATCGGCCCCTCGGTCTCGACGATCGTCAGCAGCACCGGATCGGTGATGTTGCGCGTCGCCACGCGTGGGTCCGGGACCGACTGCGCCTCCCACTCGGCGTACGGAGCGAGCGCGATCCCGCCGCCCGGCGCGACCGGCTCGGCGAGCACCCAGTCGCCAAGCGGCCAGGTCGCCACCGTCGCGTGGGGCGCCTGCGGGTCGGGCAGCTCGACGACGTCGGCGCCCGCCTGCTCGCGCAGGAGCGCGCGCTGGTCCTGACCCCCCGGCCCGGCGACGACGATCGCGGCGACCGGCGTGCCGATCACGCGCGCGGCCTCGACGGTCAGCAGCGCGTGGTTGGCGAGATCCGGGCCGCCGGGCGCGACGACCAGCGCGACGGCGCCACGCGCGCGGGCGGCGTCGCTGATCGCCTCACCATCAGGGCCGGCGGCGCGCCACCCGGGCGCACTGGAGACGTGAACGCCGGACGGCGCCTCGCGCTGCAGGGCGCGGAGCAGATCACGGGTGTCGAGCGTCGCGGTGGTCGACACGAGCAGCAACTCGGGCACGGCGCGTCAGCCTAAGCGATCGCGCCACCGCGGCGAGCGTCGGCGCCGCGCCTGCACGGGCCGCGCGCGCGGCGCGCCCGCGCCGCCCGTAGGACACGGCACGCCCGCCGAGGCGCCCGCTGACGCTGCCGTCCGCATACAGGCGCAGCGCGCCGCTGGCGCCGCGCGGCCCGTCGACCCGCACGCGACCGTAGGGCGTCGCCGAATCGCTCAGCCGCAGTCGCCCGGTCAACCGCACGCCCGGCGCGTAGGCGTAGCGCCGCAGGCGCAGGTCGTTGTCGCCGGCCGAGAAGCTGCCGCCGCGCAGGCCGCCGCCGCGCATCGGCAACCCCGAGAAGTAGTTCGCGAACATCGTCACCCGCGCGTCGACCATCGTGTCGAGGACCGCGAACAGCACCCGTCCCCGCGTGCCCGCGATGCCGGGGGCGCGGCGGAAGCTCGCGAGCGTCCGCGGTGCGCGGGGCAGCACCGTGACCGCGTTGCTCTTGCCGCGGCACGGCGTCCCCACCGCGCGGCGGCGGGCAAAGCGCGACAGCGCGCGCGCGACGCAGCCGCTGATGTCCTGGTCGACGAGGTCGTGACCGGTGCCCGGAACGCGCACGAGCGCCGCCTGGGGCAGCTCCTGCGCGAGCTCCACTGCGCCCTCCATCGGCGTGCGCATGTCCAGGCGGCCCGCGAGGATCAGCGCCGGCACGTCGGGCAGCGGGTCGTGCGAGGGCACGTTGACGACGTCCTGGGGCCAGCGCGAGCAGTCCTGCGAGTACGACGTCGCCAGCACCGTCGCCGCGTCGAACGGCGCGTAGGACTCCGCGGGGATCGCAGCGAGCGCGGCCGTCGTCGCCGCGTCGCGCAGATCGAACGGCAGCGTCAGCGCATAGGGCAGCGGGGTGTCCGCGCAGCCGGTGGCGACGTTCAGGCCCCAGCTCAGCTCGCCGAGCTTCGTCGGCCCGCCGTTGCCGATCGCGCGCAGGCGCAGGAGCGGCTGCAGGTCGCCGCGGACGGCCGCGGCGAAGGCGCCCGGCAGCATCGCCTGCATGAACGGGTTGAGGTCGGCCGAGACGATCAGGTTGACGAGCTCGTCCGCCCGGGTGTAGCGCGTCGTGCGCGCGCGCCCGCGGGTGTCGTACGTCCGCCCGCGGACGGTGCCCGCCGGGAGCTTGGCGGCGATCTTCGCGACGTCGCCGACCGGGTCGGTCGTGATCCCGCGACAGCGGCGGTTGGCGCACTGCTCGCGCAGGACGCGGGGCGTGGCCGCGTAGCTGTCGATCAGGAACGGCTCGACGCCCTCGGCCGGGACGACGGAGTCGAGGATCAGCGCGCTGGTGGTCGCGGGGTAGGTGCGCGCGTACTGCTGCGCCACGAACGTGCCGTAGGAGATGCCCATCAGCGCGACGCTTGGCGCGCCGAGTGCCACCCGCAGGGCCTCGATGTCCTCGACCGTGTCGGCCGTCGCATAGAACGCGCGGCGGGGCCCGATGCGCTCGGCGCAGGTCGCCACCTGCGCAGGGCTGATCTCGTCGAGCGACCCCAGGTTCTGCAGTGTCGGGCAGTTCAGGACCCCTGACTTGCCGGTCCCGCGCTGATCGAGCACGGCGAGGCGGTAGCGGTCGAGCGTCGGCGCCAGCACCTCGCGAAAGCTCTCGGCGTAGGCGACGCTCGGCTGACCGGGACCGCCGCTCAGCGCGATCAGCAGCGGCCGCGTGCCGCGCTGGACGGCGTAGCGCAGGTGCACCTTCGCCGCGTCGGGGTGCGCGTGGTCCAGCGGTGTGGTGAGCGTGCCGCAGACGAAGCGCTTCTGGCCCTTGCAGGGCTGGAGCTTCTGTGCGGCGGCTGGAGCGGCGGTCGCGAGCAGCAGCAACGTGGCGGCGATCAGAGCGGCGCGCATTTCCGACGGACGGTACTGCTCAATCGGGCGGAGTCCTCAGTACCCTCCTTTTCCGATGGCACCGGAGAGTGTTGAGCAGTTCGGGCCGGCCGACCCCGAGCAGCAGCGAGCGTTGTCGCTGGCCTGGCAGCGGATGGGCAACTTCGCCACAGGCGCGATGCTCATCACGAGCCCCGGCCTCGTCGTGGCGCTGCACCGCGCCAACGACTGGTCCTGGCTGATCTGCATCGTCGTCACGCTCGCCGCGATCGCGGCGTTCCGCGGCATCATCGACATCGTCTGCGCGCGCTTCATCACACGGCCGTCGCTGTATGGCGCGAACGAGGAGATGAAGGCCGAGGACATCCTCTTCCGGCGCCGCCGCTGGTACTGGCTGCGCCGCTTCAAGCGGCTCTTCATCTACGCGGTGCTGATCGCGACCGGCCTGTTCTTCCTGATGCTGTTCACGCGGCACTTCCTCGGCGTGGACACCGGGTTCTTCAACTCGTTCGCCGCGTTCCGCGACACCGTGCCTGCCGAGCAGCGCGGCTCCTACGCGATCAACATGCTGTTCAACTTCTTCATGTTGGGCGGCTTCCTGTTCTTCAACATCTTCATCTTCCTCGGGCCGCTGATGATCATGGGCCTGATGCAGATGAAGGCGTTCGAACCCGGTGACGCCGACTGGGGCGTCAAGCTCGACGACATCCGCGGCCAGCGCGAGCCGAAGGCCGAGGTCTCGCGCATCATCACGCTGTGGTCGGCCGGTGACGAGTTCCGCAAGGCCGGCGGCAAGCCCGAGCGCGGGCTGTTGCTGATCGGCGCCCCGGGCACCGGCAAGACGATGCTCTCCAAGGCGATCGCCACGAGCTTCAACTCGCCGATCATGACGATGCCCGGCTCCGGCTTCGCGCAGACGTTCATCGGCGTCGACGTGATGATCGTCACGGCGCTGATGTGGCGCGCGAAGCGACTCGCCCGCAAGTGGGGCGGCCAGTGCATGATCTTCATCGACGAGATCGACGCCGTCGGCCGCCGGCGCAGCGGTCTCGGCGGCATGTTCGGCGCGATGACGCCGTCACCGAACATGCCGGTCACGATCGAGGAGGGCTTCTACGGTCCCTGGGGCTCGCGCACCCCGACGGGCGACCGGATCGTCGAGACGCGCGAGTGGCGCGACCGGATCTTCAACGAGCGCGAGACCGGCCCGCGCGCCCGCTTCCTCCTGCCCGAGCGCGTGCGCAAGTTCATGATGCCCGGCATGGGCGGCAGCATGGCGCTCAACCAGCTGCTCGTCTCGATGGACGGCATGGACAGCCCGCCGCTCCTGAAGAAGTGGCGGACGAAGAAGTTCAACACCTTCCTCGACGCCCTCTACATCGTCCCCCAGCGCGTCGGCAAGGCACCGCTGCGGCTGCCCGCCCCGAAGCCGCGCGCCGAGCAGGTCTACTTCATCGGCGCCACGAACGTCGACATCAACGAGCTCGACCCGGCGCTGCTGCGTCCCGGCCGCATGGGCCGTCACATCTACTTCCGCACGCCGACGAAGGACGACCGCAAGGACATCTTCGACCTCTACCTCGGCAAGGTGAACCACGACCCCGCGCTGGACACCGAGCGCCGTCGCGACGAGCTCGCGCGCATCACCGGCGGCTACTCGCCCGCGATGATCGAGCAGGTCTGCTCGATGGCGCTGACAACAGCGCACTCCGACGGGCGTGCCGCGTTCGAGTGGCCCGACGTGATCGCCGCGATCACGACGATCGAGTCGGGCCTGGCTGTCGGGATCGAGTACACCGACGAGGACACCCGCGCCGTTGCCCTGCACGAGGCGGGCCACGCCGTCACCTCGCACCTCTACGAGGACAACGTCGAGGGCACGCGCCTGTCGATCCGGATGCGCGCGGACTCGCTCGGCCATTACATGGCGCGCGAGAAGGAAGAGCGCTTCACCCGCTGGCGCCACGAGTACGTCGGCGACCTGATCTGCACGCTGGGCGCGATGGCGACCGAGCACGAGTTCTACGGCGAGAACGGCAGCGGCGTCGGCGGCGACCTCTGGCAGGCCACCAGCAGCGCGGCGCGGATGGTCGGCATGGCCGGCATGGCCGCCGAGCCGGTGCACCTCAGCCACATCGAGTTCGACTCCGACGAAGAGCGCGAGAAGGTCACGCGGGAGTACCTCAAGCGCTACGAGCGCCTCGGCCGCACGCTCATGAATCGTGCGAGCTCGGGGTCGCCGATGAGCGGCGACGCGATCGCCTCGATCCTCGGTGCCAAGGGCTCGCAGGCAGCCTTGATCCTCGGCCAGGCCTACATCACCGCGCGCTGCACGATCCGCGAGAACCGCGAAGCCGTCGCACGGATCGCCGACGTCCTCGTCGAGCGCAAGGAGCTGCACGGCGACGAGGTCCTCGAGCTGCTCGACGCCGCCAACCTCAAGGCGCCGACGATCGACATCACCGACGAGAGCATCTGGCCGACCGAGATCGACCTGCTCACCGACACCGAACCCAAGCCGCCGCCAAAGTCATGACCGACGAGCACGACAACGAGCCTGAGCAGGCGCCCGACGACCCGACGAGCGAGCTCTGGTCGGGCGAGCGCGAGCAGGCGCCAGGCGCCGTCACGCCCGGGGACTCCGAGTCGCGTCGCCTCCTGCCGGGCTGGAACCGGCCCGATCCGCGCCGGCGCCCGCACGACCCGGCGGGCTCCTATCCACGACACGAGCCCGGCGAGCTCCTGCCCGAGAGCAGCGAGCCGCTGGTGATCCACGCGACTCCGTCGGTCGTCTTCCCCTCGAACCCGCTGGCCGCAAAGCAGGCGGCGGCCCCGGCCGCCACCGACGGCCCGGTCGCCGAGCCGCCGCACGCGGCGCGCTTTCAGTTCGTCTTCGGCGCGCTGATCGCCGTCGCCGTCGCCGGCGTGCTGCTGCTGATGCTCGCGACGTTCGACCGCAACGAGACGCCCCGCGGCGCGACGCTCGAGCTGCTCGGCCCGCGCTGGTCGTCGTGGGCGCCCTACCAGGGCAGCATCGACGGGCCGACGCAGATCGCCGAGCACGTCGGCGCGAAGTACAAGCTCACCGACGGGCGCCAGATGCTCGCGATCACCGGCACGCCGCTGGAGATCGCGGGGCTCCCGCTGACCGTCGCGCTGCGCCAGTCGCCCGCGCAGGGCGGCAAGATCCAGCTGTTCGACGGGCAGGGTGTCCTGTACCGCCTCTGCGGGCTCGGAGAGAAGTGCGCGATCACCGCCGGCAAGCCGTCGATCGAGCGCGGGATGCTCATGCGCCGTGAGGCGCTGGAGCTCGCGCTGTACTCCTTCCGCTACATCAAGGGCGTCACCCAGGTCGTCGTCTTCACGCCACCGCCGAAGGGCTCGGACGACCCGCCCGTGGCGCTGCACTTCCGCCCGCGGGACGTGGCGCGCGAGCTCTCACGACCACTGAACGCGACGATCTCCCCCACCACGCCGTCGGTGGCCGAGGTCCGGCGCGAGCGCAACGCACGGCTGATCGATCAGCTCACGCTCCGCGCGCAGTTTGCGTTCAGCCTGACGCAGGGCAACTCCGATGCACGCGCATTCCTCGTGCTCGACGAGATCAAGCGGCCCTAGCGCCGCAGCGTCAGCGCCTCGATCGCGTCCGAGTAGAACAGGCCCGGCTTCGGCCCGCCCTCGATCGCGAGCACGCGGTTGCCCGCGGTGACGGCGCCGAGGCCGTGGCGCGGTGTGCGCATCGGCGCGAGCAGCGTCCAGCGGTTCGTGCGCGTGTCGTAGCGCTCGACGGGCGCGATCGTGCCCGCCGCCTCCTCCCCGCCGACGAGCACGATGTCGCCGTGGATCGTCGTCGCGGCGATGCCGCCGCGCTCCTTGCGAGCGGGCGCGCGCGTCTCCCAGCGGTTGCGGCGCGGGACGAAGCGCTCGACGTCCTTGAAGTTGCCGCGGCCGGCGGCGCGCCCGGCGATCACGTAGAAGGCGCCGCCGGCGACCGCGCCGGCGAGGTGCTCGCGGGCGACCCGCATCGCCGGGGCGCGACGCCAGCGGCCGCGCCCGATGTCGTAGACCTCGAGCGTCGTCAGCGCGCCCGTGGCGTTCGCGCCGCCGGCGGCGTAGATCCGCCCGCCGATCGCCCCGGCCGTGAGCGCCGCGCGCGGCGTCGGCATGTCGCGCAGGCGCCGCCAGCTGTCACGGCGCGGGTCGTAGCGCAGGAGGACGGCGGTCGCAGCGTTGTCGGCGCCGTAGCCGCCGACGACGTAGAGCTTGCCCTCCCAGACGGCCGCGGCCGCGTGGTTCAGCGCCACCGGCATCGGCGCGACGCGCCGCCAGCTGTTGCGCCGCAGGTCGTAGCGCTCGGTGATCGCTGTCGTCGAACCGTCGGGCGCCGCATAGCCGCCGACGACGTAGACGGCGCCGGCGATCCGCACCGCAGCAACCTCGGTGCGCGCGATCGTCGCGCGCTTCAGTTCTGCCCACCCCGGGCCGGCGGGCTCGGCGACGACGGCGCCGCAGGCGCTCAGGACGAGCGCTGTGGCGATTGCGGCGCGGATGGCTCGTGACCGTCGCATGCGAGCACCGGCATCCGAGGGTACTTGGGAAAGCGCGGCTGTGTGCGCGACAGCAGGCACATCGAGAACGTCGATCCGCGGGTGTTGTGGATCAGCTTCTGGTGGACGCAGCTGTCGCAAAGGCCCCGCACGTCGCGGGATTGTGACCTTTCTAGACTCGGTCGGTGCCCACGTTCCGGCGATTGCTCGGCTTTTTGAGCCCGTACCGGGGCGCGGTGGCGCTGTCGGGCGCGCTCGCCGTCGCGGCGATGGGCGCGACGGTGCTGATCCCCTACCTCACCGGCCGGGCGATCGACCAGGTGCGCGCCGACGACAAGGACGAGCTCGTCACGCTCGGCCTGATCATCCTCGCGGCCGGCGTGCTGCGGCTGCTGCTGACGCTCGCGCGGCGGATCGTCGCCGGGCGCGTGTCGCTCGGCGTCGAGTACGACCTGCGCGAGCGCCTCTACTCCCACCTGCTCGGCCAGGAGCTCGCGTTCTTCGACCGCCAGCAGACCGGCCAGCTGATGTCGCGCGCGACGGTCGACCTGCAGGCGGTGCGCTTCTTCCTGGGCTACGGCCTGATCTTCATCATGCAGTCGGCGCTGACGATCCTGTTCGCGAGCGTGGCGATGATCGCGATCGACCCGCAGCTGGCGCTGATCTCGCTGGCGCCGGTGCCGTTCGTGATCGCGGTGGCGACGAGCTACGGGCGCCGGGCGCGCCCGGCGATCATGGAGGTCCAGCAGCGCCTCGCCGAGCTGACCGCCGAGGTCGAGGAGAACGTCTCGGGCGTGCGCGTCGTCAAGTCGTTCGCGGCCGAGGGCCGCCAGCGCGCGCGTTTTGATCACGCCGTCGGGCGCGTCTTCGAGCAGGCGATGGTGTCGACGCGGCTGCAGGCGTTCTACAACCCGTTCATCGGGTTCCTGCCGCAGCTCGGGCTCGCGGCGATCCTGTTCTTCGGCGGGCGCGCCGTGATCGACGGCTCGCTGACGATCGGCCAGTTCCTCGCGTTCTACACGTATCTGCTGATGCTGCTCGGGCCGATGCGGATGCTGGGCATGGCGCTCGGGATGAGCCAGCGCGCGACGGCCTCGGGCACGCGGATCTTCCAGATCCTCGACCGCGAGCCGGCGATCGCCGCCGGGCCCGGCGCGCTGCCCGCGCTGCCGGACGGGCCCGGGCGCATCGAGCTGCGCGACGTCTCGCTGACGTTCGAGGGGTCGACGACGCCGGCGCTGCGCGACATCGACATCGAGATCCCCGGCGGGTGCACCGTCGCCGTGGTGGGCGCGACCGGCGCCGGCAAGACGGCGCTCGTGCAGCTGATCGGGCGGCTGTACGACGTCAGCTCCGGCGCGGTGCTCGTCGACGGCGTCGACGTGCGCGACGTCGACCCGTTCGCGCTGCGCCGCGAGATCGCGCTCGTCGACGACGCGCCGTTCCTGTTCAGCGCGAGCGTCGCCGAGAACATCGCCTACGCACGGCCCGAGGCGACGCGCGAGGAGATCGAGCAGGCCGCGCGGCGCGCGCAGGCCCACGACTTCATCGCGCGCCTGGCCGACGGCTACGACACGCGCGTCGGCGAGCGCGGCCTGACGCTGTCGGGCGGCCAGCGCCAGCGCGTCGCGATCGCACGCGCGTTCCTCGCCGACCCGCGGATCCTGATCCTCGACGACGCGACGTCCGCCGTCGACGCGACGACCGAGCAGGAGATCAAGCAGGCGCTGCGCGAGGTGATGGCCGGGCGCACGACGGTCGTGATCGCCCACCGGCTGTCGACGATCGCCCTGGCCGACGAGATCGTCGTGCTCGAGGACGGCGAAGTCGCCGCCTACGGCACGCACGACGAGCTGCTGTCGGTCTCGTCGCTGTATCGCGAGATCGTCGAGAAGGGCCTGCCCGACCAGGTCTTCCTGACGCGCAAGCCGGCCGAGCGCGAGGTCGCGGGGTTCTGATGGCCGCCGAGCTGACCCCCACCCAGCGGCGGATGCACGAGCTGCGCCGGCGCCTGCTGCAGACCAGCGGGCGCGGGCGCAAGCTGCGCGGGCTGCTCGTGCTGCTGGCGCCCTATCGCGCGCGGGTCGCGGCGATGTTCGTCTCGCTCGTGATCGCGACCGCTGCGGCGCTGGCGCCGGCGCCGCTGGCGCAGAAGGCGATCGACGACGGGATCCTCGCCGGCGACCGCGCGACGCTGAACTGGGTCGTGGTCGCGTTCGTCGTCAGCGCGCTGCTCGTGTGGGCCGGCACGCTGCTGCAGACCTACCTGACGGGCTGGGTCGGCCAGCGCGCGCTGCAGGACCTGCGACGCCAGGTCTTCGCGCATCTGCAGGAGATGCCGGTCGGGTTCTACGAGCGCCGCCCCGCAGGTGTGCTGATCTCACGACTGACGAACGACGTCGAGGCGCTGAACGCGTTGGTGACCGACAGCATCACGACGCTGTTCAGCGCGACCCTCACGCTGATCGGATCGGTCGTGATCCTGCTCTTCTTCGACGTCGAGCTCGCGCTGCTGACGTTCCTGATCTTCCCCGTGATGGCGATCGGGTCGCTGGCCTTCCGGATCGCAAGCGCCGACGCCTACGCCCGCACGCGCGTGACGATCGGCCAGATCACCGCCTACCTGCAGGAGTCGCTGTCGGGCATCCGGGTCGTGCGCTCGTTCGCGCGCGAGAGCGCGCATCGCGAGGGCTTCGCGGCGCTCAACGAGGAGAACCGCGACGCGAACTACACGACGGTCAGGCTCAACGCCGCGTACTTCCCGGCAGTCGAGTTCGTCAACGCGCTGGCAACGGTCGGGATCCTGATCTACGGCGGCCACCAGGCGATCAACGGCGAGGTGACGATCGGCGTGCTCGCGGGCTTCATCGCGGCGCTGAACGGGTTCTTCGATCCGATCAACCAGCTCTCGCAGGTCTACACGACCTACCAGTCGGGGATGGCGGCACTCGACAAGATCTTCGAGCTGCTCGACGAGCAGCCCGAGCTGACCGACGCCCCGGGCGCAGTCGACCTGCCGGTGCCGCTGCGCGGCGAGATCGCCTTCGAGAACGTGTCGTTCACCTACCGCGCGGGCGAGGACTGCGTCTACGCGCTGCGCGACGTCGACATCGCGGTCCCGCCCGGTCAGACCGTCGCGCTCGTCGGCGCGACCGGCGCGGGCAAGTCGACGTTCGCGAAGCTCGTGGCGCGCTTCTACGACCCGACCGAGGGCCGCGTCGTCGTCGACGGCGTCGACCTGCGCGACGTGCGCGCCGACTCGCTGCGCTCGCAGATGGGGATCGTGCCGCAGGAGGCGTTCCTGTTCAGCGGCACGATCGGGGAGAACATCGGCTTCGGCCGCGCCGATGCCACGCCCGCGGAGGTGGCCGATGCCGCCCGCGCCGTCGGCGCGGATTTCGTCGAGCGCCTCCAGGACGGTCTCGACACGCAGGTCGGAGAACGCGGTGTCCAGCTCTCCGCCGGCCAGCGCCAGCTCGTCGCGTTCGCCCGCGCCCTGGTCGCCGACCCGCGGATCCTCGTGCTCGACGAGGCGACCTCCAACGTCGACCTGCACACCGAGACGCGGATCGAGGAGGGCCTGCGGCGCCTGCTCGCGGGCCGCACCGCGATCGTCATCGCCCACCGCCTCTCGACGATCCGCCAGGCCGGGCGCATCGTCGTCCTCGACGAGGGCGCCATCGTCGAGCAGGGAACCCACGACGAGCTGATCGCAGCCGAGGGCGCCTACTGGCGCCTGTACCGCGACTGGGCCGAGCAGGCCGCGGCCTAGCGCTCCGAAACGACAAACGGCCCGTGCGGGCCGTTCGGAGAAAGCTGCGGGACAAGGACTCGAACCTTGAATTCCAGGGCCAGAACCTGGCGAGTTGCCGATTACTCCATCCCGCAGAGACCCAGCGATTATAGGTGGTCGGGGACAATCCATCCGTCCGCCATCGATGCGAACCTATGTTCGTGGCAGGTCAGAAGAATGCCCGAGGCGAGACGCGCCGCCAGGTGGCTCGCCTTCTGGCTGAAGGCCTGACGCGCGGCGAGGTCGCGAGACGACTCGGCATCAGCAAGCCGACCGTCACCTACCACGCCACAAGGCTGGGGCTCCCGGCTGACGCGCGCGCCACCCGGCGCTACGACTGGGTGGACGTGCAGGCGTACTACGACGCGGGTCACAGCATCACGCAGTGCCACGAGCGCTTCGGCTTCGCGCGGTGCACGTTCATGGCCGCGGTCAAGCGTGGCGACCTCGTGTCACGGCCGCAAGGCATGCCCATCGACGAGCTGCTGCGAGGCAGACGGAACCGGACGCACGTCAAGGTCCGGCTGATCCGGGCCGGACTGCTCGAGGACCGCTGCGCTGAATGTGGTCTGACCGAATGGCGCGGCGCGCCGATCGCTCTCGAGTTGCATCACATCAATGGTGACGGCGAGGACAACCGTCTCGAGAACCTCGCGATCCTCTGCCCGAACTGCCACAGCCAGACCGACAACTGGAGCGGTCGCAACCGGCGACGCGCCGCGTAGGCGACGCGGGCGCGCGTCGTGCAGTGGCTCGCGCGGCGCGGTACGTTTGCGCCATGGAGAGCTGGGATCTCGCTGGTTTGGACCTTCAACCGCATCGTCCGCAGGTCCTCCACTCCCGCGGCGAGGGGCGGGCGATCGCGTTGCAGCTGCCCGCCGGCGAGTCGCTGCAGGAGCACCAGGTCCACGAGCGCGCGTGGCTGGTCGTCGTCAGCGGTGAGATCGAGGTCGACGCCGATGGCGCCACGCGCAGCTTCGCGCCGGGGACCCTTGCCGTCTTCGACCCCGCCGAGCGACACACGGTGCGCGCGACGAGCGACGCGCGGCTGTTGCTGGTGCTCGCGCCCTGGCCGGGCGACGGGCATCCCGGCAGCCGGGACTGAAGCTCAGCCGCCGCCCTTGCCCTGACCCGGAGCGGGCGGGGCCTGGGTGCTGTTGCCGGGGCTCGCGGCGGGTGCCGGGGCAGTCGCGGCGGGCGCGCCGGCGTCGCGCGCGGGCTGGCCTGCGGCGGGTGCGGGCGCCGCTGCGGGACCCTTGTTCTGGCCCGGCGCGGGTGCAGCGGGCGCAGCGGCGGGCTTCGGCGCGGCGCTCGAGCCCGAGTTGCCGTTGGAGGACCTGTTGCCCGACGAGGAGCCGGCGGACGACGAGGAGTTCGACTTGCCTTCCTGCGACGACCCGGACGGGTTGCCGTTGACCGTCACCGCGCCGCCGGTCGCGGCGGGCTGGGTCACGGGCGCTGTTGGCGAGCCTGCGGCCGGCGTCGATGCGCCCGGTCGCGATGCCGGGGTCGAGCCGGCCGAGCCACGTCCGCGACCGGTGCGCCGAGCGCCCGAGTTACGAGCCCCCGAGCGGCGAGCAGCAGACGGCGCGCCGGCGGCGGGAACGCCTGCGGCGGATGTCACACCAGCCAGGCCGGGACCGAAGACGACGACGCCCGGCGCGGTGGTGCTGCCAGTCGCCGGGCGCACGAGCGCGCTGCCGGCCGGCAGCAGCGGGTTGACGCCGGGGCCGTTCGGGGAAGCGACGGGAACCTCGATGACGCGCGAGCCGTTGCCGTCGAACATCGGCCAGAGGTCGTAGCCAAGCGTGTGACCGACCAGGTTCGCGGCAGCGAACATCGCGACGGTCGCGCCTGCTGCCGCGACGGCTCCTGCGGCGATCGTTGTCCGCCCGCTGGTCATCTGTGCCTGACGCAAAGAGTGATCCTCCCTGAGGCAACCCTCAAGTGGCCATCCGTCCAGCTGTCCCTCCCCAAAATCCGAGACCGCTGACCTGTGGAAAGGCTACTCGACGTGACCGTTCGGCGCGAACTGTGCAGTGATCGCTTCTTCGAGCCCTGGATCGAGCACGAGCAGGACCTCGTCACCGACGTCGATCACCGTGTCGGGCTTGGGCACGAAGCCCGCGCCGTCACGCAGGACGCTGATGATCAGGGCACCTTCGGGAAGGGTGACCTCCGAGACGCGCTGCCCGGCGGCGGGCGCTCCCTCGGAGACCTCGACCTCGATGATCGAGAGCTGTTCGTCGCGCAGGTCGAGCAGGTGGACGAGGCCGTAGGACGGCACCTCGTGCTCGATCAGGCGCAGGATCAGGTCGGTCGCGCTGACGACCGGAGCGACGCCCATCAGCTCGAACCACTGGCGGTTTCGCGGGTTGTTGACGCGGGCGATGATCCGCTCGCAGAGGTACTTCTCCTTGGCGACCTGGCAGATCAGCATGTTGTCCTCGTCGTCGCCGGTGACGGCAATCACGAGGTCGGCGCGCTGGATCCCGGCGCGCTCGAGCACCCACAGCTCGGTCGCGTCGCCGTATTGCACCTGGTGCTCGAGCTCCTGTTCGATCGTCAGGTAGCGGCCGCGGTCGCCCTCGATCAGGGTGACCTCGTGGCTCTTGGCGAGCAGCTCGCGCGCGAGGTTCCAGCCGACCTTGCCGCCGCCGGCGATGATCGCGTACATCAGACGGTCCCGCCCTGCGACAGGGCCTGTTCGAACATGTCGATCGCGACCTTCGTCGGGCAGATCGTCTGCAGGCCCTGCTCGGCGTACCAGGCCGCGCGGCCCGGGTCCATCACGCGCGCGATGACGTGGTCGATCTCGTAGCGCTTCTGGGCGATCTGGGCGATCGTCAGGTTCGTGTTGTCGCCGTTGGTCGACGCGATGAACACGTCGGCCGCGGTGATCCCGGCCTCCTCGAGGGCCTCGATCTCGATCGCGTGGCCGACGGTGAAGCGCCCGCCGGACTCCTCCCACGTCGTCTGCATCCCGGCGTCCAGGCGCTCGTGCGACAGCGGGTCCTCGTCGAGGACGGAGACCTCGTTGCCGGCGGCCAGCGCGCTCCGCGCGACGGCGGAGCCGACCCTTCCCGCGCCGACGATCAGGACGAACATTGGCGGCACCTTAGCGAGGGGCGGGTTCGCTCGCGGTCTTGTCGTTCCGGTCGTCGTCCGCTGGTGGCGCGGTCAGGATCACCTGGCACGTCGCGTTGGAGACCACGTACTTCGTGACGTCGCCGACAAAGTTGTCCAGCGGCCCACCACGCCCGCCGAGCAGCGCGCCGCCGCGGATGCGCGACGGCTCCTCGGCGGCGAGCACGATCGCCTCGACCCCGAGCCGCCGGGCCTGCTCGACGATCGCGCGGCCGGCGCGGCGCGCGCGCACCGTCGCGGTCTGGACCTCGACGCCGAGGTACTCCTCCCCCACGGCCTTGGCGCGCCGCAGCGCCGCGCGCGCGCGCTCGAGCTGCGCGTCGGGCAAGCGCGCGTCGATCGGCAGCGACATCGGGATCTCGAACACCCACAGCGCCTCGATCGTCGCGCCCTCGCCGGTGTCGTACTCGTCCTGCACGTCGCCCGCAAGCCGCCCGGCGGTCTGCACGATGTCGTCGTCCAGCGGCGTGCCGAAGATCGGCACGAGGATCGAGCCGTACTCGACCTCCGCGGCCCGCGGACCGCGCAGCGCCTGCTCGGGGACCGTGACGCGCTCGAGCAGCGACTTGTCCGTCGTGCTGCGATAGATCAGGTAGAGCGCAAGCCCGAACGCCAGCCAGCCCGCTCCGACGTAGCGCGCGCCGGAGTGGAAGATGACGACGCTCAGCCAGGCCGCGGCCGCCAGCAGCGCGCCGATCAACGCCGGCAGCGGCAGGTCACCGCCGCCGACGCGCACGTTCCACGGCATCCGGTAGGGCCGTTTTCGCGTCGGCTCGCGATAGCGCAGCACGATCACCGAGAGGTGCGCGAGCGTCAGCGCCATCAGCGCACCGAACGCGTAGATGCCGGTGAGGAAGTCGACGTCCTCGGGTACGGCGAGGGCGCCGGCGAACAGCGCGCCGAGCACGATGAACACCCACGGCGTCGACCAGCGCTTGTGCAGGCGGCCCAGGCGCGAGGGGATCTGGCGGTTCAGCGACAGTGCGTACGCCAGCCGCGAGAGCCCGAGCATCGCCGAGTTCGCCGCAGCAACCAGCGTCAGCGTCGCCGCGACCGCAAGCGAGTACTTGAGGATGTCGGACACCGTCTGCTGGGTCACCGCCTCGGCGATGCCGATGACCGGGTCCTCGAGGTGGGTCGCAGACACCTGCTCGATGCCCGGCAGCGCCGTCACCGCGACGATCGCGATGCCGACATAGACGACCGCGACGCTGGCCGTGGCGCTGGCGATCAGCCGCCGCAGCCCCGCCCCGTCCACGCCGACCTCGCCGGCGAGGCCCGACGCCGACTCCAGTCCGGTCAGCACGACCGTGGCGACGCCGAGCGCGAAGATCGCCTCGTCCCACTCCGGCGCGCTGCCGAGCTGGATCGGGTCGACGAGGCCGTTCCACGACACGAACGTCAGCAACCCGGCGATCACGAGCGCGAGCTGCAGCACGATGTCGACGACGACCAGCACGGCAAGCCGCTCGGCCCGGCGGCGGCTGAACCCGCGCGTCGTGCGGATCGCGACCAGCGCGATGATCCCGAGCGAGATCGCGATCTCCAGGCCGCCGTCGTCCAGCGGCGACCAGAACGTCGCCGCGTAGTGCGTCGCGCTGACCGCGCAGACGGCGATCAGGATCAGGTAGTCCAGGAGGATCGCCCAGCCCGCGACGAAGCTCACCAGCTCGTTGAACGCGTAGCGCGCGAAGACCGTCGCGCCGCCGCGGTCCTGATGCAGCGACGCGCCCTCGACGTACGTCATCGCCGCGAGGCCGAAGAAGACCGTCGCGACCACGAAGACGACGGGGGTCAGGCCCAGCGCGTGATCGACGACGACGCCGAGCGCGAAGTAGACGGCGCTGGCCAGCGAGACCCAGACGATCGCGAACAGAACCGGGGAGCCGAGGCTGCGCTCGAGGCCCTCGGAGACTAGGCCGGGCTCGCGCTCGTCGGCCATCAGGGCAGCTTCCGGGCGACGTACAGCCGGCCAGCGCCGGCGATGACGAACAGGATTCCGAGCAGCACGCCAAGCGCCAGCGGCCCGCCGCCGCGCGCGATCGTCGAGACCACCATCGCGACGCCGATCACGACCATCGTCGTCGACAGGACGTTGGTGGCGGATCGGTGCAGGCTGCGCGGCTCGTCGTCCATGGTGCCTCAGCTCGCCCGTGCCGGCGGGCGGTCGGACGTCGGTTCGGTCTGCAGGATCACGCGGCACGGCCGTTCGGCAAGCACGGTCTCGATCGTCTTGCCGAACACCGTGCTGCCGCCGCGCGGGGGCAGCGGCATGACGATCGCGCGGGCGTGCATCTGGGTGGCGGCGTTGATGATCTGGCGCCCGGCGCCGCCGGAACGGACCTTGATCCAGCGACCGGTCACGCGCCGCCCGCCGAGCAGCTTCGCCTGCTCGACGACAGCCTGCGCCGCGAGCTCCTGCTCGGGCCGGTCGGCGTCCAGCGGCGACGAGGCCGGCACCGTGATCGTCACGAGCACGTGGATGCCGCGTCGCCGCTGCGCAGCGAGCTTGACCGCGGTCGCGATCGCGCCGGGCGAGAACTGCTTGGCCTCCAGGGCCACGAGGATCGAGTCGTACTCGGCCTCGTGGTCGACGACCGGCCGCGGGATCGCGATCTTCGTCGTCGTCGTGAGATCGAGGCCCTGGCTGCGCCGGTACAGCGGATAGACGACGCAGCCCAGCGCCAGCCAGCCGATGCCCGCGATCGCGACATCGAGGTGCAACGCGGTCACCACGACGAACGCCAGCCCCGTCCCCAGCCCGCCGAGCAGCGCGAACACCGGCAGCGTCCGCCCCGCGATCCGGATGTTGCCCGGGCCGCGGTATGGCCGCGCGGTGTCGGGCTCTGAGAGCCGCAATCGGATCACCGCTGCGTGCGCGATCGTGAAGGAGAGCATCGCGCCGAACGCGTAGATGTTGCCAAGGAACGTGGCCTGGCCGGGGATCATCGCCAGGCACGCGACGCCCCCGAACAGCAGGATGCCGACCCACGGGGTGCCGTACTTCGGGTGCAACTGGCGCAGGCGGTCGGGGACCTGGCGGTGCAGGCCCATCGAGTAGGTCAGCCGCGAGACGCCGATGATGCCGGCGTTCGCCGCGATGAAGAGGATCGTGGCGGCAAGCAGGCCGACGTAGATCTCGCCCGGCTGCTGCAGGAAGCCGAGGTGCATCTCCTGCACGACGCCGAGCACGGGGTCGCCGGCGAAGCCGCCCTCTTCCTCGGGCAGGCCGAGCAAGGTCGTGTACTCGCCGTCGGCGCCCTGCGTGACCGGCAGCGCGCTCAGCGCCACCATCGGCAGCAGCGCGTAGATCGCGAACACCGCGATCACCACGCGGTTGATCGCCGCGGGAATCGTCTTGGTCTCGTCCTTGGCCTCCTCGGCCATGTTCGAGATCGTCTCGATGCCGGTGTAGGCGATCATCCCGATCGGAATCGCCAGGAAGAAGTCCTTCCACGACGGCGCGACGCCGAAGTTGACGTTGTCGGTGAGCGTCCCCGGGTCGAACACGAGGAACAGACCGACGACGACGAGCAGGAGCTGCGTCGCGAAGTCGATCAGCGCGAGCGCGACGTTGACGCCCGCCGACTCCTTGACGCCGACGACGTTGACGAGGCTCAGCACGATCACGACGCCCATGCCGAAGAAGATGTCGCCGGGACCGTGGCGAAGCGCCTCGATCCCGACCACGCTGCCGAGATAATGGGGCACGAAGAACGCCGAGATGGCGATCGTGATCGTGTAGTTGAGCATCTGACCCCAGGCGGCGAAGAAGGACCAGAACTCGTTGAAGGCATGGCGGGCGAAGGAGCTCGAGCCGCCGGCCTCGGGGTACATCGCGGTCGCCTCGGAGTACGTGGCGGCCGTCAGGTAGAAGATCACGCCGGTGATCACGAACACGACCGGCGTGAGGCCGAGCGCGAAGCTCGCGACGAGGCCCAGGGCGTAGTAGATCGAGGACCCGACGTTGCCGTAGGCGGTGGCGAAGAGCGCGTTCACCCCCAGGACGCGCTGGAGACCGTGGAGTCGGCGTTCGGCCATGCGGCCGCGAGAGTCTAGTTCTCGCGGCCGCAGACAGACGGCGCAGCCGCGCGGCCGGGGATGCCGCGCGGCCGAGGATGCCGCGCGGCCGGGGATGCCGCGCGGCCGGGTTCTACTCGCGTGCCAGCGCAGGCACGGCCTCGCGGCGGATGCCGATCAGGCCGCTGAGCGCGACGAGCAGGCCGAGCACGGCGACGCCCGTCACGACACCCACCGCCGGCCGGAGTCCGTCGAGCATCGACGCCGGGTCGGTCGCGCCGCCCGTCCGGCTCGAGACGACGGCCGTGATGACCGAGACGCCGATCGCGCCGCCGAGCTGGAAGGACGCCTGCACGAGGCCGGATGCGAGACCCTGCTCGTGGTCGGCGACGCCGTCGGTCGCCTGCATGTTGAACGACGGGAACGAGAGCGCGAAGCCGATCCCGAGCAGCAGGATCGTCGGCAGGATCACGACCGCGTAGGACGGCGACGTGTCGATCCGCAGGAACAGCGCGTAGCCGATGACGAAGGCGATCGCGCCCCCGAGCAGCAGCGTCTGCGTGCCGACGCGGTCGACGAGCGGGCCGATGCGCGGCGCGCCGAACGCGACGAGCAGGCCCGCCGGCAGGAACGCCAGGGCCGTCTCCAGGGCGCTCCAGCCCAGCGCCGTCTGGAGGAACAGCGTGGCGACGAACTGGAAGCCGATGTACGCCCCGAACACGGTCATCGCACCGAGGTTGGCGCGCACGATCGAGCCGCTGCGCAGGAGGCCGAGGCGCACGAGCGGCTGCTCGGAGCGCTGCTCGATCTGCAGGAACGCCGCCACCAGCGCGACAACGAGAGCAAACGAGCCGACGATCTCGGCGGAGGCCCAGCCGCTGTTCGGCGCCTCGACGACGGTGCGGACGAGCAGCAGCATCGCCGAGGTGATCGTCACCGCGCCGGCGATGTCGTAGTGCCGGCGAGCCTCCGGATCGGCCGGCTCGTCACGCGGGATGAAACGCGGCGCGAGCAGCAGCAGCGCGACCGCGATCGGCCCCGGCACGATGAACGTCCAGCGCCAGCCGACGGTCGTCAACAGCCCGCCGAGGATCAGACCCATCGAGAAGCCGCTGGCGCCGACGCCCGTGTAGATCGCCAGCGCCTTGTTGCGCGCCGGGCCTTCGGGGAAGTTCGTCGTGATCAACGAAAGGCCGGCCGGCGCAGTGAAGGCCGCGCTGACGCCCTTGATGATGCGCGTCGCCACGAGCAGCGTGCCGTCTGAGACGAACGCGCCGAGGATCGAGGCGACGGCGAAGACGCCGAGCGCCCACAGCAGCACGCGCCGGCGACCGAGCAGATCGGCGGCGCGGCCGCCGAGCAGCAGCAGCCCGCCGTATCCGAGGATGTAGCCCGAGACGATCCACTGCAGCTGCGAGGTCGAGAGCCCGAGATCGGACTCGATCGAAGGGAGCGCGACGCCGACCATCGACACGTCGAGCCCATCGAGGAACAGCACGCCGCAGAGGACGAAGAGCGCGCCCCACAGGCGCGCGTCCCAGCCCTCGGCGGCGTCGGGAGAAGTTTGGGTGGATGCCATGCGGGGGCACTATAGATGCGTATGCATGTATTTCTGATGCAAAGGTTTCTAATGTCAACATTTGCATTCTCTTGGTAGTGTGTAGGGGCAATGCCCGCGACCCGTGAGATAGCCGACGCTTGGCGCGATCTGCGCTGCCGGCACTCGCGCGTGCTGGGTGCGCTGGAGCGCGCGCTCGAGTCCGACCACGGCATCTCCGCGACCGAGTACGACGTGCTCGAGCACCTCGCGACGGCCGAGAAGGACCAGCGGCGCATGCAGGAGCTCTCCGAGGCCGTCAACCTCAGCCAGAGCGCGCTTTCACGCCTCGTCGGCCGTCTCGAGGCCGAGGGCCTCGTGTACCGCTCGATCTGCAGCGACGATCGCCGCGGCATCTTCACCTGCCTCACCGACGACGGCCGCGCCCGCTACGAGGCAGCGCGTCCGACGCAGCGCCGCGTGCTGACCGCCGAGCTCGAGGATCACTGAGCCGCTGATCATCGGCCACCGCGGCGCCTCGGGCTACCGTCCCGAGCACACGCTGGCGTCCTACGAGCTTGCCGCGCGCATGGGCGCCGACTACATCGAGCCCGACGTCGTCGCCACCAAGGACGGCGTGCTCGTCGCCCGCCATGAGAACGAGATCTCCGGCACCACCGACGTCGCCGCGCACCCGCAGCTCGCCGATCGCAAGACGACGAAGGCCATCGACGGCGCCTCGATCACCGGCTGGTTCACCGAGGACCTCACGCTCGCCGAGCTCAAGACGCTGCGCGCCAAGGAGCGCCTGCCGGCGGTGCGCCAGGAGAACACGATCTACGACGGGCGCTTCGAGGTGCCGACGTTCGCCGAGGTCCTCGACCTGCGCAAGCGGCTGTCACGCGAGCTGGGCCGCGACATCGGCGTCTACCCCGAGACCAAGCACCCGGCGTACTTCAAGTCGATCGGGCTCGACCTGACGCGCAAGCTCGTGAAGTCGCTGCGCGGCCAGCAGAACGTCTTCATCCAGTCCTTCGAGGACGGCAACCTGCGCCAGCTGCATCGCGACCGCGTGCAGTTCCCGCTCGTCCAGCTGCTGCGCAGCACGGAGCCGTTCGACCTCGCGGACATCGCGACCTACGCCGCGGCCGTCGGCCCGCACAAGAGCCTCGTGGACGCGGCGTTCGTCACGGACGCCCATGAACACGGCCTGCTCGTGCACCCGTGGGTGTTCCGCGCCGAGGACGGCGACCTCGCGGCCGAGATGCAGCGCTACTTCGCGATGGGCGTCGACGGCCTGTTCACCGACAACCCCGACATCGGCGTCGAGGCGCGCAGGTAACACTGCCGCAACGAGAGAGGGCGGCCTCTCGGCCGCCCTCTTCGGTACCTCGGAGTGCTTCCGAAGATCAGGTGATGATCGGGATGATCAGGATCGCGACGATGTTCGCGACCTTGATCATCGGGTTGATCGCGGGGCCCGCCGTGTCCTTGAACGGGTCGCCGACGGTGTCGCCGGTGATCGACGCCTCGTGGGCAAGCGTGCCCTTGCCACCGAACGCGCCGTCCTCGATCAGCTTCTTGGCGTTGTCCCACGCGCCGCCGCCGGCGGTCATCAGGACGGCGAAGAAGAAGCCGACGACGATCACGCCCATCAGCAGCCCGCCGAGCGCCTTCACGTCGATGATCCCGACGATCGTCGTCAGCACGATCGGGATCAGCGACGGGATGATCATCTCGCGCTGGGCCGCCTTCGTGACGAGGTCGACGCACTTGGCGTAGTCGGGGTCCTCGGTGCCTTCCATGATGCCCGGCTTCTCACGGAACTGGCGACGGACCTCCTCGACGACGGCACCGCCGGCGCGGCCGACGGCCTCCATCGAGAGCGCCGCGAACAGGCAGACCATCATGCCGCCGATCAGGAGCCCCATGAGGACCGCGGGATCGCCGACGTCGAAGACCAGCTCCGCGGGCGAGAGGCCCTCGTCGGCGAGCTCGAAGCGGAAGCCGGCGAACAGCACGATCGCGGCGAGCACCGCCGAGCCGATCGCGTAGCCCTTGGTGACCGCCTTCGTCGTGTTGCCGACGGCGTCGAGCGGATCGGTGACGTTGCGGACCTCCTCGGGCAGGTCGGCCATCTCGGCGATGCCGCCGGCGTTGTCGGTGATCGGGCCGAACGCGTCGAGCGCGACGATGAAGCCCGTCAGCGACAGCTGGCCCATCACGGCGATGCCGATGCCGTAGATGCCCTCGGTGCCGCCACCGGCGAGCTTCCACGAGCAGAGGATGCCGAGCACGATCACGATCGCGGGGAGCGCCGTGGCCTGGAGGCCCTGCGCGAGGCCCTGGATGATGTTCGTCGCGTGACCGGTCTCCGACGCCTTCGCGGTCGAGCGGACCGGGGCGAAGCGTGTCGACGTGTAGTAGTCGGTGATCACGAACAGCAGCGCGGTCACGGCGATGCCGATCAGCGCGCAGAAGTAGAGGTCGCTCCACGACGGCGCGTCGACGGCGCCTGCGGCGCTGCCGAGGTCAAGCCCGTCCATCATCCAGTTGGTGATCGGCAGGAACAGCACTGCGGCGATCACGCCGGAGACGACCAGGCCGCGGTAGAGCGCGCCCTCGACACCGCCACCGGGACCCACGCGCACGAAGTACGTGCCGACGACCGAGGCGAGGATCGCGGCGCCGCCGATGACCAGCGGGTACAGGGCCACCGCGGTGGCGTCCGCGCCGCCGAACGTCAGCACGCCGAGCAGCATGACCGCGACGGCGGTGACGGCGTAGGTCTCGAAGAGGTCGGCGGCCATGCCGGCGCAGTCGCCGACGTTGTCGCCGACGTTGTCGGCGATCACGGCCGGGTTGCGGGGGTCGTCCTCGGGGATGCCAGCCTCGACCTTGCCGACGAGGTCGGCGCCGACGTCGGCGGCCTTCGTGAAGATGCCGCCGCCAAGACGCGCGAAGACGGAGATCAGCGAGCCGCCGAAGCCGAGGCCGATGAGCGCGTCGATGGCCTCCTTGGGCGTCTGGTCAAAGCACCAGGTCAGCAGGCCGTAGTAGCCGGCGACACCGAGCAGCGCGAGACCGACGACGAGCATGCCCGTGATCGCGCCGCCGCGGAACGCGGCCTGCAGCGCCGGCGGCACGCCGCCGCGCGCGGCCTCGGCGACGCGGCAGTTGGCGCGCACGGACACGTTCATGCCGATGAAGCCAGCCGCGCCGGAGAGCACGCCACCGATCAGGAAGCCGACCGCCACCGAGATGCTCTGGAGCGGGATCAGCGCAACGAACAGCAGCACCCCGACGCCGGCGATCACCTGGTACTGGCGGGTCAGGTAGGCCTTTGCGCCCTCCTGGACGGCGCCGGAGATGCGCTGCATCTCCTCGTTGCCGGGCGAGAGCGCGAGCAGCGAGCGGGTCGTCAGCAGGCCATAGGCCACAGCGAGCGCAGCGCAAACGAGCGCAACGACAACACCGTGGTCGATGAGGAAGTCAGTCAAGGAAGTCCTCCGCAGAAGTCAACTGGACGCGCGGAGCTCTGGACATTGGCTCCGACACGGCTAAGGCCGGACGCAGGCGTCCGGCCCGAAGCGGCGCGGATGCTACCCGGATCGCCCGTCAGACAGCCTCCACGTGGGGTCAGATCTTGCAATCAAGCACTTCTCAGGTTTAAACCCGAGAGATGCTCGATTGCAAGATCTGACCCCGGTTTTGGCGTTACTGGCCCGGCACCCAGAGGCGGCCGCCCGCCTGCCCCTGCGGTGGCTGCTGGGGCGCAGCGCCGCCGGCCGGCGGCTCACCCTCGGACGGCTCGCCGGTGCCGCCGAGCCGCACGAAGGCCAGTTGCAGCTGGCTCAGCGCCTCGCGCAGGGTCGCCGCATCGGGGCCGAGCTGGCTCTCGACCAGCGGCAGCAGCGCGCGGGCGGCCTCGACGGCCAGCCCGACCTGCGCGACGTCGCGCTCGTCCTCGGTCCCCGGCGCCAAGCCGGCCTTGCGGCCGCCGAGGTTCAGCATCGACACCACCGTCTGCAGGACGACGTCCTCGACGCGCAGCTGCTTGAGCTGGGCCTCGTACGCCGCGGCAAGCTCCTCTTCGGAGGGCGGGTTGTCGGGATCGAAGGCGGGCTGGTCGCTCATGGCGTCGGAACCTCGGGGGCGTAGGTTGCTTGGGTCTCCGCGACGGCGGCCGCGAACACCTCGTTCAGGGTATGCCCGGCGGCGAGCGCGGCGCGCTGACGCTGAGCACTGTTGTTCTCAGGGAAACCCGGCGTGATGCCGATCTCGGCGCGCACCGGCGCCGTCCACTCGAGCAGCTGGTCGACCGCGGCGCGCGCCGGCAGCAGCGCGGAGGTGTCGAGATCGATCAGCTCGCCGTCCATCCCGAAGCGGATCGCGCGCCAGAAGTTCTCCTCGATCAGGCGCCGCGGGTGGTCGATCCACGGCACGCCGTCGTCGACGTCGCGTGCGGCCTGGGCCACGCAGGCGACGATCAGCTCGCTGAGCGCCTCGGACTCCGGGGCGCTGGACTGGGCGTCGCAGATCCGCACCTCGACCGTGCCGAAGGTGAAGTGCGGGCGCACGCTCCACCAGACCTGCGTGTACTCGACGATCGAGCCGCTGCGGTAGAGGAAGTCGACGTAGTCGCGGTAGCCCGCCCAGCCGCCGTAGGCGTCGGGGATCCCGCAGCGCGGGAACGTCTTCGTGAACGACTGCGAGCGCGCGGAGTGCAGGCCCGAATCACGCGCATCGAGAAACGGCGAGCTGGCGCTGAGCGCCAGCAGCGTCGGCAGCACCGCGCGCAGGCGGTCGCAGACGCGCACGGCGCGGTCGATGTCGCGCACGCCGACATGGACGTGCAGGGAGAACGTGTTGTTGCGCCGCGCGACGTACTGCAGCCCGTCGACGACGCGGCGGTAGTGGTCGGTGTCGATGTTGCGCTGCTCGCGGTAGTCGCTGAAGGGATGCGTCCCCGTCGCCGACAGCGCGACGTCGTGACGGCGCGCCAGGGCGAACAGCCGCTGGCGAAAGTCGCGCTGGGCGGCGATCGCGGCGTGCACGTCCGCCCCGCGCATGGAGCGGATCTCGATCTCCGAGGAGATCAGCTCACCGGCGATCGAGGTCGCCAGCGGCTCCTCGGCGGCGGCGGCGAGCTCCTCGTAGCGCGGGGCGAGCTCCAGCGACCCCGGATGCAGCGTCGCGAACTCCTCCTCGATGCCGACGGTGCGGTCGACGGAGTCCGCGAAGGCGGTCTCGACAGCGGTGGCGTCGAGCATCACGTCAGATCAGGTCAGGTAGAAGTAGAGCGCGTAGAGCAGGTCCACGGCCGGGCTGGACGTGTGGACCGTGACCTCCGGCGGCACCTGCAGCAGCGCCTCGGAGTAGTTGAAGATGATCTTCACCCCGGCCTCGACGAGATCGTCGGCGAGGATCTGGGCGGCGGCCGAGGGCACCGCCAGCACGCCGACGACGATGTCCTCGTCCTCGACGACCCGGTGCAGCTCGTCGACGGCGCGCACCTGGTGCGCGCCGACGGACATGCCGATCTTCTTCGGGTCGGCATCGAAGATCGCGACGACGCGGAAGCCGTGGTCGGCGAAGACGTCGGACGACGCGATCGCGCGGCCGAGGTGCCCCGCGCCGAAGAGCGCGATGTTGTGCTGGCCGGCGGTCCGCAGGATCTTGCGGATCTGGCCGAGGAGCGCGTCGACGTTGTAGCCGACGCCACGCTTGCCGAACTTGCCGAAGCCGCTGAGGTCACGACGGATCTGCGTCGAGTTGACCTTCGTCCAGGACGACAGCTCCTGCGAGGACACGGTCTCCTTGCCCTCGCGCTTGGCCTGCGTCAGCACCTGCAGGTAGCGCGCCAGGCGCGCGGCGACGCCGACCGAGAGCTTCTCGGGAGCCGGGGCGTCGTTGAGGTCGGCCTGCGTCATGCGCGACCGGGCACTCTACGCAACCGCTGGAGGAGATCGGCCTCGTCGACGAAGAAGTCGTAGAGCTCCTCGCCGTCCAGCGCGATCACCGGAATCCGCTCGAGGTAGCGCTTGAGCAGCGCGTCGTCGGAGTCGATGTCGACTTCGGCGAACGGGGCACCGATGCGCTGCAGCACCGCACGCGCCTCATCGCAGAGGTGACAGCCCGGGCGGCTGTACATGATCAGCCTCACAGGTCGCGCTCCCCGGTCGCGTAGGCGTCGAGCGCCAGGGCATCGCCGTGGCTCAGCGGCGCGCTGTAGCGCGCGGCGGAGGCGATCATCGCGGCGTTGTCGGTGCAGAGCGCGCGATCGGGGATCTTCACGGTGCCCGCGAGACCCGACAGGCGCTCGCGCAGCGCGGTGTTGGCGGCGACGCCGCCGCCGATCGCGAGGCGATCGAGCCCGGTCTGGTCCAGCGCACGCTGCACGCGCAGCGCGAGCGTCTCGACGATCGCGTGCTGAAACGACGCGGCGAGGTCGGCCGCGCGGGCGCCCGCCTGCTCCTCGCCGAGGTCGCGGATCGCATAGAGCAGCGCGGTCTTGAGCCCGCTGAAGGAGCAGTCCAGGCCGCGCACGCCCTTGGCCTGCGGGAAGTCGAAGGCGTGTGGGTCGCCGTCGCGCGCCAGGCGCTCGAGATGCGGCCCGCCGGGGAACGGCAGCCCGAGCATCCGCGCGCCCTTGTCGAAGGCCTCGCCGGCGGCGTCGTCGAGCGTGCGCCCGAGCACCTCGAAGCCGTCGTGCTCGGTGACGTGCGCGAGGAACGTGTGCCCGCCGGAGGCGATCAGGCAGACGAACGGCGGTGCGAGCGGATCAGGCGCCAGGAAGTTCGCGGCGACGTGGCCCTGCAGGTGGTCCACCGCATGCAACGGCAGCGCACGCGCCGCCGCGATGCCCTTGGCGGTGCTGACGCCGATCAGCAGCGCGCCGACGAGCCCGGGCCCCTGGGTGACCGCGACGCCGTCGAGCTCGTCGTAGCCGATCCCCGCCCGCGCCAGCGCGTCGTCGACGACGAGGTTGACGAGGTCGAGGTGGTGGCGCGAGGCGATCTCGGGGACGACCCCGCCGTAGCGGTCGTGCACCTCCTGCGAGGAGATGACGTTCGAGCGGATTACGCCGTCGCGCGTGACGACGGCCGCGCAGGTGTCGTCGCAGGAGGTCTCCAGGGCGAGGATCACGGGGGGCTCGGGTTGACCGGGCCGCTGTTGGGGATGTCCTCGAGGCTGCCCTGCAGCGTCAGCGGCGTGCGCCACATGATCAGGGCGTCCTCCCCGTTGTCCTGGTAGTAGCGGCGGCGAATCCCGGCCGACAGGAAGCCATAGCCCTCGTACAGCGCGATCGCGGGCGTGTTGGAGACGCGCACCTCCAGCGTGAAGCGCGCGTCCTCCCCCACGCGGACGAGCACCTCGTCGAGCAGCGCGGTCGCGATGTGCTCGCGCCGGCGCGCCGGGTCGACGGCGATGTTCATCACGTGCCAGACGACGTCGTACCGGCTGCAGATGATGTAGCCGACGAGGCGGTCCTCGCGCCAGGCCGCGAGGCAGACGCCGCTGGGCTTTGAGACCTCGAGCACGAACATCGCCAGCGACCACGGCGTCGGAAACGCGCGGCGCTCGATCGCGATCACCTGCGGCAGGTCCGCGTAGGTCAGGCGCCGGATGTCGAGGGCGACGGTGGCCATGTCGTCAGCGAGGTCGCGGCGCCGCGTCGGGCGCTCTGACGTACTCCGGGAGAAGCGAGTCGCGATCGGTCGGCGACGCCGAGGCGGCGAGCCGGCAGAGCGCACCCCCATCCAGCCGGTGAAGCGCAGAGTCGTCCGGTGGAACCACGACGCCCGCCGGTTCCAGTTCGGACCTGAAGCGTACCGCCCCGTCGCCCACCGCCAGCCACGGATCGGGACCTTGCGCGAACCCCGCGAGCGCGTCCGGGCGGATCGCGGCCGGCGCCGCCCGCGCGACGCCGTCGCGGTGTGGCGCGGCGAACGCCTCGCCGCGGCGCGCATCGAGCACCGCGAGGACGTTGCCGTCGTGCTGGGCGAGCGCCGTCAGCGTCGGGACCGCGACGAGCTCGGCGCCCGTCGCCTGCGCGAGCGCGCGCGCGCTGGCGACGCCGATCCGCAGCCCGGTGAACGAGCCGGGCCCCACGCCGACGCCGATGCGGGCCACGTCGGCGAACGTGAGCCCGGCGTCGCCGAGCAGGCCCTCGGCGAGCGTCAGGACCTGCTGGGCGTGGCCGGGGCGCTCGCCCGGCCCCGGCGTGTGCCGCGCGACACGGAGCTCCTGGTCTGGGGCCGACAGGCCGACGACCGTGTCGGCGGTTGCGGTGTCGAATGCGAGCACGATCATCCGCGCTCGATCTCCACCGTCCGGCGGTCGCCGCCCGCGTGCGCGAGCGTCACCCGTGCCGCGACCCGGGCTCCCAGCTCTGCACCGGCCACCTCCGGCCACTCGACGAACGCGATGTGGCGGTCGTCGACGTAGTCCTCGAGCAGCGCGGGATCCTCGCCCTCGAGGCTCGCTAGGCGATGTAGGTCGAGGTGGCTGACCGGCACGTCGGCATCGTCGTAGCGGCGGCCGATCGTGAACGTCGGGCTCGTGACCGCTCGCGTGACGCCGAGCGCGCGCAGCGCCCCGCGCACGAACGTCGTCTTGCCCACGCCGACCTCGCCGACGAGGAGCACGACGTCGCCCGGCGCCAAGGTCGCGGCGAGTTGCGCGCCGAGGGCCTCGGTCTGCTCGGCAGACTCAGAAACGCCCATCGGGCGCGCGCATGCGCAGGCCGATGCCCGCGAGCAGCAGCGCCGCACCCAGCAGCGCCAGCACGCGGGGGTCCGAGCCGGTGTTCGGCAGCTCGTTGGTCGGCGGCGCCGATTGCACCGGCGGCGGCGTCGTCTGCGTCGGCGTCGTGGTCGTCTGGCCGGTGTCCGGCACCGTCGAGGACAGCGGCGGCAGATCGCCTGGATCCTCCTGGCCCAGCGCAGGGACCGGCGCCGCAGCGAGCATCAGGGCTGCTGCGCCGAGCAGCGCTGTGATGCGACGCGGGGCGGTCACGCGGGCGCATTCTAGGTGTTGGCGCGGTCGAGGGCCGATCCGGCCGGTTCGCACGCGGCCCGGATAGCCTCGGGCGATCGCCGCGCCGCTTCACATCCTGCTCGTGACCGACGGCCGGGAGCCCCATGAGCGCCTCTGGCAGCAGGTCCGGGACTGGGAGGCCGGTGGTCACCGCGTCACCCACGTCGCCTCGCGCTCGCGCCTGCGTGCGGCGCGACGCGCCCGGGAGGCCGGGGCCGAGGCCGACATCGTGGTCGAGATCGTCGACGGGCGCTGCTTGCTGACGCCGCTGTGGTGGTGGCTGCGCGCGCCGTCGGTCGCCCTCGTCGAGGACGCCGCGCAGGCCCGCGAGCGCCTGCCGTTGCGCCTGTTCTACGGGACCACCGAGCTGCTGACGCCCGCGACCGCGCCGCACGACGCTGCCCTGCGCGCGGCGGCCACGAGCCCCAGGCCGCGGCTGCGGGAGGGCGTACTGGGGTCGGACACCGGCAAGGCCGCGGGTCTCGCGGGCGCGACGCTCGTGAGCAACGCGATCCAGCTGATCTTCACCGTCGTCGTCACGCGCGTGCTGGGCAAGGACGGCTATGGCGCGCTGGCGGCGCTGATCTCGGGCTTCCTGATCCTGATGGTCGGCGGGCAGGCGCTGCAGGCGGCCGCTGCGCGCGAGGTGGCGCGGCGCAACCTCGGCGATCACGCGGCCCTGCGCGCGACGCTCGACGGCTGGATCCGCACGCTGCTGGGGCTGACGCTGGCGCTCGCGGCCGTCGGAGTGCTGCTGCGCGAGCCGCTGGCGGCGCTCGTCGGCGTCGAGGAGCACCCGTGGGGCGCGGCGGCGTTGCTGCCTACCGGCGGGCTGTGGATGCTGCTGTCGCTGCAGCGCGGCGTGCTGCAGGGGCTGCACGCGTATCGGCCCGTGGCGCTGAGCCTGCTCGGCGAGGGCGTGGCACGGATGGCGATCGGGGTCACGCTCGCCGTCGCGGCGGGCGTGACGGGCGCCTACGGCGCGACGCCTCTGTGCTTCGTCGCGACCGCGATCTGGCTGACGGTCGTGATCGACCGGCGGCTGGGGCATCCGGCGACGCTGGCGCGCCGGCCGACGCTGCGCGGCCTGGTCGGCGACGGCTGGGTGCCGATCATCGGGCTGGCGCTCGTCGCCGTCCTGCAGAACGTCGACGTGATCATCGCCCGCCACGAGCTGGGCGACGACCGCGCCGGCTCCTACGCCGTCGCCGCGGTCGCCGCCAAGGCCGTCGTCTGGGTGGCGATCGGGATCGGCCTGCACCTGCTCCCGCAGGCCACGGCGCGCGCGACCGCCGGGGACGACCCGCGGCCGGTCCTGCTGCGCGCGCTCGTCGTGATGGGTGTGATCGCGGCGCCATCGCTACTGGTCTTCGCCGTCGTCCCGAGCACGGTGCTGCGCCTCGCGTTCGGACCCGACACCGTCGACGGCGCCGACGCGCTGACGCTGCTGGCGCCGGCGATGACGCTGCTCGCGGTCACCTACCTCAGCGCGCAGTACCTGTTCGCGCTCGGCCGCGTGCGCTTCCTCTGGGTGCTGGCGGTCATGGCGGCAGCCGAGGTCGCGGTCCTGCTCGGCGGGTCGTTCTCGCTGACGGGCTTCGCGGCGACGGTGCTGGGCGTGCAAACGGCGGCGGCGGCCGCGATGTGGACGATCGCCTGGCGCGCGCGACCGGGCTAGCCGCCGGCCGGCGAGCGGCCGACGCTGCGCAGCTTGCGGACCTCGGCTGCCTCGACATCACTGGCTGCGGGGCCGCCGAGGTCGGCGAGCGCGCGCTCCAGCGCGCCGATGCGCTGGGAGAGACCGCGGATCGCGTCGGCGACGGGATCGGGCAGGTGGATCCAGTCGGTGTCGGGGCCCTCGGGGCGGCGGCCGTCGACGCGCACGACATGGCCGGGGTTGCCGACGACCGTCGCCATCGGCGGGACGTCGGAGATGACGACGGTGTTGGCGCCGACCTTCGAGCCGTGACCGATGGTGACCGGGCCGAGCAGCTTGGCGCCCGAGCCGATCGTGACGTTGTCCTCGACGGTGGGATGGCGCTTGCCGCTGGCAAAGCCGGTGCCGCCGAGCGTGACGCCCTGGTAGAGCGTGACGTCGCGGCCGATCTCGGCGGTCTCGCCGATCACGACGCCCATCCCGTGGTCGATGAAGAGCCCGTCGCCGATCCGTGCGGACGGGTGGATCTCCACGCCCGTCATCGAACGCGCGACGTAGGCGAGCATCCGCGGCGCCAGCGGGACGCCGCTCTCGCTGAGGGCGTGAGCGACGCGGTGGGCGAGCAGGGCCTGCACTCCCGGCCACGACGCGAGGATCTCCGTCGCCGACACGCCGCGGGCGGCCGGGTCGCGTTCGTGCGCAGCGCGAACGTCGCGCCGGATCTCACGCACGACACGGGACAGGGTGCCGAGACCGAACATCGTCCTCGATACGGTACAACCCTCGATGGCTGAGCCTCGCATCCTCATCCTTCACGGCTGGCAGGGCAACGACTCAGAGCACTGGCAGACGTGGCTCGCCGACGAGCTGCTGGGCGCCGGCGCCGAGGTGCTGTACCCCGATCTGCCGGAGTGCGACCAGCCCTGCCCGGATCGCTGGGGAGCCGCCGTGCACGCCCATCTCGCCGGGCTCGCCGCCGCGCCGGGGGAGCGCGTCGTCGTTTGCCATTCACTCGGCTGCGTGGCCTGGTTGCGTGAGGCCGGGCGCATCCGTCCCGAGCACCACGTCGATCGCGTCGCGCTCGTCGCGCCGCCGTGCCCGGGCGCGAAGGTGGTCGAGCTCGCCGGCTTCTACCCGACGAACGCCGACGCCGACGCGGTCCGCGCCGTCGCCGGGCACACGCGCCTGGTCTGCTCGGATAACGACCCCTACTGCCCGGGGCCGGGCGCGCCCGAGCACTGGGGCCGCCCGCTGGAGCTCGTCGTCGACCTCCTGCCGGGGCAGGGCCACCTCAACGTCGAGGCCGGCTACGGGCCGTGGCCGGCAATGCGCGACTGGTGCCTGGGACGTCGCGAGGCGCTGGCTCAGGGACTGAAGAACGGCGCGCTGACGTAGCGCTCGCCGCTGTCGGGCAGGATCACCGCGATCCGCTTGCCCTTGGACTCCGGGCGCTTGGCGACCGTCAGCGCCGCGTGGATCGCGGCGCCACAGGAGATCCCGGCGAGGACGCCCTCCTCGCGCGCACAGCGCTGGGCGGTCGTGACGGCGTCGTCGTCGGACACGGCGATGATCTCGTCGACCAGGTCGCGCTCGAGGACCGGCGGCACGAAGCCCGCGCCGATGCCCTGGATGCGGTGCGGTCCAGCGCTGCGGCCGGAGAGCACCGCCGAGCTCGCGGGCTCGCAGGCGACGATCTGGAGCTTCGGGTTGCGCGCCTTGAGGTAGCGCCCGCACCCGGTGATCGTCCCGCCGGTGCCGACGCCGGCGACGAAGACGTCGATGTCCTCGTCGAGCTGCGTGAAGATCTCCGGGCCGGTCGTGCGCTCGTGGGCGGCCGGGTTGGCCGGGTTCGTGAACTGATCGGGCAGGAAGACGTCGTCTGACTTGGCCATCGCGCGCGCGGCCTGCACGGCCTCGTCCATCCCGCCGAGCGACTCGACGACGTCCACACGCGCGCCGTAGAGGCGCAGCAGGCTCTCGCGCTCCCGGCTCATGCCCTGCGGGAGCGTCAGCACGAGCTCGTAGCCCTTCGCGGCGCAGACGAACGCGAGCGCGATGCCGGTGTTGCCGCTGGTGGCCTCGACGATCGTCGTGCGGCCGGGCTCGATGCGCCCCTCCTGCTCGGCGGCCTCGATCATCGCCACCCCGATGCGGTCCTTGACCGAGCCCCCCGGGTTGTAGGCCTCGAGCTTGCCGAAGATCTGCACGCCGTCGGGTGCCATCCGCCGCAGCTCGACCATCGGCGTGTTGCCGACAAGATCCGCAATGGAGGTCGGGATTGCACCCATTGCGGGCACAGCGTAGTGATCAGCGGCGGGGCACTGCGACGCGCGGGACCTCGCTCCAGCGCGTCCGCGCGGGCGCCGTCAGCGCGACGGTGACGCGCGGGCTGCGCGGCGCGGTGCGGCGGCGCAGGACGATCGCCTTCGCCCTGCCGGCGCGCAGGGAGAAGCGGGCGCTGCCGACGCGCCGGACGCTCACGCTGCCGCGGCAGCGCTTGCCCTTGGGCGCAAGGCAGGCGACGCGCAGGCGCAGCGGACGACGGCCGCGTCCGCGTGTCACCACGACCGCGCGCGTCCTGGGCGCCCTGCGCGAGGCACGCGGCACCGCCGCCGCCGCGCCTGGAGCGGTGCCCCCCAGCTCCGCTCCGGGCGCGGCCGCTGCCGCCGCCGGCGGCGGCGCCGGGCGCCCCGGGAAGCGCGGGCGCAGCACGTCGAAGGCCGGGCGCAGCGTGCCGTCGGCGCGCAGCAGTCCGCTGTCGAAGCGGTCGCCGGCGCCGCCCGAGCGCCAGAGGTAGTGGTAGTAGCGCGTGATCCGGTCGGGGTGCGCGTCGGCGAGCGACAGCAAGAACCGCTCGGCGTCGGCCGCCCGCGCCTCGTCATACGGGAACGTCGTCTGGCCGCTCGGCCCCGTGTACTTCACGAGCCCGCCGGTCTCGGTCAGCCAGACCTCACCCGGCACCGCGGCGAGCACGGACTCGGTGCCCGTCGAGCGGAAGTAGTTGCCGTCGACGTAGTTGTGCAGACCCCAAAGGCGTGGCGCGGACGGCAGTGCCTTGAGGAAGGTCGCCAGCCACGCCTTCTGGGTGCCGTTGTCGATGACGTCGGCGCCGAGCACAGTGCAGGACGGGCAGAGCTTCACGACGGCGTGGTAGTACGCCGCCGCGCGCGTCGCGTTCGCGTTCGTCGGCTGGCCCTGGTCGTTGACCTCGTTCCACGGCGTGATCGTCTTGACCCATGGATACGTCGTCAGGAACTTCGCCACGGCCTTCGTGTACTGCTCGATCGTCGGCAGCACGCACGGCGACGACGGGCAGCGGCTGCCCCACGAGCGGTTGAACGCGACCATCACCTCGGTGCCGGCCCTGCGCGCCGGCTGCATCCAGGCGTCGACGCGCGCGGCATCGACGGTCAACCCGTCCCACGGCGCGATGTAGCGCGTGTGCGCGATGCCGGTGGCGTAGAACGTCGCGTCGGTGAACGTCGCCGGCTGCTGGTCGGAGACGCCGAGCGTCAGCGCGTCGGCGCTCGGCGCGCAGACGAGGGCCGCGGCACAAAGCCCCAGAGCCAGCCGCCGCACCGTCTGCCTCAGCCCGCCGGCGTCTTGGCGTGCGCCTGCGCGCTGACGCACTTGCCGAAGGCGTTGGCGAGGTTCGGGTTCGTCCCGTATTTCCTGGCGAACGCGGCGTCACCCAGCTGGGCCCGCTCGGCTTTGCAGCGCTGCGCGGGGTTGCCCACCGGTGCGGGCGGCGGCACGGTCGTGCCGGGGTCGGTCACCGTCGTGCCGGGATCGGTCACCGTCGTGCCGGGATCGGTCACCGCCGTGCCGGGATCGGTCACCGCCGTCGCCGACCGCTTCTTGGTGGCCTTCTTCTTCTTGATCTTCGTCGTGTGCGTCTTCTTGGTCTTGGCGTCGCCACCGGCGACCGCCGGCGCGGCCGGCGCGAGCGCTGCGACGAGCATCGAGACGGTGATCAGGCGAGCAAGGCAGTTCATTGCGTTTCGTCTCGGCGCCAACCGGACGCCTGTTGAGCGCAGCGCCCCGGATCTGGACGCCCGTGCGCAATGACCTGCGAGGTAAGCGACTCCATGATCGGCCGGCGTTAGCCTCGCTCGAATGACCGGACCAGAGCTGATGCGCCAATTCGTGCCCAACTCGCCGTTCGCGGCGGTCCTCGGGATCGAGCTCGTCGACGTCGGCGACGACGCGGCGACGCTGCGCCTACCGTGGCGCGACGACCTCGCGACGATCGGCGACGTCGTCCATGGCGGCGCGATCTCGACGCTCGCGGACATGGCCGTCATGGCCGCGGCGTGGGCGACCGACGACGTCCCCGGCGACCTGCGCGGCGTCACCGTGTCGCTGACCGTGAACTTCCTCGACGCCGCGCGCGCGGAGGACCTCCAGGCGACCGGCCGCGTCGTGCGCCGCGGCCGCTCGCTGACGTGCTGCGAGGCGGACGTCAGCGGCGCCGACGGGCGCCTCGTCGCGCGGGCGCTCGGGACCTACAAGGTCGGCTGAGCCGCAACTCGGGGACGCCGGCGACGTTCTCTCGGCATGCTCCGGGCAGTCACCGTCGCCATCGCGCTCCTCACCGTTCTCCCGGCGACCGCCGGCGCGCGGCCCGGCGTGCTCGACAAGCGGTTCTCCGGCGACGGGCTGCGCAAGGTGACCCGCGATCACGGCTCGATCCCGGCCGCCGTCACACCAGCGCCCGGCGGCGGGCTCTATGTCGCGGTCCACGGTCGGTTCTCCGTCCTGAAGGTCCGCCGCGACGGGACCCTCGATCCGGCGTTCGGCCGTCGCGGAGTGGCGGTCGTGCCGAGTGACCTCTCGTGGGACGGCAACAACGAGCCGATCGCGATCGCCGTCCGGCCGACCGACGGGGCGATCCTGGTCGCGGGGCGGATCCGCGGGGACGCCGTCGCGATCGTCGCCATCTCCCGCCGCGGCCGGCTGCTCTCGACGTTCGGGCGCGGCGGTCGCGTCTACTTCCCGCTGCGTACGTTCGGCTGGGGTGCGCGGCAACTGCTCGTCGATCGCGCGTCCGGCGCAGTCACCTGGGTGATCGCGCGGTCGAACTACCCGCACCCGGTCACGGGGATCGATCCCGACCTCGTCTGGGTGCGGCTGACCGCCACCGGTGACCTGGATCGGAAGTTCGGCGACGGCGGCATCGTGCATACCCCGCTGCGGGCGCCGGCCGGCTACGGCGAAGGCGGCGTGGCCCTGTGGCGCACTCCCAGCGGCCGGCTCAGGGCGCTGGCGACCGACATCGTCGGGCGGCGGTGGCGCTTTGGCGTCGATGCCGGCGGTCACCCCGACCTGCCGGTCGAGCCGGCGCCGTTCGGCGCCGCCATTGCGACCGTCGGCGCCGACCTGCTCGTCGCCGAGGGCGGCTACACGAGCGTGCGGATCGTGCGACGGGCTGACAGCGGGCTCGGCGCGGCGCGCTGGACCGCGCGCCTCGGCGGCCGCCTGCGCTCGGCGGGAGCCCCGATCTCCGACGGGCACGGCGGGGCCTACGTCGTCGGCACGGCGCACCGCAACCCACGGACGAAGAACTTCCGCCGCGTCGTGGCGATCGGGCACATCAAGGCCGGCGGCACGATCGACCGGCGGTTCGGGCGCAACGGCGTGCTCGACATCACGCTGGGACCCAACACGATCATCTCGGTGCCGTCGCTCGTGCTCGACCGCGCGCGCAACCGCCTCTGGCTCGTCGCCGACGCGGGCAGCGGCTTCTTCGACATCCGCGAGGACTTCGGCGGCCACGACGTCCTCGTCGCCGCGATCCGCACGCTCTAAGCGGCAGCCGGACACGAGGGGTGCCTCCCAGACAAAGTGGCCAACCCCTGTTGGCCACTTTCCTCCACACCACCCCCTCGTGTCGCGCCGAGCCGTCCCGCCCGGCCATACGGCGCCGCGCCCTCAATGCCGCAGGTGTCCCGGCAGGGGCTAGCGGCGCAACCGGACGCGGACGAGGCGAGACGTTGCGAAGCGCGCGGTCCGCAGCGTCAGCGTTCGCGCGGCGGCATCGTAGGTCGTGCGGACGCGGCGGCCATTGACGAGCACCGTGCGGGGCCGGGCGACGCCAACGAAGCGGACGGCGTAGGCGCGGCGGCGCACGGCTCCGGGAAACCGGCCGCGGGCGGCGCCGACGCTCAGGGTCGCGCGGCGCTGATCCCAGCGCAGCGTCGTGCGTGCCGACGCGCCGTCGCGGTAGCCGAAGCCGGTGCCGGCGTCCTCGTAGAGACGGAAGCTGCCGGTGCGGCCCGCGTAGACGTCGAGCTGCAGGGGGTCGAGCGACTTCTGCGCGCTGGAGTCCATGTACGGCGCCTGCGGGACGACCGCGCCGGCCCGCGCGAAGACGGGGATGCGCTCGAGCGGCACGCTGAGGGCCTCGACGCCCGGGCCGGTGTGGCGCTCTCCGGTGAAGATGTCGACCCAGGTCCCGGGCGGGAACCACACGCGCTTGGTCGCCGGGTTGCCCGGCGTTGCGACCGGCGCGACGAGCAGGTCGCGACCGAGCATGAACTGGCGGTCGAAGGCATAGGCCTCGTCGGCACGCGGCCACTCGAGGTACATGCCGCGCGCCAGCGGCAGCCCCGTGTCGTGGGCTTCGCGGGCGAGGGTGTAGAGATAGGGCACGAGCGCCCCGCGCCGGCGCAGGAAGTCCGCGGAGATGCTGCGGGCGCGGCCCTCGTACTCCCATGGCAGCCGCGCGGCGATGCCGTTCTTGCTCGAGTGCAGGCGCAGGATCGGCCAGAACGTCGCGGCCTGGATCCAGCGCACGTACATCTCGGGCGTCAGGCCCGTGCCCTGGAAGCCGCCGATGTCGTGGGACACGTACGGCAGCCCGGCGTTGCCCTCGGCGACGTTGAAGCGCGTCTCGAAGTCGAGCATCGGCCAGGTGGAGTAGGCGTCGCCGGTGAAGTGGATCGTCGAGCGCTGCTCGCCCCAGGGCCCTGGGCGGTCGCCCTGCCAGTCCTCGAACGATCCGCCTGCCCGGGAGAGGTTCAGCCAGCGACTGCCGCGCGCCGCAGCGCGGCGCGCGTACTGCGCGTTGATCCAGGCGTCGCCGGCCAGCGTGCCGTCGGGGAGCAGCGAGCCGACGCGGGCTTCCTCGCAGCACCAGTCCAGCCACCAGAAGTCTGCGCCGTCGCGCTCGAACGGGGCGTGCAGGCCGAAGTACGTCGCGAGGTGCCGGGGGTTGGCGAAGTCGAACGTGAAGTAGACGTCACCGACCGCCGCGGGGTCGGCGGCGGCGCCCGAGACGACCGGGCCGATCGCCGGCCCGATCAGGCCGCCGGCGTCACGGTTGGCCTGCTCGAAGCGCGGGTCGCGCAGCGACATGCTCGGGTGGACGTTGAGCGTGACGTCGAGTCCCTCCCCGTGCGCCCAGCGAAAGAATCGCGGCGGGTCGGGAAACAGCTCGGCGTTCCAGTTCCAGCCGTCCCACTTCTGCGGCGCGCGGAACTCGGTGTCGACGACGAGCACGTCCAGCGGCACGCGCTCCCGCCGGAACGCGGGCAGCAGTCGCTCGCGGTAGTCGGCCTCGGTGTAGGGGAAGTAGCGGGAGAACCAGACGCCGAACGCCTTGCGTGGCAGCAGCGGCGCCGGCCCGGAGAGCCGGCGATAGTCCGCCAGGCCGCGGGGGTAGTCCTGGCCGTAGCCGAACAGGTAGCCGTCCTGGTAGGCGCCCGTGTGCGCTCGCGGCGTGAAACCAGCCCCGCCGTCGGTCAGCACGACGCTGCGCGAGTCGTCGATGAAGAACCAGCCGTCGCGCGACAGCAGGCCGTCGTGCAGCACCCGCGGCTCGGACTGGCTGTCGAGCCCGCGCGTCCAGCCACCGAGGTTGCCGCGGATGCGCGGACCCGAGCCGTCGGGCTGGGCGCCGAGGTAGCCGAGAACGGTGAACCCGCTCAGCGGCGGCGAGTAGGTCGCCGGCCGCCAGACCGGCTTCGCCGCGACCCCGGCAACGCCGACGCGGACCATCACGTTGAGGTTGCGATCGTTGAACGGCCCCGACCCGCGGCGGTAGGTGAGCGTCATCCGCTCGGTGCGGATCACCAGCCGGTCGCCCTCGACCTCCGTCGTGTGCTTCGGCGCATCGATGCGACGGTTGAACGCAAGCATCGTCGCGTTGTCCTCGAAAGCGCCGTCGTCGGCGTACTCGAGTCGCAGCAGCGTCGGGCTCAGGATCTGAAAGCGCGCGCTGCCGTCCCGGACCACGCCGTCGGCCGCTCGCGCAACCGCGGGGACCAGCAGCGCGACGGTGCCGCATGCGAACGCCAGGACGAAGCGCAGAGACGGTATGGGCCCGCTCACGAGTTGACCGTACCCGCGACGCGTGCGACGGTCCTTACCCCCGAGGGCTCGTGACCCCGTCGACGCTCACATCCGCCCGGGTCGCGGAGGAGACCTTCCCTGTGAGCACGGTCATCTCAGCGGCGTATCGACGGCCGGGCTGCACGTCGTACTCCGGATTGCCCGAAAGTCCACCGACGATCTTTCCGGCACGATCGCGCAGGACCGCGAAGATCTCCGCGTCCTCCGACAGAGCCTCGTCGAGGGTGTTCGTGATCTGCGCGCGCACGACCACCGCGTCGAATTCGTCCCTCTGCAGCCTCACGCGGGAAACCTGTGGCAGCGTCACGCTGCCAGCGGCGGCGCCACCGTCTGCCTTGGCCGTGACCTCCACTCGTTGGACCTTCTTGCCGCTGGTGAAGACGAAGGCGCCCCCGACGTTGACGCTTTGCCCGGCTGGTATCCCAAGCAGCGTTACGGTGTCGGTCACGGCCACGCCACCATCGGCCGAGATGCCCTTGAGCTGCACCTCAACGCCAACGGCATCGGCAGACCCGGGGTTGTGGACGACCGCTCCGAAGCTGATCGCGTCGTCGCCAGTCAGGGTGAAGCCACGCTCCGCCACCTCGAGCTCGCGCGCCGCGACAGCGGACTTGTCCTCGCCCCCGGGCGCGCCCATCTTCCATCGGCCGTCCTCGCGAACGAAACTCACCGCGCCACCGGGGGTAACAAGCGCCGTCGCGCGGTCGCCGTTCACGCTCAGGCCCGTGACCTTCACCCTGTCCGGGTCGGTCTTGCCATTGAAATCGTCGTCGTCCTCCAGACCGGACGCCTTGTCCATGAGCTCAGCGCAGTCACCACGCCCGGCGAACGGCTCTCCGTACTCGGCCAATTGCGCCTTGGCATTGGCCGAAAGGGCCTCGCAGTAGCCATCCCAGTCCTTGTCGTTGGCGTCGACGGCTATCTGGCGCACCAGCTGGTTGATCTCGTCCGCGTCGCTCCCGGAAGTCGCCGAGTCACTACCGCACCCCGCGACGCCAGCCAAAAGACACACCAAGATCACTCGTCTCCAGACCATCGCGCGCTCCCGTCCGAGGTTGCGACACCATAGTCACGTCGTACGCGCTGGCCAACTCAGATGTAGTACATCGACACGCCCGCCTCGCGGGCGTCGCGGTCGACGAGCTCTGAGATCGTGACCTTGGCGAGCACCTCGCGGGCGGCGCCGGCGGCGTCGGCGAAGATGCCCTCGGCGTCGCGGCCGAGCGGTCCGTCGAGGAGCTCGACGACCTCGAGGACGGTGATCGTCGACGGCTCTCGGGCGAACGAGTAGCCGCCCTTGACGCCGCGCTGGGACTTGAGGATGCCGGCGCGGCGCAGCGTCGCGAAGAGCTGCTCGAGGAACTGGACGGGGATGTCGCGACGGCGGGCGAGCTCGCCGATCGGGACCGGGCCGCTGTCGCCCGAGCGGCCCAGCTCGGTCAGCGCCTTGATGGCGTAGGGGCTCTTGGTCGTGATCGAGAGCATGGGCCTAGGCTGAGCACTGTATGGCAACGATCGGGCGCTTCGCCCCTCCGCTGGCGCTCATGGCGCTCATCTACTACCTCTCTGCGCAGCCCGACCTGGACTCGGGCCTGGGCACGGTCGACACCGTCGCGCGCAAGGCCGTGCACATGGCGGAATACGGCGCGCTCTACCTGCTCTGGCGCCGCGCGACCGGGCAGGGTGCGATGGCCGCGGCGATCGCGGTCGCCTACGCCGTCACCGACGAGTATCACCAGACGTTCGTCGACGGCCGCCACGGCACGCCAGTCGACGTCGCGATCGACGCCGCCGGCGTAACGATCGCAGCGGCGGTTACAGCCAGCCGCGCTCGGTCGCGATGAGGACGGCCTGGGCGCGATCGACCGCGCCGAGCTTGCCGTAAATGTTGTGCAGGTGGGTGCGGATCGTCGACGTCGACAGCCCGAGCTCCAGCGCGATCTGCTTGTAGACCTTGCCCTCGGCAAGGCGCTTGAGCACGTCGACCTCGCGGACGGACAACGGGCAGGGGTCGACCTGGCGCGCACGGCCGGAGGTCGGATACGGCAGGTCGTACATCACGGCGCGCAGGTCGCTGGGCCCGAGATCGACGGCTCGCGCGGTCTTCAACAGCTCGGCGGGCGAGACCGCCCCGCCCTGGGCGTAGTGGGCGAGCATGTCGGCGAGGCGCACGAGCGCGGCCTCCCCGATCGCGTCGTCGGCGTGATGGCGCTCGATCACCGAGGCGACGGCCTTCGGCAGCCCCCAGCGGCGGGCGAGCACGCCACCGACCAGCGCATGGTCGACGCCGAGCTCGCGGCGCTCGCGATGGATGCGCTCCTCGGGCGTCCGTGCGCCCTCGTGGACCTTCGCCGGGTAGCCGGGGTAGGCGTGCAGCAGGACGAGCTTGCCGATGTCGTGCAGCAGCGCGGTGACCATCAGGCGGTCGCGGTGCTCGTAGTTGGCGGCCGTCGCCAGGCGGTCGGCTGCGCGCTGGGTGGCGACGCCGTGCAGGCGGAAGCGCTCGGGCGCGGCCTCCCAGACGGCCGAGCGCTCGAAGAAGTCAAACGTGCGCGTGCGGGTGGCGAGCGCGTGCACGGCCTCCGGTGAGAGCAGCTCCACGGCCTGCACGACGGACTCGACGCGCCCGCGCGCCTTGCCCTCGACCTGGTTGGCCACGCGCAGCACCGCGATCATCAGCGCGACGTCGGACTCGACCGCATGGACGATGTCGCTTGCGGAGATGCGATCGGCGCTGACGAGCCGTAGCAGCCGGGTCCGTGACTCGGCGAGCGCGGGGAACGCCTCGAGCGCCTCGAACGCCGCGGTCAGGCGGCGTCCGTGGCCTTCGTTGTGGTGGCGTCCCGCGGAGGCGACTTCTGGGGTCGGGCGAACCATGGGACTGATGCTCACCCGACTGCTATCGGCAGCCCTGGACGAATGGTTGAGCGCTAGGCCGAAAGTGCAGCGTCGACGCGTCGCAGCGACTCGTCGCGACCCAGCACAGCGAGCGTCTCGAAGATGCCTGGGGACACCGTCGTACCGGCCAATGCGACGCGGATCGGCTGGAAGACGTCCTTCGGCTTGGCGCCGCGCGACTCGACGACGGCGCGCAGCGCGTGGTCGATCGCCTCGACGTCGAACGGCTCGACGTCCGCCAGCGCGGCGCGAGCGTCGGCGAGCGCCGCCCGGTGCTCGTCTGAGCTGAGGAACTTCTCCCGGGCCTTGGGATCGTCGCCCGGGCCGTCGTAGATGAACCCCGCCAGCGGCCAGAAGTCCGCGAGCGTCTGGACCTTCTCTGCGCTGATCGCGACGGCGGGCGCGAGGCCCTCGCGGCCGGTGAACGCCTCCATCCGCGCGGTGAGGTCCTCCAGCCTGAGCTCACGCATATAGCGCCCGTTCATCCAGCGCAGCTTCTGCTCGTCAAAGCGCGCGGGGTTCTTCGACACCCTGCTGATGTCAAAGCGCTTGACGAGGTCGTCGGTGGCGATGATCGTCTCGTCGTCGGCGTCGCCCCAGCCCAGCAGCGCGAGGTAGTTGCGCACCGCCTCGGGCAGGTAGCCGGCGTCGCGGAGCTCCTGCACCGACGCCGCGCCGTGGCGCTTGGAGAGCTTCTTGCCGTCGGGCCCGTGCAGCAGCGGCAGGTGCGCGAAGCGCGGCGGCGTCGCACCGAGCGCCTGGTAGACGAGCAGCTGCTTGGGCGTGTTGGAGAGGTGGTCCTCGCCGCGCACGACATCGGTGATCTGCGCGTCGAGGTCGTCGACGGCGACTGCGAAGTTGTAGAGCGCGGTTCCGTCGGCGCGGGCGATGACCGCGTCGTCGAGGTGCTCGCCGAGGAACGTCGTGTCGCCGCGGATCACGTCATGGACGACGAGCTCGGCGTCATCGGGCACGCGCAGGCGCACGGCGCCCGCCACCTCGGCCTCACCGCGGAAGCCGGCCGCAGCGCCGTGGCGCTCCTTGTATGCCCTGACGTCGTCGGCCGTGGCGTTGGAGTGGTAGGCGTGGCCGTCGGCGAGCAGCTGGGCTAGGACCTCGCCGTGGCGCTCGGAGCGGCTGATCTGAGAGATCGGGCCCTCGTCGTAGTCGAGGCCCAGCCACTCCAGCGCGTCGAGGATCTGGGCGACGTTCTCGGGTGTCGAGCGCTCGCGGTCGGTGTCCTCGATGCGCAGCACGAGCGTCCCGCCGTCGTGGCGGGCCATCAACCAGTTGTAGAGCGCCGTGCGCGCGCCCCCGATGTGCAAGGCGCCGGTCGGGCTGGGCGCGAAGCGGACTCTCATGTTGCTAGGACTCTAGGCAATGCTCCTCGGTGCGCACGTCTCCCCCGCCGGCGGTCCGGCCCAGGCTCTGGCACGCGGCGAGGAGCTCGGCGCGCAGGCGATCCAGATCTTCAACCAGAGCCCGCGGCAATGGAAGCCGACCGTGTACAAGGACGAGGCGATCGCGGCCTACCACGAGGCGTTCGCGTCGAGCCCCGTCGACGCGCTGCTGATCCATGCCGTCTACCTCCTGAACCCGGGCAGCGACGACGCCGACTTCCGTGCGAAGACGCTGACGTCGCTGACGGCGTCGCTGCGGGCCGGGGACGCCCTCGGCGCCAAGGGCGTCGTCCTGCACCCCGGCAGCGCCAAGACCGGCGACGTCGGCGAGGCGATCGCGCGCGCGGGCGAGCTGATCCGCGAGGCGCTCGCCGAATCGGACTCCTGCCCGCTGCACCTCGAGAACACCGCGGGCGCCGGCGGCACGCTCGGGCGCTCCTTCGAGGAGCTCTCCGCGCTGTTCGAAGCCTGCGGCGGCGACGCGCGCCTGGGCCTGTGCCTGGACTCCTGCCATCTGCTGGCATCGGGGTACGAGGTGCGCACGCGCGACGGGCTCGCGGCCGTGCTCGACGAGTGCGACCGCGAGGTCGGGCTGGAGCGCCTACGTTCGCTGCACTTCAACGACTCGCAGGTCAAGCTCGGCTCCAACGTCGACCGCCACGCGATCACCGGACAGGGCGAGATCGGCCTGAAGGGCACGCAGGTGTTCCTCTCCGAGCCGCGGTTCGAGGGACTGCCCTGCGTGCTGGAGACGCTCAGCGACGAGCGCGAGGACGTACGGCTCTGCTGGGACCTGCGCAAGAAGGGCAGGCGCGCGCGGGCGCGCGCCGCGAAGCGCTAGGCCCTGGCCGGCCTGCGCAGGCGCGCGAGGCGGTCGCGCACCATCCGCGCGCCCATCGCCGCGACCTGCCCCGGCCGGTCGCCGAGCAGGATCCGCAGCGCGAGGCGCAGCGTCGAGGCCGACGCCTTGTCGGGCGAGCCGCTGTCAAACGGCGGCTGCGGGTCGTACTCGATGCCGAGCTGGACCGCCTTGGCGACCTTCTCTCCGTGGACCTTCGCCGTCAGCGACAGTGCCATGTCGATGCCCGCGGAGACACCCGCGCCCGTGACGAACTTGCCGTCGAAGACCACGCGGTCGGCGACGACCTCGACGCCCATCGCCTTGAGGTTCTCGCGAAAGGCCCAGTGCGTGGTCGCGCGGCGGCCCGCGAGCAGACCGGCGGCGGCGTAGACCGCGGAGCCGGTGCAGGCCGACGCCATCCAGGTTGCACCCGGCTCGACGTCGCGCAGCCACTGCAGCAGCGCCTCGTTCTCCAGCGGCCCGAGCGGCTTGGCGCTGCCGGGCATCACGACGACGTCGGGATCGCGCAGGGTGGCGGGCGAGTCCGTCGGCAGCATCCGCAGTCCCTGGTCGGTCGCGACGGGGCCTGCATGCGTGGCGAGGAAGTGGATCTCCGTGTCGGGCCACTGGCTGATGACCTCGTACGGGCCGATCAGGTCCAGTGCGGTGAAGTCGTCGTAGAGGACGTAGGCAATCTTCATCGCTGCAGCCTCGCTTGCTGCGGTGCGAGCAGCACCTCGAGGGCGCGCTGCTTGACCGGATCGGACGCCCGCTCGGGCGAGCCGGCGTCAAACGGCGGCTGGGGGTCGTACTCGATGCCGAGCTGGATCGCCTCGGCGATCTCTCGTCCGTGGACCTCGGCAGTCAGCGTCAGCGCCATGTCGATGCCCGCCGAGACGCCGGCGCCGCTGATGAACTTGCCGTCGATCACGACGCGGTCGGTCACGGGCTCGACAGCAAGCGTGCGCAGGACCTCGCGCGCGGCCCAATGCGTCGTCGCGCGGCGGCCGGCGGAGACGCCCGCCTTCGCGTAGACGAGCGCGCCGGTGCACGCCGACGCCATCCACGTCGCGCCGGGCTCGACGTCGCGGACCCACTGCAGCAGCGCCTCGTTGTCCAACGGCCCGAGCGGCTTGCCGCTGCCCGGCATCACGACGACGTCGGGGTCACGCAGGCTCGCGGGCGACGCGGTCGGCATCATCGCCAGCCCGTGGTCGGTCAGCACGGGGCCGTCGTGGGTCGCGAGGAACTGGATCTCGGCGCCGGGCCAGAGGCTGATCACCTCGTAGGGCCCGACGAGGTCCAGCGCGGTGAAGTCGTCGTAGAGGACATAGGCGATCTTCATCGCTGCAGCCTCTCGCGTGCGGGCTATGTCTGCAAGGACGCGTTGCCCTCGCATTCCGCCACACCAACCATCGAACGTTCATCCCACCTGCGATATCGCCGGTGGAACGAACGTTCGGCTCTCAGGGGGCGGCGGAGAGGGGCCGTTCGAGGATCGCTCGTGCCGCTGCCGCCGCGGCCTCGTCGTCGCGTGCCTCGAGCGCCGTCGCCAGCGCCTCGAGCGTGTCGTCGTCGTCGGGGCCGGGGGTCAGCTGGGCAGCCAGCTGCTCGCGGCCGTCGAGGCCGGCGATCAGCGTGTTCAGCGCCAGGCGGTAGGCGATGTTGCCGGTCCCCTCGACGATCACGTTCCACATCTGCTCGTGCGGCGCGACGCGGTCGTCGGTGGCGGCGACCTCGCGCGCGAGCTTCGCCGCCGCGCGGCGGGTCTGCGCGGGGGCGCGCTGTGCGCAGCGGCGTGCGGCGTCGACGCCGATCGACGCGCGCATCTCGATGATCGCGCGCGCGATCTCGGGGTCGAGCTCGTCGTCGCGCGCGAGGTCGATCAGCAGGTCCAGCCCGGCATCGGCGCGCCAGTCGCGCACGCGCGTGGCGCCGCCCTGGGAGACCTGCACGAGGCGCGCCTGCTGCAGGCGGTTGAGCGCCTCGCGCACGGCGTGGCGGTTGACGGCCAGGCGCTCGGCGAGCTCGCGCTCGGACGGGACCGCGTCGCCGGGCGCCAGGTCACCGGAGAGGATCGCGTTGCGCAGCTGCACGTGGACGGTGTCTGAGAGACGCATGTTGACACCTGCACCCTAACTGGTATAACCAGTTCTACGCAACTGGTTATACCAGCTACGGAGACACTGACATGGTCGATCTGATCCTCAACGCGATCCCGGTATTCGTTCTTCTGCTCGTCGTCGAGTTCGTGACGCTGCGCCTCGCGCACCACGATCACGACCACGACGACGCTGTGGTCGGCTACGAGCTGCGCGACAGCCGCACGAGCCTGACGATGGGCCTGGGCAACGTCATCATCAACCTCGGCTGGAAGCTCGTCGTGCTGGCGATCCTCGCCGGGCTCTACGCGATCTCCCCCCTGCGCCTGCACGCCGGCGACTGGTGGACCTGGGTCCTGCTGTTCCTCGCCGACGACTTCTCCTACTACTGGTACCACCGCGCCGGGCACCGCGTGCGGATCCTCTGGGCCAGCCACGTCGTCCATCACTCCAGCGAGCACTACAACCTCTCCACCGCGCTGCGCCAGACCTGGACGCCGTTCCCAAGCGTGATCTTCTGGGCGTGGATGGCGCTCGCCGGCTTCTCCCCGTGGATGATCCTGCTGGCCCAGAGCTGGAACCTCCTCTACCAGTTCTGGATCCACACCGAGGCGATCGGGCGGCTGCCGCGCTGGTTCGAGGCGGTCTTCAACACGCCAAGCCATCACCGCGTCCACCACGGCGCCCAGGCCCAGTACCTCGACAAGAACTACGGCGGGATCCTGATCCTCTGGGACCGCCTGCTCGGGACGTTCGAGCCCGAGCGCGAGCGCGTCCGCTACGGCCTGACGACGAACATCGGCACGTTCAACCCGGTGCGCGTCGCGTTCCACGAGTACGCCGCGATCTGGCACGACCTGCGCCGCGCACAGCGCTGGCGCGACCGCGCCGGCTACCTGCTGCGCGGGCCCGGCTGGCAGCCCGCGCCCGACACGGCTGACCTAGGATCGGCGGCATGGACGACGTCCTCGCCGAGATCGACGACTTCATCGCGCGCGAGGTAGAGCCGCTCGAGCGCGAGCACCCGCAGTTCCTCGACCACCGCCGCGAGTTCGCGCGCACGGACGTCGCGCGTGACGGCGTTCCGACGCAGGAGTGGGAGCAGCTGCTGCGCGAGGTGCGCCGCCGCGCCGACGCCGCGGGGCTGCTGCGCTACGCGCTGCCCGAGGAGCTGGGCGGGCGCGCCGCGACAAACCTGCAGATGGCGATCGTGCGCGAGCACCTCAACCGCCGGCCGATCGGGCTGCACAACGACCCGCAGTCCGAGGCGTCGATCATCGGCAACTTCCCCACGGTCATCTTGCTGCACGAGTTCGGCAGCGAGGCCCAGCGCGAGCTGATCGAGCCGTGCATCGCCGGCGACGCCGGCGTGGCGTTCGGGCTGACCGAGCCGCTGCACGGCTCAGACGCCACCTACCTGGAGACGACCGCGGTCCGCGACGGCGACGGGTGGCTGATCAACGGCGTCAAGCGCTTCAACACCGGCATGCATGTCGCAAGTCACGACCTCGTCTTCGCGCGGACCTCCGGCGAGCCCGGCAAGCCGCGCGGGATCACCGCGTTCCTCGTGCCGAGCGAGGCGGTCGAGATCGAGAAGTACTGGTGGACGTTCAACATGCCCTCCGACCACGCCGAGGTCGTCCTGCGCGACGTGCGCGTCGGCGACGAGGCGATCGTCGGCGACGAGGGCCTCGGGCTCGCGCTGGCCCAGCGCTTCGTCCACGAGAACCGCATCCGCCAGGCGGCGTCGTCACTCGGCGCCGCGGTGTTCTGCGTGACCGAGGCCGCGCGCTACGCCAAGCAGCGCATCACCTGGGGCACGCCGCTGTGGAAGAACCAGGGCATCCAGTTCCCGCTGGCCGAGCTGTGGACCGACTGCGAGCTGCTGCGCAGGCTGATCCACGCAACGGCGTCAGAGTTGGATGCGGGCGACGTGACGCCGCATGTCGCGATGGTCAACTACCGCGCCAACCGCCTGGCCTGCGAGGCCGCCGACCGCGCGATCCAGGTCTGCGGCGGCATGGGCTACACGCGCCACATGCCCTTCGAGCACATCTACCGCCATCACCGCCGCTATCGCATCACCGAGGGCTCCGACGAGATCCAGCTGCGCAAGATCGCGCTGGACCTGTTCGCGGGCCTCGACTAGGCGGTCGCGGCCGTCGCGGTCTGCGCGACGGCGATCGGCGGCAGGATCCGCTCGAGCTCGGCGCGCAGGCTGGGCAGGGGGGCGACGCGGAAGCCGTCGCCGAAACGCAGGACGCGTGACCCCAGCGAGGTCTCGAGCTCCAGCACGAACTCGCACTCGCCGGGGTAGTTGCCGAGCGTGTGTTTGAGGTCCTCGATCGCGCTCGCGGGCAGCGCGCGGGCGTCGACGCGCCAGGTCAGCGCCGGCGGGCCGCTCGGCAGCGCGGTGTACTCCTCGCGCGCGGACTCGACCTCCTCGGCCGACGGCGCGAACGGGACGATCTCCTGCGCCTTGAAGATCGTGCCCTTGTCGTCCTTGGCCAGCTGGCCGCGGATCAGCACGATGTCATCGACGCGCGGCTCGATCTCGGCGAGCACGTTCTCGAACACCATGATCTCGATCTGGCCCTCGAGGTCGTCGAGCGTGGCGAACATCAACAGCTTGCCCGCGCGCGACTTGATCTTGCGCGCGGTCGAGACGATCCCGCCGACCGTCAGCCACTCGCCGTCCTTGCGCTCGGGCAGCTCGGCCAGCGTGACGTCGGCCTTCACGCGCAGCGCCGGCAGCACGGCCTTCAGCGGGTGGGTGGAGAGGAACAGCCCGATCGCGTCCTTCTCGTGAGCCAGCAGCTCGCCCTGCTCGAACTCCTCGGACGGGATCGGCGGATGCGAGGGCGCCGCGAACGCCGCAGCCGCCCCGTTGCCGCCGGCCATGTCGCCGAGGTCGAAGATCGAGCCCTGGCCGATCTCGGCGTCGAGCTGGGACTTCTGGCCGGCCGCCTGCGCCTGCTCGAGCACCTCGAGCATCCCCCTGCGCGTCGCGCCCGTGGAGTCGAATGCGCCGCACTTGACGAGCGCCTCGATCGCCTTCTTGTTGACCGCGCGCGGGTCGACGCGCTCGCAGAAGTCCCACAGCGTCGTGAACGGCTGCTCGGCACGGGCCTCCTTGATCGCCTCGACGGCGGCGAAGCCGACGCCCTTCACGGCGTCCAGGCCGAAGCGGATGCTGCCTTGCGAGACGACGAACTCGTGGTCGGACTCGTTGACGTCGGGCGGCAGGATCGCGATCCCCAGCTCCTCGCAGCGTGCGACGAAGAACGGGACCTTGTCCTTCGTGGACATCACCGAGCTGATCAGCGCGGCCATGTACTCGGCCGGGTAGTTGGCCTTCAGCCAGGCCGTGCGGTAGGAGATCAGCGCGTAGCAGGCGGCGTGCGACTTGTTGAACGAGTAGTCCGCCGACTTCTCGTTCGTCGTCCAGATCCAGTCGATGACGTGCGGCTGGGTCCCGGACGCGCGGCAGCCCTCACGGAAGTCGGGCTCCAGCTCGGCCATCGCCTCGCGGTTCTTCTTGCCGATCGCCTTGCGCAGGTCGTCGGCCTTGGCGCCGCTGAAGCCCGCCAGGGACTTGGCGATCTGCATCGCCTGCTCCTGGTAGAGGATCACGCCGTAGGTGCCGCCGATGACGGGCGCCAGGCGGTCGTCGGGGATCGACACGAGGTCTGGGCTGCGCTTGCCGCGCGCGTACGTCGGGATCTGGTCCATCGCGCCCGGGCGGTACAGCGCGACGAGCGCGACGAGATCGTCGAACTCGGTCGGCCTGACCTGGCGCAGGGCGCTCTGCATGCCGTCGGACTCGAACTGGAAGACCCCGACCGAGTCGCCCCTGGCGAGCATCTCGTAGGTCTTGGCGTCGTCCATCGGCAGCGTGTTCATGTCCGGCCGGCTGCCGGCGGAGCGCTCGATGATGTCCAGCGCGTCCTCGATCACGTCGAGGTTGCGCAACCCGAGGAAGTCCATCTTCAGCAGGCCGAGGTCCTCGACGGGCTTCATCGAGAACTGGGTGACCTGCTTGTAGACCTTGTTGCCCTGCGCGTCGGTGTTGTTGGCGTCGGCGAGCTGCAGCGGGACGATGTCGGTCAGCGGCGTCCCGGCGATCACGACCGCCGCGGCGTGGATCGAGGCGTTGCGGACGATGCCCTCCAGGCCGCGTGCGACGTCGACGATCTGCTTGGCGGTCGGGTCGGAGTCATAGGCGCCGCGCAGCGGCTGACCCTCGGCGAGGCAGTCCTTGAAGCTCGGCGAGCGGCCCTGCTCGGGGTCGGGGATCAGCTTCGCCAGGCGGTCGCCGACGCCGTAGTCGTGGCCCAGCACGCGGGCCGCGTCGCGGGTTGCCGCGCGCGGGAACATCTTGCCGAACGTGATGATCTGCGCGACGGACTCGCGCCCGTACTTCTCGACGACGTACTGCATGACGCGCTCCCGCCCGCGGACGGAGAAGTCGATGTCGATGTCCGGCATCGACACGCGCTCGGGGTTGAGGAAGCGCTCGAACAGCAGGTCGTACTTCAGCGGGTCGACGTCGGTGATCAGCAGGGAGAACGCGACGATGCTGCCGGCAGCCGAGCCACGGCCCGGGCCGACGGCGATGCCGTTGTCCTTGGCCCACTTCACGAAGTCCCAGACGATCAGGAAGTAGGCGTTGAAGCCCATCCGGTCGACGACGGCGAGCTCCATCTCGGCGCGCTCGACGGCGTGGGCCGGCGGCGGGCTGCCGTAACGCTGCGCGAGGCCGGCGAAGACACGGTCGCGCAGGTACTGGCGCTCGTCCTCGCCCTCGGGCAGGAAGCGCGGGATGAGCTGCTTGCCGAGCTCGATCTCGACGTCGCAGCGCTCGGCGATCTCGAGCGTGCTCTGCAGCGCCTCGGGCCACTCCGCGAACGCCTGCGCCATCTCCTCGGAGCTCTTGAGGAAGAACTCGTTGGTGTCGAACGTCATCTTCGGCTGGGCGAGCGTCGACTTGGTCTGCACGCACAGCAGCGCGGTGTGGTGGTGATAGTCCTCCTTGCGCAGGTAGTGCACATCGCCGGTGCCGACGAGACGGCCGCCGACCTCGCGCGCGATCTTCACGATCCCGGCGTTGGCGACCTCCTGGTCGGCGATGCCGTTCTTCTGGACCTCGAAGTAGACGTTGTCGGCGCCGAACGCCCCGATCAGCGCGTCGACGTGCGCGCGGGCCTCGTCCTCACGGCCGTCGACGATCCGGCTGCAGACGCGCGAGGCCAGGCAGCCGGTCAGCGCGATGATGCCGCTGGAGCGCGCCGCCAGCTGCGTCAGGTCAAGCGCCGGCTTGCCGCGGTAGAGCCCGTCGAGGTAGCCCTCGGAGGAGAGCTTGACGAGGTTGCGGTAGCCCTCGTTGGTGGCCGCCAGCAGCGTCAGGTGGTTGCGCTCGAGCTTGCGCCCGGAGCCCGGCTCGGGATGGTCTGCGTGGTCGTCGACGTAGTAGACCTCGCAGCCGACGATCGGCTTGATGCCGTGCTTCTTGCAGGCCTTGTAGTGCTCGACCGCGCCGTTCATCACGCCGTGGTCGGTGAGCCCCAGGGCCGGCTGGCCGAACTCCGCCGCGCGTGCCGCGAGCGCTTCGATCTTGCAGGCGCCATCGAGGAGCGAGTACTCCGAATGGACGTGAAGATGGGCGCAGTTCGCCGTAGTCAACGGATTGCTGAGGATAGGTGGCGGGCCGGATGCCGCCGGTGCTCGCGCGGCGAGTTGCGCGCTATCTCCGTGGTTTTCACGGACGCGTCTTGCGCAGCCGTCCGGCGAGCCGGCGCACGAGGCCGCGGTGAGCCTCGGGAACGTCCTCGGCGGGCGTCTCGGCAGGCGCCTGCGCGCGCAGGCGCTCGGCGGCACGATCGAGGTCTGAGATCAGTGCCGGCGGCGCGGCGGCGAGGCGCAGCCGCGGCGCGGCGAACGCGACGACGACGGGTGCGCGTGCGACATCGCGGACGCCGGCGGCCGCGCGCTCGACCTCTGCGGCGGCCGCGCCGAAGCGCGCGCGCAGCGTCGCCTCGACCTGCAGCCGACGATCGAGCTCGTGCTGCAGCAGCACGACCTCGGCGTGCGCGACGGCCTCCTGCTCGGACAGGCGGTCGCGCAGCGCCGCCAGCTCGCGCTCGAGCTCGACAACGCGCTCGCGGGCGGCGTCGAGCTCACCCGACAGCGCGTCGATCTGGGCCCCGCGGTCGCGGCGCGCCAGCGCCAGCTGATCCTCGGCGTCGATCCGTCCCTGCTCCTCAGCGAACGCCTGCTGGCGCGCGACGGTGACGTCACGCTCGCTGGCCGCGAGCGCCACCGCGAGGGCGTCGCGCTCCTGCGCGGCGTCCGCCAGGCGCTCCTCGGCGTCGGTGAGCCGGCGCTCGAGCGAGACGGCGGCGCGCTCGGCGTCCGCCGCACGCGCCTTCAACTGGTCCTCGCCGAGCTCGGCGCGGCGAGCCCGGCGCTCGGCCAGGACGGTGGGATCGACGACCGACATCGCCCGCGACGGTACGGGCCGCGGCGGACGGATTCGCCCCCGAACGACTACTCGCCCTTGTTGCGCTCGCGCAGCTGGTACGCCAGCCGCGACTGCAGCGACCAGAGCTCGATGAAGCCCGGCGAGGCCTGCTGGCTGAAGAGGCCGCCCGAGGTCTCGAACGTCGCGAGCTGGGCGTCGTAGACGGCATTGGGCGACTCGCGCGTCACGGCGCGGCAGGAGCCCTTGTAGAGCTTCAGCCCGATCGTGCCGGTGACCTGCGCGTTGACGGCGTCCATGTAGGCGTCGAGGTCGGTGCGCAGCGGCTCCCACCACAGGCCGGCGTACACGAGATAGGCCCACTTGCGGTCGAGCTCGCCCTTGAACTGGTTCTGATGGATCGTGCCGACGAGGCGCTCGAGCTCGGCGTGCGCCATCAGCAGGATCGTCGCCGCCGGGACCTCGTAGATGTCGCGGACCTTGAGGCCGACGATGCGGTCCTCGATGTGGTCGACGATCCCGACGCCGTGCTTGATGCCGACGTCCTGGGCGCGCGTGATCAGCTCGACGAGGCCGAGGCGCTCGCCGTTGAACGCGACGGGCACGCCCTGCTCGAACGTGACGGTCACGGTCTCGGGCTCGTCGGGCGCCTCCTCGGGACGCGTGACGAGCTGGAAGACGTCGTCGTCGGGAGCGTGGTCGAGGTGCTCGATCCACTTGCCCTCCGACGAGCGGCCCCAGAGGTTGTCGTCGATCGAGTACGGCGTCTGCTCGACGCCGCCCTTGACGGGGATCCCGTGCTCGCGCGCGTAGGCGATCTCCTCCTCGCGGCCCATCTGCCAGCCGCGGACGGGCGCGATGACCTTCAGCTCGGGCGCGAGCGTCGCGACCGTCGCCTCGATGCGCACCTGGTCGTTGCCCTTGCCGGTGCAGCCGTGCGCGATCGTGTCGCAGCCGTGCTTGCGCGCCTGGTCGACGGCGATCTTGGCGATCAGCGGGCGCCCCAGCGCCGTGAACAGCGGATAGGCGAGCCCGTAGATCGCGTTGGCCTTGATCGCCGGGACGATGAAGTCGCTGGCGAACTCCTCGCGCGCGTCGATCACGTCGGCCGCGACGGCGCCCAGCTGCAGTGCCTTGCCCTTGACGACGTCGTAGTCCTCGCCGGGCTGGCCGAGGTTGATCGTGCAGGCGACGACCTCGGCCGCGTACTCGTCCTGGATCCACTTGAGCATCACGCTCGTGTCCAGGCCGCCGGAGTACAGCAGCAGGACCTTGGACACCTCGCCCTTCTCGGCGAGGTAGCTGGCGGTGCGGGTGTTCTCGGTGCGCTGCTCCGTGCTCATTCGGCGGCGAAGAGTACGTGCTTGCGTCCCGCGGTATACCTGTGGTGCGGTGTTCGATCCGCTGCTCGTCGTGAAGCTGAGCGCGACGCTGGTACTCGCCGGCTCGGTCGTCGCTGCGTGCAGGCTGCCGCCGCCGGTGCGGGCGCACCCGGCGCTGGCGCTGGCGCTGTCGAGCAGCGCGGTCGCCGCCTGCATCGCCGGTGCGCTGCTGGCGCCCGGCGGCGCGCCGCTGCTGGGCGCAGCGGTGCTCGCCAGCGCGACGGCGATGTGGCTGATGCGCGCGCCCGGGGGCGACGACGACGGCGAGCCGCCGGAGGAGCCCGACCCTGACGCGCCCGATCCGAGCGCCTTCGACTGGGACGAGTTCGAGCGCGCAACGCAAAGCGGCGCGCCGGTGGCGCGCCGCTGAGCGTTACTTGGTGTGCGTCAGACCTACGTCGCCGGCGGCGTCGTCGGCGGCGCGGTCACCAGCGTCTGCCGGCAATCGGTCGTCGCGATGATCGCCAGCTTGCTGGTCCACGTGCAGCGGATCTGGACGGTGTGCCATCCGAGTGGCACCACAGCCCCGGAGTTCTGGAACGTCGCCAAGCATGTGCTTGCCGTCGTGTTGCAACTCGCGATCTGGTTGAACGCGACCACGCCGTTGATGAGGAAGTCGATGTTCACGCCGGCCGGCAGGAGCAGCGACCTGGCGCGAGACTGCGCCGCGTACGCGAACGTGTGACCCACGTCCGACGGCAGGTCGGTGATGACCGGCTGGGTCGTACACGTCGGGTTGCCGAGGATCGGCGAGAGCAGCCCAAGCGAGCTACACGATGCCTGCTGCGATGACGCCTGCGCTGAGCCTGCGAACGCCGTACACGCCAAGATGGCGGCGGTCGCGACACACGCAGCGATGCTACGGGTCCTGGTGGTGCCCTTCATTGGAATCCCCCAATGGTATTTTTATGACTCCGCCCTTCCGTGCCCCAGAGCCAGTGAAAGCCCGCGGTTCCTCGCCTCCCGTCCTTGGGTCCCGCGCCACGACAGTAGTACCCCGTGTCGCACTTCGCAAACAATGAGGTGTAAAACGGTGTAAAGCTTTAACACAGGAGGGCGGACAATCGGCCCAGCGCGACGGCCAGTTCCTCGGCGCTCATCACGAGCGGCGGCAGCAGCCGCAACGTCTGCGGACCGGTGGCGTTGAGGACCAGGCGCTGCTCCTGAAGTCCCCTGCTCATCAGGCCCAGCGCGTCGACGCCGTCGAGGTCGACGGCCTGCATGAAGCCGCGTCCGCGGACCGCGCGGGCGCCGGGAAGCTCGCCGAGGCGCCCGTGGATCAGCTCTCCCTGCGCGGCCACGTGTGCGAGCAGCGCGTCGTCGAGGATCTCGAGGACCGCGAGCGCCGCGGCGCACTGGACGGGGCCACCGCCGAAGGTGGTGCCGTGGTCGCCGCGCTCGAAGATCTCGGCCAGCTTCGGCCCGGCGACGAACGCGCCGATCGGCAGCCCGCCGGCCAGGCCCTTGGCGACGGTGAAGCCGTCGGGCACGACGCCGGAGTGCTGCCAGCCCCACATCCGCCCGCTGCGCCCCAGGCCGCACTGGATCTCGTCGAAGATCAGCGCGGCGCCGTGCTCGTCGCAGGCGGCGCGCGCCGCGCGCAGGACGTCGTCGCCGAGCACGTAGACGCCGCTCTCGCCCTGGATCGGCTCGAGGATCACCGCGGCGGTCGAGTCGTCGATCGCCGCCGTCAGCGCCTCGGCCGTGGGCTCGACGGCGACGAAGCCGGGCACGAGCGGCGCGAACGGCGCCTGCTTGGACTCCTGCGGCGTCGCCGACAGCGCGCCGTAGGTACGGCCGTGGAACGCGCGGTGCACCGACACGATCGTCCCGCCCCGCACGCGCTTGCGCGCGCACTTCAGCGCGGCCTCGTTGGACTCGGCGCCGGAGTTGGTGAAGAAGACCTTCGTCCCCTCCCCCAGCCCGCTGATCATCGCCAGGCGCTCGGCCAGCCGCACCATCGGGTCGTTGTAGAAGAAGTTGCCGACGTGGATCAGGCGCTCTGACTGCTCGCGGATCGCGGCGACGACCGCCGGATGACAATGGCCGACGGCGTTGACCGCGAGGCCCGACTGCAGGTCGAGGTACTCGTTGTCCTGCGCGTCCCACAGGCGTGCGCCCGACCCGCGCACGAACTCCACGGGCTGGCGCCCGTAGTTGTTGGTCAGGAAGGCGTCGGAGATCACGCCGCCGCCCGGATCTTCGTGCCGATGCCGGCGTCGGTGAACAGTTCGAGCAGCAGCGAGTGCGGCACGCGCCCGTCGACGATGTGCGCGAACGTGACGCCGCCGTGGATCGCGTCGATGCACGCCTGCAGCTTCGGGCGCATGCCGCCGGAGACCCCGTCGAGCGCGGCCTCGGTCTCGTCGGCGCTGGCCTCGGAGATGATGCTCGTGGCGTCGGCCGGGTCGCGCATCCAGCCCTCGACGTCGGTCAGGAACATCACCTTGTAGGCCTTCATCGCGCGCGCGACGGCGCCCGCGGCCTCGTCGGCGTTGATGTTGTAGGACGCGCCCTCGCGGTCGGCGCCGACGGACGCGATCACCGGGATGTAGTCCCGGGCGATGTGGTTGAGGACGTTGACGTCGACGCGGTCGATCTTGCCGACGAAGCCGACGTCCTCACCACCCGGCGCGGTCATCCGCGAGACACGGAAGAGCTCGCCGTCGTCGCCGCTGAGGCCGACGGCCGGCTGACCGTGGCGGTTGATGCGCGAGACGATGTCCTTGTTGACCTTCCCGACGAGCACCATCTTCGCGATCTCGACGGTCTCGGCGCTCGACACGCGCAGGCCGCCGATGAACTCGACGGGGAGGTTCAGGCGCTCCATGTAGTGCGTGATGTCCGGGCCGCCGCCATGGATGACGACCGGGTTGAGCCCGACGTACTTCAACAGCACGATGTCGCGGGCGAACTCCTCCTTCAGCGCCGCGTCGGTCATCGCCGCGCCGCCGTACTTGATCACCACGGTCTTGCCGTGGAACTCGCGCATGTACGGGAGCGCTTCGAGAAGGGTCGCGACCCCTTCCGGGGCGGGGATCCTCGACTCTGGCTCGCTCATGTCGTGTACTCCGCGTTGATCGTCACGTACTCGTGCCCGAGGTCGGAGAAGAAGACCTCGGTCTCATGGCCGTCGCCGGGCAGGCCGACGGCGTACTCGACCTCGTCGCGCTGGACGCGCTGCGTCAGGTCGTCGGCGTCGTGGGGCACGGCGGCGCCGGCGCTTGCGACCTGCACGCCCTCGATCGCGATGTCGAACGCCACCGGCGCGCTGCCGACGAGGGCGAGGCCGATCGCCTGCGCGATGCGCCCCCAGTTCGGGTCGCCACCGTACAGCGCCGTCTTCACGAGCGGCGAGTTGGCGATCACACGAGCAGTCGTCTCGGTCGCGACCGGGTTGCCGCCGCGTACGAGCACGCGCCCGACGCGGCGCGCGCCCTCGCCGTCCTTGACCATCAGCAGCGCGAGCTGGCGCAGCAGTGCATCGAGCGCCTGGCCGAACGCCGCCTCGTCGGCGGACTCCGCTGCGACCTCCACCCCGCTCTCCCCGCTGCACTGCAGGATCACGGTGTCGTTCGTCGAGAGCTGCCCGTCGACGGAGACGCGGTCGAACGAGCGCTTGACGGTCACGCCAAGCAGGAGATCGGCGGTCTGCGCGCTGAGCTTCGCGTCGGTCTGGACGAAGCACAGCATCGTCGCGAAGCGCGGCGAGATCATCCCCGCGCCCTTGCACTGGGCGCTGAGCCGCACGCTGCCGCCCGACAGCGCGACGTCGAGCGCGGCGCGCTTCTCGAACAGGTCGGTCGTCTGGATCGCCTGCTGGAAGTCGGTGTCGCCCCCCGCCTCGGGACGCATGGCGGTGAGGCCGCGCACGATCTTGTCGACGTCGAGCTGGACGCCGATGACGCCGGTCGACGCGACGGCGACCTGGTCTTCCTTGACGCCGGCGATCATCGCCGCCGCGCCCTGCATCTTCGCGGCCGCGTCCATGCCGCGCCCGCCGGTCGCCGCGTTGGCGTTGCCCGAGTTGGCGACGACGACGCGGATCGCGTCGTTGCGCGCGCGCTCGCGCGTGACGAGCACCGGCGCGGCGAGCACGCCCGACGCGCAGAAGCGCGCCGCGCTCGTCGTCTCGGGTGCATCGCAGACGAGCAGGCCGAGGTCGGGCTTGCCGGTCTCCTTGATCCCGCAGGCGACGCCCGCGGCGCGAAACCCGCGCGGCAGGCCGCTTGCCTCGGTGACGTGGGCGGGCGCGTCGACCCAGCGCGACGCGAAGAACGTCACAGCAGGCCCTCGGTTTCCGGCAGGCCGAGCATCAGGTTGAGGTTCTGGATCGCCTGGGAGGACGTGCCCTTCCAGAGGTTGTCGATCGCCGCGAAGACGTAGGCCTTGCCGGTGCGCTCGTCGACGTCGGCGTAGATGCGGCAGAGGTTCGTGTCGCGCACGTCGCGCACGCCGGGCGGCGTGTCGACGAGCTCGATGAACGGCTCGTCGGCGTAGGCGGCCTGCAGCAGCTCGCGCGGGTCGGCGTCGGTCTTGCGCGACGTAGCAGGTCACCAGCTCGCCCTGGTCGATCGGCAGCAGGTGCGGCGTGAAGATCACGCGCAGCGTCCGGCGTCGGCACCCGCCCGCACCAGCTCCTGCTCGATCTCGGGCGTGTGGCGGTGGCGGCCGACCTTGTAGGCGACGACATTCTCGTCGACCGCGACGAAGTGCGTCGCGTCGGTGGCGGCGCGGCCCGGCGCCCGAGACGCCGGTCTTCGCGTCGATCGACGACGTCCTGAGATGCGCCGCCAGCGGCGCGAGCGCGAGCACGGCGGCGGTGGGAAAGCAGCCGGGGTTGGCGACGAGGTCGGCGCCCGCGCAGGGCCTCGCGATGGAGCTCGGGCAGCCCGTAGACCGCGTCTGGCAGCAGCTGCGGCGCGGTGTGCGCGACGTACCACTGCTCGTAGGCCTCCTGCGAGCTGCAGGCGGAAGTCCGCCGAGAGGTCGATGACCTTCACGCCACGCTCGCGCAGCGCCGCGACCGTCGGTCGCCGCCGCGCCGTGCGGGTAGGCGACGATTGCCGCGTCGACGTCGCCGTGGCTTGTCGAGGTCGAGCTCCTCGAAGCGTCCATCGCGACGCGGTGGTAGGGGTACAGCTCGTCGACGCGGCGTGCCGACGTAGGAACGGCTGGTGACCGCGGCTCAGCTCGAGCTGACGGATGGCGCTGGACGAGCACCGCGGCAAGCGCGCCGGCGTAGCCGCTGGCGCCGGCGACGAGGACGCTAGGCACGAAGCTCACCGCCGATGCCCCGCCTTCACGATGCTGCTCCCGCATCGGCTCGACGTCCTCGTCGGACAGCGTGCGGTCGGGCGCGCGGAACTGCAGCGCGATCGCCATCGACTTCTTGCCCTCCGCGACCTGCTCGCCCTGTAGACGTCGAACACGCTCGCCTCGTGCCAGCAGCGCGCCGCCGGCCTTGCGGACGGCGTGCAGGACATCGCCCGCGGCGCGCTCGTCGATCGACGACGACCGCGATGTCCTGGCGCAGCGCCGGGAAGCTCGTGAGGTCGGTGTAGTGCACCTCCGCCGGCATCGCGTCGATCAGGCGGTCGAGGTCGAGCTCGAACGCCGCGACCTGGCCGACGTCCCAGCTGCGCGGCCACGCGCGGGTGGATCTCGCCGAGCCAGCCGACGAGCCCGCCGCCGGCGTAGATGTGGGCGGCACGGCCGGGATGCACGAACGGCGCGTTCGCGCGGTCGAAGCTCAGCTCGGCACGCAATGCAAGGCCCAGCGCCTCGAGGTGGCCCTTCGCGGCGAAGAAGTCGCCGGGGACCAGCGCGGCGAGGCTGTCGGATTCGTACGGCAGCTGATCGACGCCGGCTTTCTCGGCGGCGGGACCGATGCGCTGTCGCGCCGCGGATGGACCGGCAGCGGCATCGGCGCGCCGCGCTGGGATGTAGACCGCGCCGGACTCGAAGAAGCCCTGCGGCGGGTTGCCGCGCGCGGCGTTCAGCGAGGCGGCATCCAGCAGCGACACGAGCAGCGTCGTGCGCATCACCGCCTGCTCCTCGCTCATCGGGTTCTCCAGTGCGATCGGCTCGATGCCGGTCGCGAGCGCGGTCGAGCGCCTCGCGCGACGTGAAGCTCCAGCCGACGACCTCCATCAGGCCGGTCCCGAGCAGCGCGTCCTGCGCGCGGCGGCGGGCGCGCTGCGCGGGCGTCAGGCGGCCGGGCAGGTTCAGGCGGTTCGGCGGGATCGTCGCGGGCAGCTCGTCGAGCGCGACGAGCCGCGCGACCTCCTCGATCACGTCAGCCTCGCGCGTGACGTCCGTACGCCGCCAGTGCGGAACCGTCACGTCGAGGCCGTCGTCGGCGTCCGCGACGCCGAACCCCAGCGCTTCGAGCGCGCGGCGCGAGTCGGCGCGGTCGACGTGCATCCCCAGCAGCCCGTCGAGCTTGGCGTCGTGCAGCCGGATCACGGCAGGCGCGGGGCCGGGGCCGCCGACGTCGATCGTGCCCGGCTGCGCGGTCGCTCCGACAACGTCGGCGAAGAGCTGCGCGGCGAGCGCCTGCGCGTCCATCGCCTGCTCAGGCTCGAGCTGCTTCTCGAAGCGCCCGCCGGCCTCCGAGCGCAGGTTCAGCCGCGCCATCGTGCGGTTGATGTTCGGGCCGTTCCAGGTCGCAGCCTCGAACAGCACGCGCGTGGTGGTCTCGGAGACCTCCGAGCGCTGGCCGCCCATGATGCCGGCGATCGACGTCGGGCCGTCGGCGTCCTCGATCACGACCATCTGCGCGTCGAGCGTGCGCTCGACGTCGTCGAGCGTGACCATCGTCTCGCCGTCGCGCGCGTGGCGGACGTTGAGCTTGCCGCCGGCGACGTTGTCGAGGTCGAAGGCGTGCGTCGGCTGCCCGGTGAGCAGCATCACGTAGTTGGTGATGTCGACGACGTTGTTGATCGGCCGCTGGCCGGCGGCCGTCAGGCGCGCCTTCAGCCACAGCGGCGACGGCGCGATCGTCACGTTCTCGTACACGCGCGCGGTGAAGCGCGGGCACAGCTCGGGGTCCTCGACCGTGACGGCAGCCGCTGCGACGGGGCCGTCGCTGCCGGGGCCCTGCTGTCCCACGGCGGCGGCGCAAGCGCAGAGCCCGTCGCGGCGTGCGCCTCGCGCGCGACGCCGTAGACGCCGAGGCAGTCCGGGCGGTTCGGCGTGATCTCGAGCTCGAGCACGGTCTCGGCGATCGGCAGGACGTCGAACAGCGGCGTGCCCGCCGCGTAGACGTCGTCGAGGACCATGATCCCGGCGTGGTCGGTGCCGAGGCCGAGCTCGTCCTCGGCGAGGATCATCCCGTTCGATTCGACACCGCGCAGCTTGGCCTTGCTTGAGCTTCGTGCCGTCGGGCATCACCGCGCCCGGCTGCGCGACGGCGACCGTCTGACCCGGCCGCGACGTTCGGTGCGCCGCAGACGATCGTCGCGCCTCGCCGTCGCCGACGTCGACGCTGCAGACGCGCGAGCCGGTCGGCGTCGGGGTGCTGCTGGCCGACAGCACCTTGCCGATCACGAACGGGCCGGAGACGCCGGTGATGCTCGATGCGCTCGACCTCGGTGCCGGTCATCGCCAGGCGCTCGGCGACCTGCTCGGCGGGCAGGCCGGGATCGCAGTACTCGGTGAGCCAGCTGAGTGGGAGCTTCATCCGAACTGCTCCAGGAAGCGGACGTCGTTCTCGTAGTAGAGGCGCAGGTCGGGGATGCCGTGCTTGAGCATCGCGATGCGCTCGATGCCCATGCCGAACGCGAAGCCCTGGACGCGCTCGGGGTCGTAGCCGTGATCGGCGACGTAGGCGAACACGTTGGGGTCGACCATGCCCGAGCCGAGGATCTCGATCCAGCCGGTGCCCTTGCAGAGGTTGCAGCGAGCGCCGTCCTTCGAGCGTGCCGGTGCCGCCGCACTGAAAGCACGAGACGTCGACCTCGACGCTCGGCTCGGTGAACGGGAAGAAGTGCGGGCGCAGGCGCACCTCGCGCTCGTCGCCGAAGATCGCGCGTGCGAACGCCAGCAGCGTGCCCTTGAGGTCGGCAAGCGTGATGTCCTCGTCGACCCACAGCCCCTCGACCTGGTGGAACTGCGGCATGTGCGTCGCGTCGGAGTCGCGGCGGTAGACGCGGCCGGGGACGATGATCGCGATCGGCGGCGGCTGCAGCTCCATCGCGCGCGACTGCATCGGCGAGGTGTGCGTGCGCAGGACGACCTGGTCGTTGACGTAGAACGTGTCGCTGCGCGACCGCGCCGGGTGCGCCGGCTCGTGGTTGAGCGCGTCGAAGTTGTAGTGCACGAGGTCGACCTCGGGACCCTCGGCGACGCCGAAGCCCAGGCCGCAGAAGACGTCCTCGATCTCGCGGCGCACGGCGGTCATCACGTGCAGGCGCCCGACGCGAAGGCCGGGTTGCCCGGCAGCGTGACGTCGACGACGTCGGCGGCCAGGCTTCGTGTCGAGCTCGGCGCCCGAGAGCGCGTCGGCCTTGTGCGCGATCAGCGCGTCCAGCGCCTGGCGCGCCTGGTTGGCGGCCTTGCCGACGAGCCCGCGCTGTTCGGGCGGCATCTCTGCGACGCCGCGCAGCAGGTTCGGCAGCTCGGCCTTGCGCCCGAGGTAGTGGACGCGCAGCTCCTCGAGCACCGCAGTCGAGGCCGCGGCGTGGATCGCCGTCTCGGCCTCGCCGCGCAGCTCTTCGATGCGTTGGAGCACGCTCATTCGCCGGTCACCCTATTTGCCTCGTACATGGCGACGGTCGCCGCCATCGCGGCGTTCAGCGAGTCGCCGTGGATCGGGATGCGCTCCACGCGGTCGGCGGCGCTGAGCAGCTCGGCCGGCAGGCCGTTGCGCTCGGCGCCGACGAGCAGCGTCGCGGCACCGCTGCCGAGCACGGTCTCCCCCGCCGCGTCGAGCGCGACGAGTGGACGCGGCAGCGCGCCGGCGTCATCGACGCGCAGCACCGGGACGCGGAAGATCGCGCCCATCGACGCGCGGACCGCCTTGGGGCCGAAGGGGTCGGCGCAGTCGGGGCCGAGCGCCACGCACGCCGCGCCGAAGGCGTGGGCGCTGCGCAGCACGGTCCCGACGTTGCCGGGGTCGCGCACGCCCCAGAGTGCGACGCACAGCGGCGTCGCCGCCGCGGCCCAGCGCTCCTCGTAGACGGCGAGCACGCGCGTGCCCGAGCCGAGCACAGAGACCTTCGCGAGCGCCTCGGGCGTCACGTCGACCCCGGCCTCGAGCCTGACGAGCGCCGGCCAGCCCGCCGCCTCGGCGGCGGCCACGAGGTCCTCACCCTCGGCGACGAAGCGCCCGTCGCGCTTGCGCGAGAGCTTGCGGATCTCCTTGAGCTGTGGGTTGTGATGTGACGTGATCATGGTCCTGGAACGAAAAAGGGCGCCGTCCCTCGAGAGGAGCGGCGCCCGGAAGGCTTCAGTGTCGGCGGTGCCTACGCGGCAGCTGCCGACGCCTCTCGGGCGGCCTCGGCAAATCGCCGGAAGGTCTCGGCATCGCGCACGGCGATGTCGGCCAGCACCTTGCGGTCCAGCTCGATCCCGGCCAGCTTCAGGCCGTGGATGAACTGCCCGTAGGTCATGTCGTTCTGGCGCGCGGCGGCGTTGATGCGCGTGATCCACAGGCGACGGAAGTCGCGCTTGCGGTTACGGCGGTCGCGGTAGGCGTAGGAGTCGGCCTTCATGACCGCTTCCTTCGCGCGCTTGTAGTTGGAGTTCGCCTCGCCGCGGAAGCCCTTCGCGCGCTCCAGCGTCGCGCGGCGCTTCTTCTTGGCGTGGATCGAGCGCTTTACGCGGGTCATGGCTTGCTTCCGAGCAGCTTCTTGACGCGCGGCGCGTCGTGGGCGGAGAGGACCGCGGCCTTGCCCTTCTGGCGCTTCATCTTCGGCGACTTCTTCTCGAGGATGTGCGACATCCCGGCGTGGCGGGCCTTCACCTTGCCCTTGGGCGTCGTCTTGAAGCGCTTCTTCGCGCCGCTGTGGGTCTTCATCTTCGGCATTGCGGGACTGGGCAGTATGGCAAAGGTCATCGCGAATCGTCGGTCGCGCCGCCCCGCGCCTCGTATGCCATCCGCCGGACGCCGTTTAGGACGAGCACGCGCGCCAGCGGCGCGGGACGGAGATTGATCTGAGCCGCCGCCGCCGCAAGCTCCGCGTATTGCGCGGCGCTGAGCCGAAAGCTGACCTGGCGCACGCCGGCCGCGCTGTCCTCGCCGATCCGCGCATCTGGAGGCGGCGGCGACGGCAGTGAGGGCCCGGCTGCGAGCACCGAAGCGGCCGGGCCGCGTGCGCTCGGTCGCGCCTTCGGCAGTGCGAGGATGAGCTCGCCGATCGCGAGCGCATCGACGCGTGACCTCGCGAGATCGATCGCCAGCGCCCGCCCCGAGGCGCTGAGCGGTCGCAGCACGTCCACCCATCGGTCCTGAGGGATCGCGGACAGGTCGGGGATCGGCTCACCGTCGCGGTACTCCCGGATCGGGAACGGGTGTCGGTCGTCGCTGTCCATGGCACGAAGGTCCGACACGAGGGGGTGTCCTTCCGAGACGGCTAGCCGGTGCTAGCAATTTGCTAGCCGGGCCTAGCACTCCCGCGAGAGCACCCCGTCGTGTCGCCCTCGGTATATCGCCGCGCGCCGCCACCACGGCGCAATGGCACGATCTCGGCACGAAGGCGCGCGGAATTCGTCACGCCACGCTGCAGTTTCGACGCAGATCGCTGCGGGGTGACGCCGGCCGGCAGACGACGCGGGCCGCTAGGCGGCGTCGTCGGCCGCCGGCGCGGGCCGCTAGGCGGCGTCGTCGGCCGCCGGCGCGGACTCGTCGGCCGTGTCCGCGCCGGGCTCGGCGGCGGCCGGCTCGGCGGCGGGGGCCGCGGCGGGTGCCTCGTCTGCGGCAGGTGCCTCTTCTGCGGCAGGTGCCTCAGCTGCCGTCGCGCCGTTTTCGGGCGCGGCGTCGGCGGCGTCGCCCTCGGGCTCCACGGCCGGGATCTCGCTCGTCTTGCCGGTCTGCCCGACGGTGCCTGCGAGGACGGCCTTGGACGGCCCGAGCAGCATCGTCATGTTGCGGCCCTCGAGGTTCGGGCGCTGCTCGATGATCGCGAGCTCGGCGAGCTCCTCGGCCAGGCGGTCGAGAATCATCACGCCGCGGTCGGGGTGCGTGACCTCGCGCCCGCGGAACATGATCGTGACCTTGACCTTGTCCTTGTGCTTGAGGAAGCGCTCGATATGCCCCTTCTTCGTCGAGTAGTCGTGCTCGGCGATCTTCGGGCGGAACTTGATCTCGCGGATCGTGATCTGCTGCTGGTGCTTCTTGGCAGCCTTCGCCTTCTGGGCCTGCTCGTACTTGTACTTCGAGTAGTCCAGCACGCGGCAGACGGGCGGCTTGGCCTCGGGCGCGACCTCGACGAGGTCGAGATCGCGGTCCTGCGCGTAGCGCAAGGCCGCGTCGGTCTTCATGACGCCGAGCTGCGCGCCCGTCTCGTCGATGAGCCGTACCTCGGGAACGCGGATGCGATCGTTGACGCGGGTGGTGTCCCGCTCCGGCATGCGCCGGTCGAATCTACGAGGGACCGGCACTAGTGGATGCGGCGGCTCAAGCGGCCGGCCTGTGTCTAAAGTCGTTCAACGCGCGCCAGTATAGCCAGGCCGGGCCCTACGGCTGCGGCCCCAGCACGTAATGGACGTGCGGCAATCCGGCGTGGACGATGTCGCGGTCGTAGGTCATCCCGAGCTTCTCCATCACGCGACGCGACGCGCAGGTTGTCCGGGAGCGTGCGCGCGGTCACCAGATCGAAGCCGAGCGCGGCGAACGCGTGGTCCACCGACGCGCGCGCGAGCTCGGTCGCGATGCCCTCCCCCTGGCGGTCGGGATCGACGAGCCAGCCGACCTCGATCACGCGCATGTCGTCGAGTGCCGTGTGGCGCAGGCCGCCGCGCGCGACGGCCACGCCGTCCTCGCGCCAGAGCCACAGCCCGATGCCGTCGCGCGTCCATTCCGCGGCGAACAGCTCGAGAACCTCGCGCGATTGCCGGCGCGTGCGCGGGCCGCCGAGGTGCCCGGGCCACATCCAGCGCGCGACCCGCGCGTCGGCCTCCCACGGCCAGACCTCGTCGAGGTGCTCGACGCTGATCGGCTCGGCGGTCAGGCGCGCCGTCCGCACCTACTTCGCGAGGCCCTCCACCTTCGGCGCCATCGCCTCGCCCATCGCGACGATCGCCGACAGCGGACGGAACATGACCGTGAAGTTGTCGATCAGGCCGTCTGCGTTCTCGTGGATGTAGTCGACGCCCTGCACGTCCTTGTCGCCCACGCGCGCGCGGAAGAACAATGCGTGGGTGTCGTCGCCGGCGAGCTCGTCCGTGTAGCGGAAGTCGGTCAGCGTCTGGAAGACCGCGCCGAGGACGCCCGCTGCGGCGTCCTTGCCGAGGAACGGCTTGTGCGCAACCGGGGAGTGGAACTCGATGTCGTCGGCGAGGCACGCGACCATCGCGTCGAGGTCCTGCGCTTCGACGGCGGCTCGGAACTGATGCATCACGCGACTGTACCCGTGCGCGCGTAGGCGGCAGCCAGCGCGTCGCCGCCGCCGGCGGCGATCTCGACGACCTCGCGCGCGCGCAGGCAGCAGCGCAGCCGCGCGGGTGGCACGTCGTGGTCGACGCGGACGACGCCGCCCCGCTTGTCGAGCCAGACGAGGTCCAGCGCGAAGCGCATGCCAAACGTGTGGATCGACCTGCAGCGCGGCAGGTGCAGCGCGTGTCCGGCCGGCAGCGGCGTCATCCGCGACAGGCCGCGGCTGCGCTCGCGGTAGCTGGCGCGACATGCACGACGATATCGCCGCGCTGCTCGGTCTCCAGGTCGGCCAGGCGGTCCTGCCAGGGTGTGTCGCTCACCGGCCCGTCGTCCCTGGCGCGCTCGACGGCCTACGACGAGCGGTCGGCGTTGACCGCCGCCAGGCGCGCGGCGAACTCGGCGACGGGCACGCTGCCCTCGTCGCCCTCGCCGTGCTTGCGCACCGCCACGGTGCCCTCCTGCGCCTCGCGGTCGCCGACGACGAGCATGAACGGCACCTTGCGCAGCTCGGCCTCGCGGATCTTGCGCCCGACCGACTCCGAGCGCGTGTCGGCCTCGGCGCGCACGCCGGCCTTGCGCAGCTGCGCGACGACCTGCTCGGCGGCGTCGTTGTGGCGGTCGGCGATCGGCAGCACCGCAGCCTGGACGGGCATCAGCCACAGCGGCAGCTCGCCGGCGGTGTCCTCGAGCAGGATCCCGATGAAGCGCTCGTAGGAGCCCATCAGCGCGCGGTGGATCATCACCGGCGTGTGGTCGGCGTTGTCGGCGCCGGTGTAGGTCAGCCCGAAGCGCTCGGGCATCGAGTAGTCCAGCTGAACGGTGCCGAGCTGCCACGAGCGGCCGAGCGAGTCGGTGAGGTGCAGGTCGATCTTCGGGCCGTAGAAGGCGCCGTCGCCCGCGTTGACGGTGTACTCGAGGCCCTGCGTCGCGAGCGCCTGCTCGAGCGCGCCCTCGGCGCGGTCCCAGAGCGCGTCGTCGCCGATGCGGTTGTCCGGGCGCGTCGACAGCTCGACCTTGACGTCGTCGAAGCCGAACACCCCGTAGGTCGCAAACGCGAAGTCCAGGCAGCCGGCGACCTCGTCCTGGATCTGCTCCTCGGTGCAGAAGACGTGGGCGTCGTCCTGGGCGAAGTGGCGCACGCGCAGCAGGCCGTGCAGCGTGCCCGAGAGCTCGTTGCGGTGTAGCAGCCCCGGCTCGGAGTAGCGGACCGGCAGGTCCTTGTAGCTCCACTGCTGCAGTCCGAAGAGGTGCGCGTGGCCGGGGCAGTTCATCGGCTTGACGCCGAACTCGCGGTCCTCGGAACCGGTGACGAACATGTTCTCGCTGGTACTTGCCCCAGTGACCGGAGGTCTTCCACAGCTCCGAGTCGTAGATCTGCGGCGTCTTGACCTCTGTGTAGCCGCGCGGCGCGCCCATGTCGCGGGAGAGGCGCACGAGCTCGTTGAACACGGTCGTCCCGGCGGGCAGCCAGAACGCGCTGCCGGGCGCGACGTCTGAGAACTGGAACAGGCCGAGCTCGCGCCCGAGCTTGCGGTGGTCGCGGGCGCGGGCCTGCTCGAGGCGCTCGAGGTGCTGGTCGAGGTCCTTCTTCTTGAAGAACGCGGTCCCATAGACGCGCGTGAGCATCGTGCGGTCGGAGTCCCCGCGCCAGTAGGCGCCGGCGGTCGACTGCAGCTTGAACGCGCCGATGCGCTTGGTGCCCGGCGCGTGCGGCCCGCGGCAGAGATCGGTGAACGGGCCGTTGGTGTAGAGGCTGACGGAGTCGACCCCGAGGTCCTCGATCAGCTCGACCTTGTAGGGCTGGTCCTCGGCCTTGAAGCGCTCGAGCGCCTCTTGCGCGGAGACGTCCTCGCGGACGAACTGCTCGTCGGCGTCGATGTGCTCCTTCATCTTCGCCTCGAGCGCGGGGAAGTCGTTCTCGGAGAAGTGCACGCCCTCGGGGAACTCGAAGTCGTAGTAGAAGCCGTTCTCGATCGGCGGCCCGATCGAGATCTTCACGCCCGGGTAGAGCTCGAGCGCGGCCGCGGCGAGCACGTGCGCGGTGTCGTGGCGGATCAGGTCGAGGGCGTCCTGCCCGGAGCGCTCGGTGATGATCTCGATCCCGGTGTCCGCGATCAGCGGGCGGTCGAGATCGCGCACCTCGCCGTCCTGCTTGACGGCGAGCGCCGCCTTCGCCAGGCCCGGGCCGATCGCCGCAGCGGCATCGGCGCCGGTGGCGCCTTCGGGGAGCTCGAGCTCGGTGCCGTCTGGGAGCGTGACCTTCATCGCCGGGCGATGCTACGCGACGCCCCTTCGCGGGCGCATGCCGCTCTGTGACACCGCGCACAGTTCGGGCCCGTACGAACAGATGTTCGCAAATCTCTGGTAGGGTCATCGCCGACGACGCGGTTTGCGGGTCTTCGTGACCCACCGCGCCTGCGGCATTCGCGCCTTATCGGGCGCAGAGGAGAGCGCCGCGGCACGGGACCTCGTCGAGTTGACCCGATCGGCGCGCTGCCGTGCGGGCGCCGCCCATGCGCGCCCCCGGCGTTCCTGCGTGCCCAGGAGGAACCGACAATGTCGACTTCGATCCGTACCGCATCCGCTCGCCGCGGCATGCTCGCACTGGCGACGTTCGCCGTCGCCGCGCCGACCGCGACGCTCGCGCTCGCGGCCGATGACCCGGCGCCGGCCGCGCCGGCCCTGCCCCCCGTCGAGCTCGCCTCGGCGCTGAACATCCACGGCGAGCTGCGCAGCGTCGGTCACGACCTGGCCGAGCAGCGCGTCATGCACGTCGCACGCAAGGTCGCGAAGCTTCGTGGTGAGCGCCTCGGTCGCGGGTATCGCCGAAAGCTCGACGCCAAGTCCGTCGCGCAGCTGCGACGCAAGCACCGCAAGCTGACGCGCACGCTGCGCAAGCTGCGCGAGCTCAAGCGCACCGGTGGCGCGCCTGCTGTCGCGATCCCCGCGCACCTCGCGTCGATCGCCGCCTGTGAGTCCGGCGGCAACCCCCGCGCGATCGGCGGCGGCGGCGCCTACCGCGGCAAGTACCAGTTCTCGTACGCCACCTGGGCCGCCGTCGGCGGCTCGGGCGACCCGGCCGCCGCGTCGGAGACCGAGCAGGACCGCCGCGCGGCGATTCTCTACACACCTCCGGTGCGGGCCAGTGGCCCGTGTGCGGCAGCTAGCTAGATTCAAGGGCCGTGCGACGGCCCGACCTTCTGCGCCGGCAGTTCCCGGTCTTCGAGGAGCTCGCGTATCTCAACGCGGGTACTTGCGGGCCGCTGCCGGCGCAGGCGTTGCGGGCCGGCGCCGACGAGGCGCTGGCCGCGGCGGAGCACGGTCGCACGCACGCGTACTTCGCGCGCATGCACGAGCTCTCCGACGCGCTGCGCGGGCGCTACGCCCGCGCCCTCGGCGCCCAGTCGCGCGACGTCGCGCTGACGCTGTCGACCAGCGACGGCATCGTCCGCGTGCTTGCGGGCCTCGGTCTGCAGCGCGGCGCCGAGGTGCTCACCGCGCCCGACGAGCACCCCGGACTGCTCGGGCCGCTGGCACAGGCCCAGCGGCTGCACGGCATCCGCGTGCGGACGGCGCCGCTGTCCGATCTCGCCGACGCCGTCAGCGCCGACACGAAGCTCGTCGCCTGCTCGCATGTCTCCTGGGTGGACGGCTCGCTCGCCCCGGCGGCGCTCGCCGAACTCGGCGTGCCCGTGCTGCTCGACGGCGCCCAGGGCGCCGGCGCGATCTCCGTCGACGTCGAGACGCTGGGCTGCTGCGCCTACGCCGGCTCAGGTCAGAAGTGGCTGTGCGGGCCGGTCGGCACCGGCATGCTCTGGGTCTCCCCCGCCTGGCGCGATCAGATCCCGCCGGCCGCCCCGACGTACGTCAACCTCGCCAACCCCGACGCAGGCCTCGAGGCCCGGCCTTGGGACGACGCCCGCGCCTACGACGCCAGCGCGCTCTCCCCGCAGACGATCGCGGCCGCCGAGGCCGGCGTCGCGCTGCTCGAGGACGCCGGCTGGCCCGAGGTCTTCGAGCGCGCGGCCACGCTCGCCGAGACGCTCGTCGCGATGCTGCGCGAACGCGGGCGCAGCGTCGTCCCCCGCGGCCGTACGACGCTCGTGTCGTGGGAGGACGCCGATCCGGCGGCGACCGTCATGCGACTGGCCGGCGCCGGCATCGTCGTGCGGTCGCTGCCAGGCACCGCGCTGGTCCGTGCCAGCGTCGGTGCCTGGAACGACGAGTCCGACCTGGAGCGCCTGGTCACGGCGCTCCAGGGGACCTAGGGGCTACGCCGAGGCGCAGGGGTTGCCGACGGCGCCGGCTTCGGCCTGGCTGACGACCACGCTCGCGAGCGCGCTCTCGAGCCACAGGCCGCGACGGATCGCGACGCCGTTGACCACGCCGCGCCAGTTGACGTGCAGCGTCCCGATGCCGAGCGGGATGCTCTGCTGGGCGCCGCCGTTGACCGCGATCGGCGTCGACCCGATCTTCAGCCCGACGACGTCGCCGCTCGTCGAGCGGTCGAGTGCCAGCACGCCGGCGCTGGGCGCGACGCACTGCGCCGTCGCGTGCGCGGTCACGGCCTGAGCGCTGATCACCGTGGTGCCGAGGGCGATCTTCAGACCGGTCGTCTTGGCATCGCCGTCAGCGCGGTCGCCGGCCGCCGGCTGCGGGCCGCCGACCGATGCGTCGCTCGTGGCCTCGACGACGTTGCCGGTGACCAGGGCGCCGAGCAGACCCGACGCGACCTTGTTCACGTCGACCAATGAGTGCCGCTCGTCCTTGCATGGGTCAAGCAGCGGATTGGCGGTGACGATCGAGCCGAGGTTCAGGCTCAGCAGCCGCAGGTTCAGCCCGGTGCCGCGGCACACGAAGCGCCCGGAGCGTACGAGCGCCGGCACGGTCACCTTGACGTGCTCGCGGGCGCGCTCGCCACCATCGGCGTAGGCGACGACGTCGAACTCGTAGACGCCGGGCGCGGTGCCGAGCGGGACCGTGATCTTCTCGTCGAACGCGAGCGTCGCGGGAGCGGTCAGCGGTCCGTACGGCGGCGCGGGAGAGAACGTCACCCACGACGCGAACGCGACCGGATCAGTCGCGAGATCGACCTGGTTGATGTTCGCCGAGGCGGCGTTGACCGCGTCGACGATCGTCTGGGAGAACGACGCGCCCAGCTGGACCGCCTGGCTACCGGAGTAGCCGAGTGCGGCGATCGACTGGTAGCAGGGCAGGATCCCGCCGACGGCGACCATGAAGATCGTCCGCTTGGCGGCGGTGAGCCCGGCCATCACGCCCGCGGTCGTGAGGCCATGCGAGTCGGCCGACTGCGTGCCGCACGCCGACGTCGTCGGCGAATGCGGTGCCGCGTCGCCGATGTGCACGACGAACTGCCTCGAGCCCGCACGCCACCCGATCGCCGCATCGTTCGTCGCGCGCTCGATCACGTAGTTCGTTGCCTCGGGGAGATCGCCGCCGCCGTCCGCGAACATCGCGTTGATCGCGGTCTGGACAGCCGACGCCGAGCCGGTCATCGCCTGGCGCAGGTTGTACTCCTCGGCCGGTCCGTCGCCGGCGTCCCGGAAGTCCACGACGGCGAACTGGGCGTCGGGGATCTGGCTCTGGAGCTGGTTGACGAGCGCCGTCGCCTCTGACTTCGCCTGATTGATCGCACCGCTCATCGAGCCCGTGGTGTCGATGGCGATCAGGATGTCGGCCTTGGCCGCATTCGGGTCCAGCGACAGGCTCTTCTTGATGGTGGTTGACTCGCCCGGCTTCAGCGTCACCGACACGGATGCCGGTGTGAGCGAGTTGACGGCCTGCGCGCTTGGCGCCAGGCATACGACGGACAACGCGGCTGCAAGCGCAGCCGCGCGAATGGCGGTTTTCACGACACCCTCCCTAGTTGGACACCCCCCTCTGCAGGCACTTTGCCCGCGGCTCGATAGTCCCATTGGCGGCGTGTCTCGGCTTCAGGGCGATCCCCGATCCTCAGTGACCTACCGCACACACCCTGGAACGAGAACGGCCCGCCGGAGCGGGCCAAACTGACTCGGCGCGCGAGTGACGGCGCCTCAGACGCCGCCGGCCCCGGGCCTTCCAGGCTGGGCCGCTGGGCTGTTCACGGTCCCTCGGTCGGGCGCGATGTGGACGTCGTAGACGTCGTACGCAACGACGCAGGCTCCGAGGATCCCGAGTGACACCCACAGTGGCGCACCGAGCGCGTCGACGATGACGGCGAGCGGTAGGACGACCGCGATCGCGACGCCGACGATCGGGGGATCGCGGCCGTCGCGGATCGACGGCACGACGAAGAAGACGGACATCAGCACTGCGCCGGCCGGGTAGACGGCCCAGTCGGCGCCCACGGCCCGCAGCGCGCGGCCGGTGGCGAAAACAACCAGACCGAACAGGAGGAAGCGGAGAAACCGCACGCACGCGAGGATATCGCGCAGCGGGGCGGGCTACGAGGCGTCGAACTCCACGGACAGGGCTCGCGGCGAGTGGGCGATACTGGGCTCGAACCAGTGACCTCCGCCTTGTCGAGGCGGCGCTCTCCCAGCTGAGCTAATCGCCCTGGGAGGCGAGAAATGTAGCAGCGCCGCCGTCACCATTGTCGCGCGGGCGGGCCGCCGGGCCGCTGCGCGAACGCCTACTATTGGCGCTCACTCGGCGCGGTGGCGGAGTGGCTACGCAACGGCCTGCAAAGCCGGTGACACCGGTTCGATTCCGGTCCGCGCCTCTCCGATACCCCGGCTATACTCCGCGCTCGCGCGGATGTAGCTCAGTTGGCTAGAGCGTCTGCTTGCCATGCAGAAGGTCGAGGGTTCGAGTCCCTTCATCCGCTCTCAGAGAAGCCCCGGAAAGCCGGGGCTTCTTGCGTTCTGAGGGCAGCTCGCGGCCAAGGCATCGGGGTCCGACGCGCGAACTAGCCTCACGGCGTGCCTTCCGATCGACCTCAACGGCGCCGCCGCTCGCGGGACTACCGCACAGCGACGGGACGGCGGCCGATCAAGGAGTTCCTCGAGAATCTCAACGACAACGATCGCGCCAGCGTTCTTGCGGCGATGGCCGACGTCCGCGAGCGGGGCTCGCCGCCACTCGCCATCTCGATGGCGAGATCTACGAGGTCCGCGCAGACGGCGATCGCGTGATCTACCGCGTGCTGTTCGCTGCCGAGGGCGAGTCGAGCACCATCCTCCTGTCACTCGAAGCGTTCAAGAAGAAGACCCAGTAGACGCCGCCGGACAAGATCGCGCTCGCCAAGCGCCGCCTGGCAGACTGGCGGCGGCGCGGCTCCTGACCCGAGTTTGGTATCGCAGAATCGCGATGCTAAAGTTGCTATTGCGATGGCACGCGACCGAGTCACTGACACCGATTTTCTCGACGAGATGGTCGAGCAGTTCACCGACACGAATCCCGAGTTCCCGGTGCTGCTCGCCGCCGCGCAGCGCCGGCGCGCCGTTCTCGCGGCGCTGACCGAACTGCGGCACAAGCGCCATCTCTCGCAGACCACAGTTGCCGCGGCGATGAACACGTCTCAATCAGCGCTGGCACGTCTCGAGGGCGCGGCGGACACGAAGCTGTCGACGCTCGAACGCTACGCGGCGGCGCTCGGTTGCCGCGTCGAGTACAAGCTCGTGCCCGAGCGGCGATCGCGCGCGTAGCGCTGACCTTCGTCAGGACCGTGACGCGCGACTTCAAGACGTTCTCCTCGGAGCGTCGCGGGATCTTCAACGTCGACGACATCGGCGTGCCGCTGGACGTCCAGCGGCTGCAGATGATCTCGATGGACCCGCCGCGCCACGACCGCCTCTATCGCCGCGCGTCGGGCGAGGTCGTCGCGATGGAGGATCGCTGCATCCACCGCGCCTATCCGCTGTCGGCCGGCCGCCTCGACGGCGACCCGTCGTCTGCGGCTACCACGGCTTCACGTACGACCCGGACGGCTGCCTCGCCGAGGTCCCCTCCCAGGACAACGTCCCGCAGAACGCCTGCGTGCGCACGTTCCCCGTCCACGAGCAGGCGCCGTTCGTCTGGATCTGGCTCGGCCAGCCGGGCGCGGCCGCGCTGCGACCGCCGCCGCGCACCCCGTGGTTCGGCGATCCGCAGTGGGCGAACACCGGCGAGACGCTGCACGTCGAGGCCAACTACATGCTGCTGCACGAGCACTACCTCGACCTCACCAACGTCTTCGTCATGCACCCCGAGGCGGTGCCGCCCGGCATCGACGTCCTGCCGCCGCTGGACGAGGTCGAGGTGTCGGAGATGTCGTGTCCTACTCGCGCGTGCTGCCGCGCGCGCGCCTAGTCGACTCGGAGGCGGAGGCCACCGGGCTGCCGCGCGACACCGACTGCGCGCGACACGAGCAGGGCACGTTCGTCTCCCCCGCCCTGGAGGTCCAGCGCTACACGATCGAGCCCGACGGGCAAGCGGCGTTCGAGTTGCCGCGCGTCCAGGGCTTCACACCCGAGAGCGCCACATCGACGCACGTCTTCCTGCGGATGGTGCGCAACTTCGCGACCGACCGCGCGGTCGTCGCCGAGCACCTGCAGACGATGTTCAACGAGTGGGCGGCGCGCGACGCGGTCGTGCTCGAGACCGTCCAGCGCCAGCTCGGCGGTGAGCTCCAACCGCGGCGCGACATCAACGTCAAGGCCGACCGCGCCGCGGTCAGGGCACGGCGCGTCGCCGAGGCGATGGTCGCCGAGGAGGCGGGCCGCACGCCCGCGCTGCGCTACTCGTAGACGCGATACAGCGCCTGCGCCACGCACACCGGCTTGTCGGCGTCCTCGCGCTCGAACGTCAGCGTCACGTACATCTGCGCGCCGCCGGCGATGTCCTCCACGCGGTCCAGCGTCCCGCGCATGCGCACGCGGCTGCCGACCGGCAGCGGCGCCGGGAACCGCAGCTTGTCGAGGCCGTAGTTGACGCCCATCGCAAAGCCGTCGAGCGGCAGCACCTGCTCCATCAGGACGGGCGCCAGCGAGAGCGTGTAGTAGCCGTGCGCGATCGTCCCGCCGAACGGCCCCTGCGCGGCGCGCTCGGGATCGGTGTGGATCCACTGCTGGTCGCCGGTGGCGTCGGCGAAGGCGTTGACGCGCTCCTGGGTGACGTCGTGCCAGTCGCTGACACCGACCTCCTCCCCCGTGCGGGCCTTCAGGTCGTCGACAGTCGAGATGCTGGCCATTGGTGAAGCCTAGACGGGCAGCTTCACGAGCTCGCGCTTGAGGATCTTCCCGGTCGGGTTGCGCGGCAGCTCGTCGAGGAAGACGACCTCGCGCGGCGACCTTGTAGCGCGCGAGGTTGTCCTTGACGAACGCCTTGCAGCTCCTCCTGGCGACCTGTCCGCCCGCGCTCAGGACGACGAACGCGCGCAGGCGCTGGCCGAACTCGGGGTCCTCGACGCCGATGACCGCCGCGTCGGCGACCGCCGCGTGCGTGACGAGCAGCTCCTCGACCTCGCGCGGGAACACGTTCTCGCCGCCCGACACGATCATCTCGTCGTCGCGGCCGTCGATGAACAGGCCGCCCGGCGCCGTCGAAATGGCCGACGTCGCCGGTCGAGAGCATGCCGTCGATGATCTCCTTGCCGCCACCGCCGGTGTAGCCCTCGAACGGCGAGGTCGTGCCGACGAAGATCCGCCCCGTCTGGCCCTGCGCAAGCTCCTTGCCGTGCTCGTCGAGGATCTTGATCTGCGAGCCCAGCAGCGGCTTGCCGACCGACGTCGGCGCGGCGTGGACGTCAGTCGGGCGTCGTCATCGTCGCGAGCGCCACCTCGGTCGAGCCGTAGAGGTTGTAGATCGACGTCGCCGAGCACCTCCTGCGTCTTGGTCGCGACCTCGGCGGGCAGCTGCGCGCCCGCGCAGAAGACCACGCGCAGCGACGAGAGGTCGCGCGCGCGGATCTCGTCGTCGCCGAGCGCGAGCACGCGCTGCAGCATGACCGGCACGACGCAGACGCCGGTCGCGTTGTGCGCGGCGATGTCGTCGAGGAACTGCGCGGCGTCGAAGCGGCGGCGCAGCACGAGCTTTGACCCCAGGCCGATCGTCAGCAGCGCGATCAAGCAGCCCGGTGCCGTGGAACAGCGGCGGCGCGACGACGGTCGCCTCGCGGGCGCGCATCGGCATCCGCTCGAGCACCGCCCCGGCGCCGATGAACCCACGCGGGTCCTCGCGCGGCGCCCCCTTGGGCGTGCCGGTCGTGCCGCTGGTCAGCATCACGATCCGGCCCGTGCTCTCCGGCGCCGGCGGCAGCGCCGGGTCGCTGCCGGCGATCAGCGCGTCGAGCTCGTCGGCGCTCGCGTTCTCGATCGCGCAGGCGAGCTTGCCCAGCGGGGCCTCGACGTCGGCGACGGCTTCGGCGAGCTCGATGTCGTAGACGAGCAGGTCGACGCCCTCGCGGTTGGCGACCTCGCCGCACTGGCGCGAGGAGAACGCGGTGTTGAGCATGACCACGTTCAGCCCGGCGCGCGCGACGGCGAAGCCGACGATCAGCAGCTGGCGGTGGTTGCGACACAGCACGCCGACGCTCGCTCCCGGTCCGAGGCCGCGGGCGCGCAGCGCGTTGCAGAGGCGGTTGACGCGGTCGTCGAGGTCGGCGAACGTCAGCTCGCCGCGGTCGTCGGCGATCGCCGGGAGGTCACCATGGCGCAGCGCCGCGATCCGCGACGCCGAGCCGAACGCGCCGTAGTTCTTGAGCGCGCCGAAGATCGCGCGCGTCGTCCTCGGCGACGAGCGCCCGAGCATCCCGGCCCGCACCAGCGCCCTGAAACCTCGCACCTCCAGGCCGACGCGGCGCGCCGGACCGGCGACCTTTGCAGGCAGATTCATGCCGGGAACCTACCGCCAGCGGCGTCAGCCGGCGTACAGCGCCTCGATCTCGTCGGCGTACTTCGCCGCGATCGGCTTGCGCTTGAGCTTGCTCGTCGGCGTCAGCTCGTCGCCGCCGGGCTCCCAGTCCTCACCCAGCAGCTTGAAGCGCTTGATCTGCTCGACGCGGGCCATCTGCTCGTTGGCGCGCTCGACGGCCGCCCCGACCTCGGCGATCACGTCGGGATCGGAGGCGTCGCGCCCCGCGCCGCCGTCGGGGTCGAGCACGACGAGGGCGACGTTGTAGGGACGTCCGTCGCCGATCGCCACGGCCTGGCCGATCAGCGGGCTCGCGGCCTTCAGCTTGGCCTCGATGTTCGCCGGCGACATGTTCTTGCCGGCCGCGTTGATGATGAGCTCCTTCTTGCGGTCGACGATGCGGACGTAGCCGTCGTCGTCGATCGTCGCGATGTCGCCGGTGTGCATCCAGCCGTCGATCACGGCCTCGGCGGTCTTCTCCGGCTCGCCGCGGTAGCCCTTCATCACCGTGCCGCCGCGCACGAGCAGCTCGCCGTCGTCGGCCAGCCGCAGCTCGATCCCCGGCAGCGCGACGCCGACCGTGCCGATGCGGATGTCGTCGGGCGGGTTGATCGTCGCGCAGCACGACAGCTCGGACATGCCCCAGAGCTCGCAGACGGGCAGCTCGAGCGCGAGGAAGTACTCGAGCACCTCCACGGGGATCGGCGCTGCACCCGAGACGACCCAGCGCACCTCGTCCAGGCCGATCTTCGCGCGCACGGCCGCGCGCGCCTCGTCGGGCAGCGCGGCGGGATCGGTCACGCCGCCGGCCTCCAGCGCCGCCTTGAGCTTCTCCCACACCCGTGGGACCGCGCCCCAGACCGTCGGCCGCACCTCCGGCAGCGCCTGGGCGATCGCGCGCGCGTCGGGCACGCACGTGATCTGCAGCCCCGAGGCCATCGGCGAGTAGTGCGACAGCCAGCGGTCGGCGATGTGCGCCGCGGGCAGGTAGGACGTCGCGCGGTCGTCGCTGCGCAGGTCGAGCTGACCGGCCACGGCATCGAGCTCGGCCAGCAGGTTGGCGTGGGTCAGCTCGACGCCCTTGGGTGGCCCGGTTGTCCCCGAGGTGTAGATCAGCGTGGCGACGTCGCCGGGCTGGACGGCCTGCCAGGCGGCGTCGAAGTCGAAATCGGGATCGGCGCCGCGATCGAGGTCGTCGAGCGTCAGCGTCCCGTCGGGCTGCGCATCGACGCAGATCACGTGCTCGACGCCGCTGTCATCTTGGGCGGCGAGCAGGCGCTCGGCGAACTGCTCCTCGCAGATCACGACGCGGTTGCCGGCGTTGGAGAAGAGGTAGGCGATCTGCTCGGGCGGATAGGTGTTGTAGATCGAGAACGGCGTCGCACCGAGGTGCAGCGCGGCCGTGTCGTAGAGATGGAACTCGGGGCGGTTCGTGAGCATCAGCGCGACGCAGTCGCCGCGACGCACGCCGATGCCCGCGAGGCCCGCGGCGATCCGCCGCACCTGCTGCGCGTACTCGCCCCAGGTGATCTCGACGGCGCCGCCGAGCGTCCTCAGCGCGATCGCGTCAGCGTTGTCGGCAGCGGTCTGCTGGAAGGTTGCCGTGAGCGTGGTGTGCTGCATGGCTGCGTAGCATGCCTACTCCGGGGTGACGTATGCACCGCTGATGCCGCCGTCGACCAGGAACGTCGACGCCGTGACGAACGACGACTCGTCCGACGCCAGGAAGACGACGCCCGCCGCGATCTCCTCGGCGGTGCCGAAGCGGCCCATCGGGACGTGCACCAGACGGCGCGCCGCGCGCTCGGGATCCTTGGCGAACAGCTCGCGCAGCAGCGGCGTGTCGACCGGCCCGGGACAGAGCGCGTTGACGCGCACGCCGCGACGCGCGAACTCGACGCCAAGCTCCCGCGACATCGCCAGCACGCCGCCCTTGGACGCCGTGTAGGAGATCTGCGACGTCGCCGCCCCGAGCACCGCCACGAACGAGGCCGTGTTGATGACCGAGCCGCCGCGCTCGTTCTCCAGCAGGTGCGGGATGCCGTACTTGCAGCAGAGGAAGACGGACTTGAGGTTGACGTCCTGCACGCGCTGGTAGGCCTCGTAGGACGTCTCGAGGATGGAGGCGTCGTCGTCGGGCGAGATCCCGGCGTTGTTGAAGAGCACGTCGATGTGCCCGTACTCCTCGCGAACGCGCGCGTAGAGCGCCTTGACCGCGTCCTCGTCGGTGACGTCCACCGCAAGCGCGAGGTCGCCCGGCGCGCCGTCGCTCAGATCGACCCCCACCACGCGCGCGCCTTCGCGCTGGAACGCCGCGACCGTCGCGGCGCCGATGCCTCCCGCTGCGCCGGTGACGACGCACACCTTCTCGTGCAGCCTCACTGTTCCTCCGTGCGGTAGTAGACCGTCTTGACCTCGGTGTAGGCATCGAGCGCGTGCGGACCAAGCTCACGCCCGTAGCCGGACTGCTTGAAGCCTCCGAACGGCGTCGTGACGCGCACCGAGGCGTTCGAGTTGATCGACAGGTTGCCGCTCTCCAGCGCACGCGCGACGCGCAGCGCGCGCGCCCCATCGCGCGTCCAGATCGACCCCGACAGCCCGTAGATCGACGCGTTGGCCAGCGCGATCGCCTCGGCCTCGTCGGCGAACGGGATGACGCACGCGACCGGGCCGAAGATCTCCTCGGTCGCGGCGCGGCCGGCCGGATCGACGGGGTGCAGGATCGTCGGGGCGAACCAGTGGCCGGGCCCGTCGGGCGCCGTCCCGGCGAACGCGACCGGGTCCGTGCCGTCGACGAACGACGCCACCGTCTCACGGTGCGAGGCGCTGATCAGCGGCCCCATCTGCGTGGCCTCGTCCAGCGGGTCGCCGACCGTGATCGCCTCGACCGCGGGCTGCAGCGCCGCCAGGAACTCGTCGACGGCCGACTGCTCGACGAGGATCCGCGAGCGCGCGCAGCAGTCCTGGCCGGCGTTGTCGAACACGGCCCACGGCGCGGCGGCCGCGGCGGCGGCGATGTCGGCGTCGGCGAAGATCACGTTGGCCGACTTGCCGCCGAGCTCGAGCGTCACGCGCTTGATCGTCGGCGCCGCCGCGGCGGCGATCGCGGCGCCGACCTCCGTCGAGCCGGTGAAGGCGATCTTGCCGACGTCGGGATGCTCGACCAGCCGCGCGCCACAGCTGGAGCCCGGGCCGACGACGACGTTGACGACGCCCTCGGGAACGCCGGCCTGCACCGCCAGCTCGGCGAACCGCAGCGCCGTCAGCGGCGTCAGCTCGGCGGGCTTGAGCACCACGGTGTTGCCCGCCGCCAGCGCCGGCGCGAGCTTCCACGAGGCGATCGCCAGCGGGAAGTTCCAGGGCGTGATCAGCCCGACGACGCCGATCGGCTCGCGGAACGTCATCGCGATCCCGCCGTCGACCGGGACGGTGTCGCCCAGCAGCCGCTCGGGCGCGGCGCTGTAGTAGCGGAACGTCGCGATCGCGCCGCCGATCTCCCCGCGCGCGGCGGCGATCGGCTTGCCCGCGTTGCGTGCCTCCAGCAGCGCGAGCTCCTCGTGATGCTCCTCGAGCGTCGCGGTGACGGCACGGAGGATCTCGGCTCGCCCCCCGGGGGCCAAGCTCCTCCATGCCGGCAGCGCCGCCTGCGCCCGAGCGACCGCCTCGTCGACCTCGCGAGGACCGGCCCGGGGCAGTGTCGCGAGGACCTGCTCGGTCGCCGGCTCGCAGACCTCGAGGGTCTCGCTCAAACGTCGATCTCCTTATCGATCTCGGCGATCGTCATCTTCGGCCCGGTGAACGTGTTCTTGGCGCTCGCGAGCCACCAGATCCCGACGACGAGGATCAGCCCGCCGACCGCGAGCGGCGCGTAGTTGACGGCCTGCCAGCTGAACTCGTCGTTCCACGGCACGCCCGCGGGCGTCGTCGGCAGGATGAAGATGACGGTGATGATCGCCACCCAGACCGTCGCGAACGGGTTCATCCACTTGTACTTGCGCCCGTTGGTCCACGGGCCCGTCTCCCACTCGTCGCCCTTGCGCCAGCGCAAGTAGATCGGGATCACGTAGGCGATGTAGAGGCCGATGACCGCGATCGACACGACCGCGAAGAACGCGACCGGGATCTTCGCATCGCCGTAGCCCTTCGTCGCCGGGACGGTGATCAGCGCGGCACAGACGGCCATGAAGATCACGGCGTTAAACGGAATGCGCCGCTGGTTGACGCGGCTCCACACTCCGGAGAACGGGATCGCACCGTCGCGGCTGAACGCGTAACACATGCGCGACGCGCTGGTCAGGCAGGCCATGCCGCAGAACACCTGGCCGATCGTCGAGATGACCAGCACGAGCTTCACCCAGGCCACGCCCATCGCGCTCTGCAGCAGCGGGATCGAGCCGCCGGCGCCGGCCTCGACCTGGTCGGGGTTGGCCGCCAGGAACGTGATCGCCAGCAGCAGGAACCAGCCGATCAGCGCCGAGTAGAAGATCGAGCGCCAGACGCCCTTGGCGGCGTTGTCGGCGGCGCCGTGCGTCTCCTCGGAGATGTGCGCGCACGAATCGAAGCCGGTGATCGTGTACTGCGTCAGCAAGAAGCCCAGCGGCAGGACGTAGAACCAGAAGCTGATACCGCCGACGGAGCCGTCATCAAAGCCCGAGTTGTTGATGCGCTCGGTGAAGACGAAGTCGAACGTCGCGTGGTGATCGGGGACGAAGATCAGCACACCGAGGATCACCGCGACGCCGGCGACGTGCCACCAGACCGAGATCGAGTTGAGGATCGCGACGAAGTGGCTGCCCGCGATGTTGACGAACGTCTGGAACGCGAGGATCACGCAGAACAGGACGAACGTCCCCGTCAGGTAGTTGCCGCTGACCCCGTTGAAGAGGTTGAAGTCATACAGCCCGAAGACGGTGTTCATGAACGTCGCCGAGCCGTAGACGACCGACGCGGTCACCGCGATCAGGCCGATCAAGTTGAACCACCCGGTGAACCAGCCCCAGGCCGGCCCGCCGAGCTTCGACGCCCACCAGTAGATCCCGCCGGCGGTCGGGTAGGCCGAGACGAGCTCGGACGTGCAGAAGCCGATGATCAGGATCGGGATCGAGATCAGCGGCCAGCCCCACGAGATCGCGATCGGGCCGCCGTTGTTGAAGGCCTGGCCGTAGGTCGTGAAGCACCCGGCCAGGATCGAGATGATCGTGAACGAGATCGCGAAGTTCTGAAAGCCGCTCCAGGAGCGGCTGAGCTCCTGCGAGTACCCCAGCTCGGCGAGCCGCCGAACGTCGGCGTCCTGCATGTCCGGCGTGTCCGGAATGTCCGGCGTGTGCGTCGTCACCGTCGTCTCTCCCTCTCCCAAGGTCCACGGACAAAGCTGAACAACTGAAGGTCCGACCTTCCTGCCTTTGGGCCCCGAAGTCAACCGACCGTCTGTCGAGTCGGGCTAGCGCTGCGGCAGCAGGCCGGCGAGCACATGCTCGGTGCCCTGTACGTGCTCGGTCATGACCTGCACGACGTGCGCGACGTCGTTGCCGCGGATCGCCGCCAGCAGCCGCGCGTGCTGGGCGTTGGAGTGCGCAAGTACCTCGGGCGGGTGGGCGATGTGGCCGATCAGCGCCCCCATCGCGCCCTGCGACTCGGTGATCAGCGTGACGAGGCGCGGGCTGCCAGTCGTCTCTGCGAGGTTGACGTGGAAGCGCACGTCCGCCGCGCGGTAGACCGGGAAGTCCTCGAGCCGGTCGTCCATCGCCACCACGAGCTCGTCGAGCACGTGCAGCTGCGCGTCCTGCGCGCGGCTGACGGCGAGCACGGCGACCCCGACCTCGAGCGCCAGGCGCTCGTCGCAGGTCTCCCGCCAGTTCGCGACGAGGTCGGCCGTCGGCGCCGCGGCCGGCGGCAGCGTGTCGGCGACGAACGTGCCGCCGCCGCGGCCGCGCACGGCGACGAGGTGACCGGACTGCGCGAGCGCGGTCAGCGCCTGGCGCAGCGTCGAGCGTGCGATCCCCAGGCGCTGGCAGAGCTCGCGCTCGGCGGGCAGCCGCTCGCCGGGCGGCAGCAGCCCGAGCTTGATCGCGGTGCCAAGCCGATCGACGGTCTCCTCGAACGCCGTCTGCGAGCGCACGGGCGCGAACACCGTCTCGGTGGAGATCGCATCGCGCAGCGCTGAGGTGCCGCCGTTGGTCACAGTCGCTCGAACCCTCGCACGCGCTCCCAGTCGGTGACGGCCGCCTCGAACGCGGCGAGCTCGACGTCGGCCATGTTGACGTAGTGGGCGACGACATCCGCGCCGAAGGCGTCCTGGGCGACGGCGCTGGCGGCGAACAGGTCGCGCGCGGCACGCAGCGTCGTCGGCACCTGCGGCCGCTCGTCGGCCGCGTAGGCGTTGCCCTCCAGCGCAGGCTCGAGCGGCAGCTGCTGCGCGACGCCGTGCAGCCCCGAGGCGATCAGCGCGCTGAGCACGAGGTAGGGGTTGACGTCGGCGCCCGGCGACGCGGCACTCGACGCGCTTGGACGGACCGTGGCCGACGACACGGAAGGCGCAGGTGCGGTTGTCGTGTCCCCAGGCGACCGTGGTCGGCGCGAACGAGCCTGCGGCGAAGCGCTTGTAGGAGTTGACGTTCGGCGCGAGCATCAGCGTCAGCTCGGGCAGGCACGCGATCTGGCCGGCGAGGAACGCGTCGAACACCGCGGGCTCGTCGGCGAAGACCGGCGTGCCGTCGCCTGCGCGCAGCGACAGGTGGACGTGACAGGAGCTGCCCTCGCGCGCGTCGTACTTCGCCATGAACGTGATCGCCATGCCCTCCTGCGCGGCGATCTCCTTGGCGCCGTTCTTGTAGACGCTGTGGCGGTCGGCGCTCGTCAGCACCGGGCCGAAGTGGAAGTTGATCTCGTGCTGGCCGAGGTTGCACTCGCCCTTGGAGTCCTCGACGCGCATGCCGGCCGCGAACATCTCGTTGCGGATGCGGCGGATCAGCGGCTCGACGCGCGCGGTGCCCAGCAGCGAGTAGTCGACGTTGTAGCGGTTGGCCGGCGTCAGCTTCGTGTAGCCGGCGTCCCAGGCCTTCTCGTAGCTGTCCTCGAAGACGATGAACTCGAGCTCGGTGCCCGCGAGCGCCTCCCAGCCGTGCTCGGCCAGCCGCGCGCACTGGCGGCGCAGGATCTGGCGCGGCGAGGCGACGACGTCCGAGCCGTCCTCCCAGGCGACGTCTGCGAGGCACAGCGCCGTCCCCGGCTGCCACGGCACCGGCTGCAGCGTGTCGAAGTCCGGCTTGAGGACGAAGTCGCCGTAGCCGCGCTCCCACGAGCTCATCGCGTAGCCGCCGACGGTGTTCATCTCGACGTCGATCGCCAGCAGGTAGTTGCAGGCCTCGGCGCCGTGCTCGACGACGGTGTCGACGAAGTGCTGTGCGTGCAGGCGCTTTCCCTGAAGGCGCCCCTGCATGTCGGTGAGCGCGATCAGGACGGTGTCGATGCTGCCGTCCTTGACCTGCGCGCGGAGCTCGTCCAGGGTCATGGCGGCCGAAGGTACAGTGCGCAAGCCTTTGCGTACAAGCCATGTCATCGACCGCCTGGCCGCCGACCTCGGACCCGCGTCCGAGCCCGTCGCGCTCGAGGGCGGGCTGACGAACCGCAACTACCGCGTGCGCTTCGGCGACCGCGACACCGTCGTGCGGCTGTGCGGCAAGCAGACCGGCCCGCTCGGCATCGACCGCGACACCGAGGCCGCGGCGACCACGCAGGCCGCGGCGCTCGGCATCGCGCCGGCAGTCGTCGCCCGCCTCGACGGCGTGCTGGTCTGCGAGTTCCTTGCGGGCGACGTCCTCGATGCGGCCGGCGTGCGGGCGCGGCTCGGCGACGCCGCGGCGATGCTGCGGGCGTTTCACGCGTCGGCGCCGCTGCCCACGACGTTTCGCGGTCTTCGAGCTCGTGTCTGAGCAGGCGCGCCTCGCGCCCGTGCCCGACGACTACGCGGAGCTGCTCGCGACGGCAGAGCAGATCCGCACGGCACTGCGGGGACTGCCGGAGGTCCCCTGCCACAACGACCTCCTCCCCGCCAACTTCATCGCGACGGCGGACGGGCTGCGACTGCTCGACTGGGAGTACGCCGGCATGAACGTGCGCGAGTTCGACCTCGCCAACCTCGCCGCCAACAACGCGATCGACGACGAGGACGCGCTGCTTGGCGCGTACTGGGGCGCGCCGCCGACCGACGCGCAGCGCGCCGCGTTGAAGCTGATGCGCTTCATGTCGGACTTCCGCGAGGCGATGTGGGGCGTCTCCCAGCAGGCGCTGTCAGACCTCGACGTGGACTACGTCGCCTACGCCGAGACGCACTTCGCGCGCCTGCGCGCCGCAACCCGACCTCGAGGAGTGGCTGCGCCTTGCCGCGACCGCGTGAGCTGCCCGATCGTGCCCGCATCGTGATCATCGGCGGCGGCGTCGGCGGCACGTCGATCGCCTACCACCTCGCCCAGCTCGGCGAGCGCGACGTCGTGCTGCTCGATCGCGACGAGCTGACATCGGGCTCGACGTTCCACAGCGCCGGGCTCGTCGGCCAGCTGCGCGGGTCGGTCTCGCTGACGAAGATGATGATGTACAGCGTCGAGCTGTACCGGCGGCTGGCCGCCGAGTCGGAGTTCGATCCCGGGTGGACGGAGTGCGGCGGCCTGCGCCTGGCCTGCGCGCCCGAGCGCGAGGAGGAGGTCCACCGCCAGGTCGCGTGGGCGCGGACCTTCGGCCTGCCGCTGGAGCTGCTGTCGGCCGCCGAGGCGACCGAGCTCTTCCCGCTGATGGTCGGCGACGGCGTGCGCGTCGCCTCCTACCTGCCGACCGACGGCTACCTCGACCCCTCGCAGCTGACCTACGCGCTGGCCGACGGCGCGCGGCGCGGCGGCGCCCAGATCTTCACCCACACGCGGGTGGAGTCGATCGACGTGCGCGACGGCCGCGTGCGCGGCGTCTGCACGCAGTGGGGCGACATCGAGGCCGAGATCGTCGTCAACGCCGGCGGGATGTTCGCCGCGGAGATCGGGCGGATGGCGGGCGTGCGCGTGCCGATCGTCCCCTTCGCCCACGAGTACCTCGTCACGCAGCCGTTTCGCGAGCGCGGCGACGCCCACCTGCCAACGATGCGCGACCCCGACAACCTCATCTACTTCCGCGAGGAGGGCGGCGGCCTGGTGATGGGCGGCTACGAGCGCGAGAGCGCGCCGTGGGCGCTCGGGCCCGACGGACTCGACGCGATCCCCGCGGACTTCAACGGCCGCCTGCTCGAGGAGGACTGGGAGCGCTTCGAGGAGATCACGGTCAACGCCCGCAAGCGCGTGCCCGTGATGAACGACGTGACGATCACCAAGCTCATCAACGGACCCGAGGCGTTCACGCCCGACAACGAGTTCTGCCTCGGGGAGACCGAGGTCGCCGGCTTCTTCGTCGCCGCCGGGTTCTGCGCGCACGGGCTGGCGGGCGCGGGCGGCATCGGCAAGGTCATGGCGGAGTGGATCGCCGCCGGCGAGCCGCAGCTCGACCTCTGGCACATGGACGTGCGGCGCTTCGGCGCGCACTACCGCTCGCCGTCGTACACCCTGGCGCGCGTCAAGGAGAACTACGAGACCTACTACGACATCAAGTACCCCGGGCACGAGCGCAAGGCGGGCCGGCCGCTGCGGCTGTCGTCCGCGTATGAGTGGCATCGCGAGCACGGCGCAGCGTTCGGGGAGAAGTCCGGCTGGGAGCGCGTCAACTGGTACGAGCCCAACGCCGCCGCCGGCGACGAGTCGCTGCGCCCGCGCGGCTGGGCCGGGATCCACTGGTCGCCGGCGATCGGCGCCGAGGCGCGCGCCTGCCGCGAGGCCGTCGCGCTGTTCGACGAGTCCTCGTTCGCGAAGATCGAGGTCGCCGGCCCGGGCGCGGCGGAGCTGCTGGAGCACGCTGTGCGACAACCGCGTCGCGCGCGACGTCGGCAAGGTCACCTACACGCAGATGCTCAACCGCCGCGGCGGGATCGAGTGCGACTTCACGGTCACGCCGCGTGAGCGACGAGCGCTTCTGGATCGTCACCGGCACCGCCTTCGGCCGCCATGACCTCGCGTGGATCCAGGCGCCATGCGCCCGACGACGGCAGCGTCGCGGTGCGCGACATCACGTCCGCGCACGCGTGCCTTGCGCTCTGGGGGCCGCGGGCGCGCGACGTGCTCGCGCCGCTGACGCCCGACCCGCTGGACTTCGGGTACATGACGACGCGCGAGCTGGCGGTCGCCGACGTCCCGGTGCGCGCGCTGCGCGTGACCTACACCGGTGAGCTCGGCTGGGAGCTCTACTGCCCCGCGGAGTACGGCGCCGCGCTGTGGCGCGCGCTGTACGAGGAGGGCCTCCCCCACGGCCTGGTGCCCGGCGGCTACAAGGCGATCGACGCGCTGCGCGTCGAGAAGGGCTACCGCGTCTGGGGGACGGACATCACGCCCGACGACACGCCCCACGAGGCGGGGCTGTCGTTCTGCGTCGCCGGGGACAAGACGTTCATCGGCGCCGACGCCCTCGACGCCTCGCCCGCACGGCGGCTGGCGTGCATTGCGCTGGAGGATCCGCGCGCGGTCGCGCTGGGCAACGAGCCGGTCACCGTCGGCGGCGCGATCGCCGGCCGCGTCACGAGCGGCGGCTACGGCTATGCGGTGCAGCGGTCGATCGCCTTCGCCTACCTGCCCACCGAGCACTGCGTGCCGGGCACGGACGTCGAGCTCGACCTGTTCGGCAGCTGGATCGCCGGCGAGGTCGTCGCCGAGCCGCTCTACGACCCCGACGGCGCCCGCGTCCGCGGGCTCAGCCGCCCTTGAGGATCGCCGCGGCGGCTGCCGCGGTGTCCGGCCCGAACCAGCCGTCGAGCGCCGGGTCGGCGTCCTCCTCGATCCAGCGACGCATGCGTGCCGTGATCTCCCCGCGCTGCTGGGCCTTGAGCGTCGCGTAGGCGTCGCGCGGCAGGCCGGCGCGTGCCTCGGCCACCTCGAGCGCGCGGGGCAGCACCGACACCGGCTCGGCGAGCTCGTCGATCGCGCCGAGCAGCATCGCGTCCTCCGCATCGACGAGCTCGCCACCGAGCATCAGCACGCGCGCGGCGTTCGGCGAAAGCTCGGCGCGGCAGATCGCATCGACGACGATCGGCATCGCGACGCCGACGCGGACTTCGCTGAGCCCGAGCTTCGCGCGGGTCGAGGCGATGCGGTAGTCGGTGCAGAGCACGAGGATCATGCCGCCGGCGGCCGCGTGCCCGGTGATCGCGGCGATCACCGGCCGGCTGAGGCCGTACCAGGCCGCGAAGGCGCTGTTCAGCCCCGCGACGATCTCGCGCTGGCCGTCGCGATCGAGGCCCGGGAGCATCGTCAGGTCCAGGCCAGCGGAGAAGAAGCGCTGGTCCCCCGTGACGACGATCGCGCCCGGCTGCTGCTGCTCGAGCTGCTCGGCGAGCGCCGTCGCCGCGCGCAGGCTGTCGGCGTCCAGCGGGTTGCCCTTCTCACCGCCGAGCCGCACGACGGCGACGTCACCCTGCTCTTCGACGTCGAAGCGCGTCGACATCAGGCGGGCGTCAGCGCGACGACGGGGATCTGGCGGTCGGTCTGGCGCTGGTAGGCGTCGTAGCGGCCCTTGTTGTGGTCGTCGGCAAGCCGCCACAGGCGCTCGAAGTCGGGGTCGTCGCGACCGATCACGGTCGCGGTGACCGGCGTGCGGTCGCGCGCGATCTGGATCTCGGCGTTCGGCTGGGCCTCGAGGTTCAGCAGCCACGCGGGTGGGCGCTTGGCGCCGCCGTTGGACGGGACGATGACGTAGCGGTCGCCGTCGCGGACGTAGACGATCGCGATCGTGCGCTGCTCGCCGGACTTGCGCCCCGTGCTGCGCAGCAGCAGCGTGGGCAACCCGAGGATGCGGTGGCCGACCAGCCCTCCGCTGAGCTCGTAGATCGTCTGGTGGGCACGGAGGGTGAGAACGAAGAGCGAGGTCTGCAGCGACATGTGTGCGCCGTAGCGTACGCGGCGCCGGCGTCAGCCCGGCGGCCAGCGCGTCGGCGATCTTGCCGATGCAGCGGTCCGTGCCGTCCGGAGCGGTGACCTCGCGTGTGCCGAGCAGCACCGGCGGGCACTTTACGCTGCGGACGTGACCGATCTCGTCGCCCGCCACCTCGTCGTCCACGGCCGGGTGCAGGGCGTGTTCTTCCGCGCGTCCGTGCGCGACGCCGCGCGGGCGCGTGGCGTCGGCGGGTGGGCCTCGAACCGCGCCGACGGGACCGTCGAAGCGCACCTCGAGGGCCCCGCGGACGCGGTCGCGGCCGTCGAGCGCTTCTGCGGGCAGGGGCCGCCGCGCGCGGACGTCGCGCGCGTCGAGGCGCGCGACGCCGAGCCGTCGGGCGCCGCGGGCTTTGAGATCCGCTAGGGCCCAAGCTGCGCGAACAGCGTCACGGCAGTCGGACGCTCGAGGTGCGCAACGCGCCCGCGTGCGCCGGAGGCGACGGTGAAGCGCACCGACGCCAGCCGCGCGCGGCGCTGCGTCACGGACTCGGCAAGCGCGCGCGACTGCGTGCGCGCGGCGCGGGCGACGATCGTCGTGCGCGCGAGGAGGCCATGATGACGCGTCGCCGCGATCCCGGCGTCAAGCCACCAGGCCGCAGCGCCGTAGCGGACACGCCCGAGCAGCGCGCCAAGCGCGCCAAGCGCGACGGGCGCCAGCCAGCTGAGCGCCGGCCCGCCCGCCTCCCGCGCCGCGACGGCGAACAGCACGCCGGCGAGCACGCCCGCCACGGCCGGGACGGTGACGTAGCGACGCAGCGCGCGACGTGGTGGACGCTGAGCCGCGCGCTCGTCGGGAAGCGGAAGCTCGGGCAGCAGCCGCGCCAGGATGCCCTCCGCATCGCTGCGCCGGCAGAGCGGGATCAGCGTCTGCGCGACGGCGGGCTCGCTGGCGTAGCCGGCCAGCTCCATGCGGATCGCACAGAGCCCGAACGGGCGGCGCAGCGCGCCCTCGACGACGCGCACGGCGTGGATCCGCTCGGCGGCGACGCTTGCGCCACGGCGCTCGACGATCCCCCGGCGGATCCGCAGCCGCTGCGGCTCCCGGCGCACGCGAAAGCCACCGAAGCCGACGATCGCGCCCAGCAGCGACGCCAGCAGGACGAGCGCGACGGACGCGATGCCCAGCAGCACCCACATGTGCGCGCTGTCGGGGAGCAGTCGCGTGATCGCGTCGGCGTCGCCTTCGTTGAGCAGGTTGCCGCCGGTCGCTAGAGCAGCCCCGATCGCAGGGAGCACGACGCCCAGCTGCGGTCCGGTGAGCGCAGCCATCAGCAAGCCGCCGCGCGTCAGCGCCCACTCGCCGACGGCGGGCTCGGCGTGCTCGGGCTCGTCGCCGTGGCGCAGCACAGCACGCAGCGCTGCCGCATCGGCGCGGCTGACGGCGCGCAGCACGATCTCACCGTCAGCACTGCCTCCCGCGGTCTGGACGTGCAGCGCGAGCACGCCGAACAGCCGCTGCACGATGCCCTGTGCGTCGTCGACGGCGCTGATCCGGACGATCGGGATCACCTTCTCGTCGGGACTGAACACGCCGCTGCGGAAATGCAGCGATGTGTCCGTCCACCAGTAGCGCGTCGTCCGCCAGCGGATGTAGCCGGCCAGCAGCGAGGCGCCGATGCCGAGCACCGCGTAGAACGTGCCCGTGGAGAGGCTCGGCCCGTTGAGGACGATGATGACGGCCGCGGGCAGCAGCGCGCCGGCCATCGTCTCGGCGGCGTGCACGAGGAACGCCGCTGGGTGCAGGCGCTGCTCAGAGCTCATCGGGGACATGTGCGCGCCGCGCGATCTCCGTCCGGAGGTTGTCGGCGACGGCGGCCGGCAGGAACGGGATCTCGTGCGCCCCGGCAGCGGTGTGGATGTTGAGTGTCTGCAGCTCGAACAGCCCGGCGAGCCACGAGCGCTCGGTGTCGACGTGCTGCACGCGGGTCATCGGGATGATCGTGCGCGTGCGCACAACCCAGCCCGTGCGCAGGTCGATCTCGTCCTCGCGAACCGCGTAGCGCCACGTGCGCCACAGCAGCCGCGGGCGCACCGCGACCAGGAGGACCGCCGCGGTCACAGCAGCGACGATCAGCAGGGGCGCGACATAGCTGGGCATCCCGTCGACCTCGTCGACGACCGGCACGACCGCCCCGGTCGCGAGACCGATGGCGATCGTCGCGATCACGCCGCTGGAAAACCACGCGATCGGCGCCGCCTCCCCCAGGCGCCTGTCGGGGTCGGGAGGCGGCGCGATCTCGGAGTCGTCCACGGCGAGACACGCTACGTCAGTCCGCTAGCCGGGGGTGAACGTCCCCTCGAAGTGCCAGTGGCCGCTGAACCCGTGAACGCGCGCAGGTCGCCTGAGAGCATGCCGCCGGAGACGGTGATCGACGGCGAAGAACTTCGTCGGCGCGACGATCCGGTTCGCGAGCGCCTGGCCGCTGTTGGCGAACGCCGGGTTTCGGCGCCCCCTGGTAGCTGCCTTTGACGAGGCCGCCGTCCGCTCCGGGGTAAACAGCGTGTAGGTCTTGTCGGCCGCGGGGCGCCGGGCAGGCAAGCGGGCGCGGCGAGGCGGTCGGCCAGGTCTATTGCCTGCCCGATGGGCGGCTTGTGCTGCAGGAGGGTCGTCCCTCGGGCAGAATCGCCCCATGCACGCGTCCTACGCGCACGGGGTCAGCGACACACCGCTGCTCGGGGAGACGATCGGGGCGAACCTGGAGCGCACCGCCGCGCGCGTCCCCGACGCCGAGGCAGTGGTCTCCGTCCACCAGGGCGTGCGCCTGACCTGGCGCGAGTTCGACGCCGCCGTCGATCGGCTTGCCGTCGGCCTGCACGCGCTCGGGCTGACGAAGGGCGACCGCGTCGGCGTCTGGAGCCCGAATCGCTACGAGTGGACCGTCGTGCAGTACGCGACGGCCAAGCTCGGCGTGATCCTCGTCAACGTCAACCCGGCCTACCGAACGTCCGAGCTCGAGTTCGCGCTGCGCCAGTCGGGCTGTCGCGTGCTGATCGCCGCGCCCGAGTTCAAGGGCGCCGACTACGGCGCGATGGCGCAGGGGGTCCGGCCGGTATGCCCGCTGCTCGAGCACATCGTGCTCTTCGACACGCCCGAGTGGGTGGCGCTCGCGACCGCGTCCGGCGACCTCGACCGGCCCGTGCTCGACGCCGACGAGCCGATCAACATCCAGTACACGAGCGGCACCACCGGCAACCCGAAGGGTGCGACGCTCACCCACCACAACATCCTCAACAACGCGCTGCTGCAGGGCGGCGTCGGGCTGCGCTACACCGAGGCCGACCGTGTCTGCATCCCGGTCCCGCTCTATCACTGCTTCGGGATGGTGCTCGGCAACCTCGCGTGCAGCCTCAGCGGTGCGTGCATGGTCTACCCCGAAGCGGCATTCGATCCGCTCGCGACACTGCAGGCGGCCGCCGACGAGCGCTGCACGTCGCTGTACGGCGTGCCGACGATGTTCATCGCCGAGCTCGACCATCCACAGTTCTCCGAGTTCGACCTGTCGTCGCTGCGTACGGGGATCATGGCCGGCTCGCCATGTCCGATCGAGGTCATGCGCCGCGTCGGCAGCGAGATGGGGATCGACGAGATGACGATCGCCTTCGGCATGACCGAGACCTCGCCGGCGTCGACGATGGTGCGCCCCGACGACACGCTGGAGAACCGCTGCGGCACCGTCGGCCAGGCGATGCCGCACACCGAGATCAAGATCGTCGACACGGGCACCGGGCAGACCGTGCCGCGCGGCGAGTCGGGCGAGTTCTGCACCCGCGGCTACCTCGTGATGTCCGGCTACTGGGAGGAGCCCGAGCGCACGGCCGAGGCGATCGACGCGACCGGCTGGATGCACACCGGCGACCTCGCGACGATGGACGAGGACGGCTACGTGCGGATCGTCGGGCGGATCAAGGACATGATCATCCGCGGCGGTGAGAACGTCTATCCGCGCGAGGTCGAGGAGTTCCTCTACAGCCATCCCGACATCGCCGACGTCCAGGTCGTCGGCGTCCCGTCCGAGCGCTACGGCGAGGAGGTCATGGCCTGGGTCATCGCGCGCGAGGGCGCGACGCTCGACGAGGACGAGGTGCGCGAGTTCTGCCGCGGCAAGATCGCCCACTACAAGGTGCCGCGCTACGTGACGACCTGCACCGAGTTCCCGATGACCGTCACCGGCAAGATCCAGAAGAACAAGCTGCGCGAGCAGGCGATCGAGCAGCTCGGCCTGCACGCGGCGGCGCAGATCGCCACCGCGTAACGTCCTTCCTTTGTAGCTAGCGACAACAAACGGACGTTTGGCCGGCCGGCGGCCCGCCGGCTCGCCGTCAGCGCAGCGCGTCGAGCGCCTGATTGACCAGCGCGTCGGCGTCGGCGTTCTGCTCGCGCGGGACGGACCGAACGGTCCAGGCGTCGAAGCCGCGCAGCGCCTCGAGCGCGTCGAGATAGAGCGGGCGCATGTCGGGGTGCTTGACCTTGTATTGCCCGTTGACCTGCTTGGCGACCAGCTCGGAGTCGTTGACGACCTCGACCTCGGTGGCGCCGAGGTCGCGTGCGCGGCGCAGGCCGAGCAGCAGACCGCGGTACTCGGCAACGTTGTTCGTCGCGCGGCCGATCACCTCCATCGCCTCGTCGACGACCTCGCCGTCGGGCGTGGAGATCACCGCGCCGGCGGCCGCGGGCCCGGGGTTGCCGCGGGACCCGCCGTCGACGTGGACGACGACCTTCAAGCGGCGGGGTCGATGTCGGGGAACTCGCCCGGGACCGTGCGGCGGCGGCGATCGCGCAGCTCGCGCTTGGAACCCTCGGGCGGCGGCTCCCCGGGCTTGCGGCGCTCGGACTTGCGGCGGTCGACGATCACGGTCACGTTCTCGTCGTCGGCGTAGTAGGCCACGAGCTTGTCGTAGAGATCATCGGCCAGGGCCTCGGGGACGACGCAGTAGATCATCGGCCGCGCGAGGCTATCCGTGAGCTCCGGCGAGGTGCAACTCGCCGCTCTCGTCGGCCTGCGCGTTGGCGTGGCGCTCCCCGGCGCCCAGCTCGTCCAGCTCGGCGCCCTGGGCGACGACCCGCACCCCCGACGCCTCGTCGCCGAGGTCGACCTCGTAGCGGTACCAGGAGAGCTCCCAGGCGACGGTGATCGCGACGATGCTCCCCTCCGTCGCCGACGGGCTCGCCGACACCAGCGGCGCGCCGAGCGAGCGCGCGACCCCCGCGACGGTCCGGCGGTGCGGGCTGGCGTTGAAGACCTCGAGCGCGCGGGCGACCTTCAGCTCGGCGTTCGTCGGCACGGCATGGACCTGGCGCGGCGCCTGGACGGGCACATCGGGCTCGGGCTCGGTGCGCGGGTGCACCGGGGGCGGCGCGACGGCGGGGTTGACGACCACCGGGTCGGCGTCGGCGACGAAGTGCTCGGGATCCCAGCTGGCGCGGTCGTACTCGACCTCGCCGGCGACGGGCTCGAGGAACTCCTCCTCGTCGTCACGCAGGCCGCGGCGCCGGCGCAGGCTGCCCAGCAGGGACCGCGCGCTGCGGCGGTCTCCCCCGCGCCGGCCGGTCGCGGCATCCAGGCCCTCGCGGATCCAGCCCTCGTGGACGGCGCGCGACGTGCACAGCTCGCAGACCGTGCGGCGCGAACCGCCGTGCAGGAAGACGTCGGCCTGCTCTCCGCGCAGCAGCGTGCGCCCGCAGATGTCGCAGGCCACGACTTCCTGATTGGTGCTGATGGACTTCCGGGTCATCGGCCGACCGAGCCTAGCAACCGGTCGGCCGCGTACGTCTACGCGTGCGCCGGCTCCTCGGACGCCTCCGCGACCACCTTCTGGGCGAGGTGCGCCGGGACCTCCTCGTAGCGCACGAACTCCATCGTGTAGTCGCCCTGCCCGCCGGTCAGCGAGCGCAGGTCGGGCGCGTAGGTGAGCATCTCGGCCATCGGGACCTCGGCCTTGATCTCGGTCATGCCGTTGGACGCCCCCTCCATCCCCTGCGGGTGCCCGCGCCGCGAGCTGAGGTCGCCGACGACGTCGCCGACGCTGGATTCCGGAACGGACAGCGTCACGAGCATCATCGGCTCCAGCAGCGCCGGGTTGGCGTTGGACATCGCCTCGCGCATCGCGATCGAGCCGGCCGTGCGGAACGCCATCTCCGAGGAGTCGACCGTGTGGTAGCTGCCGTCGAACAGGCGCACGCGCACGCCCTTCACCGGGTAGCCCGCGACCGGCCCGTGGGCCAGCGCGTCGCGCACGCCCTTCTCGACGGCCGGGATGAAGCTCGTCGGGATCACGCCGCCCTTGATCGCGTTGACGAACTCGAAGTCGCCGTCGGGCAGGGCTTCGATCTCGATGTGGCAGTCGCCGAACTGGCCGCGCCCGCCGGACTGCTTCTTGTGGCGGCCGTGGGCCTTGGAGTTGCCGCGGATCGTCTCCTGATACGGGACGCGCGGCGGCTTGAGCTCGACCTCGACGCCGAAGCGCGACTTCAGGCGGTCGACGATCACCTCGACGTGCATCTGCGAGAGCCCGGCGACGATCTCCTCGCCGGTCTGCTGATCGCGGTGCAGGTCGATCGTCGGGTCCTCCTCCTGCAGGCGGCGCAGCGCCGTGAACAGCTTCTCCTCGTCGCCCTTGGCCTTCGGCGTGATCGCGAACGCCATCACCGGGGCCGGCAGGTCGATCTGCGGCATCGTGATCGGCTCGTCGCGATCGGCGAGCCAGTCGTTGGCGCGCGTGTCCTTGAGCTTGGCGACGGCGCCGATGTCGCCGGGACCGAACTCCTCGGCGTGGCCGGTGTCCTTGCCGCTGAAGACGAGCAGCTGGCCGACGCGCTCCTTGCTGTGCGTGCGCGTGTTGAGCACGTGGCTGTCGTGGTGGACCTGGCCCTGGTAGACGCGGAAGAAGTTGATGCGCCCGGCGAACGGGTCGGCCTTCGTCTTCCAGACGTAGGCGAACATCGGCTTGGTGTCGTCGGGCTCGAGCGTCACCTCGGGCAGCTCCATCGCGCCGTGCTTCACGGGTGAGGGCAGGTCCTCGACGATCGCGTCGAGCAGGCGGTTGGTGCCGAGGTTGCGCGTCGCGACGCCGCAGACGACGGGGAACAGCGAGCCGTGGTTGGTGCCGTCCTTCAGCGCGTCGACGATCTCCTGGTGGGAGATCTCCTCGCCCTCGAGATAGCGCTCCATCAGCGACTCGGAGACCTCGGCGACCTCGTCCATGAGCTTCTCGCGGTACTCCTCGGCGAGCGCGCTCATCTCGTCGGGAATCGCGATCTCGACGAAGTTCTCTCGTGACGTGTCGCTGTACTCGAAGGCCTTCATGTCGATCAGGTCGACGATCCCGCGGACGTCCTGCTCGCTGCCGATCGGGATCTCGGTCGCGACGACGTGCTGGCCGAAGGCGCCCTTGAGCTGCTCCAGCGTGCGGTAGAAGTCGGCGCGCTCGCGGTCGAGCATGTTCACGTAGACCATGCGCGCGATGTCCAGCTCGGCGGCGCGGGCCCAGAGGCGGCTGGTGGAGACCTCTACGCCCATCACGGCGTTGACGACGAAGACGGCCGACTCGCAGACGCGCAGCGCGCCGAGGGCGTCGGCCACGAAGCTGGGGTCGCCGGGGGTGTCCAGGAGGTTGATCTTGCGGTCGTCCCACTCGAACGAGCTGAAGGACGCGGAGATCGACATGCCGCGCGCCTGCTCGTCGGGGTCGGTGTCGGACGCGGTGGTCCCGTCGATGGTCGTCCCCAGCCGCGAGATGGCGCCTGCCTGGAACAGCAGCGCCTCGTTGAGGGATGTCTTACCGCTACCGCGGTGGCCGACAAGGGCGACGTTGCGGATGCGGTCCGCGCTCTTGTGCATCGCGCTCTCTCCTTTCCTCGGGGAGAGCCGACCCTACCTACCTGTCCTCGTCGGTCAAGCGGCCGCGTAGGCGCAGGACGGCCTTCGTGTGCAGCTGCGAGATGCGCGACTCCGTCACGCCGAGAACCTCGCCGATCTCGCGCAGCGTCAGGTTCTCGTAGTAGTAGAGGGCGATGACCAGCTTCTCGCGCTCGGGCAGGCGCGCGATCGCGTCGGCGATGCGGTCCTTGAGGTCGGTCTGGTCGAGGACGGCCGCGGGATCGGGCGCGTCGGGGTCGTGCAGCGTGTCCAGCAGCGACACCTGGTCGCCGGAGGAGTCGCCGACCGTCCACAGCTCGTCGAGCGCGGCGATCGTCGAGTTGGAGATCTGCAGCAGGTAGTCCTGGAAGTCCTCGACCGTGATCTCGAGCTCGGCGGCCATCTCCTCGTCGGTCGGCGCGCGCTGCAGCTTGTGCTCGAGCTTGGCGTTGGCCTTCTCGATCTGGCGCGCGCGCTGGCGGACGGAGCGCGGGACCCAGTCCAGCGAGCGCAGCTCGTCGATGATCGCGCCCTTGATGCGGGTGATCGCGTAGGTCTCGAACTTGATCTCGCGCTCGAGCTCGAAGCGCTCGATCGCGTTGATCAGGCCGCCGAGGCCGTAGGAGATGAGGTCGGCCTCGTCGACGTGCGCGGGCAGGCCCGAGGCCATCCGGCCGGAGACGTACTTCACGAGCGGCGAGTAGGCGACGACCAGGCGCTCGCGCGCGCGCTCGTCGCCCGACCCCTTGTAGCGTCGCCAGAGGTCCTTCAGCTCGATTGCTTTGACGTTCGTCTCCAAGGTCTGTCCCGCTCAGGCTCTGGGGTGCGCACGCGCGTATGCCGCCTTGAGCCTGGCTGACTCTACACGCGTGTAGATCTGCGTCGTGCTGATGGAACTATGGCCGAGGAGCTCCTGAATCGCGCGCAGATCGGCGCCGCCGTCGAGGAGGTGCGTGGCGAAGGAGTGGCGCAGGGCATGCGGATGAGTGTGCGCGAGCCCCGTCTTCTGTGACCACGTGCGCAGCCGGCGACGCACGTCGGAGGTCGACAGCCGGCGGCCGGACTTCGACAGCAGCAGCGCCGTCTCACCGTCGCCGGCGCGCAGGATCGGGCGCGCGCGCTCGACGTAGACCGTGGTCGCGCGCAGCGCCGCCTCGCCGGCCGGGACGAAGCGCGTCTTGCCGCCCTTGCCCTCGACGCGGATCTGCTCACCGTCGAAGTCGATGCCCGAGAGCTCGAGGTTGACGAGCTCCTCGGCGCGCAGCCCGCAGGCGTAGGCGAGCTCGAACAGCGCGCGGTCGCGCAACGCCAGCGGCGTGTCGCCGGGGATGCGGTCCAGCAGCGCGGCGACCTCCTCGGGCTTGAGCACGTCGGGCAGGTTCGACGCGCGCTTGGGTGCGGACACCAGGTCGCCGGGGTTCTGCTCGATCCAGCCGTGCTCGCGCATCGCGCCGAGCAATGCGCGCAGCGCAGCGAGCTTGCGCGCGACCGTGCGCGGCTGGGCGCCGCCCCGGCTGAGGCCGGCGGCGTAGCGGCGCAGCGCGGTGACGTCGACGGCTTCGGGCTGCACGCCGCGCTCTCGCGACCACGCCGCGAACTGCCCGCAGTCGATGCCGTAGGCGCGGCGGGTCTTCTCGGCGCTGCCGCGCGTCTGCAGGTCGGCGTCGAGCAGCGCGAGCGCCGCACTCCACCTATCGTCCGGGTCCGTGGCCAAGTTCTTCATCGACACGTCCACCGGTCAGGTGGCAACGCAGCGCCAGCTCATCGACGCCGGGATGGTCGAGGGACACGAGCAGTTCCCGCCGCGGCCATGGCTGCGGATGCAGGGGTCCGACGACGCCACGACGATGTGGTTCGCGGTCCTGCGGCGAGTCGAACGGGGAATCCACATCGGCAGACTGGTCTTTCGCCAATCAGACCAGTACTCCCTGCTGCTGGAGCAGGGCTGGGACGAAGTCCCGATCGCCGAGATCGGTCTCTAGCTGATGTAGATCGGCGCGCCGACGGGGACGCGGTCGTAGAGATCGATCACGTCGGGGATCAGCATCCGCACGCAGCCGTGCGATGCGGCGCTGCCGATCGAGCCGACCGAATCGGTGCCGTGGATGCCGGCGCCGTCGAAGATGCCGAGCCAGCGCGCCTTCAGCGGGTTCTGCGCGGTGCCACCGGGGATGACCTGTCCGGCGAGGTCGCCGGCCCAGCCGCTGTTGGGCACCGTCCAGGCCGGGTTCACGGCCTTGTTCTGGATGTGGTAGAGCCCGCGCGGCGTGTCGTAGCCGACGGCGCCGATGGCGACCGAGTAGGTCTTGACCAGCTTGAGCTTCTTGTAGAGGCGCAGCTTGAACGCCGGGCGATCGACGAACAGGACCGTCTCGTAGGACGTCCCGAGCTCCTTGTTGCTGATCTTCGGATTGACCTTCTCGGTCTGGGCGACGAAGCGCCGCGACGCGGTCGGCGAGATGATCGCGGCCTTGATCTCGCGGTGCAGCTTGCTGGCGTCGACGGTCAGGCCGGTCTTGGCCTTGACGCGCTGGAAGCCCGCCGCGGTGAACGCGACCTTGGCGTCCTGGGGCTTGCGGTTGACGCCCTTGCGGACCTTGTCGAGCAGCCGGATGATCGCCGCGTCGGAGAAGCTGACCTCCGGCTTGAGGTCGCGGTCGAGCGCCCCGCCGGTGATGCGCCGCCAGCTGCGCGAAAGGATGTTGCCCTCGTCCTTGTAGCTCACGGCCGCCGCGACCATCGCGTCGACGTTGGCGGCGATCTTCGCCTCGCGCGGCCCGAGGACCCACGTCGAACGGTCCCAGTGGACCATCACCGGGCGCTTGAGCCCGTCCAGGTAGATCGCCTCGAGCTTGGAGCGCGCGGCGCTCGGCTTGAGGCCCCCGACGTCCACCCCGCCGACCTTCACGCCGTTGGGGATCCTGTCCCCGCGCGCGTCGTCGTACGCCAGCACGCTGACGGCGATGGCACCCAGGAGAACGACGGGGCCGAAGTAGAGGGCGAGCGTGCGAGTCTGCATCGGACGGGCGGCGAAAGTGTAAGCGCCCGACCGGCGGGTGGGCGAGGGCGTCAGATCTTGAAATCCAGCAGCTTGATGCTGGATTTCAAGATCTGACCCCCCTTTTACCGCCGCAGGTGCGCGCTGGTTACGCCTGCGCGGGGGATTCGCGCATGACGAGCAGGCTGTCGATCGCCGTCAGCACCGGCTCGCGGGCCGCGCCGGCCGTCTCGTGCGCGCGCAAGGCGTGCAGCTCGGCGATCGCCAGCGAGGGCAGCAGGGCGACGACCTCGCGGACCTCGAGGCGCTCGTAGTCGCCACCGCGCGGCGGCGGCGTGGCGATCTCCTCGGGGCGCGCCTGGCCGGGCGCGAGCGCCGGAGGCCGCACGCTCGGGGACCGGCGCAGGAACTTCTCGACCTCCTCCTCGTAGCGGTAGCTCTCCCCCGCGCTGCCGAGCAGCGGCGAGATGCGCTGGTGCTCGCGCAGCTTCAGCACGGCCTCGCGGGTGGTGTAGCGGTAGCGGTAGCCGCTCGCCTTGAGCTTGCGGTTGTCCAGGGCGCGCCCGAAGCGCAGCTGCTTGAGCATCTCCGGCGGGATCTGCACGCCGAAGCGGCGCAGCAGGAACGCGGGCAGCTCGGTCGCCAGCGGCGAGAGCAGCGGCAGGTTGCGCTTGCCCAGGAGGTCGATGATCTCCGACAGCACGAGCACGCCGTCGGCGGCGCAGTTGTAGATCCCGTCGAGGTCGTGGCGCACGGCGTGCTCGAGGCAGCCGGCGAGGTCGTCCTCGTGGATGAACTGATAGCGCGGGTCGAAGCCGAGGATCGTCGGCACGGCCGCCAGCCCGAAGAGCTTGGTGTGCGACGTGCGCACGTCGGGACCCATGCCGTTGGCGAAGCGCAGCACCGTCACCGTCGTGTCCGGGTTGCGCTCGGCGAACTCGCGGACGGACGCCTCAGCCTCGACGATGTCGCGCTCGATCGGCGTGCGCGGCTGCTTGGGGCGGCGCATCGTCTCGTCGAAGAAGGCGGGATCGTCCTGCTCGCAGCCGTAGTAGTGGGCGCTGGACTTGAAGACGACCTTCTTGACGAAGGAGTCCGGCCCGCTGCAGGCGGCGAGCACGTTCAGCGTGCCGATGACGTTGTTCTCGTGGGCGCGGCGCGGGGTCGTCACGATCGAGTCGACGACCATGCGCGTGTCGACGACGGTGTCGATCTCGGCGGCCTTGACGATCCGGCGGATCAGCGAGTGCTCGTCGGTCACGCGCACGAACTCGGTGCGCTCCAGCGCGACCTTCGGCGGGCTCTTGTCGATCCCGATCAGCGCCTCGATCTGCGGATCGGACTCCAGCGCCTGGGCCAGGCGCCCGCCCCAGTAGGTGGACAGGCCGGTGATGAGGATCCGCTTCGAGGTCATCCCAGCCATACGCTGCGCCGCTGCCCGAGCATGTCGAACAGCTCCTCCTGGATCGTCGCGCGGATGTCGTGCGCGACCGTCTGCACGAGCGCCTTGTCCTCCCACGCCTCGGGACCCATGCGATCGGTCCGCACGGGCGGCAGGAAGCGGATGTAGAACTTCGCCGGCAGGTAGAACAAGGGCGTCAGCGGCGCGTAGATCAGGCCGGTCAGCCGCGCCAGCGGGTTGAGCTGGGCGAAGACCGGCATCGCCTCCTCGGCGCCGACGAGCGCGATCGGCACGATCTGCGCCTGCGCTTTCATCGCCGTCTCGACGAAGCCGCCGCGGCCGAAGCGCCGCAGGCGGTAGCGCTCCTTGTAGAGCTTCTCGGTGCCTTTGCGACCCTCCGGGAAGACGAGCACGAGGCCCTGCTCGTCGTGCAGCAGGCGGTGCGCGTTTGCCGGATGCGCGGGGACGGCGCCGATCTTCGTGACGAGCATGCTGAGGCCGGGCACGCCCTTGAAGAAATGCTCGACGATCGGGCGCACGTCGCGGCCCTGGTCCTCCTTGACGGCCTTGCCGATCATCGCGGCGTCCGGCGGCAGCGCTCCGGAGTGGTTGGACACCAGCAGCGCCGCACTGTTGCGCGGGACGTGCTGCAGACCCTCGACCTCCGTGCGAAACCACACGTGGTAGAAGAACTCGAGGACCATGCGGTCGAACGCGTTCGACACGCGCTCGGAGCGGCCCCAGTCGTCGACCTGGCGGTCAGGCTCGATTCCCGGCAGGTGATCGCGCAGGTCGGGAGCCGCCGGTAGGTTCGCCACGGCGGCGATTCTCGCAGACCAATGGCCACCTGGACCGACATCGACTGGAGCACACACCAGCGCTGGCTGAAGATCGACGGCCAGGCGGTGAACGTCGTGGCGCTCGGCGACGGGCCCGCGGCTGTCGTGTTCATCCACGGCGTCGGCGGCGCCTGGCAGAACTGGCTGGAGAACCTGCCGGCGATCGCCGCCGCGGGCCACCGGGTGGTCGCGTTCGACCTGCCCGGCTTCGGGTCCTCGCCGCTGCCGGCGTCGCCGATCACGATCCCGGGCCTGGCCGGCCTGGCGTGCCGCGTCCTTGACGCGCTGCGGATCGACACGGCGGCGTTCGTCGGCAACTCGATGGGCGGGTTCGTGTCCGCTGAGACGGCCGTAGCCGCGCCCGAACGCGTTCGCCGGCTCGTGCTCGTCTCCCCCGCGGGGCTCAGCATCCAGGAGCCCGAGGCGCAGCGGCGCGTGCGCACCGTGCGCCGGATGCAGCCGCTGCTGGCGCGCTGGAACCGCTTTCAGGCGGCCCACGCCTTCGGCATCGCGCGCCGCGCGCGGCTGCGGATGAGCGCGATGCGCTACGCGACGGCGCATCCCGAGCGCCTGGATCCGCGGCTGGTCGCCGAGCACGTCCGCTGGGCCGACGGGCCGGGCTTCCTGCAGGCGCTCGACGCGGTGACGTCGTACCCGCTGCGCCCGCGCCTGGCGGCGATCCACTGCCCCACCCTCGTCGTACACGGGGAAGGCGACCGGCTCGTGCCGGTGGCCGATGCCGACGTCTTCGCGACGGAGATCGCGGGCGCGCGCAAGCTCGTCTACGCCGACACCGGGCACCTGGCGATGCTCGAGCAGCCGGCGCGCTTCAACGCCGACCTGCTCGCCTTCCTGGCGTCAGACGGTGACGGCGCCCTGCGCGGCTGAGCCGACGAGCTTTGCGTACTTCAGCAGCACGCCCGTCGCGTCAGGGCTGACCGGGGCGTCGTAGGCCGCCAGGCGCGCGGCGATCTCGTCGTCTGAGAGGTCGACGTCGAGGCGGCGGTTGTCGACGTCGATCGTGACGGTGTCGCCGTCGGCGATCGCCGCGATCGGGCCGCCCTTGACCGACTCGGGCGCGACGTGGCCGACCATGAAGCCGTGCGTCGCGCCGCTGAAGCGCCCGTCGGTGATCAGCGCGACGGTCTCGCCGAGGCCGGCGCCGTTGATCGCGCCGGTCACGGCCAGCATCTCGCGCATGCCGGGGCCGCCGACCGGGCCCTCGTTGCGGATCACGACGACGTCGCCGGCCTCGATGCGGCCGTGGGTGACGGCGTCCATCGCCTCGGCCTCCTGCTCGAAGACCTTCGCCGGGCCGGAGTGCAGCCGGCGCTCGTGGCCCGCGAGCTTCACGACGCTGCCCTCGGGCGCGAGGTTGCCCCGGAGGATCGCCAGGCCGCCGGTCGCCTTGACGGGGTTGTCCAGTGGTCGTACGACCTCCTGACCCGGCGTCTCCGCGGCGCGGTCGGCGTGCTCGCCGATCGTGATCCCGGACACCGTCTGGGCCTCGGTGTGCAGCAGCCCGGCCTCCTTCAGGCGGTGCGTGACGACCTCGATGCCGCCGGCGTTGTGCAGGTCGGCGGCGTTGAAGCGCCCGCCCGGCTTGAGATCGCACAGCAGTGGCGTGCGCTCGGCGATGCGGTCGAAGTCGTCGATGTCGAGCTGCACGCCGGCCTCGTTGGCGACCGCGAGCAGGTGCAGGACGGCGTTCGTGCTGCCGCCCGATGCCGCCACGCCGGCGATCGCGTTCTCCAGCGACTCCTTGGTGATGATGTCGCGCGGGCGCTGACCGCGCGCGAGCACGTCCATCACGAGCTCGCCGCACGCGACGGCGACGTCGGCCTTCGTGGCGTCGACTGCGGGCACCATCGCCGCGCCGATCGGGCTGATGCCGAGGATCTCGAACGCCATCGCCATCGTGTTGGCGGTGAACTGGCCGCCGCAGGCCCCGGCGCCGGGGCTGGCGGCCGTCTCGATCTCGCTGAGCTCCTCGTCGGTGATCTTCCCGGCGGCGTGCGCGCCGACGGCCTCGAAGACGTCGAGGATCGTGACGTCGTGGCCGTTGTGGGTGCCCGGCAGGATCGAGCCGCCGTAGAGCATCAGGCCCGGCACGTTCAGGCGCGCCAGCGCCATCACGGCGCCGGGCAGCGTCTTGTCACAGCCGGTCAGGCAGACGACGGCATCGAAGAGGTACCCGCGCGTCGTCAGCTCGATCGAGTCGGCGATGACCTCGCGGCTGACGAGGCTCGTCTTCATCCCGCTCGTGCCCATCGTGATGCCGTCGGAGATCGCGATCGTGTTGAACTCCATCGGCGTGCCGCCGGCGGCGCGAACGCCTTCCTTGACCTTCGCCGCGAGCGCCCGCAGCGTGAAGTTGCACGGCATCGTCTCGATCCAGGTCGAGGCGATACCGATGATCGGCTTGGCCAGCGCCTCGTCGTCGAAGCCGATCGCCTTGAAGTACGAGCGCGCGGCCGCGCGCTGCGGACCCTCGGTGAGCGCGCGCGAGTTGTGCTTCAGATCGAAGCCGTTGCGGGTGATCGTCACCCCTGCAGGCTACTCAGCAGCAGCGCGCTGGCGCCGTGCGCGCGCCTCTCGCGCGCGCTCCCACTCGCTCAGGCGCCAGAGGTCGCGACGCACCTGCTTGGGATCGACCTGGCGGCCGGGCAGGTGCATGTTGGCGCTTGCGATCAGGCGGCGCTCGTCGCCGGTCAGCGCCATCCACTTCGCCAGCACGTCGTCGGAATCGGGGAGCCGCGCCGACCCGTAGGGGCGCGACTCGTCGGGGAACTCGACGCAGTACTCGTTGAGCAGCCGGCGCGTCTGCGGCAGGAAGCAGACGATCGGCTTGTGGGGATAGATCAGGTAGGCGTAGGGCGCGCCGGCGTCAGTCTGCGCGTTGATGCCGGGCTCAGGGCCGCCGGCGAGCCTGCCCCAGACGCGGATGAAGCCGAGGTCGCGGTACATGCCCCACTCCTCGTCGTTGACGCAGGAGCGCAGGAGCTGGCGGGCGCGCTGCTCGGCGCGGCGCTCGCGACCGGGGTCATAGCCGTCGGCGGGAACGCGCATGCGGCGCGCCTTGTGCTGCTCGTAGAGCTCTGCGATCCGCGGCCAGCAGACCTCCCAGAGCAGCGCGACGATGACGATGGCCGTCGCGCTGATGGCGAGCAACACGGCCTGTCCGCCTCAGCTGCCGCCCGCCGCGCGCGGGAAGAAGATCACGCGCTCGGCATCCCGAGGGATGTCCTCGAAGCGCTGGACCATCGTCGCCTGCCGGCGCCCGCTGGCGCCGTGGTCGGGGACGGCTGCCCACATCCCGGCGTCGAGTTGCTCACGAAACGCCTGCACGAGCCGCTCCTCGTCCACGTCGATGTCGCCCTCCGTCAGGAGCACTTCGCCATGTCCGGGCTTCATCCTCAGGAACTTCACGAGTGCCGCGATTATGGCAAAGGGGCTGCGCCCCGCCCACGAACGACGGACCGCGCGCTGACGTCGAGCACGTCGACCGGCCCGGCGCCGGCGCCGATCTCCCGCAGGCCGTTGCGCACCGCCTCTCCGGCGATCGCGCGCGCCGCCCGCGCCGCATCGGGCACCGTGAACCCGTGCGCGAGGTGGGCGGCGAGGGCGCTCGAGTGCGTGCAGCCCGAGCCGTGCGCGGCGCCGTCGGGGTGGCGCGGACCGGGGATCTCGATGACCTCATCGCCGTGCAGCAGCACGTCGGTCGCCGTCTCGCCTTCGCGGTGGCCGCCGGTGACGACGACCGCGGCCGGCCCCAGCGCGCGGATCTCGCGCGCCAGCCAGGCGGCGTCGTGCTCGTCGTCGGGGTCGACCGCCGCGAGCGCCCGCGCCTCCGGGAGGTTGGGCGTGACGACCGTCGCCCGCGGCAGGATCAGCTCGATCAGCGCCGACTGCGCCTCGGGCTCGAGCAAGCGCGCGCCCGACTCGGCGACCATCACGGGGTCGACGACGACCGGGACCGTCCGCGTGCCGTCTGCGATTTCGTCGATCAGCCCGAGCGCCTCGCTGACGGCGACGGTCGTCTCCACGCTGCCGAGCATCCCGATCTTCACGGCGTCCACGCCGATGTCCTGCACGACCGCCCGCACCTGCGCGAGGATCATCGCGGGCGAGATCGCCTCGACGCCGATGACGCCGACGGTGTTCTGAGCGGTGATCGCCGTGATCGCGGTCGTCCCGTGCGTGGCGCAGGCCGCGAACGCCTTCAGGTCTGCCTGGATCCCCGCACCGCCTCCGGAGTCAGAGCCGGCGATCGAGAGGCACACGGGTGGGCGGCGCGATGTCACGGGTGGGCGGCGCGATGTCACGGCCGTGCAGCCTAGGCCACCGGCACCACCACCCCGCCCGGCGCACGCCGGACCAGTCCCAGCAGCTCGAGCTCGGTCAACCCGACCAGCGCGCGATCGGGATCGTGGCCGGCGCTGATCAGGGCTGGCACGGTGACGTGCCCGCGGTGCACGTCGACGAGCAGCGCCTGCAACGCCGGGGCGAGACCGGCGCCCGGCGCAGCGCCCGCGTCCCGCGTTGCCCGATCGGTGCCCAGCAGCACGTCAAGCGCGTCCTCGGCGTCGAGCACCACGGCCGCGCCCTCTTTCAGCAGCCCATTGCTTCCGCGGGTGTAGGGACTGCCCGCGCGTCCCGGGACCGCGCCGACGTCGCGGCCGAGGCCCGTCGCGAACTCCGCCGTGATCAGCGAGCCGCTGCGCGCCGCGCCCTCGACGACGATCGTCAGCTGTGCGAGCGCGGCGATGATGCGGTTGCGCGCGGGGAACGCCCAGCGCCGCGGCGTGGCGCCGGGAGGCGCCTCGGAGACGATCAGGGCACTGTCGCGAAGCTCGCGATGGAGCACCGCCTCGGTTGCCGGATACGCCACGTCGGGACCACACGCGAGCACCGCGACCGTCGGTCCGCCGGCGTCCAGCGCACCGCGGTGTGCGGCGGCGTCGATGCCCATCGCCATGCCGCTGACGACGGTCACGCCCGCCGCAGCGAGCCCGCGGCCCAGGCCGCGAGCGACGGCGCTGCCCTCGGGCGACGCGCGCCGGGTGCCGACGATCGCGGCGGCCGGACGTCGCTCACCGCCGTCGTCGCCGCCGAGATGTGAGCGCAGCATGCGCGCATCGCCGGCGCAGAACAGCACGGCCGGCGCGTCGCGCAGGTCGCGCAGGCGGTCGGGATAGGCGTCGTCGCAGCGGCACGCCACGGCGAGCGCCGCGCCGCGCGCCCGCTCGCGCAGCGCGGCCGGCGCGAGCTCGGGGTGCGCGTCGCACACCTCGGCCGGCGCCACGCCGGCAAGGCCCTGCGCAAGCGCGTCGTCGTCGAGCGCCAGCACGTCACGTAGCCCGCTGCGTCGCTGGCGCCAGGCGATCTCGAGGTAGCCCGCGAGCGCGGCGAGCAGCCCCGCGCGGCGCAGGCAGCGATCGCAGGCGGTCACGACGCCTCCGCCAGGGGGACGTCGGGCTGATGCAGGCCGATCGCCCGCTTGACATGGACGTCGCGCACCTGCTCCTGCTCGTCGAGGTCGGCGATCGTGCGCGCGATCCGCAGCACGCGCAGGCGCCCACGGCCGCTGAGCTTGCCCTCGTCGTAGGCCTCATGCAGCACCTGCGCGGCGGAGGCCGTCAGGTTGAGATGGGTTCGCGACAGCGCCGCGTCGAGATGCGCGTTGCACGTCGCAGCGGTGCCGTCCAGACGCGCCAGCTGGCGCTCGCGTGCGGCGATCACGCGCTCGCGTTCGGTCGCGCTCGTGTGCAGTCCCGGTCGCGCGAAGTCGTCGGCGGTCGGCCGGTCGACGCGGACGGTCAGGTCGATGCGGTCCAGCAGCGGCCCGCTCAGCCGGCGACGATGCCGTGCGTGCTCGGCCGTCGAGCACCGGCACTTGTCCCCCACGCCGGCCATGCCGCAGGGACAGGGGTTGGTCGCCGCCACGAGCATCGCCCGCGAGGGGAAGATCGCCGTGCGCTGCCCGCGCACGACGGCCACACGGCCGTCTTCCAGCGGCTGGCGCAGCGCTTCGAGCGCCGGCCGCGCGAACTCGGAGAGCTCGTCGAGGAACAGCACGCCGTGATGAGCGAGGGTGACCTCGCCGGGCCGCGGTGGCGATCCGCCGCCGATCAGTCCCGACGCAGAGATCGTGTGATGCGGCGCGCGGAACGGGCGCTGGACCGCCCGCCCGCTCGGTCGCCGCAGGCCCACGGCGGAGTGGATGCGTGTCACCTCGAGCGCCTCACCGGGGGTCAGCGGCGGCAGGATCGACGGCAGCCGCCGCGCGAGCATCGTCTTCCCGGTCCCCGGCGGGCCGGTGAGCAGGAGGTTGTGGCCGCCTGCGGCGGCGATCGTCGCGGCCGTCAGCGCGAACGCGTGCCCGCGTACGTCAGCGAGATCGAGCAGCTCGGCGCCGACCGGCTGTGGGTCGCGCGCGAGCGCCACCGCCGGCGGCGGCGTCTGCGGTGGGTTGCCGCGCAGCGTCGCGACGACGTCCGTGAGCGTCGCCGCCCCGCTGATCCGGACCTCGGGGATGAGCGCCGCCTCGGGCGTGAGCTCCCACGGGAGCACCAGCGCCGCGAGTCGCTCGGCCGCGGCCCCTTCGGCGACCGCGAGCGCGCCGCGGTTGGGACGCAGGTCACCGCTGAGCGCGAGCTCGCCGTAGACCGCGGTCTGCTCCAGCAGCCCCGGCGGGACCTGACCGGCCGCCGCGAGCACCCCGCAGGCGATCGCCAGGTCAAACCCCGTGCCGGTCTTGCGCAGCTGCGCGGGCGCGAGGTTCACGGTGATGCGCTGCTGGGGCACCTGCATCCCGGAGTTCGTGATCGCGGCCAGCACGCGTTCGCGCGACTCGCGAACGGCACGGTCTCCGAGCCCCACGATCGTGAACGCCGGGAGCCCCTTGCGGACGTCGACCTCCACGTCGACACGGCGAGGGAGCAGGTCGACGACTGTGAACGTGATGACGCGGGCGAGCACGTCATGAAGCCAAGCGGGTTGGGTGTTACAGCGAAACCACCAGTCTGTGACGGAAGTGCACCAACTCTGTGCGCGATGTGTGACATCCGCAAGGACGTCGATCAATCGGCCCTACGGTCGCGCCCCATGCATGCCCCGCGCCCGACCCCAGGCTCCGCGATCGGCTCCGCCGCCGGGCGCGGAAACGACGCACGTCGCGCGCTTGCCGCCGCGGGCGAGGCGCTGGCCGTCCAGCACCTCGAGCGCCTCGGCTACACGATCGCCGCCCGCAATCACCGCACCCGCTACGGCGAGCTCGACATCGTCGCCGCCAACGATCACGTGCTCGTGTTCGCCGAGGTCAAGACGCGCCGAGACACGCGCACGTCCGATCCGTGGCAGTCGCTGCACGACCGCAAGCGCGCGCAGGTCCGCCGGATGGCCGCCGCCTATCTCGCAGAGGAGACCGATCGCCCGCGCGGCCTCGACCTGCGCTTCGACGCGATCGCCGTCGCCATCGACTCGCGCGGTCAGCTTGTGAGCATCGACCACCTGGAAGGCGCGTTCTGACTCGCGGGAGCAGCGCTGGACGAGGGGCGCCGTCCGAGCGAAGTGGCTAGCCGGTGCTAGCCACTTTGTGGACGAGAGGGGGTGTCGGCGAGCGAAGTGGCCAACAGGGGTTGGCCACTTTCGCAGCGAGACCCCCCTCGCGTACGGGCCGGCGGGCGGCCGGCCGGCCGGCCGGCGTCGGCGCGCCGACGGACGGCGCACGGCGTGCCAGGCCGTGCGTTCCTTCAACGCGCTGTTGGCTGCGCAGCGCGGCACGAAGCGGCGGACGGACGAGCGGCGCGGCAGGCGGTGCGGCGGGGCGGGGCGGAGCGGAGCGCGGCGCGCTACAGCGCGAGCTGCTGATACGCAGTCGACTGAAAGCTCATCCGATGCAGCGGCGACACGCCGATGCGCTGGATCGCGTCGCGGTGCTCGGGCGTCGAGTAGCCGACGTGCGCCGCGAAGTCCCAGCCGGGGTGGCGGGCGTCGGCGCGGTGCATGAAGCGGTCGCGGGAGACCTTGGCGATGATCGAGGCCGCGGCGATCGCGGCGCTCGTGGCGTCGCCCTCGACGATCGCGCGCTGCTCGTGACCGACGTCGGGGACGCGGAAGCCGTCGACGAGGCAGAGGACCTGGCCGGGGCGGTGGCCGGCGGTCACGCGGCGCAGCGCGTCCGACAAGGCCTGGAGGTTCGTGACGTGCAGGCCGCGCTCGTCGAGCGCGGGCGCGCAGCGCGAGACCACCGTGACCTTCAGGGCGGTCCGCATCACGATCGGGTAGAGCAGCTCGCGGGCCTCGGCGGTGTGCTGCTTGGAGTCGTTGAGGGCGGACAGCGCGCGGACCTCGCGGACGCCGAGGGCGTGCAGGTCGAAGAGGACGGCCGCGGCGGCAAGCGGTCCGGCGAGGCAGCCGCGGCCCGCCTCGTCGGCGCCGGCGACGTAGCGCACGCCCAGCCGGCGGTCGAACTGGAAGAGCTTGCGGCCTGTCCGGCGCCTCGAGGCGCGGCGCTTGGCGGCGGACGGCGGCTTGCGCGTGGCGGTCTCGGCCACGACGGTCAGGCTAGAGGAAGCCGATCCGCTTGGGGGGCCAATAGGTGAAGAAGGCGGGACCGATGATCCAATCGCGGGGTACGGGTCCCCAGAAGCGGCTGTCGTCGGACTCTCCACGATTGTCGCCCATCATGAAGTAGTGGTCGGGCGGAATCGTGATCGGCGTCGTGAGGTTGCAGCCGTCGCCGTCGCCGCACGGGTTGATGAACGGCTCGCTCTGGACCTTGCCGTTGCGGACCACGTGGCCGGCGCGGACGGCGAGCGTGTCGCCCGGACCGGCGACGATCCGCTTGATGAAGTTGACGTCCGCCTTGCCGTCGGTGGCCTTGGCGCACGCGGTGTTGGCGCGCTTGTTCGTCTCTCCGCAGGTGTGCGTCTCGGCGCCCACCGGCGGGTGGAAGACGACGACGTCGCCGACGCTCGGGTCGCCGAAGCGGTTGCCGATGCGGTTGACGAGCACGCGCTGGCCGACCTTCAGCGTCGGGACCATCGACTCGCTGGGGATCCGGTAGGGCTTGACGAGGAACGCTTGGATGCCGAGCGCGAGACCGAGCGCGACCGCGACGATCACGACGAGCTCGATCAGCGAGCCCGTCGTGGACTTCTGGCCTTTGCTCACGCCTTGGGGTCGGCGTCGGCCTCGGCGGCCGGCTCCTCGGCGGGAGCCTCGGTGGCCTCCTCGACGGCCGGGGTCTCCTCGACGGCCGGGGTCTCCTCGACGGCCGGGGTCTCCTCGACCTCGACGACGGCAGCCTCGGCAACGCTCTCACCCGACGCATCGGTGGCGCCGGAGGCGGCGGCATCGGCCGCTTCGGCCTCGGCCTGCGCCACGGGGTCGTGCAGCAACCCGGCCTCGACGGTCTCCTCGGGGCCGACGTAGCGGCGCTCGCGAACGCGGGCGCGCTTGCCGACGCGGTCGCGCAGGTAGTACAGCTTCGCGCGCCGCACGTCGCCGCGGGCGGCGACCTCGATCTTCTCGATCTTCGGCGAGTGCACGGGGAACGTGCGCTCCACGCCGACGCCGAAGGACTGCTTGCGCACCGTGAACGTCTCGCGCGCGCCGCTGCCCTGGCGCTTGATCACGATTCCCTCGAACACCTGGGTGCGCTTGCGCGTGCCCTCGATGACCTGGAAGTGGACCTTGACGCGGTCGCCGGGGCTGAAGTTGGGGACGCGGCGCAGCTGCGCGCGCTCGAGATTGTCGATGACGGTGCTCATGGCGGAAGGAGGTGAGGCGTGGACAGGCGCGGGCGCGAAGACAGCGATGCGGGCCCGCGGCGCGACGGTCGATGGTAGCGAAGAGGCCCCGGCCTACGCCTCGCCACCACGCTCGACGCTGCGCGCGCGCCGCCAGTTGCGGATCTCCTCGTGGTGCCCGGACAGCAGCACGTCGGGCACGCTCCAGCCGCGGTACTCGGCCGGGCGGGTGTAGTGCGGGTACTCCGGGTTGCCGCCCAGCGCGGCGCTGAAGGACTCCTCGACGGCGGACTCGGCGTGCCCGAGAGCACCCGGCAGCTTGCGGATCACGGCGTCCATCACGATCATCGCCGCGAGCTCGCCGCCGGACAGCACGTAGCGCCCGACCGAGAGCGTGTCCGAGGCGAAGTGCTGCACGATGCGCTCGTCAAAGCCCTCGTAGCGCCCGCAGAGCAGCGTGATCGCCGGCTCCGCGGCGAGCTCGTCGACGTAGGAGTCGTCGAGGATCCGCCCGCCCGGGATCAGCGCGATCACCCGGCGCTGGTTGCGCAGATCGACGGGATCGGTGTTGTAGAAGCCGCGCAGCGCCGCGTCCATCGCGTCGACGCGCAGGACCATCCCGGCACCGCCGCCGAAGGGCGTGTCGTCGACCTGGCCGCCCGACAACGGCGTGTGGTCGCGCGGATTCAACGTGCGCACGTCAAGCCCCTGGCGCAGCGCGTTGGCGACGTGGCGCTGCTCGCGGAACCAGTCAAACCAGTCCGGGAACAGCGTGACGACGTCGAGCTGCGAGGTCATTCGGGGAGGAACCCTAGATCCACGTCGATGACGCGGGCCTCCACGTCGACCGAACGCACCGCATCGTGGACCATCGGGATCATCAGCTCACCGACCTCGAGCACGTCACAGGAGGGCAGGTTCAACAGTCGCGTGACGACGCCGATCTCGCGCTGGCCGTCGACGACCCGGCAGCCCTCGAGGTCCTCGGCCAGGTACTCGTCCTCCCCCAGCGGCGGCGCGTCGGCACGCCGCGCCAGCAGGTCTGCGCCGCGCAGCGCCTCGATCGCCTCGCGGTCCGCGGCGAGCGCCACCCGTGCGATCGGGCGTGCCTCGGTCCCCGCCAGGCGCACGATCTCCGTCTCGGTCTCGCCGACGCGGATCACCCGCCCCAGCGCCAGCAGCCCCGGGCGCGGCCGGGTGACGTGGAACGAGCCGTCGAGCCCGTGCGGGCGCCCGACGCGACCGGCGGGCAGCCAGTCAGTCAACGATGTCGACGAGGACGCGGCAGTCCTCGCGGACGGCGGCGGCCTTGACGACGGTGCGCAGCGCGTGCGCGGTGCGGCCGCCCTTGCCGATGATGCGCCCGTAGTCGTCGTCGGCCACGGACAGCTCGAGCACGACGGTCCCGTCGTCCTCCTCGAAGCGCTCGACGCTGACCGCCTCGGGGTCGCCGACCAGCTGACGCGCGAGGTAGTCGAGGAGGTCCTGCAAAGGAGCTAGACGATGCCCTGCGTACGCAGGAGCTTCTTGACGGTCTCGGTGGGCTGTGCGCCCTTGTCCAGCCACTCGCGGATGCGGTCCTCCTTGAGGACGATCGTCGAGGGGTTGGTCTGCGCGTTGTACTGGCCGACCGTCTCGAGCACGCGCCCGTCGCGCGGCGAGCGCTGGTCGGCGACGACGACGCGCCACACCGGGTCCTTCTTCCCGCCGATGCGGGTGAGCCTAAGTCGAAGCATTGGTCGAGAGAGGGTAGCTAACGCGCCTGTCTCATGAGTGCCTGCATATCGGGCAGCTTGCCGCGCCCGACCTGCTTCATGAGCTTTCGCATCTGCCCGAACTGCTTGACGAGGTGGTTGACCGCCTGCACGCTCGTGCCCGATCCCTTGGCGATCCGCAGCCGCCGCGAGCCCTTGATCAGCTCGGGCCGGCGTCGCTCCTCGGCGGTCATCGACTGGATGATCGCCTGGATGCGGTCGAGCTCCTTCTCGTCGACCTTCAGGCCCTTCATCTGCTGACCCGAGAAGCCGGGGAGCATGCCGAGCAGCGACGTCAGCGGCCCCATCTTGCGGATCTGCTGCAGCTGCTTGAGGAAGTCGTCGAGGGTGAACTCGTCGCGGCGCAGCTTGCGCTCGAGCTCGGCGGCCTCGTCCTGGTCGAACTGCTGCTCGGCCTTCTCGATGAAGGACATGACGTCGCCCATCCCGAGGATGCGCTGGGCCATGCGGTCGGGGTGGAAGCGCTCGAACTGCTCGAGCTTCTCCCCCGTCGAGGCGAACAGGATCGGCTTGCCGGTGACCGCCTTGACCGAGAGCGCGGCGCCACCGCGCGCGTCGCCGTCGAGCTTGGACATCACGACGCCGTCGAACTGCACGGCGGCGGCGAACTGCTCGGCGACGTTGACGGCGTCCTGGCCGGTCATCGCGTCGACGACGAGCAGGATCGTGTGCGGCTTGACCGCGCCGCGGATGTTGACGAGCTCGGCCATCAGCGTCTCGTCGACGTGCAGGCGGCCGGAGGTGTCGACGATCAGGACGTCCTTGCCCTCCTGCTTGGCCCGGTCAAGCGCCCAGCGGGCGATGTCGACGGGGTCCTTGTCGATCCCCTGCTCATAGACGACGGCGCCGGCCTGGCCGCCGACCTTGACGAGCTGCTCGACGGCGGCCGGGCGGTAGACGTCGCAGGCCGCGAGCGCGACCGACGAGCCGTGCTCCTTGGCCAGGTACTTCGCGAGCTTCGCGGTCGCCGTCGTCTTGCCCGAGCCCTGCAGGCCGGCCATCAGGATCACCGTCGGCGGGCGCGGGCTGAACGAGACCGACGCGGCGGCGCCGCCCATCAGCGCCTCGAGCTCCTCGTGGACGATCTTGACGACCTGCTGGCCCGGGTTGAGCTGGCCGATGATGTCGGCGCCGAGGCAGCGCTCGCGGACGGTGTTCGTGAACTCCTTGACGACCTTGAAGTTGACGTCGGCCTCGAGCAGCGCGAGACGGATCTCGCGCATCGCCGTCTTGATGTCGTCCTCGGTCAGCGTGCCGTGGCCGCGGACGTCGGCGAGCGTCGCCTGGAGCTTCTCTGAGAGTGCGTCGAACACCGGCGGCCCAGTCTAGGCCTTGTGGATCAGGCTGAGCCCGTCGCGCACGGTCAGCAGGACCGCGCTCAGCGACGGGTCGGCGGCCGCGCGCGCGTTGTAGCCCTTGATCGCCTCGGCGCCGGCGTCGCCGCGCTCGTCGAGCACGCTGCCGTCGCGCAGCATGTTGTCGGCGACGACGAGCCCGTGCTCGGACAGCTTCGGCAGGACGGCGTCGAGGTAGGCGGGGTAGCCGGTCTTGTCGGCGTCGATGAAGACGAGGTCGAACGGGCCGTCGAGTGAGGCCACGGTCTCCAGTGCCGGCCCCTCGCGCAGCTCGATGCGCGGATCGCCGGCCAGGCGCTCGCGCGCGAAGGCCGCATGGGCGGGGTCGACCTCGCAGGTCACCAGGCGCGCATCGGCGGGCATCCCCCGCGCCAGCCACAGCGCCGAGCCGCCGCTGAACGTGCCGATCTCGAGCACGAAGCGCGGCTGCATCACGAACGCGAGCGTCTCCAGCAAGCGCCCCACCACAGGCCCCGAGAGCATGGCGGCGTGGCCGAGCTGCTCGCGCGTGGCCGCGTCGAGCGCCGCGATCTCGTCGGGCCACGGCGTCGTGGCCCGCTCTGCGTACGTGTCGATTTCCGGATGAACCAGGTCCATCCGCCGAGGCTACTGCTGCGGCGGCGGAGCCCCGTCGCCCGAGCCCTGCCCGAGCTTGCCGACGGCGCTGGCGAGTCCGCCGAGCGCCTGGTTGAACTCGCTCGGGATGATGAACAGCTTGTTTGCCTCGCCGCGCGCGAGCTGGGGCAGCATCTGCAGGTACTGGTAGCTCAGCAGCGCATGGTCGGGCTTGCCGGCGTGGATCGCCGAGAAGACCGTGTCGATCGCCTGCGCCTGACCCTCGGCCTGGAGGATCGAGGACTGGCGCTGACCTTCGGCCGTGAGGATCGAGGACTGCTTGTTGCCCTCGGCCGTGAGGATCGCCGACTGCTTGACGCCCTCGGCCGTGAGGATCGCGGCGCGGCGGTCGCGCTCGGCGCGCATCTGCTTCTCCATCGCCTCCTGGATCGAGGCCGGCGGGTCGATCGACTTGATCTCGACGCGGTTGACGCGGATGCCCCACTTGCCGGTGGCCTCGTCGAGGACGATCCGCAGCTGGGCGTTGATCTGGTCGCGCGAGGTCAGCGTCTGCTCGAGCGTCAGGCCGCCGATGACGTTTCGCAGCGTCGTCGTCGTGAGCTGCTCGATCGCCTGCAGCGGGTTGGAGATCTCATAGGTCGCGGCCTTCGGATCGGTGATCGTGAAGTAGAGGACGGTGTCGACGCCGATCGAGACGTTGTCCTCGGTGATCACCGGCTGGGGCGGGAACGCGACGACCTGCTCACGCAGGTCGATCAGCGGCTTGACCTTGTCGATGAACGGGACGACGATCGTCAGGCCGGGCTGCAGCGTGCGGCTGTAGCGGCCCAGGCGCTCGACGACGCCCGCGCGCGCCTGCGGGATGATCCGCACCGTCTTCGCGGCGACGTAGATGAAGAAGAGGACAATGACCCCTCCAGCGATAGCTGCACCCATGGTGGCTCCTTAGAGTTCTGACACGAGCGCGGTCGCGCCCCGGATCTCGATGACGCGGACCTTCTCGCCGGCGGCGATCACCTGCTCTTCGTCGTAGGCCCGCGCAGTCCAGACCTCGCCACCGATGCGCACGCAGCCGACGCCCTCGTTGTTGGCGATGCGCTCCAGCACCATCGCGCTCTGCCCGATGAGGGCGTCTGTGCCGGTGCGGATCTGCGGTGGCATCTGGCGGTGGCGCCGGGCGATCGGCCGCATGACGGCGAAGCTCGCCCCCGAGACGACAAGGAACGCGATCACCGAGATCGCCGAGCCGGCGCCTGCCAGGTCGATGACCGCGGCCACGAACGCGCCGATCGCAAAGGGCGCGAGGAAGAAGCTCAGCGTCGCCATCTCGCCGACGGCGAACGCGACGCCGGCGATGAGCCAGATCACCCAGAGGTCCATTGCCGCGCAGCCTAGACGCCGGGACGGCGGCTGTCAGTCGCAACTCAGGCTCAGAATCGGCTGAGCTTGCCCTTGGTCAGCTTGAAGCCGTGCTTGTCGCGGTTGGTGCACTTGAAGCTCGACCGCGTGAGCTTGCACGTGATGCCCGCGCGCTTCCACGTGTCGCCGTACTTCAGCGTGCGCGTCTTGGCCTTGAAGCCGGTGTAGTCGCGGCGCTCGCCGTAGATCGTCCGGCCGCGCGTCGCGAGCTGGACGTACGGGTCGAGGTCGAGCTTCTTCTGGAAGTCCGGCAGGTAGCTGCCTTTGCACTCGACGCCGGGGCCGCCGAGCTTGAGCGCGTGGCAGCGCAGCTGCTTGCTCGGAGAGGCGACCTTCAGCGACGTGACGGTGGCGGCGGACGCCACGACGGGCGTGAGCGCGGCAGCGAGGGTGAGGAGCACGGTGCGACGGAACATTCGCCGCAGGATGGCAAATCAGGGGTCAGAAGCGCGCTATCGCCCCGCGCGCGAGCCGGAAGCCGCGCTTGTCCAGATTCCGGCAGGTCAGGCCGCTCGGCCGCATCGTGCAGCGGATTCCGGGGCGCTTCCAGACGTCGCCGTAGTGCAGCGTGCGCGCCTGGACGGTGTAGCCGGTGTAGTCGCCGCGCTGGCTGTAGATCGTGCGACCGCGGCGCTTGAGGTGGAAGTACGGGTCGAGCTCACCGATGCGCGGCAGGTAGGTCGCCGAGCACTCGATGCCCCCGCCGCCGAGCGGGATCACCGCGTGGCAGCGGATCTGCTTGGACGGCGAGACGATGCGCTTGTAGGTGACCGTCCTCGCAGAGGCAGCCGCGGTCGCGACGAGCGTGAAGACGGCAGCGAGGACGAGCAGGCGACGCATGCGGGCAGCCTAGTCCGCCGCCAGCAGCGCGCGCGCGAAGTCGTCGGCGTCGAACGGGCGCAGGTCCTCGAGCGCCTCGCCGATGCCGATCAGCTTGACCGGGATCCCCAGCTCACCGGCGATCGCCAGCGCGATCCCGCCCTTGGCGGTGCCGTCGAGCTTCGTCAGCACGATCCCGTCGACCGGCACGGTCTCGGAGAACAGCTTGGCCTGGCGCAGCCCGTTCTGGCCGGTCGTCGCGTCGACGGTCAGCAGCGTCTCGTGCGGCGCGTCGGGCATCTGCTTGCCGATCACGCGACGGATCTTCGAGAGCTCCTCCATCAGGTGCTCCTGGTTGTGCAGGCGCCCTGCGGTGTCGATGATGATCACGTCGGCGCCGCGCTCGCGCCCGCGGGCCACGGCGTCGAAGGCGACGGCGCCCGGATCCGCGCCCTCCGGGCCGGTGACGATGTCGCAGCCGGCGCGCTCGGCCCACGTCGTCAGCTGCTCGACCGCGGCGGCGCGGAAGGTGTCGGCCGCGCCGAGCACGACGGTCTTGCCGAGCTCTCGCTGCAGGTGCCAGGCCAGCTTGCCGATCGTCGTCGTCTTACCGGTTCCGTTGACGCCGACGGCCATGATCACGGTCGGGTCGTGGCGCAGGTCGATGTGGTCGTCGCCGGTGCGCGCGAGCTGGGCGAGCATCTCGATCAGGCGCTCGGACAGCGCCTCGCCGCCCTCGATGCCGCCCGCCTGCGCCTGCGCCTCGAGCTCGCCGACGACCTTGGCGGTCGTCATCGCGCCGACGTCGGCCATGATCAGCGCCTCCTCCAGGCGCTCCCAGGTCTCCTCGTCGAGGTCGCCCTCGAACAGCGTCGCCTGGACCTCGGCCGCCAGCGCGACCCGCGTCTTGGCCATGTTCTCGCGCAGCCGCTTGAAGAAGCCGCGGCGGACCTCGGGCTCCTCGGCGGGTGCCGCGGGGGTTTCGCCGTCGGTGATGAAGAGGTCCTGCCAGTTGCGGGCCATGGGCTGCGCGAAGATATAGCGATGATCGATTTCCGGCCCGGCCGGGTGGACGACGGCGACGGCGCGGTGCTCGCCCAGGGCATGCGCGACGAGATCGCGCAGATCTACGAGGGCCTCGCGCTCGACGGCCCGGACATGCCCAAGGCCGGGCCGCAGGAGCTCGGCGCGCCCGGCGGCACGTTCCTCGTCGGCTATCGCGACGACGCCGCGATCTGCTGCGGAGGCGTCAAGCGCCTGCCGGACGGGACGTGTGAGATCAAGAAGATGTACGTCGTGCCCGAGGCGCGCGGGCAGGGCGTGGCGCGCGCGCTGCTCTACGCCCTCGAGGACGCGGCCCGCGAGCTTGGGTATACGGTCGCACGGCTGGACACCGGGCCCAAGCAGCCCGCCGCCAAGCATCTCTACGAGTCGGAGGGGTACGTGCAGATCGAGAACTTCAACGCCAACCCAGTCGCGACGTTCTTTGCGGAGAAGACGCTGTGAGCGCTGCTGCCAAGGGCTTCAAGGGCCAGGCCGAGAAGAACCTCTACGACAAGGGCGTCCAGGCGTTCGCGAAGACCAAGCTCGGCGGCAAGCTGTTCCTCAGCGTCTTCCCCGCGATCGACAAGCGCCTGATGCCGATCACGAAGGGCCGTGTGCGCGTCGGCGTCGGCCAGCCGATCGTGCTGCTGCACACCACCGGCGCCAAGAGCGGCGAGCCGCGGGTGGCGCCGCTGCTGTACACGCCGCGCGGCGACCAGGTCGTGCTCGTCGCGTCACGGGCGGGGATGACCAAGCACCCGTCCTGGTACCACAACCTCGTCGCCCATCCCGACGTCGACGCCGAGATCCGCGGCGAGCACCGGCCGATGCGCGCACGGGTCGCCGAGGGCGCCGAGCGCGATGAGCTCTGGACGCTCGTCAACGACCACTACAACGGCTACGCGATCTACCAGGAGCGCGCCGGGGACCGCGTGATCCCGATCGTGGTGCTCGAGCCGCGCTGAGTGACCCGGCGCACACGCAAACGGGGGACTGCACCTAAGACGCGGCGCGCCGTCGCACGTACCGTCGGTTGACCGAGCGCATCCGGCGCTCCAAACCACAAGGAGTGGGGTTTCATGCCTCCCGTCGTCACGGCCGCAAGGCCGCAGATCAAGCTGCCCCTGTTCAGGGTCACCAGCCCGCTGCAGATCCCCGACGGCAAGAGCAGCGGCATCGACCAGTTCAAGGTCTCCCATGACTTCGACGAGGGCGAGACCGTGAACATGTTCAAGAAGTTCGCCGGCTTCGATCTCGTCACGAAGGACGGGGGCTGGAACTACGTCTACACCGGCATCATCGCGATGGCCGAGAAGGACGACGGCGGCTTCGCCAAGTTCCTGCAGGAGCTGTGGGACAAGGTCGGCGATGCGGTCACCGCGGCGGTGTCAGGCGCGGTCGGCGCGGCCGTCGGCGCCGCGATCGGCGCCGCGATGGGCGGGATCATCGGCGCGATCGTCGGCTTCGTCCTCGCCGCCGTCATCCTCTGGCTCATCAGCCTCTTCGACAACCAGGACGAGATCCTCGGGACGAGGATCCTGACGATGACGCTGGCCGCGGCGACGAAGTCGTACTACGACTGGGCCAAGCTCACGTCCTCCAGCGGCTGCAAGTTCGAGCTGCGCTATCGCGGCGACGGCAGCAACTACCGCGTCCGCGGCTGCTGGCGGGTCCACACCGCCTAGGTCGTCGTATCGGGCAGATGGCGTCCCACGTGGCCGACGTAGATGCCGCGTGGGACGTCTGCCGAGCCGTCGGCGACGTGCAGGTAGATGCGGGCGATGAAGCCGGCGCCCGAGCCCGAGCCGAGCGCGACGTGCGGCCCGAGCTGCAGGCGCTGACCGCCGTGGGTGACGGCGTAGTCGTGCGGGTTGCGGCTGCGCGCCAGCTCCGAGACGTTCTGCTTCCAGGTCAGCCCGAGCTCGGTGGCCACCTGCGACGGTGAGGCGCCCATCTCGCCGGCGGCGAAGCGCCCGGCGAGCTCGTCGAGCTTGCCGAGCGCGTCGAGGATCTCGGCGGGACGGCGGTAGGGCGAGTCGGCGGCCGACTCGCGGGCGGCGTCGGTGAAGACGAGGTGCTGCGCGCCGGTGGCAGCACGCTGCACCGCGTCGAGCACGGTTTCCGGCGGGTCGGCGTCGGCGTCATCGCCGTCCGCCGTCGTCGCGTCGCCGTCGCCGGCAGCCAGGAGCTTGCCCAGCCGCGCGATCGTGCGCGCATCGCGCTGGGCGGCGTCACGGAGCTCCTCGACCTGCACGAGCAGCTCCTCGCGGTGCGCGCGCACGGCGGCGAGCTCGTCCTCGACGGCGGCGACGCGCGCGTCGGCCTGCGCTGCGGGCTGTTCGGCGGCAGCCGCGGCGTGGCGCTCGGCGAGGCGCTCCTCGGCGTCGGCCGCGCGGGACTCGGCGGCGCGGGCCTGGCGCTCGGCGCGCTCGGCGCGCGCGACGAGGTCGCCGCGCTCGGCGTCGGCCTCCTCGCGCCGGCGCTTGGCGGTGTCGAGCCGGCGGCGCAGGTCGTCGGCGCGCGTCGCCTCCTTGGCGAGCGTCTTCTCCCGCGCCGCGACGTCCTTCGCCGCGGCGTCGGCGCCGCGCAGCCTTGCGATCAGCGGCGAGTCGGTCACGCCGGCGTGGGCGAGGAATTTCTCCCACGAGCCGAACACGTCGATCACGTAGTCGGGGTGCGGCCAGTCCTCGCGCTTGAGCCAGTCCTGCGCGCGCGGCACCTCGCCGGTCAGCAGGATCCAGCGATACAGGCTGCCGAGGTAGTCGGCCTCCTCGACGAGCAGTGAGACCTCGTAGAGGCGCCGGTCGCGCTCGGGGTGGCGGCCGGCCGGCGCCGCGCCCTCCGCCGGCGCGTCGGCGCCCGAGGCGGGCTCCTCCGCGGCGCCCATCGCCCGGTCGCGGATCTCGGGATCGATGTCGTCGCCGTCGCCGCGGCGCCTGCTGCGCTTACCCATCGGGACCCAGGCTATCCAGCGCTGACGCGGCGCACGTGCACGACGGGTCCGTCGCTCCATGCGACCGCGAACGTCCCCGACGCCTCGGCGGTCGCGGCGACGCGGACGTCGGGCCACCAGCAGGGCGCCGTCCGGCGCAGGCGAACGACGTGCGTCGAGCGCAGTTGCCCGTCGCGCACGACGGTGATCCGCAGCGTGCGGCAGCCGAAACCGGCCCAGGCGATCACGCCGCTCCCGCCGGCCTGCAGTGCGACGGCCGGCGACATCGGCGCCGGACGCGCGCCGACGATGGGGCGCGGCTTGTGCCAGCGGCGAGCACCCGCCTGCAACTGGGTGATATGGAGGGTCGGATCGCGTCCGCCGCTCGGGGACGACGTCCACGCGGCGAGCGCCCTCCCGTTGCCTGCGAGCGCCGTGGTCGTCTGGTAGCTGACGAAGCCCTTGCGCGCGGACGCCAGCACCTGCGGGCGGGTGAAGGAGGCGCTGCGGCGCACGGCGGCGTACAGGGTGCGGTGGTTGTCGTCGAACAGCAGCGTGTGCGCCCGGCGCCCGAGCATGCCGAGGTCACAGCAGCCGAACAGGCGCGCGCGGAGGACTCCGCGCGAGCGCCCGCCCGGGCGCGGCGTCGTCCGAACGAGGACCGTCCGACTCCGCGGCGCCAGCAGCAGCTCGAGGTGGCCGCCGGCGAGATCGGCGGACAGCAGCGACGCATAGGCCGAGATCGCGCGCGTCATCGCAGGGCGCAGACCACGAGCGCCGAAGCGCGCGACGTGCACGACGTTTCGCTCGCGGCTCTCCTCCCAGATCAGCCGGGCGCTGTCACGGCGGTCGAACCATGCCGTCAGCGTCCCCGCCCTCGCGTCCGCGCGCGCGAGCCGTCTCACATCCGCGTCAACGAGGGCGCGGGGCGAGAGTCGCGGAGATCAGGCGACGCGCTCGTCGGCGGCGGCCGCGACGAGCTCACGCGGCGGCAGGCGCCGCGAGATGATCTTCGAGACGCCGTCGTCGCCCATCGACACGCCGTAGAGCGTGTCCGCGGACTCCATCGTGCGCTTCTGGTGGGTGACGACGATGAACTGGGCACGGTCCTTGTAGGCCTCGACGAGGTCCAGGAAGCGGCCGATGTTGAGGTCGTCCAGCGCGGCCTCGACCTCGTCGAGGATGTAGAACGGGCACGGCTTGGCGAGGAAGACCGAGAACAGGAAGGCGATCGCGGTCATCGACTTCTCACCGCCCGAGAGCAGCGTCAGGCGTTTCATCGACTTGCCCGCGGGCGTGATCTCGATCTCGACGCCGAGGTCGTCCTCGGGATCCAGGCCGGCCTCGAGGCTCGCGGCCTCCGCCTCGGCGGCATCGTCTGCGGACCCGGGCAGCTCGGCGCCGCCGAGCACCGGGCGCGGGCCGCTGTCCTCGCGTACGAGCCGCAGGCGCCCGCGACCGCCCGGGAACAGGCGCGCGGCGAGCTCCTCGAAGTTCTTGGCGGCGGCGGTGAACGTCTCCTCGAAGGTCTGGGCGATCTGGCGGTCGGTGTCGCGGATGAACGCCTTGAGCTCGCGCAGCGCGGTCTCGAGGTCGGTGCGCTGGCGCTCGAGCTCCTCGACGTAGGCGACGGCCTCGTCGTACTCGGCCTTGGCCAGCGGATTGACGGGACCGAGCTGCTCGCGACGGCGCTGCAGGCGTTCGATGCGCCGGCGCAGGTCCTCGGCGACCTCGGCCTCCAGCGGTTCCGCAGCGGGCTCGGGCGGCAGGCCGAGCGTCGTGGCAAGGCCCTCGAGCTCGTGCGTCGACTCCGCCGCCTGGTCGCGGACCTGCTGGGCGCGGACCTCCGCGGAGGTCACGGCCTCCCCCGACTCGCGCAGCCGCGTCTGCAGCTGCGCCTCCTCGGCGGCGCATGCGCGCAGCTCGGCGGCAACGCCCTCGCCGGCGGCGCGGTCGGCCGCGAGCTCGGCCTCGACGACGGCGATCCGCTCGGCGATCGCGGCGAGCGTGGACTCCAGGGCGGTCGCGAGCCGCGCGCTCCAGGGCAGCAGCGCGCGGTCGGCGTTCAGCTGAGCCTCGAGCTGCGCGATCCGCTGCGTGCGCTCAGCGCGCTCTCGCGCGGCGCGCTCGGCCACGCGGCGCTCGGCGGCGAGCTCGCCCTCGACCTGCGCGCGGCGCACCGCCCCGCCCGCGTCCTCGGGCGCCTTGCGCCGCTGCTCCTGGGTCAGCTCGAGCTGGCGGACCTCCTCGGCGGCGGCGTTGCGCGCGCGCTCGGCCTCGCGGACGGTGCGCTCGGCGTCGTCGCGCGTGGCGTCCGCGGCGCCGACGGCGGTCGACGCGGCCTCGACGCCTGACAGCGCCGTCTGCTCGGCCTGGACGGCCTGCTCGGACTGGGCGACGAGCGCCTCGCGGCGGTTGCGCTCGGCGAGGATCAGCTCGCTGCCGCCGCGCGCGGCCTGGCGCAGCTCCCGCAGCGCGCCGTCCCAGGCGCGGCCTTCGGCGGTGACGGCGACGCCGGTGAAGGTGTCGGGCACCGCAGTGATGTCGGCGACGAGCCACGCGCCGACCAGCAGCCGGCGGGCAAGTGATGCGGCGGGATCGGGGCCCGCTACGAGCTCGGCGAGCGGCGTCGCGCCGGGCGTCGGTGCAGCGGCGGCCGCAGTCGCGGCGGCGTCGGTGCCGATCACGAGCGCGCTGCCGCCGTCGCGGCCGACCTGCTCGAGCAGCTGCGCCGCCTCGGCGCGGTCGGACGCCATCGCCGCGGTCATCCGCGCGCCGAGCGCGGCGGCGACAGCGAGCTCGGCGCCGGCCTTCACCTCGAGCTCGTCGGCGAGCGCGCGAGCACCGCCCGGCGCGCTCGTGTGCGAGCGCAGGAACTGGTTGGCGGACGCCAGCTCGGCGCCGACCTTCGCGGCCTCGCGGCGCGCGGCCTCGGCGGTCGCCTCGGCGGCGCGGCGGGCGCGGCGGGCGGTCTCGGCGGCGCCCTCGGCCTCGTCGAGTGCGCGGCGGCGCTCGGCGGCGACCGCGGCGAGCTCGTCGACCTGCGCGGCAGCGGCGGCGCGCGCCGTCTCCAGCGCCGCGAGCTCGCGCTGCAGCGCCGCCTCGCGGTCGGCGTTGAGGCGCTCGACCTCGGCCTCCAGCGACTCGATCCGCTCGAGCCCGGCCGCGTCGGGCTTGTCCTCGGCGGCCTGCGCGCGCAGCAGCTCGAGCTGGCGCTCGCGCGTGGCGATCCGCTCGGTCAGGCTCTCGGCGGTCTCACGCGTGCGCTCCAGGCGCAGCTCGACCTTGTCCTGCGCGCCGCGCGCCCGCGCGACGCGGTTGACCAGCAGCTCGCGCTGCTCCGAGCGCGCGGCCAGCGCCTCTTCGGCGGCCTGCCGGCGCGCAGCGACTGCGGCCAGCTCGGCGCCCGCGGCATCGCGCAGCTCGCGCGCCGCGGCGGCGGCCTGCTCGGCGCCGGCAAGCTCGGCACGCGCGGCGCGCACGGCGTCGCGCGCGAGCTCCCAGCGCGCCTCCGTCGTCTGGCGCTCGAGGCGCTCGTGCAGCTCGGCGGCCTCGGCCTGGCGCTTGAGCGGCCGCAGGCGCGAGCGCGCCTCGCGTTCGACGTCCAGCGCGCGGTCGAGGTTGTCCTGCGTGCGCTCGAGCTTGAGCTGCGCGCGGCGCCGGCGCTTGCGGTGCTTGCCGAGGCCGGCGGCCTCCTCGATCAGCAGCCGGCGGTCCTTGGGCTTGGAGGTGACGATCGACTCGACGCGGCCCTGGGAGACGACGGAGTGCATCTCCTTGCCAAGGCCCGTGTCGCTGAGCACTTCCAGCACGTCGACGAGGCGGCAGCGAGCGCCGTTGAGGCGGTACTCGCCCTCACCGGAGCGATCGAGCTTGCGCAGGATCGAGATCTCCCCGAGCGGCAGGTCGATCGCGCCGTCGCCGTTGTCGATGACGATCTCGACCTCGGCGCTGGAGCGCGCCTGAACGCCCTTGCCGCCGCCGAAGATCACGTCCTGCATCGACTGGCCGCGGACGGCCAGCGGCGACTGCTCGCCCATCGCCCACAGCACGGCGTCGGTGACGTTGGACTTGCCCGAGCCGTTGGGCCCGACGACGACGGAGATGCCCGGGCCGAACTCCAGCCGCGTGCGGTCGGGGAAGGACTTGAAGCCCTTGAGCGTGATCGACCGAAGGTGCACTACTCCACGTCCTCTTGAGTGGCCGAGTCGAGCATCTCCAGCGCCAGCCGTGCGGCTTCCTGCTCGGCGGCCTTCTTGGACTTGCCGCGCCCGGCGCCGACCGGTCGCTCCCCGATCGCGGCCACCACCTCGAAGGTCCGGTCGTGCGGCGGACCCTCCTCTGCCGTGATCCCGTAGGCGATCACCTCGCCGCGCTGCGCCAGACGCTCCTGCAGCGCCGACTTGAAGTCGACGGGGTGCTCCAGCGCCTGCGTGATCTCCGGCTCGAACGCCTCGACGACGGCTTCGGCGGTGACGTCGTAGCCGTGGTGCAGGAAGACCGCGCCGATCACGGCCTCGGTGATCGAGGCGAGCACGCGCTCGGTCTCGACGAGGCCGTCGGCGGTCATCCCGTCCGGTGCTGCGGCGGCGAGCCGCTCGGGCACCTCCAGGCGCTCGGCGACGTTGCGGCACGCCGGGCCCGATACGACCTGCGCGCGGATCTTCGTCAGCCGCCCGGCGCCGAAGCGGTCGGCGTCCAGGCGCGGGTAGAGGTGCGCGGTGACCGCGAGCCCGAGGATGCTGTCGCCGAGAAACGCCAGGCGCGAGTAGGAATCAGAGCGCTTCTCCGTCCACGACGCATGGGTGAACACCTGCCGTGAGAGCTCCTCCGGCAGCTCGGCGAGCAATGCCTCCAACGCCGGCACCTAGGAGGCGGCCGCGGCGTGCTCGACGACGAAGTCGACGGCCTGGCCGACCGTCAGGATCTGCGCTGCCTGCTCGTCGGACATCTTCACGCCGTAGGAGTCCTCGAGCTCCTGGACGAGCGTGTAGAGGTCGAGCGAGTCGGCCTCGAGATCCTCCTTGAAGCGCGTGCTCTCGTCGACCTGCGCGGGGTCGAGATCGAGCTCGTCGGCCAGATGCGCCTGGATCAGGCTGAAGACTTCCTCCCGGGACATGACCTAGGCGACAGTAGAGGGCTGGTCGGACGCAGGAGCGGTGCGCAGGGCGCCCGCGGCGTCGAGCGCCGCGTGGGTGCGCCCGACGACGTCGCCCGAGACGCCGCGCGCGGCCAGCAGGATCGCCTGCGAGAACCCGTAACGCGTGAAGCGGCCGTGCGGGACGACGCCGAGCTTGCGCAGGCCGAGCAGGTAGGCCCCGCCAGGACCCTCGGGGTCGAGGTCGTCGCGCAGGCCCATCAGCGACGGGCGCAGCAGGAAGCCGCCGGTCTTCGCGCGCACGCTGCGCATCGCCGCGGCCCGGACCGCCGAGAGCAGCGCGCCGCTCACGCCTTCCATCAGCTTCAGCGCGACGTTGCCGGTGAAGCCGTCGGTGACGATCACGTCGGCGACGCCGGTGGTCATGTCGGTGCCCTCCACATTGCCGACGAACCGCAGCGCCGGCGAGCCCTGTGCGCGCGCGGCCAGCGCCTCGTGGGTCTCGACGACGAGCGGCGTCCCCTTCGTCATCTCCTCGCCGTTGGACAGCAGCCCCACCCGGGGGTGCTCGACGCCCATCACCGTGGCCGCAAGTGCGGCGCCCATGAACGCGAACTGCACGAGGTGCTCGGAGCGGACCTCGGTGTTGGCGCCGACGTCGAGCAGGATGATCGGATGGTCGGGCACCGGGATCGGAGTGGCCAGCGCCGGACGGTAGATGCCGGGGGCGCGCTTGACGTTGAAGAGCCCGGCGGCGAGGGCGGCACCGGTCGAACCTCCGCTGACGAGCGCGTCGGCGTCGCCGGCGGCGACGGCGCGCGCGGCCTGCACGATCGAGGCGTCGGGATTGCCGCGGACCGCGCGGGCCGGATCCTGGGCCTTGGCGATCGACGTCGGCGCGTCGACGACCTCGATGCCGTCCGCGACGTCTCCGATCTCATCGGCCGGGCCGAACAGCAGGACCCTGACGCCGCGCTCGGCGGCGACGGCCGCGCCCGCGGCGACTTCGGCAGGACCGAGGTCCGCGCCGTTGGCGTCGACTGCGATCGTGACGGCCATCCGCCGTCAGGCTAGCCGCTTAGTGCTCGTGGTCGTGGTCGCCGTGCTCGTGCACGTGGACGACCTCTTTGCCGGCGTAGAACCCACACGTCGGGCAGACGCGGTGCGGGCGGCGCGGGCTGTGGCACTGCGGGCAGGCGTTGAACGTCGGCGCGCTCAGCTTGTGCTGGGAGCGGCGCTTGGTGGTGCGCGAGTGCGACTGCTTCTGCTTGGGGACGGCCATGAGCGGACGCTGAAGGGTAGAGGATCGCCGACTTGCTTGACTGGTCGGCCGCATGCCCGAGTTCAGCGTCCGCCCGATGACCCCTGACGACGTGGCCGGCGCCGATGCCGCCGCCTGGGCGGCGTTGCGCTACCTCGTCCCCGACGAGTTCGCCCCGGACGAGGACGTGCGCCGCACGCGCGGCCAGGCGCGGGTCGCCTACCTGCAGCGCACCGATCCCGGTGGCGCGTGGGTCGCAGTCGACGCCGCCGGCGACGTGATCGGGTGCTCGCTGGCGCTCGTCCGCGAGGGCATCTGGGGCCTGTCGCTGCTGGGCGTCGTGCCCGACCGCCAGGCAGGCGGTGCCGGCGGCGCGCTGCTGCGCGCGGCGCTGCAGACCGCGGAGGGCACGCGCGGCGCGATCATCCTCTCCAGCGAGCACCCGGCGGCGATGCGCTCGTACTCCCGCGCGGGCTTTGACCTGCGCCCGTGCGTCGCGGTCGCCGGGATCGTCGACCGCGCGGCGCTGCCGGCCGGGCTGCTGGCGCGCCCCGGCGACGTCGATGCCGACCGCGAGTTGCTCGACGCGGTCGCGCGCCACGTCCGCGGCGCCGCCTATGGGGGCGACATCGCGACGCTCGTGAACACCGGCGGCGGCGAGCTGCTCGTCGGCGAGCGCGGCTTCGCCGTGCACCGCGAGGGCTCCCCCGCGCTGCTGTGCGCGTACGACGAGGAGACCGCCCGCGACCTGCTGTGGTCGTGCTGGGCGGCCTCGCCGAACGGGAGCTCGGTCCACATCGACTTCATCATGGCCGGGCATGACTGGGCGATCGACATCAGCCTGCGATGCGGCCTGGCGATCTCACCCGAGGGCCCCGTGTTCACACGCGGGGCCCTCGGGACGCTGGCGCCGTTCCTGCCGAGCGGCGCCTACCTGTAGCGACGGCGACTCAGCGCTTGCCGCAGGGCTGGCGGTTGCGGTTCTCGATCCGGAACTGGCTGCCGAAGTAGGCGCGGTAGCGGTTGCTCTCCATCGACTTGACGGTGTTGCCGTTCCTGTCGACCAGGCGGACGCCGGCGTAGAGGTCGTCCAGCTCGTCGTAGGGGTTGCCCGGAGCGCTGTCCTCGTTGAGCTTGGCGGCGGACATCTTCCACGACATGTTCAGCAGGATCCCGTTCGGGGAGGCGAAGATCGCGCCGTACGGGTGGAACCCGGGAATGCCGATCTTGTGGGGGCCGGAGAGCAGGTCGTCGTAGACGGGATCCTCGCCCCACAGGCGCACGACGATCTTGTGGCCGGCGTTGATCTTGGCCTGGGCCTGGCTCTGGGACATCGGGAAGTCGGCGCGGAGGGTGACGTTGCAGATGTCGGGCTCCGTGGTCGGGAGCACGTTGAGCGTGGCGCTGAAGTACGCCTGTGCCGGAGAAGCGGCTGCGGCGCCGAGGCCGATGGCGGCGGCGACGATGGCGAGTGAGCGAGTGGTGCGGGTCTTGAGCTTGAGCATGCCGTGATCCTTCAATCCCGCGACGCTCGCGACTACGGACCCAAGGGGTAGGCCCGTTCCCCCTGTCAGCGCCTACGCTTCGCGGCCGTGAGCGAGCGCGACGCCTTCGGCAACCCGACTGGGCCGCCGCCCCCGCCGCCCCCGCCGCTGTCGCCGGGCCGCGTCAGCGATCTGGAGACCCAGGCCTGGATGTCGCTCGCCTGCAGCATCGGTGGCTGGATCTTCTTCCCCCTTCGTCCTGCCGATGATCGGGATCGTGCTCGCGCGCCGCACGCGCCCTGAGCTGCCGCCGAGCGCGGCCCGCAGCGCCACGACCGCGGCGCTGCGGATCGCGTGGACCAACATCGTCCTGTGCGTCCTGGTCGTCGCCTTCATGGTGACCGTGATGGTGGCGTTCTGGGACACCAACGACTTCTGAGAAGCAAAGTGGCCAACAGGGGTTGGCCACTTCCTCGGAGACCACCCCCGCGTCGCGCCCGGTCGACGCCCTGCTAGTCGAACTTCAGCTCGGACAGCTTCGACCAGCGCGGGTCAGGCGCGCGGTCGTGCTGGTGCTCGGGGCCCGCGGTGTTGAGGTCGACCCCGCACTCGGCGCAGAGCCCGAGGCAGTCGGGGCGGCAGAGGATCTGGACGGGCAGCGCCAGCACCAGCGCGTCGCGCGTCCACTGCGCGACGTCGAGCACGTCGTCGTCGTCGAGGTAGGGCGAGTCGAGGTCCTCGCCGCCGCCGGGCTGGTCGACCTCGCGCGCGTCGATGGCGACCTCGGGCGCGGCCTCGGCGAGGCAGCGCATGCAGGCGCCCGTGAGCGCCGCGGTGAAGCGCAGGCGCAGCGCGTAGCCGCGGTGCGTCGTGCGCGAGATGTCGAGCTTGACGGGCAGCGGAGCGGGCGCGACCTCGTAGTGGTCGGTGCCGAACTCGAAGCGGTCCAGGCGCACGTCGAGGTCGAAGCTGCGGCCTTCGCCGGTCTGCAACTGCATGGCACCGAGGTCGAGCGTGTCGGTGAGTGTCGCCATGATCTCGAGGGTAGTGATCGCGATGGAGGTCACAAGCCCCGGCGCGCCCCTGCGGTGTGTCGAGCGCGAATCGCCGGCGCCGGGCCCCGGCGAGCTGCTGCTGGCCGTGCGCGCATGCGGCGTCTGCCGCACCGACCTGCATCTCGCCGACGGCGAGCTCGTCCCCGCCCGCGGCTACCCGGTGGTGCCCGGCCACCAGGTCGTCGCCGAGCGCGTGGACACCGGCGAGCGCGTCGGCGTGCCGTGGCTCGGCTGGGCCTGCGGCACCTGCCGGTTCTGCGTCAGCGAGCGCGAGAACCTCTGCGAGCGCGCGCAGTTCACCGGCCTCGACCGCGATGGCGGCTACGCCACCGAGCTCGTCGCCGACGAGCGCTTCGTGCTGCCGCTCCCCGGCGATATCGACGACGTCGCGGTCGCGCCACTGCTCTGCGGCGGGCTGATCGGCTACCGCGCGCTGCGGATGTGCGGCGACGCGCGGCGCCTCGGGCTCTACGGCTTCGGCGCGGCGGCGCACATCATCTGCCAGGTCGCCGTGCACGAGGGCCGCGAGGTCTACGCCTTCACGCGCTCTGCGGCGGCGCAGGCCCTCGCCCGCGAGCTCGGTGCGATCTGGGCCGGTGACGCCGGCGCGCATCCGGAGCCGCTCGACGCGGCGATCGTCTTCGCGCCGGCGGGCGAGCTGGTGCTGACGGCGCTGCGCGCGACCGATCGCGGCGGCGTCGTCGTGTGTGCCGGCATCCACATGTCCGACATCCCGCCGATCCCGTATGCCGACCTCTGGCACGAGCGCGCGATCCGCTCGGTCGCGAACCTGACCCGCGAGGACGGCCGGGCGTTCCTGGAGCACGCGCCGTACGTGCGCACGCACACGACGACCTATGCGCTGGAGGACGCGAGCCGCGCCCTGGAGGACCTGCGCAGCGGCGCGGTGACCGGCGCCGCCGTGCTCGTCACACCAGCTCGCGCTTGAGCACCTTGCCGGTCGCGTTGCGCGGCAACTCGTCGAGGAACGCGATGTCGCGCGGCACCTTGTAGGACGCGAGGTGCGCCTTCACGTGGGCCTTGAGCGCGGCCTCGTCGGCGCTCTCGCCGTCCCGCAGCACGACGAAGGCCTTCAGGCGCTGGCCCCACTCCTCGTCGGGCACGCCGACGACGGCTGCCTCCTCGACTGCCGGGTGATCGGCGAGCAGGTCCTCGACCTCACGGGGGAAGACGTTCTCTCCGCCCGAGACGATCATCTCGTCGTCGCGGCCGTCGACGAACAGGCGGCCCTCGCTGTCGAAGTGGCCGACGTCGCCGGTCGACATCAGGCCGTCGATGACCGCCTTCGTCCCGCCGCCCGTGTAGCCGTCGAAGGCCATCTCGTTGCCGACGAAGATCCGCCCGGTCTCCCCCGCGCCGACCGGGTGGTCGTCCTCGTCGTAGAGGCAGACGAGCGTGCCGAACGGAGGCTTGCCGGCGGTGCCGGGCGCGGCGCGGAGGTCTGCGGGCGTCGCGATCGTCGCCCAGGCGACCTCGGTCGAGCCGTAGAGGTTGTAGACGACCTCGCCGAAGCGGTCCATCGCGCGGATCGCAAGCTCGCCGGGCAGCGCGCTGCCGCTCGAGGCGACCACGCGCAGGTTGCGGCACGGATACTTCGCAAGCGTCTCCTCGGGCAGGTCCAGCGCGCGCTGGAGCATCACCGGGACGACCACGAGCGTCGTGCAGCGGTAGCGGTCGGTGGCGGCGAGCATCTGCTCCGGGTCAAAGCGCCGGCGCAGCACGAGCGTCGAGCCCAGGCTCATCCCGAGCAGGAAGTGCGCAAGGCCCCAGGAGTGAAACAGCGGCGCGGCGATGTGCGTCGGCTCGCCGGCGCGCAGCGGGATCTTGCTGAACAGCGCCGCCGCGGGCTCCAGCGACTCGGGCTGCTTGCGGTTGGCGCCCTTGGGCGTGCCGGTCGTGCCGCTCGTCAGGATCACGGTGCGACCCGGCTCGGCGGGAGGCTTCAGCGCCGTCGTGTCGCCGCCGGCGATCAGGTCCTCGAGCAGCGGGTCCTCGTGCAGGCGCTCGCCGTCGGTGTAGGCGACGAAGCCCTGGCGCTCGGCGAGCGCGTCGGCACAGAGCTCTGAGAACTCCTCGTCGTAGACGACCGCCACCGGCTTCTCGCGATCGCAGACGTCGGTGATCTGCGGACCGGCGAACATCGTGTTGAGGTAGAGGCAGTGCGCGCCGAGCTTGGAGCAGGCCACCGTCGCGTCGATGAACCCGCGGTGGTTGCGGCAGAGGATCGCCACGGCGTCGCCCTCGCCGATGCCGCGGTCGGCGAGCGCGTGCGCAAGCGCGTTGCTGCGCTGGTTGACCTCGTGGAAGGTCAGCGCGCCGAGCTCGTCGATGATCGCGACGGCGTCGGGAAAGCGGATTGTCGCCGCGCTGTAGCCGGCGGCGGGCGTCGGGCCCCAGCGCGCGAGCGTCAGCCCGAGCCTGAGGACCTTGTCCGGGCGCGTCGGCCGCACGACGCCGCTCTGCACCAGTGCCTTGGCCGTGTGGTACTTCCGACCCGCCAGATCCCGGAGGCTCACGCCCGCCATCCAATCACTCGGCTCACGGCAGCGTCAGCCCGGCCGGCAGGGTGCCCTCGTCGATCAGCGCGTAGATGTCCTTCGCGCGGCGCGGGTTGAGGAACACGTGGCGCTGTCCGACGCTCGGCTTCTCGAGCAGCAGGTCCGAGTCGATCAGCGCCTCCCCGACGGCGCCGGCGAGCGCGCGGTCGTTCGGCGCGAAGCCGCGGGCGAGATGGGCGAACTCGGTGTGAAAGCCGCCCCACTTGCCCATGCCGCTGAGGCGCTGGAGGATCCGCCGCGCGACGCGGCGTGCCGGGTCGGGGTCCTCGTGCGGGCGCACGATCCCGGGGGTCGCGAGCTCGAGCGCCGCGAGCACCGCGTCCTCGTGCTCGGCCACGCTGTCGGCGTCGGCCGGACGCCCGCCGAGCGCGGCGACGTGGTGGGCGACGACGATCGGGTGTGTCGCGCCGATCGGCGGCTTGAGGTCGGCGACGCCGTCGAGCACCGCGGCGGGGACGGCGAGCGCGCGAGCGCGCAGGCGGTCGACGGTCGCCACCTGCTCCTCGAACGCGAGCACCGCGAGCTCGGCGTCGGCCGCGCCCGGCGCGGCGAGCGCGATCGCATCACCGAGGCTGCCGGCCGCGGGCGCCTCCTGCCCGCCGGCGTCGGTGAGCGCGCCGACGAGTGCCGCGACGAGCAGCCAGGTGCGCTCGTTGACGGCGTCGGGGTCGGCGCGCAGCGCCGGTGCGGCGGGCGCGACCGCGACCAGGCCGCCGTCGGCCGCCGCGATCGCGACGGTGACCGGCCGCTCGTAGCCCGAGCGCGGCTTGCCCAGCTCCGCGACGCCGTCGGCCAGGGCGGCGCCCAGCAGCGTGCGCAGCTGCGCCGCGCGCTCGCGCGGGGCCTGGAGGCCGCCGGCGTCTGCAAGCGCTGTGGCGATGTCGTCCACGGGCGTCACGCTAGCGTCCGAGCCGTGTCCGACTGGTTCGAGACCTACGGCTTCGGCGCGATCGACGCGCAGCTGCTGCAGGGCGCGCTGCCCACCGACGCGGCCGACGTGGAGACGCTGCGCGCGGTCGGCGTCACCGCGGTCGTCAACCTCAGCGCCGAGAGCGAGTACGAGGACGGCGAGCGCGCGGCCGTCGAAGCGGCCTACGCCGCCGCCGGGATCACCGAGCAGCGCTTCGAGACCGAGGACTACGGACACCTCTTCCCGGGACTGCTCGAGCAGGCGTCGGGCGCGACGCTCGACCTGCTGCGCGCGCGCGAGGTCGTCTACCTGCACTGCCGTGCGGGCTGGCAGCGCTCGGCGACCGTGGCTGCCGCGACGATCGCGCGGCGCGAGCGGATCGAGCCCGACGCCGCCCTCGGCGTCGTCAAGCAGGCGCGCCCGGCATGTGAGCCGCTGGCGCATCAGCTCGAGGATCTGTGGCGCTGGTGGCGCGCACGTGCGAGCCGTTCCGACCCTTGACGACGTGCAGCTGCGCGGTGATGCGCTGACGCAGCTCGGGGACGTGGGAGACGACGCCGACGCTGCGCCCGCCGTCGCGCAGGTGGTCGAGCACGTCGAGGACCTCGTCGAGCGCGTCCTCGTCGAGCGCGCCGAAGCCCTCGTCGACGAACAGCGTCTCCAGGCGCGCGCCGCCGGCCTCGGCGCAGACGACGTCGGCGAGCCCGAGGGCGAGCGCCAGCGAGGCCAGGAACGTCTCCCCGCCCGACAGCGTCGCCGGATGGCGCTCGTGCCCGGTCCAGCCGTCGACGACGCGCAGGTCCAGGCCGTGCTGGCGGTTGCGACGGGCGCCCTCGTCTGAGTGCACGAGCGTGTAGCGGCCGCTGGACATCGCCGCCAGCCGTACCGACGCGGCGGCCGCGATCTGCTCCAGGCGCGCGGCCAGCACGTAGGCGCTCAGGCGCATGCGCTTGCGGTTGGCGCTCGAGGTGCCGTCGGCGAGCGTGGCGACCTCGCGGATCCGCTGCGCCTGCTCGCGCAGCGGGCGCAGCTCCGCCAGGCGCGTGCTGAGGTGCTGCTCCAGGCCGGCGAGCTTGTCGGCGCGCGACGCGGCGCGGTCGAGCGCGCGGTCGGCCTGGGCGTGGGCCTCGGTCGCCTCGCGCTTTGCGCGCTTGAGCGCGTCGAGATCTGCGACCGGCGCGGCTGCGGCGGCCTGCAGCTCGGGGTCGGCGAGCGCGGCGCGGCACTCGGCGACGCGGTCGTCGTGCTCGCGCAGCTCGCGCTCGATGCTCGCGAGCTCCGCGTCGTCGCGGGCGGCGGCGTGTGCCGCCTGCGCGTCGTCGAAGCCACGCGCCTGCGCCTCGGCCTCGGCGGCGGCGCGGGCGTGCCGGGCCTCGGCGACCGCGCCGCGCGCGTGCGCGACGGCGTGTGCGGCCTGCTCCAGGCGCTCGGCACGCTGCTCGAGCTCGGCGATCAGCGCGCCGACGTCGGCGGCGTCGCCGAGCGCCAGCGCCAGCCGCTGCTCACCGGCGTCGAGCTCCTGCCGGAGCGTCGTGACGCGGGCGTCGTCGGCCGTCAGGACGTCGGCGAGCTTCGCCAGGTCGGCGCGCTTGTGCTGCGCCGCCTCGTCGTGGGACGCAAGCGCGGCTGCCGCGCGACCGCTGCGCGCCGCCAGGCGCTCGGCGTCGGCGAGCTGCTCGGCGGACTCCGCGGCGCGTGCGAGCAGCTCCTCGGCCGGCTCGGGCCCGGCGAGGCCCAGGGCCTGCGCGAGCGTCGTGCTCGCCGCGGCGACCTCGCGCTCGGCGCCCGCGAGCTCGTCCTCGGCGCGTTCGTGTGCCTGCTGGGCCTGCTGCTCGGAGGAGGCGTCGACCGCCTCGGCGGCGGGCGCGGCGGGCGCGGGGTGCTCGAGCGCACCGCAGACCGCACACGGCTTCCCCGGCGCCAGCGAGCCCGCGAGCTCGGCCGCGATCCCGGCCAGGCGCGCCTCGCGCAGGTCCAGCCAGCGCTGGCGCGCGGCCTGCGCCGCGGTGCGCGCCGCGTCGCGCCCGGTCGTGTGGCGATCGAGCTCGTAGCGCGCGGAGTCGCGGGCGCGCGCGGCGATCGCCTGGGCCTGCCGGCGCTCGTCCTCGGCGCGCAGCGCGGGGAGCGCTGCCGTCGCGGCGGCCGTCGCGTCGGCGTCCTGGGCGAGCACCGCGCGCCCGTCCTCGGCGTCCGCCAGCCAGCGCTCAAGCTCGGCGTGCGCGAGGCCGTTGGCCTCGTGCGCCGCGCCCGCGGCCGCGAGCACGTCGCGGCGCTCGGCGACCTCGGCCTCGAGTGCCAGCAGCGACTGCGCCTCGCCGATCGCCAGGCGCGCCTGCGCGGCCTCGCTGCGCAGCTCGGCTTCGTCGGTGGACGAGGACTTCGCCGCGGCCAGCGCCTGCTGGCCGGCCGCGACCGCGTCGTCGGCGGTGGCGGCGCGGGCGGCGGCCGCGCGCAGCAGCGGCACGACGGCGGCGGCGCGCCGCGCGGCCGCCAGCGCCTCGGCACGGGCATCCTGGATCGCGGACTCGGCTTGCAGCTGTGCCTCGCGCTCGAGCGCGCGCGTGTGGCGCGCGCGCCGCTCGGCGAGTGCGACTGCGACCTGCAGGGCCGCGTCTGCCGACTGCTCTGCCGCGGCTTTGAGCGCGCGCGCCTCCTCGGCGGTCGTGCGCTCGGCGCCGGCGACGACCTGCTGCTCGGCCAGCCAGGAGTCCAGTGCACCGGGGTCCTCGGGCCAGTCGTCGGGCGGCTCCTCGCCCGTCACCTCGGCCAGGCGCGAGACGACATCGGACACCGACGCGGTCGACTCGGTCACGTCGGCCTCGGCCTGCTTGCGCCGGCGCGCGAGCCAGTCCTCGGCGACGCCGAAGCGCTCGGCGGCGAAGAGCTCGGTGAGGAGCTCCTTGCGATCCTCGCTGCGGGCGCGCAGGAACGTCGCGAACTCGCCCTGGGGCAGCAGCACGACCTGGCAGAACTGCTCTCGCGTCAGTCCCAGCAGCCGCCCGAGCTCGGCCTTCGCGTCATCATGGCCGCTGGCCAGCACGCGCGTGGCGCCGCCCGGCTCGATCGCCTCGACGAGCACGCTCCCGGCCTCGGTCGTCAGACCGTCGCCGCGGCGCTTGGGCCGCTCCTGCGGCGGGACCCGGGTGATCCGCACGCGCGTCTGCCGCAGCGTGGCCTCGAGCACGACCTCGGTGCGGACCTCGGGGTCGGCGTGGTCGGAGCGCACGCGCGCGTCGTTGCCGCGGGCGCCCGGGAGCTGGCCGTAGAACGCGAAGCAGACGGCGTCGAGCAGCGTCGTCTTGCCCGCGCCGGTGTCGCCGCGCAGCAGGAACAGGCCGTCGGCGGCGAGCGCGTCGAAGTCGACGTGCTCGCCTGCGCCGAAGGCCTGGAAGGCCTGGACCTGGAGCTCGTGCAGCCGCACTACGCCGCGAGTTCCTCCTGCCGCGCCGCGCCCAGCGCGGCGTCCAGCAGCTCCTGCTCGACCTCGTCGGGACCCTCGCCGCGCACGTCCTCGACGAATGCTGCGGCCAGCGCGCGGTCGTCGAGGCCCTTCAGGCGCTGGGTGTAGCTGCCGGCGTCGGTCACCGGCGCCCCGTCGGGCTCGAAGCTCAGGGCGACGGTGTGCGGGAAGCGCGCGCGCACGCGCTCCATCGCGTCGGCGGGACGGACGGGATCGGTCAGCGTCGCCTGGACCCAGGCTTCCTCCGCAGCGGCGTGCTCCGCGCCCGTCAGCAGGTCCTCGAGCGGCCCGCGCAGCGCGGCGAGCGGCCGCGGCACCGGGCAGGCCAGCAGCTCGGCATCACCGCCGAGCGCGACGACCGCGACGGACTTCGTGTGCCCCGCCTCCGAGAACGAGAACGCCAGCGGCGAGCCCGCGTAGCGGCCGACGACCGGCGACTCCGCCGCCGTCGCGCCGATCCGCTGGGGCTGGTGGATGTGGCCGAGCGCGACGTAGTCGGCGCCGGCGAACGTCGAGGCAGGGACGCTGGCGGCGCCGCCGACAGAGAGGTCGCGCTCGCTCTGCGAGGCAAACGCGCCGGCGACGAAGGCGTGGGCCATCACGACCGTCTGCAGGCCCGGGCGCAGCGCGATGTCGTCGCGGATGCAGGCCATCGCGGCGTCGAGGACCGCGCCGTGGCCGCGCGCCTGCACCTCCAGCAGCGGGCGCGCGACGTCGGGCTCGAGATAGGGAATCGGGTAGATCGCGGCGTCGCCGATCAGGACGGGCTCGCCGATCCGCGCGATGTCGGTGCGCACGTGCAGGCCCGCGCGCTCGAACAGGCCGCTGCCGAACGCCAGCCGCGCGGCGCTGTCGTGGTTGCCGGAGATCACGACGACCGGCGCGATCTCCACGAGCCGCGCGAGCGCCTCGTCGGCCAGGCGCACCGCGTCGACCGGCGGCAGCGCGCGGTCGTAGAGGTCGCCGCTGACGAGGATCGCCTCGACGCCGGCGTCGCTCGCGACGCCGACCAGCCAGTCGACGTAGGCGGCCTGGGCATCCAGCAGCGAGACGCCGTGAAACGAGCGTCCGAGGTGCCAGTCGGCGGTGTGCAGCAATCGCATCACGCCGAGGGTGTCGCGAGCAGCGGACGGAACCTGACTTCGGGGTCAGATCTTGCAATCGAGCGTTCGTCGGGTTTAAACCCGAGAGATGCTCGATTGCAAGATCTGACCCCCTGTTCGGGTTACCAGACGTAGCCGTTGAGCACCGCGAGCATCTCGTCGCGCCCCACCGGGCCGAAGCGCACGATCCAGCCCGAGTCGCGCTCCTGGCGCAGCGTCGCCGGGACGCCGGCCTCCGCGAGTTGGCGCTGGACCTGGTCGGCGCGCTTGAAGCCGACCGCGCCGTGATAAAGCACGTCGATGCCGTAGCGGTCGCCTTCGACCGGCCAGATCGAGATGCGGTCCGGCCGCGTCGGACCGGGGAGCTCCGCGGAGGTCACGCCTCGAGGCTAGCCCGCCCCGGTTGCCGGCCGGACGTGGGGTGCCTCCGAAACGAAGTGGCTAGCAATCGCTAGCCGCTGTGCTCCGCACCATCCCCTCGTGCCGCCGGTCCGAGCTGTCCCACCGAACGAAGGCGCCTCGCCCTCAATGCCACAGGTGTCCCGGCGCGGACTAGGCGACTTCGGCAGGCTCGTCCTTGCCCTGGAGCCGCTCGCGCCCGCGCTGGACGGCGGCGATGAACTTCGAGAGGTTGACCTCGAGCGTGTTGAGGATCTCGTCGGCGTAGTCCTCGGCGCCGAGGCGGATCTCGCGCTCACGGGCGCGGGCGTCCTCGATGATGTCCTCGGCGGCGCGCTCGGCCTGCTTGGTGACCTCCTCCTCGGAGATCAGCGAGTCCTGCTTCTCACGCGCTTCCTTGACGATGCGCTCGGCCTCACGCTTGGCCTCGGCGAGCATCTCCTGACGCTCCTTGACGATCCAGCGCGCCTGCTTGATCTCCTCAGGGATCGTCGCGCGCATCTGATCGAGGATGTCGTAGATCTCCTCTTTGTCCACGCGCACCTGGTCCGTCAGCGGGACTGGCTTTGCGTTGTGGACGAGATCGTCCAGCTTGTCGATGAGGACCAGGACGTCCATATCAGCCGTTCAGTTCGCTATCGCTGGAGCCGTTCCTTCAACAACGGCGCCACTGCCTCGGGCACGTAACCCGAGATGTCGCCGCCGAACGTGGCGAGCTCCTTGACGCCACTGGAACGAATGAAAGTGTACTCGGGAGAGGCCATCAGGTAGAGCGTGTCGACGTCCGGCGCCTGCGAGCGGTTGAGCTGGTTCATCTCCAGCTCGTACTCGAAGTCCGAGCTCGCGCGCAGGCCCTTGACGATCGTCCGGGCCCCGACGTTGCGTGCGAAGTCGACGATCAGGATGTTGAACGGCTCGGCGCGGACGTTGTCGAGGTCCGCCGTGGCGTCGTCGATGAACGCCAGGCGCTCGTCGATGTCGAAGAGCGGCTTGGACTTGCGGGTGGAGAGGTTGACGACCGCCACGATGACCTCGTCGAAGATCACGGCCGAGCGCGCGATCACGTCGAGGTGGCCGTACGTGATCGGGTCGTAGGACCCGGGGCAGACGGCGATGTTGGGATGTTCGGGCGGGCTCATGGGGCGTGATGCGAATCAGGGTGTCGCCGTAGCGGCGTTCGTGCGTGAGCGGCAGCCCGAGCTCCGGGACCGCGCGGCGGTCGCTCTCGAAGACGATCCGCCCACCCGGCGCCAGACACGCGGCGAGGCCGTCGCCGAGCTCCTCCCCGATATCTGCCGCAGAGCGGTACGGGGGGTCGACGAAGACCAGATCGTATGTGTCCGCGCGCACCTGCGCGTTCCTGAGCACCCCGCGCGCGTCGCCCGGTCGCACATCGGCCTGCTCACCGCGCAGGCCGAGCGTGTCGAGGTTCGCGCGCAGCGCCGCGATCGCGCGGCTGTCGCTCTCGACGAACACGGCGTGCGCGGCGCCGCGCGACAGCGCCTCGATGCCCAGCGCGCCCGAGCCGGCGAAGAGGTCGAGCACGCGCTCGCCGTCAGCGGCCCGAGCATCGAGAACAGCGCCTCGCGCACGCGGTCGGAGGTCGGCCGCGTCGCGCGGCCCGGCGGGGCCACGAGCACGCGGCCGCCGAGGCTGCCGGCGATCACCCTCATCCCGCGACCGGGTCGGCTTCGATCGCGTCCAGCTGGGCGCGCAGCAGCGCGAAGTCGGGGTCGTCGAGCGCGTCGAGCAGCAGCGTCGCGCGGGCGTGCGCGCGCTCCAGCAGCGCGGCGTCCTCGGGCAGCCGCGCGAACGCGAAGCGGGCGAGCCCGGACTGGCGCGTGCCGGTGAGCTCGCCCTCACCGCGCAGCTCCAGGTCGATCTCGGCCAGCTCGAAGCCGTCGGAGTGCTGCGACAGCGCCCGCAGCCGCCGCGACTCCTTGGGCCCGAACAGCAGGCACAGCGAGGCGTGCTCGCCGCGTCCGACGCGCCCGCGCAGCTGATGCAGCTGGGAGATCCCGTAGCGCTCGGCGTCCTCGACGAGCATGATCGTGGCGTTGGCGACGTCGATGCCGACCTCGATCACGGTCGTCGCGACGAGCACGTCCGCCGCGCCGCCCGCGAACGCCTCCATCGCCGCCGCCTTCTCGGCGCTCTTCATCTGCCCGTGCAGCAGGACGACGCGGTAGTCCTCGAACTCGGTCTCCTTCAAGCGCTCGAACTCGAGCGTCGCAGCGCGCGCCTGCAGCGCCTCGGACTCGGAGACCAGCGGGCAGACGACGAACGCCTGGCGCCCGGCGTCGAGCTCCTCGCGGATGCGCTCGTAGGCGCGGGCGCGCTCGCGCTCCCCGGAGACGACGTGCGTCGTGATCGGCTGGCGGCCCTTGGGCAGCTCGCGCAGCGCGGTGACGTCGAGCGCACCGAAGGAGGCCAGGCGCAGCGTGCGCGGGATCGGCGTGGCGGTCATGTGCAGGACATGGGGCGCCAGACCCGCCGGCGCCTTGGCGTCGAGTGCCCGGCGCTGGTTGACGCCGAACCGGTGCTGTTCGTCGACGACCGCCAGCGCGAGCGTCGCGAAGTCGACGGCGTCCTCGATCAGCGCGTGCGTGCCGACGATCAGCGGCAGCTCGCCGGACGCCAGGCGCGCGAGGATCTCGCGGCGGCGCGCCGCCGGCGTCGACCCGGTCAGCAGCGCCGCGGGCGTGAGGTCCCCGGGCATCAGCGACTGCAGCGTCGCGAAGTGCTGCTCGGCGAGCGTCTCGGTCGGCGCCATCAGCGCGGCCTGGCAGCCGTGCTCGACGGCGCGCAGCATCGCGTGGACGGCGACGACGGTCTTGCCCGAGCCGACCTCGCCCATCAGCAGGCGCTGCATCGGGCGCTCGCGCGCGAGGTCGGCGTCGATCTCGTCCATCGCGCGCAGCTGGTCGGCGGTCGGCGCGAACGGCAGCAGCTCGTCGCGCCAGCGCGCGCTCAGCGACGCCGGCTCAGCCAGCGTGGTCGCGTGCTGCGCGGCGCGCGCCCGCGCGCGCAGGCGCAGCTGCACGATCTGGTCGAGCAGCAGCTCGTCGAACGCCAGGCGCGCCCGGCCGCCCTCGTGATCGCCGAAGTGGGCGGCGACGAGCGCGTCGCGCGTGTCGGGCAGCGCCTCGGCGAGGCGCAGGCGCACGGGCAGCGGGTCGGGGAAGTCCGCGGCGCCGCCGAGATGCTCGCGGACCATCGCGAGGATCTGCGTCGAGGTGATCCCCTTCGTCGCGGGGTACTGGGCGACCCCGCTCTCCCCCGCGGTCGCCTCGTCGGTCCGCGCGTGGGTGTTGACGCGGAAGCGCCCGGGCCCCGTGAGCTTGCCCGCGAGCAGCAGGCGCGTGCCGGGCGCGTACTGGCGCTCGAGCCACGGCTGGTTGAAGAACGTCGCCTCCATCGCGCCGGTGTCGTCGGCGACGACCGCCTGGACGAGCGGCTTCATGCCCCGCCGCCGCACCGGCCGGCTGCGGATCGAGCGCACCTCGGCGACGACCGTCGCGACCTCGCCGGTCTCGAGCGTGGCGATCGTGCGCCCCTCCCCGCTGTCGCGCGGCAGGTGGCACAGCAGCGCGCCGACGCTGGTCAGCCCCAGCGCCTCGGCGGCCTCGGCGACGGTCTTCGGCCGCCACTTGGGCTCGGCGTCCAGCGCGCTGGGCCGCGGCCAGCGCACGGGCGCGTCACGCAGCTCGTCGGCGCTGAGCTCGGAGGTGTCGGCAAAGGCGGTGGGCACGGCGGCGGTGCCGATGATCGCGCCCGGCCCGGCGGACTACTCCGGCCAGAAGCCCTCGACCATGTCGACGTCCTCGCGCGGGTCGCCCAGGCGTATCGAGATGATCAGCAGCTCGGCGTCGGCGTCGGTGTCGTTGTGGACGGAGCGCACGGTCGACGGCGCGATCCGCACGACGGTGTGATCGCCGACCTCGACGACGTCGTCGCCGAGCTTGAACGTGAGCTTCCCGGAGATCACGTAGTAGATCTCCTCCTGCTCCTTGTGGTGGTGCCCATAGCTGCCGCGACCGCCGGCGCCGGGCGGCATCTCGCGGTACGTGAAGGCGATCTGCTCGTTGTGGAGCATCCGCATCGCGCCGGGCCACTTGCCCTCGAACACGTCGGGGATCTCCGCGACCGGGGTAATCGTGTAATCGCTCACTCTGCCGACACTAGCCACCACCAGCTCGGCTGACCACCCTCTGACAGCTCGAGTTCGACCTCGCCGTTGACGAGGCCGCGAACGTCGTCGTCAGACAGCGGCGCGCCGGCACCGCTGATGCAGGTCAGCAGCTCCGCGCCGTCGGCCAGCGCGCCGAGGACCCGCTGCAGCGTCTCGCGCGGATCGCCCCAGGCGACGAGCTCGTCCTCGACGTAGCCGACGGCGTCGCCGACGCCGAAGCGCCCGGCGGGATCGGCGCGCGCGGCCGGGGCGACGCCGCCGGTGCGCACGGCCGCGATCGCCGCGGTCATCGCCGCGGCGTTGTCGGCGGCGCTGCGGTCGGCGACCAGCGCGACGCTCGCGGCAAGGCCGGCCTGCAGCGAGCGCGACGCGACGACCTGCACGGTCTTCTCCGACAGCTCGGCGGCGCGCTCGGCGGCCATGATCACGTTCGGCGAGTTGGGCAGCACGACGACCTCCTCGGCGGGCACCGCGTGGATGCCGGCGAGCAGGTCGGCAGTCGACGGGTTCAGCGTCTGCCCGCCGTCCAGCGGCGTGACGCCCAGCGAGGCGAAGAGCTCGTGCACGCCGGCGCCGGCGACGACCGCCAGCGCGCCGCAGCACTGCGTCGCCTCGGCGATCCGCTCGTCGCGCTCGGCGACCTGCACGTGCATGTCGGCGACGTCGGTGTGCGACACCTCGCCGGCGCCCGCGAAGAGCGCCATCGCCTGCTCGGGGTCGTCGGTGTGGACGTGGATCTTCAGCGTGTGCGCGTCGCCGACGACGAGCACGCTGTCGCCGAGCGCCTCCAGCGGGAGGACGTAACGCTGAGCGTCCAGGCCCTCGCCGGTGATCGCGAAGTTCGTGCAGTAGCGGTAGGTCGAGGACTCGTGCTGGGGATGGGTGACGCGCGCGGCGGGCGCGAAGTGCTCGACCTCGGGCGCGTCGCCGTCGCGCAGGACCGCCAGCACGCCGGCGAAGAGGATCGTCACGGCATGGCCGCCGGCGTCGACGACGCCCGCGTCCTTCAGCACCGGCAACAGCTCGGGGCCGCGCTTGACGGACGCCTCGCCGGCCTCCAGGGCGCGCTCGAGGACGTCGGCGAGCAGCGCGTTCTGGGTCGGCTCGTCGAGCAGCTCCTCGACGCTGGGGCGCGGGCGGTGGGCAAGCTCGGTCGCTACGCGCCCCGCCATCTCGCGCATCACCGTAAGCATCGTGCCCTCGGCGGGCGCGCGGACGGACTCGTAGCCGCGCTGCGCGGCCTGCGCCATCGCCGCACCGATCAGCACCGGGTCGATGTGCTCGCCCGGGCGCGAGATCAGCTCCTCGGCGGCGCCACGGATCAGCTGGCTGAGGATCACGCCGGAGTTGCCGCGCGCCCCCAGCAGCGAGGCGCGAGCGACGGAGTCGACGATCTCGTCGCGCCCGATGTCGTCGATCGAGCGGTCCTCGATCGCCGCCAGGCGGTCGAGCTCGGCCAGGCAGGCCTGCAGCGTCAGCGCCATGTTGTCGCCGGTGTCGCCGTCGGCGACCGGGAACACGTTGAGGTCGTTGATCTCCTGGCGCCGCGACTCGAGGTGCGCGAGCGCACCCGCCATCACGGCACGGAAACGGACGAGACTGGGATCGCGCACGGCCGGAGTACCGGCCGTGGCTAGACGGCCTTGGTGACCTTGCCGGCCTTGAGACAGCGCGTGCAGACGTACACCCGCTTGGGCGCCCGTCCCACGAGGACGCGAACCTTCTGCAGGTTCGGGTCGAAGCGCCGCTTGGTGGCGCGCATCGAGTGGCTGCGGTTGTGGCCGAAGGCCGGACCGCGCCCGCAGCTGTGACAGACCTTGGCCATGGGGTGGATGAGTGTAGCGAGGCGCGGCGCGCGACGGCCGCCCGGTCAGGGCAGTGCGGCGAAGAGATCGACGGTGTTGCCGTCGGGGTCGTGCAGGATGGCGTAGCGCTGGCCCCAGAACGCGTCCCAGGGCGGCTTGTGGCCGTGCGCGGCCAGCGCCGCATAGACGGCGTCGACCTCGGCTGGGCTGTCCATCAGGAACGCGAGCGCGACCCCCGAGGCGCCGGGGTGCTCGTACTCGGGATCGAAGGACCGGATCGTCTCGAGCGTGTCCCAGGCGAGGCGGATGCCGCCGCGCAGGGCGACCTCGACGTGCGGTTCGGCGTCGGCGTCGGCGGGGACGTCGACGCCCAGCCGGCGGTAGAACGCCAGCGAGCGGGGCATGTCCGCGACGATGATGCCGATCAGATCGAGTGTGGGCATGCGCCCAGCTTGGCGGGCGATCAGGCGGGCGTCTTTGAAGAATCGGACGCCGTGCGCGTCGCGTACTCGTCGGGGAAGCTCGGCGGCGGCATCACGACCGGGGGATCCGGGCGCTCCGAGCCGCCGCGGCCGTCGTCGTCGCGCGGCCAGAGGTCGCGCCAGGAGCTGCGGGCCCCGTCGAGCATCGCCCAGATCAGGACCGCCGCGGCGGCGAAGTGCACGAGGACGAGGATCGCTGCCGCCAGCATCGCCATCGCTAGCGCAGCACCTCGCGCAGGGCGACCATCGCAAGCACGGCTTCGGCGGCGTGGCGTCCCTGGTCGCGCTTGCCGCCGCCGGCGCGGGCCAGCGCCTGGTCCATGTTCTCGACGGTCAGCACGCCGAAGGCGCAGGGCACGCCGGTCTGCAGCTGGACGTCCATCAGCCCGCGCGCAGACTCGCCGCAGACGTAGTCGTAGTGCGAGGTCTCGCCGCGGATCACGGCGCCGAGCGCCGCGACGCCGGCAAAGCGCCCGCTGTCGATGGCGAGCTTCGCGGCCAGCGGCAGCTCGTAGGCGCCGGGGACCTCGAAGACCTCGACCTCTCCCCCCGCCGCCGTGAACGTCGCGGTGGCCGAGGCGATCAGCTTGTCGGCGAGGTCGCGGTAGAACGTGCCGCAGACGATCGCGAAGCGCGCCGCGGACACAGTCACCTCTGCGGGGCCTCCGGCCCCGCGTCCTGATTGCGACGGTCGGCCTCCGGCCGCCCGAGGTCCTCCTGGTCGCGGCGGTGCTCCTCGGCGAGCATCTCCTCGTCGAGCGCGAGACCCTGGTGATGCAGCGTGTGCCCCATCCGCTGCGCCTTGACGCGCAGGTACTCGGCATTGTGGGGGTTGGGCATGTGCTCGATGCGCACCTGCTCGGAGACGCTCAGCCCGTAGCCCTCGAGGCCGCGGATCTTCTTCGGGTTGTTCGTGAGGATCCGGATCGACGACAGCCCCAGGTCGACGAGGATCTGGGCGCCGATGCCGTAGTCGCGCAGGTCCGCCGGCAGCCCGAGCTTGAGGTTGGCGTCGACGGTGTCATAGCCCTCCTCCTGCAGCTTGTAGGCCTTGAGCTTGTTCAGCAGCCCGATGCCGCGCCCCTCCTGGGCGAGGTAGAGCAGCACGCCGCGCCCCTCCGCCTCGATCATCGCCAGCGCCGACTCGAGCTGCTCGCCGCAGTCGCAGCGCAGCGAGTGGAAGACGTCGCCGGTCAGGCATTCGGAGTGGACGCGCACGAGCACGTCGGCCTCGCCGTCGACCTCGCCCTTGACCATCGCGACGTGGTGCTTGTCGTCGACGAGCGAGCGGTAGCCGATCACCGTGAAGTCGCCGAAGGCCGTCGGCAGCGCGGTCGCCACGACGCGCTCGACGAGCTTGTCGTTGCGCCGGCGATAGGCGATCAGATCGGCGATCGTGATCATCTTCAGGCCGTGCTTGAAGCAGTAGGCCTCGAGGTCGCCGAGGCGCGCCATCGAGCCGTCCTCGTTCTGGATCTCGCAGATCAGGCCGGCCGGCTCGCAGCCGGCGAGACGCGCCAGGTCGACCGAGGCCTCGGTGTGGCCGGTGCGCTCCAGGACGCCGCCTTCCTTGGCCTTCAGCGGGTGGACGTGGCCGGGGACGACGATGTCGTCCTTGCCGTTGGCGGGATCGACCGCGGTCTTGATCGTCGTCGCCTGGTCGGCCGTCGAGATGCCCGTCGTGACGCCTTCGCGCGCCTCGATCGTGACCGTGAACGGCGTCTCGAACGGCGACTCGTTCTTGGCGGCCATCAGCTCGAGGCCGAGCTCGTCGCAGCGATCGGGCGTCAGCGCCAGGCAGATCCAGCCGCCGGCCTGGCGGGTCATGAAGTTGATCGCGTCGGGCGTGACGTGCTCGGCGGCCATGACGAGGTCGCCCTCGTTCTCGCGATCCTCGTCGTCGACGACGACGATCATCTTCCCCGCCGCGATGTCCTCCAGCGCTTCCTCGACGGTGGCGAAGCTAGGTGAGGTGGGCACCGACGAGCTTCTCGACGTACTTGGCAACGACATCGACCTCCAGATTGACCGGAACGCCCGTCTCGCCCGCGCCCAGCGTGGTGCGAGCGAGCGTCTCCGGGATGAGTGAAACCTCGAAGCTGTCCTCGTCGACGGCCGAGACCGTGAGCGACACGCCGTCGACGGCGATCGACCCTTTCTCGACGACGTAGCGCAGCACCTCGGGCGGCGCGGACACGGTGACGATGCGGGCGAAGCCCTCCTCGCGGACCGCCGTGATCTCGCCGACGCCGTCGACGTGCCCCTGCACGATGTGTCCGCCGAGGCGCGCGTCGGCCCGCAGCGCCAGCTCGAGGTTGACGGGCGAGCCGGCCTTCAGGGCGCCGAGCGTCGAGCGTCGCAGCGACTCGTTCATCACGTCGAACTGCAGGCCGTCGACGGCCGTCAGGCAGACGCCGTTGACGGCGACGCTGTCGCCCGGGGCGGCGGTCAGCGCCGACCGCACGCGCAGGCGCACGCCGTCGGCCGTGGCGTCGACCGCCTCGACTGTCCCGAGGTCTGCGACGAGGCCGGTGAACATCACCACTCCTTGAGGCGAGCCGTGATCAGGACGTCCTCGGCGACGCGCTCGCAGTCGAGCGTCAGCGCGCGCAGCGCCTCGGAGATCTGCTCGACCCCTTCGCCCTCGAGCGGGTCGCGCGCCGACGCGCCGCCGAGCACGACGGGCGCCAGGAACAACCGGATCTCGTCGATCTCGCCGGCGTCGAAGAACGCGCCCGCGAGGTGCGGCCCGCCCTCCAGCAGGATCGACGCGACGTCGCGCTCGCCGAGCTGCACGAGCGCCGAGCGTACGCGTGCGGGCTCGTTGCCGCCGGTGGCGACGACGACGTCGACGCCCGCGGTCTCCAGGCCGCTCGCGGCGCTGCGCGGCGCGGCGCGGGAGACGACGACCGTCAGCGGCACCTCGGGCGCCGCCTTGACGAGCTGGGAGTCCAGCGGCAGGCGGCCCGTCGAGTCGAAGATGACGCGGCGCGGCTGGCGCGTGACGCCGCCGACGCGCGCGGTCAGCTGCGGATCGTCGGCCAGCGCCGTGCCGATCCCGACCGCGACGGCGTCGACTGCGGCGCGCCACTCGTGGGCGCGGGCACGCGAGGTCTCCGAGGAGATCCACTTCGAGTCGCCGGTCTGCGTCGCGACCTTGCCGTCGAGCGTCATCGCCGACTTGAAGAGGATCCACGGGCGCCCGGTGCGCGCGTGCTTGCGGAAGGCCTGGTTCAGCAGCCGCGCCCGCGCGGCGAGCTCGCCGCCGGCGACGTCGACCTCGATGCCCTCGTCGCGCAGGATGCCCAGCCCGCGGCCGCTGGCCTTCTCGGACGGGTCGTCGGAGGCGACGACGACGCGCTTGAGCCCGGCGGCGAGGATCGCCTCCGTGCACGGCGGCGTCTTGCCGGTGTGGCAGCACGGCTCCATCGACACGTAGATCGTCGCGCCCTGAAGATCGGCGTCGCCACAGGCTGCGATCGCCGCGACCTCGGCGTGCGGTCCGCCGAACTCGTCGTGCCAGCCCTCGCCGACGATCTTGTCGTCGCGCACGATCACGGCGCCGACGATCGGGTTGGGGTGCACGCGCCCCAGACCACGCGAGGCAAGCTCGATGGCCCGCGCCAGATGCTCGTGGTCGGTCTCGGTGCGCTGCACTCAGGCCAGTCTACGAGCAGCGCAGGGGTCAGAGCTTGCAGCCGCCCAAGCGTCAGCGCCGCCACCGGCGACCGCGCGGCTGCAAGCTCTGACCCCTAACAGGCGCCGCCGCGCAGGCGGTAGACCGTCATCTCGGGGCCCGGGCGGTGGTAGGCCAGCGGGTAGTAGTCAAAGGACCAGTCGAAGTTGAACTTCACGGGGCCCTTGCCGGCCGCGTAGGGCGAGGCGTGGTAGACGACGTCGGAGTTGGCCTCGAGCTCGCGGTAGTACTCCAGCGCCTTCGGGACGACCTCGGGCTCGGCCTCGGCGCGCCCGCGCTGCGTCGAGCCCGTGATGACGTAGCAGTAGCCCTGCTGGGCGTAGTGCTCGACGAGCTCGGGGCGCAGCGCCTTCTCGTAGTCCTCGATGTTGACGACCGGGCCTTCGCCGGCAGCGAAGGTCCCGTCGGGCAGCGCGTTCAGTCGCGACGTCGAGAACTTCGACCAGCGGTTGCCGTTGTTCGAGTAGTCCGCGGGCTCGCCGGGATCCTGCGCCCAGGAGTCCGGGACGACCGGCTCGACGACGATCTTCGGCGCCTTGAGCTCGGCCCCGACGCGGATCGGCTGGACGTTCTCGACGAGCCAGGCGCGCGTCGTGTTGCGCGTGTCGTCACGGCGCAGCACCTGGTCGATGTGCAGGCTGTAGGCCAGCGCCTGCCCGCACAGCGCGATCACGCCGAGCACGACGAACGTCGGCGCCAGCTCGCGCTTGCGACGCGCCAGCCAGTCGACCGCCTCGAGCGTCGCGTAGGACGCCAGCAGGCACATCAGCGGCAGGATCGGGATCAGCCAGCGCCCGAAGAAGCGCGTCTGCGAACCCATGAACAGCAGGAAGATGACGACGCCCGGCACGAGCACCCAGACCAGCCGGCGCTCGTCGGCCCAGAGCAGCGGCACGGCCGCCAGCGCCGCCAGCGCGGGCACCCAGCCCAGCCCCCAGGTCAGCGTCCAGAGGTAGTAGAGGACGCCGTTGTCCTGCGTCAGCCCGAGCTTGCCGATCGCGTCGTCGGCGACCGTCGTCTGGTGGCTGAGGCCGTCCTTGAACTCGCTGAAGCTCAGCAGCGCGTGCGGGTTGGCGATCACGAACGCGGCGAACGCGGCGCCACCGGCGATCGCCAGGCCGCGCAGCGCAAGCTCGCGTCCGCCCGGCGCGACGAACTGCGCGCCGACCGCCGCGACGAGCGGCAGCAGCACGATCCCGCCCGTGTACTTCGTCGCCGCGGCCAGGCCCAGGCCGACGCCGGCGATCACGTAGTCACGAGCGCGCCCGAGGCGCAGCACGCCCGCGATGCCCCACAGCGACAGGCAGATCGGCGCGAGGTTGGGGACGTCGTTGAGCGCGAGGTGCGAGTAAAAGACGGGCAGGAACGCGACCGCCATCAGGCCCGCCGACAGCAGGCCGACGCGGCGATCGAAGAAGCGCGTGCCGGCGAGGTAGAGCAGCCAGACCGCCAGCGTGCCCATCACCGCGGCGGTCACGCGCGCGACCACGAACACCGATGTCGGGTCGGTCGCGTAGGCCTCCGCGACGCCCTCGCGCCCGCCGAACCAGACCGCGAAGACGAGGTGCAGCAGGTACGTGAAGGCCGGCGGGTTGACGAAGTAGTGCGGGTTCCAGCCGTGCCCGAACAGGCCGATCGCCTTCGCGGCGAAGTGCGCGTTCTCGTCGGCGTTGTAGGCGTAGGGCAGGCCGTGATGCACGCCCCAGACGCGCAGCAGGAACGCGAACAGCAGCAGCGCGCAGACCGCCGCGCCCCAGCGCCGGTCCTGGCGGTCCCACCACGCGCGCAACCTCAGCATCCGACGTACACGCTGTAGAAGCCGGAGGTCCCGAACGGCCCGTCAAAGCCCTCGGGCGCGATGTTGTCCTCGACGCGGTCGTTGTCCTCGACCAGCGCCTGGCGCAGCAGCGAGCTGCGACTCGTGGCCAGCAGCGCCACCCCGCGGCGCATCGCGGCGCGCGCCTGCTCGGCCGTCGCGCGCTCACTGGCGTCCGGGTCCTTTGGCAGCACACGCGCGCTGCGCGCGACCACCTCGGACTCCTTGGCGTCGAGGACCCAGCGCACATCGGGGATCAGCTTGTGGTTGGGCGTCGACACAGGTCCGCAGCGGCGTCCGTCGGCGACCGCGCCGGCCGCGAGCGTGCGCGTGAGCGCGCGGTGCGAGTCGCCGCGGAAGGTCAGCTCGTTCGTGAACGCATGGAAGTTCACGCGGGTTGCGGTGTACACCGTCCCATAGGCGACGACGGCAAGCGCCGCGACCATCCATGCGGTGCGCACGCGACCGGGCGTCAGCAGCGACCAGCCGCCGATCGCGACCGCGGCGAACACCATCACCATCAGCGACGGCACGAGCAGGTAGCGATCGATCACCGAGAGGCCCGCGACGCCGACCGCGAAGAACGTGCCGATGCCGATCGCCAGCACCGTCAGCGGCATCCAGACGCGCCGCGGCGCCAGCCAGACGGCGATCGCGACCCCTGCCACGCCGGCGTAGAAGACGGGGACCTTGTCGAGGTTCTTGAGGAACTCGACCGTCGCCGACGGCACGTCGCCGAGCGTGCGCGTGCGCCCGAGCTCCTCCGCCAGGCCCGACGTGTGGTGGATCGAGAACAGCGGGTCGCCGGTGACCGCGTAGTCGGTCGCCGCCCAGATCAGCGGGCCCGCCGCGGTCAGCGCCGCGTACTCGATGCGTTGTCGCCACGACGCCGGATAGGCGAGCCAGAGGAAGTACAGGCCGATGATCAGCCACGCCTCCGGGCGCATCAGCGCCGCCAGCGCCAGCAGGATCAGCACCGGCCGGCCGCGCCGCGGGCGCTCGGTCTCCAGCGCCGCCGCCCAGATGATGAACGCCAGGTAGGGGATGTCGATGTAGGCGCGCGCAGCGAGGAACGGGAAGTCAAAGCGCGTGATCAGCAGCGCTGCGGCGAGCAGGCCGACGACCTGGCCGAAGGCGGCGTTGGCGAGGCGGTACATCCCCGCCGCCAGCGCGACGAACGACGCCAGCGTGCAGAACACCATGACGCGGTCGCCGCCCTCCCCCAGCAGCGACAGCGCGGCGCCGAAGACGATCGCCAGGGGGTGCTCGGTCGGGGCGCGATAGGCCTCGAAACTCGGCGTGATCCCATGCAGCAGCTCACGACCCCAGATCAGCGAGTAGTAGCTGTCGTAATTGGGGTAGGTCGGATAGACGAGAAATCCGACCAGCGTGCCGATGCACAGGACAGCAAGCCCGAGCAAAGGCAACGCGCGTCTCGGGCGTACCTCTGGGATGATGGGCGGCGAGTGTAATGAAGCTGATCATCCAGATCCCTTGCTGGAACGAAGAGGATCAGCTGCCCGGCACGCTGGCCGACCTCCCCCAACGGGTGCCTGGCTTCGACGTGGTCGAGTGGCTGATCATCGACGACGGCTCGACCGACCGCACGATCGAGGTCGCGCGAGAGCACGGCGTCCACCACATCGTCAAGCTCACGAACAACAAGGGCCTGGCCGCAGGATTCCAGGCTGGGCTTGACGCATGCCTGAAGCTCGGCGCCGACGTGATCGTCAACACCGACGCCGACAACCAGTACGACGCCGACTACATCCCGGCGCTGGTCAAGCCAATCCTCGACGGCACCGCCGACATGGTCGTCGGCGACCGCGAGACCGACACGATCGAGCACTTCTCGCCGCTGAAGAAGCGCCTGCAGCGCTTCGGGTCGTGGGTCGTGCAGCAGGCCTCGGACACCGACGTGCCCGACACGACGTCGGGCTTCCGCGCCTACAACCGCGAAGCCGCGATCCAGATGGCGGTCGTCTCGAAGTACACGTACACGCTGGAGACGATCATCCAGGCCGGCAAGCTGCTGGTCGCGACCGACCACGTCCCGATCGGCACGAACGAGAAGACGCGCGAGTCGCGCCTGTTCCCGTCGATGTGGTCCTACGTGCGCCGCAACTCCACGGCGATCGTGCGCATCTACGCGCAGTACGAGCCGATGAAGGTGTTCATGCGCCTGGCCTCGGTCGTCGCGCTGCTCGCGGTGATCCCCTGGGGACGCTTCCTGATCGCCTACCTCTCGGGTGACGGCGCCGGCCACGTGCAGTCGCTGATCTTCGGCGCCGTGCTGTTCAACGCGGCGGTCGTGCTGTTCGCGCTGGGCATCATCGGCGACCTCCTCTACGGCCAGCGGATCATGACCCAGCGGACCTTCGAGCGCGTGCGCCGGATCGAGCTGCAGCTCGGCATCCCGCCGTCGCACTACGAGCCCGGCGCGCACGACACCGGCCAGCCGCCGACGACCGGTGCGGGCGCCGGCCAGAAGACCGAGGACCGCGAGGCGATCAAGCTGTGAGCACCAACGTCACGGTCGACGACAAGGGCGTCGTCACCGGCAACACCTACGACAAGTACGGCTCGAGCAACCCCGTCGTCAAGCGGCTGATGGGCAAGTTCGAGGCCACGCTCGACGAGCTGTTCGCGATCGCCGCGCCGCGCTCGCTGCTGGACGTCGGCTGCGGCGAGGGCGTGCTCGTGCACGAGTGGGCGCTGAAGCTCGCCGACAAGCGCGTCGTCGGGATCGACCTCGAGGAGGAGTCGATCCAGGCCGGCTGGAAGGAGCGCCAGGCGCCCAACCTCGAGTACAAGATCATGGAGGCCGAGAACCTCCCGTTCGCCGACGACGAGTTCGACGTCGCGACGGCGATCGAGGTGCTCGAGCACGTGCCCGACCCCGCGCACACCGTCGCCGAGATGGCGCGCGTCGCCTCGCGCTGGCTGCTGGTCTCGGTCCCCCGCGAGCCGCTGTGGCGCGGGCTGAACATGGCGCGCGGCGCGTACCTGAAGGATCTCGGGAACACCCCCGGGCACCTGAACCACTGGAGCAAGCGCTCCTTCGTCGCGCTGCTCTCACAGCACGGTGAGGTCGTCCAGGCGCGCTCGCCGTTCCCGTGGACGATGCTGCTCGTGCGGGTGTAGTGACGGGGTCAGACCCTGCATCGCGGCGAAGCCGCGACGCAACGTCTGACCCCGGGCCGGTGGGGGGCGACGCAACGTCTGACCCCGGGCCGGTGGGGGGCGACGCAACGTCTGACCCCGGGCCGGTGGGGGGCGACGCAACGTCTGACCCCGGGCCGGTGGGGGGCGACGCAACGTCTGACCCCGGCCGCGGGTCGCGTGACCCCGCCCCCCCAAGCTACGGGCGGGGCGCGCGCATCCTCGCCGTCGGGATCGCATCGACGGGTCTTTTCACCTTCGCCTATTTCTCCGTCGCGTCGTACGTTCTCGACGACCAGCAGACGGGTGCGATCAACCTCCTCTGGTCGATCCTGTTCATCACGATCTCGGTGATCTACCGGCCGGTCGAGCAGTTGCTCTCGCGCTCGATCGCGACACGGCGCGCGCAAGGTCACGTCGGGGCGCATCCGCTGCGCTCAGCGGCGCTGATCCAAGCCGCGGCCGCCGTCTTGTTCCTCGTCGCTGCCTTCGCGTTGAAGGACACGCTCGTCGACGCGATGCATTCGGAGTCGCTGTTCTGGGTGCTCGTCGTGTCGACGCTGGCCTACGCGGCGTCCTACTTCGCACGCGGATACCTCGCCGGGCACGAGTGGTTCGGCCTCTACGGCGGACTGGTGCTGTTCGAGTCGATCTCGCGGTTCTGCTTCCCGGTCGCTGTCGCGGTCGGTCTATTCGATGGCCAGACGGTGGTGGCGCTCGGTATCGCGGCAGCACCGTTTGCATCGTTGCTCGTCATTCCATGGGCGTCGAAGGGACGTGGAAGTGGCGAAGCCACCGGCGAGGCCAAGGGCGACGCGACCTTCGCCGTCTCGGTCAGCGCCGCCCAGCTCGCCGAGCAGACCCTGCTCAATGTCGCCGTGATCCTCGCGACCGATCAGGCGGCCGTCATCTTCGCGGCGTTCATGATCACGCGCGCGCCGCTGCAGCTCTTCCAGGCGATCCAGACCTCGCTGCTGCCCCATCTCGCCGGGCTGCAGGCGACCTCCGGCGACGCGGAGTTCGCGCGCGCGATCCGCCGGACGCTGCTCGCCGTCGCGGGCTTCGCCGGCGCGGTCGCGGCCGGGCTGCTGCTGCTCGGGCCGTTCGCGATGTCGATCCTCTTCGACGTCGAGCACGACTACTCGCGCTGGGGCCTCGCGATCATCGCGATCGGCATGGGCTTCCACCTCGCCTCCGGCGCGCTGAATCAAGCAGCGCTGGCGCGCGGCCATGCGACGCGCGCCGCCGCCGCCTGGCTGACGGCGGCGGCTGCGTACGTCGCGATCATGGCCGCGGCCGGCGGCGACGCGCTGTGGCGCGCGGAGATCGGCTACGCCGTGTCCACGGCGCTGCTGTTCGCCATGCTGTACCGGCGATGAGGTGCTTCGGCGACGGCGACCCGCTCTACGAGGCCTACCACGACACCGAGTGGGGGCGCGAGGTCCGCGACGAGCGCGGGCTCTACGAGCGCTTCTGCCTCGAGGGCTTTCAGTCGGGCCTGGCGTGGATCACGGTGCTGCGCAAGCGCCCGCGCTTTCGTGAGGTGTTCGCGGACTTCGATCCCGACGTCGTCGCGACCTTCGGCGAGGCCGACGTGGAGCGCCTGCTCGGCGACGCCGGGATCATCCGCCACCGCGGCAAGATCGAGGCGACGATCGCAAACGCCCGCGCGACGCTCGCGCTGCGCGAAACCGGCACGTCGCTGCCCGAGCTCGTCTGGTCCTACGCGCCGGCGCCGCGGGCACAGCCACTGACGGCCTGGCAGGACATCCCCGCGCAGACCGCCGAGTCACAGGCACTCTCCAAGGCGTTGCGCAAGGCCGGCTTCAAGTTCGTCGGCCCCACGACCGTCTACGCGGCGATGCAGGCCTGCGGCCTCGTCGACGATCACCTCGCGGCCTGCGACACGCGCTCTGCGCCGGCGTAGACCTCGACCCCGTCGCCGCCGCGGGCGAACCCGCACAGCGTCATGCCGCGGTCCTGCGCGAGCGAGACCGCGAGCGTCGTCGGCGCCCCGACGCCGACGAGGATCGGGCAGCCCGCGACCGCGGCCTTCTGCACGAGCTCGAACGCCAGGCGACCGGTGACGCAGAGGATCAGTCCGTGCAGCGGCAGTTCGTCTGCAAGCGCCCGCGCGCCGACGACCTTGTCGAGCGCGTTGTGCCTGCCGACGTCCTCGCGCTCCAGGAGCAGCTCGCCTGCCGCGCTGAAGAGGCCGGTGGCATGCATGCCACCGGTGTCCTTGAAGCCGGGCTGTTGGAGGCGCTCGGGCAGGGACGCAAGCAGGGCGCCGTCGACGACCGGGCCGTCCGGCAGCGACTCGGCGTGGACCGCGACTTCCTCAAGCGCGCCCTTGCCGCACACGCCGCACGACGACGTCGCATAGAACCGCCGCGCGGACGGCTGGCGCAGGAGCGGCGTGCGGACGTCGACGATGTTGCCCGCGAGATCGTCAGTCAGACCGACGTCGGCGGGACCCGGAGCGAGGAGGCCTTCGCCGATCAGGAACCCGACCGCGAGCTCGTCGTCGTGCCCCGGCGTGCGCATCGTGACGGCCAGCGCCTCGCCGGCAGCGCGGATCTCCAACGGCTCCTCTGCAGCGATCACTCGTACGCCAACGCCTCCAGGACGTTGAGCCTGGCGGCGCGGCGCGCCGGCAGCGCCGCGGCCAGCACGCCGGCGAGCGCAGACAGCAGGAGCAGCACCACGAGCGAGACGGCCGGGATGTGCAGAGTGATGTCGTCGAGCGCCTGCGTGAAGACCGCGGACATCACGACACCGACCGCGAGCCCGAGCACACCGCCGATCACCGCGATGATCATCGCCTCCTGACGGATCATGCTCTTGACCTGACGGCGCGACGTGCCGATCGCGCGCAGCATCCCGAGCTCGCGCGTGCGCTCCGTGATCGACAGCACGAGCGTGTTGACGATCCCGAACAGCGACACGATCACGGCGAGCGCCAGCAGCGCGTAGATCAGGCTCAGCAGCTGGTTGAGCTGATCGGCCTGGTCCTGCTTGAACTCGTCCTTCGTCAGCGCCTCGGTCTGCGGGTAGTCGCGCTTGAGCAGCGCGCGCGCCTTCGTGATGTCCCCGCGGACGAAGAGGTAGGTGTCCTTGTCCATGCCGAGGTGCTGCGCGAGCCCCTCGTTGGACATCGTGATGTCGCCGAGCAGCGACGACTTGTCCTCGTAGATGCCCTTGACCGTCAGCGCCAGCCGTGGCTCGGTGGCGGTGCGCACGACGAGCTGATCGCCCACCTTCAGCCCCTCGTCCTCGGCGTAGTCCTTCTTGACCGCGACGTCGGTCGGGCCGAGCTGACGGACGACGTCGCCACCCGACGTGAGGTTGTAGAGCTCGGTGAAGGTGGACGGGTCGACGCCCGTCACGCCCTCGTCGTCGCCGTCGAGCTCGAAGTTCGCGAAGCGAAACGCAGTGACGACCTCTGCCTGCGACGCGAGCGCGCGCGCGGCGTTCGGGCTGTAGGGCGTGAAGCCGTCCTGGTTCTGGACCACGAGGTCGCCGTTGAAGCCCCGGTCGATGTAGCCCGACACCGTCTCCTTGGCGCTCGCGGCGAAGATCGACGCGAAGCTCACGAGCGCGACGCCGATCATCAGCGCCGCCGCGGTCGCGGCCGTGCGGCCCGGCTGTCGCATCGAGTTCTCGCGTGCGAGGCGCCCGGTGATTCCGGTCAGCGGCTTGCCGATGACGCGGGCGAGCGGCACCACGAGCTTCGGGCTCATCAGCGCGACGCCGATGAACGTCGCCGCCGCGCCGAGGCCGGCGAGCGTCAAGCCCGACGTCGAGTCGTCGGACGTGATGCCGAGCACGAGCATCGCGACGCCGGCGATCGTCAGCACGATCGACAGCGGGAAGGCCACCCGCGAATGCCGCGTCGTGGGCAGGGCGACGCCCTCCTGCAGCGCCGCCACCGGCGGCACCCGCGTCGCCCGCAACGCCGGCGCCAGCGACGCGACCAGCGTCACGACGATGCCGACGACCAGCGACACGATGATCGTGCGCATCTCGATCACGGTGCCCTGTGAGGGCACGTCGAAGCCGATCGCGTAGAACAGCGCCTTCAGGCCCTTGGCCACGAGGATGCCGATCCCCAGACCGGCGAGCGAGCCGAGCGCCCCGAGCACGAGGCCCTCGGTCAGGACCGAGCGCAGCACCTGCGCGCGGCGCGCGCCGAGCGTGCGCAGCAGCGCGAACTCACGCGCGCGCTGGGCGACGGTGATCGAGAACGTGTTGAAGATGATGAACGCGCCGACGAACAGCGAGATCGCCGCGAACGCGAGCAGCGCCGTCGAGAGGAACCCGAGCTCGTCCTTGATCTGCTCGGTCTGCTTGTCCGCCTCCTGCTGGCCGGTCCGCACGGAGTAGCGCGCCGGCACCGCGCGCCGCACGGCCGCACTCAGGTCCTCGGGTGAGACGCCCTCCTTGCCGGCGACCGAGATCTGGTCGTAGGCGTTCTTCTTGCCGGCCATCCGCTGCGCCTCGGGCAGCGTCATCAGCGCGACGCCGGCGCCGCCGTAGGAGTCGACGCCGGCCACGCGGACGAGTCCGACGATCCTGTAGGTCTTGCGCGGCTCCCGGTCGACGATGTCGACCGTGCCGCCGAGCTTGAACTTCTTGCGCTTGGCCGTCGACTTGTCGAGCGCGACCTCGTTCGGCCCCGCAGGCATGCGGCCCTCTGCGACCTCGAAGGACTCGAAGCGCTTGACGTTGGCGATCGACGCGACGAAGTTCGGCGCGCCGTTTGAGATCGGGTCGCCGTCGCCGTCGAGGATCGTGCCGTTCTGGTCGAAGATCGAGCCGTCGACGTCGGCGACCTCTGGCAGCCCCTCGATCCGGTTGACGATCGAGGCGGGCAGCGGCGGCACGTCGTCGTCGCTCATCCCCGAGGACGACACCTCGTCGTTCGGGGTCACGACGACGTCGGTGGTCTTGAACGCGGCCGTGAAGATCTTGTCGAACGACGAGTTGATCGTGTCCGTGAAGACGTACGTCCCGGAGATCAGCATCACGCCGAGCGCCACGGCGAGCGACGTCAGGACGAGCCGTGTCTTGCGGGCGAACAGGCCCCGCAGCGCGACTTTTCGCATCAGGCGACTGCGGCCACGGACTCGTCGGAGACGACCAGCCCGTCGTTGAGCGTCAGCAGCCGGTCGGCGATCTGCGCGGCGTCGGGATCGTGGGTGACCATCACGATCGTCTGGCCGAACTCGTCGACCGCGCGGCGCAGCAGCGCGAGGATGTCGGCCGAGGTCTTGGAGTCGAGGTTGCCGGTCGGCTCGTCGGCGAACACGATCGCCGGCCGTGCGACCATCGCGCGCGCAACCGCGACGCGCTGCTGCTGGCCGCCCGACAGCTCGGCCGGGCGGTGCGTCAGGCGGTCGCCGAGGCCGACCACGCCGATCAGCTGGTCGAACCAGGCGCGGTCGACGTCGCGGCCGGCGATCGCCAGCGGCAGCAGGATGTTCTCCTCGGCGTTGAGCACCGGCACGAGGTTGAACGACTGGAAGATGAAGCCGACCTTGTCGCGGCGCAGCTCGGTCAGGCGCTTGTCGTCGAGGTCGGTGATCTCGGTCCCGGCCAGCATGACCGAGCCCGACGTCGGCTTGTCGAGTCCCGCCAGGACGTGCATGAGCGTCGACTTGCCCGAGCCCGACGGGCCCATGATCGCGGTGAACTGCTTCTCCGGGAACTCGGCGGACACCCCGGCGAGAGCGTGGACGGCGGCCTCCCCTTCGCCGTACCGGCGCGTGACATCCGTTGCTGTGACGAGCATTGCGGGCATCCTGCCCTAGGCCCGCAGCCAGGTCAGTACGGCTAGCACCCGGCGGTGATCCTCGACTGTCGGCGGCAGGCCGAGCTTGCTGAAGATCGAGGTCACGTGCTTCTCGACGGCACGCTCGGTGACGACCATGGCGGCGGCGATCGCCGTATTGGAGCGGCCCTCGGCCATCAGCTCCAGCACCTCGCGCTCGCGCGGTGTGAGGACTGACAACGGGTCGTCGTCACGGCGCTGACCGAGCAGCTGCGCGACGACCTCGGGGTCGAGCACCGTGCCGCCGCGGGCGACGCGGCGCACCGCCTCGACGAAGCGGTCGAGGTCGGCGACACGGTCCTTCAGCAGGTAGCCGATTCCGCTCCCACCAGCCCGCCCCCCGCCACCGTCGCCGAACAGCTCGGCCGCATACGTGTCCTCGACGACCTGCGAGAGCACGAGCACGCCGCAGGCCGGCAGCACGCGCCGGATCTCCGCGGCGGCGCGCAGTCCCTCGTCGGTGTGGGTCGGCGGCATCCGCACGTCGACGATCGCGACGTCGGGCTTGTGGGCGTTGACCTTGCGCAGGAGGTCCTCGGCGTCGCCGGCCTGCCCGACGACCTCCAGGCCCGCCTCGGTCAGCAGCCGCGCGATGCCCTCACGCAGCAGGACGCTGTCCTCGGCTAGGACGACGCGCACGGGATCTCCGCCCGGATCGTGGTGCCCGCGCCGACCGGGCTGTGGACCTGCAGCCGCCCGTCGACGGCGGCGAGCCGGTCGGCGAGGCCGCGCAGGCCGCTGCCGCCGTCGAGCGCCGAGATCGAGGCCCCGCCCGCCCCGTCGTCGGAGACCTCGACCACGGCGTGGCCGTTGAGGCGTGAGACGCGCACTGCCGCGTGTGCCGACGGCGCGTGCTTGGCGGCGTTCGTCAGCGATTCGACGACGACGAAGTAGGCGATCGCCTCGACGGCCGCCGGGAGGCGCTCGTCGGGCAGCTCGGTGACCTCGACGGGAATCGTCGAGCGCTGAGCAAGCGACTCCACCGCGGCGCCGAGGCCGCGGTCGGTGAGGATCGCCGGGTGGATGCCGCGCGCGAGCTCGCGCAGCTCCTCCTGGGCCAGGCGCAGCTCCTCGCGCGCCTGCTCGAGGATCTGCTGGGCGCCGTCGGGGTCGTCGGCGAGGCGTGCCCGCGCCATCGAGACCTGCAGCCCGAGCGCGACGAGACGCTGTTGCGCGCCGTCGTGCAGGTCGCGCTCCAGGCGCCGGCGCTCGGCGAGGCTGACCTCGATGACCTTCGCCCGTGAGCGCTCGAGCTCCTGGACGCGGGCGCGCAGCTCGGCTTCGAGGCGCTCGTTCTCGACAGCCAGCGCCGCGGCGGCGCCGGCGGCCTGGACGAGATCGGGGTCCTCGAGCAGCGCGGGGTCGTGGACGATCGCGCCGATCCGGCGCCCGTCGCGCTCGACCTCGGTCACCGCGCGCCCGGCGATGTGGCCCATGTCGATCGGCAGGCCCTGCTCGTCGACGTAGCGTTGGTCGCGCGGCAGCCAGTAGAGCAGCTGCAGCTGCTCGTCCCCCAGCGCTACCGCCAGGGCGCCGCGCAGCGAGCGCCGGCGATCGGAGTTCAGGCGCTCGACGAGGTCGCCGACCGCCCCGGCGCGGAACCAGCGCGACCGCACGAGCCCGGCGACGAACGCGAACGGCAGCAGGATGAAGACGACGATCGCGAAGATGTTGGGCAGCAGCACGATGCCGTCGGGCAGCCCGAGCAGGTCGAGCACGAGCACGACCGCAAGCGCGTCGAGGAACACGAGGCCGCTGAAGACGACCGGCGTCATGCCGCGCTTGCGCGCCGGCGTGGCGCGCCGCATGCGGCGCGACAGCTCGCGGATCAGCCAGATCGACAGCGCCAGCGCCAGCGCCTCGAAGATCGCGTAGATGACCTTGCCGACCTGCGTCGACGAGGCGACCTGGAAGATGTTGTCCGGCGGGTCGCCCGAGAGGTCGAAGCCGTCGACGAGCGTCAGCGCCAGGTTCGCGCCGGCGAGCAGCGCGTAGGTCGCGATCACCAGCCGGCGGTCGCGACCCTCGAGCCGGCCGGTCGGATAGGCGAGCAGCATGTGCGCGACCGTCCCGATGAACAGGCCTCCGAGCACGAGCCCGAGGCTGAACGGCAGCGGCGCGTCGATCGCGATGAGCGAGCCCGTCCAGAAGATCAGGCCGACGGTGACCATCAGCGCGCCGAGGCGGTTCTGCGGACGCCGCGACCAGGCGTACAGGCCGACGCCGACCCAGCTGAGCGTCCCGGCCGCGAAGATCGCGAGCGTCAGGCCCGGCGTCTCGTCCCAGGGGGCGACCGCGATCCCGACGCTGCTGCCGGCGACCAGCAGGACCGCCGCAATCGCGATCAGGACGAACTTCAACGTCGCAGCACCTCGGCGAGTGTTGCGCCCGAGAGCTCGCCCTTGGCGATGAACCCGCGCGCGCCCGAGCCCTCGATGCAGGTGCCGAAGTCGCTGGCGTCGCGGCTGGAGATGAGGACGATGTCCGACGGGCCGCCGCGCAGGCGCTCGGCGACCTGGAAGCCGTCGAGGTCGGGCAGGTTGATGTCCAGCAGCACGACCTCGGGCACGAGCCGGCCCGCCGCCGCGAGCGCGCTGGTGCCGTCAGGAGCCTCGCCGACCACGCTGTAACCCTCGGCTTCCAGGAGCATGCGAGCGGTCGCCCGAAAACTCGGGTGGTCGTCGACGATCAGCACGGTGATTGCCATTCCACCTAAATCCTCGGCGGTTGCGCAGGCAAGCGCAATGCGGCTAGCCGCACCCCGCAGAGGCCGCAATCGCAGCGTAGGCAGCGGCCGGATCGTCCGTGCCGAAGATCGCCGAGCCGGCCACGAACCAGCTCGCCCCCGCGCCCGCGGCAAGCGGGGCGGTCTCTGCGTCGATGCCCCCGTCGACCTCGAGGATGACGTCGGGTCCGATCTGCTGGCGCATGCGTTCGATCTTGCCCGGCGACGACGCGATGAAGCGCTGTCCGCCCCACCCGGGGTTGACCGTCATGCACAGCGCAAGGTCCATCGAGATCGCCGGCAGCACGGTCGACGGGCACACGGCGATGCCCGCCTTGCATCCGCCCTCGCGGATCTGCGTGACGGCGTAGTCGAGGTGCGGCGTCGCCTCGGCGTGGATACTGATGCTGTCGGCCCCGGCGCTGACGAAGTCGGCGATCTGGCGCTCGGGGCGCTCGATCATCAGGTGCACGTCGAGGTGCACGTCGCGGTCGCGCAGCGCGCTGACGACCTGCGGGCCCATCGACAGCGGCGGCACGAAGTGGCCGTCCATGACGTCGATGTGGATGACCCGCGCGCCCGCCGCGATCACCTCGTCCACCTGCGCTCCGAGCCGCGCGAAGTCGGCTGAGAGGATCGACGGAGCGATCACACTTCCACCAGCATCGAGCCCTCGCAGTGGTTGCAGGAGACGATCGCCGTCGACGACATCCGCACGATCGTGGAGTGCTCACCGCAGTTCGGGCACACCGAGCGCAGCTCGAAGCGATGCAGGCAGTAGACGCACCGGTACCGGCCCGGAAGATTCGTCGGCCGAAGCCACGGCTCGTGGCACGAAGGGCACTCCAAGCCGAGGTTCACCTCTGAGGGCATGCGCGCGCAATATAGAAGCCATCGGTGTCGTCACGGTGCGGGAACGTGCGAATCGCGTCCGGATCGGCGAGCCGCTCCTCGCGCCGGGAGATCGTGCAGGTCGCATAGACGAGCGTCCCGCCGGGCCTCAGCGCCGCCTGCCCGGCATGCAGCAGCGCGTCCTGCTCGGGGATCAGCGCGACAATTCGCTGCGGCGTCATCTGCCACCTGAGGTCGGGGTGGCCGCGCAGCGTCCCGAGCCCACTGCACGGCGGATCGATGAGGACACGGTCAAACCCAGCCGCATCGTCGAACTCCTTCGCGTCTGCCACCACCACCCGCGCGATGCGCACGCCCTGACGCGCGAGGTTCTCCTTGAGCTCCCGCGCCCGGCCGGGGTGTTGCTCGACGGCGACGATCTCCCCCGTGTTCTGCATCAGCGCGGCAAGATGCGCCGTCTTGCCGCCGGGCGCTGCGCAGAGGTCGAGCACACGTTCGCCGGGCTGCGGATCGAGATGCGGCGCGACCATCTGCGCCGCCCGCGACATCGGCGTGATCTCTCCTGCTGCGAACCGCGCCTCATCCAGCGCGCCGCTCAGCACCCGCGCCTCCAGCCCGTCGCGCACGGCGAGCTCGGCCGGCTCGTTGTTGGCGATCAGCAGCGCGCGGGTCTCCTCGGGCCCAAGCTCCTCCCACCACATGTCCACGAGCCACCGCGGATGCGAGTGGTGGATCGCCGCCCCGGCGGGCGCGTCGTCACCCGGCAGCTCCACCCCCTCGCGCTGCACCCGCCGCAGCACCGCGTTGACGAGCCGGTGCCCCGGCGACGGCTTGGCAAGCTCGACCGCCTCGGACACCGCGGCGTGATCGGCAGTCCGCAGGAACAGCAACTCATACAGCCCCAGCTGCAGCGCCGCACGCACCGGGGCATCCAGCTTGCCCTTCGCGCGCGCCGCGATCACCCAATCCAGCGTCCCGCGCCGCTGCGTCACCCCGAATGCCAGCTGCTTCGCCAGCGCGTACTCGCGTGCCTCGAGCCCCGCCGCAGCGCTGCGCAGCGCGCGATCGACGTACGCGTCGTCGGTGATCGCCCGCACGATCGTCGCGTGCGCGGCACGCCGCCCGTCGCTCACGAGCCCCCGCGCAGGCGCGCTTCGTAGTTGTGCCGACGCGCGCCTTCGATGACGAGCGTGCGAGCAAATGCTGCCGGACGGGCATTGACGTCGGCGGCCGCATCCTCGAGTTCTGCATATTGGGCTTCGGTCAGCCGGAAGCCGACGTGGCGCGCAGCACGACGCCGTGGGCCCGACGGCCGCGGCGGGGCCTTCCCGGGCGTCGGCAAAGAGAGGATCAACTCACCGATCGCAAGAGGATCGATCCGCGGCCGCGCGAGATTGATCGCGATCTCGCGCCCCTCAGCGCTGAGCGGCGTCAACAGGCCGAGCCATTCCTCCTGCGGAATCGCGGGGAGGTCCGGGATCGGTTCACCGGCGTGGTGCGTTCGGATCGGAAATGCGTGGCTCATGTGAAACGGCGTGACACGAGGGGGTGTCCTGCGAGAAAGTGGCCAACACGGGTTGGCCACTTCCCTCGTGAGCAGGGGGTCGTGTCGGGCTCGTTGTAGCGCGCGGCGGCCCGGGCGCGAGCGGGCGGCGCGAAATCGGCGCAGAGTTGGCGCAGATGTGTTGCCGGGCGTCGCGAAGACGTCACGAAGTCGGGATCACGGGGTCGGGATCGGGCCGTGGCCGCGGACGTAGTCGGCGTAGGACATCGGGCGGCCTCCAGGTGGCTGGACGGTGATGAGCTCGAGCTCGTCGTCGTCACCGCCGCCGCGCGCGCGGGCCTCGAGGACGCCGAGGAACGCCCCGTCGGGCAGGGCGATGCGGGCGCCGATGTGCGGCGACAGGGCGCGGACGATGCGTTCGCGGTCGAGCGCCGGGGCGGCGGGGTCGAGGGTGCGGTCGGCCGCGGTGATCTTGTCGGCGTAGGTCACCGCCGATTCGTCCTGGTCGGCGAACGGCGGGGACTCGTCGAGGGCGCGGAGGAGCAGAGCGGCGCCGATCGCGTGGAGGCGCGGGGCCAGGGCGCCGTAAGTGTCGTCGGGGCGGATCGGCTCCGCCTGGGCGAGGCAGACCGGGCCGCTGTCCCAGCCGGCGGTGACGCGCATGATCGAGACGCCGGTCTCGGGGTCGCCAGCCATGATCGCGCGCTCGATCGGCGCCGCCCCGCGCCAGCGTGGCAGCAGCGACGGGTGGACGTTGAGCATCACGTGCTCGTCCAGCAGCGGCTCCTTGATCAGGGCGCCGAATGCGCAGACCAGGACGCGCTCGGGCTGGGCTGCCGCGATCCGCGCGCGGGCGTCGTCGTCGTTGACGTCGGCGGGCTGGAAGAGCTCGAGACCGAGGTCGCGGGCCGCTTGGGCGACCGGTGGGGACGTGAGCTTGCGCCCGCGGCCGGCTGGGCGGTCCGGCCGGGTGACGACGAGGGCCGGGGCATGCGCCGAGCCGGCGACCTCGCGCAGGACCTCGGCTGCGAACCAGCTCGTGCCGAGGTAGACGGTCCTCAAGACTCGGGCGTCTCGCGCAAGGTCCGCATCGCTTCCTTGCGCTGGTCGCGCGGTGCGCGATCGAGGATCAGGACCCCGTCGAGGTGGTCCATCTCGTGCTGGAGCACGCGCGCCTCCAGGCCCGAGGCCTCGATCGTGAGGTGCTCGCCGAACTCGTCCTGCGCGCTGATCGCGACGTAGATCGAGCGCTCGATGTCCAGTGCGATGCCGGGCAGCGACAGGCAGCCCTCTTCGTAGATCTCCTTGTCCTTGGAGGCCCACGTGATCTCAGGGTTGATGATCGCGCAAAGCGGGGCGTCGGCGGCCATGCGGTACACCAGCACACGGTGGAGCACCCCGAGCTGCGTGGCGGCGAGGCCGATGCCGATCGCGTCGTCCATCAGCGCGCCCATGTGCGCGACCTCGGCGCGCAGGTCGTCGTCGAAGGTCTCGATCGGACGCGCGGACGCCTTGAGGACAGGATCGCCGAACTTCCGGACGTGCTCGAGCGCGGCACGGCGGCGCGCCGCGACCTCGGGGTCGATCTCTGTGGTGGCCTCGGCCATCGGCGTCCAGATTACTGGGGGTCGACGTCAACGCTGATGCTCACCCCGCGCTTGGAAACGAGGGCAGCACGCACATCGGCAATGGCACCGCGGCGGTCTGTGGCCTTGACGACAACCTGCGCCCTCTCCTTGCCCCGCAGGCGGAAAAGCGGGGCCGGGCCGAGGGCGTCTGGGAGCCGTTCGCGGATCGCAGCGGCGGTCTCGAGGGCGGCGCCGGGGATCTCCGACGCGCAGACGATCCGGATCAGCGTCGCGAAGGGCGGGTAGGAGAGCGCCTCGCGGCGCGCAAGCTCGGCGCGCAGGAAGGCGTCGCTGTCGTGCTTGGCGGCGAAGCGAAGCGCCTCGGCCTCCGGGGCGAGGGTCTGCACCAGCACCTCGCCGCGGACCCCGCGCCCGGCACGGCCGGCGAGCTGGGTCACGAGCGCGAACGTGCGCTCCTCGGCGCGGAAGTCCGGAAATCGCAGGGTGCTGTCGGCGTCGAGCACGACCGCCAGCCCCACGTCGGGAAAGTCGTGCCCCTTGGCGACCATCTGCGTGCCGACGAGCACGCCGCGCGGAGCCTCGCCGAACGCGGCCAGCACGCGCGCGGCGTGACGTACGTCGGCATCCAGGCGGAACACCGGCAGCCCCGGCAGGGACGCCGCCAGCCGCTCGGTGCCGATGCCGTGGCGCCCGATCGAGACCGAGCCGCACGCGGGGCAGCTCGCGGGGATGCGCTCGCGGTGACCGCAGTGGTGGCAGGCCAGCGCATTCTCGCCGCGGTGCAGCACCAGCGTGACGTCGCACGACGGGCACTCCCACGCCCGGCCGCAGGAATGGCAGGACAGGAAGTTCGACCAGCCGCGGCGGTTGAGCAGGACGATCGCCTTGCGCGCGGCGACCAGCGCGTCGAGCGTGTCGGGGTGCAGCACGGCGTCGGTCGTGCGCATGTCGATCAGCCGCACCGGCGGCAGCGGCGCGCCGTCGACGCGCGCGGGGAGGCGGACGCGACGCAGCGTGTGGACGCTCTCGGGGCGCGGGGTCGCGCTGCCGCAGACGAGGAACGCAGACCGCCGTTCAGCGACGCGACGCGCGTCGTAGCGCGGATCGCCCTCGTGCTTGTAGGAGGAGTCGTGCTCCTCGTCGACGACGATCAAGCCGACGTCCCGCAGCGGCGCGAACACCGCGCTGCGCGGCCCCACGCAGACCCGCGCCTCGCCGGTGCACAGGCGCAGCCACTCGTCGTGGCGCTCACCGGCGCCCAGGCGCGAGTGCAGCACCGCGACGGTGTCGCCGAAGCGCGCCACGAAGCGCGACACGATCTGGGGCGTCAGGCCGATCTCGGGCACGAGCACGATCACCGAGCGGCCGGCAGCCAGCACGCGCTCGGCGGCCCGCAGGTAGACCTCCGTCTTGCCCGAGCCGGTCACACCATGCAACAGCACGCGCCCGTGCATCTCATCGAGGGCTGCCTGCTGATCGGGGGTCAGCGGCGGCGGCGGATGCGAGATCATCGCGACCGGCGGCGCACGGCGGACGACGCGCCGCTCGATACGGACGAGTCCTCGTTTCTCCAGCCGCCGCAGCTTGGCCGTATCGGGCCCGCAGAAGCGCGGCAACGACGCAAGCAACGGCGTCGTTGGTTCCACGAGTGCACTGGCGTAGAGCGCGGTTTTGGGCTTTGCGCCAGCGGGCGGGAGCATGAGAGACAGTGCGCGAGCAGGGGTGGACACGTACTCGTCTGCAAGCCAGAACGCCAAGCGAACGAGTTCCTCGGGCAACGGCGGGTCGATGACCTTCAGAGGCGTCGCGAGCTCGTGCTCGCTGCTGTCGGCCAGGCCGGTGACGACGGCCTGCAGGCGCTGCCGGCCGAAGGGCACGATCAAGCGGGCGCCGACGCCGACAGGAGGATCGGTCTGCGCGTAGTCGAACGGCCCTCGCAACGCGCGGGCCGTCGTCAGCGGCTCGACGCGCACAACAGACACGCGAGCGAGGATAGGCTTCGGCGACGATGGACCTACACGCCGGCGAGACGATCATCTACGAGGGCCACCCCAGCTGGCGGTCGATCCTCGACTTCTACGCCAAGGGGCTCGTGATCGCGATCCTGCTTGGCGCGATCGGCTGGTTCGCGCTGTCGCATGGCGCCGGCGTCGCGATCGCGATCGGGGTGTTCGCGATCGCGGTGCTCGCGGGCCTGATCAAGCGCATCGGCACGACGTTCGTCATCACGAGCGAACGCCTGCACATCCGCCGCGGCCTGTTCTCCAAGAGCATCCAGCAGACGCTGCTCGAGCGCGTCCAGAACGTCAACACCAGCCAGTCGTTCTTCGAGCGCATCCTGCGCGTCGGGACGGTCGACTTCGACACCGCCGGCACCGACGACTCGGACTTCATCTTCGACGGAGTCGGGAGCCCGGCCGAGGTCGTCGCTGCAGTCGACCGTGCACAGCGCGCAGGAACGGGTAGTTCGCTGTAGAACATGCGGGCGGGCGACCCCGTGCGCCGCTGTCGCATCGCCCCACTCCCGCAAGAAGGACCACCCCATGAACCTGCTTCGCCCTGGCCTGGGCGGATTGCTCGTCACCGCTGCGCTTGCGCTGCCGGCGTCCGCGTCCGCCACCGGCAGCTACGCCGTCTATGCCTGCAAGGGCCCGACCGGCGCCGCCGCCCCTGCAGCCGGCTGGACCGCCAACCGTGAGAGCGACGCCTTCGCCACGAACGACTGCGCGACCGGCGGGCCGCTCGCCGTCGGCCTCACGGGCAGCGGTCCGTGGAAGGGCGGCATCGGCGCCGAGCAGCGCTTCACGGCGCCCGCCGGCACCCGCATCGCGTCGCTGACGCTGACGCGCACGACCGGCGGCCTGCCGGCGGCGCACGGGCTCGCGTACTTCCTCAACGCCGACGACCGCATCCTGGACTCCTGCGACCCCGGCGCCTCGAAGTGCAACGCCGACCTCGACGGCAAGCTCGAGATCGGCAACCTCAACGCGACCGTCCTGCGCTTCCGCGCCGGCTGCTTCGAGTCCTTCCCCGATCAGTGCACGTCCAACGGCAGCTCGCTGCGCGTCGAGGTGCCACAGCTCATCGTCGGGCTGGCGGACATCACCCCACCGTTCGTGGCCAACGTCGGCGCGACGACGTTCAACGCCGCCGACCTCGGCGGCGGCCTGTACCGCGTGATCGTCAACGTCGACGGCGCGCCGTTCTCGGCGACGCCTGTCGCCGCGGACACGTGCACAGACGCCGATCCGGCCGACGACAACCCCTACCAGTTCCTCGCGGCGACGCCATGCCCGCTGTCGATCAACGGGCTCTCGACGGCCGTCGACACGACGAGCCTCAGCAACGGCCCGCACACCATCGACGTCCTGATCGAGGACGCGGCCGGCAACCGCACCGTCGTCGTGCCGTCGCGCAAGGTCACGGTCAACAACGCCAACAACGGCATCAACGCCGACGTCAAGGGCAAGCTGCGCACCTGGTTCGACCGCAACGGCCACAAGTCCTACCGCGGCCGCTACGGCCGCCGCGTCGTGCTGCGCGGGCGCCTGGTCAACCGCCGCAACAAGGGCATCCAGGGCGCGCGCATCGACGTCTACCACCGCGTCGGCGGCAAGCTCAAGCAGCTGCTGAAGACCGGCCTGAAGACGCGCCAGAACGGCAAGCTCACGCTGATCCTGCCGCTGGACCTCACCACGCGCCAGATCGTGCTGGCCTACCGCGCGCGGCGGCCGGGCCCAATCACGAGCCGCCAGACACTGAAGCTGACGGTCGTGTCGGCCCGTGGCAACGTCGTCCACCGCCGCCCCGGCAGGCTGGGGCGCGAGGGGTAGTGCAACGGGGGTCGCCGTTTAGGCGGTCGCCGGTGCTGCGCCGAGGCCGGCGGCCTCGCGCAGCGCTGCGGCCTTGTCGGTCTTCTCCCACGTGAAGTCGTGGTCGTCGCGACCGAAGTGGCCGTAGGCGGCGGTCTTCTGGTAGATCGGGCGGTGGAGCTTGAGCTCCTCGCGGAAGGCGCCCGGACGCAGGTCGAAGTGCTGGTCGATGAGCTCGGCGATCTTGCCGCGGCCGATCTTCTCGGTCCCGAACGTGTCGACGGAGACGCTGACGGGGTGCGCGACGCCGATCGCGTAGGCGACCTGCACCTCGGCGCGGTCGGCGAGGCCGGCGGCCACGACGTTCTTGGCGACCCAGCGTGCGGCGTAGGCGCCGGAGCGGTCGACCTTCGACGGATCCTTGCCCGAGAACGCGCCGCCGCCGTGTCGGCCCATGCCGCCGTAGGTGTCGACGATGATCTTGCGGCCCGTCAGGCCCGCGTCGCCGACGGGGCCGCCGATGACGAAGCGCCCGGTCGGGTTGACGAGGAACGCCTTGCGCAGCTTGCCCTCGTCATAGAGGTCCTTGGGCAGGATCGGCAGGACGACGTGCTCCCAGAGGTCGTCCTTGATCGAGTCCTCGGCGCCCTCGGCGTGCTGCGAGGAGATCAGCAGCTGCTCGATCTCCACCGGCTTGCCGTCGCGGTAGCGCACGGAGACCTGGGTCTTGCCGTCGGGGCGCAGGTAGGTCAGGTCCTTGGCGTGGCGGACGGCGGCCAGGCGCTTGGCGAGCTGGTGCGCGAGCGAGATCGGCAGCGGCATCAGCGAGTCGGTCTCGTTGGACGCGTAGCCGAACATCATCCCCTGGTCGCCGGCGCCGGCGATGTCGAGCTCGTCGTCGTCGGAGGGGTCGGTCCGTGACTCGTAGGCCTTGTCGACGCCCTGCGCGATGTCCGGTGACTGCTTGTCGATCGCGTTGAGGACGGCGCAGGAGTCGGCGCTGAAGCCAAGTTCGGCGTCGGTGTAGCCGATGCCGCGGATCGTCTCGCGCACGACGTCCTGGATGTCGACATAGGTGTCTGTCGAGATCTCACCGGAGACGACGACCAGGCCGGTGTTCACGAGCGTCTCGCAGGCAACACGGCCGTAGGGGTCGTCCTTGAGCACGGCGTCGAGGACACCGTCGGAGATCTGGTCGGCAACCTTGTCAGGGTGTCCCTCGGTCACGGATTCAGACGTGAACAGGAACTCGTTGTCGGCGTATTGGCTCATGGAAGCGGGGAAGAGTACCTACCGCTCGTTGAAATCGATGATCAGCGGCACGCCGTCCATCCCATAGCGCGCACGCAGGCGGTTCTCCACGAAATAGGCGTAGTCGCGCGTGACGCGGTTGCGCGAGTTGACCTTGATCGAGAAGCGCGGCGGTGACGTCTCGTACTGGGTCATGTAGATGAGCTTGAGACGGTGACCCTGCTTCGCGGGCGGCTGGCGGGTCTGGACCGTCTCCGAGAGGAAGCGGTTCAGCTCGGGCGTCGGCAGCCTCGTACGCGCGCGATCAGCCAGCAGCAGCGCCTCGCTCAGCACGCGATCGACGTTGCGCCCGGTCTTCGCCGAGACCGTCAGGACCTTCGGGCGCAGGCGCAGCTTGTTGTGGGCACGTGCGCGCTCGTGGATGAGGTCGTGCTCCTCGACGGCGTGCTCGTCCCACTTGTTGAGGACGAGCAGCGTCGCGCAGCCCTCCTTCATCGCCAGCTCGGCGACACGCAGGTCCTGCGACGTGATCCCGTCGGCGGCGTCGCAGACGACGATCGCGACGTCGGCGCGCTCGACCGCGCGCTGCGAGCGCAGCACCGTGTAGTACTCGACGGACTCCGAGACCTTGGACTGGCGGCGCATGCCGGCGGTGTCGACGACGATCAGCTTGCGCTCGTCGACCTCGAGCGGCAGGTCGATCGCGTCGCGCGTCGTGCCGGCGATGTCGGAGACGATCACGCGCTCGGAGCCGATCCAGGCGTTGACGAGGCTCGACTTGCCGACGTTCGGGCGCCCGATCACCGCCAGGCGCACGACGTCCTCGTCCTCCTCGGCGTCGTCCTCGTCGGGCAGGGCCGCGACGATCGCGTCCAGCAGGTCGCCCGTACCGAGGCCCTGGGCCGCTGACACCGCCATCGGCTCCCCCAGCCCGAGCGCGTGGAACTCGGCGCTCTGCGGGACCTCGGCGGGGCCGTCGACCTTGTTGGCGGCGACGATCACCGGCCGCTTCCAGCGCCGCAGCAGGTCGGCCATGTCCTCGTCGCCCGGGCGCACCCCCGCACGCGTGTCGACGACGAGCACGGCGACCTGCGCGTCGTTGAGCGCGGCCTGCGCCTGCTCGCGGATCGAGCCCGCGATCGGGTCGTCGTCGGTCAGGTCGATGCCGCCGGTGTCGATCAGCGTGAAGCGCCGACCGTTCCACTCCGTCGCGACCTCCTTGCGGTCGCGCGTGACGCCGGACGTCTCGTGCACGACGGCCTCGCGCGTCTGCGTCAGGCGGTTGACGAGCGACGACTTCCCGACGTTCGGATATCCGACGACTGCGACCTTCATACGAGCCCCACGATCTCGTCGACGATGTCTCCGACATCGCGACCGGTGGTGTCGACATGGACGGCATCCGGAGCGGCGACCATGGGAGCGTGCTCGCGGTTGGCATCGCGCGCATCGCGTTCGAGCAGGTCGTCGAGTCCGATCTCCCGCCGCGCGGCGCGCTCCGCCGGATCGGCATCCAGCCAGACCTTCAGGTCGGCGTGCGGTGCGACGACGGTGCCGATGTCCCGCCCCTCGGCGACCCAATCTCCCGATTGCAGCAACCGCCGCTGCTGGTCGGTCATCGCGCTGCGCACCGCAGGGTCCGCCGCCGCTTTCGAAGCCGCTTGCGCGGCCTCCGGCGTGCGGATCCTCTCCGACACGTCGACGCCGTCGCAGATCACGCGCCCGTGCTCGAACGCGATGACCACACCTGCGCCGCCGAGGCCGGCGCAGCGGTACATCGCCCCCGTGTCGAGGTACTCGAAGCCCAGCGCGTCGGCCACGAGCCGCGCCACCGTGGACTTCCCGGCCCCCGCGGGCCCGTCGATCGCGACGATCACACGAGCCCCGCGATGTCGTCGGCAAAGCCCGGGTAGGAGACGTCGGCGGCGTCCATGCCGACGACCTCGACGCCGTCGCGCGATGCGAGGCCGGCGACCGCGCCGAGCAGCGCCAGGCGGTGGTCGCCATGGCTGTCGATCACGCCGCCGCGCAGGCCGCCGGTGCCCTGGACGACGAAGCCGTCGTCGGTCGCCTCGATCTGCGCGCCGAGGCCGGTCAGGCCCTCGACCACGGTGGCGATGCGATCGGACTCCTTGACCTTCAGCTCGGCGGCCCCGCGCACGACCGTCTCGCCCTCGGCGAAGGCGCCGAGCAGTGCGACGAGCGGCAGCTCGTCGATCGCCAGCGGGATCTCGTCGCCCTCGACGACCGTGCCCTGCAGCGGGCCGTGGGCGACGTCGAGGTCGCCCGACGGCTCCCCAGCCGTCAGGGCGCTGCCGTGGGGCTCGATGTCGCCGACGACGATCGCGCCCATGCGCTCGAGGATCCGCAGCAGCCCGGTGCGCGTCCAGTTGGTGTTGACGTCTGTGATCAGCAGCCGGGAGCCGGGCACGATCACGCCGGCGACGATCAGGAACGCCGCCGAGCTCATGTCCCCCGGGACGACGAGCCAGTCGAGCGTCAGCTCGTCGTGGTTGGTGACGGTGACCGCGCCGTCGCTGCGCTCGATCCGCACGCCGGCGGCCAGCAGCATCCGCTCGGTGTGGTCGCGGCTGGGCGCCGGCTCGCGCACGATCGTGTCGCCGTCGGCCGTCAGCCCGGCGAGCAGCACGCAGGACTTCACCTGGGCGCTGGCGACCGGCAGCGTGTAGTCGATCGCCTTGAGGCGCGCCCCGGTGACCGTGAACGGCGGCAGCCGGTCGTCGGTCGCGTCGATGCCCGCGCCCATCAGGCGCAGGGGCTCGGCGATGCGGTCGATCGGCCGGCGGCGGATCGACGCGTCGCCGTCGAGCGTGTAGGAGCGGCCCTGCTGGGCGGCGAGCCAGCCCGGCAGCAGGCGCATCAGCGTGCCCGCGTTGCCGACGTCGATCGGGCCGTCGGCCTCGCCCGCCTCGCGCAGGCCGGCGCCGCGGATCATCAGCTCGTCGGGGCGCTCCTCGACGAGCGCGCCGAGCTGGCGGACCGCGTTCAGCGACGAGTTCGTGTCGGCCGCGTCGAGGTAGTTCTGGACCGCGACGGGCTCGGTCGACATCGCGCCGAGCAACGCGGCGCGGTGGCTGATCGACTTGTCCGCCGGCGGCGAGATCGTGCCCTTGAGCTTGCCTACGGGATCGAAGCGGACGTTCACGAGACGGCGAGTCCCTTCTGCGCGATCAGCTCGCGCGCACGGTCGAGGTCGGCGCCCGGCAGCCACAGCCCCATCACACCCGTCACCCCGTCCGTCGACGGGGACAACGACATGTCGGAGATGTTGATGCCCGCGCGCCCGAGCGTCAGCGCAACGTCGGCGACGACCCCAGGGCGGTTGGGCACCGAGACGCGCAGCTCCTGCGACGGCCCACCGACCTCCTCGAGCAGCCGGGCGCGCTTGGTCGCGACCTCCGCCTGCCACTGGGCATCTCGTTTCACGTCGCGCAGTCGTTCGATCACGGCATCGATCTGCGCAGAGAGGGCGTCTGCGTTTGCCGCATAGATCTGACCCCACAGCTCGGGACTCGCGCCGGCGACCCTCGTCGCGTCGCGGAAGCTGGGACCGGTCGGCGGCAGGACCTCCCCGCCGAGCGCCTGAGAGGCCTGCTCCACCAGCACGTTGGCCAGCACGTGCGGCAGGTGGCTGACCGCGGCCATGACGCGGTCGTGGTCGGCGGCGTCGATCGCCAGCGGCCGCGCCCCGATCGCCGTGATGAAGCGGTGCAGCTTCTCGAACGCGATCCCGCTCGTCTTCGCGGTCGGCGTCAGGTACCACGTGGCGCCGTCGAAGAGGTCCTCGCGCGCGTGCGCCACCCCGCCGGTCTCGGCGCCCGCGAGCGGGTGGCCGCCGATGTAGCGCTCGTCGTCGATCGCCTCGACGAGCGCGCGCTTGACCGATCCGACGTCGGTCACCACGCCGGTGCTGGCGGCGAGCGCCCGCCGCACCTCGTCCTGCAGCGTGTCGACCGGCGTCGCGACGACGACGATCTCTGCATCTGCGATGCCGACAGCGTCGACCACGCTGTGGTCGAGGGCCGGATCGACGCCGCTGACGTGCGCGCCGAGGCGCTGGCGTGCGGCCAGCGCGACGGACCCGCCGATCAGCCCTACGCCGACGACCGCAATCCGCATATCTTGCCGGCGATCGCGGCAGCCTCCTCGACCTTGTGCGCGTACGCGGCGAACTCGTCGGCGCGCAGCTGCTGGGGTCCGTCGCAGATGGCCTCGTCGGGGTCGGGATGGACCTCGACGATCACGCCGTCGGCACCGGCCGCGGCGGCGGCCAGCGACAGCGGCTCGACGAGGTCCCGGCGTCCGGCCGCGTGCGACGGATCGACGACGACCGGCAGGTGGCTGAGCTCCTTGAGCACCGGGATCGCCATCAGGTCGAGCGTGAAGCGGTAGGCGGTCTCGAACGTGCGGATGCCGCGCTCGCAGAGCAGCACCTGCTCGTTGCCCTCCTTGAGGATGTACTCGCTGGCGTTGAGCAGCTCCTCGAGCGTCGCCGACAGCCCGCGCTTGAGCAGCACGGGGCGCCCGGCACGCCCGAGCTCGGTCAGCAGCGTGTAGTTCTGCATGTTGCGCGCGCCGATCTGGATGACGTCGGCGACCTCGAGGATCGGCTCGAGATCCCGGACGTCCATGAGCTCGGTGACGATCGGCATCCCCGTCCGCTCCTTGGCCTCCGCCAGCAGCCTCAGGCCCTCCTGGCCGAGGCCCTGGAAGGCGTAGGGGTTCGTCCGCGGCTTGTACGCGCCGCCGCGCAGCATCGCCGCGCCGGCGGCATTGACGACGTCGGCCGTGGCCAGCAGCTGGTCGCGCGACTCGACCGTGCAGGGGCCGGCGATCAGCGCGAAGTGCTCGCCGCCGATCTTGCGCCCGCCGATGTCGAAGACGCTGCGCTCGCCGTGCTTGAACTGGCTGGAGGCGAGCTTGTAGGGCTTGAGGATCGGGACGACCCGGTCGACGCCGGGCGCGCCGTCGAGCTCGAGGCGCGCGATGTGCTCGCGGTCGCCGAGGGCGCCGATCACGGTCACTTCGTCCCCGGCGCTGCGATGCGCGCGGGCGCCTGCGGATTCGATTCGACCGACGACCGCCTCGATCTGGTCGGGCGTCGCGTCGGCTTTCATGACGATCATCATCTGCTGGTCCTCTCTGGCGATTGCACACACTACGGGCGTGGGGCGGCGCTCGACCGCGAGGGTGCTGCCAGCCGAGCGCCTAGCTAAATCGCCAGGTCCAGCTCAGATACGCATAGCCGTCGACGCGCGCGCCGCAAGCGGCGAGGGAGCGCGTCGTGGGGGCCATGCGAGCCATGCGCTAATGATGATGGCACATGCGCATCGGCCTCGGAACGAACCGCCTGACGAACACGCCCGAGAACGTCGCGTTCATCCGCGAAGCCGTCGCGGTGGGCGTCGAGATGATCGACACCGCGCACCTGTACACCGGCGGCGAGAGCGAGGCGACGATCGGTGCGGCCGGCGTCGGCGCGCTCGTCGCGACGAAGGGTGGCTACCACCCCGGCGAGGGCGCCCCGGGCGTGCTGCGCGGACAGATCGAGGAGAGCCTGCGGCGGCTGCGGACGGAGGTCATCGATCTGTACTACCTGCATCGCGTCGACCCGCAGACGCCGCTGGAGGACAGCCTCGGTCTGATCAAGGAATACGTCGACGCAGGCAAGGTCCGCCGCGTCGGGATCTCCGAGGTCTCGATCGAGCAGATCGAGAGAGCGCGCGCGGTGCTCCCGATCGCCGCCGTCCAGAACGAGTACAGCCTCGCCGAGCGCAAGCACGACGCGGTCGTCGACTACTGCGAGGCGGAGGGCATCGTCTTCGTGCCGTTCTTCCCGCTGCGCGGCGCGGACGATCCGCAGGCTGCGCTGGAGTGGCTGTTGCGACGCTCGCCGGCAATGCTCCCGATTCCGGGGACGCTGTCGCTCGCGCATCTGCGCGAGAACCTCGCGGTGCTCGAGCGGCTGGGCTAACGGCGCAGCAGCGAGACGAGCTCGTTGCGCTGGCGCTCGGAGAGCCCGCCGATGGTCTTCGACGGCGAGATCCTGCAGGTCTGGAGGACCTTGTTCGCCTTCACGCGCCCGTACTTGGGAACGGCCAGGAGGATGTCGAAGACCTTGGCGGTCTCGAGGTACTCCGGCGGTCGGCTCAGGAGGTCGTGAATCGACGCACGGCCGGCCTTGAGATCGCGCTTGAGCTGCGCGCGTTCGGTGCGAATCGCGTTCGCCCGCTGTAGGGCATCCATGCGTTGATCCAGCGACCGCTCTGGTGCCGACGACGACTTGGGCGAGGCGTGGCTGGCGGGCTGCATCGGCGGGCGAATATACACCTCGGCAACGTGCCGAGACGCCAGATTCGCGGAATTCACCTAGACCTCGAGTCGAGCTTGATGCTTCTTGAGCGAGCTTGAGCGTTTTGGCTCGATTTGCAGGCGGTTTTCAAACAGCCAGTTCTGACGCAATTCGAGCCCCGGCGGCAGGGTCGCGAAAGCTCTCTGTTCCGACTCCGACAAGGGTTGAACCGGCGTTCAAGAATTGTTTCGCGTGTGTTCCTGTCTGGATGCCGCCCATCCCCACGATCGGGATGCTGATACGCGCCGCGACGGCCGCCACCTGGGCCAGCGCGACGTGACGGATCGCCGGTCCGCTGAGGCCGCCGGTGCCGCCGCCGAGCCACGGTCGCCCGGCGAACATCGCCATCGCGCGGAGTGTGTTGATCAACGACACGGCGTCGGCGCCCTCGCTCTCGCAGGCCGCCGCGCAGTCCGCCACGTTCGCGGTGTTCGGCGTGAGCTTGACGATCAGCGGCTTGGACGTGTGCGGGCGGACCTCACGCAGGACGGCGGCGAGCTCCACCGGATCGGCGCCGATGTCCAGACCCGTCTTCACGTTCGGACAGGAGACGTTGAGCTCGAGCGCGGCGATCTCCGGGCGTGCGTCGCACGCAGCGACGAGCGCGCTGAGCTCCGCGGCGGTCGAGCCCATCACGTTCGTGATCAACGGCACGGGCAGCTGCACGAGCTTGGGCAGGTCCTCGGCGAGATACCCGTCGACGCCCTTGTTGGGCAGCCCGATCGAGTTGATCATGCCCGCGGCCGTCTCCCACAGCCGCGGCGACGGGATTGCCGTCGCGCGGCGCGAGCGTGATCGTCTTGGAGACGAACGCGCTGAACGGGAACGGGAAGTCGCCGAACGTCGCGCGCGCGGCGATCGCGTCGTAGGTGCCCGAGCCGTTGACGACCGGGTGCTCGAGCGACAGGCCGCAGAACTCGACGCTCAATGTGCCGGCACCTCGGCGAGCAGCGACGCATCGAAGACGGGTCCGTCGACGCAGACGCGCGAGTAGCCGCCGGCGGCCAGCGGCGTGACGCAGCCAAAACACGCCCCGAACCCGCAGGCCATGCCCGACTCCAGCGCAAGCTGGGCCGGCACGCCCAGCCGGCGGATCGCCTCGAGCAGGCCCGGCGGCCCACACGCGTAGACGTAGGCGCCTGGGGGGATCAGCTCCGTGACGTAGCCGTGATGCCCGACCGAGCCGTCGTCGGTGGCGATCTGAGCGCCGGCGAACGACCCGGCGACGGCGGCGTGGGCGGCGTCGCGGAAGCCCAGCAGCAGCGGCGTCTCGGGCGCCAGCGTGCGCGCGAGCGCGACGATCGGCGGCAGCCCGATGCCGCCGGCGACGAGGACCGGGCGGCTGTCGGGCGGCGGCGCCTCGAACCCGCGGCCCAGCGGACCGGTGACCCAGACCCCGTCGCCCTTCTTCAACGAGCACAGCCGGTGCGTGCCCGGCCCGATGTCCTCGAGCATGAACCAGAGCTGGCCGTCGTTGGCGCCCATCGCCGAGAACGCCCGCGGCAGGAACGGGCGCTCGTCCTCCCCCGCCCCCCACGACTTCTCGGCGGCGAGCATGTAGAACTGCCCGGGCTCGGGCTCGACCCCGGAGCGGTCGGCAAGCCCGAGCATCGTGTAGGCGCCCACGACGCGCGACGTCGCGACGACGCAGCGCCGGCGCCCGAAGGGAGCCAGGCTCACGAAGCCGTCACCGGCGGGGCATGCAGCTCCTGCAGCGACAGCACCGCGGGCTCACCGCGCTGCGCCGCGGCGATCGCGCGCGCCGCCGCGTGGCCGCCCGACAGCGTCGTCAGGCACGGGATCCCGCGAGCGACCGCGGCGCGGCGGATCTCCCAGCCATCGGCGCGCGCGCCCGAGCCGGTCGGCGTGTTGACGATCATCTTCACGTCGCCGGACTCGATCAGGTCGAGCACGTGCGGCGACCCCTCGCCGATCTTGTTGATCCGCTCGACCGGAACGCCCATGCGCTCGATCGCGGCGGCGGTGCCGGACGTCGCGACGATCCGGAAGCCGAGGTCGTGCAGGCGCTCGGCGATCGCGTAAGCCGACGCCTTGTCGGAGTCCGTCACGGTGATGAACGCCGTGCCCGACGTCGGCAGCGGCGAGCCCGCGGCGGCCTGGGCCTTGGCAAAGGCCGTCGGGAAGTCGCGCGCGACGCCCATGACCTCGCCGGTCGAGCGCATCTCCGGTCCGAGCAGCGAATCCGAGCCCTCGAAGCGGTCGAACGGCAGCACCGCCTCCTTCACCGACACGTGGTCGAGCGCCAGCGGGTCCTCGGGCAGCCCGAGGTCTGAGATCTTCTCGCCGAGCATGATCCGGCAGGCGAGCTTGGCGAGCGGCAGCCCGATCGCCTTGGAGACGAAGGGCACCGTGCGCGAGGCGCGCGGGTTGGCCTCGATCACGTACAGCGCGCCGGCGTAGACCGCGTACTGCACGTTCAGCAGGCCGACGACGCCGAGGCCCAGCGCGATGCCGCGGGTGTGGGCGCGGATCTCGTCGAGCATGTCGTGCCCGAGCGAGTGCGGCGGCAGCACGCAGGCGCTGTCGCCGGAGTGGATGCCGGCCTCCTCGACGTGCTGCATGATCCCGCCGACCCAGACGTCCTCGCCGTCGCAGAGCGCGTCGACGTCGACCTCGATGGCATTTTCCAAGAACCGATCCAGAAAAATCTCACCGTCTCGGACTTCCCGCTCAAGGTACGCCGCTAGGTCCTCACGGGAGTAGACGATCTCCATCGCACGGCCGCCGAGCACGTAGGACGGGCGGACGAGCAGCGGAAAACCGACCTCATCTGTCTTTGCAAGCGCCTCGTCACGAGAGTCCGCCGTCGCATAGGGCGGCGCCTTGTACCCGAGACGATCCAGCAGCCCGCTGAATGCCCCGCGATTCTCGGCCATCTCGATCGCATCGACGCTCGTGCCGAGCAGCCGCACGCCGGCGGCCTGCAGCCCGGCCGCGAGCTTCAGCGGCGTCTGCCCGCCGAACTGCACGATCACGCCCTCGGGCTGCTCGATCTCGCATACGGCGAGCACGTCCTCGAGCGTCAGCGGCTCGAAGTACAGGCGGTCTGAGGTGTCGTAGTCCGTCGAGACGGTCTCGGGGTTGCAGTTGACCATCACCGCGTCGCGCCCGGCCTCGCGCACCGTCATCGCAGCGTGCACGCAGCAGTAGTCGAACTCGATCCCCTGGCCGATGCGGTTGGGCCCGCCGCCGAGGATCACGACGCTGGGGTTCTCGCCGCGGTCGACCTCGTGGACGGCCTTGCGCTCCCAGGCGGAGTAGAAGTACGGCGTCGTCGCCGCGAACTCCGCGGCGCAGGTGTCGACCGCCTTGAAGCAGCGCTCACCGGCGAACGGCGCGCCGGGGTCCAGCGCGAGCTCCTGCAGCTCGCGCAGGAACCAGAGGTCGATCTTCGTCTGCTCGTGGACCTCCTCGAGCGTGCGGCCGCGGCGCAGGACCTCGAGCAGGACGTCGTAGCGCTCGGGCGCCGGCAGCCGCAACGACGCCAGCAGGTCCTCGTCGGAGCGACCCTCGAGGCGCGGGACGCTGTCGAGCTCGCGGGAGCGCATCGCCTTGGCGAACGCCTGCTGGAACGTGCGCCCGAAAGCCATCGCCTCGCCGACGGACTTCATGTGCGTCGTCAGCTCGGCGTTGGCGCCGAGGAACTTCTCGAACGCGAAGCGGGGCCATTTCACGACGACGTAGTCGATCGTCGGTTCGAAGGACGCGGGCGTCAGCTGCGTGATGTCGTTGTCGATCTCCTCGAGTGCGTAGCCGACGGCCAGGCGCGCGGCGATCTTCGCGATCGGGAAGCCCGTGGCCTTGGAGGCCAGCGCGGACGAGCGCGAGACGCGCGGGTTCATCTCGATGACGAGGATCTCCTCGGTCTCGGGATCGACCGCGAACTGCACGTTGGACCCACCGGTCTCCACGCCGACGGCGCGGATCACGGTGATCGCCTGGTCGCGCAGCTGCTGGTAGAGCGCGTCGGTCAGCGTCTGCTGCGGCGCGACGGTGACGCTGTCGCCGGTGTGCACGCCCATCGGGTCGACGTTCTCGATCGAGCAGACGATCACGACGTTGTCGTTGTGGTCGCGCATCACCTCGAGCTCGAACTCGCCCCAGCCGAGCACCGACTGGTCGATCAGCACCTGGCCGATCGGCGAGGCCTCGACGCCGCGGGCGACGATCGTGCGGAACTCGTCCTCGTCGTGGGCGACGCCGCCACCGCGGCCGCCGAGCGTGAACGCCGGGCGGATGATGCAGGGCAGGCCGACGCGCGAGAGCGCCGCGAGGCCCTCCTCGACGTTGTGGGCGATCGCCGACGCGGGCATCTTCAGGCCCGCGCGGTCCATCGCGTCGCGGAACAGCTCGCGGTCCTCGGCGGTGTTGATCGCGTCGTAGTTGGCGCCGATCAGCTCGACGCCGAAGCGCTCGAGCGTGCCGTTCTCGTGCAGGTCCTTGGCGAGGTTCAGCGCGGTCTGGCCCCCGAGCGTCGGCAGCAGCGCGTCGGGGCGCTCGCGCTCGATGATCTGGGCGACGGGACCGGGGCGCAGCGGCTCGACGTAGGTCGCGTCGGCGAACTCCGGGTCGGTCATGATCGTCGCCGGGTTGGAGTTGACGAGCACGACCTCATAGCCCTCCTCGCGCAGGACCTTGCAGGCCTGCACGCCGGAGTAGTCGAACTCGGCCGCCTGGCCGATCACGATCGGGCCGGAGCCCAGAATGAGAATCCTTCTCAGATCATCTCTCCTAGGCACGGATGGCCTCCAGGAACCGGTCGAACTGGTAGAGCGCGTCATGCGGCCCAGGTCCGGCCTCGGGGTGGTACTGGACCGTGGCGCCCTCGACGTCGAGCAGCTCCAATCCTTCAACCGTGCGGTCGTAGAGGTTCACGTGCGTCAAAGCGGCTTCTCCGAAGTCCGTCGTCCAGCGGACTGGCTCGTCCGCTTCGATTCGCACACCACCGTCCGGGGCCGTCACCGCAAACCCGTGGTTCTGTGAGGTGATCTCGATCTTCCCGGTGCGCAGGTCCTTGACCGGGTGGTTGGCGCCGCGGTGGCCGAAGCGCAACTTCGTCGTCTCCAGCCCGACCGCGCGACACAGCAGCTGGTGGCCGAGGCAGATGCCCCAGACGGGGCGCTTGCCGACGAGCTCGCGAACGGTGTCGACGATGTAACCGAGCGCCGCGGGGTCGCCCGGGCCGTTGGCCAGGAAGAACGCGTCGGCGTCGGTCGCCAGCAGCTCCTCGGCGCTGACGGTGCAGGGATGCAGCGTGACCTCTGCGCCGCGCGCGACGAGGTGCCTGACGATCGAGCCCTTGATGCCGGTGTCGATCGCGGCGATCTTGACGTTGCCGCCCCAGCCGAGCGTGTGCGCCTGCGCCGGGGTCACCTCGCGTGCGAGGTCGCGGCCGGACATCTGGGGCTCGGCGTCGATCAGCTCGCGCGCGTCGGACTCGGACGTCGCACCTCCGAAGACGCCGCCGCGCATCGCGCCCGCGTCGCGGATGTGGCGTACCAGCGCGCGCGTGTCGACGCCGGTGATCGCCGGGACCCCGCAGTCCTCGAGCCAGTCCAGCCAGCCGCGCTCGGCCTCGGGGCTGTCCTCGCGGTTGATCGCCGCGCGCATGATCACCGCGCGGGCGTGGATCGCGTCGGACTCCATCGCGCGCTCGGAGACGCCGTAGTTGCCGATGTGCGGGTAGGTGAACGTGATCAGCTGGCCGGCGAAGGACGGGTCGGACACCGACTCCTGATAGCCGCTCATGCCGGTGGTGAAGACGACCTCGCCGACCGCGTGGCCGCCGGCGCCGCAGGCGTCGCCGTCGAAGCGCGTGCCGTCCTCGAGCAACACGTAGGCGCTCATGCCAGCACCCTCCCGTAGGCCACCGCTCCGGCCGCCACCGTCAGCGCCACGCGGCCGTGCAGCGTCTGGCCGTCGAAGCAGCAGTTGCCGCTTCTGGACTCATAGCCGTGCTCACCGACGATCCACTCCTCATCGAGATCGATCAACGTCAGATTCGCCGGCGCGCCCGGCTCGATCCGCGGGACATCGAGCCCGAGCAGGCCGCCGCCGGCCGTCAGCTTCTCGACGACGAGCGCCAGCGGCAGGACGCCGGGCATCACGAGGTGCGTATAGACCGAGGAGAACGCCGTCTCCAGCCCGGTCGTCCCCATCGGCGCCTGCTCGAAGGGGACCTCCTTCTCGTCGCGGGCGTGCGGCGCGTGGTCGGTGGCGATGCAGTCGATCGTCCCGTCCTTGAGCCCGGCGATCAGCGCCTGGCGGTCCTCCTCGTTGCGCAGCGGCGGGTTCATCTTCATCCGCGTGTCGAGGCCGCGGACGGCCTCGTCGGTCAGGCAGAGGTGGTGCGGCGAGGCTTCGCAGGTCACCTGCACCCCGGCGGCCTTGGCGGCAGCGATCGCCACCACCGACTCGCGGGCGGACAGGTGCTGCATGTGCACCCGCCCCCCCTCATAGCCGGCGATCGCGCAGTCGCGCGCGATCAGCGTCGACTCGGAGATCGAGGGGATCCCGGCGACGCCGAGCAGCGCGCTGACGGCGCCCTCGTGCATCGCACCGCTGCCGCTCAGCGACGGGTCCTCCTCATGCAGTGCGAGCACGCCGCCGACGAGCTTCTGGTACTGCAGCGCCTTGCGCAGCATCCCGGCGCTGACGACGGGGCGCCCGTCGTCGGTGAAGCCCAGCGCGCCGAGCTCGCGCAACGCGGACATCTCGGTCAGCTCCTCGCCCTGCAGCCCGCGCGTGATCGCGGGCATGAAGCCGACGGGCACGCGCGCGTCGCGCGCGGCGCTGTCGCGCAGCGCGCGCAGCAGCGGCGCCGGAGTCGACGACGGGGTCGGTGTTCGGCATCGCGACGACGGCGCAGAAGCCGCCGGCGGCCGCGGCGCGGTGCCGGTCTCGATGTCCTCCTTGTGCTCCTGGCCGGGCACGCGCAGGTGCACGTGCGGGTCGACGAAGGCCGGGAAGAGGTGCTTGCCCGCGCCGTCGACCGTCTCCACGTCGCTGCTCAGGTCATCGCCGATCGCGATGACCTTGCCGTCGCCGACGAGCACGTCCTGCACGGCGTCGATGCCCGCGCGCGGGTCGACCACGTGCGCGCCGCGGATCAGCAGCTCGGCGGGCGGCCCTGGTGCGTGGACGAGGGCGTCCGTCATGCGGTCACCAGCTCTTCGACGCGCGCACCCGAGAGGACCTCGTAGAGGACCGCCATGCGCACGACGACGCCGGCTGCGACCTGCGTGGTGATGACCGCCTGCGGCGAGTCGACGACCTCGCCGGACAGCTCGACGCCGCGGTTGACGGGGCCGGGGTGCATCAGCACCTGGTGGGACCGCAGGCGCTTGCCGTTGATCTGGTAGACGGCGGCGTACTCGCGCAGCGAGGGCACCCAGGCCTGATCCATGCGCTCGTGCTGCATCCGTAGCGCGTAGATGACGTCGGCGTCGCCGAGCTCGTCGAGCGTGTAGCGGACCTCGCAGCCGAGCGCCTCGATCCCGCGCGGGATCAGCGTCGGCGGGCCACAGACGGTGACCTTCGCGCCCATCGTCTGGAAGGCGAGGATGTTCGAGCGCGCGACGCGCGAGTGCGCGACGTCGCCGACGATCCAGATGTTGCAGCCGTCCAGGGCGCCGACGCGCTGGCGCAGCGTGTGGACGTCGAGCAGCGCCTGTGTCGGGTGCTCGTGCTTGCCGTCGCCGGCGTTGACGATCGAGGCCGGCGTCCAGCCCGCGACGAGCGCCGCGGCGCCCGCCCACGGCGTGCGGATGACGATCGCGTCGGGCTTGTGAGCCGAGAGCGTTAGGACGGTGTCCTTCAGCGACTCGCCCTTCTCGACGCTCGACCCGGAGGCCGCGAAGTTGACGACGTCGGCGCTGAGGCGCTTGGCGGCGAGCTCGAAGCTCGAGCGCGTCCGCGTCGACGCCTCGTAGAAGAGGTTCAGGACCGTGCGCCCGCGCAGCGCCGGGACCTTCTTGATCTCGCGATCGGAGACCTCCGCGAACGACGCGGCGCGGTCGCAGATGCGCTCGATCGCCTCGCGGTCGAGGTCCTCGATGCTCAGCAGGTGCTTCATGCCGCCACCAGCTCGGTGATCGTCACGTGGTCTTCTCCATCCAGTTCTTCGAGATGCACGTTCACGCGCTCCGCACGCGACGTCGGCAGGTTCTTGCCGACGTAGTCGGGGCGGATCGGCAGCTCGCGATGGCCGCGGTCGGCGAGGACCGCGAGCTGCACGCGCGCCGGGCGCCCGTAGTCGAACAGCGCCTCGATCGCCGCGCGCACGGTGCGCCCGGTGAAGAGGACGTCGTCGACGATCACGACGGTCGCGCCGTCCAGCGGCGCGTCGATGCGCGAGGCGTGGACGACCGGCTGGTCGGGCCGCGTCGCGATGTCGTCGCGGTAGAAGGAGATGTCGAGCTCGCCGAGCGGAACGTCGCGCTCGAGCAGGTCGCGCAGCAACTCGCGGATCCGCGCGGCGAGCAGCGCGCCGCGGCGGTGGATTCCGACGATCACCAGCTGGTCGGGATCACCCGCGCGCTCCACGATCTCGTGGGCGATCCGCACGAGCGTGCGGCGGATGTCGTCGTGGTCGAGGACGACCTTCGCGTCAGGCACTTCTCAGACTCCTTCCAGGCCTCACAGGACCGGGTTAAAGGACGTCCCGAGCGTAGCAACAAGCGGGGTCGTCAGCGCATGCCGCCGGCGAGCGCAAACCGCAACGTGCGGACGGCGGCGCGCCCGTCGCGGCCGGTGGCGCGCAACCGCAGGTCGTAGCGGCCGGCCGCGGCGCGGGCCAGCCGCGCGCCCGGCAGCGCGACGGTCTGCGGGCCGGCCTGCAGCGGCAGCGTCGTCGACCAGATCGTGCGGCCGCGGCGCCGCAGCTCGGCGGTCACGACGGCCGGCTCGGAGAGCGCGAACGCTGCGCGCGGCGGGCGCGCGCGCAACCGGGCGTGGCGCTCGACGACGGCCGGGACGTGGGCCGCGGCGAGCTCCAGGCGCGCCGAGCCGCGGACCGGGAACACGACGGGCGGGGTGTCGAGCACGCTGCCGTCGGTGAAGTACGCGCGGGCGACCACCGAGTGGATCCCGGGCGCCAGCGGGCGCAGGTAGCGCGGACACGCCTGCTCGGGCCCGCCGTCGACGATGCATCTGACGAACTTCCGGTCGCGGCCGGCGAGGAACAGCTGGACGACGTCGCCCGTCACGCTCGGGAACGGCGGCCGCGAGCGCTGGCGAACATAGACGGTGTCGTACGCGGCGTTGACGCGGCCATTCGGGTTGACGCCGCGAAATGCGATGTCGCTGTGGCCGGGGATCACCCACGGGCTGGGGCACGCCAGCCAGTCCCGCGGCCCGCCGAGCGTGACGTCCTGTGCGGGCACGCGCTTGCACACGGCGCTGTGACCGGCCGGGAGGCCGATCGTGACCAGCGCCGATTGCCCCGCGCGTGTGCCGCTGATCACGAGCGCGACGAAGCGCGGGTCGTCAGCGACCGGGAACTTGTCTGGCGACCAGGGAAGGTCGACGCGGAGGCTGCGGCGTGCGGCGCCGCGCACCTGCTCGCAGTCGCCGCTCAGGCGGACGCGCGCCACGGCCTCGACGCGGTCGTACCCCGCGCCGCAGCGCACCGTGCCGCGCGTGCGGGGACCCGCGCGCAGCGTGTCGTCGCCGGGCCCGAGGTCGACGTTCGTGGCACGACCGGGGCGCAGGATGACGACGTCATTGCCGGCACCGGCGGCGAGCGTGCCACCACCGGTTCCGGCCGTGATGCGGTCGCCACCGTCACCGCCCGCGATGAGCTGGCGGCCGGGGCCGCCGAAGATCGTGTCCGCACCCGGCCCGCCGTCGAGCACGTCGGGCCGGCGTCCGCCGCTGCCCGGCTGGCGCTGCCCCCACAGCACGTCGTCGCCGGCGCCGCCGTGCAGCACGTCGGGTCCGTAGCCGCCGAGCAGCGTGTCGTCGCGGGCGGTCCCGGTGTGTTCGCCGCCTGCGATCTTCGCGAGGTACGTCTCGCCGCGCATCGGATCCAGCGGCGTGTCCTCCTGGCGCACGGACTCGCAGGCGCGGTCGTGACTGCCGGGGCGCTCGGCGTTGTATCGCTCGCGCTCGTCGCTGCCGACCAGCACGATCACGTGGTCACGGCCGCTGCCGCAGGAGACGCGCCGCAGCCCGCTGAGCGTGACCACGATCTCGTCGTCACCGCGGCCGCCGGTGATGTTGTCGGGCGCGCTGACGGCGAAGATGCGGTCGTCGCCGGGGCCGCCGTCGAGGCGGTCTTCGCCGGAGCCGCCGATCAGCACGTCGTCGCCGGGGCCGCCGCGGAGCGTGTCGTTGTCGTTGTCGCCGGCGAGGAGGTCGTCGCCGGGGCCGCCGAAGATCGCGTCCGCCCCGAAGCCGCCGGCGATCGCGTCCGCGCCGCTGCCGCCGCCAAGCGCGTCGTTGCCGGGGCCGCCGACGATGACGTCGGGGCCGGCGTCGCCGCCGACGTGGTCGGGGCCCTGCTCGCCGCGGAGCACGTCGGCGCCGCGGCCGCCGCGGATGAGGTCGCCGCCACCGCCGCCGCGCAGGCGGTCGGCGCCGGAGCCACCGCGCAGCGTGTCGGGCGACGGGGAGCCGTCGCGCGTGCGCGCGGTCGCGTGTGCGGGAGCAAGCGCGAGGACGGCCGCGAGGATCAACAGGTAACGGGTCATGGGGCACGCGGGCCCTGCCCGCCGAAGGTGGGTATCGGCAGGTGTGCGGCGCCGCTACAGCCCGGCGGGGCTCAGTCGCGCTCGGCCCTGATCGTCACCGGCGCGCCGGCGGCGAGGCGCTCACCGGCGCCGGGGTCCTGCTCGACGACGACCCAGTTGTCCTCGTCGATGACGCCGAACAGCGAGTTCGCGACGACGTTCGCGTCGAAATCCGCGTCGGCGAGCGTGTCCTTCGCCTCGGCGACCGTCTGGCCGACGACGTCGGGCACCTCGGCGCGCCCGTCGATCGTGCGCGTGACGGTCGCGGTCTGCGCGACCGTCGTCGTCCTGATGGTGCCCTTCGGCCCGCCCAGGATCGCGATCAGCAGCACGCCCGCCAAGAAGCCGCCCGCGCCCGCGAGGGCGACGGTCAGCCACGACGGCTTGGTCATGTGGCCGGCGCCGGGGCCGGCGCCGGGCGCTCGGGACGGACCAGCTGCGGCGGGCCCTTCTCGGCGAACGGGATCTCGATGCTGTCGAAGTCGCGCGGCAGCACGCTGCGCGGGAACGTCGCGAGCGCCTCCTCGAGCACCTCGCGACCGCCGTAGCGGCCGGAGAGGTGCGTCAGCGCGAGCAGTCCGGCGTCGGCGGCCGTCGCCGTCTCGGCCGCCTGGCGCGCGGTCGAGTGGCCGGTCTGGGCGGCGCGCTGCACCTCGTCCTCGGTGAACGTCGCCTCGTGGACGAGCACGTCGGCGTGGTGCGCGGCGACCTGGAGCATCTCGCACGGCGCGGTGTCGCCCGAGATCACGATCTTGCGTCCGGGACGGGGCGGGCCGATCACGTCCTCGGGGCGCACGCCGGCGACGGTCTCCCCGCGCGTGAGGCGCCCGAGCTCGGGGCCGTCGGAGACACCCAGCTCGATCGCGCGTGCGGCATCGAGGCGACCCGGGCGCTCGTCCTCGACGATCGCGTAGCCGTAGGCGGGCGTGCGGTGGCGCACGGCGAACGGGGTGATCACGTAGTCGTCGCGGCGCACCGGCTCGTTCTCGCCGAGGTCGCCGACCGTCAGCGGATAGGGCAGGCGCCCGAACACGAAGCGCATGCGCTCGAGCAGCTCCTGGGTGCCGGGCGGCCCGAGGATGCCGAGCGGCTTGTCGCGCTCGCGCAGCGCGAACGACTTCAGCATCCCCGGCAGCCCGAGCCAGTGGTCGGCGTGGAAGTGCGTGAGGAAGATCACGTCGACGTCGGGCAGGCCGCCGCTGCGCAGGAGCTGGCGCTGGGTGCCCTCGCCGCAGTCGAACAGGATGCTGTCGCCGCCACGGCGCAGCAGCAGCGCGGGAAGCCCGCGACGCGCGGTCGGCACCGACCCGGCGGTGCCGCAGAAGAGCAGCGAAAGGTCCATCGGCGCTGGTGAAGGTAGCGCCGATGGATGTCAGCGTGCCTACGGGCGCTGGCCGCGCGCGAGCAGGTCGCGGATCTCGGTGAGCAGCTCCTCTTCCTTGCTGGGGCCCGCGTCGGCCTTCTTGAGCATCCGTTCGACCGGGACGACGACGAAGAAGTAGATGACCGCGGCGGTCACGGCGAACGAGATCGCCGCCGTCAGCGTGGAGCCGTAGACGATCTTCGAGTCGTTGATCGTGAAGCCCGCGCGCCCGAAGTCGGGCGTCCCGCCGACCGCTCCGAGGATCCCGCCGATGAAGTCGTCGGAGAACGCCTTGACGACGGCTGCGAAGGCGACGCCCATGACGAACGCGACGGCCAGCTCGACGAGGTTTCCGCGCTGCAGGAAGTCCTTGAATCCCTTGAGCATGCAGCGCTCCTACCCAATTTCGGGCGATCCTTGTTAACCATCGGTCAGCAGCGGTGTACTCGGCGGCATGAGACAGCATCTCCGGGCCATCGCTCTCGTCGTCGGCGTCGTCGGCCTGGCGTTCGCCGTGTACTCCCAGCGCGACGCGATCGCCGCGTTTGACTGGTCGGTCGACCGCGGCGCGCTGGCGCTCGCGATCGTGCTGATGGCGCTCGCGCCGCTGGCCCAGGCCGTGAGCTTCGTCGTCGCGCTGCGCGCGATCGGGGCGCCGGCGCCGCTCGGTGCGACGCTGCGGATGTGGGCGCGCTCGTTCCTGCTGCGCTACGAGCCGTCCGGCGCGGTCGGCTTCGCCTACCGCGTCGCCGCGCGCGAGCGCGTGGGCGCGTCGACCGGGCAGGTGCTGACCGCCACCGGCTACGAGCAGCTCGGCGCGGTCGCGGCCGGCGCCGTGGCCGCGGTCGCCGGATTCGTCGCCGCGGGCGTCGACCCCCCGCTGGTGGCCGTTGTCCTGTGCGTCGCCGCGGTCGGGCTCGTGGTCGCCATCCGCCCGTCGTTCCTCGGCGACCCGATCGCCGCGCGCCTGCGCGCCCGCGGGATCCAGACGGCCGGACTGCTCCACGGCCGCGTGGTCGCCGGCCTGGTCGCGCTGAACCTCGTCGGCTGGGCGGCGACGGGCGCGGGCGCCTACACGCTCGTGCGCGCGCTCGGCGCCGGCGGCGAGCTCGACGCCTACCTGCTGCTCGGCGCGTTCGCGCTGTCCTGGCTGCTCGGCGTGCTCGTTCCCCTGGCGCCCGGCGGGCTTGGCCTGCGCGACGCCTCGCTGATCGTCTCGCTGACGGCCGCCGTCGGCAGCGGCGTCGCGACCGCGTTGGCCGTGGCGCTGCGGCTGGTGTCGTTCGCGGCCGAGCTCGTCGCGGTCGCGGTGCTCGAGCTGACGGCCCTGCTGCTGCGCCCGCGCGCCGTGGCCGCCGCACCGGCCGACGTGCTCCCCGCCGCCGACCGCACCGGCACGATCGTCGTCGTCCCCACCTACCAGGAGGCCGAGATGCTGGCGCTGTTCGTCGAGCAGTTCGCGGCGACCGGCCTGGAGCTGCTGATCGTCGACGACTCCTCCCCCGACGGCACCGGCGAGCTCGCCGACGAGATCGCGGCCACGCGGCCCTGGATGCACGTGCTGCACCGTGCCGAGAAGGACGGCCTCGGCCGCGCCTACCGCGCCGGCTTTGGCTGGTGCCTGTCGCGCGGCTACCGCGCGATCGGGCAGATGGACTGCGACCTCTCCCACCCGCCCGAGAAGCTCGGGGAGATGCTCGCGGTGCTCGACGCCCGCGACGCCGATCTCGTGATCGGCAACCGCTACCTGCCGGGCGGCGGCACGGCCGGCTGGTCGGCGACCCGCCGCGTGCTGTCGCGCGCCGGCTGTACCGGGTCGCGCCTGGTCCTCGGCCTCCCGTTCTCCGACCTCAGCGGCGGCTTCAAGCTCTGGCGCGCGTCCTGCCTGGCAGACATGGACTTCGACGCGATGCTCGCCGATGGCTACGCCTTCCAGGTCGAGACGACGCAGCTCGCCTACCTCATGGGCAAGCGCATCGAGCAGGTCCCGTTCGTCTTCTCCGAGCGCCTCGCCGGCAGCTCGAAGATGACGCTCGCGATCTCCCTCGAAGGCGTCCGCGTCACGCTGGCCCTGCGCCGACGAGCCCGCGGCGGCCGCCGCCGTCCCCCGCGCGCGCTGGCGCTGTGAACCGCGACACCCAGTCGGGCAGCCGGTAGTCACGCGCGTAGCGAACCTTCGCAGCCTGGTTGTTCGCCGTCGGCGTGAGGCGCAGGTACGTCCTGTTGGCAGGCGCATCGACCACGGGAACGATGTACTGCTCGCCGGTCGAGTGGACGTGCACCGCGAAGACGTCTGCCCTCCCCACGTACGAGCCAGGTCCACGTCCGTGGTCGGTGCTGCAGGACTTGAACTCGACCACCCCGTTCTTGACCCATCCGGACTTGACCTGGATGCGGACGAGCTCCCCTGTCGCCGTCTCGGCGATGAGGTCGCACGGACCGAACCGGCCAAACGGCGTGTACACGAGGAATCCGTGCGCGGTGAGCGCGTTGAGAATCGCGGCTTCGGCGATGTCCCCTCGTGTCCTCGTGTCCATCCCGACAGCGTGGCGCGCCGACCGGATAGAACATGTGTTCGCCCCGTGTCCGGCAGGGGTGATCCGCTACGCTCAGCGGCTCTCGCGCCCGTAGCTCAGTGGATAGAGCGTCCGCCTCCGGAGCGGAAGGTCGCAGGTTCAAATCCTGCCGGGCGTGCTCGTCGCGCGACATGCGTCCACGGGCGCAACTCGTGCGGCGTCCCGACGTTGTGATCGCGATGGCCCGCCCGATCCTCACAGCGTGTGCAGCTGCCGCGATCGTCCTCTGTGCGCCCGCCCACGCGGCCGAGACCGAGCTTGCAACGCTCCCGGCTGACGCACCGATCTCCGCGTACGCCGGTCGCGTGGTCTTCTCCGAGTTGCGCGCCGACGCGCTCTGGCACCTGCGCCAGTGGACGGCCGGCGCGGTTCGCGACGTTCCCGTCGCTCCGCAGCGGCGCCCGTTCGACGTCGACGCCGGACCTAACGCCGCGGGCGCGCCGGTGGCGGTCTACTCGCGCTGCGCGACCGACCGCTCCGACCGCGTGCTGTTCTCGTCGATGCCCGATCTCTCGCGGTCGACCGGCTGCGCGATCTACGAGGTGGGGCTCGACGGTGGCGACGAGCGGCGGCGCGCCGTGCACGGCTCCGAGTTCCTGCCCTCGATCTGGCGCGGTGCGATCGCGTTCGTGCGCCAACTGCCGCTCGAGCGCACCAGCCGCGTGGTCGTCCGCCCTGCCGACGGGGGCGCGTTCCGTGTCGCCGGCCTGACGACCGCGCCCTGCCCGACGGGGTGGTGCACCGTCGGTGCTCCGCGCGCGACCGCCGAGCAACTGGACCTCGGCGCGCGCCGCCTCGCGTTGGTCTGGCGCTACGACGGCGGGCAGGTCGACGGAGCGGGTCCTGGCTGGGAGGCGTCGTCGGTCGCCCTGCGACGCGGCGACCGTCCCCGCTTCGGCGGCACCGGACACGTCAGCGGCGCCTGCGGCGGCGGGCAGGTGACCGGCGTCGCGGCGACAGCCACCGGCTTCTCGCTGATGCAGACCCGTTCGGACTGCCACAACTACACGGTGCTCCTCGCCCGCATGTCCGGTGACCGCCGCGCGGAGGCCGTCGTCACCGACGACGTCCAGTCGGTCGCATGGGACCGCGCTACGCCCTACGTCCTGCGCGGCATCCACGGATCGCGCGCGCTGCGCCTCGTGCGGTTGGATCGACCGCGGCTCGTCTTCGGCAAGCGGCGTCCGTACGGCGGAGTCACCGGGTTCGACGGACCCGAGAAGATCGCGCGACGCACGTACCGCGTCGGCGGCGGGCGCGAGACCGTCGATGCCCGCACCGAGCTGCGCGGAGCGGCACGGATCCGGGTGCCACGCGCGTGGAAGCACCTCAATCGCGACGGCTCCCCGAGCCAGCTCTTCTCCTTCCAGCAGAAGGACTGCGTCGCACGCACGACCGTCTCGCTGCGTGCCTCGGCGACCCGCGCAACACCGGCCCAGACCGTCCGGCGAGCGACGCGATTCGCAGTCGCCGATGTCGCACGCGGCACACGAGCGGGCGGGCGGTTCGCCGTCGTCGAGCTCGGCCCGGGTCGCGACCGGCGCGTGCTGCACGGCATCGCGTCGGTGAGGATCGCACCGCGCCGGATCGTCGACGTGCGGACGTTCACCGAGCTGCGCGGCCGCTGCACCGACGGCATCGTCCTCGCCGATGCGATCCCGCAGGCCCTGACGGTGCTCGTCCGCACCGCCGACACGCACGGTCTGCGGCGCGCGAGCGCCCAGCGGCCGTAGGCTGCTGGACGTGGCGTACGACACCGACCTCGCCAACCGCATCCGCGAGCTTCTCGCCGACACCGACGGCGTGGCGGAGCAGACGATGTTCGGCGGGCTCGCGTTCCTCGTCGGCGGGCACATGGCCGTCGCGGCCAGCCGCGAGGGCGGGGTCATCGTGCGCGTCGAGCCGACCGGCACCGCGGCGCTCGTCGCCAAGCCGCACGCGCGCGCGTTCGAGATGCGCGGCCGGGAGATGGACGGCTGGCTGCGCGTCGATCCCGAGGGCGTCAAGACCAAGCGCCAGCTCGAGCCCTGGGTGCGCCGCGGCGTCGCCTACGCGAGCGCATTGCCCCCGAAGCGCAAGTGAAGCTCCGCGAGCGTAGCCTTCGCGCAGATGGCCTCCCCCTTCGACGACCTCCGCGCCGTCGCCAGCATCGGCCGGCGGATGCTCCCGCTCCCGGCTCGCCGCGCGGTGGCAGCGCTGACGCCCGGCGACGCGCTCGCCGATGCGGTCGCCGGACGCACCGCGCTGGTGACCGGCGCGTCGTCGGGCATCGGCCACGCCACGGCGCGGCTGCTGGCCGCCAAGGGCGCGCGGGTGATCGTCGTCGCGCGCCGCGTGCCCGAGCTCGAGGCGCTACGCGACGAGATCGCGGCCGACGGCGGCGAGGCACACGTCCACGCCTGCGACCTCTCCGACCCCGAGGCCGTCGAGCGCATGGCCGTCGACGTCATCGCCGAGCACGAACGCGTCCACGTGCTCGTCAACAACGCCGGCCGCTCGATCCGGCGTTCCGTGCGCAACAGCCAGGACCGCTTCCACGACTTCGAGCGCACGATCGCGCTGAACTACCTCGGCGCCGTCAAGCTGATCCTCGAGCTGCTCCCCCAGATGCGCGAGCACGGCGGCGGGCAGATCGTCAACGTCTCGACCGAGGGCGTGCTCGTCAGCCCGCCGCGCTACTCGGCCTACCTCGCGTCGAAGGCGGCGCTGGACATGTTCTCCCGCTCGCTGGCGGCCGAGGTGCTCGGCGACGGCATCACCGTCTCGACGGTCCACATGCCGCTCGTGCGCACGCCGATGAGCGCGCCGACGAAGATCTACGAGCGCATGCCCGCGCTGTCGCCCGAGGAAGCGGCGACGATGATCGGCGAGGCGATCGCCTACCGCTCCAAGCGCGTCTCGACGCCGATGGGCAGCCTGCTCGGCGCCGCCAACGCGATCAGCCCCGCCGGCATGGAAGCCGTGCTGCACGGCGCCTATCGCCTGACCGGCCGGCGCCCCCCCAACGGCGACCGCTAGGACACCTGGCGCTCGCGGCCCTCCCAGTAGGGCTTGCGCAGCTCTCGCTTGAGCAGCTTGCCGGCGCCGGACTTCGGCAGCGGCTCGTCGTGGAAGTCGATCCCGCGCGGCAGCTTGTAGCCCGCGATCAGCGCGCGGCAGTGCTCGATGATCGCGCCCTCGTCGGCCTGCGCGTCGGGCTTGAGCACCACCGCCGCGTGCACGCGCTCCCCCCACTGCTCGTCGGGCACGCCGAAGACGGCGGCCTCGAGCACCGCGGCGTGCTCGTAGATCGCGTTCTCCACCTCCGTGCAGTAGACGTTCTCACCGCCGGAGATGATCATGTCCTTGACGCGATCGACGATGTAGAGGTAGCCGTCGGCGTCGACGTAGGCGGCGTCGCCGGAGTGGTACCAGCCGTCGTCGTCCAGCGCCGCGGCGGTCTCCTCGGCGCGGTTCCAGTAGCCCTTCATGATGTTCGCGCCGCGCACCCAGATCTCCCCGGGCTCACCGGCGTCGGCACGCGTCCCGTCGGCGCGTCGCACCTCCGCCTCCACACCGACGACCGGGGCGCCCGCCGAACGCAGGCGCGCCGCGTAGGGCTCCTCGCCGGCGGCGCCGCGTCGGTGGTCCTCCGGCGTCAGGCAGGTCACGATCGGCGCTGCCTCGGTCATCCCGTAGGCCTGGATCCAGTTGCATGGGATGAGCCGCATCGCGGCGCGCAGCAGCTCCTCGGGCATCGGCGAGGCCCCGTACATCATCGAGCGCAGGCTCGACAGGTCGGCCTCCGGCGCGTCGGGATGATTGGCGACCATGTTGATCATCGTCGGCACCAGCAGGCCACGGGTGACGCCCTCCGCGGTGACGGCCTGCAGCCAGCCCGCGGGATCGAAGGCGGGGATGATCACGTGGCGCCCGCCGACCCACGTCAGCGCGTAGACCGACGCGCCGTTGGCCAGGTGGAACATCGGCGCCGCGTGCAGGTAGGAGTCGTCGGTCTGGTAGCCGATCGCGATCAGCGTGTGCTTGGCGTTGGCCACGAGGTTGCGGTGCGTGAGCATCGCGCCCTTCGGCAGCCCGGTCGTGCCGCCCGTGTAGAAGATCCCGGCGATGTCGTCGGGGTCGACCGTCGCCGCGGCACGCCCGTCGGTCGCCGCCAGCTCGCTGAACGACAGGCAGCCGTCGGGCGTCTCGCCCGCACCCATGTAGATCAGGTGTTCGACGGTCTCACAGCTGTCCGCCAGTGCGCGCCCGACGTCCAGGAACGCGTCGTCGACCATCAGCGCCCGCGCGGCCGAGTCGCCGAGGATGAACTCGAGCTCTGCCGGCGCCAGGCGGAAGTTCAGGTCGTTGAGGACCCGGCCGCTGCGCGGGATCGCCAGCCACGACACCAGGTGCGCCGCGGAGTTCATCCCGAGCACACCGACGACGTCCCCGGCCTTCAGGCCGAGGCCGTCGAGCGCGGCGTCAAACCCGGCCACGCGCGCCTCCAGGTCGCGATAGGTCCAGCGCAGCTCGCCCTCGACGAGGGCCTCGCGCTCACCGAACAACCGCGCCGCGCGCTCAAGCGCCGCCCCCACGTTCTCGCTCATGGCGCGATCCTAGGCGCGTGGACACACCGCGCGCCAGTGCGAATCAGCCGGCGCCCCGTGCTGGCGCCGGCTGATCGCGTCCTCCTCCTACAGCAGCGTCGTGACGATCTTGAGGATCTGCCCGGTCGCTGCTGACGGTCCGTACTCGGTGTCGCCCGCGAAGCTCACGCGGTAGCCGAGACCGAGGATCGCCTGTACTGCCGGCACGAGCACCGTCCCGCAACGCGCGACACCGGTGCTGTCGGTCCGCGCGCGGCAGAGCTCGGCGCCGCCCGGCGTGCGGAACACGAGCTCACGGTTGACGACCGGCGCCCCGTTGGACGTCAGCTTCGCCATCGGCCCGTTGATGATTCCGGTGGTGATGTACACGGCGCGAATGTGCAGGATCACGCCGTAGGCCTCGATCGCCGTCGGCGCCGGAGCGGCGATAACGAGCGTCGGGTCCTCGGCGCGGTTGTTCACCGGCACCGCGTCGTACTGGTTGGCCACCGTCGCGGCGTTCGTCTGCGTGCCCGCGACCAGCGCCTTGGCGACCACCGTGATCGCCGGGAGCGTCGCGCCCGGCGCGGTGCTGTCGTCACGTGTGCAGGTAAGCGTCCCGAGCACGCAGGTCCAGCCCGCGCCCGCGATCGACTGCGCCTGCAGCCCGGCCGGCAGCTCGTCGGCGACCGTGATCGTCCCGAGCGACGGCTCGCCGCCGACGTTGCGCGCGGTCAGCGTGTAGGTCACGTTGGACCCGACCGTGACGTTGGCGCCCGAGTGCGACTTCTTGATCTCGAAGTCCGCGGTCGGCGGACGGATCTCCAGGTCGGCCGTGTCCTCGTCGTTTCCACCCGTGATGTCGTCATCGGACTCGACGATCGCGCGGTTGGTCACCGGGCTCGTCGCGTCGGCCGCGACGTTCGCGGTCACCGTGATCGCCGGCAGCTCGCTGCCCGCGTGGACGTTGCCCTCGTGCGTGCACACGACCTCCGCGGGATCGCCGGACGCGCACGTCCAGCCGTCGCCCGTGGCGCTCGCGTACGTCAGGCCGGCCGGCAGCAGGTCGGTGACCGTCACCCCGTTGTCGCCGATGCCAAAGCCCTCGTTCTTGACCTTCAGGCTGAAGCGGGCCTGGCCGGCCTGCGGCGCACCGCCGGTGCCGATGACCTGCTTGTCCATCGAGTAGTCGACGGAGAAGCCCTGGACGTTGCCGATGTCCGTGCTCGAGTCGTTGGCGAGGTTGGACTCCGCCGGCGTCGTCACCGAGCCTGTGTTCTCCACGAGGTCGGGCGCGTCGGCGTCGACCGACACGACGATCCGCACCGGCGAGAGCGACTCACCCGGGTCGACGACCTCGTCGGTGAAGCAGCGCACCTGGCCGCCAACGAACGAGCATGTCCACTGCGGGCCGCCGGAGGCGCTCACATGCGTGACGCCTGCCGGAAGCGTGTCGAACACGCGCGTGCGGCCCGTCGTCGGCTGCGTCCCGACGTTCGTCACGTCCAGCGCATAGGTCGTGTTGTGTCCGCGGAAGAAGCCGACGTCGAGGTCGTGCGTCTTGGTCATCTGCAGGTCGATGCCCGCCTGCACGACGCTCGCCGAATCCGTCGCGGTGTCGTTGCTGGCGTTGATGTCGCCAGTCGTCGATGCCACGAGGCTCGCGTTGAACGTCCCGGGCGCCGATGGCGTCGCGATGATGTCCAGCGCCGGTGCGGCTTCGCCGATCGCCAGCGATGCGGCGTAGGAGCAGGAGATCGTCGCACCGGCCGGCGCGTCACAGGCCCAGCCCGTGCCGCTGCCGCCGTCGACCGTCCAGCCCGCGGGCAGCGTGAACGCGGCCGTCGTCGGGGCGCTCGTCGCCAGCGTGCCGGTGTTGCTCACGCCACCCGTGAAGGTCACCTGCGTGCCGGTGATGCCCGGTTCGGGCGCGTGCGAGAGCGTCGCCGAGACGTCCGGTCGCGGTGTCCCCACGATGATCGTCCGCGTCGTGGAGTTCTCGTCACCATCGACGTCACGCACGGTCAGACGCGCCGTGTACGTGCCCGGAAGGACGTAGTTGAACGACGTCGTCGGCCCGGGCGTGATCGTGTCCACGATGCCGTCGTTGGTGAAGTCCCAGCGGTACTGCGCGATCGCCGCGGCCGACTGCGTCGCGGCGGCATTGAAGCTGACGTTCAACGGCGCCAGGCCCGACGAGGGAGTGGCCGTGAACGACGGGCGCACGCCCGGGATCACGATCGGGTTGGTCCGGGCCGCGAGCCTGGCGTAGTTGTTGCCCGATGGCGACGGGAGCCCGAGCTCGCCGTTGATCGTGCCGTTGACGCCGATGAACGCGTACTCACAGCCGCTGGCGCCTGGGACGCCGAAGATGCCGTCGACGATCGTCAGGCGACCGTCGGCGAGGTTGTAGCGCACACCGGTCTGCTGATTGGGCCCGGCACCGCTCGTCTCGGTCGTCAGCGTGAGGATGATCGGGCTGCCCGGCGTGCCGATGTAGCAGTCGTCGGAGAAGCCGTCGATCTTGACGGCGATCCGGAAGTTCGCCGTGGCGATCCCGGTGTTCGGGTTCAGCGTGCCGGTGCCGACGACGCCGGACGGCTGGGAGGGCATCTGCTGCGGGAGCACCCGCACGATGATCGGGTTGGGCCCGACGCCGGCCGTGTTCTCCACCTCGATCGGCGGGAAGTTCAACCCCGAGAACGTCAGGTTGCCGTTCGCGGCGAGGGTCGCGTTCGCCGTGATCGGGTCGTCCTCGGAGGCCGCGTCAGCGACCTCGTTGCCGATCTTCATCTGGCCTGACTCGAAGATGAACTGGACAGGGCCGGCGTTACCGACCTTCGCCGCCGAAGCGGTGCCCGTCATGGCCAGGAGGGCCACGACGAGCGACAGGAGGATGACCTTGATACGCATGTTCCGTTGCTCCCCTAGACGTTTGCGGTCGCCGCCGTGGATCCGGACTGTCCGGCGTTGCCGGTACTCAGGCCGCCGGCGCCACCGCCAGTCGCGCTGATGCTCTGCGAGCCGTCGACGCTCGTCGACGCGCCGCCGGTCGTCACCACACCGATCGACGGGCCACCAGCCCCGCCGCCGCCGTGGCCGCCGCGTCCGCTGTTGCCGCCGCGGCCGCCGTTGCCACCGATCCCGACCGCGCCCGAGTCGACGCTGTTGCCGAGCCCGAACGGTCCGCCGGTTCCGCCGTTGCCGCCGGTGCCACCGGGGCCGCCGTTGCCGCCGTTGCCGGCCGTGATCGTCGTGCCATCGAGCAGCGCCAGCGTCGAGCCTTCCGAGAGGAACGCGCCGAACGCAGCGTGGCCGCCGGTGCCACCCGTGCCGAACGTGCCGGCCGAGGCGCCGGCGCCGCCGCCGCCGCCGCCGTTGCCCTTACCCGCGATACACGTCGGGAAGACGCCGCCGCGCTGGCCTGCGCCACCACCGCCGCCACCGCCGCCGGCGCCGTTGCCGCCGGTCGTCCCGATGCCGCCGTTGGTCGCCGACGGGACGTAGGCGCCGCCGGCGAGCGTCAGAGACGCTGGGCCGGCGGTCCCGTTGTTTCCGGCGATGCCGTCCTGGTTGACACCGCCAGTGCCTCCTGTGCCGTTGGGCCCCTTGCTGCAGCCCGACGGCGCCGGCCCGCCGGCACCGCCGGCACCGCCGTTGCGCGGCGGAGCGTTGGCGCCGGCAACTCCGGCAACACCCGCGTTCGAGCCGGAGTTGGCACCGCGACCGCCCGGACCACCGGCAGCGCCGGGGCCCGCGCCGCCGGTGCCGCCGACGCCGCCGTCGCCGTTCTCGAGGATCACGTCGCCGTCGCCCGCGCCGCCGCCGCCGCCGCCGAGGCCGTTGACGCCGTTGGTGCCGCCGTTGCCCGGGGACCCGCCGGGCGCCGCGCCCGTCGTGACCGTCACGGCCTCGAAATCGACGTCGGAGTTGTTGGACAGCCGCACGCCGTAGATCGAGGCGCCGGCGGTCGTCGCGTGTGCCGAGACCAGCTGCAGCGTTGTCGACGTGTCGCCGTTGCCCACGATCGCCGACGGGGCGCCGACGAAGCGGGTCACGTTGTCGGCCGCACGCGACCAGTCGCTGGCGTCGTAGCCGCCGGCGATGAGCACGCCGTCGCGCAGGTTCAGCGCAGGTAGGTTGGCGCCCTCTGCGACGAGGATGTACTCGACGTCCGGGTTGGTCGTGAGCTCGTCCATACCCGCTTCGACCGTCTTCAGCGGAGCGCTCTTCGTACCGTTGCCGGGTGCGTCGACGCCGCCGACCGGATCGACGAACACGGCGGTCGTGGCGCGGCCGTCGATGCCGTCGCAGCTGGTGTCGATGAAGCTCAGATCCGGCGCGTCGGGCGCGTTCGGATAGATGTCGTTGTCGAGCGGCTCGCAGTCCGCCGCGTCGAGGGTGCCGTCGTTGTCGTCGTCCGGATCGCAGGCGTCACCGCGCGAGTCGCCGTCGGTGTTCGTCTGGTCGGTGTTCGGGACGGTGCGGCAGTTGTCGAGCGCGTCCGGGATCTCGTCCGCGTCCTCGTCTGCCTGGCACGCGTCACCGACACCGTTGTCGTCGGTGTCGATCTGGTCGGCGTTGGCGACGGTGTCGCAGTTGTCGTTGAGGTCGATGACGCCGTCGTTGTCGTCGTCGATGTCGCAGACGTCACCCTGCCCGTCGCGGTCGCTGTCGCGCTGGTCGGGGTTCGCGGCGCTTGCGCAGTTGTCGGCCGTGTTGGCCACGCCGTCGCCGTCGACGTCGGCGTCGCAGACGTCGCCGAGGCCGTCGTTGTCGGCGTCCTCCTGGAGCGGATTGGCCTGGCGCGAGCAGTTGTCCGTCGCGTTGGCAATGCCGTCGCCGTCGTCGTCGGTCTCGCAGGCGTCGCCCTGCCCGTCGCCGTCGAGATCAGCCTGGTCGGGGTTGCCGACTAGATCGCAGTTGTCGGGTCCGTCGAGGTCGCCGTCGCCGTCGCTGTCGGGGTTCTTCGGATTGGTGCCGGCGGCGATCTCGGCGCCGTCGCTGGCGCCGTCGTCGTCGGAATCGGAGTCGTTGACGCCCAGGTTGCGGCGGTACTCCTCGAGGTTGGAGACCCCGTCGCCGTCGCGGTCGGTGCTGGCGTCCGCGGCGTTGTTGCAGTTGAGCCCGTTGGCGATCTCGAAGCCGTCCGGCATCACGTCGCGATCGGTGTCAGCCGACAGCGGGTTGCAGCCGCGCTGCAGCTCGACGCCGTCGTCGACGCCATCGTGGTCGAGGTCGAGCGCCGAGGCCATTGACGGCATCGCAAGGCATACGGCGACGACCGCCATCAGTCCGGTCAACAGCACCCGCGCGCGTGAAAGCACGATAAATCCCCCGAATTCGACCCAGGCTCACCCCCCGGCGAGCACCCTGACGCCGAGCAACATACACGCCTCTGGTACGAGCGTGCAACGAATTGTCGCGATTCTTCACCGTCCGGTACCGTCGCCGGCACACCTGTACATCCCGGGGGGTCCCTGTCGGAGGGGCTGAGATGCGCGCTTCCTAGCGCCACCACCCGCCGAACCTGATCCGGTTCATACCGGCGAAGGGAGGACTCCAATGACTCAGCGTCACCTCGCCCGCACGGGCGTCACGTCACCACAGATGCAGCGCGTAGCCGAGCGCGAGCAGCTGCCCGCCGAGACGATCCGCGAGGAGGTCGCGCGCGGGCGCATGATCATCCCCGCGAACGTGCACCACCTCGCGGGGACGCTCGACCCGATGGCGATCGGCCTGAAGGCACGCGTGAAGATCAACGCGAACATCGGCTCGTCCCCAACGACCTCAACGCTCGACGAGGAGGTCGCAAAGCTCGAGCTGTCGCAGCGCTGGGGCGCCGACACGGTGATGGACCTCTCGACGGGCAAGCGGATTGCCGCGACACGCGCGGCGATCATCGCCGCGGCGACCGTGCCGATCGGGACCGTCCCGATCTACGAGGCCCTGGAGCGCGTCAAGCGCCCCGAGGACCTGACGGCCGAGCTGCTGCTGCAGGTCATCGACGAGCAGGCCCGCCAGGGCGTGGACTACATGACGATCCACGCTGGCGTGCGCCTCGAGCATCTGCCGCTCTGCCAGCACCGGGTCACCGGGATCGTCTCGCGTGGCGGCGGGCTGCTGGCGCGCTGGATGGTCCACCACTCCGCCGAGAACCCGCTCTACGAGCGCTTCGACGACGTGCTCGCGATCCTCCGCGCCCACGACGTCTCGATCTCTTTGGGCGACGGGCTGCGGCCGGGGTCGATCGCCGACGCCAGCGACGCCGCGCAGTTCGCCGAGCTCGAAACGCTCGGGGAGCTGACCCAGCGCGCCTGGGACCGCGACGTGCAGGTGATGGTCGAGGGCCCAGGCCACGTCCCGCTGCACCAGCTGCAGGACAACGTCGAGCGCCAGCAGCGCGTCTGCCAGGAGGCGCCGTTCTACACGCTGGGCCCGCTCGTCACGGACATCGCCCCGGGGTATGACCACATCACGAGCGCGATCGGCGCGGCGATCGTCGGCTGGCACGGCACGTCGATGCTCTGTTACGTCACGCCGAAAGAGCACCTCGGGCTGCCCGACGCCGACGACGTCAAGCAGGGGTTGATCGCCTACCGCATCGCCGCGCACGCCGCCGATCTTGCGCGTGGCTCCGAGCGCGCCGCCGCGCACGACCGCGCGCTGTCGCAGGCGCGCTTCGACTTCGACTGGCGCCGCCAGTTCGAGCTCGCGGTCGACCCCGAGACCGCCCGCGCGATGCACGACGAGACGCTCGCCGACGACTACTTCAAGACCGCGGAGTTCTGCTCGATGTGCGGGCCGAAGTACTGCCCGATGCACAACTTCCGCGACGTCGACTGGGACGCGATCCGCGAGGTGGTCGCTGAGCGCAAACGTTCGCGTATCGACCAACCGACTTATCCCCGGCGCCGGTCCCGAAGCTCGTGAACGCGATCCGCGCGCCGCTATGCGCCGACGCGGACGCCGGCAGCGCCGCGGTCGAGACCAGCAGAACGAGGACACCGTGTCGCAGTTGCATATCCCAGCAACTGCCCGCCGCGACGGCGGGTGACGCAGTCGGCACCGCCGACGTCAGAGTACGAACGCGCTGAACGGCAGCGCGCCGCTGTCGCAGTCGGTCAGGTGGCGCTTGCGCTTGTTGAAGAACGTCAGGCGCAGGCGCACCGTGCCGTTGACACCGCCGGCCACGAAGCGGGCGTCGATCGTCGCGCGGGCCTTGGCGGTGATGCCGTCGGCGTAGGTCAGGTTGAAGGTCTCGCGCACGAGGTAGCGGCGCTCGGTGATCGTCCCGCGCGGCGAGTAGTTCGTGAAGCGCTCGATCGCCCCGTCGTCGCAGGGCACCGTCGCGTCCCAGCGCGCCAGCGCGTAGCGCCCGGTGGATCCGACGCTGAGGACGATGCTCGGGCGCGCTGGGTTGGGATCACGCTCGACGAGCCCGTAGTAGGTCGCCAGCGCCGCCGGATCGACGGGATCGCCGATCGCCTTGCCGCGAACGTGCAACTGGACTGCGCGGTCGGGCGATCTCGTGCACTTGGCCTTGCGGCCGTTGCGGGTCCGCGTGCCGGTCACGCGCACGCTCCCGCTCGCGCGATCGCCGGCCAGCGTCACGCGGATCGCGTACGTCGCGGTCACACGCGGCGTCGGGTAGTTCAGGCGCCGCGTCGCAAACGCGGTCACGATCCCGTCCTTGACGCTGCCCGTGCCGTCCTCGTCGACGTCGTAGGTCTCGTTCCGGCCGGAACAGACGACGGTCGTCGTCAGCCGGTAGCGCACGGCGCCGCTGTCGAGAACCCGCAGTGAGAGGCCGACCGCGACGTCGCCCTCGCCCCCTGTGCGAGCCCGCGAGCCGCCGCCATACTCCGTCGTCGCCGCCTGCGCTGCGGGCGCTGCTGCCAGCACGAGCCCCGCGACGATCCCCGTTCCCCACGCTCGCATCGGCCGATCCTAGTCAGCCCGGCAAGGATTGCGAGAGCGTCGCGACCGGCGCGAACAGGTCGCCGTGCTGCTGGACGCGCGCGAGCACCTCGTCGGTCGTGAACACCAGCGCGGCGGCGTCGCCGCCGACCTCCTCCCAGGTCAGCGGCGTCGACACCGTCGGCCGTTCGCGCGCCCGCGGTGAGTAGACGCAGACCGTCGTCTTGTGCTGGTCGTTCTGGCTCCAGTCGACGAGGACGCGCTCCTTGCGCCGGGCCTTGGCCTGCGTGGCGACGACGAGCTCGGGCGCCTCGCGCGCAAGTACCTCTGCGAGCGTCTTCGCGAACACCTTCGTCTCCGGCCAGGTGACCTTCGGGTCGTTCAGCGGCACGTAGACCTGCATGCCCTTCGAGCCCGAGGTCTTCGGGAAGGACTCCAGGCCGAGGCCCTCGAGCATCGCCTTCAGCCACAGCGCGACCGTCGCGCACTCGGGCAGGCCGGCGCCCTCCCCGGGGTCGAGGTCGAAGGCGATCAGATCGGGACGCTCGGGGGTGATCGCGCGCGCCAGCGGCGTGTGCAGCTCGAGGTCGGCGAGGTTCGCCAGCCAGGCCAGCGCGGCAGCGCTGTCGGCGACGACGTAGCCGCCGGAGGTCGGGACCCACTGCGGGCGGTGCGACGGCGCGTTCTTCTCGAAGAAGAACTTGTCCTCGACGCCGTTGGGATAGCGCTTGAGCGTCAGCCGGCGGTCGGCCATGTGCGCGAGCAGCACGGGCGCGATCGCCAGGTAGTAGGCGAGCAGGTCGCGCTTGGTGAACCCGGTCTGGGGATAGAGCACCTTGTCGGGGTTGGACAGGCGCACCTCGCGCCCGTCGACCTCGACGAACTCGGCCTCGCTGGTCTTGCGCACGACGGCGGCGGCCGGCGCCGTGTCCTCGCGCAGCCCCTTGTAGGACGGCGCGCGCAGCACGCCCTCGCGCGTGCGCGCGAGGAACTCGACCTCGCAGGACAACACCGCGTCGACGAAGACCGCCTCACGTGGGAGCTTTGGCGCCTTGTCGAACGGCGCGTCGTCGCGGCGCAGCGGCGCCAGGCGCTTGGCGATCCGATCGAGCTCGGCCTCGGTGAAGCCGGTGCCCACGCGCCCGACGTAGTGCAGCGCGCCGTTCTCGTCGCGCTCCCCGAGCATCAGCGCGCCGATCCGGTCTTCGCGTTTGCCGGTCCCGGGGATCCAGCCGGCGATCAGGAAGTCCTCGCGCGTGACGAGCTTGACCTTGACCCAGCCCGACGAGCGCCGCCCCGGCTCATAGAAGCCGTCCATGCGCTTGGCGAGGACGCCCTCCAGGCGCTGCTCGGTCGCGGCCTGCAGCACGGCCTTGCCGTGGCCGGCGACGCTCGGCGAGAGCTGCACGCGGTCGCCGTCGAGGCCGAGGCCCTCGAGGATCTCGCGGCGCGCGTCGTAGCGCTGGGACAGCAGCGACACGCCGTCGGCCCAGAGCACGTCGAAGACGACGTAGGTGACCGGCGAACGATCGGCGATCCGCTTGACCTTCGTCGCGTCGGCGAGGTGCATGCGCTGCTGCAGCGCCTCGAAGCTCGGGCGGCCCTCCTCGTCGAAGGCGACGACCTCGCCGTCGAGCACGAGCCGGCGGTGGCCGACCGCGCGCGTCAGCGACCCGAGCTCGGGATAGCGCGAGGTGACGTCGTTGAGGTTGCGCGTGCGGAACGTCAGCCGGCCCGGCTCGGCGTGGCAGATCGCGCGCACGCCGTCCCACTTGAACTCGAAGGCCCACCCGGCGTCCTTGGCCGGCAGCTTCCCCGCGGTCGCGAGCATCGGCGTCACGCGCTCGGGCGCCGGCACGCCCTCCGGCGGATCCATGCGATGGATCATCCAGTCCTTCTCGTCCTTGCTCTTGCCGAGCGGGAAGAGCGCGTAGCGCGCGTCGACGCGCTCGCCGTGGAGGTGGACCTCGATCTTCTTGTCGTCGAACTTCTCGACCTCGTAGGTGCCCTTGTCGAAGACCGTCATCGTCCCGGCGCCGTAGCTGCCCTTGGGGATCTCCCCCGCGAACTCGAGGTACTCGAGCGGGTGATCCTCGGTGTGCACGGCGAGCGAGTTGCGCCCCGGCTCATACGGCAGCCCGTGCGGCAGCGCGAAGCTGACGGCCACGCCGTCGCGCTCGAGGCGCAGATCCCAGTGCAGGCGGCGGGCGTGATGCTCCTGCAGGACCCAGCGCGGCTGCTTGACCTTCGCGCGCGGCTTCGCCGCCTTGCCCTTCGGCTCGGGCGTCGGCTTGTCGCGCTTGGCGCGGTATTCCCCGAGCTTGTCGGCCGGCATCCCGATGGACGCTAGCCCACCGTTCTCCTCAGCCGAGCAGCTCGCAGCCCTGCGCCCGGATCGCGGCCTGCGCTTGCGTCATCTCCTCGTCGGACGGCGGGCCGTCGGCCGGCGGTGGCAGCGTGCGGGTCGCGGCCGGCCTGCTCGTCTTGGCGAGCAACGCTTCGAACCCGCCCGGGGTGAAGATGAAGAGCATCCGGCAGCCGTCCGGCCCGACCGTGTAGCGATGGGGGACGTGCCGAGGGCCGAACACGTAGTCCCCGACGCCGGCCGCGATCGTCTGGTCGCCGACTTCGAACGTCACGCTGCCGTCGAGGATCCAGAAGGCCTCGTCCTCGGCGTGGTGCACGTGCAGCGGCGCCTCGGTGCCGGGTGCTTCGGTGATCTCGAGGATCGTCATCTGGCCGCCGGTGTCGGCGGCGGTCGCCTTGATGACCGCCAGGCCGTCGAACCACCAGCGGGCTTCTCCGTCTGCGGCGGGAACCGCCAGGGGCTTCAGCGAGGATGCGTGCGTCGTCATGCCCGCCAGCATGCTCGCGCCGGACCGTCCGAGCATCGGCCAGGTGGCCTATTTCGCGGGACGACGCGCGGCGTAGGCGGCGGCCTCTGCGCGGTTGCGCAGGTCGAGCTTTGCGAGCACGTGGGCGACGTGGTGCTGGACCGTCTTGCGGCTGATGAAGAGCCGCTCCGCGATCTCCGGATTGGAGAGGCCCTCGGCGAGCAGCCCGAGCACCTCGTGCTCGCGCTTGGTCAGCACGTCGATCCCCTTCGGTCCCGAGCGTGCCGCCTTCACACCGAGCATCCGCAGCAGGCCTGCTGTGCCATCCGCGTCGCGGGCGGCGCCGAGCTGCTCGAACGCCGACAGCGCCGAGCGCGCTTCGGCGATCGCCCCTGCGGGCGAGTCCGCGGCCAGCGCCTTTGCGAGCTCGACCTGCGCACGGGCAGCCTCGAGCGGCAGCTCGAGCGCCGTGAAGGCGTCCAGCGCCGCCTGCAGGCACGTGCGCGCCCGGGCGTCACCTCCGGCAGCCAGCAGCCGCCCCTCTGCGAGGACGGCGGCGGCACCCGCGCGCTCACCGCAGACGCTGACGAGCGCGACGAGCTGTGCGAGCACGTCCCGTGCCGCGCCGAGATCATCGCCCGTGAGATGCACGCCGACCAGCACCTCCAGCGCCGGCAGGCGGTCGGGGTTCGCGGCATCGAGGCCGTCGAGGCACATTCGCGCGAGATCCCCGGCGAGTGCCGTGTCCCCACGCTCGAGCGCGATCGCCGCGAGTACCGGCCGCGCGGCGGCACGCGACTCGTTGCCCTCGACCAGGCGCTCGGCCTCCTCGAAGCGGCCCTGGCGCAACCGCAGGCCGGCCAGCCGGACCAGCGGCGCGCCGCGCATGCCGCGGTAGCCGCTCTCGAAGGTCTGCGCCGCGGCGACGAGCTCCTCCTCGGCCTCGTCCCAGCGGCCGACGGCGATCAGGATTCCGCCGTAGTGCAGCCGGCAGGTCGGCGCGACGAAGTCACCCCAGGCGACGAAGCGCCGCGCGGCGGCGATCCACTGCTCAGCGCGCCGCAGGTCCGTGGCGCGCTCGCAGGCACCCAGCAGCCGGCAGTAGATCTCGCTGATCGAGTCGACCGCGGAGACCTCGCCGCCGGCGACGGCGGCCATCGCCTCGTCGATCAACGCCATGCCCTCATCGACGCGGCCGCTGACGACGTAGGCGTGACCGAGCAGAGCCTGCGCGCTGAACTCCAGATCGCTGTCCCCGAAGCGCCGCGCGATCGTCAGCGCCGCCAGCGCGCGCCGTTCGCGCTCGGCCGGATCGTCGGTCCACGCGGCGCCGTCGAGTGCGAGGCGTCCGTGCTCGACGCACTCCTCGACTCCGGCGAGCAAACGCTCGGCCCACGCCATCCAGCCGCTGGCCGCTGCGCGGTTGCCCTCCACGCCGCCGTACAGCAGCGCCAGCCAGCGCGCCTGCTCGGCGGCCTTCGCCGGCTTGTCGCGACGCCGGTAGGCGGCGAAGGCGCGCTCGGTCAGCGCGATCGCCTCGGCGTACTCACCCTGGAAGTGCGCGGCCTGGCTCAGACCCTCGAGCACCTCTGCGGTCTCCTCCAGCGCCCGCGCCTGCTCGAACAACCCGCGCGCCGTGTCCCAGTCGGCGGCCGCGAGCGCCTCCCGACCGCTCTGCACGAGCGCGTCGAGCTCAGCCAAGCGGCTTGACCGCCTTCGCCGGCGCTCCCGCGATCACGTGGCCGGCCGGGAAGTCCCCGCCGTTGAGGACCGCCCCGGCCGCGGCGACGGAGTTCTCCCCGATCGTCGTCCCGCGCAGGACGACGACGTTCGTCGCGAGGAAGGTGTTGTCGCCGATCAGCACCGGCGCGCTGCGGACCGGCTGCTCCATGAAGAACGTGTCGCTGCCGTCGAAGCCATGGTCGGAGTCGATCACCGTCACGCGCTCGGCGAGCCCCACCTGGCGACCGAGGACGATGCGCTCCTCGCAGTGCAGCGTGACGTTGCGCCCGAGGATCGCGCGCTCGCGCAGGATCAGCTCACCGCTGGACTTCAGCTCGTCGGCGTCGCGGATCTGGACGTCGTCCTCGAGGCGGATCGCGCCGCCCCAGGGCTGCAGGCGCACGCGGTTCTGCAGCGTGACGCGGTCGCCGAGCTCGATCAGGCCGTCGCGCCCGGCCGCGAGGTCGATCACGCACTCGCGCCCGATCTTCACCTCCCGCCCGATACGCAGCGTCAGCGTGCCGGGGTAGCCGTCGATCTCGACGCGCAGCGGGCCGAGGCAGCGCGGCGGCGCGCCCGCCAGCTCGCAGACGAAGCCCGCGCCCAGGCGCTTCAGGCGCGCGCGCGTGAGCAGCACCCAGGCACGGAAGCGCAGTCCGCGCGCGAAGGTCAGAGCGCCGCCGGTCATTGGAACGCGACCGTACGTCGCCCGCAGCGGCGCTGCAGCAGGTCGGGGCGGCCGAGCCCCAGCCGCCCCCCGCCTGGGATGCACGACGTGATGAAGTCGTTGGCGCCGACCTTCGTCCGCCGCGGCGCGGTGATCGACCCGCCGAACAGGCCGGCGCGAATGCGGGTCAGCCTGCCCGACCCGAGGCGGATGTAGCTCTGCGACGCCGGCCGCCCGTAGTACACGACGACCCTGCGCCGGCTGAGATTCAGGGCCCGCGGACCGCGCACCGTGTAGCGCACGCGGAACCGGTCGCGACCCGCGGAGCCGACGCTGAAGCGGTACCGCGGATAGACGTAGACGGTCCCTGCCTGCGCCACGAGCGACGCGACACGAACACGCACGCGCGAGTTGCGCTCCAGCGCAAGCGTCCTGCTGAAGCGACCGTCGGCGCCCGGGGTGACCCTCCCGGCACGGCGATAGCCACCACCGAACGGCGCTGGGTCGACCTCGACCTGCACGACCGGGCGCGACGGCGCGAGCGCAGCGCCGACGCGGCCCTCGATGCGCACCCGCTCGCCGATCACGACGTCGGTCAGCATCGGGCGCGCCGCGACCGCTCCGGGCTCCGGGCGCAGCGCGCTCTGGACGAGCAGCAGCGTCCGTCCTCCGGCGATCAGCATCCGCCCTTCGCCTGCCGGGACGAGCGTCACCGTGCTCGACTGCTCTGCGTCGAGTGTCACGCGCGCGCGCTCGAGCAGCCGGCCGCTTGCGATCTCGTAGGCCAGCAGGTCGCCGTCGTGGAGGAGGTACAGCACGTGGCCTACAGCGACCGGGTACGAGCGCCAGGACCTGATCCTCGCCCTCGCAAGCGTGCGCGTCCACGCTCTCTTGCCGGTCGCCAATCTCGTCGCGGCGATCGTTCGCTGGCCTTGCTCTTCGATGAACACGGCGATCCCCTCGGCGAAGACGCCACGCCCCCGCAAGGTCGTCCCCACCGCCGCGCCCGTCCCAGCGTCGTAGACGCGGCCGAGACCGGGGAAGTAGATCCGTCCTTCGTAGATGGTCGGCGTGACGTCGCCTCCGCCGGTGCAGTCAGCGGTCTTCCACAGGCGGCTCCCGTCCAGCCGGCTCCAGGCCAACGCGATCCCGCACCCATTCCCCCCGTACACGGCCGCTGCATCGACGGCGGGAACGACCGCGCCGTGACCGCTGCCGAAGCCTCGCCAGATGTCCTTCCCATCTGCGGCATCGAGGGCGACGACGCCGTTCGACGTCCCGTAGTAGACGCGGCCCGCGGTCGCCACAGGCGTCTGGTTCAGGCCGAACACCTGACGGCGCCAGAGCTCGTGACCGTCGAGCGCCGACAGCGCGACGACGTACGTGTCGACGGTGACGAACACGCGGCCGGCGTCGTATGCGAGGCCCGCCGCCTTGATCGGAACGGTCCAGCGCAGGCTTCCGGTCGCTGCGTCGTATGCAGCGAGTGTGTTGGCCGTCCGGACGAAGGCCGCACCGTCGCCGGCCACCGCCGCGACCACGGCCCCATCGGTCTTCAGCTGCCAGCGGGCCTCGAGCGGCGGGAACAGCTCGGGGTCGACCGCGTGCGAGGTGTGCTGCGGGTCGACCTGCGCCGTGACCATCGTCGCCGCCGTCGCCGGCACGGTCCCGGGCGCCGGGTCGGGTGCCTGGGGCACCTGCGCCACCGCCGACGTCGCGCCGCCGAGCAGCGCGACCGCCACGACACCCGCGATGTTCAGCAGCCGCCCGATGCGCAGAAGCTAGCTCAGCCGCCAGCCACTGCCGGCAAGATTTGCACCTCGCCGCCCGGCTTGACCGTCGTGTCCAGCCCCTGGCCGAAGCGGATGTCCTCGCCGTCGACGTAGACGTTGACGAAGCGGCGCAGGCCGCCGTCGGGGTCAGACAGGCGCTCTCGCAGGTCGGCGTGCTCGGCGAACAGCGCGTCGAGCACCTCGCCGACGGTCTGGCCTTCGACCTCGGCCTGCGCGGCGCCACCGGTGGCAGCGCGCAGCTGAGTGGGGATCTTCACCGTCACGGGCATGTGCAGTGGATCTTATGCCAGCGAGAACTCGGCCTCGAAGGCCTCGAACGACGGCGCGATCTGGTGCACCTCGAAGGTGTCGCGGACGGCGTCGAGCGTCTTCAGGCCCTCGCCGGTGATCACGAGCACGACGCGCTCGTCGGGGTCGATGTCCCCGCGCGCGGCGAGCTTGGCGAGCGTCGCGGTCGTCACGCCGCCGGCGGTCTCGGTGAAGATGCCGGTCGTCTCGGCCAGCAGGCGGATGCCCGCGCGGATCTCGTCGTCGGTGACGCTGTCGATCGCGCCGCCGGACTTGCGGGCGAGCTCCAGCGCGTAGGGGCCGTCGGCGGGGTTGCCGATGGCCAGCGACTTGGCGATCGTGTCGGGCTTGACCGGGCGGCAGACGTCGTGGCCGTCGGCGAACGCGGCGGCGACCGGCGAGCAGCCGAGCGCCTGGGCGCCGTTCATCGTCGGCGCCTCGTCGTCGATCAGGCCGAGCTCGCGCCACTCGTCAAAGCCCTTGCCGATCTTCGTGAACAGCGAGCCGCTGGCGATCGGGGCGACGACGCGGTCGGGCGCGCGCCAGCCGAGCTGCTCGGCGATCTCGTAGGAGAGCGTCTTCGAGCCCTCGGCGTAGTACGGGCGCATGTTGACGTTGACGAAGGCCCAGCCGTCGCGCTCGCCCGAGAGCTCGGTGCAGAGGCGGTTGACGTCGTCGTAGTTGCCGTCGACGGCGACGACGTTCGTCCCGTAGACGCCGGTCGCGAGGATCTTCTGCTCCTCGAGGTCGGACGGGATGAAGACGTAGGACTCCAGGCCGAGCGCGGCGGCCTGGGCGGCGACGGCGTTGGCGAGGTTGCCGGTCGAGGCGCAGGCCAGGACCTCGAAGCCGAGCTCACGCGCGCGGTGGGTCGCGACCGAGACGACGCGGTCCTTGAAGGAGTGCGTCGGGTTGGCGGCGTCGTTCTTGACCCAGACCTCGTTGAGGCCGAGGCGCTGTGCGAGCCGGTCGGCCTTGATCAGCGGCGTGCAGCCGGCGGGCAGGCCGGCGCGCGAGGTGCCGCGGTGCGACGGGCCCGGCTGGCCGTGCTCGAGCGGCAGGAAGTCGGCGTAGCGCCAGATGTTCTGCGGCCCGCCCTGGATGCGGCGGCGCAGGCTCTCGACGTCACCGCCGGCGAGCGTCGAGTGGTCGTATGCCGCTTCGAGCGGCCCGAAGCACTGCTCGCAGACGTAGCGGGCATCGAGCGGGTACTCGGCCTTGCACTCGCGGCACTTCAAGTTCGTGACAGCCATTCCTCGGGGACTCCTTGGTCTTCGCGCGGTTGTGAACCGTGTGACGAAGATCAGATCCCGCCACACATCTGTCAGGAATTGGCACCTTCCTGCTTTCGCAGTGGTTGCCGGGGCTTCGTCGGGCCTGTCCCTCCACCCCTCTGGATGTGTCCAGCTATGTGATTGGCAGCCTATCAAACGTCTCTGCGCCGACAATCGACAGGTACAATGCCCGTGGAGTCGAATCTGAGATGGACGAGATCATGCCCCTGACCGACGAGCCTCGAAGTCCGCATGCCGAGCCTGCCGAAGCCCCTGCGCAGATCTCCGCGGACCGCGCCCGTCGTCGCCCGTCCGCCTGAGCCTGACACCCCCAACGTCGAGGTCGTCGAGCATGACGGCCTGCGCTGGATCAACATCGAGCGCCCGCGCGCCCAGGACCGCGCCTGGCTGGAGGAGCACTTCGACTTCCACGCGCTCGACTACGAAGACGTCTTCTCGCGCAACCAGCGCCCGAAGGTCGACGAGTACGACGAGTACCTGTTCGTCGTCCTGCACTTCCCCGCCTACGACAAGCGCGTCGGGCGCCTGAACGCGGCCGAGGTCGACATCTTCGTCGGCCCCGACTACGTGATCACGCTGCCCAACGAGGGCCTGCAGCCGCTGGAGTACCTCTTCGAGCAGGTCGACCGCCGTGAGGATCTGCGCGAGCAGCTCTTCTCCAAGGGCGCGGGCTACCTGCTGTACCGGATCGTCGACGGCTGCGTGGACGCCTCGTTCCCGATGCTGCGCAAGATCGGCAACAAGCTCGAGCGCCTGGAGGAGGACATCTTCGAGGGCCGCTCCAAGGAGGTCGTGCGCGACATCTCCAACGCCAAGCAGGAGATCATCAACTTCCGCAAGGTCGTCCGGCCGCAGCGCGCCGCCCTGCAGGACCTCGAGCGCACGAAGCGCTACATCCCCGAGGACCTCGAGGTCTACTTCGACGACATCAACGACGCGTCCGAGCGCGTCTGGGACATGCTCGAGAACTTCAAGGAAGTCGTCGAGGGGCTGGAGTCGACCAACGAGGCGGTGCTGTCGCACCAGCTCAACGACGTCCTGCGCGTGCTGACGGCGTTCAGCGTCGTGATCCTGCCGCTGACGTTGATCGCGAGCGTCTTCGGGATGAACACGCACGTGCCCGGCGAGGGGTCGACCGCCGGCTTCTGGGCGGTGATCGCGATCATGGTGCTCGTCCTCGTCGGGATGGTCACGCTGTTCCGCCGGCGCGGCTGGCTGTAGGGCCGCCGCCGCGGAACGACGTTTACGGCTCGAGGTGCCGGGCTGCGTCGGCGGATGCCTCCTCCGCGCTGCGCCCGCGCTGGCGAGCGACGATGTACGCCGCGTACCACCCCGACCAGTGGTGCTCTGGAGCGCCCGCCTCGTATTCCCCGTGATGCTCCTCGGTCTCGCGTAGGAGCGCTGTCAGTGCCTCGACTTCTGCGGGTGCATCGATGTTGTCCATCTCGTTCTCCCTTGGTTGGCTTCGGGTCAGGTTCGCGGCGCCACGGCTGCTCGAGCATGCCTAGGCTCCGTCGCGAAGCAGCTCATCCGCGTGGTGCCGAAGGAACGCCCTGGCGCTCCCCGCAGGCAGACTGGCCGCAGCGGGATCGTCGGAGTGCTCGCAGCGGGCGGTGTAGGCCATCATCCAGACGAGCGCGGCGTGTGCCGCTCGGCGCTCCGTGGCGGTGAAGCGGGCGCCACGACCTGCCTCGTAGTCCTCGAGGAAGCCGAGCGCCTCGTCGAGACTGGGCATCCGCTGCTGCCCCGGCGCGTGCCAGTCGATCGTAAACGCGTGCGCGGCTTGGCCCGCGACGATCGGCTCGCGCGTGACAGCGAGGCTGTCCCAGTCGTAGACGGCGGTCATTCGCCCGCGGTCGACTCGCACGTGCTCGGCGCGCCAGTCGCAGTGACCGACGACCCGCGCCCCGGCCTCGCGCAGCGGCTTGGCGCGACGGGCGAACGCGTCGATCCATTCACCGCCGGGCCTCGCGAAGTCAAGCCGCGCGCTGTGGGGCTCGGGGAAGAGCCGCGTGCGAGCGACGGCCAGGGGGTGTTCGGCAAGGGCGGGGACATCGACGAATCCCTGCGCCAGGCGCACGAGCTCCGCCAGGCCCGATGCGAGGAGACGGCGCTGCCCGGGCGCACGCGCATCGATCCGCTCTCCCGCGTCCTCGAGCGACTCGACGACCAGCGTTCCGGTGTCCCATTCCACGGGCGAGCCGAGCGGCTCGGGCGCCGGGAAGCCGCTGGCGCGTAGTCCGCGCTGCACGGAGCGCACCGCGTCGAGAAACGCGCGCGACACGCGTGCCAGGTGAAGCTTGAGGACGACGCGCCGGCCATCCACGAGTCGCACGCCGAGCACCGCGCCGACGCTCAGCGAGACGAACTCCCCATCGGCGATCTCCGACCCGACCGCCTCGGCGCACGCCGTCTCGAGTGCAGCCGCGGTCGCACGCGGATCCGAACTGCCCACGATCGCTCCCACGAGCGCAGGCACCTCGCCCTGCTCGGTGATCAGCATGCGCACCGGTGGCACGAACACATCGTCCCAGCTGGGTTGTCGCTTCACTCACGCAGCGCCGCAGCGCACGCGGTTAACCCGGTAGTTGTTGCGCGTCATGCGATGAATTCCGGTGCTCTGCAGAGTCTCTGCGAGACATGACCACCGACACGAGGAGCCGTCTGTGACAGATCGACCCGGCCCGGCCATCGAGGCGCAGGGACTTGTCAAGCACTACAAGGGCAAGGGCGACGACGTCGAGGCCGTGCGCGGCATCGACCTCTCCGTCGACGACGGCGAGGTCTTCGGGTTCCTTGGCCCCAACGGCGCCGGGAAGTCGACAGCCGTGAAGATGCTCACGACGCTGCTGTCGATCACCGCCGGATCCGCGCGGGTCGCCGGCGTCGACGTCGCCAGCGACCCCGACGGCGTCCGCCACAAGATCGGCGTCGCATTGCAGGAGGCCGGGCTTGATCCGCGCCAGACCGGTCGCGAGCTGCTCGTCCTGCAAGGCCAGCTGTTCGGCCTCGACGCGGCCGGCGCTCGCGAGCGCGCGAACGAGCTGCTGGCGCTGGTCGATATGGAGGACGCGGCCGACCGTCGTATCAAGGGCTACTCGGGCGGGATGAAGCGGCGGCTGGACCTGGGCTCGGCGCTCGTGCACCGGCCCGAGGTGCTGTTCCTCGACGAGCCGACCACGGGCCTCGATCCCGCCAGCCGCCTGACCGTCTGGGAGGAGGTGCGCCGGATCAACGACCAGGGGACCACGGTCTTCCTGACGACGCAGTACCTCGAGGAGGCCGATCAGCTCTGTGACCGCCTCGCGATCATCGACCAAGGCCTGATCGTGCGCGAGGGCACGCCCGACCAGCTCAAGGAGGACCTGCGGGTGAAACACGGTCTCGACGCGACGCCGACGCTCGACGACGTCTTCCTCGACGCGGTTGGCCGCACGCGCGACCGCGCCGCCGGCGAGGTCCAGGAGGTGACGGCATGAACTCGTCCGCCTGGATCCTCGGCCGCCGCGCCCTCGTCGAGGCGGGCCGCACGCCCGACGCGCTGTTCCCGACGCTGTTCATCCCGCTGTTCTTCCTCGTCGTCAACACCGGCCAGGCGGCCAAGATCTTCCCATCGGGCGACACCGGGTTCCTCCACGGGCAGGGCTATGGCGCCTTCCAGCTGCCGACGAGCCTGCTGCTCGCGGCGTCCTTCGGCACCGCCGCGCTGTTCCTCGTCGAGGAGATCGAGGGCGGCTACTTCGACAAGCTGCGCGCCACGCCGATCCCGCGCACGTCGATCGTGCTCGGCCGGCTGATCGCCGAAGCGGTCAAGGGCGTGCTGATCACGACGCTGATGATCGCCGTCGCGCTGCCCTTCGGTGTCACGATCGCCAGCGGGGTGATCGGGTTCCTGCTGATCGTCGTGCTGACGTCGCTGTGGGGCGTGGTGTTCACCGGCTTCATGCAGCTGATCGCGCTCGCGACGCGCTCTGTCGCCGCGACGAGCAACGGGTCGATGATCTTCTTCCCGCTGCTGTTCCTGACGCCGAGCTTCGTGCCGCGCGACCTGCTGACGCGCCCGATGGAGATCGCCGCGTCGGTCAACCCCGTCACCTACCTGATGGAGGCGCTGCGCTCGCTGATCCTCGAGGACCTCGAGTGGGGCACGATCCTCCCCGGCTTCGGCGTCGTCGCCGCGGCCGGCGCTCTGATGCTGTTCCTCAACGTCCGCATGATGGAGCGCTACGACTGACATAGCCTTGCCCGCCATGGCGAGCGACAGCGCTGCGGACCGTGCCCACCGCCGCCGGCGGATGTCCGGCAACGACCCGTTCACGACGCACCGCTCGGCGACGCCGCTGGAGTTGCTGTTTGACCTGACGTTCGTCGTCGCCTTCGGGCAGGCCGCGAACGAGCTGGCGCACTACCTCGCCGAGGACCACATCGCCGCCGCTGTCGGCGGCTTTGGGTTTGCGACGTTCGCGATCACGTGGGCGTGGATCAACTACTCCTGGCAGGCGTCGGCGTACGACACCGACGACTGGGTCTGCCGTCTGCTGACGATGGTCTCGATGGTCGGGGTCGTGATCCTCGCGCTCGGGCTGCCCGAGATGTTCGAGTCGCTCGACAACGGCGACACGGTCGACAACGGCGTGATGGTCAGCGGCTACGTCGTCATGCGCGTGGCGATGGTCGGCCTCTGGACGCGCGTCGCGTTGCACGACCCGAGCCGGCGCGCGGGCGCGCTGACCTACATCAAGACGATCGTCGCCTCACAGATCGTCTGGGTCGTGCTCGTGTTCGCCGACCTGTCGATCCCGCTGACGTTCGTCATCGCCGCGGCCGCGCTGCTCGTCGAGCTCGTCGGCCCGTGGCTGGCCGAGCGCGTCAAGATCGGCGAACACGGCACGCCCTGGAACGCCCACCACATCGCCGAGCGCTACGGCCTGCTCGTGATCATCACGCTCGGCGAGGGCATCATCGGCACCGTCGCCGCCCTTTCGGCGGTCGTCCACAACCCCGACGTCGGCTGGAACGCCGACGCGATCCTGCTGCTGATCGCCGGCGTCGGCCTGACCTTCGGGATGTGGTGGACGTACTTCGCGATCCCCTTCGGCGAGTTGCTGCACGCCCACCGCGAGCGCTCCTTCGGCTGGGGCTACGGCCAGATCCCGCTGTTCGGCGCGATCGCCGCGACGGGCGCGGGCCTGCACGTCGCCGCGTACTACCTCGAGCATCACTCGAAGCTCGGGACGCTCGGCACCGTGTTGACGGTCGCGATCCCACTGGCGATCTACATCCTGATCCTCTACGCCGTCTACACCGCGCTGGTGCGCCAGGGCGACCCGTTTCATCTGAGCCTTTTGGCCGGCACTGCTTTCGTCCTCGTGCTCGCGGTGGTGCTCGCGGCGTCGGGCGTGTCGATGCCGGTGTGTCTCGTCGTGTTGATGCTTGCGCCGCTGGTGACCGTGGTGGGGTACGAGACGCTGGGGCACCGGCACCTTGAGGCGATTCTCGAGGCGGATGGCGGGCCCGACTGAGGCGCTGGCCGCAGACTGCGACCAGTCGCTGCCGCGATCACGCGGAAGCAGAAGTCGTAGGACGCTGTTGGATTGGCATCGTGGGCGCCGGCTCGGGTCAAGCGGTTGGGCTTCGCAGGAAAGGCCGCTTTGAGGACGCAGGGTGTGCAGCGCGCCTGTCGCGCGCCGGGTGCGGCGGTGCGTTGACCGGGCGGATGCGTGCACGACCCCCTGTCGGAATGTGAGTGCTAGCCGCCGCTCCCGAAATTCGCTAGCCGCCGCTAGCACTCCGTTTTGGACAGGGGGTCGCGACCGCCTCGCGCCCGGTTAGCGCCGGCGCCCTTGCAGGTGTGGACGCGAGGCGTGACCACAAGAGCCCAGCAGAAGCGACGACGCCCGCCACACCCTCGGCCCCTCAGAGCGCTGTTCTTCTGCGAAGCCGCGACGCCCGCCCCTCACCGGCGACCCACGATGCCAATCCACCAACGCCGCGGCCGCGTAGGCGTCCGTCTGTCGTCGCCCTAGCGACACACGAAGGACGCGCGCCTCACGTCTGCTTCCGCGGGAACGCGACGTCTCGGTCGACGTCAGCGACTGCCCGCCCCGCCGTCGGATGGCGGACCGCCGAGCCCAGTCTCAGCTGCAGACCCGCACGGTCGCCCGAATCGACTTCTTCGGCGACGTCCCGCGCCGGACCTTGATGAAGGCGCGCGCTCGCAGCGTGATGTTGGATCCCGGCGCCTGGGTGACGGCGACGGTGTACGTGTGCACGTACGGGGCCTTGGTGTCGCGCCTGAGGACGCGCGACCCGAGGTAGAAATCCGAGCGGCGCACCTTCACGAACAGGTTGCCCTTGCGCTTCTGGCGCTTCCAGGTGAGCGTCACGCGGAAGCGCTGGCCCGGTGACACGCAGCCCTTGGGCACGCGAAGGTTGTACGTCCCGCCGAACCCGGAGCTTGTCGTCGGCCGCGTCGCGCCGCTGTACGTCGAGACGACCTTCGACAGCGGCACCGCCTGCACGTTCGTGCCGTCGCCCCACACCGCCCAGCCCTTGCCGTCCGCGTTAACGGCGAGCCGCGGGAAGCCGAAGCTCACGCCGGTCGCGATCGTTTGTGGCGCACTCCACACGGTGTTCGCGGCGTTCGTGGTGTAGCGGTAGTGCAGACCGGCGGTGTCGGTCCAGAGCGCATGCAGCCGGCCGGAGGGATCCTCGTGGAGGTCGGGCTTGGACGCCTTGGCAGCGACGACGGTCGGCGGACCCCAGCCGGCGCCACCAGCACGGCGCATGACGAAGTCCGCGAAGCCCGGGGTCGCCGAGGGCACCGCGTAGCCGAGGTAGACCCCGCCGGGGCCGGACACCAAGCTGGTCTCCAGGTTCGCGCCGCTGCGCGGGCCGATGGTCGCGGGCGGCGACCAGCTGGCCGGCGCGTTCAGCGACGCGAGCGTTGCGGGTATCGGACCGATGTAGATCGACGACTTCACGCTCACGAAGTCGCCGAGCACGGCGATCAACGCGGGGCCCTGGAGGGCGATGTCCGCGCTGACGTTCGGCGTCAGGTCGGCGACCGCCGGCGACGTCCCGGCCGTCGTGCCGGTTGCCTGGAACGGCGCGGTCGTCGCCGCAATCTCGCCGATGGTCATGATCGACTCGGCCGCGAGACCGATGGCACCGACGGGCGCGTACAGCGCGCGTCCGGCGATGTTCCCACCGTTCGCGGCGAACGTGCCGATTTGGGTGGGTCCGCTGAAGGTCGCGCCGCCGTCGGAGGAGCTCCACAGGAGCTTCACGCGATTCGGGGCGACGCCGCGCGCCTCCACCAGGAGGACGCGCCCGCCCGGCGCGAGCAACGGGTAGCCACCGTCCTCGTCGCGCTGCGCGTCGGCGAACGAAAACGGCGCGGTGCAGGCCTTCGCCGCGGCGGGGAGCTTGCAGTAGCGGAACGTGCTGGCCGCGGCGACGGAGTGAATCCAGGTGACGTATCCGGCGCCGGTGGCGTCGACCGCGACCTGGGGGTGCGTCCCGGGTCCGGTGGTCACCGGCGTGGCAGACGAAGCCGGCGACGCCAAGGCGCAACAGACGGCGATGCTCGCGAGCGAGATTCGGCCGTACACGTCGTGACCGAGCGTACGCCTCTCGGTGGTGCAGTGCGATCAGGCGGTCACGGTACGGACGATGCAGTACTGCGTGCCCTCGCCGGCGGTGGCGGCGACGGTCATCCCGCCGTCGGCGGCGGCAGTCGCGACGTCCGCGAGGTCGACCGCCGAGCCGCGCCACGCCGGGTCGTCCTGGCCCTTGGGCGCGCGGCCGAGCAGCTGCTTCAGGCGCGAGGGCTGGGGGTAGTCGGCCGTGTGGATCGTCGGGTCGTTGGAGACCTGGAAGGCGGCCCAGCCGCCGGGCTTGAGGACGCGGCCGATCTCGCGGATGTAGCCGAGGGTGACGGCGGGATCCGGGATGTGCTGGAAGACGACGAGCGAGATGACGACGTCGAAGTGCGCGTCGGGCAGAGGAGCGAGGGACGTGCCGTCGCCGACGACCAGTTCGACGTCGAATCCAGAGAGGTTCTTCTCCGCGCGCTCGATCATCTCGCGCGACACGTCGATGCCGGTGACCCGACCGACCCGCGGGGCCAAGGCCTTCGACAGGCGCCCCACCCCAACGCCGATGTCCAACACGGCGTCGGTCGCGCGGAGTGGTGGCGCGTCGACCGATGCGAGCATGCGCTCCAGGTCCTTCGAACCCTGCTCCCAGAAGTACGCCTCGTCGCCGTCGTTGTAGTCGAGGCGGTTATCGACGAAGAACTCGGCGTTCTCGCGCGCGCGGGCGTCCCAGAAGTCCTTCATGTGGCCGGGATCGGACAAGGCGCGGAACGCTACTGTGCCGCCCGTGCCGCCGCGCGTCAGTGTCATCACCCCGGCCCGTGACGCGGCGGCGACGCTGCCGGCCCTGCTCGACGCGCTGGCCGCCCAGGGCCACGACGACTTCGAGGTCGTGCTCGTGGACGACGGCTCGACCGACGCAACGCGTGCGATCGCGTCCGCCCATCCGGTGGTCACGCACGTCGTCGAGGGCGAGGGGCGCGGCCCCGGCGCCGCGCGGAACGCCGGCGTCGCGGCGGCCCAAGGAGAGATCCTCGCCTTCACCGACGCCGACTGCGTCCCCCAACCGGACTGGCTGCAGCGCGGCCTGGAGGTGCTCGCCAACGCCGACCTCGTCCAGGGCCGCGTCGACCCCGACGGCCCCGTCGGCCTGTTCGACCGCACCGTGAACGTCCCCCGCCTCTCGCCCCTCTTCGAGACCGCCAACCTCCTGATCCGCCGCGAGACCTTCGATCGCGCCGGCGGCTTCGAGCCATGGCTCGCGCCGCGACGCTCGAAGGAGCTCGCCGAGGACGTCTGGCTCGGCTGGCGCGCGCGTCGCGCGGGCGCGCGCGTGAAGTTCGCCGACGACGCGGTCGTCGCCCACGCCGTCTTCCCCGGCACGCCAAGCACCTTCATCGCCGAGCGCGCACGCACGCGCTTCTTCCCCGCGATGACAGCGCGGATCCCCGAGCTGCGCGACGAGCTCCTCTTCAAGCGCACGTTTCTCAACCGCCGCTGTGCGCTCTTTGATCTCGCCCTGGCCGGGGTCGCGGTTGCGGCTGCGACACGCAAACCGTGGGCGTTGGCCGCGGTGGTGCCGTACGCGCGCGAAGCCTGGACCGGCTCGCCCGGTGTGACCGTCGTCCACGTGACGGCGGATGCCGTGGGATTGGCGGGCCTCATCAGCGGCTCCATCAAAGCCAAAACCCTCGTCCTGTAACCGCCGCGTAACCGGGTGTAATCCAAACGCAGATGCAGCCGATCGAGACCCTCGAGCGCCTCGGCGAGACCTTCGCGCTCGATCCCGCGAGCGAGCGCAAGCGCATGCTCGTCATCGTCAACCCGTACGCCACGACGGTGTCCGACCGGCTGCGCAACCTCGTCGTCTCAGCGCTGAAGGGCCGCTACGACGTCAACGCGATCGACACGCAGGAGCGCAACCACGCCACCGCGCTCGCCCGCGAGGCCGCCGACGAGGGCTATGACGTCGTCGTCGCCTTCGGCGGGGACGGCACGCTCAACGAGGCCGCCAACGGCCTCGCCGGCTCCGACACGCCGCTGACGATGCTGCCCGGCGGCGCCACCAACGTCTTCGCCAAGCTGCTCGGCATCCCCGGCGACATCGTCGACGCTACCGAGCACATGCTCCACATGGCCGACGACTGGAAGCCGCGCAAGGTCGACCTCGCGCGCGTCAACGACCGCCTGTTCACGTTCACCGCGGGCATCGGCCTCGACGCGGCGGTCGTCGCCCACGTCGACGCGCACCCCAGGCTCAAGACCAAGTACGGCGCGACCTACTTCGCCTACAAGGCGATCACGACGTTCTTCGGCGACTACGTGATCAAGCCGCCGCGGCTGACGGTCGAGCTGCCCGACGGCACGACGCTCAACGGCGTCACGGCGATCATCCAGAACTCCGAGCGCTTCACGTTCTACAACGACCACCCGCTGAACATCGCGCACGGCGCGACGCTGGACTCCGGCGACCTCGCCGGGATCGTCCTCAAGCGCACGACGCCGACGATCATGCCTTCGATCATGGCTCGCGTACTGATGCAGAGCCTCGAGGTCACCAAGCACCGCGCGATCGACGGCTTCTCCGACGTCGAGGAGCTGGTCGTCCGCTCGGAGACCGGGCCGATCCCGCTGCAGGTCGACGGCGACCACATCGGCGACATCGAAGAAGCCCGCTTCTCGGTGCTGCCGAAGGCGCTGACCGTCGTCGCCTGACGCGCGCTACGGCCCCGTCACATCCAGCTCGTAGGGGAAGTCGGTGAGCGTCTCGCAGCCGGCGTCGGTGATCAGCAGCAGGTCCTCGTAGCGCACGCCGCCGAGCTCCAGGCCCTCGACCCCCGGCTCGATCGCGATCACGTCGCCGGGGACGAGCGGGTCGTGGCCCATCAGGCTCAGCGACGGCGCCTCGTGGACCTCCAGACCGACGCCGTGACCGAGGGAGAAGTAGAAGCCGTGCGACAGCGTCTCCCCCTGCTTGCGTGTGCGCTGCGTCGGGTGGCCGGCGGCCTCGATCACGTCGGCGGCGGCATCGTAGAGCTGCTTGCCGGTGACGCCTGGCCGCGCGAGCGCCCGCGGCGCCTCGAGCGACTCACGGACGACGTCGCGCAGCTGCGCGACCTCGTCGCTGACCTCACCGACGACGAACGTCCGCGTCATGTCGGCGTGGCAGCCCGAGAGCTCGTCGCGTGGCCACAGGTCGATCGTGATCGGCAGGTGCGCCGGCAACGGCCCCGAGCCCGGGTCATGCCCGCCGCCCGACCACGCCGAGACGACCATCAGGTCCGCCGGGGCCGCCGCCCCGACGACCGCGCAGGCATCGCGGATCGCCGCGCGCACGAGCTCGGCGGTCAGCGGGGCGCCGTCCCACACGAGGCCGCTGCCCTGGATCTCGGCACGGGCCAGCAGCGTGCGCGCGGCGCTCATCCCGGCCTCGGCCGCAGCCTGGGCGCGGCGGATGCCCGCCAGCTCGGCGCCGGACTTCGCGCGGCGGCGCAGGCCGAAGAGCTCGTCGTCGACGGTCAGCTCGACGCCCTCGGCGCGCAGCCGGTCGGCGACGCGGACGGGCAGCTCGCCGGGGACTTTGGCGCTGCGCAGCCCGGCCGAGCCGGCCGCGCGGACGACGAGCTCCAGCCCCACGGCGTCGCGCGAGAGACCCTCGGCGATCAGCTCTTCCAAACCCAGTTGCTCGGGGAGCAGCAGTTCGACATCGGCGACCGCAGCCGCGATCCGGTCGGCCTCGAGCATGTTGGTGAGGACCACGCGCCGGCCCTCGACCTCCATGTAGAGGAACGGGTCGCCGATCGCGATCGGCACCTCGTGGCGCATCGTCGCGGACCGCTCTGTGTCGGCGTAGATCAGGACGTCGGGCATCGCCCTCTACTACCCGCGACGCGGAGAACTGAACGGCAGGGGTATGCCGTTCACCCCTAGGGCTAGGAAGCGGCGGCGGCGGGCGGCGTCCTAGGTGACATGACCACCATCAAGATCACCGCCGCCGCGTTCATCGCCTCCCTGGCGATCGGCGCCGCGACGACCACCAGTGCGCAGGCGAAGGGCATCTCACCCACGACGACGGGCAACACCAAGCAGGACAGCTACTGCCGCGGCGCAGCTGATCTCGTCAACGACGCCTACGAGCAGGCCGGGTCCGCGACCAACGGCCAGGACGCGGCCGAGTGGTATGACCTCGGCCAGGAGATCCAGGCCCGCGCCGAGCAGAACGGCTGCTCGTTCAAGGCCGCGATCAAGCGCCGCCCGGCGAGCCGCGTCTCGAAGAGCGCGACCGCGGTCAAGGCAAAGCGGGTGGCACGATGAAGCTCCGCGCCGCCGCGATCCTCGCAACGCTCGTGGCCGGCCTCGCGGCCGGCACGGCGGACGCCCGTCCCAACGACGGCCGCTACGCCCAGAGCGTCGAGGGGATGAAGAAGAAGTACGACTGCGGCTTCGCCAAGTACTACTACGGCAGCGAGCTCGGCACGGCGCAGCGCCAGGCGGACAAGGGCTACACGGCGTCCGCCACCAAGCACGCCCAGAACGCCAAGGACACGCGCGTCGAGGCGAAGAAGGCGGGCTGCGGCTGGGCGGCGTAGCGGGAGCCGCGGACCCCCGGCCCGCCGGGGGTGGGCCTTCAGGCGCCAGTCGGTATCCGCAAGCCTGAAGGCCCGCCCCCGGCGGGCCCCACGGAGATCAGCCGGCGCCCGGTGTGACGCGGTATGCGTCGAACACCGAATCGATGTTGCGCAGCTTGCCGATCGTGGCCTTGAGCTCGCGCGTGTCGCCGACCTCCACGACGAAGCGGTTCTGGACCATCGGCGTGCTGACGATGCAGCGCGCCTCGACGATGTTGATGCCGGCCTCCGCGAACGTGCGGCTGATGTCCTCGAGCAGCCCGTGGCGGTCGTAGGCGTCGATCTCGAGCTCGACCTTGAAGGACGTCTCGTGGTCGCCCTCCCAGTGCACGCGCACGAAGCGCTCGGGGTCCTTGCGCAGCGCGGCGACGTTCGGGCAGTCGTCGCGGTGGATCGTGATCCCGCGGCCGAGTGAGACGTAGCCGACGATCGGGTCGCCGGGCACCGGGCGACAGCACTTGGCCATCCGCAGCAGGACCTCGTCGACGCCCTCGACGGTGATGCCGTAGGCGGTCGCGCTGCCGGTCGGCTGGCGGCGCTGGCGGCGCGTGGAGACCAGCGACTCGACGGCGGTCTCGGTCTTGTCGTCGGCGGCCTCGCCCTGCTTGAGGCGCTGCAGGACCTTGTTGACGACGACCTTCGGCGAGATCTTCGCGCCGCCGAGCGCGATGTAGAAGTCGTCGGCCTTGCGAAAGCCCATCTCGCGGATGACGTCGGCCAGCAGCGGCGAGCCGGCGATCTTCTGCGGCGGCAGCCCGGCCTTCGTGAAGTGCTCCTGCAGCAGCGTGCGGCCGGCGTGCTCGGTGTCCTGGCGGCCCTCCTGCTTGAACCACTGCTTGATCTTGTTGCGCGCGCGCGTCGTGCGCACGACGGCCAGCCAGTCGCGCGAGGGGCCGCGGTCACGCTTGGCCGTGAGCACTTCGACGATGTCGCCGGAGCGCAGCTCGTAGTGCAGCGGGACGATCTTGCCGTTGACACGCGCGCCGACGCAGCGGTGGCCGACATCGGTGTGGACCTCGTAGGCGAAGTCCAGTGGCGTCGCCCCGGAGGCCAGCGACTTGACCTCGCCCTTCGGCGTGAAGACGAAGACCTCGTCGTCGTAGAGGTCGACCTTGAGGTTCTCCATGAACTCCTTGGGGTCCTGGAGCTCCTGCTGCCAGTCGAGCATCGAGCGCAGCCACTTGACCTTCGCCGGCCCATCGGCCGCGGGGCCGGAGTTCTTGCTGCCCGGCTTGGCGGTGGGATCGACCTTGTAGATCCAGTGCGCGGCGACGCCGAACTCCGCCATGTCGTGCATCTCGCGCGTGCGGATCTGGATCTCCAGCGGCTGCCCCTGCGGCCCGATCACCGTCGTGTGCAGCGACTGGTACATGTTGAACTTCGGCATCGCGATGAAGTCCTTGAAGCGCCCGGGCAGCGGCTTCCACAGCGAGTGGATGACGCCGACCGCGCCGTAGCAGTCCTTCACCGACTCGACGATCACGCGCATCGCCGTGAGGTCGTAGATCTCGTTGAACTCGCGACCCTTCTTGGTCATCTTCGAGTAGATCGAGTAGAAGTGCTTGGCGCGCCCGGAGATCTCGGCCTGGATGCCGAGCGCCTCGAGCTCCTGCGCAAGGCCGGTGCCCGCGCCCGAGACGTAGTCCTCGCGCTCCTCGCGCTGCTGGTTGACCAGGCCCTTGATCTCCTGGTACTTGCGCGGGTGCAGCGCCGCGAACGCGAGGTCCTCGAGCTCCCACTTGATGGCGTGGATGCCGAGCCGGTGCGCGATCGGCGCGAAGATCTCGAGCGTCTCGCGGGACTTGTCGAGCTGCTTCTGCTTGGGCATCGCGGCGATCGTCCGCATGTTGTGCAGGCGATCGGCGAGCTTGATCAGGATGACCCGGATGTCCGAGGCCATCGCGACCATCATCTTGCGGTAGTTCTCGGCCTGCGCCTCGTCGCGCGACTGGAAGGTGATGCCGGTGAGCTTGGTGACGCCGTCGACGAGGCTTGCGACCTCCTCGCCGAAGCGCTCGTTGACCTCGGCCAGCGAGGCGGACGTGTCCTCGACGGTGTCGTGCAGCAGCGCCGCGATCAGCGTCTCGGTGTCCAGCCGCAGGCCGGCGCAGATCTTCGCGACCCCGACCGGGTGGTGGATGAAGTCCTCGCCGGACTTGCGGCGCTGGTCGGCGTGGTGCTCGCAGGCGAAGACGAACGCGTCCTCGACGCGCCCGCGGTCGACCTCGACGGCGGCGTCGGATGCGTGCTCCTCGACGATCGCGAAGATGTCGGAGAGCAGGCTCTGCTCGGTCTCGGTGAGCTCGACGCGCCTGGGGCGCACGACCGTCGCGGCGCCGTTGTGGACGGTGTCGACCGGCTCGCGCTCGGCCGGAGGCGTGGCGGTCGCCGTTACGCGGCGCGGCTCGGGCTGGCCTGGGTCAGCCATTGCTGCCCCTCCGCCAGGCGCGCCGCGGCGGCGCGGAACGTCGCCGAGTCCTCGAGCTCACGCCGCCCGGCGTGCGCGACGACCTGCGCGTGCTCTCCGTCGAGCTCGACCAGGCCGAGCTCCTCGAGCACGCACAGAACCCGTGCGGCGAGGACGGGATGCATGGGCCGTGCGCCGACCCCCGGGAGCGCTGAGAGCATGCCGTCGCCGTCCCGCAGCGCCCGGTAGGCCGCCGCGAGCGGGCCACGCAGGGCGTGTAGGTGCTCGTGGACATGCAGGGAGAACTGTAGCTCGCTGTCGCCCCACGCCAGCACCGTTGCGACCGCAAGTTGCGAGGTATGCGGCGGTGGGTCGAGCGCGACCACGTGCGTGGCGTCGATCTGCAGCCCGCGCTCCACGGCGCGCCACGAGGCGAGCGCGAAGCCGCCGACGCGCGCGGCGAGCGCGTCATGCCGTGCCGGGACGTCTGCAACGAGGACGAGCACGGGCTCGCCGGTCGCCACGAGCGCGGCGATCACGCCCGCGGCGCCGCCGCCGCAGCGATCCCACACAGGGGGTGGTTCGGCTTTTGCGCAACTATCGCTCGAAACCCGAACCACCCCCCATGGGGCGAGCGGCGTGGCGCGCTCGGCGGCGAAGGCGTGGCCCCAGTCGGTCGGCTCGAGGATGTCGATCGGCGCCGGCGCCGGCGGCTGCGCGCGGCGCAGGACCAACCGCGGCTCCACTGAGCCCTGCCAGTGGTTGAGCTCCAGGCCGAACGTCGCGTCGACGGCCTCGGCGGCATCGGGCGGCAGCGCGGTCGTTCCGAAGGCGACGCCGCGGGCGCGCACGCCACCGGCCTCGACGCTGAAGCGCAGGTGCTTGCCCTCCCCCATCGCCACCGGATCGACCAGCCGCGCGGCGGGGACGTAGAGCACGGGCTGTGCGTTGGCGATCCCGAACGGCGCGAGCTGCGCGAGCTCCTCGGCCAGGCCGACGCCGAGCTCGTCGCCGGCGACGACGGCGTCGACGCGCTCCACCGGGATGAGGTCCTCGGGCGTCAGCGTCGCGGCGGCGTGCGCGCAGAACGCCGCGCGGAACGCCTCGACGTCGTCGCGGCGGATCGTGCAGCCGGCGGCGGCGCGGTGGCCGCCGTGGCGCAGCAGGTGCGCGGCGCCGGCGTCCAGGCCCGCGAGCAGGTCGAACGCCGGGATCGAGCGTCCCGACCCGGTGCCCTCCTCTCCGTCCAGCGCGATCAGCACGGTCGGGCGGTGGTGGCGCTCGGCGATCCGCGCGGCGACGATCCCGATGACGCCCGCGTGCCAGTCGTCACCGGCGAGCACATACGCGGGCTGCTCACCGAGCTCGGCGACCTGCGCCTCGGCGGCGAAGCGGATGCGCTCCTCGGTGTGGCGGCGATCGACGTTGAGCGCGTCGAGCTCCTCGGCGATCTGCGTCGCACGCTCGGGGTCCTCGGTCAGCACGAGCTCGAGGCCGGTGTCGGCGTGACGCATGCGCCCGGCGGCGTTCAGCCGGGGCGCGAGGCGAAAGCCGATCGCGCGCGCGTCGAGGTTGCCGGCGTCGACCTGCGCCACGCGCATCAGCGCGCGCAGCCCCGGCTTGGGCGTCGCGGCGAGCGCCTCCAGGCCCTCGCGCACGAGCCGGCGGTTCTCTCCGAGCAGCGGCACGCAGTCGGCGACCGTCGCCAGCGCGACGAGGTCGAGATCGGCGTCGGCCTCGTGCTCGTCGCGGCCCGCCGCGCGCAGCAGCGCGATCGCGAGCTTGTGCGCGACGCCGGCCGCGCAGAGGTCGATGCAAGGGAAGTTGCAGACCGCCGGGTGCACGATCGGCGCGTCGGGCAGGGCGCCGTCGGCGCGCGGCGCGTGGTGGTCGGTGACGACGACATCGACGCCCGCGGCGCGCGCGGCCGCGACCGCCTCGACGGCGGTGATCGCGCAGTCCGCGGTCACGATCAGCTGCGTGCCGCGCGCGGCGAGGCGCTCGACGGTCGCCAGCTGCAGGCCGTAGCCGTCCTCGCTGCGCGACGGCAGGAACCAGTCCACGCGCGCGCCGAGCGAGCGCAGGACCCGCACCAACACGGCCGTAGAGCAGATCCCATCGACGTCGTAGTCGCCGTGGACGGTGATCGCCGTCCCAGCGGATACGTGGCGCAGAACGAGCGCGACGGCCTCTTCGATGCCCGTGAACCCGGCAGGGTCGTGGCGGTCGGCTGCCGCGAGGAAGGTGGTGGCTGCGGCCGATGAGGCGAACCCCCGGCGCACGAGGATCTGCGCGAGCGGGAAGCTCACGCCGAGCTCGCGCTGCAGCGCGAACGCCGACGACGAATCGCACGGCGGGATTTGAAGACGGGCGTCCACGGGTCAGCACGGTACGGGCGCGCCCCGACAGAAACCCGAACGTGTGTCGAGAACCTCCACACGGGTGGCGCGGATCGGTTTAGGCTGGCTGCCCATGGAGAGGGGCGCCTCGCTCGAGGTGCAAGACGCGGCCGTGGTCTACTCCGACGCGATCCACGCCCTGCGGGGTGTGACGCTCGACGTGCCCGCGGGCTCGATCGTCGCGCTGCTCGGCGCCAACGGCGCGGGCAAGACAACCGTGCTGCGCACGGTCACCGGGCTGCTGCCGATGCATCGCGGCAGGCTGATCCGCGGCACCGTCAAGCTCGACGGCAAGCGCGTCGACCGCCACGGCGCGGTCAGCCTCGTCCAATCGGGTGTCGCGCAGGTGATGGAGGGCCGGCGGATCTTCGCCCCGCTGACCGTCGCCGAGAACATCCAGACCGGCGGCTTCGCCTCACGCGACAAGGCCGCGCTCGCCGAGCGCCGGGAGCGCGTCTTCGAGCTGTTCCCGCGCCTCTCCGAGCGCCTCGACCAGGTCGCCGGCTACCTCTCCGGCGGCGAGCAGCAGATGCTTGCGGTCGGGCGCGCGATGATGGCGGGACCGCGCCTGCTCGTGCTCGACGAGCCGAGCCTCGGCCTGGCGCCGCTGATCGTCAAGGAGATCGCCCGCGCGATCAAGACGATCAACCAGGCCGGCACGACCGTGCTGCTCGTCGAGCAGAACGCGCGCATGGCGCTCTCGATCGCCGACCGCGGCGCGGTCATGGCGACCGGCAAGATCGTGCTCGAGGGCTCCGCCCAGGAGCTGCTAGACGACCCCAAGGTCCAGGCGAGCTACCTCGGCGGCGCCGTCGGCGAAGCACTCCCCGATGCCGCCGCGGAGGCGCTCGGCCACGTCCAGCCGGAGGCGCCCGCGTGAGCACCAACGGCGCGCTCCTCGACGTTCGCGACGTCACGTTGAAGTTCGGCGGCGTGACCGCATTGAAGGAGGTCTCCTTCGACGTCTTGACGGGTGAGCTGCTCGCGGTGATCGGGCCCAACGGCGCCGGCAAGACGTCGGTCTTCAACTGCATCTCCGGCGTCTACGTCCCGCAGCAGGGGGCGATCAGCCTCGACGGCACCTCGCTGCTCGGCTCGCGGCGGCGCTCGGCCGAGCTCGGCGTCGCGCGGACGTTCCAGAACCTCGGGCTGTTCCCGACGCTGACGGTCACCGAGAACCTGCTGCTGGGGCGCCACCGCCACATGCGCTCGGGCTTCTTCTCGGGCGCCGCCTGGTTCGGCCGCGCGAAGGCCGAGGAGCACGAGCACCGCGCCGTGATCGGCGAGCTGCTCGAGCTGCTCGGGCTCGTCCCATATCAGGACGCCCACGTCGCGATGCTCCCCTACGGCCTCCAGAAGCGCGTCGAGCTCGGCCGCGCGCTGGCGATGGAGCCGCGGCTGCTGCTGCTCGACGAGCCGGTGGCGGGCATGAACAACGAGGAGTCCGAGGAGATGGCCGATCACCTGCGGGCCGTGCGCAAGGCGCGCGAGCAGCTCGCGATCATCCTCGTCGAGCACGACATGCCGTTCGTCATGGGCCTCGCCGATCGCGTCGTCGCGTTCGACTTCGGCACGCCGATCGCAAGCGGCACGCCCGACGAGGTGCAGCGCGACGAAGTGGTCATCGCCGCCTACCTGGGGACCGAAGCGTGACCGACTTCCTGCAGTTCGTGTTCGCCGGCTCGGCGCTCGGGGCGCGCTACGCGCTCGTCGCGCTCGGGTTCGTCGTGATCTTCCGCGCGACCGGCGTCATCAACTTCGCGCAGGGCGGCCTCGTCGCGCTCGGCGCCTATCTGACCTTCCACTTCACCGAGCGCGTCGGCCTCGGGTTCGTGTTCGCGGTGCTGCTCGCGGTGGTGATCTGCGGCATCGTCGGCGCGCTCGTCGAGCGCCTGCTGCTGGCGCGCATGGTCGGCCAGCCGGCGTTCGCGGTGATCATGATCACGATCGGGCTGTTCTTCGTGATCGACCAGCTCATCCCGACGCTGTGGGGCTACGGGGCGCACAACCTCGGCGACCCGTGGGGCATCGAGACGGTTGACGTGGCCGGGCTCAACTTCGCCGTCCGCGATCTCTGGACGCTGGCCATCGCGGGCGGGGCGCTCGCGGCGTTCTTCGTCTTCTTCCAGCGCTCGCGCTACGGGCTGGCGATGCGCGCCGTCGCGATCGACCAGGAGGCGTCGCTGGCGCAGGGCATCAGCGTGCGCCAGGTCGTGATGCTCTCGTGGGCGATCAGCGGGATGGTCGCCGCGCTCGCCGGCGTGACGCTGACGACCGGGGCCGCCGCGGTGTCGCCGTCGATCTCGTTCATCGCGCTCGCCGCGTTCCCGGCGATGATCCTCGGCGGCCTGGACTCGCCGCAGGGCGCGGTGATCGGAGGGATCGTGATCGGCGTCACGCAGACGCTGACAGCGGGCTATCAGCCCGAGCACGCCGCCTGGCTCGGCGACAACTTCCACGCGGTCATGCCCTACATCGTGATGATCGCGATCCTGCTGATCCGGCCCTACGGGCTGTTCGGGACGAAGATCGTGGACCGGGCATGAAGCCGCTGCCGCCCCGCCTGCTGCGGACGACGACGGCGCGCTGGTGGGCGCTCGCGCTCGTCGGCGCCTACGTCGTGATGCCGCTGGCATTGTCGGACTTCTGGCTCTCGGTGCTCGCCTACGCGGGGATCGCGGCGGTCGGCGCCTTCGGGCTGAACCTGCTGACCGGCTACGCCGGCCAGGTGTCGCTCGGGCACGCCGCGTTCATCGGCGTCGGCGCCTACGTCGCCGGCTGGCTGGGCGCCGACAACAACGTGCCGCTGCCGCTGTGGCTGCTGGGCGCGGCGCTCGCCGGCGCGATCCTCGGCGCGATCATCGGGCCGTTTGCGCTGCGCCTGCGCGGCGACTACCTCGTCGTCGTCACGCTCGGGCTCGTGTTCCTCGGCGAGCACGTGTTCCGCAACTGGCGAGGGTTGACCGGCGGCAGCAACGGCCGCGCGATCGACCCGCCGGCGTCGCTCGGCGTCGACTTCAACGACTTCACGCTCGGCGGCTTCACTGGCACGCGCAGTCAGAGCTGGTTCTGGCTGATCTGGGCGATCGTCGCCCTCGTCGCGATCCTCGCCGCAAACCTCGCACGCAGCCGGCCCGGCCGCGCGCTGCAGGCGATCCGCGACCGCGATATCGCCGCCGAGCTGACCGGCGTGGATCTCGCGCGCACGAAGGTCGCGGTGTTCGCGCTCTCGAGCGCGCTGGCCGCGCTTGCCGGCGCACTGCTCGGCGCCTACCAGGAGTATGTGTCGCCGAGCGACTGGAACCTCGTGCTGTCGATCCAGTACATCGCGATCATCATCGTCGGTGGCCTCGGCTCGGTCTACGGGCCGATCCTCGGCGCGCTGTTCGTCGGCTCGATGCCGCGGATCATCGAGGAGTACTCCGACTCGATCCCCGGCGTCGCGGCGAGCGCCGGCGACGACGGCTTCATCACGGTCTTTGCACTGAACCAGGTCTTGTTCGGGCTGCTCATCATCGGGTTCCTGATTCTTGAGCCCCGCGGACTGACCGCCCTCGCGGCACGTGTGAGGGCACGCATCAACCGGCGCCAGGGCGCCACCAACCAGGAGGAGACGGCATGACCACGAGGACGACGCGGCTACTGGCCGCGGTCGCGATGGCTGCGGCGCTGGGGGTCGCCGGCTGCGGCCGGGACGACGACGACGATGGCGGTGGTGGCAGCAGCGGCGGCGAACCGAAGGCGTCGGTCGGCTTCGACGGCAAGACGATCAAGCTCGGCGTGCTGACCCCGCTGAGCGGGCCGGTCGCGGTGATCGGCCAGCCGCTGACCGCCGGCAACAAGCTGTGGTTCGACAAGATCAACGCCACCGGTGGCATCGCGGGCAAGTACAAGGTGCAGCTCGTCGAGCGCGACACGCGCTATGACCCGCCGACCGCGGTGCAGGGCTACGCGCGTCTGAAGGGCGAGGTGGCCGCGTTCGCGCAGATCCTCGGGACCGGCATCACGCAGGCGATCCTGCCCCAGCTCAAGCGCGACGACATGGTCGCGGCGCCCGCGACGCTCGACGCCGCGTGGGTCCGTGAGCCGAACCTCACACCCGTCGCCGGCCCCTACCAGGTGCAGGCCGCCAACGCGATGGACTACTACATGCGCACGGAAGGCAAAGGCGGCGACAAGAAGGTCTGCGGCGTCTTCCAGGACGACGGCTACGGCGAGGCCGGACGCGAGGGCGTCGAGGCAGCCGGCGAGTCGCTGGACTTCAAGCTGGCCGCCGACGTGAAGTACCGCCCCGGTGACAAGGACTTCACCGGCCAGATCACGCAGCTGAAGAACGCCAAGTGCGATGCCGTGTTCATCACGGCGCTGCCGACGGAGCTCGGCGGCATCCTCGGCACCGCCGCGCAGAGCAAGTTCGCCCCGCGCTGGATCGGGCAGTCGCCCACGTGGGTCGAGGCACTCGGCAAGTCGCCGCTGGCCAAGTACCTGCAGGCGTACTTCTGGCTGATCTCCGAGGGACCGGCTTGGGGTGACACCTCGGTGCACGGCATGGAGCGGCTGATCGCTGCCAAGAAGGCGTTCCCGTCGAAGGTCAAGGTCGCCGACGGCGATCTGTACTTCGGCTACGGCTACAACTCGGCGCGGGCGCTGTCCGCCGTGCTGGAGAAGGCCGTCGAGAACGGCGACCTCTCCCACAAGGGCATCCTCGATGCCGTCCAGGACGTCGACGAGATCGACTTCGACGGCCTCGCGGGCAACTGGAAGTACGGCCCGATCGACGAGCGCAGCCCGTCGCGCGAGAGCTCGATGTTCTCGATCGACCCGAAGGCGCCCTTCGGCCTGAAGTCGCTGGAGGCGAACTTCAGCTCCGAGGCCGCCAAGGCGCTGGACTTCTAGCCGGGCATGTGCGCGGGGGCAGGCCGATAGCCTGCCCCCGTGCGGTTCTCATCTCTCGCCGCGGCCGCGCTGAGCGCGGTGGCGCCCGGGGCGATCACGGCGACGTTCGACCCGAACACGCCGAAGACGGGCGCGACGCTGAGCGTCGCCGTCGACGGCGCCAAGCTCGACCAGACCGGCGTGAAGACGCCGGCGAGCTTTCGCCTCGACAGCCCCGCCGGTCTCGTGATCGACACGAAGGCCGTTGCGAGGCGCTGCTCTTCGCCGGGCAGCTGCCCCGCCCAGAGCCGGATCGGCGGCGGCACGGCGGTCGTCAGCGTGTCGATCTTCGGCGACATCAAGGTGAAGCTGACGGCGTTCCTGGCGCCGGCCAGGCGGGCGGGCGATCTCGCGGGCATCGTGATCCAGGGCGAGGCCGCCGGCCAGAAGCTCGCGATGGCCGGACGCGCCCTGCGCGCCGCCAGCGGCCACGGTCCGACGTTGCTGTTCGAGGACGTCAGCGGCCGCCAGAGCCTGCCCCCGGGGTTCAGCGCGCGGCTGAAGACGCTGGCCCTGACCGCGGGCGCGCACCGTGTCGTGCGCGTCCGCTCGAACAAGACCAAGCGCGTGCGGCGGGTCCATCACCATCTGCTGACGACGCCGCGGCGATGCACGGGCGGCACGTGGAGCGCGACCGGCACGCTGGCCTACACGGACGCCACGAGCCAGTCCCTGACCGCCGCCGTGCCCTGCCGGGCCCGGTAGCCGGCGGCAGACGGGGGTGCTCGCAGAGAGAGTGGCCAACCCCTGTTGGCCACTCGGCGGGAGAGACACCCCCGCATCGCACCCACGGCGGCGCTCGCCCTTCGATGCGCTGTTCAAAAGCAGAGCCGATAGCGCCGGCGGGTGAGGACCCGCCGCCCGCGGGCGTCGCGACCGCTGATCGTCACCGTGGCATCAACGCGCAGGCGGACTCGAAGGCCGCGACGCAAAGACGCGGGCGTACGCAGCACCGCGCGGCGGCGGCCGTCGACGAAGATCGTCGCGCGCGTCAGCACCCGCGACGGGCGCACGTGGACGGTGCGTGCGCGGCAGCGCGGCGTGGCGGGGGCCGGGACCGCCGGCGCCTCGCTGGGCCTGAGGACGTGTCCCTCCCAGTGCTTGCTCTGCACGCGCCAGCGCGCGCGGGCGCACAGACCACACGACTCGCCGAGGAAGAACGACGCGCCGGCCGGCTGCCCGTAGAGCGTCAACGCCAGCCACTGCGCCGCGAGCAGCGGCGGCTCGTCCTGGAGCGCCGTGTGGCTGCCGTCAGGGCGGTCGTCCCAGAGGCCCGTGTGCTCGCCGCGCTCATGGTCGGCGTAGACCGCCGGCACCGCCGCGCGGGTGTAGCCGGCGAGCGTGAACGGCAGCGAGTAGTCCAGCAGCCCGCCCGACACGAACAGCGTCGGGCCGCGCAGGTTCGCGACGTCGCCGGCGGTCAGGCCGCTGCCGTTGTTCCAGACGACCGTGCTGTCGACGCGCGGGTCGCGGCTGGCGTCGACGGCCTCCCAGCCGCCGCAGGACTGGCCCATCATCACGACGCGGTCGGGATCGAGGCGGTCGCGGAAGCGGCTCTTCAGCGCCCAATCCAGCCCCGCGACGAGCTTGCGCGAGTCTGGCGTGAGGATGCCCGTCAGCTGCTCGGGCCGGTAGGGGATCTCGGGGGCGCCGTTGGCGACCACGAACACGCCGTAGGACGCCAGGCGCCTGAGGAAGTAGCGGAACTCCTCGTTGGACTCGCGGCAGCCGCCGTTGCCCCAGAGCACGATCGGGAGCTTGAACCCGGTCGCGTCGAGGTCGGTCGGGCGCAGGACGGTGTGCTTCGCCAGGCCGTCGGTCGCCTCGCGGGTGACGGGGAAGTCGTGCTGCGGGCCGGGCAGCCGCGGCCCCTGGCGCACGCGGCGGGCGGCGCTTGCGCGCGGACTGCGCCTGCGCAGCCGCCGCAGCGCACGTGAGCGCGGCGCCGGGCCGAGCGCGCGGCCGCCGGGACCACCGACGAACGTCGGCCACCTAAGCGGCGGGCGCTGACCGACTCCCGGGCGGTCGTAGTCGCAGACGCCGCCGGGGAACGCCCGCGCCAGGCGCGCCCACTGGGCGTCGGTGAAGCGCACGGCGTAGTCGCTGCGGCGCAGCGGCCGCAGCGCGCACTTGAGGACGTCGTCGGTCTGCGGCCCGCCGGCGGCGATCCGCGCGTCGGCGAAGTACGGGAACAGCGTGCGACAGACGCCGGCGTCGGTGATCTGGCGGCCCTCGATCCAGCAGCTGTCGACCGCCCGCGCCGGGCGCGTGCGCGTGAGCTTCGCCCGCCGCGAGCCGGGCGCGCTGTCGCCCTCCAGGCGCTCGAGCCACTCGTCGATCAGGTCGAACGCGACGTTCACGGAGGTCGGGTCGCCGATCAGCGGGCGCAGGCCGTTGAACATCACATGGCCGGGGTGGCCGCCGCCGTCGCGGTCCAGCCGCGCGCGGGCGACGTGGCTGTGGAAGTCGGAGTGGATCTCGACGTTGTCGGCCCCGCGGATGTCGACGACGGGGATCTGCGCGAGCTCGCGGCCGTGGGTGACGAGGCCCCCGCGATACGCCGCGGTCAGCGCGGCGGCGTCGGCGACCGAGCGCTGCGGCCGGCGCTGCCAGTCGATCGTCAGCCCGCCGACCTTCTCGTTGAGGTCGACGAACTGGTCGGGCGAGATCGCGCCGGACTGCAGCGCACGCAGCCCGTACTGGACGCCGGTGTTGTCGAACGGCTGGTTGGCGAACCCGTCCGCCGCGCGCCGCCCGAAGACCGAGACCATGTAGTCGGCGAGCGTGCAGCGCACGCCCTTGCGGTTGCGCTGCGGGTGGTAGACCTGCGCGGCCGGCAGCCCGCAGCCGACGGCGTTTGAGGGGTCGAGCATCCCCGCCGAGTAGCTGCCGAGGTCCGGCGTCCCCAGCGAGGGCCCGTCGTGCTGCAGCAGGCAGCCCAGCTCGGGCGCCGTGCCCAGGACGGCGTTGCGCTGGACGCCGTTGAGCCACAAGAGGCTCTCGTTGAAGTAGCGGTTGAGCAGATGGCAGTCCTGAGCCTCCTGAAAGAGCTCCCAGACGTCGGCGAAGCTCGCCATCGGCTGGATGCCGTCGAGCAGGCCGGGGTAGGCCGAGGCGATCTGCTGCTGCTGCATGGAGCCGCCCGACGAGCCCGCGCCGATCGTGTAGCGGATCGGCCCGTAGCGCTCGGCGATGTGCTCCTTGAGCATCAGCACCGCCTCTGCGGAGGTGACGCTGTTGCACGACGAGCCGTACTTGTTGAGGCTGTTGGAGGCGACCATGAACCCGCGGCCCAGCGCGGTGACCGCGTTGGCGTTGCCGAAGATGCCTCCGAGCGCCTCGTCGATACCGAGCTGGACGACTCCCTCCAGCAGCGGCGGGTCGAGCGTCGCCTGCGGCGTCATCAGCCCGCCGAGGGCGTCGACCGGGAGGTCCTGCCTGTGGAAGGGCTTGCAGTCGCCGCCGAACGGCCACAGCAGCTTGTGGTTCCAGGCAGTCTGGGGCTCGAGCACCGCGAGGTTGTAGATGCCGCGGTCCATCGTGCCGGTCTCCAGGCGCACGACGAACGGGACGCGGCGCCCGTCGTCGGTTGTCGTCGTCGCGACGTCGTCCGCGGGATGGGCCGGGTCGTAGCGGCGAAACGCGATCTGCAGCGGGTTGCTCGAGCGGTAGACGTAGCGCACGCGCGGCCTGACGGTGCACTGGTCGTCGGCGGCCGGCCCCAGGCCGAAGCGCTCGGTCTGGCAGATCCAGGGCTTGACCTGCGGGCCGGCGATCACCGGCCCGCCCGACGGGTGGTTCGTGATCGTCAACACGGCCCCGCGCCCGTCGCGCAGGCGCACGGCCAGGCGCGTGCGCCCGACGCGCAGGCCGTCGACGAGCCCCTCGATCTGCCCGTTGGCGCGGCGCGCGAACACGGTGCTGACGTCACGCGCGCCGGCCTTGACGCGCATGCCGGCGGCGCGGCCGCCGCGCGGCAGCGCGATCCGCACGAGCGCGTCGCCGCCGGACACGAGGTCGGCACGGGTGGAGACGACATGCAGCCGCAGCGATGCCGCATCGGCCTGGGCGCTGACACCCAGCAGGAGCACCGCCACAACAACGACTCGCCGCATCTGTACTGGATCGTACAGCAATGTACGGTATCGTTCAGCAAAGCGATGATCGTCCGGCGGCCGTTCACCTCGACGCACGTCCTCGACACCGGCGTGCTGCAGGGCGGTACGGAGCCGCTGCTCGACGGCGAGCACGCTCCCACCCAGCGCCTGCGGCTGCTGCGCGGGATGGTCGAGGTCTGCACCGCCAAGGGCTACGCGGCGGCGACCGTCGCCGACGTCGTCGGGGCGGCGCGCGTCTCGCGCCAGACCTTCTATGAGCAGTTCGAGGACAAGGAGGCCTGCTTCCTCGTGGCGCAGGACCTCGGGCACCGGCTGATCCTCGCCCAGGTCGCGCGCGCCGCCCGCGGCGAGGCCTGGGAGGAGGACCTCGCGCTCGTCTTCCGCGCCTACTTCGAGCTGCTGGCCGCCGAGCCCGAGGTCGCGCACACCACGCTCGTCGAGGCGCTCGGCGCCGGCGCTGCCGCGCTCGCCCGCCGCGAGCAGGCGATCCTGCGCCACGCCGAGCTGCTCGAGCAACTGCACGAGTTCGGGCGCACGCACGACCGCGAGCTGGCGCCGCTCAGCCGCGACGTCAGCCTGGCGATCATCGGCGGCATCAACGAACTCGCGCTGACGCACCTGCGCGCAGGACACGCCGACCGTCTCGCAGCGCTGGATCGCACCGCGTTCACGTTCGCGCGCGCGGCGATGCGCGCCGACGTCGAGGACCTCGCACGAGGCTGAGCGTGCGCGCTCGCCTCACCCACGGCTTGCTGCTCACCATCGCGGCCGCCGCGCTGCCCGCGCCCGCGGCGCGCGCGGCGGCGCTGCCGAGCCCGCTGGCCAAGCCGGCCGCCTTCGCCGACCCGCCCGCGCAGGTGCGGCCGAAGTTCCGCTGGTGGTGGGACGCGCCGTTTGACGCCGGTGAGTTCCGCAGCGAGCTCGAGGCGATGGCCGACGCCGGCTTCGGCGGCGCCGAGGCGGCGTTCAACCCCGGCAGCTGGGCGAGCGCCGACCAGCGGCAGATGCTCGAGCTCAGCCTGCAGACCGCCCGCCGGCGCGGCCTGCGCCTGGACATGACGCTCGGCGCGTCGTGGCCGGTGAAGACGCCCAACACGCAGGCCGCCAGCGGCCTGGCCGAGCAGGAGCTCTACTACGGCCGCGCCGACCTGATCGGTGGCGTGCCGTTCGCCGGCGCGGCGCCTCCCCCGGTCGACCTCAAGCCCGGCCGGCTGGTCGCGGTCACCGCCGCGAAGGTCATCCGCGAGGGCCCGCCCGTGCTGGCGCCGATCCCGGCGCCGAACCTGCTGCGCCCGCTGGCCGCGCCGATCCGCTCGACGATCCTCGATCCCGCGTCGCTCACCGTGCTCGACGCGAGCGGGACCGTCCGCTTCACGCCGCCTGACCGTGGGCACTGGATCGTCTTTGCGTTCTGGCAGCGCGCGTCGAGCGAGGGCGTGATGGACCACCTCAACCGCGATGCCACGCGCGCGGTCGCGGGGTTCCTCGACGCCAACCAGATCGGCGACGCGGCCGGCGCGCTGCTGCCGTCCGCCGGCGGGCACTTCTTCGAGGACTCGCTGGAGCTCGACGTGCAGGAGCTGATGTGGACCGGGCGCCTCGCCGCGGAGTTCCGCAAGCGCCGCGGGTATGACGTGACGAAGTACCTGCCGGTGCTGTTCGTCCAGGGCATGCAGCGCTACCCCGTCCCCCAGGAGGCGCCGCCGGCGGACTTCGACCTGCCGGGCGGGCTGGGCGAGCGCGCGCGCCACGACTACTACGACACGGTCATGGACCTCTATGCCGACGAGCACATCGGCGAGTTCGCCGGCTGGGCGCGCACGCACGGCATGACCTATCGCACGCAGGCGGGCTTCGGCAACGCCTTCGACGCGACGCGCTCGGCGCGCGAGGTCGCCACCGCGGGCGGGCTGGCCGACGACGAGTCGCTGAACGCCGGCGACCCGGCGACCTCGCTGCGCGACACGAACTGGCGCTTTGCGATGGACCATTACCGCGCGGTCGTCGGTGGCGCGCAGCAGGGCGGCGCGCGCGAGATCTCCACCGAGCTCGGCGCGATGTTCTTCCGCGACCAGGAAGCCGGGCTTGACCTCTACAAGGCGCTGATGGACAAGGCCTGGGCGGCGGGGATCACGCGCCCGATCGTCCATGGCTTCGCCTACCAGCCGCCCGGCGCGGGCTGGCCCGGGCGCAACCAGTTCACGAGCATCGTCGCGCAGAGCTGGAACCACCGCGCGTTCCCGCAGTGGCCGCTGTGGAAGCCGCTTGCCGACTACTGGGCGCGCGGCACGCTGGTGCTGCAGCAGGGCCGCCCACGCATCGACGTCGCGGTCTACCGCGACCGCTTCACGACGAGCGCCGCGACGTTCATGGCGCTCGCGACGAACGTCCTCAACCACCAGCTCGACCCCGCGCTCGGCGGTGGCATCTTCACCGACGGCGAGGGCGGTCAGCGCATCGACGACGCGCTCGGCTTCAAGCCGCGAGCGATGTTCGACGCCCGCGCGCTGGAGCGTGCCGGCTACTCGCTGCAGTACCTCGACCCGCAGGGACTGACCGACCGCCGCGCCGCCGGGCGCGGCGCGCTGTATCCGAAGGGCCCGGACTACCGCGCGCTCGTGCTCGACGAGCGCGCGCTGCCGTGCACCGCGGCGCGGGCGATCGCGCGCGGCGCCGAGCGCGGCCTCGCGGTCGTCGTCATCGGCACGCCGCCCGCACGCGGCACCGGGCTCGCCGACGCCGCCGCCGCCGAGGACCGCTGCGTCAAGGACGCCGTCGCGCGCATGCTCGCCTCCCCGCGCGTGCGCCGCATCGCCGCACAGCGCGACGTGCGCGACGCGCTGCGCGCGCTGCGCGTCGTCCCCGCCGTCGACTGGGACGGCGAGCACCCCGTCTACACCCAGCTGCGCCGCGACAAGGCCGGCGACTACGCCTACCTCTGGAACGCGGGCGCGCAGACGCTGCGCCTGCGCCCGTCCTTCGCCGCCAGCGGCACGCCGCTGCGCCTGGACCTCTGGAGCGGGCGGATCGAGCGCCTCGCCGTCTACACCGCCGGCCGCGGGCGCGTGTCGGTGCCGCTGACGCTCGCGCCCGGTGAGACCGCGGTGCTGGCGTTCCGCCGCACGCCGCAGCCGCGCCGCGCGCACGTGCGCAGCAGCGATGCCGACGAGACCGTGATCCGCGGCCGCCGCGCCGAGCTGCGCGCGTTCTCGGGCGGGCCGCGCACGGCGCACCTGAGCACAGGACGCCGGCGCCGCGTCGTGCTGCCCGACGTCCCCGCGCCGCTCGTGCCGCAGCGCTGGGCGCTGCGCGTCGTGCAGGCCGCGCCGGGCGCCGGCACGCTGGACGTCGCGCTGACGGCGCTGCGCGACTGGCGCCAGATCCGCGGCCTCGAGCGCGCCGCGGGCACCGGCACCTACACGACGACGCTGCAGGTCCCCTCCGACTGGGTCGGTCCCGCGCGCGGCGCGGTGCTCGAGCTCGGCCGCGTCGGTGGCGCGATGCAGGTCTTCCTCAACGACCGCCTCGTCGCGGCCGACGTCACCCCCACGCGCCGCCTCGACGTCTCAGCGCTGCTGCGGCCCGGGGACAACACGCTGCGGATCGTCGTCGCGACGACGCTGAAGAACGCGCTCGTCGGCCAGCCGACACAGCCGCTGTACCTCGTCCAGCCCGCGACCCAGCCCTACGGGCTGCTCGGGCCGGTGCGCCTGGTCCCCTACGCCTCGGCGCGCATCGGGCTGCCGCTGCTGCGCGCCTCTCCGGCCTTCAGCAGGCGGTCGCGCAGGTCGGCTTCCTCCTCGGGCGTCGGATCCCACGCGGTGACCTCGGGCAGGTCCTTCAGCGCGGCGAGCCCGAAGAGCTTGAGGAACAGCGGCGTCGTGCGGTAGAGGATCGCGCCGAACGGCGAGCGCCCGGCCTCCTCGATCAGCCCGCGCTCCAGCAGCGTGGCGGACGCGCTGTCGGCCGCGACGCCGCGGATGCGCGTGATCTCCGGGCGCGAGACGGGCTGCAGGTAGGCGACGATCGCGAGCGTCTCGGCCTGCGCCGGCGTCAGCGGCGGCGTGCGCGGCTTGGCCAGCAGGCGCCGCGCGGCGTCCTCGGCGTCCGGGGACGACGCAAGCGTCAGGCCGCCGGCGACCTCCTTGAGCTCCAGGCCGCGGCGCCCGGGCGCGAACGCCTCGCGCAGCTCGGCGAGCGCGGCGTCGAGCTCCTCGCCATCGCAGGCGCAGGCGTCCATCAGCTCGGCGCCGGACACCGGCTCGGGAGAGACGAACAGCAGCGCCTCGATCGTCCGCGCCAGCTCGCTCATGCCGCCCCCACCCTGCGAATCGCGATCGTGCCGAAGCTCTCGGGCTGGTCCCACGTCGCCTCGCCCTGCTTGTAGAGCTCGAGCAGCGCGAACAGCGTCACGGCGACGGTCATCCGGTCGGCGCCGGCGACCGCCTCGTCGAAGTTCAGCGCGCCGCGGCGCAGCAGCGTGCGCAGGTGCGCGAGGCGCTCGGCGACGCTGACGCGCGGCATCGCGAGGTGGTGCAGCGAGATCGGGTCGGGCATCCGCAGCATCCCGCCGAGCGCAGCGCCGAGCTCATCGGGGTCATAGACGCCCTCGACGTCCTCGCCGAAGACGACCTGGCGCAGGAACGCCGGGCGCGGGGCCGAGCGGTAGCGGTAGCCGTGCTCGGCGCCGAGGCGCTCGCGCAGGTGGTCGGCGGCGTGGCGGTAGCGCTTGGCGTCGAGCATCCGCGCCAGCAGCTCCTCGGCGGCCTCGCCGGGCGCGAGATCCTCGAGGTCCTCGTCCTCGCGCGGCAGCAGCAGCCGCGACTTGAGCTCCAGCAGCGCGGCGATCAGCACGAGGAACTCCGTGGCGACCTCGAGATCGAGGTCACCGCGCGACTCCAGCAGGTCGAGGTAGCTGAGCACGACGTCGGCCAGCTCGACCTCCATCAGGTCGACCTCCTCACGCAGGATCAGCGTGAGCATCAGGTCAAACGGGCCGGAGAAGACCTCCAGGTCGAGCTCGAGCTCGGCAACGTCCATCGCCCGAACCGTAGCCGTTGGGGCGGATGCGCAGGCACCCGCCCCCGCTGTTTGCGCCTAGAAGATCTGCTGGCTGAGGCCGGTCTGCCCGGCGCTGCCGGAACCGCCGCCGCCAGCGCCGCCGGCGCCGTTGGTGATCGTCGTCGACGCGCTGCTGTACGTCGAGGCGCCGCCGCGGAAGACGCCGATGCTCGGGCCGCCCGCGCCGCCGCCGCCGTGGCCGCCGCGGCCGCCGTTGCCGCCGAGGCCGCCGTTGCCGCCGCGGCCCACGTCGCCGAGGTCCTTGTCGCCGCCGATGCCGCCGCCGCCGCCCGTCCCGCCCGTTCCGCCCGTCGCCGCCGGCGCCGCCGGCGCCGCCGGCGCCCGCGGTGAGCGTGCCGTCGGTGACGCTGAGGGTCGAGTTGAACAGCCAGATCGCGAACGACCCGCCGCCAGGGCCACCGCCGCCGGCGGGCTGACCGCCGGCGCCGCCGGCGCCGCCGCCGCCGCCGCCGTTGCCCTGACCGTCGTCGCAGAACGTGCCGTCGTCGGACGCGCCGCCGCCGCCACCGCCGCCGCCGCTGCCTGCGGCGCCGGCTCCGAGCCCATTGGCGCCCGACACACCGGTGAAGGCCGCTGCCGGCGTTGGCGGTGTTGGTCGCGCCGCCGCCGTTGCCGCCGGCCGCCCCGGCCCCGCCGTTGCCGCCGTTGCCGCCGTCGTTGCCATCGCAGTCGCCGCCGGCGCCGCCGCCACCGAGCGTGCCGCCCGCCGGACCCAGGCCGACAACGCCGTTCTGCCCGCCGCCGCTGCCGCCATCGGAGCCGCCGCGGCCGCCGGCGCCGCCGCTGAAGCCGCCGCCGACGCCACCCGCACCACCGGCACCGCCGGGGCCGTTGTCGTCGTTGTCGCCGTCGGAGCCGTCGACCGCCGCGCTGGCCGTTGGCACCGGTCGAGCCGTTGCCACCGGCGGCGCCGGCGAGGCCGGTCGCGGCCGACACCGCGACGCGCTGCATCGTCACGTTCGACCCGTTGATCGCGCGCAGGCCGTAGGCGCTGCGGGCGGCGTCGGGGATACCGTGGATCGTCAGCAGCTGCAGCGCGACGTCGTGTCACCGTCGGCGAGCGCGCCCTGCGGGCTGCCCTCGATGCGGCTCGCGGGCGTCGTCGAGCGCGATCGCGAACGTCGTGCTGTAGCCGCCGGCGATCGATCTTGCTCGAAGCGAGCTGAGCGCCGTCGTCTCGCTGTAGGTCCCGGCCGCGACGAGGACCTGCGGACGGCCGGTGGCCGACGCCGTCGCGATGCCCGGCGTTGACCGTCCGCTTCGGCGACGCCGGCGTCAGGCCGTTGTTGGCGTCGACTGCCGCCGATCGAGACGAACACCGCGTCGGCGATCCGTCCGTCGATCCCGTCGCAGTTGGTGTCCGCGAAGCCCAGGCCGGGCGCGTCCGCCGCGTTCAGGTGGATGTTCGGATCAGTCGGCGCGCAATCCTGCGCGTTCGGCGTGCCGTCGTTGTCGGCGTCGTTGTCGCAGGCGTCACCGATGCCGTCGTTGTCCGCGTCTTCCTGACCCGTGTTGGCGACGAAGTCGCAGTTGTCGGGGCCGTCGGCGATCGTGTCGTTGTCGTCGTCGGGATCACAGACGTCACCGAGCGGGTCGCCGTCGTTATTGGCCTGGCCGTTGTTGGCGACGAACTGGCAGTTGTCGCCACCGTCGGGGACGGTGTCGTTGTCGTCGTCGGGATCGCACGCGTCGCCGGGTCCGTCGCCGTCGTTGTTCTCCTGGCCGGTGTTGGCGACGAGCTCGCAGTTGTCGTCACCGTCGTCGACGGTGTCGTTGTCGTCATCGGCGTCGCAGGCGTCGCCGTCGGCGTCGTTGTCGTTGTTGGCCTGGCCCGTGTTGGCGACGAGCTCACAGTTGTCGTCACCGTCGTCGACGGTGTCGTTGTCGTCATCGGGATCGCAGGCGTCACCGAGCGAGTCGCCGTCGTTGTTCTCCTGGTTCGTGTTGGCGACGAGCTCGCAGTTGTCGTCACTGTCGTCGACGGTGTCGTTGTCGTCGTCGGGATCGCAGGCGTCGCCGGGTCCGTCGCCGTCGTTGTTCTCCTGGCCCGTGTTCGCGACGAGCTCACAGTTGTCGTCACCGTCGGCGACCGTGTCGTTGTCGTCGTCCGGATCGCAGACGTCACCGTTGGCGTCGCCGTCGTTGTTCTCCTGACCGGTGTTCGCGACGAGCTCACAGTTGTCGTCACCGTCGGCGACGGTGTCGTTGTCGTCGTCGGGATCGCACGCGTCGCCGGGCGGTCGCCGTCGTTGTTCTCCTGGCCGGTGTTGGCGACGAGCTCACAGTTGTCGTCACCGTCGTCGACCGTGTCGTTGTCGTCGTCCGGATCGCAGACGTCACCGTGTGGCGTCGCCGTCGTTGTTCTCCTGACCGGTGTTCGCGACGAGCTCACAGTTGTCGTCACCGTCGTCGACGGTGTCGTTGTCGTCGTCGGGATCGCACGCGTCGCCGAGCGGATCGCCGTCGTTGTTCTCCTGGCCGGTGTTCGCGACGAGCTCGCAGTTGTCGTCACCGTCGGCGACGGTGTCGTTGTCGTCGTCGGGATCGCAGGCGTCACCGTTGGCGTCGCCGTCGTTGTTCTCCTGACCGGTGTTCGCGACGAGCTCACAGTTGTCGTCACCGTCGTCGACGGTGTCGTTGTCGTCGTCGGGATCGCACGCGTCACCGTTGGCGTCGCCGTCGTTGTTCTCCTGACCGGTGTTCGCGACGAACTGACAGTTGTCGTCGCCGTCGTCGACGGTGTCGTTGTCGTCGTCGGGATCGCAGGCGTCACCGCCGCCGTTGCCGTCGTTGTTCGTCCTGGCCCGGTGTTGGCGACGGACTGCGCAGTTGTCGTCGCCGTCGTCGACGCCGTCGTTGTCGTCGTCGGCGTCACAGGCATCGCCGAGCAGATCGCCGTCGCTGTTGGTCTGGTCGAAGTTGGCGACCAGGCTGCAGTTGTCGTCGCCGTCGAGGACGGAGTCGTTGTCGTCGTCGGGATCGCACGCGTCGCCGCCGCCGCCGTTGTCGTTGTCTTCCTGGCCGGGGTTGGCGACCGTCGCGCAGTTGTCGCTGCCGTCGGCGACGCCGTCGTTGTCGTCGTCGGGATCGCACGCGTCGCCGATCGCGTCACCGTCGAGGTCATCCTGGCCGGAGTTGGCGACGCGCTCGCAGTTGTCGCTCTCGTTGACGACGCCGTCACCGTCGACGTCCGGATCGCAGGCGTCGCCGAGCGCGTCGCCGTCGAGGTTGTCCTGGTTGGTGTTCGGGACGCGCTCGCAGTTGTCGGTGGCGTTGGCGACGGTGTCGCCGTCGACGTCAGGATCGCAGGCGTCGCCGATGTCGTCGAGGTCGAGATCGTCCTGGTCGGTGTTCGCGACCTCCGGGCAGTTGTCGGAGGCGTCGGGGACGTCGTCGGCGTCGTCGTCCTCCTCGCAGGCGTTGCCGATGTCGTCGCCGTCGCTGTCCTGCTGGCCGGGGTTCGGGACGGTCTGGCAGTTGTCGGTGGCGTCCGCGACGCCGTCGCCGTCGTCGTCGGGATCGCAGGCGTCGCCCTGGCCGTCGTCGTCGAGATCGGCCTGGTCGGGGTTGGCGACGGTGACGCAGTTGTCGTCGGCGTTGGGCACGAGGTCGCCGTCGGTGTCGGCGACGGTCGCACACGGCGTGTCCTCCAGCCCGACCATCGCCTCGCCGACGACGATGTCCTGACCGGCCAGCGTCAGCCGCAGCGCGCGGTGGATGAGCCGGTCGCCCTGGCGGATCGTCTCGTTGAGGTACAGCGCGACGATCGGGGTGACGATCTTCGCGTTCGCCAGGCCGTTGCCGGGCAGCGGGATGTTGATGCCGGCGACGTTGATGCTCTTGATCGCCGAGCCGCCGCTGAAGACGGGCTGGCCGTCCTTGCACGTGATGCTCGCCTTGGCGCTGATGCCCTTGATCGTCACGTTGACGATGCCCTGCACGAGGGCGAGCTGGTCGAGGCCGGCCTCGGCGGTGGCGCCGTCGCCGTTGGCGGGCGCGCTCGAGGCGAGGTCGTCGGGAGTCTGGGTGGTCTTGCCGGTCACACCGCCGGCCTTGACCCGCACGGGGCCGAGCGGGATGTCGACGAGGGCCGCCGCAGCGTCGGCGTCCTTGCACGGCTTGGCCGCGTCGTTGGCGACCGCGCGCTCGGTCGCGCCGGCGCGGAACCCGGCCGCGCGGCAGTCAAAGGAGCCCTCGGCGCGGTAATCCGCGCTCGCCGTGCCCGGTGCGGTGACCAGCGCCGCCGTGCCGAGAACGGCGATCAGCGTCGCACGACCCAAGCTGCGCGTCCCCAGACGCAGCGAACCCATAGCAAGCACAACGACCCCCTGTATACAGCCGCAGCCCCACGCCGCCGCCGCCCGACCCTGGCACCGTACCCAACCGCCCTAGTGAAACGCAAGTACCAGTTCCCCGCCAATGGGGTCAGATCTTGAATTCGAGCACTTCTCGGGTTTAAACCCGGACGATGCTTGATTTCAAGATCTGACCCCGTTTTAGGGGGCGCCGACGCCCATCGCCGCGCGCACGTCGGCGAGCACGGGCCTGCAGAGCGCCCGCGCCTTGTCGGCGCCGTCGGCGAGCACGGCCTCCAGGGCCGCCTCGTCGGCGCGCAGCGCCGCATAGCGCTCACGCACTGGCGCGAGCAGGTCGATGACCGCCGTCGCGGTCGCAGCCTTGAGGTCGCCGTAGCCGCGCGCGTCGGCGAGCGACGCCTCGGCGGCCGCGGGCGTGACGCCGCGGGCGGCGGCGAGGATCTCCAGCAGGTTCGTGACGCCCGGCTTGTCCGGACCGCGGCGGATCTCCGGCGGGTCGTCGGAGTCGGTCACCGCGCGCTTGACCTTCTTCTCGATCGCCTTCGGATCGTCGAGCACGTAGACCGTGCCCTCCGGGGTCCCGCCGGTGGTCGACATCTTCCGCGTCGGCTCCTGCAGGTCCATGATCCGTGCGCCGACCTCGGGCGAGCGCTGCTCGGGGACGACGAGGAGGTCCTCGCCGAAGCGCCCGTTGAAGCGCCGCGCGACGTCGCGCATCAGCTCGAGGTGCTCGCGCTGGTCCTCACCGACGGGCACCTCGCCGGCGCGGTAGGCGAGCACGTCGGCCGCCATCAGGACGGGGTAGAACAGGATCCCGGCGGAGACGAGCTCGCGCTGCGCGGCGGACTTGTCGCGGAACTGGTGCATGCGGTTGAGCTCGCCGACCGCGGTGACGCTGGTCAGCAGCCAGCACAGCTCGGTGTGCTCTTGGACGTCGGACTGGCGGAAGAGCACCGACTTCGCCGGGTCAAGGCCCGCCGCGAGCAGGATCGCGAGCGTGTCGTAGGCGCGTTCGCGCAGCTCCCTGGGGTCATAGGCGACCGTGACCGCGTGGCTGTCGACGATGCAGTAGATCGACTCGTCGCCGGCCTGATGCGCGCGCTCCTGGCCGGAGACGTACTCGACGATCGCGCCGATGTAGTTGCCCAGGTGCTTGCGGCCCGTCGGCTGGATGCCGCTGAAGATGCGCATGCGCGCTACAGCGGCTGGCGGATGATCGGGTTCTTCGCCGCGCCGGCCTCGTCGAGCCGGCGGACCGGCGTGTTGTACGGCGCGTTCTGGGCGATCGACGGGTCCTCGGCGCCCTCGCGCAGGATCTCGGCGATCGCCGCGGCGAACTCGTCGAGCGTCTCCTTGGTCTCCGTCTCGGTCGGCTCGATCATCAGCGCCTCGTCGACGAGCAGCGGGAAATAGACGGTCGGCGGGTGGAAGTTGAAGTCCAGCAACCGCTTGGCGAGGTCCAGCGTCTTGAGGCCGAGGTTCTTCTTCATCGGCCCGCCTGACAGGACGAACTCGTGCAGGCAGTACTCGCCGAAGGCCAGCGGCAGCTGCTCGCCTGCGCCGTTGCGCTTGAGCAGGGCGAGCAGGTAGTTGGCGTTGAGGACCGCCGTCTCCGACGCGTCCTTCAGGCCGTCGCCGCCGAGCGAGCGGATGTAGGCGTAGGAGCGCACGAAGCAGCCGTAGTTGCCCTGGAAGCCGCGCAGGCGCCCGATCGACTTGGAGCCGACGCCGTCGGCGGGGCTGTCGTCGAGCACGAAGGCGCCGTCGCCGGACTTGCGGATCACCGGCGTCATCAGGTACGGCGCGATCCGGTCGGAGACGGCGATCGGACCCGAGCCCGGACCGCCGCCGCCGTGGGGCTGCGTGAAGGACTTGTGCAGGTTGAAGTGGACGATGTCGAAGCCCATGTCACCCGGCCGCGAGATGCCCATGACCGCGTTGAGGTTCGCGCCGTCGTAGTACAGCGTCGCGCCGACGCCGTGGACGATCTGCGCGATCTCCTCGATGTTCGGGTCGAACAGCCCGAGCGTGTTGGGGTTCGTGAGCATCAGGCAGGCGACGTCCTTGTCGGCCTTCGCGCGCAGGTCGTCGAGGTCGACGCCGCCGTCGGGGTTCGTGCCGACCTTGACGACGTCGAAGCCCGCCATCGTCACCGTCGCCGGGTTCGTGCCGTGCGCGGTGTCGGGCGTGAGCACCTTGTGGCGCGTCTCTCCGCGGTCCTCGTGGTAGGCGCGCGTGACGAGCAGGCCGGCGAGCTCGCCGTGCGAGCCGGCGCTCGGCTGCAGGCTGACGTGCGGCAGGCCGGAGACCTCCGACAGCGCGCGCTCGAGGTTGAACATCAGCTCCAGCGCGCCCTGCGCCCCCTCGGCGTCCTGCAGCGGATGCAGGCGCGCGTGGCCCGGGAGGCCGGCGACGCGCTCGTGCAGCCGCGGGTTGTGCTTCATCGTGCACGAGCCCAGCGGGTAGAAGCCGGAGTCCAGGTCGAAGTTCTTCTTGGAGACCTGGACGTAGTGGCGGACGAGCTCCGGCTCGGAGATCTCGGGCAGCTTCGCGGGCTCGGAGCGGCGGTGCGCGTCGGGAAGCAGGCCGTCGACGTGCGGCACGTCGAGCTCGGGGCACGTGAACGCGCGGCGTCCGGGCGCGCCCTTCTCGAAGATCGTCTCGGTGGCAGCGCTACTCATGCCGCCACCGCCTTGCGCTCGGCGGCGACCGCGGCGCCGAGGACCTCGGCGAGGCGGTCGATGTCCGCGCGCGAGCGCTGCTCGGTGATCGCGACGAGCAGCACGCCGCGGTCGGCCTCGCGGCCGGTCAGGCGCTCGAGGTCGACGCCGGGGTTGACGCCCTGCTCGGCGCAGCGGCGCTTGACCTTCGCCACGTCGGCGTCGAGCTTGACGGCGAACTCGCGCACGACCGGCTGGTCGTGGAGCTTGTCGACGCCGTCCAGCGCGGCGAGCGCCTCGCGCGCGTAGTGGGTGCGCTGCAGCAGCAGCTCGCCGAGCTCGACGATGCCCTGCTTGCCCAGCCACGACAGGTAGACGACCCCGCCGAGCGCGTTGAGCGCCTGCGAGGTGCAGATGTTCGACGTCGCCTTCTCACGACGGATGTGCTGCTCGCGCGTCTGCAGTGTCAGCACGAAGCCGCGCTTGCCGTCGACGTCGGTCGTCTCCCCCGCGATCCGGCCGGGCATCTTGCGCAGGAACGCCTCGCGCGCGGCGAAGAAGCCGAACGACGGGCCGCCGTAGTCCAGGCGGTTGCCGAGCGCCTGACCCTCGCCGACCGCGATGTCGACGCCGGACTCACCGGGCGGCTTGAGGATGCCGAGCGTGATCGGGTCGACCTGCGCGACGACGATCGCAGGCGAGTCCTTCGCTGCCGCGCTGAGCGCCGTCGCATCCTCGACGGCACCGAGCACGTTGGGCTGCTGGAAGAAGACGGCGCTCGTATCGTCGTCGATCGCGGCCGCCCAGGCATCGGCGTCGGTGACGCCGTCGCGCAGCGGGACCTCGACGACCTCCAGGCCGTAGCCGTGCGCGTACGTCCGCAGCGTCTCGGCGGAGTGCGGGTGCAGGCCGGCGCTGACGACGAACCTGCCCTTGCCGTTCTGCAGCTTGGCGAGGTAGCCGGCGGCGGCGACGGCGCTCGGGCCCTCGTAGACGCTGGCGTTGGACACCGGCAGCGCGGTCAGCTCGGAGATCGCGGTCTGGTACTCGAACATCACCTGCAGGCCGCCCTGGGAGATCTCGGGCTGATAGGGCGTGTACGGCGTCAGGAACTCCGAGCGCGACATCAGCATGTCGATCACTGCGGGGACGTAGTGGTCGTACATGCCTGCGCCGAGGAACGTGATCTCGTCCTCGGCGGAGACGTTGGCGGCGGCGAGCTCGCGCAGGTGCGCGTAGACGTCCTGCTCGGGCTGGCCGGGCGGCAGGTCCAGCGCTCGCTCGAGGCGCACGGCCGCCGGGATCTGGCGGTCGAACAGCTCGTCGATGGAGGCGACGCCGATCGCCTCCAGCATCGCGCGGAGGTCGGCGTCGGTTGTGGTCGTGTATCGGCTCAAGAAAGACTGTCCTGGTAGGCGGCGGCGTCCAGCAGCGCGTCCGCCTCCGAAGGATCAGAGAGCTTGATCTTCACGAGCCAGCCGTCGCCGTATGGGTCGTTGTTGATGGCTTCGGGTGTGTCCGACAGGGCGCCGTTGACCTCGGTGATCTCGCCGGACAGCGGCGAGATGACGTCGGACACGGCCTTGACGGACTCCACCTCAGCGTAGGGCTCGTCCTTCGTGATCGTGGCGCCGACCTCGGGCAGGTCGAAGAAGACGACCTCGCCGAGCGCGTCCTGCGCGAACCAGGTGATGCCGAGGGTGGCCGTCTCGCCGTCGATCCGCGCCCAGTCGTGCTCGGGGTGGTAGCGGAGATCCTCGGGGTAGCTCGCGTCGGCCATCAGGTCTGATCCTCCCGTTTGTACAGCGGCTTGGTTGCGACCACGGCGTCGCGCAGCTTGCCACGGACGTCGATCTGCATGGGCGTGCCCGGCTCGGCCTTGCCGGCCGGCACGTAGGCCATGCCGATCGCCTTCTCCAGGCTCGGGGACATCGTGCCGCTGGTGACCTCGCCGCCACCCACGACGGGGTTGCCCTGGCGGGCGATGCCCGCGCCGGGCAGCTCGAAGGCGACGAGCTTCTCAGCAGGGCCGGCCTCGCGCGCTGCGCGCACGGCATCGGAGCCGATGAATCCGGTCTCCTCCTTGCAGGCCCAGCCGAGCCCGGCCTCGATCGGGCCGCGCTCCTCCATCAGGTCGTTGCCGTAGAGGTGGAAGCAGACCTCCAGGCGCAGCGTGTCGCGCGCCGCGAGCCCCGCGGGCACTGCGCCGCGCTTGAGGAGCGCGTCCCAGACGGGCGTCGCGGCGGCCGGGTCGAGCAGGATCTCGACGCCGTCCTCGCCGGTGTAGCCGGTGCCGCAGACCAGCGCGCTGTGCCCGGCGATGACACGCGTGCCGGCCGTCATCCGCCTGGGCAGCGGGCCGTCGGCGAGCGCCTGGACGAGCTCGCGCGCGACCGGCCCCTGCACGGCGAGCATCGCGAACGCCTCGGCGCTGTCGGCGACGGTGACGTCGAACCCCTCGGCCTGGCGGCGAAACCAGGCGAGGTCCTTGGCGTGATTGGCGGCGTTCGTCACCGTCAGATAGCGCTCGGGGCCGAGCCGGTAGGTGAAGAGGTCGTCGAGGACGCCGCCGTCGGTCTTGCACAGGACGCTGTACTGCGCGCCGCCGACGTCGAGCTTTGAGACGTCGTTGGAGAGCACGCGTTGCAGGAAGTCCAGCGCCTGCGGCCCGAACGTCTCGATCTCGCCCATGTGCGAGACGTCGAACATGCCACAGCTCGTGCGGACGGCGACGTGCTCCTCGCGGATCCCGGCGTACTGGACCGGCATCTCCCACCCGGCAAACGGCACGAGCTTTGCGCCGGCTGCGACGTGCGCGTCGTACAGCGGCGTGCGGAGCAGCGCGGTGTCCGAGGGGGCGGCGGCCACGGGCGCTCACCCTAGCAACGGGGCCGAAAGATCAGGGCGTCTCCCCGATGCGAGTCCACGGACCCCACGGCGACACTGGCCGGGCTCGTCGGCGGCAAGCGCCGGAGACCGACCTTCAAGGGAGCAACGATGACTGCCAGGTGGATTCGAAGGCATGCCGCGCCGATCGCCGGCGCGACGGTGGCGGCGGTAGCCGTCGCCGGGATCGCCGCCGCGGCGATCCCCGGTGCGGATGGGACGATCGCCGGCTGCTACCCGAAGAGCGGGCAACTGCGGGTGATCGATGCGGCGGCGGGCGTCACGTGCGCCGCGGGTGAGACGCCGCTGAACTGGAGCCAGCGGGGCCCGACGGGCGCGACGGGCGCGACGGGTCCGCGCGGCGCGGACGGCGCACCGGGTGCCAATGACCAGCACTGGGCCTCTGTCCAAGCGAACGGAGCGGTCCGCTCCAGCGACAGCTACGCCTTCGTGTGGAACAACCGCGTCGGCGTGAAGAGCATCTACCTGCAGGACATCGCGGATGCGAGCAGCTGCGTGGCGGTCGCCCAGCAGAGCCCGCGGGCCGGCGGCGGGACCCCCGCACCGGCGAGTGCGACGACCGCGTTCTGGCCCGGCTGGGTCACGGTGTACACGTACAACGCGACGGGCCAGCCGGTCGATGCCGACTTGTCCGTGATCGTCGCCTGTGGCTCCAGCCGCACGGCGTGAGCCGCCGGCCGCCGCGAGGGGGTCCGCCGCGGCGGTCAAGGGGCTCGTGTCCCGCCTAACCGAACGTGAAGGCGAAGCCGCTGATGCCGGGCGCGACGTCCAGGCGCAGCTTGAAGTCGCGCACGCGCGGCAGGTCGGCCAGCGTGTAGAGGCGCTGGCCGGTGACGGTGACGGCGCCGGCCGGGCGCCCGTCGATGTTCACGCGCACCCGGCGCGGCGCGCCGCCTCGCGAGCTCAGGACGAGGAAGACCTTGCGTGCGGTGACCGGCATCTCCAGCCGCGCGGCTCGCACCGCGGTCGCCGACTCCTCGTCGATCCGCCAGTCCCCGGTCAGCGTGAACAGCGGCGGGCGCTCGGCGCGCGCCGACCCGAGGTAGGTCTCCGGCGTCAGCTGCGCGTCGGACGGCCCTTCGACCGGCGGGCCGCCGGCGCGCGCCAGGCGCTTGGCGCCGGCCTCACGCAGCAGGCCGCGCACGGCCTCCTCGGTCTCGTCATATGCGCCCTCGCCGAAGTGCGTGTAGCGGACCTCGCCCTCGGCGTCGATCAGGTACTTCGCCGGCCAGAACTGGTTGCCGAAGGCGTTCCAGGTCGCGAAGTCGTTGTCCTGGACGACGGCGTAGCGCAGCTTGTTCTGGCGGATCGCGTCGGCGACGTTGTCCGCGTTCTTCTCGAAGGCGAACTCCGGTGTGTGGACCCCGATGATCGTCAGGCCGGCGTCGCGATAGCGCTCGTCGAGGCGCTTGATGAAGGGCAGCGTGCGGATGCAGTTGATGCAGGTGTAGGTCCAGAAGTCGATCAGCACGACCCTCCCGCGCAGGCTGCGCAGCGTCAGCGGGTCGGTGTTGAACCAGCGCTGCGTCCCGACGATCTCGGGCGCTGCGCCGAGCCGCGGCAGCGACGAGCTCGGGCGCACCGGCGCACGCGAGGAGTCGAAGCGCGACTCACCGCGCAGGTCGCGCAGGCGGCGCTCGACGGCGCCCGACGTCTCGAGCGCGTGCGTCGGGTTGGCGACGAAGCTCGGCAGGTCGTTGGCGAGGGCCGTCTGAAAGCGCGTGTCGATGTCGAGCACCATCGCCAGCGCGGTCGCGACCATCACGGCGCCCATCGCGCGCTGCAGCAGTGCCGCGCGAGCACCGCCGAACCGCCCCAGCAGCCGCCGGCCGCCGAGCGCGACCACGAGCAGCGTGAGCCCCGAGCCCAGCGCGTAAGCCGCGCCGACCGCGACCGTCTCGCTCGTCGCGCCCGAGGCGGCACCGACCGAGATCACGCCCGCGAGGATCGGGCCGGCGCACGGCGCGTAGACGAAGCCGAGAGCAGCGCCCACGGCAAGGCCCGAGGCCAGCCCGTCGCCGCGCGAGCGCGGGCCGAGGCGAGAGAAGGCGGCCAGCGGCGCCTCCAGCCGCGCCGCCAGCGCCGGCACGAGCAGCGCCAGGCCGAACGCCGCCAGCACGACGATCGCCAGCGAGCGCGTCGTGCCGTCGGCCAGGCCAACGCCGTCGACGACCGTCGCGAGGCCGACGATCGTGATGAAGAACGTCAGCGTCAGGCCTGCGACCACACCGAGCGGCCGCCGGCGCCCGCCCGAGCCGCTCGCCGAGAGCAGCGCCGGCAGCACGGGCAGCACGCACGGCGAGATCGCCGTGACCGCACCGGCCAGCAGGGCGAAGACGACGAGCAGCGTCATGGCGCGGGCACCCGCATGTCGACAGTGTCTCGCGAGCCCGCTCCGCGTTTCACGGACACCCGCGTGAGACCTGTACGCGACGCCGACCGGGCATTCACGCGGTAGCCTCACTCGGGATGTCTGCTCGATTTTCCGGCATAACGATCACCTGGAAAGGCTGGAGGGCGGGCATCGCCGCCATCGGCGCGACGCTCGTCGCGCTCATGTCGGCCGGCGCCGCGCAGGCCCAGTCCGACTGCCCGGGCGCCGACACCCGCACGACCGACAGCGCCGCCCTCGAGGCCGCGCTGGAGTGCTTGATCACGAAGGAACGCGTCGCCGCGGGCGTGCCGGCGCTCAAGCCCAGCGGCCCGCTGCGCGACGCCGCCCGCGATCACGCCAACGACATGGTCGACGACCGCTTCTTCGCCACGACGTCGCCGACCGGCGAGTCGGTCAACAAGCGCGCCGACCGCTGGGGCTATGGCGCCGGCGCGCTCGGGGTCGAGGTCGGCGGGCTGATCTCGACCGGCAGCGGCACGGCCGCGACGCCGCGGGTGAACTTCGAGTCGTGGCGCACCGACCCGACGCTCAGCAAGCTGCTGCTCAACCCGAAGTTCCAGGACCTCGGCGTCGGCGCGACGCCCGGATCACCGATCTCCGGCGAAGCGGATGCGGCGACCTATGTCGCCTACTTCGGCTCCACCGTCGGCACGGTCGTCCCGGTCTTCGGCACGTCGGTGGGAGCCGAGGTCCTCGACGGCACGGTCACCGTCGCGCCGCCGGGCGGCAAGTACCAGCGCGTCGCCGAGACCGAGTCGATCCCGGTCGGCTCGGTGATGGACACCCGCGTCGGCAAGGTGCGCATCGCGGCCGCGAGCGGCGCCGGCGGCGCCATCGAGCGCGGTGACTTCGACGCCGGCAAGTTCAAGATCGCGCAGATCCGCGGCAGCAAGCCGATCACCGAGCTCAGCCTGAGCGAGAAGATGCCGAGCTGCCGCCGCGGGTCGGGGTCCAAGCGCCGCCTGTGGGCCAGCAGCAAGGGCGGCTTCCGCACCAAGGGCAAGTACGCGACGGCGACGGGCGCCAAGGCGCGCTGGCTGACCGAGGACAGCTGCGCGGGGACGCGGATCAGCGCACGCAGCGGCGTCGTGACGGTTCGCAACCGCAAGACCAAGAAGACCTACCGGGTCCGCGCCGGCCGGTCGATCCTCGTGCGCCCGTGACGGCTCAGCGCACGACGCTCGCCACGTAGCCCGCTTCGGCGACCGCACGCCGCACCGCCTCGGCGTGCTCACGCCCGCGCGTCTCGAGCACGAGCTGGACGGCGGTCTCGCGCACGTGCAGGTCGACGCCCTCGCGCATGTGCGCGACGTCGACGATGTTCGCGCCCGTCGCCGCGACGACGTCGAGCAGCTTGGCGAGCGCGCCCGGGCGGTCGGGCACCCGCGTGAACAGCGCCAGCCGGCGGCCGGCCTCGGTCTCGTGGCGGCGCGCGACGACGGCGAGCAGGCCCGCGTCGACGTTGCCGCCTGAGAGCACGACACACGTCTGGCCGCGCGGCGCCGGCGCGACCACGCCCGCCACCAGCGCGGCGACCCCGACGGCGCCCGCGCCCTCGACGACGAGCTTGGCCTTCTCCATCAGGATCACCATCGCCTCGGCGATGCCGTCCTCGCCGACGGTCACGCGGTCGTCCAGCCACTCGTCGAGGAGCGGGCCGGTGATCTCCCCCGGCTGCTTGACGGCGATGCCGTCGGCGATCGTCAGCGCCCGATCGGCGACCTGGACGCCGACGACCTGCACGTCCGGGCGAGCCGACTTCACGGCGATCGCGACGCCACTGGCGAGGCCGCCGCCGCCGACCGGGATCACGATCTTCGCGAGGTCTGGGAGGTCGTCGAGCAGCTCGAGCCCGAGCGTCCCCTGGCCGGCGATCACGTCGAGGTCGTCGTAGGGATGGACGAACGCCAGGCCCGACTCCTCGGCGTGCGCCCGCGCAGCCGCGACGCAGTCGGCGACGCCCGCGCCGCCCGAGGTCACCGTCGCGCCCAGCGCGATCGCGCCCTCGACCTTGGCGATCGGCGCCTCGGCCGGCATGAACACCTCACAGCGCACGCCCCGCTCGCGCGCGGCCAGCGCCAGCGCCTGGGCGTGGTTGCCGGCACTCCCGCAGACGACGCCGCCGGCACAGCCCTGCTCGCCGAGCGCCGAGAGCTTGTTCAGCGCGCCACGGACCTTGAACGAGCCGGTGCGCTGCAGCGACTCGGCCTTGAAGACGATCTCGCCGCCGAGGCGCTCGGTCAGCGTCGAGGACGTGAGCACCGGCGTGTGGCGCACGACGTCCGCGATCGCCGCCTTGGCGCGCGCGATCTCGTCGGCGATCACGACGACAGCGCCACCACCGCGTCGATCTCGATGTCGGCGCCGAGCGGCAGCGCGGCGACGCCGACCGTCACGCGCGCCGGCGGATCGGCGGTGAAGTACGCGCCGTACGCGTCGTTGACGGCGGCGAACTGGCCCATGTCCGTCACGAAGATCGTGCAGCGCACGGCGTGGTCGAGGCTCGTCCCCGCGGCCGCGCAGATCGCCTCGAGGTTCTCCAGGCATTTGCGCGTGCGGTCCCCGATCGCCCCGCCGACGAGCTCGCCGCTGTCGGCGTCGAGCGGGACCTGGCCGGAGCAGAACAGCAGCCCCGCGGCCATCACGCCGTGCGAGTACGGGCCGACGGCAGCCGGTGCGCCGAGCGCGGTGACGGTCTCTCGTGACATGGGGCGCAGACTAAGGGGTGCCGGAGGCGGCGCGCCAGCGGCGGCTGCACCGCGGCCACGCAGGCCGCTGTAGGCGGGTCCCCGTTCCGATACGGGTAGCGTCCAGGCCATTCCCGCTCTCCGCCGTCTGCTCCCGATCGTGGTCGCCGCCGGGCTCTGTGCCCCGGCCGCCGCCGAAGCCGCCGCCGTCTGGCAGCCGTGTGCCCCGACTGGCTATGAGTGCACGAAGGTCGCCGTGCCGCTGGACCGCAGCGGCACCCAGCCCGGTCAGATCGCGCTCAGCGCCATCCGTGCCCGCGCGTCGGCGAATCCCAACAACGAGGCTGTCGTCGCGCTCGCCGGCGGCCCCGGCCAGGCCGCGATCCCGATCGCGCCGACGTTCGCCAAGGACCTCGGGCCGGCGATCGCGTCGCGCGACCTGCTCGTGCTCGACCAGCGCGGCACCGGCAACTCCAACCCGCTGCGCTGCACCGCGCTGCTCTCGGCGGACTCGCTGGTCGAGGGCGTTCGCAGCTGCTCCCAGCAGGTCGGGCCCGCGCGCCAGTTCTTCAGGACGTCGGACTCCGTCGCCGACATCGAGGCGCTGAGAGCCGAGGCCGGGTACTCCAAGCTCGTGCTCTACGGCGTCTCCTATGGGACGAAGGTCGCGCTGGCCTACGCCGCGGCGTTCCCCAACCGCGTCGCGGCGCTCGTGCTGGACTCCGTCGTCACGCCGGGCGGGCCCGACGCCTTCCAGCGATCCTCGTTCGCCGCGCTCAAGCGCGTGCTCGCCGAGCTCTGCGAGGGCAAGGAATGCGCGGGCGCCAGCAGCGACCCGGTGGGCGACGTGCGCAAGCTCGCCGCCAAGCTCGCGCGCAAGGCGCTGCGCGGCCCGGTGATCAGCCCTCGCGGCAAGAGCTTCCGCGCGACGCTCGGAGAGACGGGGCTGTGGAACATCCTCGTCGGCGGAGACATCAATCCGACGCTGCGCGCCGAGCTGCCGGGCTCGCTGCGCGCCGCGCTGACGGGCGACATCAAGCCGATCCTGCGCCTGTCGGTCCGCGCGCAGGGCCTGCAGAACCTCCAGGCCTCCGCGGCCGCCGACAACGACGTCGTGTTCTTCACGACGACCTGCGAGGAGACCACGACGGTCCCGTGGACGCGCGGCGCCTCCGAGCAGCAGCGCGCGACCGAGGTCGTCGCGGCCGCCAGGGCGCTCGCGCCGGCCGTCACCGACCCGTTCTCCGACGCGCCGGTGCTCGGTCAGATCCCGCGGATCTGCCTCGGCTATCCCGTCGCCGGCCCGCCGCCGGCGGCGCCCGGCCCGCTGCCCGCGGTGCCGACGCTGATCCTCGACGGCAACGCCGACCTGCGCACGCCGCTGGAGGACGCCGCCGCCGTGCAGAAGGCGATCCCCGGTGCGCAGCTCGCCGGTGTCCCGCACACCGGGCACTCGGTGCTCGGCACCGCCGCCGGCAGCTGCGCGACCGACGCGGTCGCGAAGTTCTTCGCCGCCCAGCCGGTGGCGGCCTGCGGGCCTGTCGACAACCCCTTCAGCCCGACCCCGCGCCCGCCGCTGCGCCTCAGCCGCGTCAAGGCGTATCCCGGCGTCGGCGGCAAGGCCGGCCGCACGGTCGAGGCCGTGCGCCTCGCCGTCAACGACGCGCGCCGCCAGATCATCGGCGAGGCGCTCGCCGGCGACGGGCGCGCGCCGACGCGGGTCGGCGGGTTGCGCGGCGGCTACGTCAGCGTCTCGGGCATCACGCGCTACACGCTGCACAGCTATGAGTACGTGCCCGGCGTCCGCGTCTCGGGGACCGTGCGCGACGGCGCCACCTCGCGCCTGACGATCCGCGGCGCCAGCGCCGCACGTGGGCGCCTGACCGTCACGAGCAAGGGCGGCGTCAGCGGCACGCTCGGCGGCCGCCGCGTCAGCACGCGCTTCGCGCGCAGCGCGCGAGCGCGCGCGTCACAGCGCTGGACGCCGGGCTGGCCGTCGCTGAAGGCCGTCCGCGGCCTCGTCCCCCGGGTTCGCTGATGGCCAACGCACTGGCTGCCGAGACCTCGCCGTACCTGCGCCAGCACGCCGAGAACCCCGTCGACTGGCGGCCGTGGGGTGAGGCCGCGCTCGCGCTGGCCGCGCGGGACGACCGCCCGCTGCTCGTCTCGATCGGCTACAGCGCGTGCCACTGGTGTCACGTGATGGAGCGCGAGTCCTTCGAGGACGCTGAGGTCGCGGCGCTGATGAACGAGCGCTTCGTCTGCGTCAAGGTCGACCGCGAGGAGCGCCCCGATGTCGACGCGATCTACATGGACGCGTGCCAGGCGATGACCGGCGCCGGCGGCTGGCCGCTGAACGTCTTCATCACCCCCGAGCAGGTGCCGTTCTACGCCGGCACCTACTTCCCACCGCAGCCGCGCCAGGGGATGCCGAGCTGGCGCCAGGTGCTCGAGGCCGTCGCCGACGCCTGGGACCAGCGCCGCGCGGAGATCCGCGACAGCGCCGAGGACATCGCCACGCGGCTGTCGGGCGGTGCCCGGCTGCGGGCGTCGGAGAACGACTTCGACCCGGCCGCGCTGGACGCCGCGGCCGCCGCGCTGCGCGAGACGTTCGACAGCGTCAACGGCGGCTGGGGCGGCCCGCCGAAATTCCCGGCGGCGTCGACGATCGAGCTGCTGCTGCGCCGCGGGGAGGCGCGGATGACCGGCTACACGCTGGCCTCGATGGCGTCGGGCGGGATCTACGACCAGGTCGGCGGCGGCTTCAGCCGCTACGCCGTCGACGCGACCTGGACCGTCCCGCACTTCGAGAAGATGCTCTACGACAATGCGCTGCTCGCGCGCGCCTACCTGCACGCCTGGCAGCTCACCGCAGAGCCCGAGCAGCGGCGGATCGTCGAGGAGACGCTGGACTGGGTGCTGCGCGAGATGCGCGGCCCCGAGGGCGGCTTCTACAGCGCGATCGACGCCGACTCCGAGGGCGTCGAGGGCAAGTTCTACGTCTGGACGATCGCCGAGCTGCGCGAGCTGCTGGGTCCCGACGCCGAGCACGCGATCATCTGGTTCGGCGCGAGCGAGCAGGGCAACTTCGTCGACCACCACCACCCCGGCCTGACCGGCCTGAACGTGCTCGAGGACCGCGGCCCGCGCCCCGACGACGAGCGCGCGGCACGGATCCGCGCGACGCTGCTGGCGGCGCGCGAGCTGCGCGTGCGCCCGGGCACCGACGACAAGCGCCTCGCCGGCTGGAACGCGCTGATGGTCGCCGCGTTCGCTGAGGCCGGTGCGCTGCTGGGGCGCGAGGATTACCTCGCCGCCGCGCGCACCGCGACAGCCTTCGTGCTGCGCGAGATGCGCGACGCCCGCGGGCGCTTGCGGCGCAGCTACAACGACGGCCGCGCGCAGCTCGACGGCTACCTCGAGGACCACGCCTACTGGGTCGAGGCGCTCGTCGTGCTCTACGAGGCCGGCACCGACCCGGCACACCTCGCCGCCGCGCGCGAGCTTGCCGAGATCCTGCTCGCGCACTTCCTCGACCCCGAGCACGGCGGCTTCTTCTCGACCGCCGACGATGCGCCGGCCCTGCTCGTGCGCCGCAAGGACCTCGAGGACCACCCGATCCCCGCCGGCGGATCAGCCGCGGCGCTGGGCCTGCTGCGCCTCGCGGCGCTGACCGGCGACGCCCGCTACGAGGACGCCGCCACCGGCCAGCTGCGCCTGCTGCACGAGGTCGCCGGGCGCCACCCCAGTGCGTTCGCGCACCTGCTGCAGGCGCTCGACGAGCACCTGCGCACGCCGCGCGAGATCGCGATCGCCGGGCCGCCCGGCGCGCAGCGCGACGCGCTCGTCGCCGTCGTGCGCGAGCGCCCGCGCCCCGGCCTCGTGCTGGCCGTCGGCGACGGCAGCGACGACGGCGGCGTCGCGCTGCTGCAAGGGCGCAGCACGGTCGACGGTGCGCCCGCTGCGTACGTCTGCGAGCGCTTCAGCTGCCGTCGTCCGGTCACGAACGCGGAGGATCTCCGCGAGCTTCTCGACGGTGAAGCGGCGCTGTAGGCTGCCGCGCGTGCTCCATTCCCACACCCTTGCCGCCCTGACCACCCTCACGCTCGGCGCGGCAGCAGCCACCGCCGACGCCGCGACGCTGCAGGTCCCCGGCCCCTGCCTGCCCCAGAACGAGCTCAACGTGCCGGTCTCCGGCACCGGCTTCTCACCCAACGCGCAGGTGCCGATCACGGGCGGCCCGGTCACCGTCACCGGGTTCTCCGACGCCACCGGCGGCTTTCAGACGACCTTCCTGACGCCGGCCAACAACACCTTCAACCCGCGGACCGTCACGTTGACCGCGACCGACCCGGTCAACCCCGCCGTCACCGCCACCGCCGCCTTCCAGGTCGTGCGGTTCGGCTCGAACTTCCCGCTGACGGGCAAGCCCGGCGCGACGACCCTGTGGAAGTTCGCAGGCTTCCCCGGCGCCACGATCTACGGCCACTACCGCTTCCACGGCAAGACCATCCGCAACTTCCGCTTCGGCAAGGCGACGGGCCCCTGTGGCGCGCTGACCAAGAACGCCCGGCGCCTTCCCGCGCGCTCGCGCCCGGGCACGTGGACGCTGCAGATCGACGGTCGCAAGACCTACTCGGCGACGACCCTGCCGCGCGTGCGCACGAGCTTCACGATCACGCGCCGCCCCTTCTAGACGCACGCGCGCCAGACAGCCGGGCTCGGCAAAACGGACGTCGGGAGCCCCGGCCGGATAGGTTCGGCCGATGACACCGAGGCTCGCCATCGCCACAACGGCGCTGGGCGCGGCGCTCGCGCTGCCCGCGGGCGCCTCAGCCGCGCAGATCCAAGCGGCGGTGGGGTGTGCGAAGGCCAACGCCGAAGTGACACTCGCAGGCTCGGGCTTCACGCCGGACACGACGGTCGACATCAGCGGCAACGACGGCGCAGACTTCGTCACGACCGACGCCGCGGGCAACTTCCGCGACAAGATCCTGATGCCGCCACACACCGGCATCGGCGCGCTCAAGCTGACGCTCGTCGCCAAGGACTCGCGCAACCCGGCGATCACCGCACAGACCGAGCTGTCGGTCGTCGAGGACTTCTTCATCACGAACTTCCCGGTCGCCGGCCGGCCGCGCCAGACGGTGCAGTGGCGCTTTGCCGGCTTCGTGCCGGGCAAGCCGATCTACGGCCACTACCGCTACCGCAAGCGCACGATCCGCAACTACCGCTTCGGCGTGGCGAGCGGGCCGTGCGGCGTGCTGAGCCGGCGCGCGCCGCGCCTGCCCGTGCGCTCGCGGACAGGACGCTGGTTCGTGCAGTTCGACCAGGCCGGCGCGTTCAACCGCTTCACCAAGCCGCGGCGCACCTACGGCTTCTCGATCTTCAAGACCTAGGCCCCACCGGGGTCAATGCCTCACGGCGCCGCGACCCGGCAGGGTGCTCGTCGGCTAGAGCACCGGCAGGTAGCGGTCGAGCTCCCACTGCGTGACCTGCACGCGGTAGTCCTCCCACTCCTGGCGCTTGATCTCGATGAAGCGGTTGAACATGTGCTCGCCGAGCGCGCGCAGCACGAGCTCTGACTCCGCGGTCAGCTCGATCGCCTCGCCGAGCGTCTCGGGCAGCTGCTCGATGCCGAGCCGGCGGCGGTCGTCGGGCGCCAGGTGGTAGAGGTTCTTCTCCATCGGCTCGGGCAGCTCGTAGCCCTTCTCGATCCCCTCCAGGCCGGCGTGCAGGAGCGTCGCGAACGTCAGGTAGGGGTTGCAGGCGGGGTCCGGGCAGCGCAGCTCCATCCGCGTCGCCTTCTCCTTGCCCGGGTGATAGAGCGGCACGCGCACGAGCGCCGAGCGGTTGCGCCGCGACCAGGCGACGTAGACGGGCGCCTCGTAGCCGGGCACGAGGCGCTTGTAGGAGTTCACCCACTGGGCGAAGATCGACGACAGCTCGCGCGCGTGGCGCAGCTGGCCGGCGATGAACGCCTTGCCGACGTCCGAGAGGAAGTACGGATCGTCGGCGTCGAACATCGCGTTGCCGCCGTCCTTGAACAGCGACATGTGCGTGTGCATGCCGGAGCCGTTCTCGCCGAACAGCGGCTTGGGCATGAACGTCGCGTGCCAGCCGTACTTCAGCGCGTACTCCTTGACCGTGATCCGGTAGGTCATGCAGTCGTCGGCCATCTTCAGCGCGTCGGCGTAGCGCATGTCGACCTCGTGCTGGGAGGGGCCGACCTCGTGGTGGGAGTACTCGACGTGGATGCCCTGCTGCTCGAGCGCCAGCACGGTCTCGCGGCGCACGTCAGAGCCCGCGTCGAGCGTCGTGAGGTCGAAGTAGCCGCCCTCGTCGAGGACCTCGGTGCCGTTCTTGTCCTTGAACAGGAAGTACTCGAGCTCGGGCCCGACGTTGAACGTGTCAAAGCCCATGGAGCGCATCCGCTCCAGGGCGCGGCGCAGGACGTGGCGCGGGTCGCCCTCGTAGGGCGTGCGCTCGGGCGTCTGGATGTCGCAGAACATCCGCGCGACGCCCTGATCCTCCGGGCGCCAGGGGATGATCGCGAACGTCGAGGCGTCCGGCATCGCGATCATGTCGGACTCCTCGATCGCGTTGAAGCCGGTGATCGACGAGCCGTCGAAGCCCATCCCGCCCTCGAACGCGTCGTCGAGCTCGGCGGCGTTGATCGAGAAGGACTTCAGCTGCCCGAGGATGTCGGTGAACCAGAGGCGGATGAAGCGGATCTGGTGCTCGTCGACGAGCGCCTTGACGTCCTCGGCGGTCTTCGGCGTATCGCTCATGTGCGCGGCAGGCTATCTGCTGCTCGCTGACTGACGGTCCAAGCGAATTGGACCGTCAGTCGTCCAGCCAGCGCTGCGCCCAGGCCTTCAGCTCGGCCAGCGCGGGCTCCAGCCCGCGGCCCATCGGCGTCAGCGCGTAGGTCACGCGCACCGGCGGCCCGGCCTGGACGTCGCGCGCGACGACGCCGCGGTCCTCGAGCTCCTTCAGGCGCTCGGAGAGCATCCGGTCCGACAGCGTCGGCACGGCCGCCGCGATCTCGTTGAAGCGCATCGCGGCGGTTTGCTGCAGCAGGACCTCGACAATCGCGCCGGTCCAGCGCCGGCCGATCAGCTCGATCGCCTCGTGATAGAGCGGGCAGGTCTGCTGCCGCGCGAACATCCGGCCCTACGCGACCGCCTGCAGACGCGCGTTCTCATGTGACCCGTCGACGGGCACCTCGCCGGCGACGTTGATCATCGCGGTGAACGTCTCCAGCGAGACGAAGGCGATCGCCTCGAGGATCTGCTCGTCCGACCAGCCGGCCTCCCGCGCCTCCTCGTGGAGATGCATCGGCGGACGTGCCTGCTCCAGCACGAGCGCACGCAGGTAGCGCAGGAGCATCGCCTCGCGCGCGTCGTTGGAGTCCCATTCCTTGGCGAGTGCGATCTCGTCGAGGCCCAGACCGGCCTGGCGGGCGGTGCGGGCGTGCAGCGCCGTCCCCGGCGCCGAGCCGTAGTGGGTGGCGACGGCGAGCGAGATGCGCTCGAGCGTCTGGCCGGCGAGCGTGCCGTGGCGCAACTCGGCACGGAAGCGCGTGTATGCGCGCAGCACAGCCGGGGAGCCGGCGATCACACCGAGGAAATTCGGCAGCTGACCGGCGGTGCTGATGGCGCCACGGAGAATCGGGACAGACGGCTCCGGGGCGGTCAGATCGTCGTGGATCTGGAAACGACTGATGGCGGTCTTCATGGGGGCGGGCCTTTGGGGAGAGGCTGACGATGCGTTGCGCCGGTTCCTGGCGCGTTACTTCATCCGGTGAAGCTCCTTACTAGTCGTAAGTCTATGTCCGGACCGGCTTACATACAAGCGGGTCTGCCGTACGGTTCGGGGCAGTGGCGCGAGGTATGAAATCGCTGGTCGCGGGTCTCGTCCTGTGCGTGGTGCTTGTTCCCGGAAACGGCCGCGCCCATGCCGCCGAGGTCGAGCATGTCGGCCGCTGGCTGACCGACCGCAAGGGCCGCGTGCTGCTGCTGCACGGCGTCAACCTCACGGCCAAGCGCCCGCCCTACCTGCCGTCGAAGATCGGCTTCGACCGCGACGACGCGCGCTGGCTGGCGGCGCAGGGGTTCACCGTCGTGCGACTGGGGTTCATCCCGGCGGGTGTGGCGCCGACCGGCCCCGGCGCCTACGACGAGGCCTATCTCGACGACTATGCCGCGACGGTGCGCACGCTTGCCTCGGCGGGCCTGCTCGTGATCGTCGACGCCCATCAGGACTACTACACGGAGTCCACCGGCGGAGAGGGCTTCCCCGGCTGGATGGTCACGCAGCGCCCGCTGCTGCCGCTCGGCGCCACCGAGGCGGCCGCGTTCGACGGGTTCTGGGCCAACAAGCAGGGCGTGCAGGATCAGTTCGCGGCGCTCTGGGCGCACGTGGCGGCGCGGTTGCGCCGCGCCCACGGCGTGCTCGGCTACGACCTGCTCAACGAGCCGCACCCGGGGTCGCGAGAGCAGGAGTGCGCGTCGCTGTCGGGCTGCCCGGCGTTCGATCGCGATGTGCTGACGCCGTTCTACCGGCGCGTGATCGCCGCGATCCGCGCGGTCGACCCCGAGCGCCTCGTGCTCTACGAGCCGCAGGTCATCGCCAACCAGGGCGCGGCGTCGGCGATCGGGCCGCTCGGCGACCCGCGCGCGGTGTTCGCGCCGCACCTCTACTGCAGCCCCGTCAGCGGCTCGCCGAGCTGCGCCGAGCGCGAGCCGCACGCGCTGGACAACGCGACGCGCCAGGCGCAGCGCGGCGGCGACGGGCTGTTCCTCGGCGAGTTCGGGGCGACCGACGACATCGCCACGATCGCGCGCGTCGTCGGCATGGCCGATGTGCGCATGCTCTCCTGGACGCACTGGGCCTACTGGAACCAGGACCCGTGCTGCGCGCGCTCACACGAGGGCCTCGTCCGCACGCTGACCCAGCCCCCGGGCGGTGACAACGTCAAGGCAGACAAGCTCGCCGAGCTCGCCCGCCCCTACCCGCGCGCGACCGCCGGGACACCGCTGAGCTTCGAGTGGGACCGGGAGCACCGCACGTTCGAGGCGCGCTGGTCGACATCGCGCGTCGACGGCGCCGGGCGCTTTGGCACCAAGGGCATCACCGAGCTCGTGCTGCCGCCGTCCGCGTTCCCGGGTGGCTTCCGCGCCGTCGTCGACGGCGGCAGGATCATGGGCTCCAAGCGCTCACGGCGTTTGAAGATCGTCGCGCGCCGCGGCGCGGAGACGGTGTCTGTCGCGGTCCGCGCGGCCTAGGGCTGCGGGCCGGCGCTCGCGGCGGCGAGCACCACGAGGAAGAGGCCGAGCAGGACGGCGTACAGCGCCATCCGGTCGGGACTGGAGAGGGCGCGATCGGCGACGCTGCGGCGCGCGCGCCGCGGCTCGATCTCGCGCAGGCGGCGCGGGGCGACCTGGGCCTCCGGGCGCCCGGTGATGCGCACGACGCGGCGGCCGGTCTCGGGGTCGCGCTCGGGCGGTTCGCCCAACAGCTCGTCCTCGATCGAGACCGGCGCCTCTGCGTGGGCGACGGGCTCGGCGGCCTGCGGCGGTTCGGGCGCGAGCTCGGGCTCGGGGTCGCGCGCGAGCACGATCACGCGACCCTCTTCGGTGTCCTGCACGCGCGGCTCGCGCGCGAAGCGCTTGCGCGGCGCGCCGAAGGCGCCGTCCAGGTCGAAGGCGTCGGCGAAGCCGGCGGCGTCCTCACGGCTGAGGCGCGGCCCCGCCTCGGCTTCGGCGCACACACGCGCGCGACGGCGGGCGGCATTGCCCTCGGCGGCTTCGCGGAGATCCGGAGCGTCGTCGACGAGGCTGACGGCGGGCGGCTTGCTCGCGTCAGGCTTCAAATGCTGGACGTCGTCCCACCAGGAGTGGGCTTCGGCACGGGACATGTGCGCTCAGATCCTCTTTCTCGGTGCTTACGGGGTTAGCTGACGGGCTCGCGTTGAAAGAGTCGCGCTACGCCTTTGACTGCGGCGATTCGCCCCATGACGGCATGTGGGTCCCCCGTTCCCCAAAGGAACACCGAAGTGCTCTTCCGGGAACTCAGCGTGTGGACGGATGGCATCGTAGCAAGCCACGAATTCCCTGCAAATGCACAGAGTTATGGGCCCCCGTGATCCCGCAAACACCGGGAAATTCACGTGTTGATTGACACTACCTGGCGCGTCGGACGGCTTGCAACGTCTGCAGCCGGCTCGGTCTCGCGCTCGCTCTGGCGCTGGAAAAGCCACACCCCGCCGACCACCCCGGCGAGCATGAACAGCGACCAGCCCACCCCCATGCCGACCTGGCTGGCGAGCGGCCCGGGGCAGACGTTCGACACGCCCCAGCCGACCCCGAAGATCACGCTGCCGGTGACGTGGCGGCGCTCGGCGGGCTGTCGCGGGGCCGCGTCCTCGCGGTCACGGCGGCCGACGATCCAGAGCCCCAGCGCCGCGGTGCCGACGGCCGAAGCGAAGAACAGGAAGAGGTAGCTCTGCTCGAGCAGCAATGCGCCGCGGATCACGTCGGGGCTGCTCATGCCGCTCCAGCAGAGCACGATCCCGAACGTCAGGCCGAGCGCGAGGGCTGCGATCCGCGTCGTCATCTAGATCAGCGCCTCGATGACGAAGCTGACGATGATCGCGGTCGCGAAGAACGTGGCCGTGGCCACCAGACTGGCCGGAGAGAACGCGGCTGCGCCGCTGAGCCCGTTGCCCGAGGTGCAGCCGCCAGCGAGCTTCGCGCCGTAGCCGACCAGCACGCCCGCACCGAGCAGCAGCCCGGCGATCCAGACCTGGGCGCCGCCGCTGAACGTCTGCGTCATCCAGCCGTAGCCCTCGAACACCGCGCTGCCCCAGAGCAGCAGGTAGAGCGTGCCGCTGAGGAACACCCCGATCGCAAACCAGCCGCGCCAGTCGAAGCTCAGGCTGCGCTTGGAGAGCTTTCCGACGAGCTCGGAGTAGCCGCCGGTGATGCCCAGGCGCCCGTTGAAGACCAGCCGGCATGCGACCACGCAGAGCCCCAGCACCGGGCCGGCGACGTACCACGCGAGTTGGTCGTGAAGCATCTCTCCACTGTAGTGCACCTATCCGGTGCGCTTTGTCCTGGCAGACTGCCGCGGCGATGCCCGACGACCGCACCTATGACCTTGTCCTCTTCGGCGCGACCGGTTTCACCGGCGGCCTGACCGCGGAGTACCTCGCGCGCAACGCGCCGCAGACGCTGCGCTGGGCGCTCGCCGGGCGCAACACGAAGAAGCTCGAAGCGGTGCGCGAGCGCCTCGGCACGCCCGACCTCGCGCTGCTCACCGCCGATGTCACCGATGCCGAGGCGCTGCGCGGGGTCGCCGAGGCGACGAAGGTCCTGATCACCACCGTCGGCCCGTATGCGCTGCACGGTGAGCCGCTCGTCGCCGCCTGCGCGGCCGCGGGCACCGACTACCTCGACCTCACCGGTGAGCCGCAGTTCGTCGACCGCATGTGGCTGAAATACCACGAGCAGGCCACGCAGACGGGCGCGCGCCTCGTGCACTGCTGCGGCTTTGACTCGATCCCGCACGACCTCGGCGCGTACTTCACGGTCAAGCAGCTGCCCGAGGGCGTGCCGCTGAAGGTCGAGGGGTACGTGCGCGCGGGCGGGCGGCCGTCCGGCGGCACCTACCACTCCGCGGTCAACGGCTTCGCGAGCGCACGCGAGGTCCTGGCGGCCGCCAGCGACCGCAAGAAGCGTGAGCCGCGCCCCGCGGGGCGCAAGGTCCACGGCGCCGGCAACCGGATCCGCCGCGACAGCGCCCTCGGCGGCTGGATCGTGCCGATGCCGACCGTCGACCCGCAGATCGTGCTGCGCTCGGCGCGCGCGCTGGAGCGCTACGGGCCGGACTTCAGCTACGGCCACTACGCCGTGGTCAAGAGCACCGTGACGCTCGCCGCCGCAGGCGGAGGGCTCGCGGGGCTGTTCGCGCTCTCCCAGCTGCCGCCCACCCGCAAGCTGCTGCTCAAGGCGATGCCGCAGGGCGAGGGACCGAGCCCCGCCGTCCGCGCCAAGAGCTGGTTCAACGTCCGCTTCGCCGGTGAGGGTGGCGGCAAGCGCGTCACGACCGAGGTCTCCGGCGGCGACCCCGGCTACGACGAGACGGCGAAGATGCTGGCGGAGGCGGGCCTCTGCCTCGCGCTCGACGACCTCCCGCAGACCGCGGGCCAGGTGACGACCGCCCAGGCGATGGGCGACGCGCTGCTCGACCGCCTGCAGCGCGCCGGGATCGAGTTCCGCGTCGTCGACTGAGCGTGCTACGCCGCCGCGACGAACGTGCGCAGCGCCTCGCGACCACCGCTGGCCAGCGGCTCGCCGTGGGCGAACAGCAGCGCGTCGTAGTCGTCGCGCGCGGCCAGCTCGGCCAGCCGTGCGCGCAGCCCGGCCTTGACCGCCTCCGGGTCCTCACCCATCAGCGCGTCGGAGACGAACGTCAGCTCGCCGTCGGAGCGGATCAGGCCGTCGGCGAACAGCAGCGCTCCGGGCCCGGCGTCCAGGCGGAAGACCGTGTCCTCGGGCGTCAGCGCGCCGAGCTCGAGCGCGAGCACGCCGTCGGCGACCTCCTCGCCGAAGGCGAAGGGCGCGACGTCGGGGCCGCCGGTGAACTCGTGCAGGCCGGACTCGTGGGCGCGGATCGGGCAGCCGAAGGCGCTCGCCAGGCGCTCAGCGTCGCGCAGGTGGTGGCGGTTGGAGAGCAGCACCACCGACGGGACCATCGCCTGTGCCAGCGCCTCGGGATCGGTTCCGGGCGGGAGCAGCGGATCGAAGATCGCGCCCGAGCGCAGGTGCACATGGGAGTGCACGGTCGCGTCGATGCCGTCGTGATGGGCGCTCCAGTGCAGGACGCCGGGCAGCACCTCGTTCATGTGCGCTCCCGCGCGTCGATCGCCCGACGCTCGAGCGGATCGACCGCCGGACCCTCGAGCACCTCGCCGTCGACACCGAAGCGCGAGCCGTGGCAGGGGCAGTCCCACGACGTCTCGGCGCCGTTGAACGTCACCTCGCAGCCAAGGTGCGTGCACGTCGGGGAGACCGCGTGCAGCGTGCCCTCGCCGTCCCGGTAGACGGCGGCGCGCCGCCCGTCGCAGGACACGATCGCAGCGTCGCCGTGCGCGAGCTCGGCGGCGCTCGCGCCGTCGTGCGACGTCAGCCTGCCGGCGACGAAGTGCTTGGCGACCTGGGCGTTGTGCAGGATCAGCGGGCCGAGGCTCGCGCGCAGGTGCATGCGCCCGGGATCGAAGAGCTCGGCCGCGGGATCCTCGCCGCCGGTCAGCGCCGCCGCGACGACGTGTGCGCCGGCGGTCCCGTTCGTGAACCCCCACTTGCGCAGGCCGGTGATGACGTGCAGCCGCTTCGTGCGCGGATGCAGCGGGCCTGCGTAGGGCACGCCGTCGGGCGCCGACGGATCCTGCGCAGACCAGCGGTACGCCGCACGCGGCTCGACGGCGAAGTGCTCGCGCAGCCATTCCCACAACGCGCGGTAGTGGCGGCCGGCGTCGCCGTTGTCTCCGGACTTGTGGCTCTCGCCACCGGCGATCAGCAGCGTCCCGCCGTCCTCGAGCGGCGTCGAGCGCAGCGAGCGCGCGGGCTGGTCGATCGAGAAGAACATGCCCTCCGGGATCTCGCCCGCGGCGCGCGCGGCGACGCAGTAGGAGCGCTGGGCGTCGAGGCGCGCGAAGTACAGCCCGCGGTCGAGGATCGGGTAGTGCGTCGCGACGACGACGCGGTCGGCCTGCAGGTCGCCGTGCGCTGTCTCGACCGTGCAGGGGTCGCCGTCGCTGACGCCCAGCGCGCGTGTGTTCTCGAAGATCCGCGCGCCCGCGCGCCCGGCCAGCTTCGCGAGGGCGAGGATGTAACGGCGCGGATGGCACTCCGCCTGGCGCTCCACGTACACCGCAGCCGCCGTCTGGAACGGAAGCGGCGCCGCGGGCGCCAGGCTCGCGGGCAGCGACGCGTCCGCGGCCGCATGTGCCTCCGCGGCGATCTCGTCGGTCCGGTCGCCTTGGCGGGTGTAGGTCCATGCCGTGCGCTCGCGCCAGTCGCACTCGATGCCCTCCTCGGCGACGAGCGCGCGCATCCAGGCAAGCGCGCGCTCGTTTGCCTCGCCGTATGCCCGGGCCTCCTCGGCGCCGAGCTTCGACGCCAGCTCCGCGTAGCAGAGGCCGTGCGCAGAGGTGACCTTCGCGGTCGTCGCGCCGGACACACCGCTGCCGAGCGTCGCGGCCTCGACGAGCACGACGTCCGCACCCGCCCGCGCGAGCAGCAACGCCGTCGTCACGCCGGCCAGGCCGCCGCCGAGCACCGCCACGTCGGCGCGTGCGCCGGGCGTCAGCGTCGGGTAGGACGGCTCGGACGGCGTCGACTGCAGCCAGTAGGACCCGCGGGCGGTCGTCGTGTCGGTCATGAGCTGCTCCGCTCGTCGCGCCCGCCGGCGCCGGCCTTCGCGCGATGCCCGTCGCGGCGTCCGCTCGCAACGTCGTGTGAGCGCTTGACGCCGGGCTCGCGGCCCGGTGGCTGCGTCGGGGCGACGAACTCGTCGGCGGCGGGCGCCAGCGGCCGCACCACGGGCTCGTCGCGGGCGAGCACGAGCAGCTCGTCCTCGTGGCGCAGCTCGAGCCGGTCGCCGTCCTGCAGCGTGTAGCGCACCTCGTCCTCGGAGATCGCGACCCGCAGCAGCGCCCCGCGCAGCGCCAGGGCGAAGCGCAGGCCGGTCAGCGCCTCGGGCAGCCGCGGGCGGAAGACGAGCTCACCGCGGAAGGCGCGGACGCCGCCGAAGCCTGCGACCGTGGCGAGCACGGCGCCGGCCAGCGAAGCCATGTGCAGGCCGTCGGCCGTGTTGCGCCCGATGTCGCGCAGATCCATCAGCGCCGCCTCGCAGGTGTAGTCATAGGCCAGGCGCAGATGACCGACCTCGGCCGCGATCACCGCCTGCGACGCTGCCGACAACGACGAGTCGCGGACGGTCAGTGGCTCGTAGAAGTCGAAGTTCGCGCGCTTCTGCTCGTCGGTGAAGGCGTCGCCGCGAAGGTGCATCGCGAGCACGAGGTCGGCCTGCTTGACGACCTGGCGCGCGTAGAGCAGCACGTAGGGGTAGTGCAGCATCAGCGGGTAGTGGTCGCGCGGGGTGTCCTCGAAGTCCCAGCGCTCGTGCTCGAGGAAGCTCGCGTCCTGCGGATGCACGCCGCGCTCCTCGTCGAACGGGACGTGCATCGCCTCGGCGGCGCGCAGCCACGATGCCCGCTCGTCGGGCGTCACGCCGAGGGCGCCGGCGACGTCGCCGTGGCGCCCGGCGGAGTCGGCCGCCGACCACAGGTTCTGCTGGGCCATGAGGTTCGTGAAGATGTTGTCGTTGGCCAGCGCCGAGTACTCGTCGGGACCGGTGACGCCGTTGATGTGGAAGGCGCCCTGTTCGTCGTGGAAGCCGATGCTCATCCACAGTCGCGCGCTCTCGACCAACAGCTCGAGGCCGGCGCGGCGCTCGAAGTCGTCGTCGCCGGTCGCGGCGACGTAGCGGCGGACGGCTTCGGCGACGTCGGCGTTGATGTGGAACGCGGCGGTGCCCGCCGGCCAGTAGCCCGAGCACTCCTCCCCGTGGATCGTGCGCCAGGGCAGCGCCGCGCCCTTCAGCCCGAGCTGCGCGGCGCGCTCGCGCGCGGCGTCGAGCGTCGAGTGGCGCCACAGCAGCGCGTCGCGCACGGTGTGCGGCAGCGAGTACGTCAGCACCGGCAGCACGAACGCCTCGGTGTCCCAGAAGGCGTGGCCGTCGTAGCCCGTGCCGGTCAGGCCCTTGGCCGGGATCGCGCGGCGCTCGGCGCGCAGCGACGCCTGGGCGATGTGAAACAGCGCGAAGCGCAGCGCTTGCTGGAGCTCCTCGTCGCCGTCGACCTGCACGTCGAAGCGATCCCAGAACACCGCGAGCGTCTCGCGCTGCATCTCGGCGAGCCCTTCGAATCCCTCGTCGGCCGCGCTCTCCAGGCTCGCGTCGACCTGGTCACGCAGGAACTCGATCGTCTGCTGGCCCGACCAGTGCCAGGACAGCAGCTTGACGACGCGCAGCGTCTGCCCCGGCTGCAGCTCGGTCGAGAGCGTCACGCGCCCGAAGTCCTCCTCGACCTGGGTCAGCGAGGAGACGTCGCCATCGCAGTCGATGATGTGCTCCATGCCGGCCGCGACGCGCAGCGCCGAGCGCCGCGTGCGGTGGGCGAGCACGACGCGCTTGTCGTGGGCACGGTGCAAGCACGGCTCGAGCTGATCCTCGAGCACGTGCGCCTTGCGCGGGTCGTCGGCCTTTCGCGTGACACGCTCGTTGGCCTGCAGGTTGGACTGCAGGGCGATGCGCATCGGCCGGTCGAGGACGCTGACCTCATAGGAGATCGCGGCGAGGCTGCGCAGCGCCAGCGAGACGAGGCGCTGCGTGCGGACGTTGACGCGGTGCCCGCCGGCCGAGCGCCAGCGCACGCTGCGCTCCAGCGTGCCGGTGCGGAAGTCCAGCCGCCGGGAGTGCTCCTCGACCTCGCCGCGGTGGATGTCCAGCGGCTCGTCCTCGACCTGCAGGCGCATGATCTTGCCGTCGGTGACGTTGACGACGAGCTGGCCGTCCTCGGCAAACCCATAGCCGCGCTCGCCGTAGGCCAACGGGTAGGACTCATAGAAGCCGTTGAGGTAGGTACCCGCGATGCCGCGCGGCTCCCCCTCGTCGAGGTTGCCGCGCAGGCCGACATGGCCGTTGGCCAGCGCGAACAGCGACTCGGTCTGCCCGAGCCTGTCGAGGTCGATGCCCTCCTCGACCAGCGCCCAGGGGTCGGTCGGGTAGTTCGCGTGGTTGCGCACCGTTGTCGCTTACCCAGGCGCTCCGGGAATGTCACCGAGGTGACCTTGCGACTGCCCGAGCCGATCGAGGCCTGCCTCTTCGACCTCGACGGCGTCATCACCGACACCGCGCGCCTGCACGTACGCGCGTGGAAGCAGACGTTCGACGCCTTCCTCGCCGAGCGCGGCGACCAGCAGCCCTTCGACGCGGTCGCCGACTACCAGCAGCACGTCGACGGCAAGCCGCGCGAGGACGGGGTGCGCGACTTCCTCGCGTCCCGCGGCATCGAGGTCTCCACCGGCGCGGTGCGCGGCATCGGCGACCGCAAGAACGAGCTGCTGCTCGAGCTGATCGCGCGCGAGGGCGTCGAGGTCTATCCCGGATCGGTGGACTTCGTCAAGGCCGCGCGCGCGGCCGGGCAGCGCACCGCCGTCGTCTCCTCGAGCGCGAACACCGCCGAGGTGCTCGAACGCACCGGCCTCACCGACCTGTTCGAGGCCCGCGTCGACGGTGTCGTGATCGCCGAGGAGCAGCTGCGCGGCAAGCCGGCGCCCGACTCGTTCCTGCGCGGCGCCGAGAAGCTCGGGGTGCAGCCCGCGCACGCAGCCGTCTTCGAGGACGCGCTCAGCGGTGTCGAGGCCGGGCGCGCCGGGCACTTCGGTCATATCGTCGGCGTCGATCGCGACAGCGCACGTGAGCAACTGCTTGCGCACGGCGCCGACGTCGTTGTCAACGACCTCGCGGAGCTGCTGGCATGAACCCACTGAGCACCTACCTCAACGACCACTACGCCGGCTCGACGCTCGGGCTCGACCACGCCCGTCAGCTCGAGGAGTCGCTCGCCGGGACGGCCCACGAGGCCGAGATGACGCGGATCGCAAACGCGATCGAGGAGGACCGCGAGACGCTCGACGCGCTCATAAAGCGCCTCGACGTGACGCACAACAAGGTCAAGGCCGCGACCGCGTGGGTTGCCGAGAAGGCCGGTCGCGTGAAGTTCTCCGGCGCGACGACGGCGGACCGCGCGCTCGGCACGTTCCTGGCGCTCGAGACGATGTCGCTCGGCGTCGAGGGCAAGCGCTGCCTGTGGATCGCGCTGCGCGACGTCGCCGACGGCCTGCCGCCGCTCTCGGCGTCAGAGCTCGACGAGCTGATCGCGCGCGCCGAGGACCAGCGCCGCGGGCTGGAGGAGATGCGCCAGGCGTTCGCCCGCGAGGCACTCGTGCGCGGGCTCGTACAGTCGAAGGCGTGACGCCGCCCCTTCCCGCCTTCACGCTCCCCGCCACCGACGGCACCCCGACGCCGGTCATCGACGCCGCGGCTGTTGCCTCGCTCGTCGTCTTCACCTGCAACCACTGCCCCTATGCGCTGGCCTGGCACGAGCGCATCAACGCCGTCGCGCGCGACTACGCGCCGCGCGGCGTCCACGCCGTCCAGGTCAACCCCAACGACGCCGAGCGCTACCCGCGCGACTCGCTCGACGCGATGCGCGAGCGCGTCGCCCGCAGCGAGTTCGCGACGCCCTACCTGCGCGACGACCAGCAGGTGCTCGCGCGTGCCTGGGACGCCAGGGTCACCCCCGACGTGTTCGTCGTCGGACCCGACGGCGCGCTGCTCTACCGCGGCGCGCCGGATGCCGACCACGGCGACGAGTCCGCGAACGCGAGCTGGCTGCGCGAGGCGCTCGACGACGTCCTCGCCGGACGCCCGGTACGCGTGCCGGCGACCGAGCCGAAGGGCTGCTCGGTCAAGTGGCGCAGCTGATCGAGCTGTTGTGGTGCGACGGCTGCCCCTCGCACCAACAGGCGCTCGCCGAGCTGCGCGAGATCCTCACCGAGCTCGGGCACGACGACGCCCACGTCGAGGTGCGCCGGATCGCCGGTGACGACGAGGCGCTGGCCGAGCGCTTCATCGGCTCCCCCACGATCCGCGTCGGCGGCGCCGACGTGCTCGCGCCTGACGACGCGGAGCCCGCGGCGCTCAGCTGCCGCGTCTACCGGCGGCGCGACGGCCGCGCCTCGCCGACGCCCGACCGCGACGACCTGCGCGAGGCGCTCGCCGCGGCGCTGGGCTACAGCCGCCAGTAGCTGCGGCGCAGCAGCACGACGACGGGCAGGATCTCCAGGCGCCCGAGCCACATCAGCAGCATCAGCATGATCGTCGACGGGTCGCTGTACGTCGCGTACGACCCGGCGCCGGCCGCCCCGAGGCCGACGCCGGAGTTACCGAGCACCGATGCCGAGACGAAGATCAGGTCCAGCGCCTCGGCCTCCGGGCGCCCAGCGAACGAATGGTCGAACGCAAGGACCGCGCAGCCGACGACGAACATCCCGACGTAGATCAGCACGAACGCGACCACGGACAGCAGTGTCTGCTGGTCGACGACGACGCCGTTGTAACGGACCGGGCGCACGAGCTCGGGGTGGATCGTCCGCGCGACCTCGCGCCCGAGGATCCGCGCGAGCAGCACGTGGCGGACGATCTTGATCGAGCCTGCGGTCGAGCCGGCGCAGCCGCCGACGAAGAACAGCAGCGCGAGTGCCATCAGCGCGAAGACCGGCCACTCGCCGTAGTCGACGGTCGAGTAGCCCGTGGTCGTGATCACGGCGGTCGCCTCGAAGACCGCCGCGCGAATCCCGCCGTGCTCGGCGCCGTCGGCGACGACGACGGTCGCGATCACGACCGACGCGACGACGAGGATGCCGAGGTACCAGCGCAGCTCCTCGTCGCCGAGCGCCTGGCGCCAGCGGCGCTGGATCAGTGCGCGGTAGAGCAATAGGAAGTTGATCGCGCCGATGACCATGATCACGACGATCGTCCACTGCGTCAGCGCGCCGAACGCGCCGATCGACGCCGACTCGGTCGAGAAGCCACCTGTGCTGATCGTCGTCAGCGCGTGCGCGAACGCCTGGTAGGTGTCCATCACGTCCCCGGCACCCAGCCAGCCCGGGAGGGCGAGCACGAGGAAGCTCACGACGGTCAGCGCGATGTACAGGCGTACGAAGCGGCGCACCGTCTCGGAGATGCGGCTCGGGATCGTGTCGAGCTCGGGTCCGGTGAGCTCGTTCTCGAGCAACTGGCGCCCCCCGATCCGCAGGCGCGGTAGCACCGCCAGGGCAAGCGCGATCACCCCGATGCCGCCCAGCCAAACCATGACCTGGCGCCAGACCTGGATCGAGACCGGCAGCGCGGACACGTCCGTCGCGACGCTCGTGCCGGTCGTCGTGAACCCGCTCATCGCCTCGAACAGCGCGTCGATCGGACGTCCGAGCTGGTCGTCGCCGGCGAAGATGAACGGCAACGACCCGAAGACAGCGACGACCAGCCAGATCACGACGATCACGAGGTAGCCCTCGCGCACGCCAACGTCCGCGCCCCCGCTCGTCACGTGCTGCACGCCGAGCGCCCCGCCACCGACGATCGCTCCGGCCGCGAGGAACGGCCAGAACGGCTCGTCGTGCGCGACGGCGAAGATCGCCGGTACGAGCACCGCGAGGCCGATGTACTTGACGAGCGACGCGGCGAGGTTCAGCGCCGCGGAGATGTCGACGCCCAGGCGCGGCGGGCGCCAGAGGGCATCGTGGTCGCTCAAAGCACGCTCTCCACGTACGGCGCGCGCGATGACTCGGTGAAGACGATCACGCGGTCGCCCGCCTGCAGGACGGTCTCCGAGTCGGGGAAGATCGGGTGGCCGTCGCGGACGATCGCGCCGATCAGCGCGTCCTTGATCGGCATATCGCGCAGCGACATGCCGATCAGGTCGCCGTCGGGGCGCGTCGTGATGTCGAGGATCTCGAAGCGGTCGTGATCGAGCATCGACACCTGCTTGGTGCGCGGATCGTGCGCGAACCGGACGATCTCCTCCGCCGTCGCCTCCTGCGGGTCGACGACGACGTCGATGCCCGCGTGCTCGTAGATCGCCGTCGAGATCCGGTCGTGCGCGAGCGTGATCGTGTAGGGCACGCCGTACATCCGCGCGGCCGTGGCGGCGTAGAGGTTCTTGTGGTCGTCGCGAAACGCGAAGACCGCGGCCTGCACGCGCGCGATCCCTTCGCGCTGCATGAAGTCCGCGCTCAGGCCGGTCGTGTTGAAGACGCGTGCCTGCGGGATCTGCTCTGCGACGGTCGCGGCGCGCGCGACGTCGGGCTCGATCACACGGACCTGGAGGCCCTGCGTGACGAGCGAGCGCGCGATCGCCGCCCCGAGCTCCTGCGCTCCATAGACGACGACGTCGCGCACACGCCCGCGGCGCGGCGAGACGGCATCGCACCACTCCCCCGCCGTCGCCGGAGAGCCGACGATCACGACGCGATCGCCCGCCCGCAGCTCGGCGTCGCCCTTGGGCAGCAGCGCCTTGTCGTCGCGGATGATCGCCGCGATCCGCGACGATCCCGGCAGCACCGCATCGCGCAGCGGCCGGTTGACGACGGCATCGCTGGCGTCGGCGCGGACGTCGAGCTCGAGCAGCTGGATCTCGCCCTCGGCGAATGTGTCGGTATGACGCGCCGAGGGCATGCCGATGGCGGCGCTGACGGCGCGCGCCGTCTCCAGCTCGGAGGAGACGACGAAGTCGACGTCGAGGCGGCCGTCGCGCCAGATGTCGACGTACTCGGCGCTGGACGTGCGCACGATCGTGCGGGCCATCGGCGCATGGGCGTGCGCGAACGTGCCGGCGACGAGGTTGGCCTCGTCGCGCGACGTGCAGGCGATGACGAGGTCGGCATCGGCGATCCCGGCGGCCGCGAGCTCGCGTCCGCTGACGGCGCTCGCCGTCGCCGTCGCGACGTCGAAGCGCTGCGCTAGCGGCTTGAGCATCCGCTGCTCGAGATCGACGACCGTGAGGTCGTGCTCGTCGTGCAGCGCCTCGACGACCATCGCCCCGACGAGTCCAGCCCCGATCACGAAGACGCGCATCGCGCGGCGACACTAGCGCGCCGCGCCCAGCCACTACGGGCGGCGTTTGCCGCTGGGCCCGACGACCCACCACAGCCCGCCGTTGAGGAAGACGTTGTGGCACTCCACCTCGCCGGGGCCCTCGTGCGCGTAGAAGTACAACGGCTGGCCGGCGTAGGTCACCTGCAGCTTGCCGTCGCGGCGCCTCGTGGTCCCCAGCAGCGACGCCTTGACGCCCTTGCCGGCGCGCGGCTTGCCCTTCGTGATCACGGGCGGCCAGAGGCGCGCGCATTCCCCGTAGCAGTTGCTCTTGTTCCTGCGGTCGCGCTGGAAGATGTAGATCGCCTGCTTGCGCGCGTCGAACAGCATCGAGCCAAACTGCGAGCTGCCCAGGCGGATCGTCTTGCCGCGCGCGGCGCTCGCGGTCGCCGGCGGCGACGCCGCGGCGGTGGCGGTGGCGGCCGGCGGCGTGGGCGGGGTCGGCTCGGCCGAGGACTCGTCTGACCCGCACCCGGCGAGGACGAACGTGGCGGCGGCGCACAGCGCGGTGAGCTTCGCGGTGGTCATGCGGCACCGTCTCGTGCCGCCGGGATGCGTTACGCGCGGCGGGCCAGCGAGAACAGCGCGCCGGCGGCGCCGCGCAGCGTCGCCACCGTCACGTCGGCGAAGTCGAAGCGATCGCGCCAGAGCACGATCTTGCCGTCGCGCACCTCGAACGTGCCGCAGACCCAGAACCGCGCGGAGAAGCGCCCGACCTCGATCACGTCCGTGCGCTCGGTGAGCACGATCGGGCCGGTCGCGGCGAGGTTGTGCATGCGCACCTCAAAGCCCGTCCCGAAGCGTTCCATCAGCTTGAGCGTGCGCCGCGTCGCCGCGATCCCGCGCACGGGCGGAAACGGGACGTTCTGATAGACGATGTCCGGCGCGGCGTATTCCAGCGCCGCGTCGATGTCGAGGCGCTCGAGCGCCGCGATGAACGCCTCGACGACGGCCCGTGGATCGGACGCGTGCTTCGCGCCGTTCGTCGTTGCCGTCGCGCCGGTCTGCTCCATCGCCGGACCCTACCGCGGCGCGGTACCGTGCCCGGACCATGGTCGTCGTCTACATCGTCCTGGGCCTGATCGCGCTCGTGCTCGTGATCGGGATCCTCATCTACAACGGCCTGATCGCCGCGCGCAACCGCGTCGACGAGGCGTGGAGCGGGATCGACGTCCAGCTCAAGCGCCGCCACGACCTCGTCCCGAACCTCGTCGCCGCGGTCAAGGGCTACGCCGCCCACGAGGCGACGGTGCTCGAGGCGGTCACCGCCGCACGCACGGCCGCCGTCAACGCCAACGGGCCGGCGGCACAGGGCGCTGCCGAGACGCAGCTGTCGCGCGCGATCGCGCCGATCAACGCGCTCGCCGAGCAGTACCCCGAGCTGCGCGCCAGCGAGAACTTCCAGCAGCTGCAGGCGCAGCTGTCGCAGCTCGAGGACGAGATCCAGGCCTCGCGTCGGCTCTACAACGGCAACGTCCAGCGCTACCAGACCAAGAAGCAGCAGTTCCCGTCGTCGATCGTCGCGGGCATGGGCGACTTCCCCGACAAGGAGCTCTTCGCACTGGACGACGCCGCCGAGCGCGACGTGCCGACGGTCAGCTTCTCCTGATGACATGAGCGCGACGCCGCTGAACGAGAACGCGACGCGCGGCGCGCACTTCGCCGCCGTCCGGCGCTCCCGCGCGTTCGGCATCACCACCGTCGTGCTGGCGCTCGCGTCGCTCGTCGCCGGGGCGGCACTGTCGGGCGTGGTCGCCGCAATCGCCGGACCCGCGGTCGTGGCCGTCGCCGCCTTGGTGGTGGCGTTCGCCATCGCCGACCGGCGCGCGCACGGCGACTTCTGGACGGCGCTCGCGGCGTCGATGGGGATGCGCTACGCGGGCACCGTGTCACTGCCGGAGTACACGCCCCTGCTCGGCGCCGGCGACCGCCGCAGCTGCCCCGAGTGGATGGTCGGCAAGCTGCCCGACGGTCGCGAGTGCGCCGTCGGCAACTTCACGTTCGAGGAGCGCCACGAGAACGGCGACAACCCCGACACCTGGACGAGCTATGAGTACACGCTCGCGCTGATCGACGTCGTCGCCGCCGAGGCCGCGTTCGTCCGCGGGCTGTACCTGCGCCCGCGCAACCGCCTGCGGCTGTTCGGCGAGCGCTCGCTGCCGACGTCGAGCAAGACGCGCATGCAGACGGAGTCGGCGGCGTTCAACGAGCGCTACGACCTCTACGTCGACCCCGACGACGACCAGTCGCGCGTGCTCGAGATCCTCACGCCGTCGTTCATCGACCAGCTCGCGCGCCAGCCCGCCGAGCTCTGCTTCGACTACCGCGTCGGCACGCTCGCCGTCTTCGTCGAGGACCACTCCGCCGACGCCGGGCGCCTGATCAGCGTGATGGACGCCGCGAAGGTCGTCGCCGGGCGGATCGACGAGGAGCTGCGCGAGAGCCACGCGGCGCGCGGCATCCACGGCGTGCGCCCGGCGTAGGCGACCGGCATGACGGTCATCGGTGTCGACGTCGGCGTCACCAAGGTCACGGCGGCGCTGCTGCGCGGTGGCGAGCTCGGCGAGTCGGTCGTCGCTCCCACGGATCGCTCGGACACCGACGCGCTGATCGATCAGCTCGCGGCGCTCGTGGACCGCATCCGCCCCGATGACCTGTCAGGAGTCGGAATCGCCGTCCCGCGGATCGTGGAGTTCGAGACCGGGCGCATCGTCGCGCCACGGCGCGCCGCGGCGCCCGTCACGAATGGCGCCGTCGACCTGCCGCTCGCGAACGTCGCGCTCGGCGGGATCCTCGAGGAGCGGCTTGCTGCTCCGGTGCTCGTCGACAACGACGCCACCGTGTCGGCGCTGGCCGAGGCACACGACGAGGCGCTCGCGCTCGCGACCCGCCATCTGGTCCTCCTGAGCGTCGGCACGCACGTCGGTGGCGGTCTCGTGCTCGACGGGCGCATCTACCGCGGTGCGACCGGCGCAGCCGCCGAGCTTGGGCACACGATCGTCGGGCTCGATCTCGCCGGCGCGGTGCCGGCGCCGATGCGCTTCCCCCAGACCGGCTCGCTGGAGTTCGCAACCGCCGGCCACGCGCTCGACCGGCTCGCAGCCCAGGCGGGCCACGTACGCCGGGAGTCCGAGCTCGCCCGTCTGCGCGCGGAGGGCAAACCGGTGCTCGGCGCCGACGTCGTCCGCGCCGCCCGCGACGGCGACCAGGCTGCTGCGCGGATGATCGAGATCTGGGGTCAGCGGCTGGGCATCGGCGTCGCGAACGCGATCAACACGTTCGACCCCGAGGAGGTCGTGATCGGCGGCGACGCCGCCAGCGCCGGTGACCTGCTGCTCGCGCCCGCGCGGCGCGTCGCACTGGGATACGTCGGCCCGGGCCTGGGCGCGCGCACGACGATCCGGCTCGCCCGCCACGGTGCCCGTGCCGGCCTGCTCGGCGCGGCGCTGCTCGCGCGCCAGGAGCTGGAGTAGCGGCGTGGACCATCGCCAAACCGGCTGGCAGCGCTTCGGCGAGGCGGACTGGGCGGGCGCGCGCGATGCGTTCGCCGCGGCGCTGGGCGAGCAACCGGGCGATCCCGACGCGCTCGACGGGCTCGGCCAGTCGCTGTGGTGGCTGGGCGACCGCGACGCCGGGATCGAGCGACGCCGCGAGGCCTACGCCGCCTACCAGCGCGCCGGCCGCGGGCGCGATGCCGGGCGCCTGGCGACCTACCTCGCGGCCGAGTTCCGCATCGACGGCCGCGACGCCGAGGCGGCGGGTTGGCTCGCCCGTGCGCGGCGGCTGCTCGACGGCGCCGCCGCGGGGCCCGAGCTCGGCTGGCTGCTGATCGAGGAGGCCAAGCGCGCCGGCGACCCTCCGACGGCCGAGCATCACGCGGCCGCGGCCCTGGCGCTCGCCCACGAGCTCGGCGACGCCGACATCGAGTGCATGGCGCTGGCGCAGCTCGGCCAGGCCCGCGTCCGCCAGGGCCGCGTCGAGGAGGGGACCGCGCTGCTCGACGAGGCGATGACGGTCGCACTCGGCGGCGAGTCCAGCGACCCGCTGGCGTGTGGCGACGCCTGCTGCACCACGCTCACCGTGTGCGACGGCCTCGACGACCTCGATCGCGCAACCCAGTGGTGCGAGGCCGTCGTCGAGTTCACCGAGCGCCGCCGCTTCTTTCCGGTCCAGTCCTGGTGTCGCGGGATCTTCGGCGCGGTGCTCGTCCGTGCCGGCGCGTGGGACCGGGCCGAGACGGTGCTCACCGAGGCGCTCGCCCGCCACGCCGACCGGCGTCGTGGCGGCGGGCATCTGGTGCCGCTGGCGGTGCTCGCCGAGCTGCGCCTGCGCCAGGGCCGCAGCGACGACGCCGCGCGCCTGCTCGAGGGCCTCGAGGACGAGCCCGAGGTGATCGCGCCGCTGGTGCGGCTGCAGCTCGCGCGCGGCGACGGCGCGCATGCCGCGGCGCTGCTCGAGCGCTCCCGCGCGCCGCGCGACGACGCGCGCGGGCTGACCCTGGCTGCCGAGGTCGCGCTCGCGCTGGACGACGTCGATAGCGCCGACGATGCGGTCGCGCGGCTGCGCCTGCTTGCCGCGGCCGGCGCCCGTGGCGATCTCGAGGCGAAGGCCGCGGCGCTGGCCGGCGCGGTCGCCGCCGCCCGCGGAGACACCGAGACCGCCGCACGCGCGCTCGAGGACGCGGCGCGTGCGTTCGCGGCGCTCGGGCTCCCCCACGATGCGGCGCTGGCGCAGCTCGAGCTCGCCGGCGTTCACGCCACGGCGGGCTCGCCCCTGGCGGTCGCGTCGGCACGCGCGGCGTGCGACGCGTTCGAACGGCTCGGCGCGCTCGGCGACGCCGACCGTGCAGCCGCGGTGCTGCGCGGGCTCGGCGCCGGCGGTCGCAGCGCCAAGCGCGTGGACCGCGGTGAGCTCACCGGCCGCGAGCGCGAGGTGCTGGGCCTCGTCGCGGCTGGGCTCTCGAACGCCGAGATCGCCGACCGGCTCGTGATCGCGCCGAAGACCGCCGAGCACCATGTCAGCCGTGTGCTGACGAAGCTCGGCGTGCGCAGCCGCGTCGAGGCGGCCGCGCACGCGCTGCGCGAAGGCCTCTAATCAGCCGCGGATGCCGTGGGCGTCGAAGACGCCGTCGGGGTCGTAGCGGCGCTTGACCGCGACGAGCCGCTCGAAGACATCGTCGGCGTAGGCGTCGCGGACCGAGCGCCCGTCGTCCAGCGCGTTGACGTAGACGCCGCCGCTGGCAAACGGCTTCGTCGCCTCGAACAGGCGGCGCACCCAGGCGGCCGCGGGCGCCACCGGGTCCTCTCCGGAGCAGCCGATCAGCCACGTGAACGCGCGCGCGTCGCGGTGGCCGAACGCCGTGTCGCCGGCGCCGACGCGGTCGATCGCCCCGCCCATCCACGCTGTCATCACGTGGGAGTGCGGTCCCGGCGCGTCCTCGAAGCCGGCGAGCAGTGCGTCGATGAACCCGTCGCTCACCTCGGGCAGGTAGTGGAGCTTGTCGTAGAAGCTCCAGCCAGGCGTGGCGGTCTCGTCGAGCATCGACTGCAGCGCGACGTAGGGCATCGGCGCGACGAGGTCGACGAGCGGCGGAAGGTCGGCGCGCAGCGGCGCGAGCATGCGCTCGCCCTCGTCGAGGTCGCCCGACCAGGCGACGGCGACGACCGCCACGGGCAGGCCCTGCACCGCCTCGGGGAACGGCGCCACGGGCGGCGCGGTGATGAGCACGGCGAAGGCGGTGAGCGCGTCGGGCGCGCCGGCCATCAGCGTGCGGGCCGCCACGAAGGCCTGGCGCGCCTGCTCCCACGGGTAGACGAGCATCCCGCCGAGCACGAGCGGCCCGACGCGATGCGCGCGGAACTCGAACCGCGTGACGACGCCGAACTCGCCGCCGCCACCGCGCAGCGCCCAGAACAGCTCGGCGTGCTCGTCGGCGGATGCCTGCACGATCGCCCCGTCTGCGAGGACGACCTCGGCACCGATGAGCGAGTCGATCGTCAGGCCGTGGTGGCGCATGAGCCAGCCGATGCCGCCGCCGAGCGTCAGCCCGCCGAGCCCGGTGTGCGAGATCTGCCCGCCCGGCACCGCGAGGCCGTGCTCCTGAGTGGCCGCATCGAGCTCTGACAGCAGCGCGCCGCCGCCGACGCGCACGACCGCGGTCTGCGAATCGACGTCGACGCCGTTGAGCGCCCGCAGATCGATGCACAGCGCGCCGTCGCGCACCGAGCGCCCGGCGACCGAGTGCCCGCCGCCGCGCACCGTGAACGCAACACCGGCTGCGCGGGTCGCGCGGACGGCCGCGGCGACATCATCGGCGTCGGTCGCGTAGGCGACGGCGGCCGGGCGGCGGTCGATCGCCCCGTTGAAGCCGGTGCGGGCGGCGTCGTACCCGGCGTCACCGGGTTCGACGAGGCGGCCGGTGAAGCCGTGGGCGCGAAGGCCAGCGGCGAGGGAGGACGTCGTGGTGGAGTGCATGGCGGGCAGCGTCGCCTGCGGCGAGTCCCGGGGCGTCGGGGGTCCTCCCTATCTGTGACCCCTATCTGATGCGTGCGCCGTCTGTCTACTCGATGCGGAAGATGACGAACTCGGCCGGCTTGACCGGCGCCACGCCGATCTGGCAGATGAGCAGCCCGTTGCCGAGGTCGTCCTGCGTCATCGTCGTCGCGCCCGAAGACCACCCAGCACGTGCCCTCGCACAGCGACTCCTCGATCATCAGGAGCGCACGCCGCACCGGCATGCACTTCCACCGGGCAGCCAGGCCTACGTCCAGTTCCTCGCTCCGGCCAACCCCGGCCGCCTCGTCGGCCGCGGGCGCGTCGTCACGCGAGGCCGGACGGTGGCCCTACGTCGCCGGTGAGTCGCTCGATGACGGCGAACGTCCGCGGCGCCTGAGAGACCGCTACGCGCTGTCGAAGATCCCGCACGTGCGCCCGAGCTTTCCGCGGCGGAGATCCGCGAGCCGGACGGCGATCCGCAGGACACCAGCGTCGGCCACCTCGAAGCCCAGCTGCTCGTCGTACCCGAACGTCATCACGTGCGCCCACGGGTCGCGGCCACGGCGTGTGCGTTCCCAGCACCCGTTGCCGCCGTTCGGCACGCCCGTGTATCCGAGCAGGCGATGCTCGGGGTCCCGAACGCTCCCGATCAGCTTCGTGCGGACGTCCCACCACGCGTCTTGCTGCAGGTCGGTCAGGCGCAGGTTGTGCAGCGGGTAGCCGAGGCGATCGCTGTCGTAGGCGATGTCGGGGATATCGGGGCGCGCGGTGAACCGCAGGCTGGCGTGACGGAGGCGCAGGACCGCCTGGCCCTTGGGCGGGCGCTGGCGGCGCAGCGCCGTGCCGCGGCGCACATGGATCACGGCAGTGCAGCGCCCGCCGTCCCAGGGGTTGGTCAACTCGGCGGGGTCCTCGAAGTCGATCTGGCTGAAGAACAGGACGACGCCGCCGAGTCTCCTGAGCGGCGCAGCGGCTGCAGGCAGGTCGGCGACACGGACCTGACCGAGGAACGTCTGGGCCTTGCCACGACACCGTGGCCAGACGCGGCCAGCCGGCAGGTCAGGATGTCCGCCCAGCCGCGACGTCCCGCGCGCCGCCGGCATCGCCCCACGCACCGTCCGCTGCAGCACGATCGTGCTCTTGACCGCACGCGCGCCCTGGTCTGCGACGGCCGCAGTGAAGCCAGCTTGTGCCAGCGCCGCGCGGACCTGCTCTCGCGGGGTGGCGGCGGTCGCGGTCGCCGCCGGCAGCCCGGCGACACACACCGCGACGGAGAGCAGTCGGCGCATATGGCACCGCACTGTAGTGACGCGTCTGCGACCCGCGGTCAGCGTGCGGAATCCAGCGACGCGAGGAAGCTGAGCAGGCCTGGCGATGGTTGCGTCACGACGGCCGGCTGCGGCCTCGGGGTCAAGCACGCCGACCAGCTGCCAGGCGGTGGTCTTGCCGAGCGTGACCCGCACCTGCCAGACAACCGAAGTCTGTCCGCCGTTGTGGAGCGTCGGCGGGACGCCGAGCGGGACGTCAATGCTGAAGGGGATCTCCAGCTGCTCGCCGGCGCCGATCGCCGGCTTGTCATCGGGCCGGCGGTCGCCTCGAGGTCCGGACTGGCGCTGCCGGGCGATGCTCGCCCGGCAGCCGCCGCGGTTAGTCCTGCAGGTCGGGATCGTCGGCGATTGCCTTTCGCAAGGACTCGCGAAAGCGCTCGGGCCGTATGTCGAAGAGCTCAGCGCCAGACGAGTCGGTCACGACCGTGTCCCCCGAGAGCCCCTCGACGAGCGGACGCGCGACGGCAGCGTCGACGGGCGTCACGAGCCCGATCCAGAGCGACGAGAGCCACGGGGTGAGCAACGGAACAGGAATCTGGGGTCGACGCCTCTTTTCGAGCGCCTCGGCCATGAGGTGGAGCATCTCCCCGTAGGTGACGACGTCCGGCCCGCCGATCTGAACTTCGCGGCCCGCTGCCCCTTCGACGTCTGGCGCCGCCGCGAGGTAGGAGAGCACGTCGTCGATCCCGATCGGTTGCGTTTCGTTGCGCAGCCATGCCGGGGCGATCATCGCCGGCAGTCGCTGCACGAGGTAGCGCAGCGTGCGGTACGACTCGCTGCGGGCGCCCACGACCATGCCGGCGCGGAAGTAGGTGAGCGGCGGACCCTCCGCCTCCAGGATGCGTGCGGTCCGGTGGCGGCTGCGCAGGTGCTTTGACGCGGGGTTGTCACCCAGGCCGCCCAGATAGACGACGCGCTCGATCCCCTCCTGCTTTGCCGTTCGGGAGAATGCCTCGGCCGCCCGGCGCTCGCGCTCTTCGAACGAGGCGTCGCCTCCGCGGCCCATGGCGTGGATCAGGTAGTAGGCGACTTCGACCCCGTCGCCCATGCCCCGCAGCGAGTCGGGCTGAAGTGCATCACCCTGGTGCAGATCGAAGTCGGCATCGGTGAGGCTGCGTGCGCGCTCCAGATTGCGAACCATGCACTTCACGTGCCAGCCGCCCTCGGCCAGTCGTTCGGCCAACCGCCCGCCGATGAAACCAGTGGCGCCGGTGACGAGGGCGGTGCGGGTCACCGGCACATCATCGCGCACGGCCACCGCCCCCGCGGTCCGCACGGACCGGGCGTGAAGGTTCGCCAAGGAGACGGCGACGTTCGACCGCCTCTCGAGCGGGCGGCTCGTGGTCGGAGTTGGCCTCGGAATCGAGACCGACTTCTTCCCGGTCGGCCAGCACTTCGACGCCCAGGAGCGCGCGCGGTGGCTGGACGAGCGCCTCGAGATCATCGGTGGTCATTGGAGCGGTGAGCCGCGGGCTCCTGGCCCAACAGGGCACCGTTTCGCCCGCCGCCCGCTGGAACGACGCGATCCCGCAACGGCGTGGCAACACGTTCGAGCCGCTCGCACCGGACGAGTTGCGGAATGCGCCACGTACGTCTCTGCGAACCGCAGCGTGGACGACCCGTTCGCGCTCGTCGCTTCGTGGTTCGGCCCGAGGAACGACGGCCCATCTCTCGCCGACCATGAACGGGCGGGGGCCACGTGGGGGCTCGACGGCGTGAACCCCTGGGCGAAGTCCTTGCGCGAATACGCGGCGCGGATCAACATGGGTCCCCTGAGCAATGCCTGACCTGGAGCTCACCGACGGCGGCATCGAGACGTACCTGGTCTTCCGCGAGCGGCTCGACCTCCCGTGTTTCGCTGCGTTTCCGCTGATCGCCGACGATCAAGGACGAGCGGCGTTGCGTCGGTACTTCGAGCCGTTCCTCGACCTCGCCGAGCGCGAGGACGTGCCGTTCGTGCTCGACACGGCGACCTGGCGCGCCAATCCGGACTGGGGGGCGCGCCTGGGGTACGACGCAGGTGCCCTCGCGGCCGCCAATGCCGACGCGGTCGACTTCGCCCGCGTGCTCGCGCGCGGCCGCGCGCGCGTGGTTATCGACGGGATGCTGGGCCCGCGCGGCGATGGCTACGTGGTCGGCGATCGGATGAGCGCCGACGAAGCCGCGGACTACCACGCCTGGCAGATCGGCGTCCTCCGCGAAGCCGGCGTGGACCGCGTCACGGCGCTGACGCTCACCTATCCCGACGAGGCGATCGGCGTGGTGCGTGCCGCGGCGGAGCTCGGCGTCCCTGTCGTGCCTGGATTCACCGTCGAGACGGACGGCCGGCTTCCGGACGGGACGCGGGTGTCCGAAGCCGTGGCGCGGGTAGACGCGGCGACCGCCGCCGCAGCGGAGTTCTTCGTCATCAACTGCGCCCACCCCGCGCATATCGCCGCCGGGCTCGACGACGCGCCCGAGCTCGCCCGGATCGGTGGCCTGCGGGTCAATGCCTCCGCCCTCAGCCACGAGGAGCTCGACGAAGCCGAGACGCTCGACGAGGGGGACCCCGTCGCCCTCGCCCGAGACAGCGCCGCGCTCGGCGAGCGGCTACCGGACATCCGGCTCCTCGGCGGCTGCTGCGGCACCGATCACCGCCACGTCTCCGAAATCATCGCCGCATGGAGCAGCGACTGAGCCAGACGCTCGCCGGCGCGTTGCGGCCGAAGGAGCAGAAAGTGAGCTCGAGCGATGCCGATGCCTATGACCGGTCCGTGGGCCGCTGCTCGAGGCCGCTGGCGGTGCCCTTCGCCGCGGGCCCTGCGTGAGATGGCGAGGGTGACCCGGGCGGGCGGCATCGTCGCCGCATGCGTGTGGGACTTCACCGACGGCGGCCCGATCGGTCCGTTCTGGGATGCCGCCCGAGCGCTCGATCCTGAGGTCGAGACCGGGTCTGTCTGCCCCGGCAGCAGGGCCGGCCACCTGGCCGACCTTTTCGCGCGGCGAGCATCGTCGACATCGTTGACGGCGCCGTCGCGGTCGACGTTCAGCACGCCACGTTCGAGGACTGGTGGGAGCCGTTCACGCTCGGCGCTGCCCCGTCAGGTGCGCACGTCGCCAGCCTCGACCCCGATCGCCGCACGGCATTGCGCGAGCGCCGCAGGGAGCGGCTGCCGCAGCCACCGTTCGTGGTCTCGGCGAAGGCCTGGGTGGCGCGCGGCGCGGCTTGACGCCCGTCAGGCGTAGCGCTCGGGGCGGGCGCGTCGGGCAACTCGCTGGAGCTGGTCACGGGATTGCGCGGCGGCAGCGTCGGCGCCGCGCGCGCCGCTGGGGCGCGAAACTCATCTCATGGCATCTTCCAACGCGACTTCCATCCGCAGCCGCAGCCTGCGATCCACCATCTCTTCCAGCGGTGAGCTGCGGCTCGAGTTGGCCGAGCGCGACGTTCCCGAACCTGGCAGTAGCGAGGTGGTGGTGCCCGTGGAGGCGTCGCCGATCAACCCCTCGGATCTCGGCGTGCTGCTGGGCGCGGTCGCTCCTGGCGCGCTCAGCCAGAACGGACCGGACCTCGTGGGCACGGTTCCGGCCGCCGTGCTACCGCTGTATCGCGACCGGCTCGACAAGTCGCTCCCCGTCGGCAACCAGGGGGCCGGCACCATGGTCGCCGCGGGCCCCGGAGGCGGAAGCGTTGATCGGTCGTCGCGTCGCGCTGTTCGGCGGGTTGATGTGGGCCGATTACCGCATCGCCGACAAGGCGGCCGTCGGCGAACTGCCAGATGACGTCAGCAGTCCGAGGCGCGGCGCTGTTCGTCAACCCGCTCACCGCCATTCGCGATACCGACTTCTCGCCCACGTGATCAGCCGCAAAGTTCGGACTGACCTGGGGCGTCGGCGGATACCTCCTCACGAACGCGCTGGCCCGCCTCGGCGGCGAGGCGATCGGCCGGATTCGCGCGCGCGGCCTCGCAGAGGCCAAGACGACGTTCGCTTCGAGCTACGCACAGACGATCGGGCTGGGCGACGGCCTGAACCCAGAGGTCATGGCCGTCTTCGCGGGCCGCAGCACCGGGGCAAGTACCTCATCGACCCGCAAGCGACCGTCCGGCCTGACGGACTGCTGCTTGACGGCTGCGCGATCGGAGAGGTTGTCGGCACCGTCGTCGGGCCCCTGTGTCATCGGGTTGGCGCCGCACTGGGTGGCCAGCAGGCCACCGATGAGTGCTCCGACGACCGCGCTCAGGGTCGTGCCCCATGCGGCCACGCCGCCGAGGTCACGCTCGGCGGGAGCGGTCCCAGTGCCGAGAATGCCGGCGCCGGATGACCCACAGATTGGCCGGACCTTTCGCCCAGGAGGGCGCGGGCGGCCGGAGCATCGACACTAGAGCGGGTGGTCGACGCAGCGCGCGGTGTGGACGTCGATGCCACCGTTCGGCACGCCGCCGCTTACCTGCGCCACGCGCTCCAGGAAGAAGGCCCACATGTCGAGCTGCAGCTCGCGTCCTATCCCCAGCCGGTCGTAGAAGAGATCGAACACGGGATCGCTGCTGCGCGCCCACGACTCGATCTCGAAGACGAGTGCGTCGTCCTCGTCGCGGGCGCGAAACTCAATTTCGCCGGCCTCCATGTGGCCGCGCAGCGTGGCCAGCCGGAAGGAGAGCTCCGTGGCGTCGACGACGCGCACGGGGCCGTTCCAGGGTCCTGGGAGCCGTACTCGCATCTCCTCGCCGACCTCGATCGGGCCAGCGCCTCCGTCGTCGCGCTCGAAGCGGGCTATCTCGAGCGGGCAGGCCACGTTCGGATCTCTGCGGACGAGTGCCATGAGCTCGGCTGCGCTCAGCAGCGGGTCCGTGACTCGCACTCGATAGCGCCGGCGGAACGCGGCGCCGGAACCCGCCGACGCCGGCTGGAGCGCCGGGCCTTCGTCGGGGTGCCTTCGATCGTCGCTCGGGAACCCCGTCATGGGCCAGTCACATTCCGTCTGCTCCCGCTGGATCACAACCTCTCGGGCGAGGTACCGCCACGACGCGAAGGGGACCCCGACCGTCCAGCCGATGGCTCGTTCGAAGGGTTTGAGCGGCCGTCCGCGCACGCAGGGCCGTGGTATCCGCCGCACCGGAAACGCAAACAAGGTCGTTCGACACGCATCCGGGTAAAGGACGGGCATGGCGAGCGCGGCAGGCCGCACGATCCGCTCACGGCTGGGCCGCCGGCTGCTGCGGCGGACGGGATGGCTCGTGGGTGCACCGCTGGCCGTCTTTCGCTTCTTGCGCCAAGACATCCCTCTCCGTGAGCTGTCAGGGCCCGGTACGGCGTGGCCGCTGCCGCCGGCCGGGCCCGACCGGGCGAACGCGGAGGAGGCCGGAGTCGGCGCGCGTGCGCATCGCGTGTACGGAGCCGTCCTGCGCGACTGCGTGCTCCCGGCGGAGCGGCTGATCCGGATCATCGCGACTGATCCAAACGTGATCGCGCCGACGGAGGTGCTGCGCTTCGAACGCAAAGGAGCGGGCGCCCGCGACCTCCGGGAGGGCGACGACCTGCTGATCCGGATGGCCGGCCCTTGGAACGGGCCGGTGCGCGTGACGCGCCGCTGGGACAACGGGTTCCGGCTGGCGGCCCTCCGGGGGCATGCGCAGGTGGGACAGTTCGAGCTGCGAGCACGCGACGACGACGACGGGATCGCCATGGAGATCCAGACGCGCGAGCGAGCCGCTGGTGTGTGGTTCTACCTGCTTGAGCGAATCGGACTCGTAGGTCGGATGCGGGCCTACACGTGGGCGGAGATGCTGCAGAAGTCCGCGCAGCTGGCCGGAGGACGCCCGCCGACCGAGATCACCGTCCGGTCTTGGCGCGACTAGCGCACATGGCGCCGCGCGTCCGTTTTGGGCGGCGTCCGACGGGTACTCCGACGCCACCCCAAAGGAGGAACGGATGACGACGACAGTCGAGCAGACCATCGAGGTGAACGTCCCGATCGGGACGGCCTACAACCAGTGGACGCAGTTCGAGGAGTTCCCGCGCTTCATGGAGCACGTCGAGGAAGTCAAGCAGCTCGACGACCGCCGGTTGCACTGGGTCGCCGAGTTCGGCGGCGAGCGCCACGAGTGGGAGGCCGAGATCGTCGAGCAGCATCCCGAGGAGCGGGTAGCCTGGCGCAACGTCGACGGCAAGGACAACGCCGGCGTCGTGACGTTCCACAAGATCGACGACGCCACGACCCGGGTGGCGGTGCAGCTCGACTTCGTGCCCGAGGGGCTGAAGGAGAGAATCGGCAGCGCGCTCGGCGTGCCGGACAGGCGCGTCAAGGCGGACTTGGAGCGCTTCAAGGAGTTCATCGAGTCGCGCGGCCGTGAGACCGGCGCGTGGCGCGGGGACGTCCCGCGCGAAGGCTGATCGGCTCGAGAGCCCCAGAACGGTGAACGCGCCCGGCTTTGACGAGGCAGCGGTCGAGGGGTTCTGCGAGGTGACGCTCGAGACCCGCGATCCCGCCGCGCTCGAGGCCTTCTACACGAAGGCCTTGAGCCTCGCCGTGCTGTCGCGCGATGACGACCGCGTCTGGCTCGCCTGCGGGCCGCGCGCCCGGCTCGGGCTCTGGACGCCGGGCGAGAAGGAGTTCGACGACGAAGGCGGCCGCCACGTGCACTTCGCGTTCTCCGTCACGGCGGGAGCGCTCGATGCCACGCGCGAGCGCCTGAGCAAGCTCGGGATCGGGTTCCGCGGACCGGTTGGCCATCCCGGCGGCGACCGATCGCTGTACCTGGAAGACCCGGCCGGCAACGTGGTCGAGCTGTGGGACTTCTTCCGAAGCGGCGACGGAGCCGTCGACGGCGTTCGCGCACTCGCGCCGGCGGGCGACTCGTAGCCCGGTGACGGACGTGCGGCCAGGTGCAAACGCTCGCCAAGGCCTCAACCGTCCGGCTAGCGCGGCCGTGGAGGCCGCCGGGTACGCCACCGGCGCGGTGCTTGGCGGCATAGCGGCCATCCGACGTGGCAAGGCGGTCCATCCACACGGCATCGTCTTCTCCGCGGAGCTGGTCGTGGACCAGGTGCCTCCCGGGCTCGAGCGGGCCGAGCTGTTCGCCAGGCCCGGCCGACGGCCGGCGCTCGTGCGCTTCTCGAGGTCGGTCGGCTTGCCGAGACCGCTGCCGGATCTGCTCGGGATGGCCATACGCGTGCCAGATGCCTACGGCAGCGCCCGGCATCAGGACTTCCTCATGGTCACCTCGGTCGACGCGCCGGTCGCCCATCACGTGTTCGTCCCGGCGCGCGACGCGCAGCAGCGACCGTACAGCTCCTCGCTGCCGTATCGCGTCGGTCACCGGAGGCTGCTGGTGGGCGCTCTGCCGCGTGAAGACTCGCCGCGACCACAGGACGGCAACGAGCTCGAGCGCTTGATCGCGGCCGCCGCGACGGGTCGGCTCGTGTTCGACCTGGCGATCGCGGAGATGTGGGGACGGTTCGCGTCCGTGGCCGAGTTGCACGTGGGGGCCTTGCTGCCCCCCGAGGCCGACGCGCTGCGCTTCAACCCCTACAACAGCGGGGGCGGGCTGGAGCCCGCCGGGGTGCTCAACCGCCTGCGCGACTACGCCTACCCGCTCTCACAGCGGGCCTGGGGACTGACCGGCCGAGGCGGCGCGCAGGCCGCGGCGGAGCGGGTCGTCCGGCGCCAGCACTCCTAGAGCCGAACCAGGTCGCTGCCATCAGGCGATCTTCCGGAAGGCAAGGAGGCAGACGTCGTCCGCGTGCTCTGCATCGTCCAGCGCGCGGAACACGGATGACGCCAGCTCCGCGGCGGTCGCCTCGCTTCGGCGCTCGACGTCGCTGCGCAACCGCTCGAGGCCCCGATCGAGCACGATCGAGCGCCGTTCGACGAGCCCGTCGGTGTAGAGCAGCAACGCGTCGCCCGCCGCGATCGCGGCGTCTCCCTCCTGTCGCGCGGGAAGATCCCCGTCCCATACGCCGAGTGGCGGCGAGCGCCCGTCCCAGAGGAAGTCCGGAGCCTCGTCGCGGCGCGCCAAGAGCGGAGGCAGATGCCCGGCCGCGGCCCAGCGCAGACGCGCGGCCTCGAGCTCGACCTGCACGTACACGACGGTCGTGCCCGTGCCGATCTCGTGTCGGCGCGCGAAGCGATCAAGTCCGTCGAGCACCGCGCCGGGGCTCAAACCGGTTGCCGCGAGCGCGCGGATTGCACTGCGAAGCTGGCCCATGGTCGCCGCCGCTGTGATGCCCCGACCGACCACGTCGCCGACGACAAGCGCCAGCACGTCGCGTCCGTGCTCGTCGAGCCAGAATGCGTCGTACCAGTCGCCGCCGACCTGCAGCCCTTCGCCCGCGGCCCGGTAGGCGATTCCGATTTCAAAGTCCGACGCGGCCGGCACCGCCCCGGAGAGCAGGTTGCGCTGGAGTTCGTCGACGATCTCGTGCTCTCGCCGGCGAGCCGCCAGCAGCTCTTGCTCATAACGGCGCCGGTCGGTTGCGTCGAGCACGGTCGTCCGGACCACCCTCGGCGCCCCGTGGCTGTCGGCGCGGAGCATCGAGTTGAGCAGCGCAGCCAACAGTGTGCCGTCCGCGCGCTTGATCTCGACGGCGATCTCTCGCACCTCGCCCTGCATCCGCAAGAGCGGGGCAACATGCGTCTCGTGGTAGATCCGGCCCCCGACCGTCAGGAGATCTTGGAAGCGGCGTGCGCCGACGACGTGCTCGCGGGTGTACCCGGTCCAGCGCAGGAAGGTGTCGTTGACCTTGACGATCCGTCCGCCCAGATCGGTCGACAGGTAGCCGCAGGGGGCGTTCTCATAGAGGTCATCGGCGCGCTCGTCGAGCAGGCGCTCGTCCATGTCAACCCGCGCGGTTCACGCCTGCCGCCGGCCGCGGAGCACAGAATTCGCGGATCGCCTGGACGGTCTCGTCGGGAGCGCTGAGGTTGGGGCAGTGGCCCGTCGCCGTGAGCAAGCGAAGGGTCCCATCGGGCAGCCGGCGGGCAACGTACTCGCCGACCTCTCTCGGCGCGATCGCGTCCTCACTGCACTGAAGGACGAGGGCGGGGACCTGAACATGGGTCAGATCCTCGCGATTGTCTGACATGAACGTGACGTGGGCGAACTGCCTCGCGATGTCCGGGTCCGTCCGGCAGAAGCTGTTCGTGAGCTCTTCGCCGAGCTCGGGCCGGTCGGGATTGCCCATGATCACGGGCGCCATCGCTGCCGACCAGCCCAGATAGTTGCTGTCCAGCTGTTCGAGGAGGCCCTGAATGTCTTCCTCGCTGAAGCCCCCTGTGTAGTCCGCGTCGTCGATGTACCGCGGCGACGGACAGACGAGCACGAGCGTGTCGAAGAGCTCCGGGCGGCGGTTCGCAGCGATCACACCGATCATCGCACTGACGGAATGCCCGACGAAAATCACGTCCGTGAGGCCGAGCTCGTCGCAGATCTCCACGACGTCACCCGCGTAACCGTCGAGCGAGGCATAGCGCCTCGCGTCGTATCTCTCCAGGTCGGATCCTCCGGAGCCGACGTGGTCGAACAACACGACGCGGTGCCGGTCGGCGAAGGCCGGCCAGACATAGCGCCACATGTTCTGGTCGCAGCCGAATCCGTGCGCGAACATCATCGGCTGCCCATCGGGCGAGCCGTGAACGGCGACGTTGCCACGATGAACGGCGTTTACGGACATTGCTGCAGCGATCAACGATGAGCCCTCGTCCGCCGCGACCCACGCCTCACACGTCCTGCGCGCCGCGACACGAGCAGCCCGCGGGCGAAGCTATCACACGGGCTTGGGGCCGGTGATCGTGCTGGGCCGGACGTGCGCGCGAACACGGGGCGTCGCAGCTGATGCTCCTCTGGCGCGTCGGTTTTGCACGGCGTCGCCCGGGTAGCCGACCATCATCATGCACTCCGTCATGCACTCCGGATCGGCCCTCACGGGCACGCTTATCCAGCGAGCGGCTGCCTTGGTTGGCCTCACCTTCCTCGCCGTCGGGATCGCCGGGTTCATTCCCGGGATCACCACCAATCTCTACGACGGCTTGCACTTCGCCGGACACGACGGAGACGCCGAGCTACTCGGGATCTTCGACGTCAGCGTCCTCCACAACATCGTCCACCTGCTGTTCGGCGTCGTGGGCATTTCGCTTGCGCGTCGCGTTGACAGCGCGCGTCTGTTCCTGCTTGGCGGCGGAGCGGTGTATCTCCTCCTCTGGATCTATGGAGTCATCATCGACAAGGCCAGCGACGCGAACTTCGTGCCACTCGATACCGCGGACGACTGGCTGCACTTCGTGCTCGGTGTCGCGATGCTCGGGCTTGGCCTCATTTTCGGGCGAGACCGGGCGCGCCGCGAACGAATCGCCGTTCCGACCGCAAGGCCGTAGGCTTCTCGCGGTCACGCGAGTCGGTCGGCTCCGCCAAGGTCCGCCGTTCGTCGATGGTGCGAGCGCGGCCGGGCCGGCGAACGTCCCGCATCCCGCGGGGCGCACCAGCAGGGCGGCGCCACCGACGCACTAGTGGACGTCCTGGCACCCGGTTACCCGCCGCACGGCCCACACGCGCGTTCACGCCACCGCGCGGCTGTCGCCACGCAGCGCGGCGCCCGTCAGGTCCCGGACGCGCCGGCCCGCCGAGGTCAGGAACCGGTTGCGCTGGCGCTGCCCGAACAGCCAGACGCCGACGGTCGTCAACGGATTCCGGGAACGCGCCATCCGCGAGTAGGAGTGCACGCGGAACTGCACCTCGCCCGTATCGAGCCACTTCCACACCTCCCAGGACATCTCGCCCTGCTCGACGTGCCCCTCGAGCGTCTGGTAGGGCCAGCCCCAGACGCACACGGGCCGGCCCTCCACCGTCCGCTGCTCGTCGATCACGCGACCCACGCGGCAGCCGCCGTAAGCGCGAAACGGCCCGACCCGAAGCTCCAGCAGCATGTTGCGGCCCTCGAGCGGCGCGTCGTGGTCGTAGTAGGCCCGCACGATCCTCGGGTCGGCGACCTTGTAGTCGCGCAGCAGCGTCTGGGCGATCCGGAACGACCCGCCCTCGACCGGCCGTCCGGGCGCCTCGGATGGCAACGCCTCGCAGTAGGCGTCGCGGCGCCAGCCCTCGGACTCCGGATGCGGCCCCTCCGGGTCGAAGTTGAGCGGCCGGGCGCGCAACGCGGCCACGCGCGCGGCGACCCCGGCGGTGTCCGGATCGATCACGCGGCGCGGGTGGACATGTGCAGCTGGATGTCCTCGGCCATCCGCACGCGATCGTAGAGGAAATGGACCGTCGGGCCGGCGCTGCACGCCCACGACTCGATCTCGAACACGATCACGCCGTCCTGCTGCCGGGTGGAGAACCGCTCCACCACGCACACCGGACCGTCCCCGGGGCCGGCCATGCGCACCGGGTACTCGTCCCCGACCCGCATCGCGCCTGGCGCGCCGTGAAGCTTGACGAACGATGCGAACTCCGTTCGCGACGCGCCGTCCGGATCGGAGGCTACGCGTTCCATCAACTCCCGAGCGGTCAAACGGGCGTCGCGGATACGCGTTCGATAGTGCCGGTGAAGGAGCGGCCCCACGCCGTCTTCGTGGCACTGGAGCCGGTCGAGCGAAACTCCCGCCGGGATCGCTGGGCGGTCGGACTGTCTCCGGGTCGTCGGCCGCCTCGAGGCGGTGCAGCGGCACCGTTCGCCACAGGCAACGCCAAGAGGTGAGGGCGATCCAACCAGCCAGCGCGCGGCCGTCGACACGCGGCGGCGGATCGGCAGCCTGCGAGCCATTGCTGCACCATACCCCGGGTATCGCATGCACATGCTTAGCCCCGCTCTGCATCGAGGCGGGCTTCGCGGTTGGATGCTGCACGCGACGTCGTTCGGATCGATCGTGCTTTGGCAACGGGCCAAGACGGTCGATCAGGACGAACGGCCCGTGGGAGCGATCATCGAGCTTCGACCGCCTCCTCGGCGGCCGCGGAAAGCGCCGCCGCCGCGGCCCCCGCTCCGGCTGACTCCGGCGCGTTCGGGCAGAGATCGGGCCGACGGACCGAAAGCGCCGCCGCCGAGGCTGCACCGAAAGCGCCTGCAAGCAGCAAAGTCCCAGCGGTTTTGCAGGGACTTCACGAAGGGTGAGCGAGGGGACTCGAACCCCCGACCGCCTGGACCACAACCAGGAGCTCTACCAGCTGAGCTACGCCCACCGCGGAGCATGGAAGTGTAGGCCAGCGCGCGAATGTGGGTAGTACGGGCGCATATCGGGTAACTGCAACAACGTGACCCACGAAGTGATCGCCTTGCTGGACCACGACCCGGACCTGGGCCGCGCGCTCGATGCGCCGCGGAGGGCTGCTGCGCTGCGCGATGCGCGCGCCGCCGTGATCGAGGTCAAAGCCGGCGCCTGGAAGCCCGAGCCGCTGCCGCAGTCGCTGCGTGCGGGGTTCGGCCTACTGATCCTGGACGGCGCGGTGGTGCGCCGGATCGGCTTTCGCCGCCGTGGCGGCGCCGAGCTCCTCGGCCCCGGCGACATCGTGCGCCCGTGGGACTCCGATGGCGAGTCGGGCTCGCTGACCGCGCTGCCGACGACGTGGAAGGTGATCGAGCCGCTGCGCATCGCCGTGCTCGACCAGCGCTTCGCCGTGCGGATCGCGCCGTATCCGGAGATCTGCGCGCGCCTGCTCGCGCGTGCAACGGATCGTGCAAAGTCGATCCTCGTCCAGATGGCGATCGCCCACCACGCCCGGATCGACGACCGCCTCGCGCTGGCGCTGTGGCATGTCGCCGAGCGCTGGGGACGCGTCACGCCGCGGGGCGTCGCGCTGACGCTGCGCCTGACGCATGAGCTGCTCGCCGACCTCGTGGCCGCCCAGCGTCCGTCGGTGACGCTCAGCCTCCAGCACCTCGAGCGCGACGGCCGCATCGAGCGCCGCGACGGCGCGATCTACCTGCTCGGCGAGCCGCCGTCGGCGGCCCAGAACGGGCACCGGCGCGAGACCGCGCTCGTCGCTTAGGCGTCGAGCCCCTTCTCGCGCAGCTCCGCGCGGGCAGCGTCGGTCTTCTCCAGGCCCTTGAGCCCGAGCGCTCGCAGCACCGCCGGCGTCTTGGTGAACTGGATCTCGCGGTAGTCGACGACCTGCACGTGGTTGCCCCACGGGTCGTCGAAGTCCAGCGAGCCCGAGTCCTGCACGCGCACGTCGGCCTGCTGCAGCGCCGCGCGCACGGCCTCCTTGTTGTCGACGACGAGGCCGAAGTGCCGCCCGCCGTCGGCCTCCTGGGTCCGGCCCGCCGACAGCGCGATGAACTCGTCGCCCATGTCGATGAACGCCATGCGATCGCCGATCCGCCCGCGCAGCTCGAACTCGAAGAACTGCGCGTACCAGGCGAGCGCCGCGTCGATCTCGCCGACCTCGAGCGCCACGTGGTTGATCCCGACGAGTCTTGCCATGTCCAGCACCCCCGCGAGGACTCGAACCTCGAACCTGCCGGGTAGAAACCGGCCGCTCTATCCAGTTGAGCTACGGGGGCGTGCGGGGTCCGAATTTCGACCCTTAGATCGGGGTGCCCGGATTTGAACCGGGGATCTCGGCCACCCAAAGGCCGCGCGTTACCAGGCTTCGCTACACCCCGAAGACCCGGCGGAGTCTAGACCCAGAGACGTGTGTGCACTGATGTCCACCTGTCCGACACCAGTGCACACACGTCGCCCGGAGTCTGTCTCCGCTAGCGTCGCGCCCCGCCATGGCGCACATCCACCCTCTGCTCGCCCTCCGCTACGACCTCGAGGTCACCGGCGGCCTCGACCCGGTCGTCGCTCCGCCCTACGACGTCATCGACCCCGAGCAGCGCCTGGCGCTGCAGGCGCGCTCGCCGTACAACGTCGTCAGCATCGACCTGCCCGAGGACCCCGCGGGCGGCGACCCCTACGCGCACGCCGCCGAGCTCATCGCGCAGTGGGAGGAGGACGGCGCGCTCGTCCACGACGACCAGCCCGCGGTCTACGCGCTCGTCCAGGACTACGTCGCGCCAGACGGCAGCCAGCGCACGCGCAAGGGCTTCCTCGCGCGCGTCCGCGTCGAGGAGTACGGGCCCGGCAAGATCCGCCCACACGAGCGCACGCACCCAGGTCCCAAGGAGGACCGCCTGCGCCTCACGCGAGCGACCAGGGCCAACCTCTCCCCGATCTTCAGCCTCTACTCCGACCCGCAGCAGGCTGCGTGGCGCGCGCTCGAGCCGTTCACGACGCAGGAGCCCTGGGGCAGCGCCACCGACGAGGACGGCACCGTCAACCGCGTCTGGCGGATCACCGACCCGAAGGCGCTCGAGCTCACCCAGCACGCGGTCGCGCAGGCCGAGCTGCTGATCGCCGACGGCCACCATCGCTACGAGACCGCCCGCGTCTACGCCGAGGAGATCGGCGGCGAGGGCGCGCATCGCTTCGTGCTGATGTGCCTCGTCGCACTCGAGGACCCCGGGCTGCTCGTCTTCCCCACACACCGCCTCGTCAGCGGCCTGAAGGACGACCCCGAGCGCCAGGAGGCGCTCGCGGCCACGATCAAGGAGCATTTCGACATCGAGCCGATCGAGCACGCCGACCTGCGGCCGCCCGACGGCGAGGGCCCGCTGACCTTCGGGTATATCGACAGCCACCTCAAGCAGGCCTACCGCTGCACGCTGAAGTCCCAGTCGATCGCCGACGCCGCGCTGCCCGGCATGCCCGACGCCTACCGCACGCTCGATACCGCCGTGCTCGAGGCGCTGATCCTCATGGGCCCGCTGAAGCTCACCGAGGACGACATCTCCCATCTCAACGGCTTCGGCTACAGCCGCACCGACGAGGAGGCGCTGCAGTTCGTCCTCGACGGCACCTACGACGTCGGCTTCTTCCTGCGGGCAAGCCCGGTCAGCCAGGTCCAGGCGATCGCCGCGGCCGGCGTGAACATGCCGCCGAAGTCGACGTTCTTCTACCCCAAGGTCCCCACCGGCTTGGTGCTGAACCCGCTTGTCTAACATCGATGCGATGAAGGCCAACGCCGCCCGCGCCGGGACGTACAAGCAGATCGTCAGCGTCCGCGACCACAAGCTGTGGGTCGACGAGGAGCGCGAGGACGGCGGCGACGATGCCGGCCCCACCCCGCAGGAGCTCCTGGCCGCAAGCCTGGCCGCCTGCACGGCGATCACGATGGAGATGTACGCCGAGCGCAAGGGCTGGAACATCGGCCACGTCGAGGTCGCCTGCGAGTACACCGCCGCCGACCGCGGTTGCCCGACGCGCTTCGAGCTCGTCCTCAAGCTCCCCGACGACCTGCCCGAGGAGCAGATCGAGCGCCTGCGGATCATCGCCGCGAAGTGCCCCGTGCACCGCACGCTCGACGGCGAAGTGATGTTCGACGAGCGCGTCGAGCTCGTGTCGCTGGCCAGCTGATGACGCGCGAGGAGCTCGCGCACCAGCTGCGCGCGGTCCTGCTCGACGCCGGGGAGGCCGCCGCGCTCGACGTCCACGGCCGCATCGACGCCGCCGTGCTCGTCCCGCTGTACATCGACGACAGCGGCCGCCTGACCGCGGTCTTCACCAAGCGCGGTGAGGACATGCGCCGCCACCCCGGCGAGATCTCGTTCCCCGGCGGGCGCCAGGACGACGAGGAGTCCGACCTGCGCGACACCGCGCTCAGAGAAGCGCACGAGGAGATCGGCCTCGACCCGTCCGGCGTCGAGCTCGTCGGCGCGCTGCAGCCGACGCCGACGATCGCCACGAACTACGCCGTCTACCCCTTCGTCGGGCTGATCGAGCCCGGCCACACCTGGACGCCGAGCGCCGGCGAGGTCGCCGAGGTGCTCGAGCTCGCGCTCGACGACCTGCAGGACGGCTACTCGCGCCGGCGCCTGATGCGCCGCGGCGTCCCCTTCCGCACCGACGTCTACGTCGTCGGCGAGCACCTCATCTGGGGCGCCACCGCCCGGATGCTCGGCGACCTGCTCGAGCGCCTGCCGCCCGAGCTGCTCGCGCGTCCCGCCGCCGGCTGACTAGACCAGCGACTCGCGGCGACGGCCCGCGAGCAGCTCGTCGATGCAGCCACGCGCGGCGGCCACCCAGACCGCACGGTCGCCGCGCGGGTCCGCCCCGAGCAACCGGAACGGGATCTCGTTCGTGCGGTTGGCGTGGCGGACCTCCTCGGCGCCGGCGGCCAGCACCTCCGGCCCGACCGTCCCCGCAGACTCGTAGACGACGCCTCGCACCGTCGAGTCGGTGATCTTCTCGAGCATCATCCGCAGGCGCGTGCCGTGCAGCGCCGCGACATCGCCGCCGGACGCCGTCCCCAGCAGCCACATCAGCACGGTCACGTTCTCGGGCGCGTAGCGCAGCGTGCCGATGCGATCCGGATCGCCGGCCCAGTACTCACACCCGGCGGCCTCGATCTCCGCGCGCCGTGCGTCGTCGCGCGTGACCGCCCGCACCGCATGTCCTTCGGCGACCAGCGTGCGCGCGAGCTCCAGCCCGCGGCAGCCGCCGCCCACCATCAGGACCCTCAAGCCTCGTCTCCGAGCCCGATCGACGCCTTGTACTCCTCCAGCGTCAGCGGCGGCAGGCCCTTGCGCGCGCGGCGCTTGTTCTTGATGTCGAGCATCTGCACGACCTCGAGGTCGGCGAGGTACTCCTCGCGGCGCTTGACGTCCTCCCCGACGCTCTCGTTGACCTGCGCGGTGATCGAGTCCTCGGTCAGTTCCGCGACGCCGCGCGCGCGGCGTCGACGGTTCGCGGCCTCGAGCATCTGGTCGAGGTCGTCGATCTCGTTCTGGATCTCCTGCTCGGGCGAGCGCGTCGGCTGCCAGCGCAGCGCCTCGGTCCCGGACCCCGGGTAGAAGCGACCGAGCAGGTAGAGCGCGATGAAGAGCCCGCCGACCCCGCCCAACATGATCACGGCGAAGGGATCCACCGGCCGAGTGTACGCTCGCGAGCATGGATTTCGACCTCAGCGACGAGCAGCAGCTCGTCCGCGAGACCGCTCGCGAATTCTCCACGAAGGAGATCGCGCCACGCGCACGCGACAACTCCCGCAACCACCACTACGACACCGATCTCGTCGCGAAGATCGCCGCACAGGGCTATCTCGGGGCGATCGTCCCGAAGGAGTACGGCGGCCCCGGCCTGGACTACGTGACCTACGGCTTGATCGTCGAAGAGGTCGGCCGTGCCTGCAGCGGCATGCGCACGGTGGTCTCCGTACAGACCTCGCTCGTCGGCACCGCGATCCTCAAGTGGGGCACCGAGGAGCAGAAGCAGGCCTACCTCCCGGGCATCTGCAACGGCGAGGCGCTCGGCTGCTTCGGGCTGACCGAGCCCGACACGGGCTCTGACGCCGCCAACCAGAAGACCCGTGCCGCCCAGCAGGACGACGGCAGCTGGCTGATCAACGGCGCGAAGATGTGGATCTCGCTCGGCGGCCAGGCCAAGTTCGCGCTGATCTTCGCCCAGACCGACCCCGAGCTCGGCCACAAGGGCGTCGCCTGCTTCCTCGTCGACACCGACCAGGACGGCTACCAGCCGACGTCGATCAAGGGCAAGATGGGCATGCACGCCGTCGACACCGCGGCGATCAGCCTCATCGACGTGCGCGCGACCGAGATGCTCGGCGGCATCGGCGACGGCTTCAAGGTCGCGATGAGCGCGCTGGACTCCGGGCGCTTCAGCGTCGCCGCCGGCTGCGTGGGCATCGCCGAGGGCTGCCTCCACGAGTCCGTCTCCTACGCGACCGAGCGCACGCAGTTCGGTCGCCCGATCGCGGCGTTCCAGCTCGTGCAGGCGAAGATCGCCGACATGCGCGTGCGCACCGACGCCGCGCGGATGCTCGTCTGGCGCGCGGGCTGGCTGAAGGACCAGGGCCGCCCGAACACCACCGAGACCTCGATCGCCAAGTACTACGCGACCGAGACCGCGGTCTGGGCCGCCCACGAGGCGATCCAGATCCACGGCGGCGCGGGCTACGTCGACGACCACCCCGTCGAGCGCTACTACCGCGACTCGCGCGTGACGACGATCTACGAGGGCACCTCGCAGATCCAGCAGATGATCATCGGCCGCGCAGAGACCGGCATCAACGCGCTCATCCCCTCGTGAGCAGCGCCGAACCCGCACAGGTCGTCGGCGTCGTCGGCGCCGGGACGATGGGCGCCGGCATCGCCCAGCTCGCGGCATCCTACGGCGCGCACACGCTGCTGCACGATCCGCAGGCCGACGCGCTGGAGCGCGGTCTCGCCAACGCGCGCAAGGGCCTCGAGCGCTGGCGGGAGAAGGGCAAGCTCAGCGGCGAGCCCGGACCGCTGGACGCCGCCGGCGCGCTCGCCGACCTCGGCGCCTGCGACCTCATCATCGAGGCGGCCCCCGAGCGGCTCGAGCTCAAGCGCGACCTCTTCGCCGAACTCTCGGCGCTCGCGCCCAACGCCGTGCTCGCCTCGAACACGTCGAGCATCCCGATCACCGCGATCGCGTCAGCCGCCAACGACCCCTCACGTGTCGTCGGCATGCACTTCTTCAACCCGCCGCCGCTGATGAAGCTCGTCGAGGTCATCGCGGCGATCGACTCCGGCGAGGACGCCCTCGAGCTCGCCCGCGCGACCGGCACCGCGATGGGCAAGCGCGTGATCGACGCCGCCGACGTCACGGGCTTCCTCGTCAACCGCTGCAACCGCCCGTTCGGCCTGGAGGCGCTGCGCACGATCGAGACCAGACAGGCCGACATCGAGACCGTCGACATGCTCGTGCGCGCGGCGGGCTACCGGATGGGTCCGTTCGAGCTGCAGGACCTCGTTGGGATCGACGTCGGCTTCGCGGTCTCCGAGTCGTTCTTCGAGCTGAGCTTCGGCGAGCCGCGCTGGCGGCCCTCGCCGCTCAGCGCGCGGATGGTGGCCGCCGGGCGCCACGGTCGCAAGACCGGCCGCGGCTGGTACGAGTACGACGGCGACACGCCGCACCGTCCCGAGGACCCGCCGGCGCCCGAGCTCGGCGACGGCGCCAACCGCCTCGTCGTCATCGCCGGTGACCTCGCGATCGCACACGACCTGCGCGCCCGCGCCGAGGATCAGGGCTGGCAGGTGGTCGAGGAAGCCGGCGGCGAGGTGCCGTTCCTGTGCATCGACGCCGGCCACCCGCTCGAGGACGAGGAGCCGCTGCAGGGCGCGCCGCAGCTGCTGCTGTGCGCCGACGGCTCGCTGCACCAGCTCGATCCCGGCGGCACCGCCGCGGGCTTCCACGCACTCGCGCCGCTGGATCCCGGGATGCCCGTCGAGCTGACCCGCGGCCTGTACACAACGGTCGTCGCGCTGGAGCGCTCGGTCGAGTTCTTCACGACGCTCGGCCTGCGCACGTTCGGCGTCAAGGACGGCGCCGGGCTCGTGCTCGGGCGGATCGTCTGCCAGATCATCAACGAATGCGTGTTCGCGCTGCAGGACGGCGTCAGCGACGACCCCGACGCGATCGACGACGGGCTCGTGCTCGGTATGAACCACCCGCGCGGCGCGCTGACCTGGGCCGACGAGATTGGCCTCGACCACGTGCTGATGGTGCTCGACGCACTGCGCGCGGAGACCGGCGAAGAGCGCTACCGCGCCGCGCCGCTGCTGCGGCGGATGGTCGCCGAGGGCCTGCACGGCCGCCTCGTCGGCCACGGCTTCCACGTCTACACCGACGCATCTCACGATCACTAGCGCCGGGGCGTTATACAGGCAGTGAGCGCCCTCCCGCCGTTTCAGCGCTTCCTCGACGAGCACCGCGATGTCGTGTGGCGCTACGCCGTGGCGACGGTCGGGCGCAACGATGCCGACGACGTATTCCAGGAGACCTTCATGGCCGCTCTGCGCGCCTACCCTCGCGCCCGTCCGCAGAACCTGCGGGCTTGGGTGCTGACGATCGCCCACAACAAGTCGATGGACCTCTTCAACGCCCGCAGCCGGCAGGCGGTGCCCGTCGAGGACCTGCCGGAGACCCCGGTCCACGATCCCGCCCTCCCCGACGACGAGCTGTGGACGCAGGTCGCGTCGCTGCCGCCGAAGATGCGCGCCGCCGTCACCCTGCGCTTCGTCGGCGACCTCAGCCACGCCGAGATCGGCCGCGCGCTGGACTGCAGCGAGGCTGCCGCGCGGCGCTCACTTCACGAAGGATTGGAGCGATTGCGATGAACGACGCCACTGCAGCCGCCGCACGCTTCGTCGCCGCCGTGGCGCCCGACGTCGACGTCACCTACACGACGACGGACTCGCCGCTGGGTCCGCTGCTGCTCGCCGCGACGCCCAACGGGCTCGTGCGGATCGCCTACGGCGACGCCGACGAGGTCCTCGACGCGCTGGCGCGCAAGCTCTCCCCGCGGATCCTCGAGGCGCCCAAGCGCCTCGACGACGTGCGCCGCGAGCTCGACGAGTACTTCGCCCGCAAGCGCACGCGCTTCGACGTCGCGCTGGACTGGGCGCTGGTGTCGGACTTCGGGCGCCGCGTGCTCGCTGCGACCGCCGCGGTCCCCTTCGGCAAGACCGCGACCTACGGCCAGGTCGCCGGCGCCGCCGGCAACCCCAAGGCCGCGCGCGCAGCGGGGCGCGCGCTCAACACCAACCCGATCCCGATCGTCGTCCCCTGCCACCGCATCGTCGGAGCGTCCGGCGCACTCGTCGGCTACGCCGGCGGGCTGGAGCGCAAGGTCAGCCTTTTGGACCTCGAGCGCGCTTCAGGTCCTTCCGGGCCTGCTTGAGCTCCGCCTTGACGACCTTGGTCTGGTTCGGGATCGCCAGGCGCTGCTCGAGGATCGGGATCGCCTCGGACGGACGGCCCGCGAGTCGCAGCGCGTTGCCGAGGTTGAAGAGCGCAAACGCGTAGTCGAGGCGATCGCTGCCCTGCAACGCGGCCACCGCCCGCTGCAGGACTGGCACCGCCTCCTCGTAGCGACCTTGCTGGATCAGACCATGCCCCTGGGCATTGAGGGCCGCGCCGTCGGCGGTCGGCGCGGCGGCCGCGGTCGCCGTCCCAGCAGACGGTGCGGTGCGCTCGGCCGTGCGCGCCGGCGTCTGCGCACGCTGCTCGCGGTCGTCGTCCCGCAGCGCGCTGGCAACGAGGACACCGGCACCGACCGCGGCGGCGGCCGCCAGCGCTGCGGCCGGCAGCCACCGGGCGCGCGACGCGACCCCCCGCTCTGCGGGAATGTGGCCAACCCCTGTTGGCCACTCGTCTCGCGAGGAAGTGGTCGTGTCGGGCGCCAGCCGCGGCGCAACGGCCGTTGCCGGCTCGCCGCCGAGCGCGCGCAGCGCGTGGGCCGCCGACGCCGGGCGGCGGTCGCGATCCTCGGCCCGCAGCCGCTCGGTGAGCACGCGCAGCGCCACCGGGCTGTCGTCGCCCAGGCATTCCGACAAGAGAACGCCGCAGGAGTACAGGTCACTGCGCTCGTCGGCGGCTGCGCCGCGCCAGAGCTCCGGCGCCATGTAGCGCGCCGTCCCCGGGACCTCGCCCGCCTGGGTGATCGCCGTCGCGTCCTCGGGCCGCGCCACCCCGAAGTCCGACAGGCAGGCGTGCCCGTCGGGGTCGAGCAGGATGTTGCCGGGCTTGACGTCGCGATGGATGATCCCTGCGGCGTGGATGTGCGCAAGCGCGCGCAGGACGTCGCCGGCGAGCCGCTCGGGATCCGGGCAGCCGCCGTTCGCGAGCCGCTGCGCCAGCGAGCCGCCGCACAAGTACGCCATCACGAGATACGGGCGCTCCGCCTCGGCTTCGAAGTCGTAGATGGAGACGAGGTTGGGGTGCTGTAGACCCGCGGCCACGCGCGCTTCGCGCTTGAAGCGCGCGATCCACGCCCGGTCTTCGATCAGGCCCTCGGCCAGAATCTTGACCGCGACCGGCCGCTCCAAAAGCGTGTCCCGGGCGAGCCACACGGTCGCCGCGCCTCCGCGTCCGAGCTGGCATTCGAGTTCGTAGCGGCCGGATCGCAGCCGCACGCCCTTCGCGACAACGAGGGTCATGCGCCGGGCATACCCGGAATCAGGGCGTCGCCGACCTTGATCGTCCCACCGCGCAGCAGCGACGCCCGCAGCCCGGCGCGATGCACCAGCGGGCGCAGCACGCCGCCGCCGTTGGCGCGGTCCAGGACCGCGCACGGCTCCGCCAGCCGCTCGCCACGGCAGCGCACCTCGCCGACGCTGAACTCGCGACCGACGAGGGCGTTGAGGTCGACGCCACGCACGACGACGTTGCGGCGGTGGTCGATCGGGCCGAGCTCGTCGAGCACGGCGGCGTCGATCAGCGTGAGCTCGCTTCCGGGCCGGCCCGACTCGAACGTGCCGCGGCCCTCGTAGTAGCGATCGCCCTCCAGGCCGCGGCCGACGACGGCGACGACCTGGTCGCAGGCGACGACCGGCGCGCCGGCATCCGGCGCGACGAGGAGCGCCTCGACCACCCCCCGTCCGGGATCGCCGTGCACCGGCGCCGTCCACAGCGCGACGTCCAGCGGCGCCAGCAGGAAGCCCTCGGTGATCGGCGCGTCGGTCGGGCCGGCGGGCTCGAACACGGGTGCGGACGGCACGCCGAACATCACGCACGCCTCGCCGCCGCGGATCGCGATCCACGGCCCCGCCCACGCGAACTCGGCCGGCTCCGCGATCGGGACGAGCCCGAGCGCCCGGCGGGCCAGCCACAGGCGCACGTCTTCGGCGGGCGGGGCGCCGACGAGACTCGCGATGCATTCGTGCAGGGACGCCATGGTCCGTGCAGAACATCACACATGGTCCGCGTAACTCGGAGCAGAGTCTGGCGTTGTTCCCCCAGAAGCGACGATGACCAATCACGTGTACATGTACCCGAAGGTCACGCCGGTCCAGCGGCCCAAGCCGCCTGTGACACCGGCCCCCGTTCGTCGCTGACGCGCCCCCGCTAGGGTGGCTTGCGATGCAGGCCGTCACGTTCCAGGCCCCCGGCGAGGTCCGCGTCGAGGACAAGCCCGAGCCCGAGCTGCTCGCCGCCGACGACGCGATCGTCAAGATCACGGCGACCGGCGTGTGCGGCTCCGATCTGCACATCTACCACGGCCGCGTGCAGATCGAGCCGGGCTTCACGATCGGCCACGAGTACGTCGGCGAGGTCGTCGCAGCCGGCGACGCGGTCAAGAACGTCGCGGTCGGCGACCGTGTGCTCGGGTGCTTTCAGACCGCGTGCGGCAGCTGCTGGTTCTGCCGCCACGGCCACTTCCACAAGTGCGACTCCTCGCGGACCTTCGGCCACGGCGCGACGCTCGGCTCGCTGCAGGGCACGCAGGCCGAGCTGGCGCTCGTCCCGACCGCGAACATCACCCTGCGCAAGGTCCCCGACGCGCTCTCCGACGATGTCGCGCTGTTCGCCGGCGACGTCATGGGCACCGGCTACCACGCCGTCGTCAACGCCGGCATCACGCCCGGCGACACCGTCGCCGTGCTCGGCCTCGGCCCGGTCGGCCTCTGCGCCGTGCAAGCCGCGCGCGTCGCCGGCGCGTCGCAGGTGATCGCGATCGACACGGTCGCCGACCGCCTGGCGATGGCCGAGCGCTTCGGCGCCCAGCCCGTCCACCTGACCGAGGAGGACCCGCGCGCCGCCGTCAAGGCGGCGACCGAGGGCCGCGGCGTCGACATCGGCATCGACGCCGTCGGCGATCCGCGCGCGCTGGAGCTGGCGATCCGCCTGACGAGCAAGTGCGGCACGGTCAGCGTGATCGGCGTCTACGCCGAGCGCTGCGAGGTTCACATGGGCCTGTTCTGGATCAAGGCGCAGAGCATGTGCTCCGGTCACGCCAACGTGATCGGCCACCTCGACGCCGTGCTGGCATTGATGAGCTCGGGCGACCTCGACCCGGCCCCGCTGGTCAGTCACCACATGAAGCTGGAAGATGCGCCGGAGGCGTACGCCATGTACGACCGCCGGGAAGCCCTCAAGATCGTTCTGGAGCCATCAGCATGAGCACGACCGCCACACTCCCAGACCAGCTCTCCGACGCCGCCCGCGCGTTCGCGTCCAAGGACTTCGGCGCCGCCGCCGACGGGCGCACGTTCGACACGCTCGACCCCGCGACCGGCCAGGTGATCGCCTCGCTGCCGCAGGGCGGCAAGGCCGAGGTCGACGCAGCGGTCGCCGCGGCGCGCGCCGCGTTCGCGGTCGGCGCCCCCTGGCGCAAGATGAGCGCGATGGAGCGCGGCCGGCTGATGATCAAACTCGCCGACGCGATCGAGGCGCATGCCGACGAGCTCGCCGAGCTCGAGTCGCTGGACAACGGCAAGCCGCTGAAGTTCGCGCGCCACGTCGACGTCGCGATGGCGATCGCGCACATCCACTACTACGCCGGCTGGCCGACGAAGATCGACGGCGCGACCAAGCCGATCGCCACGCCCGACATCCTCTGCTACACCCGCAAGGAGCCCGTCGGCGTCTGCGGCCAGATCATCCCCTGGAACTTCCCGCTGCTGATGGCGTCCTGGAAGCTCGGCCCGTCGCTGGCCGCCGGCTGCACGGTCGTGCTCAAGCCCGCCGAGCAGACGCCGCTGACGGCGCTGCGCCTCGCCGAGCTCGCGCTCGAGGCGGGCTTCCCCGAGGGCGTCATCAACGTCGTCACCGGCGATGGGGAGACCGGCGCGCTGCTCGTCGACCATCCCGGCGTCGACAAGATCGCCTTCACCGGATCGACCGCGGTCGGGCGCCAGATCGCCGCCCGCGCGGGCGAGCAGCTCAAGCGCGTGACGCTCGAGCTCGGCGGCAAGTCGCCGAACATCATCCTGCCCGACGCCGACATCCCCGAGGCGGTCAAGGGCTCGTTCGCCGGCCTCTACTTCAACTCCGGCCAGGCCTGCAACGCCGCCTCGCGGCTGTTCGTGCAGAAGGACCAGTTCGACGACGTCGTCAACGCGCTTGCCGATGTCGCCAAGGCGACGATCCCCGGCCCGGGGCTCGACCCGAACACGTTCGTCGGCCCGGTCATCTCGGCCGAGCAGCACGCACGCGTGTCGAGCTACATCGACGCCGGCAAGGCCGAGGCCGAGCTGATCGCCGGCGGCGACACGCACCCGGTCGACTCAGACGGCTTCTACATCTCCCCGACCGTGTTCACGTCCTCCGACGACGACGCGAAGATCGTGCGGGAGGAGATCTTCGGACCGGTGCTCGTGGCCCAGCCCTACGACACGCTCGAGGAGGTCGCCGAGCGCGCCAACGCCGGCGACTACGGCCTTGCCGCCGGCGTCTGGACCCAGAGCATCTCCAACGCCCACAAGCTCGCCGCGCTGCTGCGCGCCGGCTCGGTCTACGTCAACGCCTGGAGCGTCGGCGACCCGAGCGCCCCGTTCGGCGGCTTCAAGTCCTCAGGGCTCGGCCGCGAGCACGGCTACGAGGGGCTGTCCGCCTACCTCGAGGACAAGTCGGTCTTCGTCCAGCTGTAGTCAGGAGACAGCGGCCCCGAGCTCCGCGTACACCGCGGCCTCGACGCCGAGCGCCGTCTGGATGACCCGCGCGTCGAAGAACGGCAGGATCTGCGTGAACATCGCGGCCGTCACTCCAGACGTGCGGTCGATCCAGTAATACGAATTCATCAGCCCGGCCCAGTTGCCGCTGCCGGCGAGACGCATGCCGGGGATGTCCTCGAGGAACAGCGACAGCCCGCAGCCCCAGCCCTGCTTGAGCGGCAGCGACTGCACCTCGTTGGTCAGCGCCGGCTCCGCGGTCGGGATCACCGCGGGCAGCTCGATGCCGTTGAGCTGGTCGCGGAACATCTCCTCGACCATCTCGGCGCCGAGGATGCGCGCACCGTCGAGCTCGCCGCCGCGCAGCAGCGCGCGCAGGAAGCGCAGGTAGTCCGACGCCGTCGCATAGAGGCCGCCGCCGCCCGACTGGAACTCGGGATCCTGCGGCAGGTCGATCGGCGAGTCCTGCAGGCTGCCATCGGCGGCGCGGTCCTTGACGCCGAGCAGCCGCGCGCGCTGCGCGGCGTCGGGCGAGAACGTCGCGTCGGTCATCCCGAGCGGCGCGAAGATCCGCTCGGCCAGAACCTCCCCGAGCGTCTGGCCGCGGATCGCCTCGACGACCAGCCCCGCCCAGTCGGTGCTGACGCCGTACTCCCAGCGCGTCCCGGGATCGGCGACGAGCGGCGCGTGCAGCGACGCCTTCAGCCCGCTGAGGACGTGCGGCGTGCCGGTCAGCGCATGCCAGCGCGCGAGGTCCGGGTTCGTGAAGAAGTAGCCGCACCCTGACGTGTGCGTCAGCAGCTGGCGGATCGTCGCCTGGGTCGCCGGCGCGCGCAGCCGCGGCGTGTCGCCATCGAAGCCGTCGAGCACCTGCAGCTCGGCGAACGCGGGCAGCACGGAGGCGACCTCGGCGTCGAGGTCCAGGAGTCCCTCCTCGACGAGCTGCAGCGTCGCGACGCTCGCGACGGCCTTCGTCATCGACGCGATCCGGAACATCGTCGCGGTGCCGTCAGGCAACTCGCCCGCGCCGCTTTCGAAGAGCACGCCGTCGCGGTCGCCGACGACGACCACCGCCCCGGCCATCGCTCCATCGTTCGTCGCCGCCGTCAGCAGCTGATCGATTGACACGCCGTCAAAGCCGGGCATGGCCCAAGCCTAACGCGCGCTGGTCAGGCGGCCGTGCGAGCGCGCTCGCGGCCGGCGTCCGCCGTGCGGGCGTGCCAGGCGATCGCCTCGATGATCTGCGGCCAGGCGCCGCGCGGCAGGTCGTGACCCATGCCGCTGATCATCATCAGCCGCGCGCCCGGGATCGCCGCCGCGGTGGCGCGGCCGCCCGAGCGCTTGATCAGCGCGTCCTTCGCGCCGTGGACGACGAGCGTCGGGGCGGTGATCCGCCCCAGGTCTGCGGTGCGGTCGCCGGAGGCGATGATCGCGGCGAGCTGGCGCCCGGGGCCGGCACCCGGACGCCCACGGTCCCACATGCGCTCGGCCAAGGAGCGCAGCGCTGCCTCGTCGCGCGGGAAGCCCGGCGAGCCGATCACCTGACCGACCTTCAAGAGCCCCGCGACGTACTCGTCCTGCGTCTTCGCCGGCTTGGCGAGCAACAGGGGATAGGTGCGCGCCGCGGGCTGCCCCTTCCAGCGGTTGCCGGTCGTCGACATCAGCGACACGAGCGAGCGCACGCGCGAGGGATGGTGCGCGGCGAGCGTCTGGCCAATCATCCCGCCCATCGAGACGCCGACGACGTGCGCGTCGTCGAGGCCGAGCGCGTCCAGCAGCGCGGCCGCGTCGTCTGCCATCGTCTGCAGCGTGTAGGGGACCTGGCGGATGCGCCGCGTCAGCAGCTCACGCGGCGTCGGTGGCGGCACGCTGTCGATGCGCGTCGAGCGGCCGATGTCGCGGTTGTCGTAGCGGATGACGAAGTACCCGCGCGCCGCGAGCTGTTCGCAGAAGTCGTCGTCCCAGGCGATCATCTGCGTCGCCAGGCCCATCACCAGCAGCAGCGACGGGTCGTCGGCGGAGCCGAACGTCTCGTAGCAGAGCGTCAGCTCCCCGACCTGGGCGAACTGCTCGCTCACGACGTCTCGGACACCGGCGCCCACTGCGCCTCGGCGAGGTCGCCCTCGGGCAGGCCCGCAGGCGTCGGCACCTCGGGCGTGTCACGCAGGTACCACTCGGCGTCGAGTGCCGACTGGCAGCCCGAGCCGGCCGCGGTCACGGCCTGGCGGTAGGTGTGGTCGACGAGATCGCCGGCGGCGAACACGCCCGGCACGTTGGTGCGCGTCGAGCGGCCCTGGGTGATGACGTAGCCCTCGTCGTCGGTGTCGATGGCGCCGGCGACCAGCTGGGACTGCGGCTCGTGACCGATCGCGATGAACGAGCCGACGTCGGTGAGCAGCGCCTCCTCGCCCGTCTCGACGTGCTTTGCGCGAACGGTCGGCAGGGCGCCGTCGGCCTCGTCGAAGCTCGAGACGACGTAGGGCGTGAGGAACTCGATGTTGTCGATCCCGCGGGCGCGCTCGAGCATGATCTTCGACGCGCGGAACTCGTCGCGGCGGTTCATGACCGTGACCTTGGAACCGAACTTCGACAGGAAGATCGCCTCCTCCATCGCGCTGTCGCCACCGCCGACCACGACGATGTGCTTGTCGCGGAAGAACGCCGCGTCGCAGGTCGCGCAGTAGGAGACGCCCTTGCCGCCGAGCTCGTCCTCACCGGGCACGCCGAGCTTCTTGTGCTCGGCGCCCATCGCGAGGATCACGGTGCGCGCGAGGTGGACGTCGCCACCCACGGTGACCTTGTGCACGCCGCCGGGCTCGTTGCTGAGCTCGACGGAGTCGGCGACGTCGGTGACCAGGCGCGCGCCGAAGCGCTCGGCCTGCTCGCGCATCGTCGTCATGAGCTCGGGGCCCATGATGCCGTCGCGGAAGCCGGGGTAGTTCTCGACGTCGGTCGTCTGCTGGAGCAGGCCGCCCCAGGCGAAGCCCTCGATCACGAGCGGCTCGAGGTTGGCGCGTGCGGTGTAGAGCGCCGCCGTGTAGCCCGCCGGGCCACTGCCGACGATGACGACGTTCTCGATGCGCTGTTCCATGTCTGCTCCAGGGTTCATGAGGTGCTTACTTCACTTTGTATAGTACCCGGAGCGCCAAGGGCGTTACGCCCACGCTCCTCGCGCCAGCGAGCGACCGTCTTGCGCAGTTGGAAGTACGCGACGGCACCGGGGAGTGACGGTAGCCAGAACGCGAACAGGCGGTAGGCGAGCACCGAGATCAGCGCCAGGCTGCTGCCGGTGCCGAAGGCCACGAACGTCCCGATCATCCCGGCGTCGACGCCGCCGATCCCGCCCGGCAGCGGGAGCAGGTTCGCGAGCATCCCGACGAAGTACGCCTGCACGATCACGGCCGGCTCGGGCGCGTGGCCGAAGGCCTCGAAGCACGCGTACAGCACGCCGATGTTGAAGCCCCACCAGCCGACCGTGCCAAGCAGCGCGAGGTCGGGATGGCGGATCTGGCGCAGCGCGAAGCGCGAGCCCTCGCCCAGGCGCGCCGGCACGGTCGCCAGCGCGCCCATGATCCGCCCCGCGCGCGTCGAGCGCGGCTGATAGCCAGACATCCGTCGCTCGATGTCCTTGGGCAGGAACGCGATCGCGAAGAAGACCGCGAACGCCGCGACGCCGATCCAGGCGGGGATGATCGTCAGCGCGAACGGCGCGTCGCCGGGGAAGATCCCCCAGCGCAGCCCGAAGCCGCAGATGATCAGCGCGAGCATGTAGATCGCGTAGGTCAGGACGAGGAACGCGATCATCCGCGTGGCGACGTCCTTGCGCGGCATGCCGGCGCGCCGCAGCGCCCACGCCGTCAGCGCGACGCCACCGGCGCCGCCCGCGGCGAACAACCGCGTGGCCGCCAGCGAGGCCATCGTGATCTGGTAGGTCTCGCGCAGCGTGATCGGGTAGCCCGGCGGCACGTGGATGTCCTGGAAGACGATCATGTAGCAGGCCATCGAGGCGACCTGCATGAGCAGCGCGATCGCCAGCCAGCCGGGCTCGCCCTCGCTCAGGCGCCCCCACGTGTCACGCACGTCGCCGAGCTGGGGCAGCACGAAGTACAGGAACGCGATCGCGCACGCGACGAACAGCGCGAACAGCGCCGCGCGCTTGCGCGTCATCGTGATCTCGGGCGCCTCCTCGTCCTCGGAGGCGGGCGCATCGGCATCGATGTCGCGCAACGACGAGAGCACCGCGCGCGTGTGCGGCGCCCCCCACGTCGTCGCGGCGATCATCGGGTCGACTGGAACCGCGCCCGAGCGCTCCGGCTCCTCCTCGGGCGTTGTCCGGTCGTCGTCGCTCATCGCGGCCCCAGAACACTCTAGAGGGCGCTCGAGCGGCCGCTCAGGTACAACGGGTGGGAGTGAATGAGGCGAAGCCGAATGGTCAACGGGGGCGGGACGCCCCCGGACCGGGTCAGAACGCGGGCCAGGATGGCCCGCGGAGCGAATCCCTTCGTGAAGGCGATGTGTTCGCCGGCCACCGCATCGAGGGCGTGGCCGGACGCGGCGGCATGGGCGTCGTCTACCGCGCTCGCCAGCTCGACCTCGACCGCCTCGTCGCCCTGAAGCTGATCGCCCCCGCGCTGGCCCAGGACGAGGGCTTTCGCGACCGCTTCATCGCCGAGTCGCGCGCCGCCGCCGCGATCGAGCACCCCAACGTCGTCCCGATCTACTACGCCGGCGAGGACGACGGGCGCCTCTACATCGCGATGCGCTTCGTCGAGGGCGAGGACCTGCGCACGCGCGTGCGCCGCGAGGGCAGGCTCGAGGCGGCCGCAGCCGCCGACGTGACCGCGCAGGTCGCCGGGGCGCTCGACGCCGCGCACGCCCGCGGCCTGGTCCACCGCGACGTCAAGCCCGCCAACGTGCTGCTCGGCGACCGCGACCACGCCTACCTCACCGACTTCGGGCTGACCAAGCGCGTCAACTCCGCCAGCGGCGCGACCCGGGCGGGCGGCTGGGTCGGGACGCTCGGCTACGTCTCCCCCGAGCAGATCCGCGGTGAGCGCACCGACGCGCGCTCGGACACCTACGCGCTGGGCTGCGTCCTCTACCACGCGCTCACCGGTTCGACGCCTTACCAGCGCGACTCCGACGAGGCGACGCTGTGGGCCCACCTCAACGACCCGCCGCCGCCGGTCACGAGCGCGGTGCCCGACGTCCCGCCGGAGTTCGAGGACGTCATCGCGCGAGCGCTGGCCAAGGACCCCGACGACCGCTACCAGTCCGCCGGCGACCTCGGCCGCGCGGCGCTCGCGGCGACCGGCCGCAGCGACGCGCTCGCGCCCGAGCGCGTCGTCGCGACCGGGCCGGCCGCGCCCGAGCCGCGCTACGAGGACGAGACGGTGATCTCGCCCGAGCACGCCCAGACCGTCCAGCAGACCGCCGCGCTGCGCGCCCGCCGCCAGCGCACGCGTCCGCGCGCCGCGGTGCTCGCGGGCGGCGCGATCGCCGCGCTGCTGCTCGCGGGCGGCGCCGCGGCGCTCGTCGCCGGCGGCGGCGACGACACAGACGGCGCCAAGACGACCGCGACGCGCGCGACGACGACCACGCCGCCGGCCGACCGCACCGCCGGACGCGTCGCCGGCGTGCCGATCTCCGCTGGCTACCACCCCAACGCGGTCGTCGCGACGCGCCGCTACGTCTGGACGCTGTCCAGCGCGTCCGAGCGCGTGACGCTCGTGTCGTCGACGTCTGGCAAGCCGTCGGGGCGATCGCCCGACGTCGGCGCCGGTGCAACCGCGATCGCCGCCGGGTTCCGGCGGGTGTGGGTCGCGAAGGGCAACACCGGATCGGTCTCGCCATACGGGATCACCGACCCGGTCCGCAAGGGCGACGGCTTCAGCGTCGAGGGTCGCCCGGTGGCGATCGTCGCCCACGATGGCGCGCTGTGGGTCGGCAGCCGCGCCGCAAGCGACGACCCGCGCGACCCCGCCCACTTCACGAAGGTCGACCCGGACACCGGCGCGCAGACCGAGGTGCAGCTGCGCGACGGCCTGCAGAACCTCGCCGTCGGCGAGGGCCGCGTGTGGGTCATCGACGGTCGCCGCGAGTCGGTCACCGGCTATGACATCGCGACCGGCCTGCCGGGTCGCCCGATCAAGACCGGCGAGGGCGCCTACGCCGTCGCCGTCGGCGGGGGCTACGTCTGGGTTTCGAACCAGACCGAGAGCACCGTCACGCGGATCAGCCCGGGAACCCGCAAGACCAAGCGCATCCGCGTCGGCGGCGGGCCGCGCGGCATCGACGTCAGCGGCACCGGCGCCGTCTGGGTCGCGAACAACCTCGACAACTCGCTGACCCGGATCGACGCGAAGAGCGGCGAGGTCGTCGGCCGGCCGGTGCGCGTCGGCGGCGGGCCGTTTGCCGTCTCCGTGCGCACGCCGAACGTCTGGACGACGCTGCTCGAGCAGGGCGCGGTCGCGCGCGTGACGTTCCGCTAGCCGGCGGACCTTTAGCGCCGCAAACCGGATTGGACACATGTTCTATCCGCAGCTGCGGTGCCCCTGCCGATGGGCTGGCATCGCAACTCGTGTGTCGTGAGGGGGAGGTTTTCATGAAGAGGGTCCGCCGCATTGCGGCGCTCGTGGGGTTGGCCGTTGCCGGGGCGTTGGCGATCGCCCTGCCAAGCGCGCACGCAGGTCAGATCGCCGACGCGGCCGACTGCAGCATCCAGCGGCCGCTCACCCAGCCGTTCGTCCCGTGGCTCGACTACGCGCGCTACGCGCTCGCCCCGGACGGCGGTCTCGAGTCCGGCGCAAGCGGCTGGACGCTGTCCGGCAGCGCCGCGACGGTCGCCGGCAACGAGCCCTACGCCGTCGGCGGCCAGGGCGACAGCCGCTCGCTGAGGATCCCCGCCGGCTCGAGCGCCACGAGCGCGCCGCTGTGCGTGGGCCTGGAGTGGCCGACGATCAAGTTCTTCGGCCGTGCGACCGGCTCACCGTGGCTGGCGTCCGTGATTGTCGTGGAGGTCGTGTTCGACGACGCCGTCACCGACGCGACGCGATCGCTGCCGATCGGCGTGATGGCCTCGCGTGGCGAGTGGCAGCCGAGCCTGCCGATGCTCACGGTCATCAACGCGCTCGGCGCGCTCTCGAAGGACGGCCTCGTGCCGGTGGCGTACCGCTTCACCCCGCTCGGCCTGGGCGGATGGCAGATCGACGACCTGTACGTCGATCCCTGGCGCGGTCCGTGAGCGTTGCCGTAGAGACACGCCCCGGCGCCTGGTCGCCCGATGTCGAGGCGACGGCGCGGGAGACCCGGGAGCGTCACAGCCAGGCCCTGGCCGGCCGCGAGCGGCTGGTCGGCGCGCCGTTCGGCGTCGCGCTGCTGCTCGCCGTCGCGGCGATGGCCCTGCTCGTACCCGAGACGCGCACGCTGCAGGCCGTCCCGGTCGTCGCGTTCGTCGTGGGCTTCGCGCTCGCCGCGCGCGTCGAGTTCCAGACCGGCACGGGGTACGCCGTCCCGACCCAGCTCGTCTTCGTCCCGATGCTGTTCGCGCTGCCCGCCGCGGCCGTGCCGATCGTCGTCGGCGCCGGCTATGTGCTCGCGCGTGCCATGGAGCCGTCGCGCCCGCCGCTCGGGCTCGAGCGGATCGTCGGCGAGTTCGCCAACGCCTGGTACGCCGTCGCCCCGGCGCTGGTCATCGTCCTCGCCGGCGCCGAGCGACCCGAGCTCTCGCACTGGCCGGTGTACGTGGCCGCGCTCGGCGCGCAGCTCGCGCTCGACGCGCTGACGGCGTGCCTGCGCGCCGGCCTGGCGTTCGGCACGCGCGCGCTCGAGCTCCTGCAGGAGCTGCGCTTCGCCCAGCGCCTGGACCTCGTGCTCGCTCCGCTCGGGCTGCTCGCGGCGCTCGCCGCGCGCGACGCCCGGTTCGCCTGGCTGCTCGTGTTGCCGCTGGTCGCGCTGATCGAGATGTTCGGCCGTGAGCGCACGACGCTGGTCGACAACCAGCTCGAGCTCGCGCAGGCCTACCGCGGCACCGCGCTGCTGCTCGGCGACGTCGTCGAGGGCGACGACGCCTACACCGGACAGCACAGCCAGAGCGTCGGGATGCTCGCGCTCGACGTCGCCGACCATCTCGGCGTCGACGACGTGACCCGGCGCGAGATCGAGTTCGGCGCCCTGCTGCACGACGTCGGCAAGGTCGTCATCGACAACGCGATCATCAACAAGCCCGGCCCGCTGACCGCCGACGAGCGGGCGGTGATGGAGCTGCACACGGTCCACGGGCAGCGGATGCTCGAGCGCGTCGGCGGTGTCCTGCACGATGTCGGAGCAGTCGTGCGCGCGTCGCACGAGTCGTGGGACGGCGGCGGCTACCCCGACGGTCTGGCCGGCGAGGAGATCCCGTTCGCGGCACGCGTCATCAGCTGCTGCGATGCGTACAGCGCGATGACGACCGACCGCCCGTACCGGCCCGCGCTCGGCTTGCGCACAGCGATCGCCGAGCTGCGCGCGTGCGCCGGCACGCAGTTCGACCCGGCGGTCGTCGATGCCGTCGTCGCGGTCGTCGAGCCGCGCTGATCAGAGGTCGCGGACGGAGATCACGCCGGCCTGCAGCGCCTCGGCGACGAGGCGCGAGCGCTTCTGGTTCTGCGGCAGGTGCTCGATCCCGAAGCGCTGGAACAGCGTGCGCAGGTGCGACTTGACCGCGTCGATCGAGAGGTGCAGCTCGTTGGCGATGTCCTGGTTGGTCGCCGGCACGGCGAACTCGTCGGTCTTGTAGGGGCGCGCGAGCGCGGTCAGCACCTGGCGCTGGGTCGCCGACAGCGTCTCGATCGTGACGGTCGCGGCGCTGGCGATCTGCGTCGGGCGCGACTCGTCGGCGGCCTCGGGGCGGCGGAAGGCGATCGTCGTGCGCCCGACGCGCACGACGTCGCCGTCGCGCAGGCGGTGGCGGCCGGAGATCCGCGTGCCGTTGAGGTACGTGCCGTTGCGCGAGAGGCCCTCGTCGGACACGGTCCACTCGCCCGCGGTGACCTCGAGCTCGGCGTGCAGGCGCGAGACCTCCGTATCCCATTGCAGGTCGATGTCGTTACCAGGGGCACGACCGATGCTCAGGCGCCTGTCGGCGGCATCGAGCTCGACGATCCGCTGGCCGCCCTCGTCGTCGCGCAGGACGAGGAACGGCAGCCCGCGGCGCTCGGCTTCGATGCGGTCGCGCAGCTCCGCCGGTGAGGCGGCGTGCGCAGCGAGGGGGGAATCGGCCATCGATCTCAGGGTAACCGGCCGCCAGGCGGTCTTTTGCAGGTGGCGCGATCGCACACCTGGGGTGGCTGGGAGAAGGGCCCCGCTGGACCGAAGCTGTTCCCATGCCCTCCCTCGCCACCCTCCCGCTTGCGGACGCCGAGCTGGTCGCCGCCGTGCGCGGCGGCTCGACGCGCGCCTTCGAGCGCCTCGTCGCCCGCTACGAGGCGCCCCTCACCGCCTACGCCCGCCAGATCCTCGGTGGCGCCCACCACGACGCCGAAGAGGCCGTCCAGGACACGTTCGTCAAGGCCCTCGGCGCGCTGCGCAAGTCATCTGACGACCGTGAGATCGCGCTGAAGCCGTGGCTCTACGCGATCACCCGCAACGCCTGCCTGGACCGCCTGCGCCGCCCCGTGCGCACGGTCGACATCGAGCCGCTGGAGGCCGTCCTCGACGACCGCGCCGGCGACCCGACCGTCGCCGTCGAGCGCCGCGAGCGCCTGCAGCTCGTCGTCGGCGGGCTCAAGGAGCTGCCGCCGCGCCAGCGCGACGCGCTCGTCATGCACGAGCTCGAGGGCCGCTCCCACGAGGAGCTCGCCGCGCGCCTGGGCGTGTCGGTCGGCGCCAGCAAGGCGCTGGTCTGCCGCGCGCGCCAGGGAATGGCGCACCTCAGGGACGCTGCGTAGCTGCCTCGACGAGCGCGGCGACGACGCGCGAGCCCTCGTCGGCCTCGGGGTGCCACTGCACGCCGAGCACGAACCGGCAGCGCGGGATCTCCACCGCTTCGACGAGGTCGTCGACGACGGCCCGGCCGCTGACGACGAGGTCGTCGCCGAGCACGTCGATGCCCTGGTGGTGGTGCGACAGCGAGCGGTGCTCGGTCTCCCCGGCCGCGCGTGCGGCGAGCGAGCCGTCCTCGAGACGCACGGGGTGGTCGTTGCCGTCGAACGTCCCGATGTTCAGCCGGTGGCCGTAGTGACCGACGTGGTCGGGCAGATGCTGGAACAGGGTGCCGCCCTGCGCGACGTTGAGCACCTGCATCCCGCGGCAGATGCCGAGCACCGGCATGTCACGCGCGACCGCGCCCTGCGCGAGCGCGATCTCGAACTCGTCGCGTGCGAGCGTCGTCTCCTTCGTCTCCGGATCGCGCTCGGCGCCGTAGGTCTGGGGATCGACGTCGACGCCGCCGGCGAGGATCAGCGCGTCGATGCGATCCAGCCAGGGACCGGGGTCCTCACCGGCGAGCGAGTCAGGCGGCAGCAGCAGTGCCATCCCGCCCGCGTGCTGCACGGCCCGGACGTAGGAGAACGGCGTCAGCGCAGCGATGTCGGTCCACGGTCCGAAGCGCGCGGAGTCCAGGCCGCTGCAGATGCCGATGACCGGTCGCGCCATGGCGGCCACCTTACGCAGACCAAACTGAAACCGATTCACATAAGCTCTTGGCCATGAGCGACTACGCGCTGGCGAAGGAGTACGAGACCGTCAACCTCTGGCGCGACGGAGGTGCGGCGAAGATCGAGCTCAACCGCCCCGACTCGATGAACGCCTGGAACACGCAGTTCGGCGTCGACCTGCTCGCAGCCGTCTACGAGTGCCACTACGACGACAGCGTGCGTGCGGTGATGGTCACCGGCGCGGGTCGCGGCTTCTCCTCCGGCGCCGACCTCAAGGCGATGGGCGACACGCAGGTCACGCCCAACGGCAAGCCCGACGTCTACACCCGCCTGACGCAGGTCTACCACCCGATCATCCGCGGCCTGCGCAACCTCCCCAAGCCCGTCGTCGCCGCCGTCAACGGGCCGGCGGTCGGGATCGGCCTGTCGCTTGCGCTCGCGTCGGACCTGATCGTCGCCAAGGAGTCCGCCTACCTGCTGCTCGCGTTCGTGAACATCGGCCTGGTTCCCGACGGCGGCTCGTCGTTCTTCGTCCCCACCAAGGCCGGCTTCCAGCGCGCGATGGAGATGGCCCTGCTCGGTGAGAAGGTCCCCGCGCCCAAGGCGCTGGAGTGGGGCCTCGTCAACCGCGTTTACGCCGACGACGAGTTCGACGCCGAGTCCGAGGCGCTGCTGCAGCGCCTCGCCGCCGGCCCGACGAAGTCCTACGCCGGCACGAAGCGCCAGCTCAACGCCTGGGCCTACCGCGGGATGGAGGACCAGCTCGAGCTCGAGGCGAACGTCCAGCGCGAGATGGCGGCGTCCGACGACTTCGTCGAGGGCGTGATGGCCTTCATGCAGAAGCGCGCGACGGACTTCAAGGGCGCCTGATCGCACCAGAAACCCCTCGGCCGCCGCTGCGTGAATAGAATCGTCGCGCCTTGCGACCGAACGCCCTCGCCCTCCCCCGCGGCCGCGCTTTCCTGCTGCTGTTCGCGGCCGCCGCAGTGCTCTGCCTGCTGCTCGCCGGAAGCGCGAGCGCAGACCTGATCAGCCCGGAGTCCGGCGGGTCGCCGAACGCCGACAAGATCGACACGCTCTACAAGCTCGTGCTCGGTGTCGCGCTCGTCGTGTTCGTCGGCGTCGAGGGCGCGCTGTTCTACTCGCTGTTCAAGTTCCGCGCACGCCGCGGCGCGGTCGCCGCCCAGATCCACGGCAACACGCGCCTGGAGATCGGCTGGACGATCGGCGCGGCCGTCGTGCTCGTCGTGCTCGCCGTCTTCACGTTCGCCGCGCTCGGCGGCATCCGCAACCCGGAGAACTCCGACGCCAGCGCGCTGGCGTCCGTGCCCGAGGAGACGATCGCGACGCCCAACGACGACAACCGCCTGCCCAGCGGCGGCAAGTCGCTGAACGTCTGCGTCAACGGCCAGCAGTACTTCTGGAGCTACAACTACGCCAAGGACTGCGACGACGTTCCGCTCGACGCGGTCTTCGCCTACGAGGAGCTCGTCGTCCCGACGGGCGTGACCGTCACGCTGGACATCACCGCCCAGGACGTCGCGCACTCCTGGTGGATCCCCAAGCTCGGCGGCAAGTTCGACGCGATCCCCGGCTACACGAACCACACCTGGTTCAAGGTCCCCGCAAGCCGCGCCGGCGAGGTCTTCAGCGGCCAGTGCGCCGAGATGTGCGGGCGCAACCACGCGAACATGATCGCCAAGGTCCGCGCGCTCGCACCCGCCGACTTCAAAGCCTGGTACGACAAGCAGGCGACCGACATCAAGGCGGCCGACGACGCCGCCGCCAAGGACCGCGAGCGCGACGCCGCCGCGGCCGGCGAGGGCGAGTAGAGACTTCATGGCCACCACCACCACCGCACCTGGCGTCGCCGCGGTCCCGCAGATCGTCGCCCACGACGTGAAGCCCGAGCCCACGGGCTGGACGTCCTGGGTCACGACGACCGATCACAAGCGCATCGGGATCATGTACCTGGTCCTGACGTTCGTCTTCTTCATCCTCGGCGGCGTCGAGGCGCTGATGATGCGGCTGCAGCTGTCCCAGGCGGACAACACGCTGCTCGACCCGCAGACGTTCAACGCCCTGTTCACGATGCACGGGACGACGATGATCTTCCTGTTCGTCGTCCCGATCATGGCGGGCTTCGGCAACTACTTCGTGCCGCTGATGATCGGCGCGCGCGACATGGCGTTCCCGAAGCTCAACGCGCTGTCGTTCTGGCTGCTGGCCGCCGGTGGCATCGTCTTCTACGCGTCGATCTTCTTCTCCCCGCCGGAGTGCGGGTGGACGTGTTACACGCCGCTGAGCTCCTCGGAGTACCTGCCGTCCGGCGGCGTGGACGCGTGGATCTTCCTGATCCACCTCACGGGCCTGTCCTCGCTCGTGGGCGCGGTCAACTTCTACGCCACGATCGCCAACATGCGCGCGCCCGGCATGGGCTGGGGGCGCCTGCCGCTGTTCGTCTGGACGATCCTCGTCTACGCGATCCTGCTGATCCTGGCGCTGCCGGTGATCGCGGCCGCCGTCACGCTGCTGCTGACCGACAGACACTTCGGGACGAACTTCTACGACGCCTCGAGCGGTGGCTCACCGCTCCTGTGGCAGCACCTCTTCTGGTTCTTCGGGCACCCCGAGGTCTACATCATGGTGCTGCCGGGCTTCGGCATCATCTCCGAGGTCCTGCCGGTCTTCGCGCGCAAGCCGATCTTCGGCTACAAGGCGATCGCGGCGGCCACCGTCGTCATCGCGTTCCTCGGCCTGCTGGTCTGGGCGCACCACATGTTCGCGACGCCGAGCCCGACGATCGTGCTCGTCTTCTTCATGCTCAGCTCGTTCTTGATCGCGGTGCCGACGGGCGTGAAGATGTTCAACTGGATAGCCACCCTGTGGCGCGGCACGATCGAGTACACGACGCCGCTGTACTTCGCCGTCGGCTTCCTCTTCACGTTCCTGATCGGCGGGATCACCGGCATCTTCCTCGCCGTCTTCCCGGTCGACTGGCAGCTGACGGACACCTACTTCGTCGTGGCCCACCTGCATTACGTGCTCGTCGGCGGCGCGGTGCTCGCGATCTTCTCGGGCATCTACTACTGGTTCCCGAAGATCACCGGGCGGATGCTCTCCGAGACGCTCGGCAAGATCAGCTTCTGGCTGATGCTGGTCGGCTTCCACGTGACGTTCTTCATCCAGCACGCGATCGGCCTGGACGGGATGCCGCGGCGCGTCTTCGAGTATCCGGACGTCGGCCACCTCGAGCTCTACAACCTGATCTCCACGGTCGGCTCGTTCATCCTCGCGCTCGGCGTGCTCGTGACGGTCATCAACGTCGTGCGCTCGGTCAAGCGCGGCGCGGTCGCCGGCCCGGACCCGTGGAAGGGCAACACGCTGGAGTGGTTCACGCCCTCGCCGCCGCCGGTCAACAACTTCGACAGCGTCCCGCGGATCCGCTCGGTCGAGCCGATGAAGGACATCCGCCGCCAGATCCAGCGCCAGACCGAGACGCCGGCGAGCCCGACGGAAGAGCCCGCTCGGGCCTGAGCACGTGTCGGCGCCCTCCGCAACCGCGGTCGCAGTCAGCCCGGCCCGCCAGCTCGTCTCCGACTACGTCGAGCTGACGAAGCCCAAGGTCCAGTCGCTGCTGCTGTTCACGACGGTGACGACGATGCTCGTCGCCGGCGATCCGACGCTGCAGCTGATCGTGCTGACGTGCGTCGGCGGCTACCTCTCGGCCGGTGGCGCCGGCGCGGTCAACCACTACTACGACCGCGACATCGACGCCGCGATGGCGCGCACGGCCAACCGGCCGGTGCCGTCGGGACGCGTGTCCCCCCGCGCCGCGCTGACCTACGGCCTGATCCTCTGCGCGCTGTCGTTCCTGCTGATGGCGACGACGATCAACCTGCTGGCGGCGACGCTCTCGCTGGCCGGCTTCGTCGGCTACGTCGGCGTCTACACGGTGTGGCTCAAGCGCCGCACCGCGCAGAACATCGTCATCGGCGGCGCTGCGGGTGCGGTGCCGCCGCTGGTCGGCTGGGCCGCGACCACGGGCAGCGTCTCGTGGATGGCCGTCTACCTCTTCGCGATCGTCTTCTTCTGGACGCCGCCGCACTTCTGGGCGCTGTCGCTGCTGATGAAGGACGAGTACGCGAAGGTCGACGTCCCGATGCTGCCGGTCGTCCGTGGCGAGGCCGAGACGCGCCGCCAGATCCTGCTCTACACGATCCTGCTCTACGCGGTGACGCAGCTGCCCTTCTGCGCGGGCTCGATGGGCGCGATCTACCTCGTCGGCTCGCTGGCGCTGGGGATCGTCTTCATCGCCGGCGCCGTGACGCTGTACCGCCGGGCCGATCGCGCGACTGCGCTGAAGCTCTACCTCTTCTCCCTTGCCTACCTCGCGCTGCTGTTCAGCGCGATGGTCCTCGACGCCAAGCTCTGATAGGAACCGACTCGCAATGGATCGCCAGCTCGCCCGCAAGAACGTCCGCTCCGGCATGCTCGTCGGCGCCCTGTGCTTCTTCATGTTCGGCATGACGTTCGTCGCCGCGATCGTCTACGTCGCCTGATGTCCGACGTCGAGAAGCAGGCCCCGCCGGTCGGCGAGGAGATCCACCTCCCCGGCGGCTCGATCCAGCCGCTGCTGCTGACGATCGGCATCACCACCGCGCTGATCGGCGTGACGTTCAACGTCGTGCTCGTGATCGCCGGCTCGATCCTCTCGCTCTGGGTGATCCTGCGCTGGGTCGCAGACACGCGGCGCGACATCGAAGAGCTGCCCGCCTCGCACGGCGACGGGCACTAGAGACTCAGCTGACACTGACGAACGGCCCGGCCTCTCATAGGGTCGCGGTCATGTTCGGCAACAAGAAGAAGAAGGCTGAGAACCTCGTCGAGAACGGCGCGACCGCGGTGGGCACGATCACCGCCGTCCGCGACACCGGCGTGACGATGAACGACAACCCGCGCGTCGAGATGATGTTCCGGATCGACCCGCTCGACGGCTCCGCGCCGTTCGAGGCGTCGAAGAAGTCGACGGTCTCACGCGTCCGCATCCCCCAGCCCGGCCAGCGCTACCCGGTGTTCTACGACACCGCCGATCCACAGACCTTCGCGTTCATCGAGTCGCTCTCCGACGAGAGCGGCCGTGCGCTGATCCTGCACAAGTTCGGCGACGCCTTCGGGCCCGACGCGTCGGGCATCGGCATGGTCGCAGTGGCCGCCGCCGCTGCGCCCGCGCCGGCGGCGGACGACCCGATCGCGCGTATCGAGCGCCTGCAGGCGCTGCACACCTCCGGCGCGCTCACCGACGCCGAGTTCGCCGAGCAGAAGCAGCGGATCCTGGCGGAGATGTAGGGCGCCACAACAGCATCAAAGAAGGGCGGATCGCCACCCCCTGCCGGGACGTGTGTGCATACATGTCGAACAGTTGGACATCAGTGCACACACGTCGGCCGAAGGGGCCGGCGGACGGCCGCGCGGGCCGGCGGTGCAGCGGGCGCCCGATCCTTCTTAGATGCTGTTTGCCGCGACGCAAGCGCCCGAACAGGCGCTAACGGCAGACCAACTAAGCGCTGACCGCCGGGATCTCGCACGTCGCCCCGTCGCCCGTCCACACGCGCACGATGTCGCGCACGGACAGCACGCCGGCGATCTCGGCGCCGTCGGTGACGATCAGGTGGCGAAAGCCGCCCTTGACCATCTCGGCGGCCGCGACCTCCAGCGACCAGTCGGGGGCGGCGAAGACGAGCTCGGACGTCAGGTGCGCGCCGACGGTCTCGGCGTCGGGATCCTGGCCGGAGCCGATCGAGTTGAGGATGTCGCGCTCGGTGATGATGCCGTGCCCCGGGCCCTCGGGGTCGAGGACGATTGCCGCGCCCACGCGGCGGTCGGACATCAGCTTGGCGGCCTGGCGCAGGGTGTGCCCCGGCCCGACCGTCAGCACCATCGTGCTCATCCCGTCACGCACCTGCATCCACAAGCCTCCTGTTGTCCGTACTTTGCAACGTTTGCCTCAAACTACAATGACAATAGAGTGCAAACGCGCCAACTTTCGGTCGGCGTACCCGTGATGCAACGACCCGACACGCTGCGCCATCGAACGACGTTGTACGAAGAGGCCGTCTCGATCATCGAGGCGGACTACGCCGTCGACCTCTCACTCGACGAGGTCGCAAGGCGCGTAGCGTCCTCCCGGCGCCAGCTCCAGCGCGCCTACCTCGAGATCGGCAAGACGACGTTCCGCGAGCATCTCGCGGCCGTCCGGATGCGCGAGGCGGCCGACCTGCTGGTCACCCGCACGCTGACCGTGCGCGAGATCTCCCAGCGCGTCGGATACCGCCAGGCGGCGCAGTTCGCGAAGACCTTCCGGCGTCATCACGGGATGTCGCCCACGGCCTACCGCGCAGCGCGCCGACGCTGACCCGAGGCTGATTGCGGTTCGTCGCGCCAGACCCATAGGATCACGCCCCTATGGAGGAGGAGACGCCGCGCGGGCCCGTGAGCCGGACGACCATCGTGCAGATGCTGGTCGTCGGGGTCGTGGCTTCCGCACTCGGTATTGCCCTGGGTCTGGTCATCGACTGGTTCCCGACCCAGGCGTCGACGCAGGCCGACGACATCGACACCTTCTGGGACGTCTTGATCATCGCCTCGGTGCCGGTCTTCGTCCTCGTGACGGTCGTCGTCGTCTTCGCCATGAAGGAGTTTCGCCAGCGTCCCGGCGAGGAGCTGCTCGACGGTCCTCCGATCCACGGCAACACCCGCCTCGAGGTCGTCTGGACCGCGATCCCCGCGATCATCCTCGTCGTCCTCTGCGGCTACGCCTACAAGGTCCTGCACGACATCGAGAAGGCCCCCGCGCAGGCCGCGCAGGAGCTCAAGGTCCAGGTCTACGGCCAGCAGTTCACGTGGACGTTCGAGTACCGCGAGGGCGGCAAGAAGGTCAACACGACGCGCCTGTACCTGCCCGAAGGGCGCTCGGTGAAGTTCGAGGTCCACTCCAAGGACGTCCTGCACGACTTCTGGATCCCGGCGATGCGGATGAAGATCGACGCCGTGCCCGGGATCACGACGAGCTTCCGCGTCACGCCGAACAAGCTCGGGCGCTACCCGATCGTCTGCGCCGAGCTGTGCGGCCTCGGCCACGCGTTCATGCGCCAGACCGCCTACGTGCTGCCCGAGGCCGAGTTCGACGCCTGGCTGGAGAAGAAGCTCAACCCGGCGCCCGCGGCGGGCGCCGAGCCCGGCGCGGCGGCCGGCGCCGACGGCAAGACGATCTTCACCGAGGGCAACGCCAACGGCGCGACGGCCTGCGGCTCATGCCACCAGCTGGCCGACGCGGGCACCGGCAAGGGCATCGGCCCGAGCCTCGACGAGGCGCTCGCCGGCAAGGACGCGGCCTTCATCAAGGAGGCGATCGTCGATCCGGGTAAGGACGTCGCAAGCGGCTTCCCCGCAAACGTGATGCCCCCGAACTACGGCGACGTGCTGAGCCCCGAAGAGCTCGACGCTGTCGTGAAGTACCTGACCGACGCCACGAGCAAGTGAGACTGATGCCCGACGCTCTCAGACAGCCCGGCTGGTACCGCGCCGCGTTCTACACCCTGATCGGGATCGCGTTCTCGTACGGGCTGTCGATCGCGACCCGCGCGGCGATGCACTACGACCCGCTGCTCGACGGCGAGAGCGTGCTGCAGATCGCGCTGCTGGCCGCGCCGCTGTTCTTCCTCGTCGGCATCGGCCTGCTTCGACTACTGGTTCTACTGGGCCTCGGGCCGCCCGACGCGCCCCGAGGACCACTCCGGGCACGGCGCCAAGAGCTGGAAGAGCTACTTCCTGCCGAACACCGACCACAAGGTCATCGGCATCCAGTACGTCGTGACGTCGTTCTTCTTCCTGTTCGTCGGCGGCCTGTTCGCGATGCTGATCCGCGCCGAGCTCGCCGAGCCCGGCCGCCAGTTCGTCGACGCGAACACGTTCAACGGCCTCTTCTCCGTCCACGCGTCGATCCTGATCTTCCTGTTCATCATCCCGGTGTTCGCGGGCCTTGCGAACTTCGTCCTGCCGCTGATGATCGGCGCGCCGGACATGGCGTTCCCGCGGCTGAACGCGCTGTCCTACTGGATGCTGCCCGTCGCCGGCGTGATGATGCTCGGCTCGTTCTTCGCGCCGGGCGGCTCGTTCGCCTCGGGCTGGACGGCCTATGCGCCGTTGTCGGACACCGCGCCGATAGGCCAGGTGTTCTTCACGATCGGGGTGCAGTTCGCCGGCGCGTCCTCGATCGCGACGGCGCTGAACTTCCTGGTCACGATCATCACGATGCGCGCGCCCGGGATGTCGTTCTTCCGGATGCCGCTGCTGGTCTGGGCGAACTTCTCGACCTCGCTGCTGGTCGTCATCGCCACGCCGTTCATCGCGGCCTCGCAGTTCTTCGTGCTGCTGGACCGCGGGCTCGGCTTCAACTTCTTCGACTTCAGCCAGGGCGGCGACGTGCTGATGTACCAGCACGTCTTCTGGTTCTACTCGCACCCGGCCGTCTACATCATGATGCTGCCGGGCTTCGGGATCATCTCGGAGATCCTCGCCGTCAAGGCGCGAAAACCGATCTTCGGCTACCGGATGATGGCGTTCTCGCTGCTGGCGATCGTGATCCTCGGGTTCACCGTCTGGGCGCACCACATGTTCGTCTCGGGCATGCAGACGTGGATCCGGATCCCGATGATGGTGACGACCGCGATCATCGCCGTGCCGACCGGCATCAAGATCTTCTCGTGGCTGGCGACGCTGTGGCGAGGCGTGCTCAAGCTCGACACGCCGATGCTGTTCGCGCTCGGCTTCCTGACGATGTTCACGCTCGGCGGGATCTCGGGGGTGATGCTCGCGATGATCCCGCTGGACATCCACGTCTCGGACACGTACTTCATCGTCGCCCACATCCACTACGTGCTGTTCGGCGGCTCGCTGCTGACGATCTTCGCGGGCACCTACTACTGGTTCCCGAAGATGACCGGGCGGATGTACGACGAGAAGCTCGGGCGGCTGCACTTCTGGCTGACGTTCATCTTCTTCAACGCGACGTTCGCGCCGATGCACCTGATCGGCGTGCAGGGGATGCCGCGACGCGTCGCCGACTACGCCGACCAGTTCGCCGAGTGGAACCTGATCATCTCGCTCGCGTCGTTCGCGCTCGGCCTGGCGCAGCTGATCTTCGTCTACAACATGGTGTCGTCGTGGCGCAGCGGCACCGCGTGCGAGCGCAAACCCGTGGCGCGCGCTGACGCTCGAGTGGCAGGTGTCCTCGCCGCCGCCGATCTTCAACTTCGACCACATCCCGACCGTCGTGGGCGGCCCCTACGAGTACGGCGTCCCCGGTGCGGTGCACGGCGTCTTCAAGGCGCCCGAGCCGGTGGCGACGCCGGCCGGCGGGCCTGAAGCGACTCACGGAGCAAGAGAATGAAGACGATCCTCGTCGTCGCGAACACGACGATCGGCACGAGCGCGCTGCTCGACAAGATCCGCGAGAAGGCCGGCGACGGCAAGGGCCGCGTCGTCGCGTGCGTGCCGCGACAGAACCCCAAGTACGGCAACGTCATCTACGACGACGCGATCTTCGACGCCGCGCAGGTCCGCATCGACCTCGCCCGCGCGGTGCTGCGCGGTGACGGCATCGAGCTGGTCGGCGATGTCGGCGATCCCGATCCCTACTCCGCGACGATGGACGCGATCGCCGAGTACAACCCCGACGAGATCCTCATCTCGACGCTGCCGACGACGTCGTCGGGCTGGCAGCGCCGCGACCTCGTCGAGCGCGTGCGCGCCTCCACACGCCTGCCCGTCGACCACGTCGAGGCCGACCTCGAGCGCGACGGCATCGCGTTTCACGTCACGCTCGTCGTCGCCAACCGCACCGCGGCCGGCGACGAGCTGATCGCGCACCTCCAGGGGCGCACCGCCGACAAGACGCAGGCGTTCATCGCCGTCGTCCCGCAGGAGGGCGGCGAGGGCATCCATGTCAAGCAAGCGCGGGCGCGCCTGGCGCAGGAGCTCGACCGCATGCGCGCCGCCGGCCTGCTCGCCGCCGGCCTGATCGCCGACCCCGACCCGTACACCGCGACGATGAACGCCCTGGAGCTCTTCCGCGTCGACGACATCGTGATCTCGACGCTGCCTGCGACCCGCTCGGGCTGGCTGCGCGCCGACCTCATCGAGCGCGTGCGCAACGCCTCGAACAAGCCCGTCGACCACATCGAAGCGTCGGCGCCGGCCGCCGTCTGATCAGGAGCGTTTGATGGAAGCCGCAGCGATCTCCCACCACCGACGCGCACGACCACCACGGGCCGCCCCCGGCCAACCAGTCCAGCCGTGTCGATCCCCCGCTGCTGGGGATGCTGCTTTTCATCATCTCGGAGATCATGGTCTTCGGGGCCTTCTTCACCGCGTACTTCTTCATCCGCGTGGTGGCAGAGCCCGGCGGCTGGTTCCCGCTCGACGAGCACGAGCTGCCGAAGATCGTGGCAGGCGTCAACACCGCGATCCTGGTGTCCTCGTCGTTCACGCTGCACTGGGCCGAGACGGCGCTGAAGAACGACAACCGCGCGGCCTTCAAGGCCGGGATGATGACGACGTTCCTGCTCGGCTGCACGTTCCTGTTCGTGCAGATCAACGAGTACGTGCACGTCGGCTTCTCCCCCGCCGACTCGGCGCAGGGCTCGGTCTTCTACGGCCTCACCGGCCTGCACGGCGCACACGTCTTCATCGGCCTGACGCTGCTGGCGATGGTCACGGTGCGCGCCTTCCGCGGGCACTACTCGGCCAAGAGCCACGAGCATCTCGGCGTCCAGGTTCCCGGGATCTACTGGCACTTCGTCGACGTCATGTGGATCGTCGTCTACACGTCGGTCTACATCGTCTAGTGCCCGACGACGAGCCGCGTCCCTGGTGGGACCGGGCGCTTGACCCGCTGCGCTACGAGGCGTCGATGTTCCGCGTGCTGCTGTACGTGCTGGCGGTCGCGATCGGCTTCGTCGCCGCGCTCGTGATCGTCCGCGCGATCACTTGACGGTCAGCGTGCCCTTCATGCCCGCGGCGAGATGCCCGGGCACCGAGCAGAAGTACTCGTACTTGCCGGGGCCGAACGACGCGCTGAACGAGGACGAGCCCGATGTCACGACCTCGCCCTTGCCCTTGCCGTCGATCGAGATGTCGTGCGGCACGCCGGACTTGTTGGGCATGTCGATCTTCAGCTCGCCCGCGGGTGCCTCGGCCGTCGCGTTGACGAACGCCAGGCCGCCGGAGGGATCGGCGGGAATCGTCAGCACGCCGCCCGTCTGCGATCGCGGGCTTGTTGGACGTCTGCGCCTTGACGGCGGTCGCCAGCAGGCCGGTGTCCTTGCCGCGCTTGGCGACGCTCATCGCCACGTAGGCGGCGACGTCGTGGGCGTCGTCGCCCTTGACCAGGCCGGCGGGCATCTTGCCGGTCTCTCCGCCGCTGCCGCCCCGTGCCGGGTACAGCGTCTGCTTGAGCACGACGCTGCGGATCGCGTCCTCGCCGAACTCCTCGCTGATCGACTGGTGAAACGCCTCGTCGAGGTTCGGACCGGCGGTGCCCTTCGTGCCGGCGCGGGCGAGCACATGGCACGAGCCGCACTTCTGCACGAACAGCCGCTTCCCGGCGACCACGTCGTGGTTGTCGTCCTTCGCCGAGCAGCCGGTCGCGGCCAGAGCCGCGGCAAGCGCCGCAGCGCCGGTCAGAGCAAGTCCTCCTCGCATCGGGCGCAAGACTATTGATCGCGCTGGACGCGCGGCAACCTGCCGCCGGCCGCTCCCCGCGGGCGCGCGAGCGGCGGGCGCGGCCGGTAGAGTCCGGCCCCGTGAGCAGCAACCCGCGATACCGCCTGCGCACGCCCTCCACGGGCCGCGAGCAGATCTTCGAGGCCGAGCCCGGCGTCGTCTACAAGGACCGCGACACCGGCGAGCCGCTCGAGGTCGTCGGGAAGGTGGTTCCGCTGCCGCCGTCGAAGTCTCAGCTGCCATGGGCCGTGGAAAACCTGCGTTTCTGCCCCTGGTGCGACCAGATGGCGCAGAAGGACCTCAACGACTGCCCCACCTGCGGGCGCCGCATGGGCCCGCTCGGGGCCGCCTGAACGGAACCCGCCTGATGGGCCGGCCGCTCGCTGCTCTGCTCTGCGGTCTCGCCCTTGCCGCCGGCGCGAGCGCCTGCGGCGGCGACGACGCGTCCGGCGACGTGGTCCCCAAGTCGCTGCCGGACATCACGACGCCGGCCGACACCGAGCTCGCGCCGAACGCGTCGGGCGATCAGACCTCGACGACGTCGACCACGTCGACGACCGACACGACCGACACCACGGCCGACGCCGGCTCGGGCGCGGCGACGCCGCCCGCCGCTGCGACGCCCCCGCCGGCAGCGACGCCGCCGCCTGCGGCGACCGGCGGCGCGGGCACGGGCGACACGGGCGCGGGCACCGGCGACACGGGTGGCGCCGGCGACACCGGCGGCGCCGGCGGCAGCTTCGACGAGTTCTGCACCGAGAACCCCGGCGCCTGCTGAGGCCTAGCGGCTCGGCGCGACCGGGTCCGGGATGAACGTCACCGAGTAGGCCAGGCGGACGTTCTTGTAGAGGCAGTAGTAGCGCGCGAGCTGGTTGGGCGTGGTCTGCGCCGTCTGCGTCGAGACGTCGTCGCAGGTGCCCTTGCCGCGTGAGGCGCGCCACGAGGTCGTGGCCGGCTGGTTGACCTGCAGCACCGGCGCCCAGGTGGTCGAGGTCAGCGCGACGATCTGCCCCTTCTTGACCGGCACCGACTCCTTCAGCGCGAACTGCTGCGTGCTGCCGAAGTAGCGCGACGGGTTGATCGCCTCGCTGTTGGCGACCGCGCGCGAGCGCAGCTTCTTCGGCGCGTTGAGGATCGTGAGCTGCAGCGACGGCTTGCCGCCCAGGCGACTCTCGAAGAACGCGGTCTGCTTCTTGCCGGGCTTGCCGAGGCCGACCGTGAAAGCGACGATCCGCCCGTTTGCGGGCGCCGTCATCGGCGCCTTCTTGTCGCCGACCTTGGCTTGGTAACCGGTGGTGCGGCTGAACGCGAAGCAGGGCTTTGCGGGACAGCCGCCCTTGACGGTCGCGTCGAACTCGCCGAGCTCCTGGATCGCCGCAAACGCCACCACCGGGACTGCGAGGCCCGCCGCAACGGCGACCCCGGCAGCCGATGTCAGGATCTTCATCACCCCCATTGAACACGAGCGGGCGGCGGAGTTGCGGCCCGCCTCGGGTGTCCGTGCAGCGACGCACTAGGCTGGACGCCGCATCATGAGCGGAGCAATCGAGGTTCGCGGGCTGGAGCGCGAGTACAAGGGCGGGCTCAAGGCCGTCGACGGGATCGATCTCACGGTCGCGTCCGGCGAGGTCTACGGGTTCCTCGGGCCAAACGGCGCCGGCAAGACCACGACGGTGCGGATGCTCGTCACGCTGCTGCGCCCGACCGGCGGGCACGCGACCGTCGCAGGCTACGACGTCGCGACCCAGGCAGGCGACGTCCGCCGCCAGATCGGCGTGGCGCTGCAGGAAGCGGCGCTGGACCTGCTGATGACCGGGCGCGAGCTGATGGAGCTGCAGGCGACGCTGCACGGCATCCCCAGCCGCGACGTGGCCCGGCGCTCGGCCGAGCTGATCGAGCGCGTGGGGCTGCAGGACGCGCAGGAGCGGCGCGTCGGCACCTACTCCGGCGGCATGCGCCGGCGCCTGGACCTCGCGATGGCGCTCGTGCACGAGCCGCAGGTGCTGTTCCTCGACGAGCCCACGACCGGCCTGGATCCCGTGTCGCGGATGACGCTGTGGGACGAGGTCCGCCGGCTCAAGGACGACGGCACGACGGTCTTCCTCACGACGCAGTACCTCGAGGAGGCCGACCAGCTCGCCGACCGCGTGGGGATCATCAACCGCGGCCTGATCGTCGCCGAGGGGACGCCGGCGACGCTGAAGGCCGAGCACGGGCGCACGCACATCGACCTGACCTTCGACGACTGCCCCGACCTCGAGCGCGCGCGTGCGGTGCTGGCGGACTTCGGTGAGCTGCGCCCGCCGCCGAGCGGGGTCGCGGTGTCGGTCTGCGTCGCCACGGGCGCCGCGGCGATCGCCCCGGTCGTTCGCGCGCTCGACGAGGCCGGCTTCCGCGTCGCCTCGCTGGAGCTCGTCGAACCGACGCTCGACGACGTGTTCGTCGAGATGACCGGGCAGCACCTCGAAGCCGAGGACGCGACGGCAGCCGTATGACCCGCACCGTGGTCGCGCTTGCGGTGCGAGCGCTGCGCAACGCGCTGCGCCGCCCGCAGTTCCTGGCGCCGATGCTGATCTTCCCGTCGCTGTTCCTGGCGGTGAACGTCGGCGGCCTGTCGCGCTCGACCGACATCCCCGGGTTCCCCGAGGTCAACGGCTTCCTCGACTTCCAGCTGGCCGCCGCGCTCGTGCAGTCGCTGCTGCTCTCAGGGGTGACGACGGGCATCGGCACCGCCCTGGAGATCGAGGGCGGCTTCTTCGACCGCCTCGTCGCCTCGCCGATCCCGCGCGTGGCGATCGTGCTCGGGCGGCTGCTGGCGACCGCCGTCATCGCCGTCGTCCAGGTCGTCTACTTCATCGCCCTCGGGCTGATCTTCGGCGCGCACTTCGAGGGCGGCCTGATCGGCGCGCTGAGCCTGCTGGTCCTGGCGATGATCGCGGCCGTCGGCTTCGGCGCGATCGGCCAGACGCTCGCGCTGCGCGCGCGCAGTGCATCCACCGTCCAGGGGATCTTCCCGCTCGTCTTCGTGGTGCTGTTCGTCTCGACGGCGTTCTATCCCGAGGCGCTGCTCGGCTCCCCCGTCGACGCGATCGCGAGGTACAACCCGCTCTCCTACGTCGCCGACGGCCTGCGCGACCCGATCATCTCGGGCGCCAGCGCCGAGCCGATCCTCGAGGGCCTCGCGGCCGCGACCGGGATCGTGCTCGTGTTCGGCGCGCTCGCGGTCGCCGCCCTGCGCACGAGGTTGCGCGAGGCATGAGGATCCAGCTGATCGTCGTGCGGGCGCTGGTGCGCCGCGCGCTCAACGAGATCCTGCGCGTCCCGGGCGCCGCGATCCCGGGCGTGCTCGCGCCGACGATCTTCATGCTCGGGCTCTCCAGCGTGTTCGCCGAGGCCGCGAGCCTGCCCGGCTATCCGACCGACTCGATGCGCGCGTTCATCATCCCCGTCGGCCTGCTGCAGGGCGCAGGCTTCACCGGTGCGGCGACCGGCGTCAACCTCGCACGCGACATCGAGCAGGGCTGGTTCGACCGCCTCTACGTCGGCTCGGCGCCGCGCCTGGCGCTGCTGATCGGGATCGTCGCCAGCGCGTCGCTGCGCTGCCTGATGCCGGCGGCGGTGCTGCTGATCGTCGCGTTCTCACTCGGCGTCCCGTGGCCGGGCGTCGACGGCCTGCTGATCGCGCTGGTGCTGATGATGGCGCTGTCGGCGGCGATGGCCTGCTACGCCGTGACGCTCGCGCTGAAGTTCCGCACGCAGCAGGCGGCGCCGCTGATGCAGATGGGCAGCTTCATCGCGACGCTGTTCACCGTCTCCTACGCGCCCAAGGAGCTGCTGCAGGACTGGCTGGAGGTCATCGCGACGATCAACCCGGTGACCGAGGTGCTCAACGCTGTGCGCCAGGGCTTCGTCGGTGACGTCACGTTCGCCGACACCTGGCCGGGCTTCGTGGCGGTCGCCGGCCTGCTGATCGTGCTCGGCGCCTTCGCCGTCCGCGGCCTCAAGCGCTACGCGTACTAGTCGCCGAGCTTCAGCGACGCCGTCTTCGGCGCGTCGGGCACGGTGTCGACGCAGGTGACGCGGACGCAGCCGGGCTTCGTCGCCTCCGCCGCGAAGCGCACCGTCTTCGTCGGGCTGCCGACACGGCTGCGCGCGAACTTCAGCACCAGCGTGCGGTTCGACGACCGCGACAGCGCGGCCGCCCCGACGCGGCGCGGCTGGGCGTTGACGCGCTCGGCGCTGATCGTGGCGCGCAGCTTGGCGTCCTCGTCGGCGGTGACGCAGACGAGGAAGTCGGGCGGGACCGTGCCGGGCGTCGTCAGCGTCCAGAGGCGCAGGCAGATCGATCCGGGCGGCCCGCTCGAGGGCAGCAGCTTCTTCGGGTCCAGCGCGTCCTGCAGCGTCATCACGGCGCGCATCCGGCCGTCGCTTGCCAGGCCCAGCTGCACGCGCAGCACGTCGAGGCCGCCGCTGACGGCGTCGTTCTCGACATCGCGCACGGCGACCGGCTTGACCTTGGCCGTCTGGGCCGGAGCGGCCAGCGGCGCAGCGAGGATCAGGCCGCCAGCGAGGACGGCGGCGATGCGTGCCGCGCGAGGTGCGCGAGCACCGCGGCCGCCGACTCCTGCTCGGCATCCGTGGTCAGCATGTGCCCGCATGCGGGAATCATGACGAGGTGAGAACCAGGGATCGCCGCTGCAAGTTCGGCTGCACGCGCGGCGGGCACGAGCGCGTCGTCCTGGCCGTGGAGGATCGTCACGCCGACGCCCTCGAGCTCGGGCAGCCTGCGGCGGGTGTCGTGGAAGGGAATCGCGGCGAGCTGGGCGGCGAACGTCAGCGACGGGGTCGGGCGGCCGCCGCGGATGCGCAGGTCCTCACGGATGCGCTCGGGGTGCTCGCGGCGCGTCTGCTCGGCGTACAGCGAGGGCTTGACGAGCTCCCAGGTGCGCTTGGGCCCGAGCAGCGGGCGCAGCGCGCTGGCGGCGAGCATCCGCACCGGCGGCTGGCCGCGCATCCCGACAGCCGTCGTGCAGGCGAGGACGAGGCTGCGGACGCGCTCGCGGTGCTCGAGGGCGAGGTGCTGGGCGATCATCCCGCCCATCGAGATGCCGATCACGTGCGCGCTGCGCTCGTCCGCGGCGTCGAGCACCGAGAGCGCGTCGGCGACCATCCCGCCCATCGTCAGCGGCCCGCGGATCCCGGCGCTGCGCCCGGTGCCGCGGTTGTCGAAGACGATCGCGCGATGACCGTCGCTGACGTAGGGCAGCAGGCGCGCCCACGCGTCCGAGCTGCCGCCCAGGCCCATGATCATGAGCACCGGCTCGCCCGCGCCATGGTCCTGCCAGTGCAGCATCAGCGTCCCTCGTAGGTCGCCTTCCCCGGCCCGTCGCGCAGGAACGACGCGACGGCGTTGCGCAGGTCCTCGGTCGCGAAGAGCTCACCCGAGACGTCCGGGGTGACCGCGTCCGCCGCGCGCGTGCCGTGCTGAGCTGCTTCGCGCACGATCTGCTTGGTCGCGGCATGCGCCTTCGTCGGGCCGTCCGCGAGCCTGCGCGCGAACGCGCGCGCGGCGTCGGCGAAGCCCTCGTCGGGAAGCACGCGGTTGACGACGTTCCAGCGCTCGAGCGTCGCGGCGTCATAGAGCTCGCCGGTGTAGACGAGCTCGCGCGCGCGGGCCGGGCCGGCGCGCTCGGCCAGGCGCTGGGGCCCGCCCATCGACGGCGTCAGGCCGACGACGATCTCGACGAGCCCGAACTTGGCGCCCTCCGCGGCGAGCAGCAGGTCGCAGCCGAGGCTGAGCTCGAACGCCGCGGTCAGGCACAGCGCGTGCGCGGCGAAGACCGTCGGGCACGGCAGGTCCTCGACCTTGTGGATCATCGTGAAGAGGTCACGCCACAGCTCCGCGCCGGTCTCCGGCGTCAGCGACTCGAAGACGTGGACGTCGACGCCGCCGGAGACGACGCGGCCCTCGGCGTTGATCAGCAGCCCGCGCGGCGGCCGCGCGGCGACCGCGTCGATCGCGGCGGCCAGCTCGTCCATCAGCTGCTGATCGAAGAGGTTCAGCGGCGGCGAGTCCAGCGTGATGACAGCCAGCGGGCCGTCGTGCTCGAGGCGGACGGCCATCAGCCGTTGAGCTTCGCCGCTGCGTCCGCGATCACGTCGGGGTCACCCGGTCCCGGGATCCAGGGCAGGCGCAGCGGGTCGTCGCTGTAGCGCGGGATCACGTGGATGTGGAAGTGAAAGACGGTCTGCCAGGCGGCGGCGCCGCAGCAGTTCAGGAGGTTCACGCCGCGCGCGTCGAGCTTGTCCTTCGCGCGCGCCGCCAGGCGCTGTGCCGCGATCGTCGTGTGCGCGAGGTCCTCGGGATCGATCTCGAGCAGGTCATGGCTGTGATTGCGCGGGATCACCAGCGCGTGGCCGCGTGTGGCCGGGTTGATGTCCATGAACGCGTACGTGTGCTCGTCCTCGTCGACCTTGGTGGACGGCAGCTCGCCGGCGAGGATCTTGCAGAAGATGCAGTCGGGGTCGGCCATGCCCGGAGCGTATCGGCCGGGGTCGGCGGCCCGGAGGCGGGCCCGGGACCGCCGGAGGCGGGCCTTCGGGCTTGCGGATACCGACTGGCGCCTGAAGGCCCACCTCCGTCGCCCCGTCAGGCGTGCGATCGCCCGGCCAGCCAGGCCCGCGCGTGCGCGACCGCCTCGTCGCGCGTGGCGATCTCCCCCGCGTAGCGTGCGGCCGCGAGCTCGGCCAGCAGCGCGCCGAGCGGCGGCCCGGGCTCGATGCCGAGCGCTTCGGCGAGCTCGTCGCCGCGCACGAGCGGCGCGGGCGGCCCCTGCTGCTCGCGCTCCAGCGCAGCGCCGAGCAGCGTGCGGCCGAGCTCGAGGTGCGCCTCGATCGCCGGCCCGGCGTTGTCGCCCCGCGTGGCGACGCGGTCGGCCAGGGACAGCAGCGTCACGTCGACGGCAGCCGGGCCGCAGGCCTCGAGGTACTCGTGCAGCTTGCGCCGCGTGAGCGGCTGATGGTGGACGAGGAACCCCGCGCGCAGGTGGTGGCTGGCGAGCGCCGCAGCGTGGGCACGCAGCTTCTCGGACGCGCGCAGGCGTGTGAGGATCTCCCGCGCGATGTCGGCGCCCAGCGCGTCGTGGCCGGGGAAGCCGAGCACCGTGCCATCGTCGTTGGTGCGTTGCGTCTGCGGCTTTGCGATGTCGTGCAGCAGGGCGCCGAAGCGCAGCGCGTCGCCGCGATCGAGGTCGTCGGCGAACGGCTGTGCCAGCAGCTGCGCGACGGTCGCGGCGTGCTCGTCGCCGACGAGCGGCGCGGGGTCGGCGTGCAGGTCGATGACGGCCTGCAGCACGGCGAGCGTGTGGTCGAGCACGTCGAGGTGGTGAAAGCGGTTCTGGCCGACGCCGCGCAGCGCGGCAAGCTCCGGGAGGATCGCCGCCGTCACGCCGAGCTCGTCCATCAGCTGCAGGCCGTCCAGCGCCGCCGGCGCGACGACGACGCGCCGCAGCTCTCCGAAGATCCGCTCGGCGGCGACCTCGGGCAGTCGCGCGGCGCGAGCGGCCGCCTGCGCGGTCGTCTGGCGGTCGGGCGCGAGGCCGAGCTCGCAGGCAAAGCGCGCCAGGCGCAGGACGCGCAGCGGGTCGGCGTCGAACGCCGCGTCGGAGACCATCCGCAGGCGCCGCGCCTCCACGTCCTGCGCGCCGCCGTGCGGGTCGATCAGCTCGCCGCCGAGCAGCGGCTCGGCGATCGCGTTGACCGTGAAGTCGCGCAGCGCGAGATCCTCCGCGATCGTCTTGCCCTGCAGCGGCGTGAGGTCGATCTGCCACGCACGCTGCGGGCCGATCACGCGCCACGCGCCGAACTGCTCCGACAGCGCGAAGACGGGACCGCCGACGGCCATCGCCAGGTGGCGCGCGACAGCCTTCACGTCCCCGTCCACGACGAGGTCGACGTCCTCCAACGCGCGGCCGAGCAGGCGGTCGCGCACCGCGCCGCCGACGAGCCACGCGCGCTCGTCGCGCAGGGCGTCGCGGGCGGCGTCCAGCGCGACCGTCACCCAGCCACCCGCGGCACCCGCGGCAGCAGCCCGCAGGTCACCTCGTAGTTGATCGTGCCCAGGCGCGTGGCGATCTCCTCGGCGCTGATGTCGCCGCCGAGCAGCACGACCTCGTCACCGACCTGCACGCCGGCGCCGTCGGCGCCGAGGTCGACCGTGATGTTGTCCATCGAGACGGTGCCGACGGACGCGAAGCGCCGGCCGCCGATGAGCACGTCGGCGTTGTTGGTCAGCGCGCGGCGCCAGCCGTCGCCGTAGCCGATCGGGACGGTCGCGATCACGCTGTCGCGCTCGGCGACGAAGCGCCGGCCGTAGCCCGCGCTCTCTCCGGGCGCGATCGGCTTGAGCGCGCCGACCCATGAGCTCAGGCGCAGCGCCGGGCGCAGCTCGCGCGCGGCGGCGTCCTCTCCGAACGGGTCGAGGCCATAGAGCGCGACGCCCGGACGGACCATGTCGAAGTGCGCTGCCCGGTCGCGCAGCGTTGCCGCCGAGTTGGCGGCGTGGACGATCGCCTCGGCATGGCGCTCGCGCAGCGGCGCGACCCAGTCGCCGAACCGGGCGAGCTGCTCGCCGAAGAACGCGTCGCCGCGCGCGTCGGCGGTCGCGAAGTGCGTGGTCAGCCCGGCGAGCATGTCGCGCTGCGCGGCGCTGTCGGCCAGCCGCGTCGCGAGCGCCGCGTCGCGCGTTCCGAGCCGGCCCATGCCGCTGTCGAGCTTGACGTGCACGCGCGCGCCGGACGGCAGCGCCGCGAGGAAGCCCTCGTCCCAGACCGTCAGGTCGGCGTCGGCCTCCAGCGCCGTCGCGACCTCGTCGGGCGTCGTGACGCCGAGCACGAGGATCCGCGGGTTGGGCCCGGCGATCTCGCGGACGGTGGCCGCCTCGGCGGCCGTCGCGGTCGCGAGCCAGTGCGCACCGCCGTCGCGTGTCCCGCGGACCGCATGCGCGACGCCGTGTCCGTAGGCGTCGGCCTTGACGACGGCGCACAGCCGGACGCCGTCGGCGAGCTCGCGCCGCAGCCGCGCGACGTTCGCGGCGATCGCCGAGACGTCGACCGTCGCCTGGGCGCGGAGGGTCACTACTCGTCGTCGTGGGCGAAGAAATCGAGGACGTCGAGGCGCGTGACGACGCCCACGAGACGCCCGTGCTCGACCACCGGGATGCGGTTGTGCTTCTTCTGGGCGATGACCTTCGCCGCCTCCTGGACGGTGGCGTCCGGCGCGATCGTCACCACGTTCTCGGTCATCAGGTCGCTCGCGGTCGCGGCCGCTGCCTTCTTGAGGCGGCTCTCGAAGTGGCGCAGCGGCTCGAGAAAGACGATGCCGCCGAAGAGCTCGATGTAGTGCGGCAGGTGCAGGTCGCCCTGCTCGTCGGCGATGACGAGGTCCTCCTCGGTGATGATGCCGACGAGGCGCCCGCCGTCGTTGACGACGGGGATGCCCGCGATCTCGTGCGTGCGCATCGTGTGCACGACCGTGTCGACCGGGTCGCCGGGCGACGCGGTGACGGGCTCTGAATCCATGATGTCCGCGACGGTGGCCACGCCGGTCAGCTTAGTGCCGCGATCACATCCGAGGCGATGACAGCCTGCGCGCTGCGCTCCTGCGCCGCCCGCCGGCCGGCGAGCACGTGACGGTGGACGCCCGCGGCCGCCGCCGTGAACGGCTCGACGCCCTGCGCAAGCAGCGCGCCGCAGATCCCCGCCAGGACATCACCGGTGCCCGCCGTCGCGAGGCCGGGCGCGCCGCCCTCGCTGACCGCCACGCGGCCGTCCGGCGCCGCGACGAGCGTGTCGTCGCCCTTCAGCACGACGATCGCGCCGCTGCGCCGCGCGGCCTCGCGCACATGCTCCAGGCGCCGCGCCTGCACCGCCGCGGAGTCGGTCTCCAGCAGGCGGCCGAGCTCGCCGGCGTGCGGGGTGAGGATCGTCGGCTCCGCTCTTGCTGCAAGCTGCTCGAGCCGGCCTGCATGGGCATTGAGGCCGTCGGCGTCCAGGAGCAGCGGGACGCCGGCTCGCTGCGCCAGCGCCCTCGCGAGCTCCTGCGCCTCGTCGCCGCGTCCGAGGCCGCAGCCGAGCACCAGCGCGCCACCCCGCTGCTCGAGGAGATCGAGCGCGTCCTGCTCGCCGATCTCGATCTTCACGGCCTCGAGCACGACCGTCTCGACGACACGGAGCGTCTCGGTCGGTGCGCAGACCGTGACGTAGCCCGCGCCGGCCCGCTGCGCCGCGCGTGCGGCCAGGCAGACGGCGCCGCTCATCCCCGGCCAGCCGCCTGCGATCGTCACGTGCCCGCTCGTGAACTTCGTCGAATCGGCTCCCCGCTGCGGCAGGCCGAGCAGCACGTCGCCGGTGATCAGGCCGATCTCGGGCGCAGCCACCGCGGCGCCCCCGGGGATGCCGATGTCCACGACGCGGATGTCGCCGGCGCATGCCTTGCCGGGATGGATCCAGAGGCCGGGCTTGGCCGCGTGGAACGTGGCCGTGGCCGTCGCGCGGACGGCGTCCCCGGCGACGATCCCGCTCGAGGCGTCGACGCCACTGGGGACGTCCGCGGCGACGACGGGCAGGCCGGCCGCGTTGAGCGCGGAGACAGCCTCCCCCACCGCGCCGTGCGGCTCTCCGCTGAAGCCGGTGCCGAGCAGCGCGTCGATCGCACCGGCCGCCCCCTCCAGCGCGGCGGCGCTGAACGCTTCCGGTGGATCCCCGGGCAGACGGTCGAGGTTGAACGCGGCGTCGCCGCGCAGCTCGTCCAGCGGCGCGGTCGCGAGCACCCGCACCTCGCGGCCCGCCGTGCGCAGCTCGCGCGCCGCGACGTAGCCGTCACCGCCGTTGTTGCCCTTGCCGCAGACGACGGCGATCGGCCCCGGGTCGATGACCTCGGCGGCGAGCGCCGCGAGCGCCGCGCCGGCGCGCTCCATCAGCTCCAGCGACGGGATCCCCCGCCTCTCGATCGCCCAGGCGTCGGTCGCACGCATGCGCTCGGCGTCCAGCAGCGGCTCACACCAGGCGGGCAGCGCCGTCATCGCAGCACCGCCACGGCGCCCGCGGTCACGCGCGCGTGCGTCAGGGACACGGCGACCTGCACGCCGAGCGCGTCGGCACGCGCCGCGGCGGCCCCGTGCAGCTGCAGCGCGCCGCCACCGAGGACCTCGACGTCGAGCGGTCGCAGCACGTCCATGCCCAGCGCCTTGCTCACCGCCTCCTTCGCGCAGAAGCGCGCCGCGAGGTGCTGGGCGGGCCGCGGGCGCGACGCCGCGTACTCCTGCTCGGCGGCGGTGAACAGCCGCTGCGCGAGCGCCGGGCGGCGCGCCAGCGCACGCTCCATGCGCTCGATCTCCAGGAGGTCGATCCCGACGCCGTTCACGTCCCGAGGCTATCGTCGCCAGATGCGCCGCGCCCTTGCCGCCACCCTGCTTGCACTGCTCGCCGCCGCGCCGCCTGCGCAGGCCAAGGGCAGCACCAGCGGCCAGCTGCGCGCGGGCGCCGGGCAGGCGGACATCACGCCGCCGAAGACCGGCTACTACCTCGGCGGCTGGACGCGGGCGGATCGCAAGGGCCTCGGGGTCAGCACGCGGCTGCACGCCAACACGCTCGTGCTGCAGCGCGGGACCAAGAAGCTCGCGCTGGTCGCTGCCGACATCTTCGCGATCGCCGCCGGCATGCAGGAGGACGTCGCGCGCGAGGTCGCCGACCTCGGCTTCGATCGCACGAGCGTGCTGCTCGCCGCGTCGCACACGCACTCCGGCCCCGGCGGCTACACCAACAACCCGCTCTACAACACCGCCGCACCGAGCCCCGAGACGATCGGCGACCCGTCGTCGTTCGTGAACTTCCTCAACGCGCCGCCCGCCGACCGCCAGCTCTACACGTTCATCGTCAAGCAGATCGCGGCGTCGATCCGCCGCGCCAACGCCGACCGCACGCTCGCGGTCGCCGCCTGGGGCCACACGCGGCTCACGGGCGTGACGCAGAACCGCAGCCTGAGCGCGTTCCTGCGCAACTACGGGATCGTCGTCGCCGCCGACGACGCCAAGCCGGAGATGGACCCCAAGGGCCCTGACGACACGATCGACCCCAACGTCGACGTCTTGCGCGTCGACAAGCTCGTGCGCCACGGCCGCCGCACGCGGCGCGTGCCGATCGGCGCGTACTCCAACTTCGCCGACCACGGGACGGTGGTCAACGCCGAGAACCAGGTCTACTCCGGCGACCACCACGCGGCCGCGGCGCGCGTCTTCGCCGACAAGGTCCGCAAGGCCGCGAAGGTTCCGCGCAACCAGACCGTCGTCAACGTCTACCCCAACGGCGCCGAGGGCGACATGTCGGCGGGGCTCGTCCACCAGGGCATCGACGCCGCGCGCCGCGTCGGCAGCACCGAGGCCGACGCGATGTTCGAGGCCTGGCGCAAGGCCGGGACCAGGCTGTCGCGCACCCCGGCGCTGGACTGGCGCTGGACGCGGGCGTGCTTCTGCGGGCGGATGACCGCCACCGGCCGAGTCGACTCGGGCAGCCACGTCGGCGTGCCGTTCCTGACCGGCTCCGAGGAGGGTCGCGGCCCGCTCTTCGACCTCACCGGTGTCTCCCTCGAGGGCGCGTCCGTCCCGTTCGACGATCCCGTGCAGGGCACGAAGCTCGCCGTGCCCGGCATCGGGACGAACGGCCCGCCCGCGGTGCCGGTCGGCGTCTACCGCGTCGGCGACGGCGTCATCGCGACGATCCCCGGAGAGCCGACGAAGCAGATCGGCGTGCACGTGCGCAAGGCCGTGCTCGACGCGATGCCGCGCTCGGGCGTCACCCATGCGCTGATCGGCGGCTTGGCCTTCGACTTCATCCAGTACGTCACGACGCCCGCGGAGTACGGCGCGCAGAGCTACGAGGGCGGCTCGACGCTCTACGGCAAGCACGAGGGCACGTTCTTGCAGGAGCGCCTCGCCGAGCTCGGCAAGGCGCTGGCTGAAGGCAAGCCCGCGCCCGCGCCCCACCCCTATGACCCCAGCTACGGCGTCAAGCCCGACGGCCCGCCCTACCCCGCGGGCGCCGACAAGGGCACGCTGACCGCGCAACCGGCCAAGCAGGCCGCGCGCGGCGATGTCATCAAGCTGGCCTGGACCGGCGGCGCCAACGGCAGCGACCGGCCCGTCGACAAGGCCTTCATCACCGCCGAGCGCAGCGTCGGCAAGCGCTGGCGCGCCGTCGACTCAGACCTCGCGCTGGACATGATCTGGCGCGACGGCGGGGCCGGCCGCTACACGCTGGAGTGGCGTCCCGCGCGGACCGTTCCCGCCGGCGCCTATCGCCTGCGTGTGACCGCCACGCGCTACGAGCTGATCTCGGACACGTTCGAGCTGTCGTGAGGCGCGCGGCGGCGCTGGCGATCGTCACCGTCGCGCTGGCGAGCGCCACCGCGAGCGCCGCGCCGACGCGCTACTCGCTGGCCGGCGGGTGCTACGACATCGCCGGCGAGGTGCAGGCCACGAGCGTGCGGATGCAGGCGTCGGGCCTCGGGCGCTACCTCCTCTACCTCCCGGACGGGCGTTTCCTCGCCCCGAACGGCCGCGTCGCAGCGCCGGTGCAGTGGGCGGTCGACGAGAACCTGCGCCTCGGCGGGCGCCATGTGACGTTCGCTGCGGCGGGCGGTTGCGCGGCGTTCCCCGACGCCGAGGTCAACGCAACCGGCAGGCCGCTGCGCGGCGCGTCGCCGCAGAGCGAGGTCCGCGGCTTCATCGACGGCCACACGCACTGGATGACGTACTCCTACTTCGGCGGGGACTTCCACTGCGGGCGCCCGTGGCATCCGTACGGCATCCCGGCGGCGCTGCCCGACTGTGCCGACGACGAGGGACCCGGCGGGACCACCGCGGTGGCGCAGAACTTCTTCAACACGGGCCTGCCCGTCGGCACGCACGACACGAAGGGCTGGCCGAGCCTCGCAGCCTGGGCTCACGACAACGTCACCTACGAGACGATGTACCACCGCTGGGTCCAGCGGGCCTGGATGAGCGGGCTGCGGCTGATGGTCGTCCCGTTCAACGAGACGCGCTTCCTCTGCGAGCTCGTCGTCAAGCGCCACCTCCCGTGCGACGAGATGACGACGGTGCGCCGCCAGATCCCCGACATCTTCGCGCTGCGCGACTATGTCGACGCCCAGGCCGGCGGCCCGGGCAAGGGGTTCTTCCGGATCGTCACCGACCCGTTCGCAGCGCGGCGCGCGATCAACGCGGGCAAGCTCGCCGTCGTGCTCGAGGTCGAGATCTCCGAGCTGTTCGGCTGTCGCAGCTTCGAGCGCCCGCAGTGCACGCGCGACGACATCGATCGCGGGCTGGACTGGCTGCACGACAAGGGCGTGCGCTCGCTGTTCCTCGTCAACAAGCTCGACAACGCCTTCGGCGGCGTGCGCATGAACGGCGGGCCGACCGGCGTGGTCGTCAACGTCGGCAACCGCGTCTCCGACGGCAGCTTCTGGCAGATCAAGACGTGCTCGGCCGACCGCGCCGACAACGCGGTGCTGACCGGCAACGACGCCACCCAGGCGCTGCTGAACGCGGGGCTCGGCAGCCTCGTGCCGCCGGGGGTGCTGCCGATCTACCCGCGCCCGCCGCACTGCAACGCACGCGGGCTCAGCGCGCTCGGCGCCTACCTCGAGAACCGCCTGATCGACAAGCAGATGATCGTCAACCTCGACCACCTCAGCTCGGCCGGCGTCGACGCCGGGCTGAAGCTCGCCGAGGGGCGCAACTACTCCGGCGTCGTGTCCCCCCACGGCTGGATGGACCCGCGCGACTGGTCGCGCGTGTGGGCGCTCGGCGGCTTCGTCGCGCCACAGGCCGGCGACGCGGCGACGTTCGCGGCGACCTGGCAGCGCTACCGCCCGGCGCAGACGCCCTACGTCTTCGGTTGGGGCTGGGGCGCGGACGCCGGCGGCCTGGCCGTCCAGGGCGCGCCGCGCGGCGGACCGAGCCCGGTCAGCTACCCGTTCAAGAGCTTCGACGGCGGCGTGACGCTCGAGCGCCAGCGCACCGGCACCCGTGTCTTCGACATCAACCGCGACGGCGTCGCCCACTACGGCATGTACGCCGACTGGGTCGAGGACCTGCGCCAGATCGCCGGTCAGCGGATCGTCGACGACCTCGCGCGCGGCAGCGAGGCCTACCTGCAGATGTGGGAGCGCGCCGTCGGCGTGCCGCGCGAGCGCTGCCAGCCCGCTCGCTCGCGAGCGATCCGCCGCGGGATGACCGCCGAGGCCCTGCTGCGGGCCGCGGGCCAACCGCGTGCGCGCACCGGCCGGCGCTTCGCCTACCGCCACTGCGGCGGCGGGCGCATCACGGTCACGTTCACGACGCGCGGGCGCGTCGACCGGATCACTCGACGGTGACGGTCTTGGCGAGGTTGCGCGGCTGGTCGACGTTCAGCCCGCGCTTGCGCGCGATCCCGTAGGCCAGCAGCTGCAGCGGGATCGTCGCCAGCAGCGGCTGCAGCATCCAGTCGGTCTTCGGCACGTAGATCACGGTCTCGGCGTGCTCGGCGATCTCCGTGTTGCCCTCGGTCGCGACGGCGATGACATGTGCGCCGCGGGCGCGGACCTCCTGCATGTTGGAGATCATCTTCTCGAGGATCGGCGAGTCGGTCGCAACGCACACCACGGGCGTGGACTCGTCCAGCAGCGCGATCGGACCGTGCTTCATCTCCCCCGCCGCGTACGCGTCGGTGGCGATGTAGCTGATCTCCTTGAGCTTCAGCGCGCCCTCCAGCGCAACCGCGCGGCCGACGTGGCGGCCGAGGTAGAGGAAGAACTCGCCCTTGTGATGCTGCTCGGCGATCGCATCGACGTCGACGGTCTTGAGCATCTCGTCGACGGTGTGCGGCAGGTGCTTGAGGTCCTTGACGAGCGCCGCGAGCTTCTCGGGCGCGAGCGTCCCGCGCAGCTCCGCCAGGCGCAGCGCCAGCATGTAGAGCACAGCGACCTGGCAGACGAACGTCTTCGTCGCCGCCACCGAGACCTCGAGGCCGGCGCGCGTGTAGAGCACGCCGTCGGCGTCGCGCGTGACCTGCGAGCCCATGATGTTCGTGATCGCGAGCACCTTCGCGCCCTTCTCACGCGCCAGGCGCATCGCCGCCAGCGTGTCGGCGGTCTCGCCCGACTGCGTGATGCCGACGACGAGGTCGCGCTCGGTCAGCACCGGGTTGCGGTAGCGAAACTCCGAGGCGACATCCATGTCGACGGCCATCCGCGCCCACTCCTCGATCGCGTAGCGGCCGATGATGCCGGCGTTGAACGACGTGCCGCAGGCGACGATCGTGATCCGGTCGATCTCCGTGAGCAGGTCCTCGTCGAAGCTCAGCTCCTCGGCGAGATCGATGCCGTCGGGACGCACCGTGCGGTCGAAGATCGTCTCGGCGAGGACATCTGCCTGCTCGTAGATCTCCTTGAGCATGAACGTCTCGTAGCCGCCCTTGACGGCGGTGTCCTCGTCCCAGTCGATCTCCACGACCTCGCGGTCGAGCTCGACGCCATCGGCATCGATGAACGTCGTGCCCTCGGGCGTGATCACGACGATCTCGCCGTCCTCGATGTACTGGACCTTGCGAGTGCGCGCCAGGAACGCCGGGATCGCGGAGGCGAGGTAGGTCTCGCCGTCGCCACGGCCGACGATCAGCGGGCACTCCTTGCGCGCGGCGACGAGCACGCCGGGCTCGTCCACGGACATCGCGACGAACGCGTAGTGGCCCTCGAGCTCTGAGAACGCCGTCTGCACGGCCGTGCGCAGGTCGCCGGTGGCGAGATGGTGGGCGACGAGGTGGGCGATGACCTCGGCGTCGGTCTCGCTCGTGAACACGGCGCCCATGTCGCGCAGCCGCGTCTTCAGCGCCATGTAGTTCTCGACGATCCCGTTGACGACGATGTGGACGCGGTCGGTGGTGTCGTAGTGGGGGTGGGCGTTCTCCTCGTTGACGCGCCCGTGGGTGGCCCAGCGCGTGTGCCCGATGCCAGTGGTCGCGGGCGGCGCGCCGTTCATCGCGGCCTCGAGGTTGTCGAGATTGCCGACCGCGCGGACGGCGTCGATGCGATCGCCGGCGATGACCGAGATGCCCGCCGAGTCGTAGCCGCGGTACTCGAGCTTGCGCAGGCCCGCGAGGAGCACGTCGTCCACTTCGATCGGCTTGCCGCCGACGTATCCCACGATTCCGCACATGAGCGCTACAGGCTACGGCGTCGCTCTTCCATGCCCCTATCGTTATATACTGGACTGGCAATGTTCGAAGTCCTCGCCGAGCCCACGCGCCGCCGCATCCTCGACCTGCTGCTCGAGCACCCGCGGCCCGTCGGCGAGCTGGTGGAACAGCTGCAGATCAGCCAGCCCGGCACGTCCAAGCACCTGAAGGTGCTGCGCGACGCCGGGTTCGTGGACGTCCGCAAGGACGCCCAGCGGCGGATCTACACGATCTCCCCCGCGCCGCTGGCCGAGCTGGACGCCTGGCTGGCGCCGTACCGCCGGCTGTGGGCAGAGCGCCTGGATGCCCTCGAACGCCACCTCGACGAGAAGGAGCAGGCTGATGGACCTCGGGACGATCGAACACCGTGACGGCAAGCAGGTGATCCTGTTCGAGCGCCACCTGCGCCACCCGACCGAGCGCGTCTGGGAGGCGCTGACCGACCCCGGCGAGCTGATCGGCTGGTGGGGGCGCGTGGAGCGTGACCTGCAGCCGGGCGGCAGCTTCGACGTGACATGGCTGAACACACGCGACCACGAGGGAAACGAGATCGCAGAGCCGTTCACGATGCATGCGCAGATCACGGCACTGCAGCCGCCGACGCTGCTGGAGATGGCGAGCGCCGAGCACGGCGTGCTGCGCTTCGAGCTCGCGGCGACCCACGACGGGACGTTCCTGCGCTTCAGCGCGATCGGCGAGGTGCCCGAGGAGTTCCGCCTGCCCGCGCTGGCCGGCTGGCACACGCACCTCGACGCGCTGGAGACCGTGCTGGACGGCGGCAGCGTCGATCTCGTCGAGCTGCCGCAGTGGGACGCTAACCGGGCGCGCTATTGACGGCCAGCAACTGCCAGCGATCGGGCACGCCCTTGAGCTCGTGCTCGCCGCGGTCCTCGAAGGTGATGCCCGAGCCCGCCACGAGGTCCTTCACGGTGCGCGAGACGAGGACCTCGCCCGCGTCTGCGCGCGCGCTCACGCGCGCGGCGATGTGGACGGCGATCCCGCCGATGTCGTCGCCGATCACCTCGCACTCGCCGGTGTGGATCCCGGCGCGGATCGGGATGTCCGACCCATCGATGACCGCCCGCGCGCCGCGGATCGCCCGCGCGGGGCCGTCGAACGTCGCGAGGAAGCCGTCCCCGAGCGACTTGATCTCGCGGCCGCCGTGCTCGGACATGACCTCGCGGAACACCTTCGTGTGGGCCTCGAGCAGCTCGCGCCAACGCGCATCGCCGACGTCGGCCGCGGTCCGCGTCGAGTCGACGACATCGGTGAAGAGCACCGTCGCCAGCGTGCGCTGCGGCTCGAGCACGCTGCGCGCGCCGGTGAGGAATTCCTCGATCGCGCCGAGAATGTCGTCGAACCCGTAGTAGGGGATGTGATCGCTCCCGGGCAGCTCCACGAGCCGCGCGCCCGGGATGTGCTCGGCCAGCCAGCGACCATGGCGCACGTTCACGAGGAGGTCGTGCGTGCGGTGCAGGACCATCGTCGGGATCTGCACGGCGGGGCAGATGTCGCGCACGTCGATCTGCTGGAACATCTCGACGAGCTGGATCATCATGCCCGGGCTCGCCGCCCCGCGCTCCATGCGTGCGTACCAGGCGCGCGCGGCCTGGTCGTCGGCGTGGCTCGGCGCGGTGAACTCGACCCCCGCGCCTTGGCCCCAGTGAGGCCCGATCAGCTCGATCATGGCGTCGCGCAGCGCGCCAGGATCGGCGCCCCAGGGATAGTCCGGAGCCCAGGCCGCGCGCGCAAGGCCGCCGGCGAGGATCAGTGAGTGGAAGCGCTCGGGGTGGGTCGCGGCCGCGAGGATCGCCGTGGAGGCGCCCTCGGAGGCGCCGAGCAGCGCCGGTCGCCCCGCACCGGCCGCGTCGATCACGGCGAGCAGGTCCTCCACGCGCTGCTCGAGCGTTGGCGCATCGGTCACGCGGTCTGACAGCCCGGTGCCGCGGCGGTCGAAGTTGATCAGCCGCGAGAAGCGCGCGAAGCCCTCGTAGAAGCGAACGGCCGGTGGGTGATCCCACGGCAGCTCGAGGTGACTGACGTAGCCGCCGATGTGCACGAGATCGACGTCGCCATCGCCGAACGCCTGATAGGCGATATGAACGCCGTCTGCGCAGCGCGCGTACATCGTCTCGGGCATCGGCACGGCGCGCCGAGTCTACGCCGCCGTCGTTAGGCGCCGGCTTCGACGACCGCGACGAGGCGCGCGCAGATCGAGTGCGCCTCGTCCTCGGTCGGAGCCTCGACCATCACGCGCACGAGCTGCTCGGTGCCCGACGGGCGCACGAGCACGCGCCCGCGACCCTCGAGCTCCTGCTCGGCGCCGGCGCTCGCCTCGCTGAGCGCCGCTGACGCCATCGCCGCATCGCGGTCGGCGACAGGGACGTTGACGAGCGTCTGGGGCAGCTTGCGCATCGCGTGGCGCTCTGCGAGGTCCTCGCCGGCCAGCGCCTCGAGCGTCAGCAGCGCGCTGGCGATGCCGTCACCCGACGGCACGAAGCCCATGTCGATGATGTGGCCGGACTGCTCGCCGCCGAGCGCCCAGCCGCGGTTGCGCAGCTCCTCGAGCACGTAGCGGTCGCCGACGCTGGTGATCGCGACCTCGATCCCAGCGTCGCGCATCGCGGCGTGGAAGCCGTAGTTCGTCATCACGGTCACCGCGACGCCGTCGCCCTGCAGGCGCCCGGCGCGGCGCAGGTGCAGCGCGGCGAGCGCGATCAGCTCGTCACCGTCGACGACGGCGCCGGTGCGATCGACGGCGAGGACACGGTCGCCGTCGCCGTCGAAGGCGAAGCCGAGGTGGTGGCCGCCGTCCGTGACGGCCTGCGCGAGCGCGTCGACGTGCGTCGAGCCGCAGCCGTCGTTGATGTTCTGGCCGTCGGGCGCGTCGGCGATCGCCGTGACGTGGGCGCCGAGGCGGCGGAAGATCTCCGGCGCGGCGCGATAGGTGGCGCCGTTGGCGCAGTCCAGCAGGACGTCGATGCCCGAGAGATCGAGGTCTGCGAAGCGCGTGTGCAGCTCTCGCAGGTAGTCCTCGTGGGTGCCGTGCAGCGTGCGGACGCGGCCGATCTGCTCGCGCTCACCGTCCTCGTCTTGCAGGCGCCGCTCGATCGCCAGCTCGGTCTCGTCGGAGAGCTTGAGCCCGTCCGCGCCGAAGAACTTGATGCCGTTGTCGCGATAGGGGTTGTGCGAAGCGCTGATGACCACGGCGATGTCGAAGCCGTAGCGCTTGAGCAGCAGCGGCGCCGCGGGGGTCGGCAGCACGCCGCCGAGCAGGACGTCGCCGCCGGCGCTCGTGACGCCCGCCGCCAGCGCGGCTTCGAGCATCTCGCCGGACTCGCGGGTGTCGCGGATCACGAGCACCCGCGGGTGCTGCGCCGACGACTCGAGCGCGACCGAACGACCCAGCGCCAGCGCAAGCTCGGCGCTGAGTGCCGAGCCCGCGACGCCGCGGACGCCGTCGGTCCCGAACAGCTTTCGGGCCATGCTGCGCCGGCTTAGCGCTTGGAGAACTGCGGCCGCTTGCGCGCCTTCTTCAGACCGGCCTTCTTGCGCTCCTTGACGCGCGAGTCACGCGTCAGGAAGCCGCGGCGCTTGAGCTCACCGCGGAGGTTGGGGTCTGCTTCGAGCAGCGCGCGGGAGATGCCGTGGCGCAGCGCGCCGGCCTGGGCGGAGACGCCACCGCCGTGCATGCGGCAGACGACGTCCATGCGCGTCTCGTAGGCGACGGCCTCGAGCGGCTGGCGGATCGTGCGGCGCAGCGTGTCGCGCGGGAAGAACTCGTCGAGCGTGCGGCCGTTGATCGTGTAGGCGCCGGTGCCGGGCTTGAGGATGACGCGGGCGACGGCGGTCTTGCGCTTGCCGGTCGCGCGGTAGCGCGCGTCGGCGGCGAGCTCGATCGTCGCGGCGATCGGCTGATCGTCGATGACGTCGTCGGTCTCCTCGACGGAGGCCTCGACGTCGGCGTCGGGGTCGTAGTCCTCGTCGTACTCGGCGGGGCGGCCGAGCGGGTCCTGGCCCTCGTGGACGATGTCGACCTCGAGGTCGGCGCCGGGGATGGCGGGCTTCACGCGCGGCGTGTCGTCGACCTCCTCGTCGTCGGCGGGCGCCGCGGCGGCAGCAGCAGCAGGAGCGTCAGCGACGGGCTCCTCGGCAGCAGCAGGCTCCTCCGCGACGGGCTCCTCAGCAGCGACGGGCTCCTCGGCGGGGGCGGGCTCCTCAGCGACGGGCTCCTCAGCAGCGACGGGCTCCTCGGCGGCGACGGGCTCCTCAGCAGCGACGGGCTCCTCAGCAGCGGGCTCCTCGGCTGCGGGCTCCTCGGCGGGGGCGGGCTGCTCCTCGGCAGGCACCTCGGCCGCGGGCTGCTCGGCCGGCGTCTCCTCGGGCGTCTGCTCGTCGTTCTCGTCGGCCATCAGGTTGCGATCTCCATCGGGGTCGGCTTCTGCGCCACGTGCGGATGCTCGGGACCGGCGTAGACCTTGAGCTTGGTGAGCTGCTTCCGGGCGAGCCGGTTGCGGGGCATCATGCCCTTCACGGCGATGCGGATGACCTCTTCGGGCCGGCGCTCGAGCATCTCCTCCAGCGTGCGCGACCGCAGGCCGCCCGGGTAGCCGGAATGGCGGTAGTAGCGCTTCTGGGCGCGCTTGTTGCCGGTCACGCTGATCTTCTCGGCGTTGATCACGACGACGAAGTCACCCGTGTCGACGTGCGGCGTGTACTCGGGCTTGCGCTTGCCGCGCAGGGCATCTGCGATCTGCGTCGCGAGCCGGCCGAGCGTGAGCCCGTTGGCATCGACGACGAGCCAGTTGCGCTCGCGGTTCTCGGAATTGGCGACGTAGGTCTTCAAGGCTCAAAAAAGGCGGCGCGACGGCCGCATCGGAACGGTCCACGCAGGCAGCGCGGCAGCGGAGAAGCATAGCGCGAGCCCACGGGCCGATGCTTTGCGGCCGGGCGCCGTTTCCATGCATTGCGTCAGGCCGACGCAGTATGCTCGCGCCCACGCCGAACGTGCAGGTGCCGCCATGCACGACGGGGGACCCAAAGGAGCGTCAGCTCCAGGGGCGAATCCGGGCGATGTGCCCGGTAGCGCGGAGTGGCCGCGCGAGCCCGTCAGCTCACCCCGTAGGCCGTCAACCGCATCGTGACCCGCCTGCTCCAACGCCTTGTCGTGACGTGTTCGGCCTTCGCCGCGGTCCTCGCCGCGCCGGCCGTCGCAGGCGCCGCAACCGCCGATCCGAAGCTGCGCCCGGTGGTCGACGCGATCACCTGCCGCGACATCTGCCAGGCGATCGACGCCGGTGCGCCGGGCAGCATCACGCAGATCTCCGGGCAGAACCTCGGCGCGGTCAACCGCGTGATCCTGCTGGGGCGGCGCGGCAAGCGCGACGACAGGCTCGTGACGGCGAACCCCATCTCTGCGACCGCCACGCTGATCACGATCCCGGCCGGGGCGCGCACCGGGCCGGTCCGCGCGATCACCAGCGGCGGCGTGCGCTCGGCGGCGTCCAGCAGGCGCTTGATGGTCGGCCGGGCCGGCGCCCGCCCGCGGCGCGGCGCGCTGCTGCAGGCACGCGCCGACGTCCGCCGCGTCGTCGACGGCGTCACGCCGTCGGTCAGCTTCTACGTGCGCTCGTCCAAGCCCCAGGACGTCGCGATCGACGTGCTGAGAAACGGCCAGCCTGTCGCCCACTGGGACGTGCCCGGTGTGCCCGGCGGCGCGGTGCACTCGGTCGCCTGGATCACCAGCGGCCAGCCCGAAGGCCGCTACACCTGGCGGGTCTGGCCGAAGGCCGACGCCGACGCCGACGCCGCGATGGCGCCCTCGCGCGCCGGCGGCGGAGCGGCGGCCCCGACGACGGCGACCGCAGCGTCCAGCGCCGCGGGCCCGCCGTTCTACGTCGTGCGCCATGTCTTCCCGATCGCCGGAGCGCACAACTACAGCGGCGCCGGGGCCGGGCGATTCGGCGCCGGACGCGGCGGACGCAGCCATCAGGGCCAGGACGTCTTCGCCAAGTGCGGGACGCCGCTGGTCGCCGTCAGCGGCGGCACGATCAAGTTCAACGGGCAGCAGTCGCTCGCCGGCAACTACATCGTGCTCGACGCCGACGACGGCTCCGACTACGCCTACATGCACCTGCGCGCGCCCTCCCCGCTGAAGAAGGGCACCGTCGTGACCGCCGGTCAGCTCGTCGGCAACGTCGGCGACACCGGTGACGCCCAGGGCTGCCACCTGCACTTCGAGGTCTGGCCCGCTCCCGGATGGTACGACGGCGGCTCGCCGGTCGACCCGCTGCCGATCCTCAAGAGCTGGGACACGTAGAGCTCCGTCGCCGGGCTGCCGCGTGCCCGGCGGCGCCGCGTTGCGTTTGCGTAAACAGCTCTAAGAAGGGCGGAGCGCTCGCGCCGCCCGCACCTCTGCGGTCGTCCTCGGGCAAACGTTCTTCCTGTGTAGTCAGGGCTACACAGGAAGAACGTTTTGCCGGCCCGCGCGCCGGCGGACGGCCCACCGGCGCCCGATCCTTCAATGCCTTGCCAGCGAGGCGCGCCACGCGACGCCCGCGGCAGACAACGCGTCAGCCCCCGCGCGGCTCCCGCCACATCGGAACCATCGGCGGCGAACCGGCCCGCCGCAGCTCTCCCGTCACCTCGAAGCCGAAGCGCGCGTAGTACGGCACGTTGGCGGGGTTCGAGGACTCCAGGTAGGCCGGCACGCCGTCGCGGTCGCAGTCGTCGAGCACCGGCTGGATGACCGCCCGGCCGTGGCCCTGGCCGCGCCGCGCGGGATCCGAGCCGACGACGAACAGGTACCAGTGTGGCTCGTGCGGATGCCTGCGGTCCATGAGGTCGAGCATCGCGGCCACGCGCGGCAGGCGCAGCCCGAGGGCCGGGGCAACCACCGGCGCGATGCGCAGCTGCTCACCGCGCGTCAGCGCCGGCTCGCCCGGCGGCAGCCACAGCGCGCACGCGCCGTCGTCGGCCGTGCGCAGCGCGCGGTTGCGCTTGCGCGTGAGGGCGAGCAGGCGCGCGGCCTGCCGGCGGAAGCGCTCGCGACGGCGGTCCGGCGCGGGGTACATCCACGCGGTGAACGGATCGTCGTAGAACGCGTCGGCCAGCACCTGCGCCGCCGCGGCCTCGTCCTGCGGCCCGACCGCGAGCGCTACTCCCACTCGATCGTGCCGGGCGGCTTGGACGTGATGTCCAGGACCACCCGGTTGACGTCGCGCAGCTCGCCGATCATGCGGGCGGCGATCGTCTCGAGCAGGTCGTACGGCAGGCGCGCCCAGTCAGCGGTCATCGCGTCGTCGCTCGTCACCGCGCGGATGACGATCACATTGCCGTAGGTGCGCTCGTCGCCCTGCACGCCGACCGTGCGGACGTCGGGCAGCACGCAGAAGGACTGCCACAGCTCGCCGTACAGGCCGGCCTTGCGGATCTCGTCCTGGAGCACGTAGTCGGCGTCGCGCAGCAGGTCCAGGCGCTCCTTCGTGGCCTCCCCGCCGACGACGCGGATCGCCAGCCCGGGCCCGGGGAACGGCTGGCGCCAGACGAGGCGCTCGGGCAGCCCCAGCTCGGCACCGACGGCGCGGACCTCGTCCTTGAACAGCGCGCGCAGCGGCTCGACCAGCCCGAACTCGAGATCGTCGGGCAGCCCACCGACGTTGTGATGGGACTTGATCGTCGCGGCGCCGGTACCGCCGCCGGACTCGATCACGTCGGAGTACAGCGTGCCCTGCACGAGGAACTTCGCATCGCCGAGCTTCGCGGCCTCCTCCTCGAAGACGCGGATGAACTCGGCGCCGATGATCTTGCGCTTGGTCTCGGGATCGGAGACGCCGGCGAGCTTGTCGAGGAAGCGATCCTCGGCGTCGACGGCGACGAGCGGGATCTTGTACTTGTCGCGAAACGCGGCGACGACCTGCTCGCCCTCGTTCTTTCGCATCAGCCCGTGGTCGACGAAGATGCACGTGAGCTGGTCGCCGACCGCCCTGTGCACGAGCACCGCGGCGACGCTCGAGTCCACACCGCCCGAGAGCCCGCAGATGACCTTGCCGGTGCCGACCTGCGCGCGGATGCGTGCGATCTGGTCCTCGACGATCGACGCCGCCGACCACGTCAGGTCGCACTCGCAGATCTCGCCGAGGAAGCGCTTGAGCGTCTCCTGCCCGTAGGGCGTGTGGACGACCTCGGGGTGGTACTGGATCCCGTAGATCTGGCGCTCGACGTCCTCCAGTGCCGCGACCGGCGAGACCGTCGAGGAGCCCAGGGCGGTGAAGCCCGGCGGCGCCTCGTAGACCGTGTCGCGGTGCGACATCCAGCACGCCTGCTCGGCGGGCTGGCCGGCCAGCAGCCGCCCGTTCTCACGCAAGGTCAGTCGAGAGCGCCCGTACTCGCCCACCTCGGCTGACTCGACGCGACCGCCGAGCTCCAGCGCGATGAGCTGCATGCCGTAGCAGATGCCGAGCACCGGGATGCCGAGATCCAGCAGCGCCTTGTCGAGCTTCGGTGCGCCGTCGGCGTAGACGGAGGCGGGTCCGCCGGAGAGGATCAGGCCCTTCGGCTTGCGCCGCGCGACCTCCTCGGCGCCGACGTGGTGGGGCAGCAGCTCGGAGAACACGCCGCACTCGCGCACGCGGCGCGCGATCAGCTGGGAGTACTGCCCGCCGTAGTCGAGGACGACGACCTCGTCGACGGCCCGTGGGACCTCGACCGCCGCCGACTCGTCGACGAGCTCGGTCGCCGCCGTCGAGTCGGTTACGACGTGGTCGGTCAACTACGCCTCGGCCAGTGCCGGGGTCTTGTCCGCCCCGTTCTCGCCGGGGTTGTGCGCCGCTGCGGACGCGCCGCGCGAGCCCATCCCGACCTGCTGGGAGGACTGCAGCTGCTTGCCCTCGGTCATCAGCGCCGGCGCGACCATGATCTCTGCGCGGTTGAACTCCGCGCGGTCCTGGTAGCCGCAGGTCGCCATCGACGTGCGCAGGGCGCCCATCAGGTTGAAGGTGCCATCGTTCTCGTGCGCGGGACCGTTGACGATCTGCTCGAGCGACCCGTTCTGCACGGTCTGCACGCGTGCGCCGCGCGGCAGCGAGGGGTGGAACGTCGCCATGCCCCAGTGAAAGCCGCGGCCAGGCGCCTCGTAGGCCCGCGCGAACGGCGAGCCGACCATGACGGCGTCGGCGCCGCAGGCGATCGCCTTGGCGATGTCGCCGCCGGTGCGCATGCCGCCGTCGGCGATGACCTGGACGTACTCGCCGGTCTCGAGCATGTGCGTCGAGCGCGCGCCCGCGACGTCGGCGATCGCCGTCGCCTGCGGGACACCGAGACCGAGGACGCCGCGCGTCGTGCACGCCGCGCCCGGTCCGACGCCGACGAGCACGCCGGCGGCGCCGGTGCGCATCAGGTGCAGGCCGGTGTGGTAGCTGGCGCACCCGCCGACGATCACGGGGATGTCCGCGTTGGGGATGAACTCCTTGAGGTTCAGCGGCTCGCTCGTCATCGACACGTGCTCGGCCGAGACGACCGTGCCCTGGATGACGAGGATGTCGAGCCCCGCGTCGAGCACGGCGTCGTAGTGCGTCGCCACCCGCTGCGGCGTCAGCGACGCCGCGCAGACGACGCCCTGCTCCTTGATCTCGCGGATCCGCTGCACCATGAGCTCGGGCTTGAGCGGCTCCTGGTAGATCGCCTGCATCTCACGCGTGGCGACCTCCTTGGGGAGGTGGGAGATGCGCTCGAGCTGGTCCTCGGCGTCCTCGTAGCGCGTGAAGATGCCCTCGAGGTTGAGGACGGCCAGGCCGCCGAGCTTGCCGATGATCCCGGCGGTCGTCGGCGAGACGACGCCGTCCATCGCCGACGCCAGCAGCGGCAGATCGAATCGGTAGGGACCGAGCTTCCAGGTGATGTCGACGTCGTCAGGGTCGCGGGTGCGGCGGCTGGGCACGATCGCGATGTCGTCGAATCCGTAGGCGCGGCGGGCCTTCTTCCCGCGACCGATTTCGATCTCCATTGAGTGATCCTAGGGCTGTGGGCGGACGAAAAGACCCCGCGCAGACGGGGTCGAAAGGGAATACGAGGAACGACCTGTGAGGCGGCAACTCACGGTCCCGTCGAGGATAACAGCGGGCCCGGCGAGACCCGGCGTCAGCTGACCTCAGCCGGCGTCAGGCGCTCGACCGAGGTCTCGGACTCGATCCGCTCGACGCGGGCCGGATCGACCAGCCCGGCGCCGAGGTGCTGCGTGGACTCAGCGCCGCAGGCGACGCCGTGGCGCAGGGCCTCGTCCATCGGGCGCCCCGCGTAGCGCGCCGCCACGACGCCGGCCAGGAACGCGTCGCCGGCGCCGACGCCGGCGACCGTCTCCTCACGCCGCGGCACCCAGACGCGCAGCAGCGCGCGGTCGCCGGCGGGATCGAGGACGCTTGCGATGCAGCCGTCGGGCACGGTCAGGATCGCCTCGCGCGCCCCGAGGGCGACCATCTCGCCGACGGCGATCCGGTGGTCCTCCTCGTCGGAGAACTCGTGGCCCACGAGCTCCTCGGTCTCCAGCGCGTTCGGAGCGATGATGTCGGGCTCGGCGCGCACGGCGTGGCGCAGCGGCTCGCCGTCGGTGTCGACGACCGTCAGCACGTCCATGCGCTTGAGCTCGCGCAGCAGCGACGCGTAGATCATCGGGTCCACCCCGCGTGGCAGCGATCCGGCGAAGACGACGACCGCCGCGCCGCTGGCGAGGTAGAGCAACTTGTCGCTGAAGAGCTCGGCCTCCTTGGCGCTGACGGCCGGGCCGCGCTCGTTGATCTCGGTGACCTCGCCGTTCGTGGGATCGGAGACGGCCATGTTCGTGCGCGACTCCTCGCGGATGCGCACGAAGTCGTTGAGGATCGACTCCTCGGTGAGCTGCTCGACGATCCGCGTGCCGGTCGGCCCGCCCTGAAACCCGGTCGCGATCACCGGCAGGCCCAGCAGCTTCAGCGAGCGCGCGATGTTCACGCCCTTGCCGCCTGCCGACGTGCGCTGCTCGACGGTGCGGTGGCGCCGGCCGAGCCGGAAGCTCGGCACCGAGAGCGACTTGTCGATGGCGGCGTTGAGGGTGACCGTGATGATCATGCGACTCCAGCCTGCCGCGGCCCCCGCCTGGTGATGCGTCGTCGCAGGAGCACCAGCACGAGGCTACACCCCACCAACGCCGACAGCGCCAGGATGGTTCCGGAGCGCCCGAGGAAGTCGCCGAGGCGCTGGGCGGCGGTCGCCTCGCTCACGGCGCGTGCGGTCACCAGCGGGACGCGATCTACTGTTTTTCCGCGGTAGCGGACCTCGATCGTGCCGACACGCGCGCCCTGATCGAGCGGACCGTCGAGCTCTGAGGGAGCGCCGCGCACGCGCGTGAACGTGCGCTCGCCGCGGCGGATCGTGCGGCGCACGCTGCGCTCCGCCACGAGGTCGACCGACTCGTCGCGATAGCGCAGCTTCGCCGTCGCCAGGTGCGCGCCCTGCTTCAGCGCCGCGGCGACCCGGTAGCGCGCCGTCGCGTAGCGCAGGAGACTCAGGCTGTCCTGGTCGCGCGCGGCCTCCGAGGGGTCGCCGAGCACCGCGGAGACGACGGTGATCCCGTCGCGGGTGGCCGAACCGACGAGGATGTAGCCGGCGCTGTTGGTGTGCCCGGTCTTCACGCCGTTGACGAACGCCACGTTGCGCACGAGACGGTTGCGGTTGACGATCGTGCGCCGCTGGCCACCGACGCGGACGGTGGCGTTCGCCATGTCCATCGTCTGGCGCAGGAAGTCGTTCTCGCGCAGCAGCAGCGCGAGCTTGACGAGGTCCGTCGCGCTCGAGTAGTTCTGCGAGCTGTCGAGCCCGACCGGGTTGGCGAAGTGGGTGTCCTTCAGGCCGAGCGCACGGGCCCGGGCGTTCATCATCCGCACGAACGCCGAGGTCGAGCCGGCAACGCGCTGGGCCAAGGTCTGCGCTGCGTCGTTTGCGCTTGCGAGCATCAGCGCACGCAGGTAGTCGCGCACCGTCATGCGCTGGCCGCTGCGCAGGCCGAGCACCGACTCGGCCGGCTGCGCGCGATAGGGCGCAGCGGCCAGGACGTCGTCGAGCGCGAGCTCCTCGACGGTCAGCAGCGCCGTCATCATCTTCGTCGTCGAGGCGATCGGCAGGCGCTTGGTCGCGCGGCGCTCGAAGACGACGTCGCCCGTGGCGGGCTCGACTGCGATCGCCGACGGCGCGGTCACCCGCGGGGCCGCGTGCGCGGAGGGCGCGAGCACGGCGGCGATCAGCGCTGCCGGGAGGCAGCGCCGCAGGCGACGCAGCTCAGGCATCTAGGAGGTCTGCCGCTTTCGCAGCGTGAGCTTTTGACCGGCGTTCAGCGAGTTCACGTCGATCGCGGGGTTGAGCTGATGCAGGCGATCGAGCGGGACGCCCGTGCGCTGGGCGATGGCGCTGAGCGTGTCGCCCGTGCGCACCACGTACGTCGCCCGCGTGGATGCGACCTTCTGCTGCTTGTCGGCGGACGTCGTGCGCGTCGGCGTCGACGACGAGGCGGACTCGTCGCCCATCCCCGCCTGGACGACCAGGTAGACGGCCGTCGAGACCGCGACGACGGCGAGCGGCGCCAGGAAGCGGGCGGGACTGCGGTGCGGCACACCCCAAGAGTAGGGCGATTTGCGCGCTGTGCGCCGTCACGCAAGTGCCCATGCGAGCGCGCGCAGGCGCTCGGCCTCGGCGCGCGCAGCGTCGGCCGGCGTGCCGCCGCGGACTCGTGTGCGCCGACGATCGAGCGCGACGCGGTGATCAGCCCGCCCGCCGGCCCCGGCGCGAAGGCCGCGACGAGATCCTCGACGCGCCCGCCCTGCGCGCCGACGCCGGGCAGCAGGAACGGCGTCCGCGGCATCAGCTCGCGCGCGCGCTCGAGGTGCTCGGGCGCAGTCGCCCCGACGACCGCGGCGACATCCTTGAGGCCCGACGTCCCCGCCTCCCCGAGCTCGTCGGCCAGCTTGGCGACGCGCTCCCAGACGCGCCCGCCCGTCGCGAGCTCGAGATCCTCGACGTCCGCCGCGCCGGGGTTGGACGTGCGCACGAGCACGAAGATCCCGGCGCCGTGCGGACGGCCGACCTCGAGCAGCGGCGCGAGCGTGTCGGCACCCATGTACGGGTTCGCCGTGAGCGCGTCGGCGCCGAAGCCGGCGATCGGGCCGAACGGCGTCTCGGTCTCCCCCAGCCACGCCTGCGCGTAGGCGCGAGCGCTGACGTCGATGTCGCCGCGCTTAGCGTCGGCGATGACCAGCAGGCCCCGCTCGCGGGCGTGGTGGGCGACCGGCACCGCGAGCGCGGTGCCCGCGGGCCCGAGCCGCTCGAAGCAGGCGATCTGCAGCTTGACGGCGACCGCGTGCTCGGCGACCGCGTCGATGACGGCACGGCAGTGCGCGACGACGGCGAGCGCCGCCTGCGGCCCGGCGCCGCCGGTGGTGCCGGGAGCGTTGGCGACCTCGACCGGCCAGAGCCGCTGCGGGTCGGGGTCCAGGCCGACGACGAGGTTGGTCTCCCGCGCCGCGACCGCCGCCGCGAGTCGGTCGCCGAAGCCCTGAGAAGAAGTGCTCCGCCGGGCATCCAGCCCGGCGTCCTGATCGTGACGCTCGCCTTCCGGGCGATCGGGACCGTTCGCTTCGCTCACGTCTTCACAGCCTTCTTCAGCGCCGAGCCTGCCGTGAAGCGCGGCAGCGTGCTGGCGCTGATCTGCATCGCCTCGCCGGTGCTCTGCGCGGCAACCTGATCGATCAGCTCCTGCTTGGTCACGCCCGGCAAGCTAGCGGGTCCGCAGGTCGCCGAGAATCGACCGCAGGTCGAGGTCGAGCACGGCGCCGAGCGCGTGGTCACCGGCGCGGACGACGATCTGGTGATGGTCGTCGGCGTCGCGCCTGATGCCGGCGCCCTGGGCGTCGAGCAGGGCCGGGTTGCCGGCCAGCGGCTCGCCGGTCGCCGTCGCGATGAGCGCGTCGCGGACATCGGTGGACAGCAACTGCAGGTAGGCCAGCGCGAGCGCAGGATCCAGATCGGCAGACGTCATCGCGATCCACGACACTACGCCGATGCCTCTCGCGCGCGCCTGGTGGTTGGCGACCGTCGCCGTCTGCGCGATCGCCGCGGTGATCCTGCTCGTCTCCGGCTATCAGGGCTACGGCGCGATCGTGATCGCGGTCGGCGCGGCCGCGGCGATCAATCTCGCGTGAGCGGGCCCTGACCGGGCCGGACGCGATCTTCGGGCTCGAGGTGGATCAGCACGTCGCTGGCCCCCAGTCGGGCGCGGATCGCGTCCTGCAGGGAGTGCGACGTGCGGTGCGCCTCCTCCAGCGACATGCCCTCGCGGAACTGCACGTGCATGTCGATGTAGCGGTGGTTGCCGGCGCGGCGCGCGCGCAGCGCGTGGAAGCCGATCACACCGCGCGGGCAGAAGCCGGCGACCTCGGCGGCGATCGCATCGAGCTCTGACTGCGGCAGCGCTTCGTCGACGAGCACGCGTGAGGCCTGGCGCAGGATCCGCAGGCCGGCGAAGCTGATCCAGGCCGCCACGAGCAGCGCGACGACCGGGTCGAGCCACTGCGCGTCGGTGACGATCACGAGGACGAGGCCGATCAGCACGCCGATCGACGACACCATGTCGGTGCGCAGGTGCTCGGCGTCGGCCTCGAGGGCGGGTGACTCGGTGACCTTGGCGCGCGCGAACAGCCAGGTCGAGACGACGAGGTTGACGGCGATCGAGAGGGCGATGACGCCGATGCCGAGGCCGAGACGATGGACCTCGCCCCCTTCGATCAGGCGGCGCGTGGCCTCGAGCGCGATGACGCCGGAGCCGACGAGGATCAGCATCCCCTCGATGGCCGCGGCCATGTGCTCGATCTTCTCGTGGCCGTAGGGGTGGTCGTCGTCGGCCGGCTCGTCGGCCTTGCGCACGCTGAAGAACGCGACGACCGAGGCGATCAGGTCGATCATCGAGTGCAGTGCCTCGGTCAGGATCGCGACCGAGCCGGTGGCCATCCCGACGGCGACCTTGAGCAGGATCAGCGTCGAGTTGGAGACGATCGAGACCGCTGCGGCGGCGCCCTTCGTCGAGCCGCGCGGCACGGCGGGCTCGCCCGCGGCGGTGCCGCTCAGCTGTGCGTCTGCAGCCATGACTCAAACGCACGCACCGCGCGCCCGCGGTGGCTGATTGCGTCTTTCTCATCGGGGTGCAGCTCGGCCATCGTGCGCCCGTCGTCGAGGTCGTCGGGGACGAAGCACGGGTCATAGCCGAAGCCGTTGCTCCCGCGCAGGTCCGGGTCGAGCGTGCCCGTGCAGCGGCCCTCGAACACCTGCTCGGTGCCGTGCTGTCCGACGAACGCCAGCGCGCAGACGTAGGCCAGCGCGCTGCCCGCCGGCGCCTCGACGACGAGCTTGGCCAGGTTCTCCTCGTCGCTTGCGTGCTCGCCCGCGAAGCGCGCGGAGTAGACGCCCGGGCGTCCGCCGAGTGCCGCGGACTCGATGCCGCTGTCGTCGGCGATCGCGGCGCCGCCGAGGGCCTGTGCCGCCGCCCGCGCCTTGACGAGCGCGTTCTCGGCGAACGTCGCGCCCGTCTCGGGCGGCAGCGCGACCTCGTCGGGCAGGCCCGCGATCTCGTGATCGCCCAGCAGCGCCGCGAATTCGCGGACCTTGTGATCGTTGCGGGTGGCGAGCACGAGCTCCATCACGCCGCGGCGGCTGCCAGCGTGTCCAGCTGGGCGATGCGCAGCTGCTCGATCCCGCCCTCGGCCAGCGCGAGCAGGTCGTCGAGGTGCGCGCGCGACAGCGGCGTGCGCTCGGCCGTCGCCTGGACCTCGACGAGACCGCCGTCACCGGTCATGACGACGTTCGCGTCGACCTCGGCGGTCGAGTCCTCGCTGTAGTCGAGGTCGAGCAGCGGGACGCCGTCGACGATCCCGCAGGAGACCGCGGCGACGCTCGAGTTCAGCGGATCGAGCGTGAGCTTGCCCTCGGCCGTCAGCCGCTGGACGGCCAGGCCGAGCGCGACGTAGGCGCCGGTGATCGCCGCGCAGCGCGTGCCACCGTCGGCGGTCAGCACGTCGCAGTCGAGGTAGACGGTGCGCTCGCCGAGCGCGCTGAAGTCGACGATGCCGCGCAGCGAGCGGCCGATCAGGCGCTGGATCTCGACGCTGCGGCCGTCGACCTTGCCCTTCGTCGAGTCACGCTGCTTGCGGTCGCCGGTCGACGCCGGGAGCATCGCGTACTCGGCGGTGACCCAGCCGGTGCCGCGGCCGCGCATCCAGCGCGGGACGTCCTCGTCGACTGACGCGGTGCAGATCACGCGCGTCTCCCCGCAGGCGATGAGGCAGCTGCCGGTCGCGGTCGCGACGAAGTCGGGGGTGATCGTGACCGGGCGCAGCGCGTCCGGCGCGCGATCGTACGAGCGGCTCATGCGGCGGTCTCCATCGTCGGGCTGAGCGTCACCTGGTCGACGCTCGTCAGCGGAAGCTGCAGGAAGCGCGAGCCGGCGGCCGCGAACGGCGCAGGGTCGGCGGTCGTGAGGAAGCGGTAGTCGCCCTCGCCAGGGCGGATCGCCGCGAGGCCGCGGGCGCCGAGGACGTGCTCCACCGAGCGCGCGAGCGGCTCTCCGGAGCTGACGATCGAAACGCCGGGCCCGAGCGTGCGCTGCAGCATCGGCCGCAGCAACGGGTAGTGCGTGCAGCCGAGGATGACAGTGTCGACGCCCGCCTCGCGCAGCGGCGCACACGCGGCGCGCACGCTGGCGAGCACGTCGTCGTCGTAGGTCCCGCGCTCGATCTGCTGGGCGAGGTCGGGGCAGGCGACCTCGGTCAGCTGCACGTACGGGTCGGCGGCCGCCAGGCCCTCGCGATAGGCGCCGCTGGCGACGGTCGCGGGTGTCGCGAGCAGGCCGACCTTGCCGTTGTGCGTGGCCGCGACGGCGTGGATCGCTCCCGGCCGCACGACCCCGATGACGTCGACGCCGAGCGTCGTCTGCAGCATCCGCTGCGTCAGCGCCGGCAGCGCCGCCGACGCGGCGCTGTTGCAGGCGACGACGAGCAGCTTGACGCGCCGGCGCACGAGCTCCTCGGCGATCTGCAGGCTGAAGCGCTCGAGCTCCTCGGGGGTGCGCCCGCCGTAGGGAAAGCGCGCCGTGTCGGCGAGGTAGACGAAGTCCTCGCCGGGCAGCCGCACGAGCAGCTCGTGCAGCACCGTCAGGCCGCCGACGCCGGAGTCGAAGACGCCGATCGGGCGGTCGCGCGGATCCGCAGGTGTCGCCGGAGCGGGCACGCGCCCATCCTACGGCGAGTGCGCGCACGCAGCCCGCCCGGCAACCCCGCACGCAGCCCGCCCGGCACCCTGGCCGCCGCCCGTCGCAGCCGCACGCGACTCAGCCCTTGCTGCCGACCTTGTCGAGCGTCTCCTTCAACGTCTTGCCGATCTTCTCGGTCACGCCGAAGTCCTTGCCCTTGCCGGCGGCGACGACCGCGGCGAAGATCGCGCCGAGCAGGAACAGCAGCGCGACGTACTCGACGGTGCCCTGCCCGGCGTCGGCGCGCAGGGTGCTGATCAGATGGTGCAGGCGGGCGTGGATCTGGCCCTGCAGGCGGTAGCCCATGACGGCGTCCTTCCTGATGGTGGGATTGGAACGCCGCCGATGGTCGGTGCGATGCCTGTGACGTCTCTAGAGCCAGTCCGTTACGAATGTGCAACAAATGCGCGCGCTCGTCGTCACAAACATGTGGCCGTCCACCGAGCAGCCCGGCCTGGGCGTCTTCGTCCGCGACCAGGTGCAGGCGCTGCGCGCGCTCCCCGGCGTCGAGGTCGACGTGTTCTCCTTTCCTCGCGGCGGCTACGCGCGGGCGGCCCGCGAGCTGCGGCGGGCACATCGTGGCGGTGACTACGACGTGATCCACGCGCACTTCGGCCTGACAGCGTGGGTCGCGCTCGCGCTGCGCGGCGCCCCGCACGTGGTGACGCTGCACGGCACCGACGTGCGCCACCCGCGCTCCGGGCGGATCACACGCGCGGCGCTGCCGCTTCTCGACATCGTCGCGACGGTGTCGTCAGAGCTCGCGGGCGAGTTGCGCGGCGCCGGCACCAGCCGGCGCGTCGCGGTGCTGCCCTGCGGCGTCGACATGACGCGGTTTCGCCCGCTGCCGCGAGCCGACGCCCGCCGCGAGCTCGGCCTCGACCCCGACGAGCCCTGCCTGCTGTTCCCGGCCGACCCGGCGCGGCCGGAGAAGCGCCACGACCGCGCCAGGGCCGTGGCCGACGGGACCCGCCTGCTGTCGCTCGGCACGATCGACCCCGAGCAGGTTCCGCTCTGGATCAACGCCGCCAACGCCGTCCTCGTGCCCTCCGTGCGCGAGGGCTTCGGCCTCGCGGTGCTCGAGGCGCTCGCCTGCGATGTGCCGGTCCTCGCCACGCCGGTCGGCGTGCATCCGGTGGCGCTCGGTGACGTCGCGGGCACGCTCTGCGGCGCGTTCGACGAGGCCGCCTGGAGAGCCGCCGTCGCACCGCATCTCGCCGATCCCGACCCGCGCGTCGACGGCCGGCGGCGCGCCGCGCTGTTCTCAGCAGAACGAATGGCGCGCCGCGTCGTCGCAGCCTGGTCTCAGCTGTCCGGGACACCGGTGTACTCTCTCCCCGAGGCGCCCGGTGGCGCCGTTGTCATATGAGGGGACTGCCGAAGATCCGCCGCAGAGGCGACGACCAACCCGCGTCGGAACAGCCGACGCAGGTCGCCCCCGCGATCGCGCCCGCCGACCAGCCGCCCGTCGCCTACAGCGAGCCGTTCACCGCGCCTGTCGAGCAGCCGACTGCCGAGCAGACCGCGATCGTCACGCCGCCGCCCGCCGATCTCGACCCGGCCGCGATGCAGGTCGCCGCGGCGCCGAGCTTCCGCGACCGTGGTCGCCTGCGACGCCGCCTGGCGTACCTGCGCCGCGTGCGCGAGCTCGGCTTCCGCGATCTGGGCGGTCTCGTCTTCGACCTCCACCGCTTCCAGCGCCCCGGACAGCCGCTCGTCGACGCCAAGCTCAACGCATTGGCGATCGTCGACAGCGAGCTGCGCGCGCTCGAGCGCGTCCTGAAGGACAAGCCGCAGTACATCGACCTGCGCGAGCCCGGCATCGCCGCCTGCCCGCGCTGCGCCGCCCTGCACGGCAGCGACGCGCGCTTCTGCCCGTCCTGCGGGATCAAGCTCAGCGGCCCGCTCGGCATCGGCGAGGTCGGCGGCGTGCCCGCCCCGCCCCCGCCGCCAAGCCCGGCGACCGCCCCCGGCGGCGTGAGCGCAGCGCAGTACGGCAGCACGCGGGTGTCCGCGGCCGTGCCGGAGCAGCCGCTCGCCGAGCCGGTCGCACCGCAGCCACCGGCGCCGGACGTGGCGGGCCAGCCGCCCACACCCGACGTCGCGGCCGAGCCGCCGACCGAGGTGGCCCGCGAGCAGGAGCCGGAGGCCGTGGCCGAGCCGGAGCCAGAGGCCGTCGCCGAGCCGGAGCCAGAGGCCGTCGCCGAGCCGGAGCCCGAGGTCACAGCCGAGCCCCCCGCACCCGAGGCTATCGCCGAGCCGGAGCCAGAGGCTATCGCCGAGCCGGAGCCAGAGGCCATCGCCGAGCCAGAGCCAGAGGCCATCGCCGAGCCAGAGCCAGAGGCCGTCGCCGAAACGGAGCCCGAGGTCGCAGCCGAGCCACCTGCACCCGAGGCGGTCGCCGAGCCGGAGCCCGAGCTCGCAGCCGAGCCGGACGCCGAGCCCGAAGCCGAGCCGGACGCGAAGCGGGCCCGCCGCGGCAGGCGCGGTGGCCGGGCCAAGAGGAAAGCGGCGCGCGAGGCAGCCGATGCCGAAGCAGCGGACGCCGAAGCAGCCGAGTCGCACGCGGAGCCCGAAGCAGCCGAACCGGCCGCCGCCGAGCCAGAGCCCGATCTGCCCGAGCCGGACGCGCCGGAGGCCGCCGATTCGGACAAGCCCGGCGACGCGCCCAATCCCTGGACTCCGCCGGGCCTCGAGCCCAGGTCGTGAGCACGCCGCAGACGCCGCCTCCGGGCTCGATCCGTTGCCCGCGCTGCGACGCCACGCTCGGGCCGGAGCAGGATTGGTGCCTGAACTGCGGCGCCCCGGCCCGCACGCGGCTTGCGCCGCGGCCGAACTGGAAGGCCCCGGTCGTCGTCGTGGCGATGATCGCGGTGCTCTCGGGCGTTGCGCTCGCCATCGCCTTCGTCGCGCTGACCGGCGACGATGACCAGCCGTCGGCCGCGACGACGACGACCGCGGTGGCGTCGACCACGACGCCCGTGCTACCGGCCCCGGCCCCTGTCGCGACAACGCCGCCGGCGACGACACCGCCGGTTACGACGACGCCCGCGACGACGCTGCCCGCGACGACGCTGCCGACCACGACGACGGTCCCCACAGCGACGTCGACCTTCACGGTGCCGACGACCACGACGACGCCCTAACGGCGCTAGACCAGCGTGAACCAGCGCGCGAGGCGCTCGCGCGCACCCGACGCGAGCGGGTGCACGTCGACCCCCGGCGTCTGTACGTCGGGGGCCGACAACGTGCCCATCGTCGCGAGCATCCCGCGCGTCAGCGCGCCGAGGTCGTACCCGCCCTCCAGCACGACCCCGACCGGCACGCCCGCCTCCGCCGCGGCGACGCGCAGCGCCGCCGTCATCGCCGCGTAGCCGGCGTCGGACACCTCGCAGGACGCAAGCGGATCGTCGGCATGCGCATCGAAGCCGGCCGAGATCAGCAGCAGCCCCGCGCCACTGGTCCGCAGCAGCGGGCCGGCCACGTGCTCGACGAGCGACACGAACGTCTCGTCGCCCGATCCCGGCGGCACCGGCAGATTCACCGACCAGCCGGCGCCCGCGCCGACGCCCACGTCCGACGCCGCACCCGTCCCCGGATACAGCGGCGACTGGTGGATCGACAGGAACAGGACCTCGTCGGACCCGCTGAAGATCGCGTTCGTCCCGTTGCCGTGATGCACATCCCAGTCGACGACCATGACCTTCGCGATCCCGTGGGCGTCGATCGCATGCCGCGCGGCGACGGCGACGCTGCCGAACAGGCAGAACCCCATCGCCTGCGCCGCCTCGGCATGGTGGCCGGGCGGCCGGTGCACCGACACGCCGTAGGGCGCGTCGCCGGCCAGCAGCGCGTCGACCATCGCGCAGCACCCACCGGCCGCCCGCAACGCCGCGTCGTAGGACCCCGGGGACACCACGGTGTCGGCGTCGATCCAGCCGCCACCGGCCTCGCAGAGCTCGCGAATCCCCGTCACGTACCCCGCGGGGTGAACGGCGTGCAGGACGTCCAGCGCGACAGCCGGCGACTCGCGCACGTCCCAGCCGAGCCAGTCGCGCGCGGCGAGCGCGTCCTCCAGCGCGACGATCCGCTGCACCCGCTCGGGATGCCCCGCCCCCGTGTCGTGCGCGCGCGACGACGGGTGGTGAAAGAGGACCGGCGCGGCCATTGTCCATACGCTACCCCGATCCCCGAGGCCTCCCCGATCCGTGCCGACGTTGCCGTCGTGGGCGCCGGCGGCGCCGGCTTGTACGCGGCGCTCAACGCCGCGCGGGCCGGTGCACGTGTCGCGCTGATCTCCGCGACGCAGCTGGCGCTCACCTCGAGCTACTGGGCACAGGGCGGGATCGCCGCCGCACTCGCGGTCGAGGACTCCCCCGACATCCACCGCGCCGACACCGAGGAGGCCGGCCGCGGGCTCGTGCGCCGCTCGGCCGCCAACGTGCTCGTTCGCGAGGCCGCTCGCGTCGTCGACGACCTCCAGGGCCTCGGCGTGCGCTTCGACGCCGATCGCCGCGGCAACCTCGCGCTCGGACTCGAAGGCGGCCACTCGGTGCGCCGCGTCGTGCACGCCGGCGGCAGCGCCACCGGCCGCCGCGTGGTGCGCCAGCTGTCGGCCGTCGTCGCCGAGGAGCCACGCGTCACCGTCTACGAGGGTGCGCGCGCCGCGCAGCTCTGGCTGGACGGCGACGGTCGCTGCGCCGGCGTCGTCTGTGAGGACGGCCGGGCGTTCGGCGCCCGCGCGACGATCCTCGCGAGCGGCGGCGCCGCCGCGCTGTGGTCGCGGACCACCAACCCGCCGGGCTCGGTCGGCATCGGCATGCAGCTCGCCCACGCCGCCGGCGCGGCGCTCGCCGACCTCGAGTTCGTGCAGTTTCACCCGACGGCCGTGATCGGCGTGAAGGGACGCGAGGGCTTTCTCATCACCGAGGCGATCCGCGGCGAGGGCGCGACCCTCCACGGCGCCGACGGCGAGCGCTTCGTCGAGGAGCTCAAGCCACGCGACGAGGTCGCCCGCGCGATCGTCGAGCAGATGCGCGCCGAGGGCTCCACCCACGTGCGCCTGGACATGCGCAAGATCGACCCCGCCCGCTTCCCCAACGTCGTCACCGCGCTGCGCGAGTCGGGGCTCGACCCGGCGACGGAGCACATCCCGGTCGCCCCCGCCTCGCACTACTTCATGGGCGGCGTCGTGGCCGACCTCGACGGCGCCACGACCGTCGCGGGCCTTTACGCGATCGGCGAGACGTCCTGCACCGGCCTGCACGGCGCCAACCGCCTGGCGTCCAACTCGCTGACGGAGTGCTTCGTGTGGGGACGGCGTGCCGCGCTCGCGGGTCTCGACGAGCCCGCCGTCGCGGCATCCGACCCGCCGGCCGGCCATGCGATCGAGCTGCCCTCGCGCGAGACGCGCGAGGCGATGTGGGACCACGCGGGGATCGAGCGCACGCCCGAGGGCCTCACCCAACTGCTGGCCAACCCGCACCCGCTCGCGCGCCTCGTGGCGGCCTGCGCGCTGCACCGCGAGGAGAGCCGCGGAGCGCACTGGCGCGGCGACCGGCCCGAGACCGACGCGACGCTCGACGGGCAGCACACGGTGCTCCGCAACGGCGGTTCACCCGCCTATGAGCCCTGGCGCTGAGCCGACTACTTAACGCGAACTCAACATGCGCGTCGTTTGAGGCTTCATAGACGCACCGCATACTCGCTGCGGGGTGTCGGGGGAGCTCGACGGATCGACGGAGAGGTTCATGTATCAATTCTCGAGGGCCATCTATCGCGAGCTGGCGACAGACATTGAGGTCGCGCGCGTCGCAGACGAGCAGCACGCGCACGAGTTCGTTCTGCGCGCCTGCGAAGCGACGATGGATCGGCTGGCACACGACCGCCACTACTTTGCGCGGCCGGCCAGGACGCTGTTCAACGACATCAGGACGTTCTTCCCGCTGAGCGCCCAGGCGCGCGTCTGGCAGACCTGCGCCCGCTACACGGCGTGCGCCGAGGAGTGGGTTGCACGCCAGCCGCGTCACGGCGTCGACGCGGACGGCAACGCCCTGCAGTGCCGCGCGACGACGCGTCGTGGCACCCCGTGCCAGCGTGAGCCGCTGGCGCGCAACGGCTACTGCCCCTCCCACCAGCACCTCGCCGAGACCGAAGAGCGCGAAGCCGTCCTCGCCGCCTGAGCGCCGTCCGCATACGATCCGCAGATCGGGGACGAGCGCCAAGCCGAGGTTGACCTGCCGCGCGTCGCCGTCGTCGGCGCCGGGCCCGCGGGCCTGACGGCGCTGGCCGAGCTGACGCGCGCGGGAATCGAGGCGCACGGCTTCGAGGTCGCCGACCGCGTCGGCGGCCTCTGGGCCTACGGGTCCCCGCTCTCCGGGGCCTACCGCTCGCTGCACCTGAACACGAGCCGTGCGCGCACGCAGCTTTCGCGCCACCCGATGCCCGAGGACTGGCCCGACTTCCCCAGCCACGCGCGGATCGGGGAGTGGCTGCAGTCCTACGCCGACGCCGCGGGCATCGCCGAGCGCATCAGCCTCTCGACGCCGGTGGAGCACGCCGCGCGCCTCGACGACGGCTGGGAGCTCCAGCTTGGCGGAGTCCGCACCGGCGAGCGCGAGCGCTTCGACGCGCTCGTCGTCGCCAGCGGCCACAACTGGCAGCCGCGCCTGCCCGATCCTCCCTACCCCGGCGACTTCGCCGGTGAGCAGGTGCACGCGCACGACTACCGCGAGCCCGACGTCCTCGCGGGCAAGCGCGTGCTCGTCGTCGGGATCGGCAACTCCGCGATGGATATCGCCGTCGAGGCGTCGGGCGTCGCACCGCGCACGTACCTCTCGACGCGCCGCGGGACGCGCATCGTGCCCAAGTACGTGTTCGGCAAGCCGGCCGACCAGACGACCTCGCCGACGATGGCGCGGCTGCCATGGCAGGTGCGCCAGCCGCTGACCCACGCGCTGCTGCGCATCGCCGTCGGTCGCCCGGAGACCTACGGACTGCCGGCACCGAGCCACGGCTTCCTGCGCGGCCATCCGACGATCAGCGACGCGATCCTCTCGCGCCTCACGCACGGTGAGATCACGCCGAAGCCGGGCATCGCCGAGCTCGCCGGCGAGGACGTGGTCTTCAGCGACGGCAGCCGCGCGGCGGTCGACGTGATCGTGTGGTGCACCGGCTACACGGTCACCGTCCCGTACGTCGACGCGGACGTGCTCGGCGCGGCGCCGGCCGACCTCTCGCTCTACAAGCGGATGTTCCACCACGAGCTCGACGACCTCTTCTTCATCGGCCTCGTCCAGACGACCGGCTCGGCGATCCCGGTCGTCGAGCGCCAGTCCGAGCTGCTCGCCGAGTACCTCACCGGCCGCTACGGACTCCCCGACGCGGTCAAGCGCCGTGCCGACGCCGAGAAGCGCGCCCGCGCCTCGGCCAAGCGCTACGGCGAGCACGGCCGCCCGCACCTGCGCGTCGAGTTCGACGGCTTCATGCGCGAGCTCGCGGCAGAACTCAAGAAGGGGCGCCGGCGGGCGAGCGGCACGCCGCCGCTCAAGCGCCGCGTGCGGGCGGAGATCCGCGCGTGACGCGGGTCGTGATCACCGGCGCCGCGGGCGCGATCGGCGGCGCGACGGCGACGGCGCTGCGCGAGCGCGGCTGCACGGTCGTCGGCCTGGACCTGCGCGCCGACGCCGCGCGCGACATCCTCGCGTGTGACGTGACCGACGCCGACTCCGCGCAGGCTGCAGTCGACGCAGCGGTGCAGCGCCTCGGCGGGCTCGACGTCCTCATCAACAACGCCGGCGTCGGCGGCCCGGCACCGGCCGGCAGCGCGCCCGGACCGCAGGCGCGCAAGATCATCGAGGTCAACCTCTTCGGCGCGTGGAATACGACGGCCGCGGCGATCGACGCCCTCGTCGAGAGCCGCGGACGCGTGGTCTTCGTCGCCTCGCGCATGGCGTTCCTCGGCCTGCCGCTCGGCGCCGCCTACGCGGTCTCCAAGCGCGGCCTGACCGCCTACGCCGACTGCGTGCGCGCCGAGTTCGGCACGCACGTGACCGTCGCCTCGGTGCACCCGGCGATGGTCCGCACGCCGATCCACGACACGACGAAGGCAGCCGGGCTGAGCCTCGATGGCGTCTCGACCGAGGAGCCGCTCGAGGGCGTCGTGCAGCGACTGGTTGAAGCGTCGCTGGACGCGCGCCCCAAGCGCGATGCGGCCGTCTCCCGCGCCGGCAAGCTTCAGCTGTGGGTGGCGCGCCACGCGCCGAAGGTCGTCGACCGCGTCGTCGCGCGCCAGGTGCGCGGCCGGGTCGACGCTGGTGCATTTGACTCCGCGCCGCTCGCCGACGGCCTGCGCGAGCGCCACGGGAGGCATTCGTAGCGGGTGCTGCTCGGCGTCGACGTCGGAGGGACGTTCACCGACGCCGTCCTCGTGGACGGCGCCCGGGTCGTGACCGCGAAGGCGCCGACGACGCCGCAGGACCAGTCGGAGGGCGTGCTCGCGGCAATCGAGGCCGCGCTCGACGCAGCCGGCGCGCGCGCAGCGGACGTCGAGCTGTTCGCCCACGGCATGACGGTCGCCACCAACGCCCTGCTCGAGGGGCGCGGCGCACGCACCGTGCTGCTGGCGACCGCGGGCTTCACCGACGTCGTCGAGCTCGGCCGCCAGGCGCGCGCCGAGCTCTACCGCCTCTGCGCGGCGCGCCCTGCGCCGCTCGTGCCCGCCGAGCGCCGCGTCGCGGTGCCCGAGCGGATGGGACCCGACGGCGTCGTGCGCGCGCTCGACGACCCCGCTGCCGTCGCGCAGGACGCCGCGCGCCATGCGCCCGAGGCCGTCGCGGTCTGCCTGCTGCACGCCGATCGCCACCCCGCGCACGAGCGTGCGCTCGGCGATGCGCTCGCCACGGCGCTGCCCGGCGTCCACGTGTCGCTGTCGCACGAGGTCGTCGGCACGTTTCGCGAGTACGAGCGCGCGGCGACGACCGAGGTCGACGCGGCGCTCTCCCCCTTGCTCGCCGGCTACCTGCGCGCGCTGACCGCCCGCGCCGAGGAGGCCGGCCTGCCCGAGCCGTCGATCATGCAGTCCAGCGGCGGGCTGACCGACGCGGCGGGCGCCGCGGCCCACGCCGCGTTCACGGTGCTGTCGGGGCCCGCCGGCGGCGCCGCCGCCGCGATGCTCGTGGCCAGCGCGACGGGCGAGCGCGACCTCCTCTGCTTCGACATGGGCGGCACCTCGTGCGACGTCTGCGTCGTGCAGGACGGCGCGGTGCGCGAGACCGCCGGACGCGAGGTCGGCGGCCGCGCGCTGGCGCTGCCGATGGTCGACATCCACACCGTGGGCGCGGGCGGCGGCTCGATCGGCTGGGTCGACGCCGGCGGCGCGCTGCGCGTCGGGCCGCAGAGCGCGGGCGCCGACCCGGGCCCCGCGTGCTACGGGCGCGGCGGCGAGCGGCCGACCGTCACCGACGCGCACCTGGTGCTCGGCCACCTCGACGCGGACGCGCCGCTGGCCGGCGGCGTCGCGCTCGACGCCGACGCGGCGCGGAGCGCGGTGCATGCGCTCGCGCAGCAGCTTGACCTGGGCGTCGAGGACTGCGCCGCCGGCATCGTCCGCGTCGCCAACGCCGAGATGCTGCGCGCCCTGCGCGTCATGACCGTCGAGCAGGGCATCGACCCGCGCGGGTTCGCGCTGCTGGCGTTCGGCGGCGCCGGCCCACTGCACGCCTGCGCCCTTGCCGATGAGCTGCAGATCTCGCGCGTCGTCGTCCCGCGCGCGGGAGGCGTGCTCAGCGCGCTCGGGCTCGCCGCCGCGGACCGCCGTCGCGACGAGGCGCGCACCGTGCTGCTGCGCGATCCGGGCGACGACGATCTGCGGGCCCTTGCCGAGGGAGCCGACGAGGTCGCCTGGGACGTCCGCTACGCCGGTCAGTCGTTCGAGCTGACGGTCCGCGACGTCGCCGACTTCCACGACGTCCACGAGCAGCGCTACGGCTACGCCGACCGCGACGCGCCGGTCGAGGTCGTCACGGTGCGCCGCACGCAGCGCGAGCGCGGCCCCGAGATCGACCTGCGCGGCGGCGAGCCCGAGCCGCGCGCAACCGGCCCGGACGTGCTGCGCCTGCCCGAGACGACGATCGTCGTCGCCGACGGCTGGCGCGCGAGCGAGGACGATGCCGGCACGATCTTCCTCCAGAAGGACGGCCGGAGGCCGGCCGACGGCGTCAGGACGCGGGGCAGGACGCCCCGCGGAGGATCCCTCTCGAGATGAGCATCGACGCCGTCGCGCTGCAGGTCGCCACGGGCGCGCTGCGCGCGGCCTGCGAGGAGATGGGCGCGGTGCTGATCCGCAGCGCGCACTCCGCGAACATCAAGGAGCGCCGCGACTGCTCGACCGCGCTGTTTGACCCGGGCGGCCAGATGGTCATGCAGGCCGAGCACATCCCCGTCCACCTCGGCGCGATGCCCGCCGCCGTCGCGGCGGTGCTCGACGAGGACCATCGCGAGGGCGTCTCGTGGATCCTCAACGACCCCTTCCGCGGCGGCACCCATCTGCCGGACATCACGGTGATCACGCCGGTCTTCGCGCACGACGAGCTGCTCGGGTTCGCCGCCAACCGCGCCCACCATGCCGACGTCGGCGCGAAGGTCCCGGGCTCGATGCCCGCCGACAGCCGCACGCTCGCCGAGGAGGGCGTCGTGATCGCTCCGCGGGTCCTCGACGACGCCGCGATCGCCGAGCTCGCGGCACAGATGCGCGGCCCCGAGCAGCGCCGCGCCGACCTGCGCGCCCAGCTCGCCGCCAACCGCGTCGGCGCCGAGCGCCTGCGCGCGCTCGCCGGCCACCGCGCCGTGTACGACGCCGTGCTCGACTACGCAGAGCGCCGCACCCGCGCCCGCCTTGCCGACCTGCCCGACGGCGTGCGCGAGGCCTGTGACGTGCTCGAGGGCGTCGACGGCGACATCGAGCTCGTCCTGCGCGCCGAGGTCCGCGGCGACGAGGTGACGCTGGACTTCAGCGGCAGCGCGGGCCTGGACGCCGGCAACCTCAACTGCCCGCTGGCCGTCACCCGCAGCGCCTGCTACTTCGCGATCCGCGTCCTCACCGACCCCGACATCCCGCCAAGCTCGGGCGCGTACCGCCCGGTGCACGTGATCGCCCCCGAGGGCATGCTCCTGCACGCCGCGCCGCGCGACGACGGCACGCTGCCGGCGGTCGCCGGCGGCAACGTAGAGACGTCCTCCCGCGTCGCCGACCTCGTGCTGCAGGCCTTCGGCCGGGCCTGCGGCCAGGGCACGATGAACAACCTCACGCTCGGCAGCGACGCGTTCGCCTACTACGAGACCCTCGGCGGCGGCCAGGGCGCCTGCCCCGACGCCGACGGGCCGTCGGGTGTGCACGTCGCGATGTCGAACACGCTGAACACGCCGGTCGAGGCGCTCGAGCTCGAGTTCCCGGTGCGCGTGGTGGAGTACGCGCTGCGCCGCGGCAGCGGCGGCGACGGCGCACACCGCGGCGGCGACGGCGTCGTCCGCGAGCTCGAGGCGCTGGCCGCGATGACCTACTCGCTGATCACCGAGCGCCGCCGCCACGCCCCGCCCGGCGCCGCCGGCGGCGACCCCGGTAAGGCGGGGCGCAACCTCCTCGACGGGCACGAATTGCCTGCAAAAGCGACTGGTGAGCTGCAGCCGGGCCAGCGCCTGCGCCTCGAAACGCCGGGCGGCGGCGGCCACGGCACCCCCGCCTAAGGGGTCCCCTCAGCCAGGTAAGGGGCCAGACGCGCGAACGCGCGGCGGATGCCCGATGTGCGCCCTACCCCCTCAGGGCCACCATGCGTTGCGTGCAGTCCCCCGAACCAAGGAGCACCGTCTCATGCACTCCGATCTCCATCTCCATCTCGCCGCGTCCCGCCGCCCGTCCGATCACGTTCTCGTCGGCGCCCGTACGTCGCGCCGGTTCCGTGATCGCGTCGCGCGATACTTCGGAGCACATGGCGGCGAGGGTTTCCAGCACGAGGATCGTCGGCCGCTCGGCGGAACTGGTCGAGCTCGAGGCCGCTCTTACGGACGCGGCCGCGGGACGCCCCTCTCTGGCGTTCGTCGCGGGTGAGTCGGGCGTCGGCAAGACGCGTCTGATCGCCGAGCTCGAGCACCGCGCCGCGGAGCGGCACGAGGCTCGGGTCATCGGTGGCGACTGCGTCGAACTCGGTGAGGGCGAACTCCCATACGCCCCACTCGTCGCCGCGCTCCGCCCACTCGCTCGCCGTGGTGACTCGGTCTTCGACGCGGTCGATCCCTCGCTCCGCGCCGAGCTCGCTGCGCTGGCGCCGGCCCTCGCCGCCCCGGATTCCCTCGCCGGGGCGGCGAGGACGCCGCGCGACGACCCCGATGCCCGCGGGCGCCTCTTCGAGGCGCTGCTCGCACTGTTCGACGCGCTCGCCGAACGCGGGCCGCTGCTGCTCGTGATCGAGGACATCCACTGGGCCGACGGCTCGACCCGCGCCTTCCTCTCCTACCTCGCCGCCAGCGTCTGCGCCGAGAAGCTGCTCGTCGTCTGCACCTACCGCCCCGACGAGCTGCACCGCCGCCACCCGCTGCGCCCGCTGCTCGCAGAGCTCGAACGCGACAAGCGCGCGCGCCGCATCGAGCTGTCCGCGCTGACGCGCGACGAGCTCGGAGAACAGCTCGAGGGCATTCTCGGCGCTCCCGGAGAGCCGGGCCTGATCGATCGCCTCTGGCGGCGCACGGAAGGCAACCCGCTGTTCACCGAGGAACTGCTCGCCGCCGGGCTCGACGGCCGCAGCGCGCTGCCCCCGACGCTGCGCGACGCGCTGATGGTCCGCATCGAGCGCCTCGACGGCGACGCCCAGGAGCTGCTGCGCGTCGTCGCGGCCGCCACCCGCGCCGACCACGACCTGCTCGTCGACGCCGCCGGGCTCGACGCCCGCGCCCTGCGCGATGCGCTGCGCGAGGTCGTCGCCGCCAACCTCCTGATCGTCGACGACGACGGGCGCTACGCGTTCCGCCACGCGCTGCTGCGCGAGGTCGTCGCCGACGATCTGCTCCCAGGTGAGGCGTCAGAGCTCCATCGGGCGCTCGCCCGCGCGCTCGAGCCGCGCGTGCGCGACGGCTCGGGCACCCCCCAGCTGGCGTCCGCGCTGGCCCAGCACTACCTCGCCGCCGGCGATCGCGAGGCGGCCCTCGGCGCCAGCGTGCGCGCCGCGCAGGCGGGCCTCGACGTCTACGCGTTCCACGAAGCCGCGCACATGCTCGATCGCGCGCTCGAGCTCTGGGACCGCGTCGACGAGCCCCAGCAGCTCGCCGGCATGGACCAGGCCGCGCTGCTCTCACTGGCCGCGCACGCCCGCGACCTCGACGGCGACGTCGCCCGCCAGGAGCAGCTGCTGCGCCGCGCGCTCGAGCACGTCGACGAGCAGGCCGACCCCGAGCGCGCGGCCAAGCTGCTCGGTCGGATGCACCGCGCGCAGTTCATCCTCAACCGCCAGGACGAGTCGATCGCGACGCTCGAGCGTGGGCTCGCGCTGCTGCCATCCGACGTCCCGAGCCCGGCGCGCGCGACGCTGCTCGGCACGAAGGCCAAGACGACGATGCTGCGCTCGCGCTTCGGCGAGGCGATCGAGGCCGCACGCGGCGCGATCGAGGCCGCGCAGGCCGTCGGCGACCTCGTGACCGAGGGCCGCTCACGCAACGCGCTGGGCACATCGCTGATGGGCGTCGGCGAGCTCGAGGAGGGCGCCGCGGAGCTGCGCAAGGCGTGGGCGCTGGCGCTCGAGTACGACGATCCGCGCGACGTCGGCTCGGCGGCGATCAACCTGTCCGACCAGATCAACCTGCACGGCCGCACGCGCGAGGCGATCGCGGTCGCACGCGAAGCGATGCCGGAGGTCAAGCGGATCCCCTCCAGCGAAGAGTGGATGACGATGGCGATCGGCGAGTACCAGTTCGACGCCGGCGAATGGGACGCATCGGCCGCGACGATCCCCCAGCGGCTGCGACGCAGCGTCGGCACGACGGTCCTCTACCGCCACCTGCGCCTCGGCGAGCTCGCGCTCGGGCGCGACGAGCGCGAGACGGCGCGCGCCGAGCTCGACGCCGTCCATGGGCTGATCGCCGACTCGATCGAGCCGCAGTTCCTCGGCACCGCGGGCGCGCTGATCGGCGAGCTGCGCCGCCGCGACGGCGACCTGGAAGGCGCGCGCGAAGCCGTCGAGGACGCGCTCGAGCGCATCGAGTACTGCTCCGAGGACGCCGCCCGCATCGCCCGTGCCGCCACGGTCGGCGTGAAGATCGAGGCGGACATCGCCCAGCACGCGCGCGACACGGGCGACGCAGACGTCGTGAAGGACGCGATCTTCCGCGCCGAGCTGCTCGCCGGCCGCGTCGAGGCTGCCGCCACCGGACCCGAGAAGCCCGTCGAGGCCGCCTACGTCCTAACCGCCAACGCCGAGCTCGCACGGGCGCGTGGTGACGAGGGCGCGGCGGTGTGGACGGCAGCCGCCGCGGCGTGGGACGCGCTCGAGCGCCCCTACCTCGCCGCGCAGGTGCGCTGGCGCGAGGCCGAGGCGCTGTTCGCCGCCGGCGATCGCGACGCGGCGACGGACGCCGCGATCGCGGCGCGCGAGATCGCCGTGCGGTTGGGCTCCGCCTGGCTCCGTGCCGAGATCGAGAGCTTCGCCGCGCGCGCCCGCCTGCGCGTCGGCGAGCTCGGGACCGCGCCCGACGACGAGGATGCCGCCGAGGCGCAGGCCCCCGACGAGGACCCCTTCGGCCTGACGCCGAGAGAGCGCCAGGTGCTCGTGCTCGTCGCCCGCGGGGCGACCAACCGCGAGATCGGCGACACGCTCTACATGGCCGAGAAGACCGCGAGCGTCCACGTCTCGCGGATCCTCGCCAAGCTCGACGTGCGCAGCCGCACCGAGGCCGCCGGCGTCGCACACCGCCTGGGCCTGGACGAAGCGCCCGTCTGAGCCTGGAAGGATCCGGCGATGACCGTCGCCTTCCTCGGACTCGGGATCATGGGCTCACGCATGGCCGCAAACCTGGTGCGCGCCGGGCACGGGCTGCGCGTGTGGACGCGCACGGCCGACAAGGCGCAGGCGTTCGCCGCCGAGCACCGCGCCCACGCGGCGGCAACGCCCGCCGAGGCCGCCGACGGCGCCGATGTCGTGATCTCGATGGTCGTCGACGGGCCGCAGGTCGCGGCCGTGCTCGCCGGGCCCGACGGTGCGGCGGCGGGCGCCGCCCACGGAACGATCGCGATCGACATGTCGACGATCGGCCCACAGGCGGCGCGCGAGATCGCCGCCGCGCTGCATGAGCGCGGTCTGCGCTTCGTCGACGCGCCGGTCACCGGTTCATCGCCGAAGGCGGCGGACGGCACGCTCACGATCATGTGCGGCGGCGAGGCGGCCGACCTCGACCGGGCGCGCCCGCTGCTCGAGGCGATGGGCTCCGTGATCGTCCACGCCGGTCCGGTCGGCCACGGTCAGCTCGTGAAGGTCATCAACAACGCGGTCGCCGCCGCGAACGCCGCGACGCTCGCGCAGGCGCTGCTCGTCGGGCGTGCCGCGGGCGCCGATCTCGAGGCGCTCGTTGAGGTGATGGCGGCAGGCGCCGGCTCGAGCGCGATGCTCGACCTCAAGGCCCGGCCGATGCTCGACCACGACTTCACCGCGCTGTTCAAGCTCGAGCACATGCTCAAGGACGTCCGGCTGTGCCTGGACGAGGCGCAGGCGGCGGGCGCCCCCTTCCCCGCCGCGTCGGCGGCGCGCGACGCGCTGGCCGCGGGGATGGGCCGCGGCCTCGGCGATCAGGACTTCGCGGCGCTGCTGGCCAGCTACGAGGGGCTCGCCGGCCGCACGCTCTAGGCTGGCGCGCCATGAGCACGCCGACCGTCCGCGAGTTCGGCCCCGCATCGCGTGGGACGCTGCTGATGAACGCGCAGCTGCGCGCGCTGGTGAAGCTCCCTGGCAAGCGCCTCGTGCTCACCCCCGAAAGCGTTGGTCGGTTGCGCCGCCTGACCGAGCCGCGCACACGCGTGCCGGTCGTTCGCGGCACCCGGCTGGCCTTCGGCGAGGTCGGCGGTCGTCCGGCCGAGTGGGTCCGCAGCCCTCGCGCACCGCGCGACGCGGGTCGCGCGCTGCTCTACCTGCACGGCGGCGGCTACCTGTTCGGCTCTCCGCGGACGCACCGCATGCTCGTCTCGCGGCTCTCGCACGTCACCGCGACGCCGGCGCTGTCGCTGGACTACCGCCTGGCGCCAGAGCATCCGCTCGCAGCATCGGCCGACGACGCCCTCGCCGCCTACCGCTGGCTCCTCGAGCGCGGCCTCGAGGTCGTCGTCGCGGGCGACTCGGCGGGTGGCGGGCTCGCGGTACGGCTCGCGCTGCTCGCGCCCGAGCACGGCCTTCCCGCGCCGGCCGCGCTCGTGCTGCTGTCGCCGTGGGCGGACCTGACGTGCTCGGGCGACTCTTTCGCGACGAACGCCCGCGCCGATCCGTTCTTCGCCGTGTCCGCGGTGAGGCGCGCCGCCGCGCTGTGCGTGCAGGGCGGCGGCGACGCCGCCGACTGGCGCCTGTCGCCCGTGTTTGGGCCGCCCGCGCGCCTCGCGGCGCTGCCGCCGATGCTGGTGCAGGTCGGCTCCACCGAGGTCCTGCGCGACGATGGCGCCCGCCTCGCCGACGGCGCCGCCGCGGGCGGAGCGAGCGCCGAGCTCGAGATCTTCGACCGCCAGCCCCACGTCCCGCCGCTCTACGGCAATGCCCACGCGCGACGCTCGCTGCGCCAGATCGGAACGTTCGTCAGCCGCGTTCTCCCGGGCTGCGCGCCCGCTCCGCCGACTCACGATGTGGTGGCCGCTGCGACCGCATGAGCGCCGACGCGCCAGCTTGACCACCCGTAAATACCCTCTGTTTACAGGGATGTTTTGGTTTCCGGGGCGATCTTTGCGACAATACCCATCCCCGCCCCCTACGACCGCCGTTCGCGGTCGTCTGTTGGTCGCGCGGGATGCCGTTCCCTGTCTCTGTTGAAAACTCTCCCCTGAAACACGTATGCCTATCGCACTGAAGGAATGGGCGGTCACCGTCCGCGCGCTCGCCGAAGGCGAGCAGCTTTTGACCCTGCGCAAGGGTGGCGTCCGCGAGGACGGCAAGCACTTCGATCTGCGTGAGGATCGCTTCTTCCTCTATCCCACGTTCGATCATCAGCGCAACGATCTCGTGCGTGAGTCGCACAAGACCGAAATGCGCCGTGCGCTGGAGGAAGGCGTCTTCCCCGACGGCGACCCCCACCCCAACGCGATCCTTCAGGACGGCGGCATCGCCCAGCCCGACCGCGTCCGCGTTCGCGCGTGGGCCGAGGTCGCCGGTCATTTCACCGTGACCGACCCGCGGATCCTCAACGATCTTTCGCCGTTTCACGTCTGGACGCCGGACTACGCAGCCAAGCGCCTGGCGTGGAAGCCCCGCCACCCGCTGCACGTCCTGCTGCTGCGCACGTACCGCATCCCGCGCCCCGTCACCGTGAAGGTGCGCGAGGAGTTCGGCGGCTGCCGCTCCTGGCTGGACATCGCCCGTGAGCTCCCGTTCGAGGGCACGCCCGTGCTCGCCGACGCCGAGTTCGCTGCCGTCGCCGCCGAGATCGAGCGGATCTGCGCCGGCGAGACGGTCCCCGCGCTGGTCTAGCGCCCTCGTAGCACCCGCCTTCGCGCGCGCTCGCCGCACCCCGGCAGCGCGCGTTGGGGCCGGGTCGCCGGGCAGCCCTCGCGGGCGCCGCGGTGGCCGACCAACGGACCACCGCGTCCCGACGACGACCAGCGGCCGGCGTTGCGCGGATCGGCCCACCCGCTCCGCTCCGCGCCCGAGGGTCAGGGCGCGGCTGCGCCGAGCGTTGGGCCGCTTCGCGGAGGTCCGAATCCGGGCGGACCAATCGGGCTTCTTACCGCCCTGGCCACGCGGCTGACGCCCTCCACGAGGAGGGCAGGACCACTCGCTGTCCGCGAGTCCTTACGGACGAACACGGATGATCGTCTTCCCCTTCCGTCGCTCGGTCGGGTTGAGGGCGGCGACCGCGTCGTCGAGGGTCGCGACGTTGCCGATGTTCGTCCGCAGTCGTCCGTCTCGCACCCGTTGGGCGATCTCACTCAGTTGGGCACGATCGGACTCGACGACGAAGTCGATCGCCAGGCCGTCGGCGGGCCGGGCCTCGGGCGGCCCGACGACGGTCACCAGCGTGCCTCCGGCTCGAATCAGGTCCGCGGACCGCTTCTGGATGTCGCCGCCGATGACGTCGAAAACCAAATCGACTCCGCCGACGTCTTCCAGCAGGTCGTTGTCGAGGTCGACGAACTCCTGCGCGCCGAAGTCGAGCGCCGTCTGACGGTCGGCGGCGCGTCCGGTGGCGATGACGTACGCACCGAACTCACGTGCGAGTTGCGTCACCATCGACCCGACTGCGCCAGCCGCGCCGTGCGCGAGGACGCTCTGCCCCGCCTGAAGGCGGCCGTGCTCGAACAGCCCCTGCCACGCCGTCAGGCCCGAGATCGGCAGGCTCGCGCCGACCGTGAAGTCGACGTCGCCCGGGAGCGGCGCGAGGTTGCGCGCTTCCACGGCCACGCACTCCGCCAGGGTGCCGTCGCGATGCCAGTCGGTGAGGCCGAACACCCGCTGTCCCACCGACAGTCCCGTCGTGCCATAGCCAAGCGCGGTGACCACTCCGGCCAGCTCGTGGCCGGGGATCGACGGTGTCCGATCACGGTCGCGGCGATCGGTCCAGGTCGAGGGCCACGCCACCTCCGTTGGGACGAATCCCGACGCATGAACCTCAACGACGACGTCGTTGATCGCCGCCGGCGGCTCGGGCCGTTCCAGCAGCGTCAGCCCGGCCGTGCCCGCAGCCTCGTCCGTCACCACGATCGCCTTCATCCGGCACCTCCCTCCTCCGGCGCCCCGTTTACTTCCAGCCCGAACTTGCTGGGGTCGCTGTCGCTCTCATCGCGCGGGACGAAGAAATACTCCGCGCCCGCCGGCTCGAGCGTCACCAGCAACCGGGCAGCCTCGCTGCGCACGATCAGCCCGTGCTCGACGCCCTTGGGCAGCGCGGCGTAAGCGCCCGCCTCCACCTCGATCCGTTGCCCACCCACGAACGCCGTGATCGCGCCTTCCACCACGTATACGGTCTCGTCCTCCCGTGTGTGCGTATGCAGCGGCGGCTCGTCCCCCGGGCGCACATGCCACTCGACAACGGCCCAACCCCCACCAGACTGCTCGCCGGTGATCTTCAACTCGGCACTCGAGCCGCCACCGTAGGTCACGCTGCGGCCGCTCTGAGGGCCGGTCAGTACAGGGTCTGTCAACGACATGCGCCCACCTTTCGAAGAGATCGCCTACACCAGATGAGTGCAGGCGCCGCCGCGAACGTTGCAGGCAACTTCGTCAGTCCGGGCGCTCCGCCCGGAACAGCTCGGACAGCGCATCGAGGCGCCCGGAATCCACTTCGAACTCCTCGGCCTCGCCGGCGTCGTGCACCAGCCGGATCGTGGAGCGCAACTGATCGAGGAACAACGCGCAGGCTTCGCAGTTCTCCAGATGGGCGCGCATGCGCGCCGCGTCGGCTCCCGAGAGCGCGCCCTCGAGGTGGTCCGTCATCAGCTCCAGCGCATCCGCGCAAGTGATGGCAAGCATCTGGCGTGTTGCGTCGAGGTCAGCCACCGAAATACTCCTCCAACGCCCTCCGCACAGCCACCCGCGCCCGGTGCAAGAGCGTCCGCTGGTTCACATCCGAGATGCCCAGCACATCAGAGACCTCCGGCCCCGTCCACCCCTCCAGATCGCGCAACGTCAAGACCTCACGCTGCGCCGGGGTCAGGCCTTCGATAGCGCGCAAGACAACCGACCGCACCTCCGCTGCCATCGCCGACTCGGCTGGGTCGCGCGCCCACGTGGGCGCATTGGGCCAGTAACCCACGCCGAGGTCAGGATGATGAAGGCGAGACACCTCCACCGTCCCCTGCCACGCGTCCCCGCCGCTCCCCATCGAGGCGAACGGCACCGTCCTGCCCTCCCGCTCCGCACGCCGACGCGCCACGTTGACGAGGATCCCGAACACCCACGTCTTCAGGCTCGACCGTCCCTCGAACCGATCCACGCCCCGAATCACCGCAACCCAGGTGTCCTGCACGGCATCGTCGGCCGATGTCTCATCCACGTACAACCTCGCGACCCGCCGCAATCCCGCATCGAAGCGACCAACCAGCTCCCGAAACGCGCGCTCATCACCGCGCCGTAGCCGCTCGACGATCTCCGCATCACCCTGTGCAACCGCAAAACGGTCCACGTCCAGCAATGTACGCAAACCGGCCAACCCGCGTCAGAGAGCACCCCTCGCCACTCACGCGGCCAGTACGCAGGCGTCTGCGACCAGCAGCCGCCTGACGTCCTTCTCGCCACAAGCGGGCCGAGCCGACGGACGATCCGGCGCAGCCGCCCTGACCCTCGGGCGCCGACTGCGGAGCGCAGGGGCTGCGCCGATGCGCAAGGACGGCCGCCGGCCATCGTCGGCCGCGGTGGTCCGGTACGTCAGCCACAGCGCCCCGACGGGCGGGCGGGGCGCGGGGTCGCCCTCCCGGGCGGGTTAGCTTTCAAGCGGCATAGCCGCGCCGCCCGGGAGGGCGTGCCCCGCGACCCGGCCCCAACGCGAGCTGCCGGCCGCCGCGACGAGCGACCCAGGGCAGGGAGCGACCGGCCCGCGGCGAACCGCGGACCGTGGGGTCGTGGGTCGAAACCAGCTCGCCGCATTTCTCTGCGCGCCACGACGCCGTCGACGAGAACGACGTCGTCGGCGTGCTGGAGCTGCTCGAGGGCATGCGCGAGCGCCTCGCGTCCGTCTTCCCGAACGTCCCCGACGGCCTCGACGTCATCCTCCACGGCTCGCGCGCGCAGCTCTACACCGCACAGCCCGAACTGCCGGTCGTGCTGCGCCTGACCGCCCCGGCCGCGCGCCGCTACCTCACCGGGTGGCCGAGCAGCCGCGAGATCCACCTGCTGGCGCCGCGGCACCTGCGCTCGCGCGCCTCCAACGTGCCGGGCTCACGCGAGATGGCCGAGCTCGCGCCCGCCGCCCTCTACGCGCAGGTCGTCGTGGGGCTCAACAACCCGCGCCTGCCGCCGCCGTTTAGGCCGCGCTCGTTCAAGCGGATGATCGACTGGGCCTGGCTGTGGGCCGGCGCCGGCCAGTGGTTCAGCGGCCAGACCGCGCACGCGCGCCCGGCGATCGGCCGGCGCCTGCGCGAGGGCGCCGAGCCGCAGTTCCCGCCATCGCTGCGCGACGCCCTGCTGCTCGGCGGCAGCGTGCTCGACATGCTCGCGCGCGAGGAGGGCCCCAAGGCCGTCGTCAAGCTCGTCTGCGACGCCGACCCGGGGACACCCACGCGGGCCATCGAGCGCGCGTTCGGCGGCCGCTCGCTCGTGCACACGGGCGGCACCTGGCGTGCGCACCTGGCGCAGATGGCTAGCGCAGCGGAGTGATCCGGATGTGGACGTGGTCGTCGTGGTGCGGGATCGCCTGCACGATCGCCGGCGGTCCTCCAAGCCCGACGTGCTCGCCGACGAAGGCAAAGCGCGCACCCGCGGCGACGAAGGTGTCGACGAGCGCCTGGCTGAGGGCGCGGTCGACGTCCTCCACCCGCTCGGGCGGGCGCTCGGCGCGGTCAAGCCGCGGGTACATCACGTCGACGTCGACGCCGTTCTGATGGCTCGCGTGCCCGAGGCCGCCGTAGCGACGGTCAAACGGGCCGCCGTGCGGCAGCGACAGGTCACCGATGCCGATCCGCGGCGCATGCGGGTGCTTCGTCCGGAAGTAGCGCAGGACGCCCTGCAGCCAGGTCACGAGCGTGTCCGTGCCGACGCGACGCCAGTCGGGGTTGGGCATCGACGCCGAGGGCCCGTCCCAGGTGAAGTGGTCGGGACCGTTCGCGGGCAGCACGACGCCGCCCTCCAGGCGTCCGCCGTTGGGACGACCGAGAGCACGCGAACGATGCGGGATGGTGATGCGGGTGCTACGCGCCCGGCGCCCGCGGCGGGGTTCGGGGACCCTCAGCGGCTTGACGGCGACAGGGGCGGGTGACGCGATGACCGGCTCGGGCTCCGCCGCGAGCAGCGGGGCGGGTGCGGGTGGCGGGGTGTCGCTGCCGGACACGATCGTCGCGGTCAGCGCGGCGGCCGCGGCGGCCAGCGCGGCGACGAACACGACGAAGCGCGTGCTCACCCGCTCAGACGGTCCCAGAGGAAGATGATGACCGGGCTGAGCCCGGCGACCGCGAGCACGCCGGCCAGCACCAGCGCCAGCGAGCGCGTCGAGCGCGACGTGTTGCGCGTCGTCGGCACGTAGTGCTCGACGGTGCCGAGGATCTCGCGCGCGGTCTGCGCCCCGGACTCGGGCACGAGAATGTCGCGCGGCCCCGCGAACATCATGTCGGGGACGTCGAAGCCACCGGTGCGCTTCACCATCGAGGGCACGCCCTCCTCCAGCAGCAGGCCCTGGATCAGCTCGGCCTCCGCCTGGTGGCGCGCCGAGGCCACCGTCACCAGCCGGCCGTCGGTGAACTGCTTCTTGATCTTGCGCGCGCGCTCGTGCGATGCCGTCACCGGCTGGTCGACCCCCGTCGCGCCCGCATAGACGAGCGGCATCCCGCACTTGGGGCAGAAGCGCTCGTCGAGCGGGTGCGTTGACGCGCACGTCGGGCAGACGAGCGGCTGGCTGCTCACCCGATCGGGACCTCGGTAACGTCGGCCTCGCCGATCAGCCAGGAGCGCACGTCGACCGTCCCGTTCTTCAGGCCGACGATGATCCACTCCACGCCCGGCCAGTTGACGCCGAAGTTGATGTCGGTCTGCGAGGGGACGGGGTCTGAGCGCGTGTGCGAATGGTAGATCGCTCCGAGCTCCTCGCCGTCGTCAGACAGCTTGTAGATCTCCAGCGGGTCGACCTCGAAGCTCATCGGCGACGGGCGGCGGTTGACCAGCTCGTGCACCGCGTGGGCGACGCCGTCGCGGACCAGGACGATGCCGCAGCACTCGTTGGGCGCGTCGCGCTGGGCGTGGGCGACGATCTGCGCCAGCAGCTCGGGGGCGATCTCCATCGCCCCCAGGATAGGCGGACTACTCGCCGCGCAGCGCGCGGGGCTCGTCGTCGTCGCGAGCATCGCCGGACAGCGATTCCTTGAACTCGCGCATGCCGCGGCCGAGCGACTTGCCGACCTCTGGGAGCTTCTTCGGCCCGAGCACGATCAGCGCGATGACCAGCACGATCACGAGCTCCATGGGACCGACGTTCGGAAACGGCATGCGTCGAGATTAGCGCGCCGTGTGAGGCGTGCGTGTTACCACCAGACCGTCGAGTCGAGATTCTCGACCTCGTCGACGGGCAGCGTGTAGATGCCGGAGCTCAGGTACTTCCAGCCGTCGTCGCAGACGATGAAGACGACGTTGCCCTCGTCCATCTCCCCCGCGATGCGGACGGCGATCGCCGCGATCGCGCCAGACGAGACGCCGGCGAACAGCCCCTCCTCGTCCAGCAGCTTGCGCGTCCAGATGATCGCGTCGCGGTTGGTGACGAAGATCTTGCGGTCCAGCACGCTCAGGTCGATGATCGGCGGGATGAAGCCGTCGTCGAGGGAGCGCAGGCCCTGGACGGGCTCGCCCTGCATCGGCTCGGCGGCGACGATCTTCACGCGGTCGCCGAGCTCCTCCTTGAAGCGCCGGCCGTTGCCCATCAGCGTGCCGCCGGTGCCCAGGCCCGCGACGAACGCGTCGACCTGGCCGTCGAGCTCCTCGAGGATCTCCAGCGCCGTCCCGTTGTAGTGGGCGTCGGGGTTGGCCTGGTTGCCGTACTGGTAGGGCATGTAGTACGAGGCGTCGGCCTCGGCCATCTCCAGCGCCATCGCGACCGCGCCGTTTGAGCCCTGGTTGCCCGGCGAGTAGACGATCTCCGCGCCGTACATCTGCAGCAGCTGCGTGCGCTCGGGCGTGACGTTGTCGGGCATCACGACCTTGAGCTTGTAGCCCTTGCGCTTGGCGATCATCGCCAGCGAGATCCCCGTGTTGCCCGACGTCGGCTCGAGGATCGTCTGCCCGGGCTTGATCAGGCCGTGCTCCTCGGCGGCCTCGATCATCGCGCGCGCGACGCGGTCCTTGACCGACCCGGTCGGGTTGGCGGACTCGAGCTTTGCCCAGATCCGCACGCCGGGCTTCGGGCTCAGGCGCTTGAGCTCGACCAGCGGCGTGTTCCCGATCGCCTGGACGATGTCGCCGTAGCGGCCACCGCAAGGGCGGTTCTCCAGAGGCGGGAGACCCATACTTCAGAAAGTGTAGCGGGGCACCCTGCCCCGTTGGGCCTTGCTCAGGCGCCGCCGGCCATGGCCGGCAGGATCACCAGCACGTCGCTCTCCCCGACGTTGGTGTCGAGCCCGTCGAGGACGCGGACGTCCTCGTCGTTGAGGTAGACGTTGACGTAGCGGTTGAGCTCGCCGCCCTGACCGAAGAGCTGGGATTCCGTGTCGGGGTGGGCCTCGGTCAGCGCGCGCAGGACGTCGCCGACGTTGGCGCCCTCAGCCGTGACCTCGCGCTCGCCGCCGACCGACGGTCGCAGGACCGGAGGGATTCGTACCGTTGCCATATCTGGGAGCGGACCCTAGCCCGCTGCGGCGCAGAACGCCTCGTAGTCGGGGAAGACGCCGAGCTCGTCGTCGGAGATCTCATCCGGCTCGCGCGAGCAGATCGGGCACTCGGGGTCGCGCCGGACCTTGACCTCGCTGGTCGAGGCGTCCAGCGCGTCGTACATCAGCAGGCGGCCGATCAGCGGATCGCCGGCGCCGGTGATGAGCTTGATGACCTCGGTGGACTGCAACAGGCCCATCGTCCCCGGCAGCACGCCGAGCACGCCGTTGGCGCCGCACGAGGGCGCCAGCTCCGCCGGCGGCGGCACGCGGAACAGGCAGCGGTAGCACGGGCCCTCGTAGGGCTTGAACACCGATAGCTGACCCTCGAAGCCGAGGATCGCGGCGCTGACGACCGGAATCTTCAGGCGCACGGTCGCGTCGTTGAGCAGGTAACGCGTGGGGAAGTTGTCGACGCCGTCGACGACGATGTCGTAGCCGGAGATGATGTCGACGATGTTCGATGCGTCCAGGCGCGTCTCGTACTTGACGACGTTGACGTCGGGATTGAGCGCGTGGATCGCCTCCTCGGCGGAGTCGACCTTCGCGACGCCGACGCGGTCGGTCGTGTGGATCACCTGGCGCTGGAGGTTGGACACGTCGACGACGTCGTCATCGACGATGCCGAGCGTGCCGACGCCGGCTGCGGCGAGGTACAGCGCGGTCGGCGAGCCCAGCCCGCCGGCCCCGAGCAGCAGCACCTTTGCCTCGAGCAGCTTGCGCTGGCCCTCCTCGCCGATCTCGGGCAGCAGGAAGTGGCGGCTGTAGCGCTGGCGCTGGTCCGGTGTGAACGCGAACGGCGTCTCGACCTCGTAGCCGCGGTCCTTCCACAGCGTGTAGCCGCCGTTCATGAACTGGACGTGCTCGTAGCCGAGGTCGCGCATCAGCGTGTTCGCGGCGAGCGGGGACCGGTTCTGGGTGGCGCAGTACACGATCACCCGCTGGCTGCGGTCCGGGACGGCGCTCTCGATGCGCGACTCGAGGTAGCCGCGCGGAATGTGGGTGGCGCCGGGCAGCTTCCCGGCGACGACCTCGTCGGTCTCGCGAACGTCGATGATCGCGACGCCTTCGTGCAGCAGCTCGTTGACTTCGGCGGGGTCGACCTGGTCGACCTCGGCTCTGATCCGCTTGATGAATTCGGGGCCCGAGGGGCTCATGTGAAGGAAATCCTCTAAAGACGGTCGGGATCTACTTCAATAAGTGTAGCGAGGGTCGACTGGTGACTTTACGCCGGGAACGACTGAGGCCCGGCATCCCCCCGCGGGATGCCGGGCCTCAAGTTCAGCCAGGTCCAGTCGCAGTGGCCCCGGGCAGTGGTCGGGGACCCCGTGTAAATCCCCGACCTGCCCGTGGTTCCTGCTTGCAAGGGGGGTATCGGAACGGCCGGTTGCAGCCGATATGGGGTCTAGGCCCCAGATGCGCCGACCCGCTCTCTCCACCCAGATCCTCGCCGTCAACTCGGCGCTCATCCTCGCCACCGTCTTCGCCGCCGCCGCTGCGGGACAGCTCTCGCTGGACGGCCCCGTCACCGAACGCCGTCAGCTCGCGGTGCTGGTCGCGGCGATCCTCGCGACGATCCTCGTCAACGGCTTCGTCCTGCGCCGCCGCTTCGCCTCCCTCCAGGAGCTCGTCGACACGATGGAGCGCGTCGACCTCTCCCGGCCGGGCGTGCGGATGCCGCCGCCGAAATCGGCCGACTCCGACGAGGTCGTGCGCCTCAACGACGCGTTCAACTCGATGCTCGTACGCGTCGAGCAGGAGCGCGCGCAGACCGCGAGCGCTGTCCTGCGCGCACAGGAGGACGAGCGCGCGCGCCTCGCGCGCGATCTGCACGACGAGGTCAACCAGGCATTGACCGGCGTACTGCTGCGCCTGCAGGCCAGCGCCCAGGACGCACCGCCCGAGCTCGCCGTCGAGCTGCGCGAGACGCGCGACGTCGCCGCCCACGCGATGGACGAGCTGCGCGGCCTGGCCCACGAGCTGCGCCCGACCGCGCTGGACGACCTCGGCCTCAGCGCCGCGCTGCGGACGCTGACCGACGACGTCAACCGCAAGAGCGGGCTGCTGACCACGCTCGAGCTGGCGGGGCCCGTCGACGACTTCCGAACCGACGAGCAGCTCGTCGTCTATCGCGTGGTCCAGGAGGCGCTGTCCAACGCCGCGCGCCACGCCGGCGCCCAGCGTGTCCATGTCGAGGTTCGCCGCAAGGGCGGCCGCGGCGTCGTGCGCGTCGTCGACGACGGGTGCGGCATCGATCAGGACGCGAGCGCCGGCCACGGGCTGACCGGCATGCGCGAGCGCGCCCTGCAGGCCGGCGGGCGCCTCGACGTGCACTCCGCACCCGGCGCCGGGACGACCGTTGAACTCCTGCTCGGACGGACCGCACCGGTCCCGGTGAGCAGCGCACGAAGGGTGTGGGCATGAGGCTGTTGATCGCCGACGACCATGGCGTGGTGCGCGGCGGCTTGAAGCTGCTGCTCGACCGCCAGCCCGATCTCGAGGTCGTGGCCGAGGCCGCCGACGGCGCCGAGGCCGTCGCCGCCGCGCTTGCGACGCGCCCGGACCTCTGCATCCTCGACGTCGCGATGCCCAAGCTCACGGGCATCCAGGCGACGCGCGAGATCAAGCAGCAGGCCCCGGAGATCGACGTGCTGATCCTCTCGATGCACGATGACGAGCGCTACATCTTCGAAGCCCTGAAGGCCGGCGCGTCGGGCTACGTGCTCAAGCGCGAGGCCGATCACGACCTCGTCGAGGCGGTGCGCGCGGTGGGCCGCGGCGAGCCGTTCCTGACCAACGCCGCGCAGCGCCGGCTCGTGCGCGAGTGGATGTCCGACGAGAGCACCGGCCCGTCCGAGCCGCTGACGCCGCGCGAGCAGGAGGTGCTCAAGCTGATCGCCGAGGCGCACACCAACCGCGAGATCTCAGAGATCCTGCATCTCTCGGAGAAGACCGTCGAGTCGCACCGCGGCAACCTGCTGCGCAAGCTCGGCATGCGCGACCGCGTGCAGCTCGTGCGCTACGCGATCCGCCGCGGGCTCGTCGAAGCCTAGGCGGGACAGCCGCGCTTCTCGAAGGCGGCCTTCGAGGAGTACGTGCCGACGGGGTAGTACGGGCCGAGCGTCTGCTTCTCCTTGCCGCGCTGCGCGTTCTGCACCGCCTGGGTGAACGTCGGCGCCGGCAGCATGTTGCGCATGATCGCGATGCCCTTGGGGACCGGACCCCACGGCAGCCAGGCGACGCCGCACTTGGCCGTCGCGTTGCGCGGGCGCCCGGCCGCCGTCGAGATCACGACCGTGTAGCGGCGGTTCTTGTCGACCGGGACGTCCTTGTCGACGACACAGCCGAATGTCTGCGTCGTGAGCACGCCGGTGCACATCGACCAGAAGCGCATCTGGCCGGCGCCCATCGTCTTCTCCCCGTTGAACGTCTTCGGCGTTTTCGGCAGCTTCGCGCGCAGCGCCAGCACCGTCCCGAACTCCTGCGACAGGTACGCCGCGACATACTTGTTGTCGGCGTTCTCGCCGAGCCCGGATGGCAGCTTCGTCGTGATCGCCTCGAGCGCCGGCGTGAGGCCGTTGAGGTACTGGTTGTCGCTGACCGCGAGCGCGTAGGACGTCGGCGCGTTGACGAAGCGATGGAACGCCGGCTCGCGGTGCGCGAGCAGCCCGGGCAGCGGGATCTGCACGTCCAAGCCGAGCTCGGCGAGCACGTCCGAGAGCGGCGCGGTGTCGGGGACGACGTCGGGGCACTCCGGGATCGGGAGCGCGGTGCCGCTGGAGAGATGCAGGCTGATCCTCGGCGCGGGCGCGTTGCCGAACGTGTCGGTGCCCTTGTCGGCCAGGTAGATGCGGTAGGCGAGGCCGCGGCCGTTCTGCGAGCCGTCGGGGTTCGTGTCGTAGAGCGTGTTGGGCGGGCGCCCGCTCGCCGGCGGCTTGCCGCTGACCAGGCGCACGGTGTAGCTGCGGTTCTTGGCGCTGCGATCAGCGCCCGCGACGTACGGGTTGGTCGAGCCCTTGTCGGGCACGATCTGCTCGTCGCGCAGGACGCTGAGGCTCTGCAGCGTCGTGCTGTAGGTCTGCAGCGACATGTAGCGCGCGTGCGGGAACTGTCCCTTGATCTCGACGTGGCCGCCGGGCGGGACCGGCACGACCCCGGCGAGGTAGCGCGTCGTGACCTCGGGGAAGAGGATGTTCTCGCGGTCGTACGTCGGCTCGAGCACCCACGCGCACGAGCGCGGTGGGTTGGAGCCGGCGGTCGCCGCCGGCGCGCAGATCAGTGCAAGCAGCAGCGCTGCTGCGACGACGCCTCGTTTCCCCACGGACCGAAGCATAGATGACGTCGTGTCATCAGTGCGTCGCGACGAGCAGGCGGTAGCCGAGGTCGAGCTCGTCGAGCTCGAGCAGGTCGGCGTGGCGCTCGGCCCACGCGCCGCTGGCGAGGTCGTCCTCTAGCGCCCGCAGGCCGGGCTCGAGCTGCTCGGGCGTGCGCAACGCGAACGTCGAGATGCCGTCGCGGATCGCGGGATTCAGATAGGCCGCCGGTCGGCGCCAGTGCGCGCCCATGAAGCCGTCGGTGCAGTCGTGGGGGATCGGCACGATCTCGATCTCCTCGGCCCCGAAGGCCTTGGCCTGCGCGTCGAGCGTCGGGAAGCGCGCGATGTCGTCGTTCCAGAGACCGGGGAAGTAGTCGGGACCGAGCCACATCCGCCCCGCCGCGGCCGGATCCCAGGTGAAGACGACGATGCGGTCGCGGGCCACGCGCCGGCATTCGGCGGCGCCGGCGCGCCAGTCCGTCCAGTGGTGCAGCGTGAGGATCGCGAGCACGGCATCGAAGCCGGCATCGGCGAACGGCAGCGCCTCGGCGCCGGCGGTGACGCAGGGCGCGGCCGACGGCGGGCGCTGGGCGCGCATCACTGCGCTCGGCTCGACGGCGGTGACGTCGCGGTCGCGTGGCTCGTAGGAGCCGGTCCCGGCGCCGACGTTCAGCACGCTGCGCGCGTCGCCGAGCGCCGCATCGATGCGTGCCGCGATTCGGGGATCGGGGCCACGGGTGGTCGTGTAGGTCCGGCCGATCGTGTCGTAGCGGGCGCTCATCCGGTCCTGGCGAGCATGCCCTTCACGGCGCCCGCGAACGCCTGCGTCGTGAAGCAGGCGGGCTCGGCGAACTCCTCGAGCGCGAGCGCGCCGTCCCACGAGGCGTCGGCGGTCGCGCGCAGTAGCGGTTTGGTCATCTGCAGCGCGTGCGGCGGCAGTGCGCAGATCCTGTCGCACCAGCGGTCGGCGGCCGCCGGCAGCTCGTCGTGGGGCACGACCTCCTGGACGAGGCCGAGCTCGAGCGCCCGCTCTGCGTCGATGTGTTCGCCGGAGACGTAGTAGGCGAAGGCGCCCTGGTAGCCGAGCGCGCGCGTCAGCGCCCAGCTCGTGCCGACCTCGGGCAGCAGGCCCAGGCGCCCGAACGCCGGCACGATGACTGCGCGCTCGGAGGCGATCGCGACGTCGCACGTCAGCGCCCAGGCCAGCCCGACGCCGGCCGCGGGACCGTTCAGCGCTGCGATGAAGGCCTTGTCGGTGCGCGCGATCAGCCGCGCGATCGCGCCGAACTCGTTGCGGATCCAGCGCCAGATCTCCGTTGTCTCGCCGTGCTCGCGCAGATGCTCGACGGCCTGCTCCATCATCCGCAGGTCGCCGCCCGCGCTGAAGCCGGGATCGCTGCCGGTGAGGACGATCGCACGGACGTCGCGGTCGGCGGCGAGGTCGGTCAGCACGAGCTTGAGCTGCTGCACGAGCGGCGCGCTGAGGACGTTGAGCTTGTCGGGGTCGGCGAGGCGCACGAGCGCGCGGTCGCCCCGGTGCTCGACGTGGACACGCGGCTCCTCGGCGGCGAGGCCGTCGTCGACGAGCTGTTCGTAGAACGAGGTCATGCGGGCTCCTTCAGGGTCAGCCACGCGGCGTCGGCGAGGATCGCGGTGGTGTCCTGCGGCACCGCCGTCTCCCCCACCGCCATCCGGTGGCGCAGGTGATCGAGGGTGGGTCCGAGCCAGAGGCTCGCGACGACGGAGACGTCCAGCGCGCGCAGCGTCCCGTAGTGCGCGTGGCCGCCGTACCAGCGCAGCACCGCCGGGAAGAACTCGCGGTTGGCGTCGGCGAGCGCGGCGCTGTCGGCGGCGCCGCGGTCGGTGAACAGCAGGCGCGCCTCGGCGGGGTGGGCGACGCACCAGTCCAGCGTGAAGGCGACCGCCGCGCGCACGCCGTCCTCCGCGCCGGGGTGGGCGTCGAGCACCGCGATGAACCCCTCCTGGTAGCGCCGCAGCGTCTGCACGTACAGCGCGCCGGCGAGCGCGGACTTGTCGGCGAAGTGGTGATAGAGCGCGCCGACGCTGACGCCCGCGTCGCCGCGGATCTCCTCGAGCGTCGCGGCCAGCGCGCCGTCGCGCGCGAAGCGCTGAAGCGCGGCGTCGAGCAGACGCTCGCGGGCGTTGGGCGGCGTTACGGTCGGCACAGAACATAATTCGTAGCAGACCGAGGATTCCTCTGTCCACGGCCGGCCGCTCGCCGGCGGTCACCGAGCGGAGTCTGACGACGCCCAGCCCGTCGAGATGCCGAACGCGCAGACAACGCAGGCCAACTTCTCCTCTCGGGTGAATCGAGCGTTCATCCTGCCGGCGGTATCGCAGGTGGAATGAACGTTCGGGCAGCGTGACGCGCGGGGTTGCTCGGACGGGCGCGCGGCCTCCAGCCCCGGAGCGGCATCGTGCGAGGCCCCGGGGCTGGGAGGGCGACCGCGGGCGTTGACGCCGAGTGCGGAGCGGAGGGGGTGGGCCGATGCGCGCAAGGACGGCCGCCAGCATGGTCGGGCGCGGTGGTCCGTTGGTTCGCCTGACAGTACGAAGGCCGGGCGGGGCGCGGGTCGCCCTCCCGGGCGGGTTAGCGGTCAAGCGGCGAAGCCGCGCCGCCCGGGAGGGAGTGCCCCGCGACACGGCCCCCAAGCACGCGCCTGCGGGTCGCCGGCGGAGGTGCGCGGCCGACGCCCTACGGCGCCTTGCTCTGCATCTTGCCCCGCGGCATGAACTTCTGGCACTCCCGCTCGGCCTGCCTGAAGCGCGGGGACTCGGGGTTCACGCCGCCGCGGCCGGCGCGCATGATGATCCCGCCGCCGCCGGGACCGACCTGCGGGTCGGGCATGTTGATGCCGTTGGCGCGCATGCAGCGCGCGAACTTCAGCGCGGCGTCGCGGAACTCTGCCTGCTCGGCCTCCGAGGGCGGCTCGGGCTTGAAGCCCGACTTCTCGCGGCAGTCCTCCTGGATGCGCTCGAACTTCGCCGGCGACCCCTTGCCGGCCTTCATCCTCACCCTCGTCGCGCCGCCGGAGCTGCCGCCGCTCGCGGGCTCGGACTGGACGTTGATGCCGTTGTCGCGCAGGCACTGCTCGAACTTCACGCGCGCGGCGTCGGAGTCGTCGGGACCCTTGGCGGCCGGGTCCTCTGACGAGCCGCAGGCGGTGAGCGCCAGCGAGGAGAGCGCGAGCAGGGCGAGGAGCTTTGTCATGCCCCCATCTCGACGGCGCAGCCTGAGCGCCTGCTGAACGCGGGCTAGGGAGTCAGTGAAGCCACCGGCAGCGCCAGCGCCAGCCGCGCGCCGCCGCCCTCGGCAGCCTCGGCGCTGACGTCGCCGGCGTGGGCCTGCGCGACCTGGCGGACGATCGCGAGCCCCAGGCCCGAGCCGGGCAGGCCGCGCGCGTCGGGGGCGCGGTAGAACCGGTCGAAGACGTGCGGCAGATCCTCGGCGGCGATGCCCGGGCCGTGGTCGCGTACGACGACGCAGCCGTCGCGGACGGAGATCTCGACCGGCTCGCCAGGCGGGCTGTACTTCACTGCGTTGTCCAGCAGGTTGCGCACGGCGCGGTGCAGGCGTGCGGGGTCGGCGTCGACGACGCACGGCTCGAGCTCGACGCGCAGCTCGTGGTCGCGTGCATGCGGGCGCGCGGCCTTCACGGCATCGGCGACGAGCAGGTCAAGCCGGACCGCCTCGCGCTCACCGTTGGGCGGTGCATCGGGGCGCGCGAGGTCGACGAGATCGCCGACGAGCACGCTCAGCTCGACGAGCTGGCCGCAGACGTCGCCGACGATCTGCTCGCGCTCGGCTGCCGGCAGGTCCGGCGCGCGGGCCAGCAGCTCGACATTCGTGCGCGTCGAGGCCAGCGGCGTGCGCAGCTCGTGCGAGGCGTCGGCGACGAGCTGGCGCTGGGCCTCGCGCGAGGACTCCAGGGCGCCGAGCATCGTGTTGAACGAGCCGCCGAGGCGCGCCAGCTCGTCGCGCCCGTCGGCAGGCAGCCGGGTCGAGAGGTCCTGCGTGACGGCGACGTCCTCGGCGGCCTCGGACAGCTCGCGCACCGGGCGCAACGCGCGCCGCGCGACCAGCAGCCCGAGCCCGATCGCCAGGCCGACGCCGCCGACGACGACCGCCAGGAGGATCCAGCGCAGGCGCGACAGCGTGCGATCGACCTCCGTGAGCGGGCGCACGACCTGCAGGACGTCGCCGGCCGTGGTCCGCTTGGCAAGCATGCGGACATGGACGCCGTTGATCTTCTCGTCGGTCAGCGTCGTGCCGAGCCTGCCGGCGGCCACCGCCTTCGTCACGTCGTTGACCGGCAGCACGTCCCCTGGCTCGGGCAGCGCGACGCGCTCGCCCCTGATCCCCACGACCTGCGCGACGCCGGTCGCGCCGCCGAATGCGCCCTCCGGCAGCAGCGCCTTGAACTTCGCCGTCTTCAGCGCGTCCGTGGCATCCGCGGGCCGCGAGGCGCGTGCGACGAACGTGACACGCTGCGGCGCGGCACGCAGCGCCTCGTCGACACCGCCGCGCAGCTCGTGGCGCACGAGCACGTAGGTGGCCAGCGACCCGGCGACGACCACTGCCGCGACCGCGCCCGCGGTCAGCAGCACGAGCCGCCGCGAGATCGTCATCGCACGGTCTCCTTGAGCACGTAGCCGACGCCGCGCACCGTGTGGATCAGGCGCGCCTCACCGCCGGCCTCGGTCTTGCGGCGCAGGTAACCGACGTAGACCTCGAGCGAGTTGGACTGCGGGCCGAAGTCATAGCCCCAGACGCGGTCGAAGATCACCTCGCGCGTGAGAACCTGGCGCGGGTGGTGCAACAGCAGCTCGAGCAGCAGGTACTCGGTGCGCGTGAGCTCGATCGGGCGCTCGCCGCGGCGGACCTCGTGCGCCCGCGGATCGAGCTCGAGGTCGGCGAAGCGCAGCAGCTCGGGCGGCTCTGACCAGCCCGAGCGCCGCAGCAGCGCCTTCAGCCGCGCCAGCAGCTCCTCCAGCGCGAACGGCTTTGGCAGGTAGTCGTCGGCCCCCGCCTCGAGGCCGCGCACGCGGTCGCCGACCTCGTCGCGCGCCGTGAGCATCAGCACCGGCGTGCGGTCGCCGGTGTCGCGCAGGCGCCGGCAGACCTCGAGGCCGTCGAGCCCCGGCATCAGCACGTCCAGCAGCACCGCGTCGGGCCGCCACGCGGTGACCCGCCGGATCGCCTCGCGCCCGTCGACGGCGAGATCGACGTCGAAACCGTCGTGCCGCAGCACGCGCTCCAGCGACTCACGCAGCGCGGGCTCGTCATCTACCACCAGGACCTTCATAAGCTGGGAGCGTCCTGCAGCGAGATAAGAGCCAAGTGAACGCCGCCCGGATCCAGCTCGCGCTCGCCGCCGCGCTCGGCATCGTCGCGCTCGCGCTCGGCGGGGTGCTGCTGTTCGGCGGCGACGACGATCCGGCCGCGCTGGACATCGACGCCAGCGGGTTCGCCGGTGCCCAACGTTCGAGCGAGATCCCGCCGGTGACGTTCGCGCTCAGCGACCAGGACGGGCGGCGCGTCGGCGCGCGCGACCTGCGCGGGCACGTGAGCGTGCTGACGTTCCTCTACAGCACCTGCGAGGACAGCTGCCCGGTCGTCGCGTCGCAGATCCGCGGCGCGCTCGACGACCTCGGCCATGACGTGCCCGTCTTCGCCGTCAGCGTCGACCCGCCCAACGACACGCGGCTCAGCGCGCGCCGGTTCATCAACCGCCAGTCGCTGACCTCGCGGATGCGCTTCCTGCTGGGGTCACGCCAACAGCTGACGCCGGTCTGGAAGGAGTTCGCGATCAAGCCCCAGGGCGAGGGCTTCGAGCACAGCGCCTACGTCGTGCTGCTCGACGGCGCCGGCCGCCAGCGCGTGGCGTTCCCGTTCGACAAGCTCACGCCCGAGGCGCTGGCACACGACATCGCGAGGCTCGAGCGCGACGCGTGATCGGCCGTGAGCGTCGCGATCGCGGCGTCGGCCTGGTCAGACAGCGCGAGGTAGACGGCGTAGCTCAGCGCGGATGGCTGAGCGCACCAGGCGGCGTAGGCATCGCGCTCGTCGTCGGCGGCGATGCGCCAGGCCGCAAGCAGCGGATCGCCCGGCCGGGCGTCGCGCAGGACCAGCTCGCCGGTGTCGGCGAGGAGCTCGTTGATCGTGTTCGTGGTCATCACGTTTTGCCCTGACAACGATCTAAGACGCGATTTGTCACGTCGACCTTCCCTCTGATCGGCAGAAACCCTTCGCGACGTGAGAGTTGCGTACCCGGAACGGGTGGTCTACCCAGAGAGCGCCTGCGGCGCAGCCGGGCACCTAGTCGACGGGTTCGTCGTCGGTGTCGCGGGCGGTCTCGCGGCGCGACTGCACCGCCAGCGCGACGACCACGATCACGACCGGGGCGACGTAGAGGACCGACACGAGCCAGTGCCCGGCGTGCGCGAGGACGATCATGAGCTCTGCGCGCTGAGCAACCAGAGACCGAGGCTCGTGAAGCCGACCATCACCGCGAGCATCCAGTACTGCGAGCGCGTGGCGTCGCGCGCCTTGCGATAGAGCGCCAGCGCGCGGTCGTGGGCGAGCACGAGGCCGGCGGCGTGCCCGATCACCAGCGCCCCGACCTGCACGTACCAGATCGCGTTGGCGCCGATGAAGTAGTTGATCGTCCGATCGGCGGTACCGAAGATGTCCGAGCCGTCGCCGAGCGGGTCGGAGATCAGGTAGAAGGTCGCCTGCCCCTGGTAGGCGAGCGCTGAGAAGTAGTGCGCGATCACGTAAGCGAGCGCGATCGGGATCAGCGTGTGCGCGAACTGCTGGGCGAGCTCGCCCGAGCTGCGCGTGCCACCGATGCTCTTCACGCCCTCGATCCCCAGACGGAAGAGGCCGCCGATCAGCAGCACCATCACGATGAGGCCGACCGTGCCGGCGCCCTCCAGCGCATGCTCGGCGTTCAGCCCGAGGTCGCCGAAGAACGACTGCAGGTCGCCGACGACGTCGTTCCAGATCGGTCCCTGGGAGAAGCCGTCGAAGCTCGTACTGCCGATCATCGCCGCGAGCAGCGCCATCGTCCCCGCCGCCGGCTCCAGTGACGGCGCGCCGCCGAGCGGCGCGCGCCGGGAGAGCACCCCGGCCTTCCAGTGCAGCGGCGACAGGCGGCTGAAGAGCTCGAAGTAGACGGCGAACGCGTCGCCGCGCGACGTCCATGCGTCGATGCCGTAGACGCTCATGCCGACCATCTGGATCGCCGCGTAGACGAGCGCGAGCGCCGCGAGGAAGCTGGGGTCGGTGCGATCCGCGGAGACGAGCTCCAGCCAAGCGAACGCGAGGATCCCGATCACCGCGGGCCAGCGCCCGAGCTTCGCGGGATACGGCAGCGGCGCCGGCAGGCCGTCGCCGGCGACGCGATTGGCGATGCCCGCGACCGCGCGGGCGATCGCCCGCCACGGGTTGAACGCACGGAAGACGTCGCCGAAGAGCAGGCTCGCGAACGCGAGGCCGACCCAGAAGTCCTCGTAGATGAACGTCGGCGCCCAGTTCGCGTTGGCCGACTGGACGCCGGCGAAGCCCGCGTAGACGGTCAGCACGAAGAGCCCGATGCCGATCGCGCCGGCGACGACCTCCCACACCAGCGGTGCCGGTAGGCGCAGCAGCCGGCGCTCGGGAACGTCGCCCTGCAGGCGGGACTTCGGCCACAGGACCGCGAGCCCTACGAACGACACGACGAGCACGACCGCAGCCGCCCACGCGAAGAGCCAGCGCGGGATCGGCAGGTCCTGGCGGCCGACGAGCCCGTGGGCGAGCGCGACCGGCGGAGAAGCGAGCGCCGCGACCGCGATCGCGGCGGCGAGGGCGGCGAGCGCGCGGCGGCTCACGGCGCGACGGTCAGCGAAGCGATCTGCAGGCCGGCGTGCTCGAGCTCGATCTCGAACTTGCCGTCGATGTCGGCGTCGAACGAGAACGTCACGCTGCCGCCTGCCGCGACGTCCTTGGCGATGTCGTAGCCGTGCACGTGGACCTCCTCGGCGACGTCGGAGCGCACACGGAAGCGCACGCGGTCGCCCTTCTCGAACTCGAGGTCGGCAACGCCGCCGACGGGCTTGCCGCCGCTGACGCGGATCGTCTTGATCGTCGGCGCGGGCGGCGGAGGGGGCGTGGCGGCGGTCGTGGTCGCCGGCGTCGTCGCGACCGGAGGCGCCGTCGCCGTGCCTGGTGACCGACGCGGTCGGCTCGTCGCCGTCGTCGCTGCCGCTCGCGAGGAAGAATCCCCCGACGAGCACGGCGACGGCCGCGAGGATCAATGCGATGCGTGAGCCTTGGTTCACGCGGGGGAAGGCTACCGGCGTGCAGCCGGCGCGCGGGCCACGGGTCGGCGCTCAGAGTGTTCCGATAGCGTCGCGCCGCCGCATGCGCGTCCCTCCCGAGAACGAGATTTCCGCTCCCGCGTTTCCGCTGCAGCTGCCGTGGATCAACGTCGCGCCGCTGCGCATGGACAAGCAGCGCGGGCGCCCGGTGCTCGTCGAGTTCTTCGACTTCCTGCGGGTGCCCTCGCTGCGCACCCTCCCCTATCTGAAGGCCTGGCACGAGCGCTACGCGCAGGCCGGGCTGCGGGTGATCTCCGTGCACAGCGGCAGCCACGAGGTGTCGCGCGACGAGGACGCGATTCGCGAGGCGGTCGCGCGGCTCGGCATCGAGCACCCGGTCCTGATCGACTCGGAGTTCCGCCTCTGGGCAGCGTACGGCAACGAGGGCTGGCCGGCGCGCTATCTCTGGAACACCGAGAACCGCCTGTTCGAGGCCCACAACGGCGAGGGCGGCTATCTCGAGACCGAGGCCGCGATCCGCGAGCTGCTGGCCGACGACGGCGACGGCGTCGACCTGCTGCGCGCCGAGGACGACCCCGAGGCGCTGCTCGTCGTGCCGACGCCGGACGTCGAGGGTCCCTACTCCGGCCCGTATGCCGCCGGCGGCGTCTGGGGCGTGTTCGCCGGCGCCGGCGAGGTCGTCGCCAACGGGCTGTCGATGCAGCTGAGCGCCCCCGGCGCCTTTCAGCTGCTGTGGCACGAGCAGCACACCGAGGGCGTGCTCGCGCTCGAGATCGGCGCCGGCGTCGAGTGCCTGGCGACGGTCTTCACCCCTGGGCTTGCCCCAGATCAGCCGTGACGCGCACGAGCCGCGGCGGTCCACTGTCGTCGAGCTCGATCGCGCGCCCCGCGTAGTACGGCCCCTGCGGGTCGCCGCCGGCGAAAACCGGCTCCTGTATCCAGCAGCCGCAGTTGTGCAGGCGCGCGCCGGTCAGCGTCTGCCACTCGTGCGCGTGGTCGTGGGGCAGCGGCCCGGCGCGGTGGGTGTGGCCGAAGATCACGTGTGCGGCGTCGACCTCCAGCCGGCGGACGACGTCGTTGATCGCGCGCAGGCCCGCCTGGCGCAGTTCGCGACCGGAGACGTGCGGGCGCACCGGGCCGAGGCCGGCGCGGTTCATCGACCACACGGCAGCAGGGAACAGCGCGCTGAACGCGCGGGCGCGCAGCGGGCGCCGGCCCTCGGCGTTGAGCGTGCTCCACGCACTCTTGGACGTCGACTGGCCGCGTGCCGACCACGCGCCGCCGCGCGTCTGGACGATCGCGTGCGTCCATGCGTAGAGCGGGGCGAGCTGGGCCTCGAAGTCGTCCGGGGTCGCGCCGTGCTCGGGGATCTCGCCGATCACGCGCGCCATCAGGCCGACCGCGATGCGCTCGACGGTCGGCATCGTCAGGAGGCAGTCGAGGTAGTGGCCGTGCGTGGCGTACACGTCCTCGCGCAGCCAGACACCGGGGTAGCGGACCTCCAGCGACGCCGGGGCGACCATCTTCGCGAGCACCCCGAGCGCGTGGCCGCCGGTCTTCGGGATCCGCTCGTCGAGCTTCAGTGGCGGTGGCTCGGCGGTCTGCCGGCGCTTGTCGAGCCAGGGCGCGATCAGCTGGTGGTCGTGGTTGCCGGGCAGCAGCACGATCTGCTCGACTGCGGCGCCGAGCGCCGCCAGCACCGGCGCGGCGTCGGCCAGCGCGTCGCGCTGGGGCCCATGGCGCAACTCGACGGTGTCGCCGAGCAGCACGAGCCGCTCGAACGCGCCGTCGCGGAGATGCGCCGTCAGCGCATCGAGCACGGGCCCGCGGCGCAGCACGTCGGTGCCGTGACGCAGGCCGATGTGCACGTCGGAGATCACGAGCGTCCGCGCCATCGCGGACGCGCACGTTAGACGTCGACGCGCCGGACCGTGACGACCGCAAGGCCGAGGAACAGCAGCGCCCCGGCGACGTTCAGCGCCAGCGCCGGGAGGTACGCGTAGCTGGCGTCGTCGTAGAACGGGTGCATCACGGTCATCTGCATCGCGCTGAACCCGTACTCGGTGTACCAGCGCAGGAACGAGCCGAGCAGCGTCTCGACGACGACGTAGACGCCGATCGTCGCCGCGACAGCGCCGCCGGCGCTGCGCGTCAGCGCGCCGAACGCGACGCCGCCGACAGCCATCGTCGCGGAGACGACGATGCCGCCGAGCGTCGAGCGCAGCAGCTCGGCGAGCGTCCAGGGCATGTCACCGCCGAACCAGGTCACCGACAGCAGCAGGCCGAGGGCGACGTAGAACAGCCCGAGGCCGGCGCCGACCGCGGCGGCGGCGAGCGCCTTGGCCGTGATGACGCGCGTGCGGTTGGGCTCGAGCGTGAAGGTCGTGGTGATCGTGCGGTGCTGGTACTCGTTGGCGATCTGGATCGCGACGACGATCGTGACGAACATGCCGACGAGGCCCGCGTTGGACATCACGTCGCCGAGCGCCGACTGCGAGTCGTCGCCGAACTGCAGCGCGAGCGCGCCGAGCCCCAGCGAGGCGACGATCCCGACGATGTTGGTGACCCAGACGCTGCGCAGCGTGCGCAGCTTGCCGATCTCAACTGCGACCAACGTGCCCATCACAGTCCCCTTCCAAGTCCGGCGGTGAGTTCCAGGTAGCGGCCTTCGAGGCTCTCGTGGACGTCGGCGAGGTGCGCCAGCGCGATCTGCGCGTCGTTGGCGATCACGCCGACGCGGGCGGCGTCTGCGCCCGCGACGACGAGCGAGTCGCCGCCGTTGCTCGTCACCGTCAGGCTGTGGGCGCGCAGGCGCTCGGCGAGCGCTGCGACCTGCGCGGTGCGGACGAGCACCTGGCGGCTGCCGTTGCCGCGCAGCGCCGACAAGGGGCCCTGGGAGATCAGGCGGCCCTGGGCGATGATCACGACGTCGTCGGCCATCAGCTCCATCTCGGACAGCAGGTGGCTGGAGACGAGCACCGTCTTGCCCGCGTCGGCGACCTCGACGAGCAGGTCGCGCATCCAGTTGATGCCCTCGGGGTCCAGTCCGTTGGCGGGCTCGTCGGCGATCAGCACCTGCGGATCGGCGATCAGGCCCTGCGCGAGCGCCAGGCGCTGGCGCATCCCGAGCGAGAACTTCCCGACCTTGCGGTCGGCGGCGTCGGCGATGCCGACGCGCTCCAGCAACGCGTCGGCGCGCGCCTCGGCGACGCCGGAAGCCAGGGCGTGCAGGCGCAGCGCGTCGCGCGCCGTGCGCGCCGGGTGGAAGGCGCCGCCGTCGAGCACGGTTCCGACGAGCGCCGGCGGATGCGGGTGCCCGATCAGCGGGCGGCCGTCGATCAGCGCCTCGCCGGAGGTCGGCCGCACGAGCCCGAGGATCATCTTGATCGTCTGCGTCTTGCCCGCGCCGTTGGGGCCGAGGAAGCCGGTCACGCGGCCGGGCTCGACCGCGAAGCTGAGGTCATCGACGGCGACGTTGTCGCCATAGCGCTTGGTGAGCGATTCGACAGTGATCACGCCAGCCAAGCTACGTCGCGGTGCGCCGGCGCACATCGTGCTCTGGGATGGTCTTGGGCCTGCGACTTCAGGATGAGCGGGGACGCACGAGGCCGGCGTCGTAGGCGAAGACGACGGCCTGCACGCGGTCGCGCAGGCTGAGCTTTCGCAGCACCGCGGAGACGTGCGTCTTCACCGTCGCCTCGGTCAGCACGAGGCGCTTGGCGATCTCCGCGTTGGACAGCGCCAGCGCCACGAGGCGCAGGACCTCGAGCTCGCGCTCGGTCAGCTCGTCGAGATCTGGCGACGCCGCGCCGGCATCTGGCGGGATCTCCTGCGGCGAAACGGTCGAGCAGGCGGCGGGTGACGCTCGGCGCCAGCAGCGCGTCGCCGCGGGCCACGACGCGGATCCCCTCGACGAGGTCGGCGGGCCGGACGTCCTTGAGCATGAAGCCGCTCGCGCCCGCGCGCAGCGCGGCGAACACGTACTCGTCGGCGTCGTAGGTCGTGAGGATGATGATCCGCGTCGCGTCGCCCGCGCCGATGATCCGGCGCGTCGCCTCGATCCCGTCGACGCCGGGCATGCGGATATCCATCAGCACGACATCGGGCGCGTGCTCGCCGACGAGCGCGACCGCCTCGTCGCCGTTCTGCGCCTCCCCCACCACCGCGAGGTCCTCGCGGTCCTCGAGGATCATCCGAAAGCCCCCGCGGACGAGTGCCTGATCGTCTGCGATGAGCACGCGGATCATGTCGTCCCCAAGGGCAGGCGCGCGTGCACGCGATAGCCCCGCCCCGGCAGCGAGCCGGCCTCCAGCGTGCCGCCGAGCAGCGCGACGCGCTCGCGCATCCCCACGAGCCCGTTGCCGCTGCCGCTCGGACCGCCCGCGGACGCCCCGCGGCCGTCGTCGCAGATCTCGACCTCGACGGCGTCGCCGGCGTAGCGCAGCGTCACGTCGGCGCGCGTGGCCTGCGCGTGGCGCAGCGTGTTGGTCAGCGCCTCCTGGACGATCCGGTAGGCCGAGACGTCGACGCCGGCAGGAAGCGTCGCGGCCGGGCCCTCACGGCGCACGACGACGTCGAGGCCGCCCGCGCGCAGCGGCTCGGCGAGCTCCTCGACGCGGTCCAGGCCCGGCGCCGGCCCGGTCTCGCCCGCGTCACCGGTGCGGACCGCGCCGAGCAGCCGGCGCAGCTCGCCGAGCGCGTCGCGCGCGGAGTGCTCGATCGCCTGCAGCGCCGCGCGCGCCTGCTCGGGCCGGCGCTCGAAGACGTCGTCGGCAGCGGCCGCCTGGACGATGATCACCGACACGCTGTGGGCGATCACGTCGTGCAGCTCGCGCGCGATCCGCGCCTGCTCCTCGCTGACCGCGCGCCGCGCCCCCTCGGCGATGGCGGCACGGCGGTTGCGCGCACCCTCGCCGATGGCCCACGCGCCGATCGCCAGGCCGACGGTGAACAGCACGTCTTCCAGCGGCGACTCCGTGAGGTTCGCGAGCACGACGGCGATCAGCGCCGCGAGCCCGGCGAGCGACACGCGCAGCGGCCGCGCAGTGGCGAGCGAGGCGATCGCGAACAGGCCGCCGACGGGCAGCAGGACGTCCTGGTCGGGATACAGCAGCAGCACGGCAAGCGCCCCGGCGAGCGTGCCGGCCAGTGCGAGCTCGGGATGCGTGCGGCGGCGCCACAGCGCGGCGCCCTGCAGCAGCGCGACGCCGAGACCGGCGAGCAGCTCGGGCTTCGAGCCGCCGTCGTCGCGCGCCCCGAGCGCGACCAGCACGAAGAACAAGCCGACGAGCAGCGGGATCGCGACGTCCGCGATGCGCGTGAGCTCCTGGCGGCGGGTGGACACCGCGACGATCGTCGCCGATCGCGCCCGCGCGCGCATCCGTCTGGAGGATGAGATCGGGACTACGACGTCTGCGCGGTGAGCGCCTGGCGAATCGTCTTCGGCAGCATGAAGCGCACGTCTTCCTGCATGACCTCGAACTCCGTGACGTCCGTCGTCCCGCGCTTGCGGAAGTGCTCGACGAGGCGCTGGACGAGCTCCTCGGGGGCGCTCGCGCCGGAGGAGATGCCGAGCGTCTGCACGCCCTCCAGCCACTCGTCCTGGACTTGGGCCTCGTTGTCGATCAGGTAGGAGCGCGCGCCGTGCTCCTCGGCGACCTGCACGAGCCGGTTGGAGTTGGAGGAGTTGCGCGAGCCGATCACGAGCACGAGCTCGCAGTGCTCGGCCATCTGCTTGACGGCCGCCTGGCGGTTCGTCGTGGCATAACAGATGTCGTCGGTGCGCGGGCCCGTGATCTGCGGGAAGCGCTCTCTCAGGCGGTTGATGATCTGGCGCGTCTCGTCGACCGACAGCGTCGTCTGGGAGATGTAGGCGAGCTTGGACGGGTCCTCGATCTCGAGTCCCTCGACGTCGGCCTCGGTCTCGACGAGCACGATGTGCTCGGGCGCCTCGCCCATCGTGCCCTCGACCTCCTCGTGCCCGTCGTGGCCGATCAGGACGATCGTGTAGCCGTCCTGGGCGAACTTGACGGCCTCGCGGTGGACCTTGGTCACCAGCGGGCAGGTCGCGTCGATCGTGCGCAGGCCCCGGCGCTCGGCGTCCGCATGGACGTGCGGGGCGACGCCGTGCGCGCTGAAGACGGTGATCGCGCCCTCGGGGATCGTGTCGTCGAGCTCCTCGACGAAGATCGCGCCCCGGCCGCGCAGCTCCTCGACGACGTGCTTGTTGTGGACGATCTCCTTGCGCACGTAGACGGGCGCGCCGTAGAGGTCGAGCGCGCGCTCAACGGTCTGGACGGCGCGATCGACGCCGGCGCAGTACCCGCGCGGGGCAGCGAGCAGGATCTTCTGTGGCGTGGGCGTCACTGTCCCCATGGTACGGCGTGACGGTGCGATCGGTTACTTGCGCAGCAGCTCGACGACGGTTTCGCCGACGGCGTCGGCAGACGTGCGCGAGAGCTTGTCCACGCCGTCGTTGAGCGTATGGCCGTCATAGCTCCAGTCGATGAAGTCGACGGCGGGCACCCCGGCGCGCTGGAACGGCGTGTGATCGTCGGTGATCGTCGTCCCGACCTCGTCGGGGAAGACGGACTGCTTGCCGACGCGCAGCGCCGCCGCGCGGACCTTCGCCCACAGGGCCGCGTCGCTGGACCCCTCGCGCGGCAGGCGCAACCCCTTGTTGGCGACGTAGTCGAGCAGGAACATCGCCCGCGTCTGCCCGGGATGCGCGGCGACGTAGGCCCGCGAGCCGCGCAGGCCGACGCTGTAGAAGTCGGGCTGCTCCTCGGGCAGGCCCGCGGCGGGCTCCTCGCCGTCGAACAGCACGAACTGGATCTCCGGCGCGCTCTTCGGGCGCTTGAGCTTGCTCAGCGCGCGCGCCGCCTCGATCACGATCGCGCTGCCCGCGGCGCCATTGTTGGCGCCGAGGAAGCCGGCCGGCTTGACGAGCGTGTCGTAGTGCGCGCCGAGCACGAGCGCCGGTTTGCGGCCGGGGATCGTGCCGACGATGTTGCGCAGATCGGGTTCTCCGGGGATCGCCTCGAAGCGCCCGCGCGGCAGCCGCTTACGCAGCTCCTCGGCGAGGCGGCGCAGCTGCGGCGAGCCCGCCGGGCGCTGCCCGTAGGCGACCTGCATGTCGATCAGCCGCATCGCGCGCGTGGCGTCGAAGCGGTTGACCTTCGGCGCCGCGGCGGCAGCCGTCGTCGCCGCGCGGGTCGGCTCGTCCTTCCCGCAGCCGGCGAGCGCGACGAACGTCGCGGCGAGTGCCAGCCGCCTAGTCGTTTGCGGTCACCGCTTCGAGCAGGTGCGCGAACTTCTCGCGCGCCGCGGCGCGGCGGGTCGGGATGTGCTCGGTCGGGACCTCGCCGGGCGGCGGGCCGTAGCCGCGCAGGATCTGGCGCGCGACGGACTGGCGGTGGACCTCGTCGGGCCCGTCATAGAAGCGCGCGCCGCGAGCGAAGCGGTACATCGCCTCGAGCGGCAGGTCGGTGGAGTAGCCCAGCGAGCCGTGGACCTGCAGCGCGCGGTCGATGACGTCGTGCAGCACGCCGGCGCCGTAGAACTTGATCAGCGAGATGTCCTGGCGCGCGGCGCTCGCGCCCTGCGTGTCCATGATCCAGGCGGCGTGCAGCGTCATCAGCCGCGCGGCCTGCATCTGCGCGGCGGAGTCGGCGATCCAGTTCTGGACGGTCTGCTTCTCTGCCAGCGTCGAGCCGAACGCCTGGCGGTAGGTCGCGCGCTCGCAGAGCATGTCGAAGGCGCGCTTGGAGACCCCCAGCCAGCGCATGCAGTGGTGGATGCGGCCGGGGCCGAGGCGGTGCTGGGCGATCAGGAAGCCGGTGCCGACCTCGCCGAGCAGCGCGTCGGCCGGCACGCGCACGTCCTCATAGAGGATCTCGGCGTGCCCGCCGAGCTTGCCGAACTCCTCCTGCGGGTGCTCCATCGTCGAGACGTCGCGGACGATGTTCACACCGGGCGTGTCGGTCGGGACGATGAACATCGAGGCGCGCTGGTGTGAGCGCGCGTCGGGATCGGTGACCGCCATCACGATCAGGAAGTCGGCGATCGAGCCGTTGGAGGTGAACCACTTGTGGCCGTTGATGACCCACTCGTCGCCGTCCTTGACCGCGCGCGTCTGCAGCAGCGTCGGGTCCGCGCCCGCGTTGGGCTCGGTCATGCTGAACGCCGACTTCAGGTCGCCCGCCAGCAGCGGCGCCAGCCAGCGGTCCTTCTGCTCGGGGGTGCCGGCCAGCGCGAGGATCTCCGAGTTGCCCGAGTCCGGCGCCTGGCAGCCAAAGGCGTTGGGCGCGAACGGTGAGCTGCCGAGGATCTCGTGCAACAGGCCGAGCTTGACCTGGCCGAAGCCCTGGCCGCCGAGCTCGGGGTCGAGATGTGCCGCCCACATGCCCTGCGTCTTGACCTGCTCCTGCAGCGGGCGGTAGATCGCGTCGATCTCGGGCTGCTCGAGATCGCCGAAGACCGTCTCCAGCGGCCAGATCTCCTCGCGCACGAAGTCCCGCGCCCAGTCGAGTTTCGCCGCGTAGTCCGCGTCCGTCGAGAAGTCCCAGGCCATTGGCGGACTCTATCGCCGCTTGCGCTTGCGCCTGACCGCCGCGCCGGCGCCGACGCCGATCACGGCGAGGCCGGCGGCGATCAGCGTCGGGCGGTTCAGCAGCGTGCGGAACTCGCCCTCGACCTGGGGCCAGACGGCGTCGTCGATCAGCTCGCGCGCCGCGTCGGGCGTCGGCTCGAGATGCTCGACGGGCACCGGCGGCGCGAACGCGATCTGCACGCGCTTGGGCTTGGGGATCGGGCCCAGCCAGATGTGGTCGGAGCCGGTGATCGCCGCCGGGATCATCGGCGCGCCGGCCTCGAGCGCAAGGCGCGCGGCGCCGCGCTTGGGCGCGCCGAGCTCCTGCGGCTCGCGCACGCGGGTGCCCTCCGGGAACAGCGCCAGCAGCTCGCCCTGGCGCAGGATCGTGCGCGCGGTCTCCAGCGCGTCCTCGTCGGCGGCGCCGCGGCGGACCGGGAACGCGCCGAGCGCGACGAACGGGCGCCCCCAGATACCCTCGAAGAGCTCGGACTTGCCCATGAAGCGCAGGTGGCGCTTGGTCGCCAGGGCGATGAAGAACGAGTCCAGGAAGGACTTGTGATTGGGGACGATCACCGCCGCGCCGTCCTTGGGGATGTTCTCGGCGCCGGCGATGTGGACGCGGAAGTACAGGCGCAGCAGCGGCACGAGGATCCCGCGGATCAGCCGGTAGCCCGGGCCCCACGCGCCGCGGTCGCGAGCGAGCCGGTGGGCCTCCTCGTTGGTCACGTCGCAACACTAGCCGCAGGTATCGGCGTCGCTGCCAAGGACGCAGCCGCGAAGGCGTGCAAGGCACGTCGAGCGGCGAGGACGCCGGCAGCGGCGTCGAGACCGCGGCTAGCGGGCGCGGACGCGGGCGTCGGGCTTGCTCGGCGGCGCCTCGCCGTTGCCGGCCTTGTCGACGCCACGCGTGTAGAAGGCGTAGCTGGTGCCCTTGCGGACGCTGACGCGCAGCGTCGACTTGCTCGTCTGCCCGATCCGCACCCAGGTGCCGCGCCCGATCTTGCGGTAGACCCGCACGACCTTGACGCCGGACGCCACGCAGCCGCGGGGCGCGGTGTCGCTGCGTCGCAGGCGCAGGGTGATGCGTCGCGTGCGGGTGGTGCGTGGCGCGCTGACCGAGGTCTTCGGGGCGCGGCGATCGACGATCCGTGCCGTCGCGACCGCGTTGGCGGCGTCGAGGATGCCCCAGCCCAACTCGGGCGTCCACGCGCCGCCGGGACGGCGCGCCGTCTGCTTGAGGATGCGGATCACGTCGGCGGCCCCGAGGTCGGGATTGAGCTGGCGCAGCATCGCCGCGACGGCCGCGACCTGCGGCGCCGCCATCGACGTGCCCTGCAGGTAGGCGTAGCGGTTGTCGCCGCCGAGCGTCGTGCGGCAGTTGCAGGGCGACACCCCGAAGCCCGTCCGCTCGAGGTCGGTCGTGTTGCCCGGGAACGCGCCGATCAGCCCGCGCGGCCCGCCGCTGCCGACCTGCCATGCGCCGTAGGCCGCGAGCGAGATCTGCGAGCCGAAGCCGGCGAAGCTCGCGCGCGTGTCGTTGGCGTTGGCGGCCGTGACGTCCAGGCCCTTGCCCTGGGTGATGTCGGCGCCGGTGCCCGTCGGCTGCAGGATGTTGGCCGGGTCGCCCTGCTCCTGGACGGGGTCGTCGGCGGCGGCGGCGATCATCACGACGTTCTTCGCGTAGGCGTAGTCGATCGCGTCGACGATCGCGCGCGCGGCGGGGGCCGAGCCGTCGGTGCCGAACGACATGTTCAGCGCCTGTGCGCCCTGGTCGGCGGCGCCGGTGATCGCAGCGGCGACGCTGGAGTCCGAGAAGTCGGTCTTGAAGATCAGCAGCGAGCAGCCAAAGCCGGCGCCGACGATCCCGCGACCGTCGTCGCCGCGCGCGCAGGCCAGCGAGGACACGTAGGTGCCGTGCCCGCCCTCGTCGTAGGTCGCGGGCGAGCCGTGGCTGGCGTCGAGCTGGGTCGAGCCCGCGATCGCGCCCGCGAGGTCGGGATGGCTGCCGTCGACCCCGGTGTCGATGACCGCGACCTTCGCGCCGGCGCCGCGGGTGCGGTCCCAGGCGCCGAGCAGGCCCTCGCGCGCGACCCACCACTGCAGCGGGGTGGCCGGCGGCGTGCCGGGCGTCTGCTCGGTCTGGCTGAGGCCGGGATCGTTGGGCGTGTAGCGCGGCCGCGCGCGGCGCTCGGCCTCGACGTGGGCGACGCCCGGCAGCCCGCGCAGGCGCTGCGCGAGCGCGTGCAGCGAGTCCGTGAGCGTCTGCGGGCGCACGGTGACCAGGCCGATGGCGGGCACGCTGCGTCCCGCGACGGGCTCTGCGCCGGTTCGCGCGGTGATCGCGTCCGCAGCGGCGCGGACGGTCCGCTCGCCGCTGTGGTCGAGCGTCACGAGCAGGCGCCCGGTCGTCTCAGACGCGTGCGCGGTGGCGGGGATCGCGCCCGCCGCGACGGCGAGCGCCGCGACCGCTAGAAGCCGAGCGCGAACTTCGCGTCCTCGCTCATCCGTTCCGGTGTCCATGGCGGTGTGAACACCATCGAGGAGTCAACGGACTCCACGCCGTCGAGCTCGGTGACGAATTCTTCGATTTGCTCGGCGACCTGCGGCCCGATCGGGCAGCCCGGCGAGGTGAGCGTGAACGTCACGTGCACGTCTGCGCCGCTGATCTCGACCCCGTAGATCAGCCCGAGCTCGACGAAGTCGAGCCCCAGCTCGGGGTCGATGACGTTCGTGAGGGCGGCCTCGACGTCTTCGGCTGTGACCATCTGTCCAGTGTATGCGTCCGTGGGGTTGCGTCTGCGAGCCCGCGCGCATAAGGTGAACGTATCGTCGACTTCAGCGAACAGCGCTCTGTGCTGTGGGCTACGGGGGACGAGGATCGAGCGACGCAGGGGAGCCGTCGTGGTGCGCTGTCACGCGCGCTGCAATCGAAGTCCGACATCGTCGTCGACCTCACCGAGCTGGCCTTTGCCGACCCCTCGTTCATGGTCGACCTGGCGATGGTCGCCCGGCGCCTGCGCAAGCGCGGCCGCCGGATGCTACTGCGCGGCGCCCAGCCGCAGATCCGCCGCCTGATCGAGCTCGTCGGCCTGGACCGCCTGCCGGGCGTGCTGGTCGTCGGGCCGGCGTTCGCCTAGCGGCGACCAATACCCTGGACGCCAGCGATGCCCCTGCTGCTGTTCCTGCTGTTCATCGTCGTCCCGATCGCCGAGCTCTACCTGATCATCCAGGTCGGCCAGGCGATCGGCATCTGGTGGACGCTGCTGCTCCTGATCGCCGACTCCGTGCTCGGGACCTGGCTGATGCGCTCGCAGGGGCGCACCGCGTGGCGGAACTTCAACGAGGCGACCGCGGCCGGGCGGGTGCCCGCGCGCGAGATCCTCGACGGCGCGCTGATCATCTTCGGCGGGGCGTTCCTGCTGGCCCCCGGCTTCATCACCGACGCGTTCGGGCTGTTCTTCCTGATCCCGCCGACGCGGGCGATCGCGCGCAAGGTGCTCGTGAAGGTCTTCGCCGGGCGCTTCACCGTGGTCGCGACGGGCGCGGGTGCGGCGCGGCGCTACCGCGATGCGCGGCGCCCGCCTGACGTCGACGGCACGGTCGAGGGCACGGCGCACGAGGTCGACCCCGAGCCGCCGAGGCTGCCGTGATCGATCCCGCGCTCGAGGCACCGCAGGCGGCCGCTGACGTCACCGACGCGGTGACCTTCAGCTTCGGCGACCCGCAGTCCGAGCTCTACGGCGTCGCGCGAGCCGGGCTGTCCATCGACGCCGACGGCGTCGCGCAGGCCAGCGGCCTTGGGCTGCTGTTCGCGGGCGCCGAGCCGGTGTCGGCGCGTGCGGCCGGCGGTATCGCGGCCGCGTCGCTGGCCTGGGATGCGGTGGACGCGGGCGGCGTGACGACCGCGGTCGAGGAGCCGCTGGGCGCCTGGCGCGTCACGTACGTCGCCGAGGACGAGCGCAGCAGCTTTGACCTGTCCTTCACCGCGGCGTCTGAGCCGGCGTTCGTGGCGCTGGACTCGCCGGTCGGCGCGCTCGGCGGGATGCAGGGCTATGAGCAGCTCTGCCGTGTGTCCGGGACGGTCCGCGCCCGCGGTGGCGACCGGGCGATCGAGTGCGTCGGCCAGCGCGGTCACTCCTGGGGGTCGCCCGACTGGGAGCGCCTGTCCCTGGTGCGGACCGTGAGCGCCTGGGCCGACGCCGACTACGCGGTCTCGCTCAGCGCGATTCGCGGGACGAAGGCCAAGCACCACGACGAAGAGGTGCTCAACGCGGTGCTGTTCGCGCCGCTTGGCGAGGAGGCCGACGGGCTCGTGGCGGCGCGGCCGATCGCCGAGCCGCGGATCTCGACGACCTATGACAGCGACGGGCGCCAGCGGCGCGCGACGCTCGAGCTGTTCGAGGACGAGGAGAGCTGGGCGCGGCGCGTGACCGGTGAGGTCCAGTGCGGCACGACGCTCGATCTCGGGCGCCTGCGCCTGGACTGCGCGTTCTTTCACTGGACGATGGACGGGCGCAGCGGCGTCGGGCGCTACGACATCCTGCGTCGCGCGTGATCTCGGTCGTCGTCTCGGACTTCGGCGGCGTCCTCACCAACCCGCTGTGGGAGGCCTTCGAGGGCCTCAACGAGCGTCTGGGGATCCCGCCGCTGGCGCTGAACGAGGCGCTCGTCGCGCTGGAGTCGGAGACCGGCGTGCATCCGCTGCACGCGCTGGAGCGTGGCGAGATGACCGAGCACGACTTCCTCTCGGGGCTGGATACCCGGTTGACGGCGGCGCTGGGCCGCCCGTCGCGGATGCTCGAGTTCCCCGACCACTACTGGGAGGGGCTGACGGCCAACACGGTCGTGCTGGAGGAGCTGGCGGCTGTCAAAGCCCATGGATACCGGTTGGCGCTGCTGACGAACAACGTGCGCGAGTGGGAGCCGCGCTGGCGCGCGATGTTCCCGGTCGACGAGCTCTTCGAGGTCGTCGTCGACAGCGCCTTCGTCGGGATGCGCAAGCCCGAGCCGCGGATCTATGAGCTGACGTGCACGCGTCTGGGCGTCGCGCCCGAGGAGTGCGTGCTGGTCGACGACTTCGACAACAACTGCGAGGCGGCACGCGGCGCCGGGCTGCACGCGGTGCGCTTCGACGACACCGCGCAGGCGCTCGCGGAGCTGCGCGCGCTGCTTGTTACTTCCGGCGCGTTTGGGTAAGCCTGTTGGCGTGGGATACGTCGAGCGTCTCGTCGACTCACCGCTTGTGGCCTGCACGTGGGAGCAGGTCGCCGACGACGATCGCGAGCAGCGCGTCGTCCCCGACGCCTGCATCGACCTGATCTGGTCGGGCGAGCTGCGGTTCGCCGGTCCGGACACCGCGGCGCGCGTGGTGCCGTTGAAGCGTGGCGCTCACATCGTCGGCGTGCGGCTGTCGCCGGGCGCGGCGGGTGCGGTGCTGCCGATGCCGGCGTCAGAGCTGCGTGACGCGCAGCCGACCGCGGCGGACGTCCTCGGGCGCGATGTCGCGGCGGCGCTGCAGGACCTGCTCGCCGGCGGCGCCGACCCCCATGTCGAGCTCGTGCGCGCGCTGAACCTGCGTGGCATCAGCGGGCCCGACCCGGTGATCTCCGCCGCGGTCCGCGCGCTCGGTCGCCCGCGTTCTCGCGTCGCCGAGGTCGCAGCGGAGATCGGCTTCAGCGAGCGCCAGCTGCAGCGCCGGATCACCGTCGCGGTCGGCTACGGCCCGAAGATGCTCGCGCGCGTTCTGCGCCTGCGGCGCCTGCAGGCGTTGGCGGCGGACGCGCCGCTGGCGCAGCGTGCGTTGGACGCCGGCTATGCCGATCAGGCGCACATGACGGCGGAGGTCACGAGGCTGACGGGCGTCTCGCCCGTCCGATTCCTCAAAGACCGCACGCCGACCGCCGCATAGCCTGCGTGGCATGCCTGTTGACGTCGCTGCCGCCGAGCAGTTCATCTGGTCAGACGCGCGGTTGCTGGACCGCCATCGCTACGCGCTGCTGTTTGGAGACGGCCCTGCGGGTGCCGTCCTCGAGGCGCTGCGCGGCTACCGCAACGAGGACGGTGGCTTCGGCCACGCGCTGGAGCCAGACCTGCGCTCCCCGGAGAGCCAGCCCGCCGCGACGCTCTATGCGCTCGAGGCGTTGGAGGAGGCCGACGCGATGCGCGACCGCCTGGCGCGCGACGCGATGGCCTGGGTGGCGTCGGTTGCCGACGCCGACGGCGGCGTCCCGTTCGCGGTGCCCGGCTACGAGGAGTACCCGCACTCGCCGTGGTGGTCGCCGCAGCCTGGGTCGTTCCTGACGTTCGCGATCGCCGCCGTGCTGTTGCGCAGCGGCGTCAGCGGCAACGCCTGGTTGGAGCGCGCGAGTGCGTGGTGCTGGCAGTCGATCGACTCCGTCGAGGAGCCCGCCGGCTACTGGCTGCTGCACGCCTGCGCGTTCCTGGACGCCGTGCCCGACGACAAGCGCGCGCGTGAGGCGCTGGACGCCCTCAAGTCGCAGGTCTCGCCCGAGGTCCTCACCCCGCGCAGCGGCACGGAGGGCGAGGCGCTGCACCCGCTCGACGTCTCCCCTCGTCCCGGCTTGCGCTCACGCGTCCTTTTCGACCCGGCGGCGATCGACGCCCACCTCGACAAGCTCGAGGCCGATCAGCGGGACGATGGCGGCTGGATGTTCGACTGGCTGGCCTGGTCGCCGGCGCAGACGACCGACTGGCGCGGCAACGTGACGATCCGCGCGCTGCTGCACCTACAGCGCCACGGGCGCCTCTAGTTGTCGCAGCCGAGCCGATCCCACAGGTACAGCTCGAGGCACTCCTGCGCCAGCAGCGTCGCGCGCTCGCGCGAGAGCCGCGGCAGCACGGTGTCCAGCGCCTGCTCCTCGGGCACGCCGGCGTCGAACGCCTCTTCGCCACGGAAGCCCGCGGCGATCTTCAGCGCCTCGCGGCGGTTCTCACCGAGCGTCGGGAAGACGTTGACGAGGAAGTCGCGGTTGGCGATCGGCTGCCCGACCTCCAGCGACGCATGCCAGGCGGCGAGCATCGAGAGGTCGTGCTCGTCGAGGTCGGCGATCGCCTTGGCGTAGTGGTTCTCGAGCTCATGCTCGGGAATCTCGTCCACCCAGGCTCTGACGATCTCGCCGAGCAGCTGGCGACGGGCCTCGCGCCCGACGGATTCGGCGATGACGCGAATCGCGTCCTGAGGTTCGATGAAGCACAGGGGCATGTAGCTCTCCGCAGGTCCAACGAGGACGACTGACGGACCCGGAAGCTACGCCCCGCGTCGGACGGGTCCCGATCCGCTTGCAACGGATGTTTCAACCACCCGCAATCGGCGCAATTTCCTGACGCGGGACCAGCACGTGAGACACATTCCGCACCGGTGGCCTCATCCGGTCGAAGCGCGCAACAGGGCGCGCCAGAACCGACATGGAAAGGGAGGTCCGAAATGAGCACCCCACCACCCAGCAGGCAGACCGAGCAACGCGACAAGCCCAAGCCGCCGGCACGACTCCGCCAACCGGCACTGCTTGCATCGTTGGCGCTGTTGGCGACAACGCTCGCACTCACCTTGGCCGCCCCCGCACAAACCGAGGCCGCCACGTACACCGTCGACGCATGCCAGCACCCCGACGGTGCGTACGTCGCACCAGACGGCTGGACCCCGTCGTTCGCAGGCGCGTACACGGGCTATGGAGACGAGTGTCAGCACGGAGGTAGTCTCAACGCGGCTTGGGATTCGCGCGTGGCGCACACCAATGGCGCGCAGGCGTACTGGCGATTCGCAAGTCCCGCGGGAACATCTCTTCACTGGATCGTCGGCGTTCGCAGTGTCACGACTGGGGCAGACCAGGCTTTTGGGTCACCTGTGGCTCAAATGGAATCGGACCGTGGGCGAGTCGAAGGATGCGCGGTTGGCTGGGGGTGTGTAGCGAATGGTGGAACGTTGTCCGCCCCACTCCGTGGCGCATCCTGGGTTAGGTTCGGCGTCGAGTGCTCCGGTTCAAACGGCTGCCCGGCCGGAGGCGAGACGCGTTACAGCATGCGACAGATCGAGCTCACGCTCGTCGATGAGTCGTCGCCGGTGCTGGCCGGTGGGCCGAGCGGCACCTTGATGTCGGCGAACACTCGCGTGCGGCAGCGGGCGTTGAGCTACCAGGCCAGCGACGTCGGTGGCGGTGTCTACCGCCACCGACTGCTTGCTGACGGTGCAGAGGTCGCGGCGGGTGTGGTGGACGGCAATGACGGGCGCTGCTCCAAGTACGGCAAGAGCTTCAGCCACAGGGTCCCGTGCAAGCTCAGCGCCAGTGGGTCGCTGGGACTGGACACCGCGGCGCTGCCCGACGGCGACCACGAGCTGACCCTCGAGGTGTACGACGTCACCGGCGTCAACAAGGCGACGCATGGACCATGGCCGATCATCGCCGACACGCGTCCGCCGGCCATCACGGCGGTCACTGTCACCGGCACGCCACGGGCGGGTGATGCGCTGCGCGGCGCAGCCACCGTAGAGGGGCAGAGCCCGGCGATCGCCTACCAATGGATCCGGGCGGCGAGTGACGGTTCTGACCCGCGGCCGATCTCGGGTGCGACGGGCGAGACGTATCACCTGACTGTCGACGACGTCGGTCACAAGGTCCTGCTACAGGTCAAGGCCACGGATGCAGGCGGGACGTCCGAGCGCACCACGAGCGCGACGGACCCCCCGTTCGCCGGGACGGTCGTCGCGGAGTGCGTGAACCAGGAAGCCTGCCGCCAGGCCGCGGCAGCGAACGCCCAGGCCCAGGGGACCGTCGCGCTTGCAAACCCGTCGTCGAGCCCCGGGGCCAACGGCAACCCGGCCGACGCCGACGCGATCATCACCGCGCGCCTGCAACGTGGCAGCAGCTCACGGGCACGCACTACCAGTCGCCTCGTCGCCCCGTTCAATGCGCGGGTGCGCATCCGCGGCACGATCACGACGCAGGCCGGCGCGCCGATCGGCGGCGCACGCGTCTTCGTGGTCGAGAAGCGGCTCGGCGCCCCCGAGACCACATGGAAGACGACGGCCTCGGGCGTGTCGGGTCCTGACGGCGCGCTCAGCGTGTCGACCAGCAAGGGCGGCCGGAGCCGCGAGCTGCGGCTCGTCTACTTCCCGCAAGGCGGCGCCAACGCCAACCGGGCCAGCAACCAACTGGCCCTCCTCGTCCGCCAGGACGCCCTCATGCGACTGTCCCGACGCACGCTGCGCAACGGACAGAGCCTCCGCTTCCGGGGCACCGTACGGGGCACGATCCCCGCGGCGGGCGCGCTGCTGCACCTGCAGGTCAAGCTCAGGACGGGTTGGTTCACCTTCAAGCGCCTGACCGTCCGGCGCAGCGCGAACGGCCGGTTCGCCGCGCGGTACAGGTTCCGCCGCACGACCAGCCCGACGCGCTACCGCTTCCGCGCGAAAATCGTCCCGCGCAACACGTCGACGTACGCGACCGGCTACAGCGCGACTCGCTCGGTGACCGTGCGCCCCTAGCCGGACGGCGCGGCGGGCGGGGCCTCATCCGTCCGCCGCGAGACGGCGACCAGAACCGCCCGGTCGGGCCCCGGGTTGTGCATCGCCCGCAGCGGCACGCCACTCAGCCACAGCACCGCACCCGTCTCGAATCGGCGACGACCGCCACGGACGCACTCGAGCTCGATCGCGCCCTCCTCCACGACGATCAGAGCGCCCGCCCAATCGGCATCCCGGTGCGCGCGGCTGCTGCCAGGCGCAAGGTGGACAAACCGGCGCTGAAACGCCGGCGCGACCCAGCGGTCGCGGAAGGTGAGGGGCTCACGCTCGCGCATCAGCGTGAGAGCGGCAGCCCGAGATTCTGTGCGAGGACGCGTCGCATACCCCTTATGACGCCGGCGAAAGCCGAAACTCATCGGCGGGCGCGCAACCGTGTCAGCGAAACTCGCGGCCGAGCGCGTCGCCCCCAAACTCCTGCTCCGCGGCCCCAGCCGGCGCGGAGCGACGCGGCGACGTCGACGTCGACCCCGCGACCGCACCGCGCCGCTCTGGCGCACGGAACTCGGCCGACCGGGCGGTCCGTGTCGATCCGGCGCGGCGAAACTCCGCCTCCGCGACCCCAGGCTTCGGCCGTCGCCCACGGAACTCCGGCCGCGGCGACGCTCGCCCTGCCGACGGCTGGGGCGATGCGCGCGAGGCAAGGCCCTGCGCGCCCGGCGACGCAGGTGACATGGCCCGCACCGGCGCCGGCCGCCGCGCAACTGCCGGCGCCGGCTGATCGGACCGCGAGCGCTCCTCGGCCATCCCGAGCGCGTCGCGAACCGGCCGCGGCACGCCGTCGACAGCGCAGTAGGTCGTGCCCCCGAACCCCACGCACGCGACCGCCAGCGCCGCCGCCGTCCCTCTGGACGCCGGCAGGAACGCCGCGGGGTCAGGACCACGCACGGCGATGCCTCGCAGCCAGTCCCAGCCGCCCTGCAGGGTGAAGGACAGGCGCTCGGCCGACGTCACGCTGTCGACGACCACCAGCGAGGGCAATGGCGCCACGATCGCGAGCCCATGACGCGCCGCCGTCAGGTGACGCAGCGTCGCCTCACAGTGCAGGCAGCTCTGAGCGTGCTCGCGGGCCCGGCGGGCACTCGCAAAGCCCGATCCACCCGCGGCGGCTAGCAGCGCCTCGACGCGGTCCGGACAGGGCTCGGCGCTCGCTCCACGCGCAACGGCGGTGACGAAGCCACAGAGCGCGTCGTGCTTGCGCCGGTAGAACGTCGCCCGCGACATGCCCAGCCGCTGCGCCAGTGCCCGCTGGTCATCGCGCCGCAGCTCCGCGCGGATGAGCTCGACGTCGGCGGCAGGCAACTCGCATACAACCATCCGCACGGCGCGCACCATCCCGAGGACCTCCTCGAGCTCGGAGCGCCGCTCGGCCACGTCCGCGACATCGCCGACGGGCCCGACCGCCTCAAGGCCCGCTGCGTCGGTCGCCGTCTCCGGGCGTGCTCGCGCGTAGGCGCGGCGCGCAAGGTTCTGAACGACCCGCGTCGCGTAGGCGAACGGATCGTCGACATCGCCATCCGCGAGCCGGCGCCGGACCGTGATCAGGGCTTCCTGGACGAGGTCCTCGGCCTCGCCGCGCGCACGGAGCCCGGCGAACAGCGGCGCACGCGCCACAAAGGCCTGGAGCATGTCCAGCAGCGCGCCGTCGAGCTCGTCCGCCCGCCGCGCGACGAGCGCGGTCACCCGCCGAACTCCCCGCCGCCCGCATCCTCGAAGTCGCCTCCCTGCGGTGCGGGTGTCGGCTCGGCTTGGCTCGCATCGGCCTGCGGACGACGCTCGAAGTCCGCGGCCGGCGTCGCGGCGAACGGCTCCTCCGCGCCCGCCGCCTTCGCCCCTGACGACGTGGCGCCGGCACCGAACTCGGGGCGCTGCTCGCGTGCCGCGGCGGGCGCGTGGGACGCCAGGTTCGCCGTCGTGGCGGTGCGGACCGGCGCCGGCGGCGGCGGATCCGGTGTGCGAGCAGTCGACGTGACCGGCGCGCGCACCTCACGAGCAGAGGACGGTGTGGCCTCCGTTGCGGCCTCGCGCACCGCGATGCCACCACCAGCGACCGCGACCGCCGACGCCGCGAGAGCGGCCACCTTCGCCGCCGACGCCGCATCGGCGAGCGCCTGCAGGTGCAGCGATGCCCCGCCGGCGCGCTCGGCGACGAGCCCGGCGATGCCGTCCACCGAGCGCCCGACGGTCTCGGCGAACCTCGCGACGATCCCGTGGCGATCGGGCGCCGGAGCGCCCGCCAGCGCCACCGGCAGCACCAAGGCGAGGACCGCCGGCGTGTCGTGCAACTCGCGTACGGTCGCTCGGCAGCCCGGGCAGCGACGCAGATGGGCACGCAGGCGGGCGCGATCGACGATGCCGCCGTCACGCTCGTCGGCGAGAACGCTCGCCCAGCGCCGGCAGGCCTCACCACTCTCGAGCTCTGCATAGCGCCGCCGGAACCCGGCGCGTCCCTCGGTCAGCGCACGGTTGGTCTTCGTCGCCGTCCAGCCCAGCCGCGCGGCGATCTCACCGTATGAGAGCCCCGCCGCCTGCAGCGTCAGCGCCCGCGCCTCGTCGGTCTTCAGCGCCGCCAGCGCCTCACCCGCCCGCGACGCGACGTCGAGGCCGAGGACCCGCTCCTCGGCGGACTCCGCCGTCTCGACGATCAGCAGCTGCAGCTCACTGTCGTCGACGGCGACCAGCCGGCGACGCTGTTTGCGCACCAGAGCGGCCTCGCGCCGGACGACCTCGAACAGCCACAGGTGCGCGGTTTCGGCGCGCAGGTCGTCCTTGTAGCGAACGAGTTTGAGCAGCGCCTGCGAATAGGCCTCGAGCGCGTCGTCTGGTGACTGCGTGCAGCGGCGCGCGATCTTCAGCGCGTGGTCGGCGTGACGGCGCACCGTGTCCACGACGAGCTCGTCGGCGGCGATCCTGCGCTCGATCGCCGTCCGTGTCCCCAGTTCCTGTGCGAGTGCCACCGTCCCCGTGTCCTTCCGGTCTGACACTCCCATTGCCCTCGATAGCGCCGCAGCGCGTCAAGTTCGCCCCCTGACGGCGCAGCAAAAGCTCGCTATTTGCGCGGATCGCGCAGAATGTTGGCGCGTTGACGCTCAGCTACACCGCAAGCGCCGCGAGACAGCGGTCGCGGACCGCGTCGTCGGGCTCGGCGGGCACGCCGGCCGAGTAGCGGCCTTCCGGCCGCGCCCAGTTGAACAGCGCGAGGTCCAGCGCGGCGACGGGAACCTCGCAGCCGCCCGCGAGCTCGTTCGCGCGCCGTGAGATCAGCACGCGATCGCCGATCCCGAAGACGCGCTTGGCGGCGGTGGTGACCGGGTCCATCGGGTCGTCGACGGTCAGCGTCCAGGCCTCGATGTCGATCAGGCCGAGGCGCCCGACGGTGACGAGGAAGTCATAGCGCGGCGCGCGGCCGAAGCCCGGCAGCGAGAGGCGCTCCAGCGCGCGATCGAAGCGGCGCTGCGGCGTCAGCGAGCGCTCGCCGGCCAGCAGCGCAGCCTGTGAGCCGGCCTTCGAGACACGCCCGCGGTAGGCGAGCACCGCGTCAGCGAGCTTGCGCGGGTCGCCGGCGCGTGGTCCGAGCTCAGCACCCTCGAGCGCCGGCAGCTCACCACCGGCCCACGGCACGCGCGCGGCCTCGATCGACGCGAACGGGTCGTCGCCGTCGAGCGGCGAGAGCAGCGCGGCCAGGAACGCCAGCCAGAGCCCCTCCTCGGCGTCGACGAGCAGCGCCTCGCCATACAGGCCGGGCGGGTCGGCCGCGAGCACGTCAAGGCGCGTCGTCGCGAACGCGATCTCGTCGGCCAGGCGTTGCGCGTCCTCGCTGGAGCGCAGCCCCGGCACGAGCGAGTTGGCGTAGCCGTCGTCGACGGCGCGCGCGAACTGGCGCACCGTCATCCGCGAGCCGGGGCGCTGCGCGCGGCGCTTCGCCGCGACGCTGCGCGGTGCGGGCCGCGGCGCCCGCGCCGCTGCCGAGCTCTCACGGCGGATCGCCTCACGATCGGCGACGGTGCCGGGTCGCGTCCGGCTTGCCTTCGAGCAGATCGCGCAGTTCTCGACGACGCGACCGTGACGGCAGAAGGTGGGCACCGCTCCGCAGTCTACGAAGCGGCGCCCGCCGAGGTGTTACGCCTCCTGGATCGTCAGCACTTGGCCTGCTGGCGCTTCTGCACGACCCTGTAGCCCGGGCGCTTGGCGGTGCCGGTGGCGTCGACCAGCCCGGCGTCGAACGTCGCGCCCGACGCGGCGCCGTGGAACTGGTAGATGTAGTTGCGCTTGACGCGGGGCTGGTGCTTGGCGATGTAGAACATGCACTTCAGCGCCTTCGCCGCGCCGGCTTCCTTCTTGGACTGGCTGCCGCCGAACACCGTCAGCTGGCCGCCGGTCTCAAGCAGCCAGATGTCGCCCTTCTTGCCGATCGCCTTGAGGATGTTCTTGAAGCGCACCTGCGAGAAGCGGTTCGTGTCGGAGTAGTTGTGCACGCCCCAGATCTTGGGCAGCTTGCCCTTGGCGACCTTCTTGAACGCCTTGATGTAGCGCACCGCGCTGCCGGCGCTCGTCTCGCGGTCGTCGAGCACGTCGACGGGAATGATCGTCGCGCCCTTGAAGACCTTCTTGTTGCTGCTCCAGTACTGGAAGAGCAGCCGCGCCTTGGAGGTCTTGCAGATGCCCAGCGGCTGGCGCTCGGTGCGCGAGCCCTTCTGGCAGGCGTTGACCTCGTTCCAGGTGTTGATCTCCTTGACGTCCGGATAGGCGTTGTGGAACGCCTTCGTCGCGAGCTCGTACTGCGCGAGCGTCGGCGCCTGCTGTTCCTTGCCCTCGGTACGCGAGTGCTCGATCGAGATCAGGATCCGCTGGTTGGCGGCCCTTGCGGCCTTGTGCCAGGCGTCCCAGCGCGCGAGCTGGTTGGCGTCGAACATCGCGTCATACGGCAGCACGTAGCGCGCGACCTTGAGCTTCAGCGGCTTGTACAGCGGGTTGGTGAACGTCGCGGCCTGCTGGTCTGAGATCCCGTAGGTCACCGCTTGGGAGGCGGGTGCGAACGCGAGCGTCGCGGCGGTCGCAGACAGCAGGGACAGGCAAAGGAAACGTCGCATCGGGTGAGCGTCACTCCGTGGGTTGCGGACAGAGGGGCAGGCATGACCGGCACCATCCGGGTGGGGTCATGGCTGGGACAGGGTAACTGCCCAGAAGTTGCGGTGCGCCCTCAGCAGATGCCCATTCGTCCAGCCTTTGCGGCGGCCTCGGCGCGGGAGCGGGCATCGAGCTTCAGCAGGATGTTGCGCACGTGCATGTCCACTGTTCGCGTGCTGACGACGAGCCGCGAAGCGATCTCGCGGTTGGTGCAGCCCTCGGCCACGAGGCCGACGACCTCGCACTCGCGCCGCGACAGCGGCCCGCCGTTCGCGCCGCCGACGCCGAGCGCCGTCAGCTCCCGCGCGCTCTCCGCCGCCAGCGGGCGCGCGCCCAGGCGCCGCGCGGCGTTCTGCGCGTCGGTGATCCGCTCGACGGCGCCCTCGCGGTCGCCGGCGGCCGCCGCGGCGACGCCGGCGCGCAACTGGATCTGCGCGCGGTCGAAGGGAATGTCCAGGCGGTCGTGCAGCGCGACCGCTCCGGCGAGGTGCTCGGCCGCCGCCTGCGCCTCTCCGTTGAGCAGCGCGATCTCGCCGAGCGCCTGCCCGAGCGCGGCGAGCGCGTCGGGATGGCTCGTGTGGCTGGCGATCTGCGCGAGCGCGTCGGCGCACGCGGAGGCGTCGCGATCGTGGCCGTTGCGGGCCAGCCACGCGGCCGACCAGCGCAGCGGCCAGACCGCGTAGTGGCGGTCCTGGCTGCCCTCCCAGCGATCCAGCACCTCGCGACAGCGCGCGAGCGCGGCGTCGTCGTCGCCGAGCAGGGCTGCGAGGTAGCCCAGCCCGCCCGCGCTGTCGACGTGCATCGAGACGACGTTCAGCTGCACCGCGAGCGCGTTGCTGGACTCGAGCATCCGCCGCGCCGGGCGCAGCTCGCCGCGGAACGCGCGCACCGCGCCGACGATGCCGTCGGTGACGACGCGTGTGCCCGGGCCGACGTTGCCGGGGGCGAGCAGCTCGCGACACAGCGCGACCGAGCGCTCCCAGTCGCCGAGCTCGCGCAGCACGTAGGCCAGGCATGCGACGCAGGTCTGCTCGGTCGCCGCCGCGCCGTTGGTCTGACACAGCGCGATCGCCGTGTCGAGCGCCTCCTGGGCGCCGCGGTAGTCGGCGGCGATCTCGAGCGCCGTGCCGAGCCGCTGGTAGACGTCGCCGGCGACGGCCGAGAGGTCGCCGGCAAGCGCGAGCTGCAACCCCTCGCGGACCGTGTCGACACCTTCGGCGTGCTCGCCGCGCTTGGCGCGCGCGACGCCCTCCAGCCCGAGCGCGCGGGCCTCGATGTCGACGCGTCCCGCCGCGCGCGCCTCCTCGCGCGCGAGTGCGGCGGTCGCGACGGCGGCGTCGTGGTCGCCGGCTGCCTGCATGTATGCACCGAGGACGAGCCGCTCGACCGCGGCCTCGGCGGGCAGCTTGGCGGTCGCGTAGGCGCTTGCGGCCAGCTCCCGCGAGGCGCGCGCCCGCGCGCGGTCGCCCTGCAGGTCATACACCCCGGCGAGCCGCCGCACGGCGTCGGCGAGCGCGCGGTCACCGCGCTCGCTGCGCCGCAGCTCCGAGAGCTCACGGAAGGCGCGCGCCGCCTCCGGGAGGTCGCCGGCGAGCTCGGCGCAGTGGCCGTGGACGTCGAGCGCCTGCAGGCGCTTGGCGACGTCCTCGCCGGCGCCCCAGTTGTCGAGCGCGAGGCGCCCGGCGCGCGCGGCGTCGCGGTAGGCGTGGACGGCCGACAGCTCGGCGACGGCCTCCAACAGCGCCGCGCGCGCCTGGGGCAGCTCGCGCGCGGCGAGGCGATGCGTCGCGACCGCCATGCTCGGCGCACCGCGCAGCGCGAGCTCGTCGGCGACGCGGCTGTGCAGCGCGCGGCGCCGCAGCCATGGGATGTCCTCGTAGAGCGCCTCGCGCTCGAGCGCGTGGCGGAACGCCGCCTCTCCCGCGTCGCGCTCGACGACGACGCCGTCCGCGAGCAGCTCGCCGAGCCCGTCGCCCGGCTCGATCGCCGCGACGACGTCGAGGTCGAAGCGCGCGCCGAGCACGGCCGCGACCTCGGCCGTCGCGTGCGCCGCCGCCGGGAGCCCCGAGAGCCGCAGCCCGACGGCGTCGCGGATCGTCTCCGGGAGCGGCACCTCCCCGTGGTCGCCGGCCTCGCGATCACGGACCACGGCCGCGAGCTCGACGACGAAGAACGGCACGCCCTGCGTGCGCGCGTGGATCGCCGCTGCGAGCTGCGGCGCGGCCGCGTCGCCGAGCACCTGCGCGACGAGCGCGGCGGTGTCCTCGGACTCGAGGCCCGCGAGCGTCACCTCGGTCAGGGCGCCGCGCCGGCGCAGCTCGGTGCGCAGCCGGCGCAGTGGATGCCCGCGGCCGACCTCGTCGGAGCGATAGGCGCCGACGATCGTCAGCGGCGGCGCGGGGGCGAGCTCGGCCAGCAGGTCGAGCGTGGCCTCGTCTGACCACTGCAGGTCGTCGAGGAACAGCACGGCCTCGCCGACGGACGTCAGCGCGCAGCGCAGCGCCTCGACGAGCGTCGCGCGGTCGACCTCGGCCGGCTCACCGCCGACCTCGGGCAGCAGGCACGCCAGGGGGCCGCGCAGCGACCCAAGCGACGCGAAGCCGCCGGGATGCTCGCGCAGCCACGCGCGCAGCGCCCCGAGCACGGGCCCGTAGGCGCTGCGCGCGCGATCGGAGCAGACGCCGCGCAGGAGCTCGATGCCCTCAGCGGCGTCCTCCACGAGACGCGACTTCCCGATGCCGGACTCGCCACTGACGAGCACGACGGACGGCGATGCTGCGAGTGCCTCGGTGAGAAGCCCCCGCTCCTCGTCGCGGCCGATCAGGCCCCTCATGCGCCAATCCTAGGCGCTGACCTTCGCCTCGGCGGTCGTCGGGTCGATGACCTCTGCGACCGGCGTCACGACGTTGGCCGGGAACCCGCCGAGCTGGGCGTGCTCGCGGACCCGGTCGGCGGTCGGCGCGACGTAGACGCAGTAGATCTTGTCGTCGGTCACGTAGGACTGCTGCCACTGGACGTCGCCGCCCATGTCGGTCAGCACGCCGTTGGACTTGTTGGCGATTCCGCTGAGCTCGTCGGCGGTCAGCTGACCGGCTCCGGGGATCTCGCGCTCGATGATGAACTTGGGCATGGCTGCAGCGTCGCGCACGCAGGCTGAGGTGACCACAGCAGGGTTGCCGTACCGTGCCGTGCCGGGTGCCGTAATTCAGTGCTCGACGGCCATCGCGCCGTCGGTGTGCTGCGGCGGGCCCTCGGAGCCCTCGTCGGCGTCCGGGCCCGCGAGCTCGGGCAGCCGGCGCAGGTAGCGATCGGCCATCCGCGCGGCCTGACGGCCCTCGTTGATCGCCCAGACGATCAGCGACTGGCCGCGGCGGCAGTCGCCGGCGGCGAAGACACCGTCGACGCTCGTCTCATAGACCGCGGCGGCGGCGTTGCCGCGCCCGTCCTTCTCCACGCCCAGGCCGTCGAGCAGCTCCTGCTCGGGGTACAGGAAGCCCATCGCCAGCAGCACGAGGTCGGCCTGCAGCTCGCGCTCGCTGCCCTCGACGGGACCGAACGGCGGCGCCGGCGCGGCCTGCGCGATCTCCAGCGCCTTGACGACACCGTCCTCGCCGCGGAACTGCGTGGTCGTGATCGAGTAGTCCTGCTCGCCCTTCTCGATCGCCTTGGCCTCCTCCATCGCGTACGAGAGGCGGTACTTCTGCGGCCACAGCGGCCACGGCGTGCGGTCGTCGGGGCGCTTCTCCGGCGGCTCGGGCAGCAGCTCGAGCTGGGTGACGCTGAGCGCGCCCTCGCGGATCGAGTTGCCGACGCAGTCGGCGCCGGTGTCGCCGCCGCCGATCACGACGACGTGCTTGCCCTGTGCGCTGATCGCACCGGGCGCGCCGTCGGCGTCGCGGACCTGGCGCGTGCGCTCGTAGAGGTAGTCCATCGCGAAGTGCACGCCGTCGAGCTCACGGCCGGGGACCGGAAGGTCGCGCGGCACGCGCGAGCCGGTCGACAGCACGACCGCGTCGAACTGCTCGCGCAGCTCCTCGGCGGAGATGTCGACGCCGACGTCGACGCCGCAGCGCAGATCGATGCCCTCGTCGCGAAGTTGCCGCACGCGCCGCTCGACGACGGTCTTCTCGATCTTGAAGTCCGGGACGCCGAAGCGCACCAGCCCGCCGGCGGCCTCGTCGCGCTCGAACAGCGTGACCGTGTGACCGGCGCGGCGCAGCTGCTGGGCGGCGGCCATCCCGGCCGGGCCGGCGCCGACGACGGCGACCGTGCGGCCGGTCTCCACCGACGGCGGCTCGGGGACGACCCAGCCCTCGGCCCAGGCGCGGTCGATGATCCCGTTCTCGATCTGCTTGATCGAGACGGCGTCGCCCTCGCGGATCTCCAGCACGCAGGCGGCCTCACACGGCGCCGGGCACAGCCGCCCGGTGAACTCCGGGAAGTTGTTGGTGGCGTGCAGCTGGCGGATCGCGTCGCGGTAGCGGTCGCGATAGACGAGGTCGTTCCAGTCGGGGATCAGGTTGCCGAGCGGGCAGCCGTTGTGGCAGAACGGCACGCCGCACTCCATGCAGCGCGCGCCCTGGCCGGCGAGCTCCTCGTGCGGGCGTGCGACGAGGAACTCCTTGTAGTTCGTCGCGCGCTCCTTCGCGTCGGAGTACTGGACCCCGGCCCGCTCGATCTTCAGGAAGGCTCCGAGCTCACCCATCAGGCGGTCGCCCCCTCGAGCGCCGCCTCGGCGAGCACGCGCTTGTAGTCCGCCGGGAAGACCTTCACGAACCGCGGCAGCAGCGCCGTCCACTCGTTCAGCACGCGGCGGGCGACCGGGGAGCCGGTGCGGCGCTCGTGCTCGGCGACGAGCTCGTGCAGCTCGATCGCGTCGGCCTCGTCGAGCGGCTCGAGCTGGTCGAGCATGTCGGGGTTGACCTTGCTGCGGAACTCGTCGTGCTCGTCGAGCACGTAGGCGATGCCGCCCGACATGCCGGCGGCGAAGTTGCGCCCGGTCGCTCCGAGCACGACGACGCGCCCGCCGGTCATGTACTCACAGCCGTGGTCGCCGACGCCCTCGATGACGGCGCTGGCGCCCGAGTTGCGCACGGCGAAGCGCTCGCCGGCGAGACCGCGGAAGAAGACCTTGCCGCTGGTCGCGCCGTAGAGCACGGTGTTGCCGACGATCACGTTCTCCTCGGCGCGGTAGGTCGCGCCCTCGGGCGGCATGATCGCCAGCGTGCCGCCGGAGAGGCCCTTGCCGGTGTAGTCGTTGGCGTCGCCGTAGAGCGTGAACGAGACGCCGCGCGACAGCCAGCCCCCGAAGGACTGGCCGGCCGAGCCCTTGAGCGTCACCTGGATCGCGTCGTCCTCGAGGCCGTTGGGACCGTGCAGCTCGGCGATCTTCGACGACAGCATGCCGCCGACGCAGCGGTGGATGTTGCGCACGCCGATCTCGAAGGCGACCTTCTCACCGCGCGTCAGCGCGCCCTCGGCGCGCTCCATCAGCTCGTGGTCGAGGTGGTCGCCGAGCACCGCGGGCGGCAGCTCGACGCGATGCAGCGGCGCGTCGGCGGCGATGTCCTCGGGGCGGTGCAGCAAGTGCGTGAGGTCGATCCCGCGCGCCTTCCAGTGGTCGATCGCCTTGTCGACCTGCAGCAGCTCGGTGTGCCCGATCAGCTCGGAGATCGTGCGCACGCCCAGCGACGCCATGATCTGGCGCAGCTCCTCGGCGACGAAGAAGAAGTAGTTGACGACGTGCTCGGGCTTGCCCTCGAAGCGCTTGCGCAGCTCGGGGTCCTGCGTGGCGATGCCGACCGGGCACGTGTTCAGGTGGCAGGCGCGCATCATGATGCAGCCGGTCGCGATCAACGGCGCGGTCGAGAAGCCGAACTCGTCGGCGCCCAGGATCGCGGCGATCGCGACGTCGCGCCCGGTCTTCAGCTGGCCGTCGGTCTGCACGGTGATGCGCCGGCGCAGGTCGTTCTTCAGCAGCGTCTGCTGGGTCTCGGCCAGGCCGATCTCCCAGGGCACGCCGGCGGCGACGATCGAGGACAGCGGGCTGGCGCCGGTGCCGCCGTCGTGCCCGGCGATCAGCACGTGGTCGGCGTTGGCCTTGGCCACGCCGGCGGCGACCGTGCCGACACCGACCTCGGCGACGAGCTTGACCGAGACGCTGCCGGTCGGGTTCGCGCAGCGCAGGTCGTAGATCAGCTGCTTGAGGTCCTCGATCGAGTAGATGTCGTGGTGCGGCGGCGGGCTGATCAGGCCCACGCCCGGCGTCGTGTGGCGCACGCTGCCGATGTACTTGTCCACCTTGTGGCCAGGCAGCTGGCCGCCCTCTCCGGGCTTTGCGCCCTGGGCCATCTTGATCTGCAGCTGGTCGGCGTTGACGAGGTAGTGCGCGGTGACGCCGAAGCGCCCCGAGGCGACCTGCTTGATCGCCGAGCGCCGCAGGTCGCCGTTCTCGTCGCGCTGGTAGCGGCGCGGGTCCTCCCCGCCCTCGCCCGTGTTGGACTTGCCGCCGATGCGGTTCATCGCGATCGCGAGCGTCTCGTGGGCCTCGGTGGAGATCGAGCCGAGCGACATCGCGCCGGTGGAGAAGCGCTTGACGATCTCCTTGGCGGGCTCGACCTCGTCCAGCGCGATCGGCTCGCGCTCGGCGAACGCCAGCAGGCCGCGCAGCGTCGCGCGGCGCGAGGCGTCCTCGTTGACGAGCTTTGAGAACTCGTCGTACTTCTCCTGTGCCGAGCCGTTCATGTCCCGGACGGCGTGCTGGATCAGCGCGATCGTCTCGGGGTTCCACATGTGGTGCTCGCCGTCGCGCCGCCAGGCGTAGACGCCGCCGACCGGCAGCACGTCGCCGCCGACGCTTGGGACGCCCTCGGGCGCGTAGCCACGCGAGTGGCGGTCCAGCGCCTCTCCGGCGATCGTGCCCATGCCGATGCCGCCGATCCGCGACGCGGTGCCCGTGAAGTGGCGGTCGATCACCGTCTTCTCGAGGCCGACGGCCTCGAAGATCTGCGCGCCGCAGTAGGACTGGATCGTCGAGATCCCCATCTTCGAGATCGTCTTGAGCAGGCCCTTGCCCAGTGCCTTGACGACGTTCTTCTCGGCGACCTCGGCGTCCTCGACGCCGGCGATGCGTGCCTCGTCGACGAGCGCGCCGAGCGTCTCGAACATCAGGTACGGGTTGATCGCCGAGGCGCCGTAGCCGATCAGCGTGGCGAAGTGGTGGACCTCGCGCGGCTCCCCGGACTCGACGACGAGCCCGGTCTGCAGGCGGTTGCCCTCGCGCACGAGGTGGTGGTGGATCGCAGCTGTCGCCAGCAGCGACGGGATCGGCGCGCGCGCGGCGCTCATCTCGCGATCGCTGAGGATCACGATGTTGTAGCCGGCCTGCACGGCGTCGTAGGCCTCGTCGCAGGCGTTTGCCAGGCGCGCCTGCATGCCGCCGGGCCCTTCGTCGATCGGCCACGTGATGTCGATCGTGTGGGCGCGGAAGGACGGGTGGTCGACCTGGCGCAGCGTCTCGAGCTCGAAGTTGCGCAGGATCGGCTGCTCCATCACGAGCTGTCGCGCGTGGTCGGGCGACTCGTCGAGCAGGTTGCCCTCGGCGCCGACGCCGGTCGCCAGCGACATCACGATCGACTCGCGGATCGGGTCGATCGGCGGGTTGGTGACCTGCGCGAACAGCTGCTTGAAGTACGTGAACAGCGCGGGGCGCTTCTCCGACAGCACGGCCAGCGCGTTGTCGTTGCCCATCGAGCCGATCGGCTCGGCGGCCTGCGACGCCATCGGCGCCAGCAGCACGCGCATGTCCTCCTGGGAGTAGCCGAAGGCGAGCTGGCGGGTGCGCACGGACTCGGTGCGCGGCGACCGCGGCTCCCTGACGGGCAGGTCGTCGAAGTGCACGACGTGGTCGGCGAACCACTTCGCGTAGGGCTTCTGCGTCGAGATCTGCTCCTTGACCTCGGCGTCCTCGACGATCCGGCCCTGCTTGAGGTCGACGAGGAAGAGCTTGCCCGGCGCCAGGCGCCCGAGGCGCTTGACGTTGTCGATGCCGCCGACCTCGAGCATGCCCGCCTCGGAGCCGAGGATGACGTAGCCGTCCTTCGTCTCCACCCAGCGGCCGGGGCGCAGGCCGTTGCGGTCGAGCGTCGCGCCGACCAGCGTGCCGTCGGTGAAGCAGACCGAGGCGGGACCGTCCCACGGCTCCATCAGGCAGGAGTGGAAGGCGTAGAAGCCCTTGAGCTCCTCGGAGAGGTCGTCGCGGTCGGCGAAGGCCTCGGGGATCATCATCATCGCCGCGTGCGGCAGCGAGCGGCCGGCGAGCATCAGCAGCTCGAGGACGTTGTCGAACGTCGCGGAGTCCGAGCCGCCCTCGCGGACGATCGGCATGACCTTCTGGATGTCCAGGCCGAAGAGCTCGGACGCGAGCTGCGACTCGCGCGCGCGCATCCAGTTCTTGTTGCCCATCAGCGTGTTGATCTCACCGTTGTGGGCGATCGCGCGGAACGGGTGGGCGAGCTCCCAGGACGGGAACGTGTTCGTCGAGAAGCGCGAGTGCACCAGCGCGAGCGCGGACGCGAAGCGCTCGTCGGACAGGTCGGGGTAGAAGTAGCGGACCTGCCGGCTGATCAGCATGCCCTTGTAGACGACCGTGCGACTGCTGAACGACGGGGCGTAGAAGTCCGGGCCCGTCGCGAGCTCGACGACGCGGCGGATGACGTAGAGCTTGCGCTCGAAGGCCATCTGGTTGCCGCGGAAGCCGGCGCCGGCCTCGATGAAGATCTGGCGGATGTGCGGGCGCGCCGCGTTGGCGGTCGTCCCGACGTGCTCCTCGTCGATCGGCACGTCGCGCCAGCCCAGCACGTGCTGGCCCTCGACGCGGACGTTCAGCTCGATCAGGTCCTCGATGCGCTTGCGGCGCTCGGGATCGCGCGGGAGGAAGCAGACGCCGACGCCGTACTGGCCCTGCGGGGGCAGCTCGAACTCGACGATCCCGCGGAAGAACGCGTCGGGCATCTGCGTGAGGATCCCGGCGCCGTCGCCGGTCTTCACGTCGGCGCCCTCGGCCCCACGGTGCTCGAGGTTGTCCAACGCCTCCAGGGCGCGGATCACGACATCGTGCGAGGGCACGTTGTCGAGCTTCGCGACCATCGCGACACCACAGGCGTCGTGCTCGAACCTAGGGTCGTAGAGGCCGTCGGCCTGTGGCGGCATAAGTCGATCGGTCATGGTGCGGGCGGCGCGATGCCGGGTTCGCGGAGAACGGCGAGCGGGGGAGTTTATCGCAGGCGACCCGCGGCGCGGCCTCCGCGCGGGAGGCGCGCCCGGCGGTGCCGCGGGAGGCGCGCCCGGCGGTGGCGCGGGAGGCGTGGCAGTGCCGCGCCTCCGGATGCAGGCTGCTAGCTCTTGGAGCCGGCCTTCGCGCGGCTCGAACCCGACTTCTTGGCGGGCTCCTTCTTGGCCGTCTTCTTCTCCGCTTTGCCGTCACCATCGCCCCCGGAGCGGACGGCGTCGAGGCTGGCCTTCAGCGCGGCCATGAGGTCGGGCGCGGGCGCCTCGTCCTCCTCGGGGGCCGACGCCACGGCGATCTCCTCGCCTGCCGCCTTGCGCTCGATCATGTCGAGCACCTGCTGGCGGTAGCTGTCCTCGTACTGCGACGGATCCCACGAGGACGACAGCGAGTCGATCAGCTGCTTGGCGATGTCGATCTCGCGCTTGGTGGCCTTGACGTCGTCGGCTTCCGGAAGCTCGTCGAGGTTGTCGGCGTCGACGATCTCATCGGCGAAGTTCAGCGTCGTCATGCCCATCGCGTCGCCGATCGGACGCAGCGCGACGAGCTGCTCCTTGGAGCGGATCACGACGCGGGCGATGCCGACCTTTGCGCTCTCTCGCATCGCCTCGAGCAGCAGCCGGTAGGGCTTGGCGCCGCCCGTGCCGGGGACGAGGTAGTACGGATGGTCGTAATAGATCGGGTCGATGTCCTCGATGTCGACGAAGTCCTCGATCTCGATGGTCTTCGTCTTCTTCGGCTCGATCGCCTCGAGCTCCTCGGGCTCGATCACGACGTAGCGGTCGGGCGAGATCTCATAGCCCTTGACGAGGCGCTCGAAGGGCACTTCCTCACCGGTCTCCGCATTGACGCGCTTCTGCTGGATACGGGCGAGGTTCTCGCCGTCCAGCTGGTTGAAGCGCACCGTCTTCGGCTGTACGGCTGCATACATCTTCACGGGCACCGTGACGAGGCCAAAGGAGATCGTTCCGGTCCAGATCGCGCGCGGCATAGACACCGAAGTGTTGCCGATCAGCGCCTTCGGCCCAACCCGCGGGCGGCGGATTTCACCGGCTACCCTGCCCGCGTGCGCGCTTTCATGACCGCCTGTGCCGCCGCTGCAGTCCTTGCCGTCGCCGGTTGCGGGGACTCCGACAACGCTGCGGACACGCAGCCGACCACGCCGACGCAGGCCGCTCCGCAGACCACGCCGGCCCAGACGGTGACGGTGGAGACGACGACGCGGCCCGGGACGACAACCGCCCCGGCCACGACCCAGACGGCCACGACACCGTCGAGCTCCTCGACCGGCGGCGCCGAGCCGCAGGACTCCACGGGCGGCGCGTCCGGCGACACCGGGCAGGATCCCGACTGCAAGCCCGGGACCGGTCCGGGGCAGGCGCTGCCGCAGTGCGAGCCGGTCTCCGGCCCCGATGCGATGGAGAACGAGGACCCGGACGGACCATAATCCGGGCATGACCCGGATCGCCGCGCTCGTCGTCGCCCTGTTCGCCGTCCTCCCCACCGCGGCCGCGCAGGCAGGTCCCTGCCAGCCCGGCCAGCAGCATCCAACGCTGCGCGCGGTGTTCGAGGACCTCTCGCTCAACGAGGTCCTGCCCGGCCCACCGACGGTCTACGCCGGGCACCGCATCGGCATCGACGCACGCTTCGACAACGCCACGCAGGTCGGCGTCATCGCCGGCTCGGTGAGGATCAGCGCCCCGGACGTGCCGACGTCGACCGAGAAGGCGGGCCACAGGCTCGCGATCGTCCCGCAGGCCGCCGGGACGATCCCGGTCACGTTCACATGGACGGAGACGCAGAATCCGGGCGCCGCGAACCCGGTCGCCTCGTGTGACGGCAGCGCCGTCGTCACGATGACGGTGCGCGAGTCCAAGCCGGCGACGATCAAGCTGCGCACGACGAGGGCGGCGGGCAGGCCGCGCGTCGATCTGCGCCTGGCGCTCGGCTTCGCCGCCAACGGGGACGCGAGCCCGATCACGCTGCGCGCGCGCGCCGTCGCGGGCACGACCGCGCCGCGCACGGGGCTCAAGCGGATCGCCGCGCTGAAGATCGACACCGTCTCCAAGGGCCTGCACCGGCGCATCGGCAGCGGCTCTTTCGGCGTCGCCGAGCTCTTCTACTCCGCGAGTAACGGCGGCGCCGCGACGCTGCGCTGGACGGGTCCCCGCAGGCCCGCCTCCCGCGGCGCGCTGAGCGTCGATCTGCTCCAGCGTGGGACCGTGATCGCTCGGCTGCGCACCGCCATCGAGTGCGGCACGCGGCTCCCCGGGCGCGGCGGCCGCTACAGCTGCCGCACGCGCGGCCTGACGCTCACCAGGTCCTAGCTGCAGCGACGCCCGAGCTCGATCTGGGCGTTGCGCGGCCGCGCCTCGTCGTCGACCCAGACGCGCAGGCGCACACAGCGCGGCGCGCTTGCGAGGACGAAGCCCGACCAGAACGTCACGGGACGCCCGTCGACGTCGCTGATCCCGTGGCCCTGCGGGCAGGCGATGAAGCGCACGACGCGGTCGCCGTCGCGGACGTAGCGCTCGCCGTCGGGCAGCCGCTTCATGCGGTTGGAGTACCCCAGCGACACCGCGCGCCCGGTGGCGCGCGTGATCTCGACCGTCACGCGGTGCCCGGAGCGCAGCAGCAGCGGGAACTTGTTGCCGCCGAAGCGGCGCACCGTGTCGGCGCTGGTGAACGTCGCGCCGCCGACGAACGCGAGCGGGCCGACGACGAGGTTGCGCTTCAGCGCGAACGCCTTCGGAAAGCTCGCGCCGGACTGATGGCGGCACGTCGCCGGCTCGCCCTTGGGCCGGCGCGTGTCCGCAGCGGACGCCGCGACGGCGACCGTCGCGCCGCCCAGGACGACAAGCAACCCCAAGACACGCATGCGCCGACGATACGCCGCCGCATGCGCACCGGTTCCGTCAGCTGCGGCGCTGGTACTCCATGTCGGTCGCGACGGCGTCGGCGATCTCTGCGCCCCACTCGCGCTGCACGAAATTCAGCGCGAGGTCCAGGCCCGACGTCACGCCGCCGGCGGTGATGATGTCGCCGTCGTCGACGACGCGGGCGTGGACGACCTCGGCGCCGAAGCCCTCGAGGTCGGCGATCGCCCCGGCGTGCGTGATCGCGCGCCGCCCCGACAGCAGGCCCGCGCTTGCGAGCACCATGCCGCCGGTGCAGACGCCGGCGATCGTCGCGCCCGCGGCGTGGCGCTCGTTGAGCAGCGCGGGAAGCGTGCCCTCGGCGACCTCGGCGCGCGCGCCTTGCGGGTTGCCGTCGTTCCAGCCGCCGCCGGGGACGACGACCACCTCAGCATCGCGCGGCGCGGACTGCGCGAGGACGGTCGCTCCATGCGAGCCGGTGATCGGGCCGGGGCCGGACGTCGCCACGAGCGCGACGTCGGCATCGGCGCCGCTCTCGGCAGCGCTGCGGAGGACTTCGTAGGGCCCGAGCGCGTCGAGCTCGTCGAACCCGTTGTACACCATCACGTCGATCTTCATGGCAGCGATGATCGCGCTGGACGCGGGCGCCCGCGAGTGGCAGGATTGCCATATGTCGAATGAATCCCGCCAACCCCACGCGGTCGCGGTCCTCGCCCTGCCCAAGGTCGTCGCGTTCGACCTCGCCATCCCGGTGCACGTGCTCCAGCGTCCGGGCAGCGGCTACGCCGTGACCGTCTGCGCCGCGCGCGCCGGGCGGGTGGCGACGACCACCGGCTATGAGATCGTCGCGACCGCGGGCCTCGACGCGGTCGCCGCCGCCGACACCGTGATCGTGCCCGGCTTCGAGGCCGAGGCCGAGCCCTCCCCCGCGGTTCTGCGCGCCCTGCAGCGGGCGCACGCCCGTGGCGCGCGTGTGGTCTCGATCTGCACCGGCGCGTTCGCGCTGGCCGCGGCCGGCATCCTCGACGGCCGCCGCGCGACCACCCACTGGCACTCGACGGCGCTCCTGGCGGCGCGCTATCCGCGCATCCGCGTCGACCCCGATGTCCTCTACGTCGACGAAGGCACGGTGCTGACCAGCGCCGGCGTCGCCGCCGGGATCGACCTCTGCCTGCATCTCGTTCGCCGTGACCGCGGTGCCGAGGCCGCCAACGCGATCGCCCGGCAGATGATCGTCGCGGCACAGCGCGACGGCGGGCAGGCGCAGTTCATCGAGCGCGCCGTGCCGGCCGACGGCGAGGGGCTCGCGCCGACGCGCGCGTGGCTGCTGGACCGCCTCGACGAGCCCGTCAGCGTCGCGGCGATGGCGCGCCACGCCGGCTACAGCGAGCGCAGCTTCATGCGTCGCTTCCGCGCGGAGACCGGGCAGTCGCCGCTGCAGTGGCTGACCAACGCGCGGGTGCTCGAGGCCCAGCGCCTGCTCGAACGGACCGACCTGCCCGTCGAGACGGTCGCGGCACGCTGCGGCTTCGGCACCGCCGCGACGCTGCGCACGCACTTCGGACGGCGCACGGCGACGACGCCGACGGCCTACCGGCGCAGCTGGCTCACCACGACCGGGCGCCGCTGATCCGGCGCGCGGCGCCGATCCGAACCACAGCACGACGAACACCAGCCCGACCGCGATCGTCGTCACGATCGCCGTCGAGGCCTTGAAGATCACGTCGGTGACGAGCAGGACCGCGCCCGTCATCGCGACCGCCAGGAAGAACAGGCCGGCGATCAGGCTGATGTTGCCGCTGGCGATGATGGCCGGCTTGTCGCGCATCCGGAACATGATCCGGTGATAGGCGACGGGCGCGACGAGGAACGCCGTCGCGGCGGCGCTGCACAGCAGCGTCACGAAGTAGATCGCGCGTTGGAACGACGTCGTCTGCTCGAAGTTCTGCTGAAACGGCACGGCGAGCAGGAACCCGAACAGCACCTGCACGCCGGGCATCGCGACGCGGACCTCGTTGAGCAGCTCCAGCAGCTCGCGGTCGTAGCGCTCCTCGGGGTCCTCGTCGCTGCGCGTGCGCCCACCCTTGCTCTCCGCCATGGAGTGAGTCTGCCCGGTCCGGGCACGGTGTTAGCGTGCGGGCCGCCGTGGATCACGTGCGCAGGGCTATCTCGGCGTACCTGGCGCACGATCACCTCGATCGAGCTGCCTCGCTGACGTACTTCGGGATGATGTCGCTGTTCCCCGGCGCGCTGACGCTGATCTCGCTGCTGACGTTCTTCGGCGAGCAGGGGCTGGCGCAGGACGCGACCGACTACCTGCTCAGAAACGGCGTCGACCAGACGACCGCGACCGCGGTGCAGAACGCGCTGCGCAACATGATCGAGACCTCGAGCGGGCAGGCGGGGCTGACGCTCGTGATCGGGCTCGCGCTCTCGCTCAACGGCGCGTCGGCGGCCTTCGGCGCCGCCGGCCGGGCGCTGAACGTCGTCCACGGCGTCGACGAAGATCGCGGCATCGTCCGGCGCAAGCTCGCCAGGTCGGCTGGACGCTGACCGTCGTCGGCCTGCTCTTCGTCACGCTCGTCGCGGCGTTCCTCGGCGGCGACATCGCCGACGACCTCGCCGGCACGATCGGGCTCGGCGAGACGGGTGCCGCGATCTGGGCTACGCACGCTGGCCGCTGGCGCTGCTGTCGATCGTCGTCGCCTTCGGCCTCGTCTACGCCTTCGCGCCCGACGTGGAGCCGCGCAGGCCGCGCTTCATCACGGCCCGGGCTCGCTGGTCGCGGTCGCGATCTGGGTGCTGGCGTCCTGGCTGTTCGGCATCTACCTCTCGAACTTCAGCAGCTACGGCGCCGCCTACGGGACGTTCGGCGCGGCGATCGCGCTGCTGCTGTGGCTGTACATCGCCGCGAACGCCTTCCTCTTCGGCGCCGAGCTCAACAAGGCGCTGGAGCGGGCGGCGGCGGCACCTCCAACCGCTCGGTGAGCTCGACGGGCTGCGGGCACAGCGTGCCCCGCCCCGGGCAACCTCGGCAGACGCCGAGATAGGGCGTGTCGGTCACGGCGAAGTCGCCGCGCAGGATGCCGCCCATCCGCTCGAGCAGCTCGGACTCCAGCCGCGCGGCGTCGCCGGCGACGTAGCGCGCGACGGCGGGCTCGTCGGGCTGCTCGAGGAAGATGTGGACGACCTCGACGTCGCGCGCGCCGGCACGTAGCTCGGCGAGCGCGTAGATGCGCCGTTGGGCCCCGTAGTCGTGCTCGACGTGCGCCTCGAGGTCGACATCCGGCGCGAGGCGATCGGTCTTGTAGTCGACGACCAGTGCACCGCCGCCCTCCTCGCGGGCGCGAGCGTCGACGACGCCGGTGAGCATCGTGTCGCCGATCGGGTAGGCGAAGACCGCCTCGCGCTGGAGCTCGGCGGCCGCGCGCAGGCGCGCGAACCAGGGGCCGTCGACGAACGCCTGCACGAGACCGCGCAGGTCGGCGCGGGCCTCGTCGTCGAGCTCGTGCCCATGGCGGTCGGCGCGCTCGTCGAGCTCCTCGGCAGTCGGCGGCCGCGGGTCGGCGTAGTCGAGCTCCTCGAGCAGCTCGTGCAGCACGCTGCCGCGCACGAGCGGGTCCATGCCGGCGATCGGCGCCATCGCCGGCGGCGCGAGCTCCTCGCGGAGCGGTGGCAGGCGCAGCACGCGCTGCAGGTAGTGGCGATAGCCGCAGCGGTCGTACCCCGCCAGTTGGGAGTAGCTCAGCGCCGCGGGGACGGCCGCGCGCGGCGGCTCGGCGGGCGCGGCCGCCGCGGTGAGCGGGGCAGCGGCGGGCTCTGTCGCCGCGCCGCCGTCGAGCGTCAGCGCGAGCTGGCCGGCGCCGATGTCGATGCCCAGAGTCGCGGCCGCATCGTCGGGCGCCACGCGCCGCACGGCCACCCGCAGGACGTCGTCGCCGCGAACGTCGTCAAAGGCGATCTCGGGCTGCTCGGCGAGCCGGGCCGGCAACGCGGGGTCCAGCAGCGGGCCGATCTCGGCGAGCGCCGGCGCCGTCGCGCTGGCGTTCGGCCAGGCGGCGTCGGGACCGAGCTTGGCGGTGGCGCTGAGGATCAGCCGCTCCTTGGCCCGCGTCACGGCCACGTGCAGGATCCGCCGCTCCTCCGCGAGCTCGCGCGCCTGGGCGGCCTGCTTGAGCTCTGCGTAGTCCAGCGCCTCGAGGTTGTCCTCGCCCGCCCGCACGACGCGCAGCCCGCACCTGCCGTCGGCGAACAGGATCCGTGGGGTGCGCGCGGCGCGCGGGCGGCCGAGCTCGGCCACGACGACGACCGGGAACTGCAGCCCCTTCGCGGCATGGATCGTCATCAGCGCGACGGCGCTGCGGTCGCCGGGGTCGATCGGCGCCTCGGGCTCGCGCGCGTCGGCGTCGAGCTCGGCGCGGGCGTGGTCGATGAAGCCGCGCAGGTCGCGGCCGTTGGCGGCCTCGTACGCGGCGGCGAGGCGCTCGAGCTTGTGGACGTTGGCCAGGCGCCGGCGCCCGCCGGGCTGGCGCAGGACGTGCAGGTCGTAGCCGCTGTCGGCGACCGCGCGCGCGATCAGCTCATCCAGGCGCAGGCGCGGCGCGCGGCGGCGCTCGGCCTCCAGGCGCTCGCCAAACGCCGTCAGCCGGGACTGGTCGCCGGGCGGCAGCGGCGCCTCGCGGTCGGTCGCCAGCAGCGCCAGCGCGTCGGCGCTCAGCCCGCACAGCGGCGACGCCAGCGTCGAGTACCACGCGAGCTCGTCGCGCGGGTTGGCGAGCACTGCGAGGTAGGACGTGAGGTCCTGGACCTGCTGGCGTCCCCAGAAGCCACGCCCGCCGCTGGCCAGCGTCGGCAGGTCCTCGAGCTCCAGCGCGCGCTCGAACAGCTGCAGGTCGGTCGCGGCACGCAGCAGCACGGCGACGTCGCCGGGCGGGCGCGCGTCGGCGTCGATGATCTCGCGGACGCGGCGCGCGACGGCGCGAGCCTCGGCCTGGCGCGCGCGCTTGGCGGTCGGCAGCCCCGCGGCGACGCGGTCTGAGAGCTGCTCGTCGAGATCCTCCGCGTCCCAGGCGGCGTCGACGACCAGCAGCTCGACGCGCGGCGCAGACGGGTCGGGCGCCTCCTCACGCCCGGGCACCAAGCGCTCGTAGCGCTCGTGCAGCGGGCCCAGCCAGGCGTTGATCGTGTGCAAGAGCTCGGGCCGCGCGCGCCAGTTCGTGCGCAGGACGCTGGTCTGCCCGCGCGCCTCGTGCTCCTCGCGCGCACGGCGGAAGCCCGCGACGTCGGCGTGGCGAAAGCCGTAGATCGACTGGAGCTCGTCACCGACGACGAAGACGCGGTCGCGGTCGAGCTGTCCGAGGATCTGCAGCTGCAGCGGGTTGGTGTCCTGGAACTCGTCGACCATCACGCGCTCGAAGCGCTCGGCGTAGGTCGCGGCGAGCGCCGGATCGGTCGCGAACAGGCCTGCGAGGCCGAGCTCGAGATCGTCGTAGTCCAGCGCCGAGCGTGTGCGCTTGGCCGCCGCGTAGCGCTCGGCGAACAGGCCGAGCAGCTCGTCGAGCAACGCCCAGTGCTCGAGTGCCTGGACGTCGTCGAGCGCGGCGCCGAGACCGTCGAACGCGCCGCGCAGCGTCTCGCAGGCATCGCTCTTGAGCTCGGCGCAGCTCTTGCCGAGCTTCAGCGCAGCGAGCTCGCGCAACGCGGGCGGGGCGTCCGCCCCCGCGAGCAGCTCGGTCGCGCGTGCGATCACCTCACGCGCGCTGTCGAGCGTCTTCAGGCTGCGCGTGACGCCGGCGAGCTCCGCCGCCACGGCAGCGTGCGCGACCCGGACCTGTCCGAGCTCGGCGGCGACGCTGCCGCGCGCCCGCGCTGCGGGCAGCCGCGGCGGGGCGCCGCGCGAGCGCAGCTCGTCGTGGACGTCCTCGATCGTCTCGCGCAGCGGATCGGGCCCGTACGCGGCGACGAGCTCCAGCGCGGCGGCGCGCGGCTGCTCGCCGTCGAGGAAGGCCGCAAGCGTCGCGTCCCAGGCGCGCGTGCGCAGCGCCCGTGCCGCCGCCTCGTCGAGGACCGTGAACCCGGGATCCAGGCCGGCGGCGACGGCGTGGCTGCGCAGCACGCGCGCGCAGAAGCCGTGGATCGTCGAGACCCAGGCGCCGTCCATCTCGCGCGCGGCGTCGCGCGCGTCGAGCTCGACCAGGCGGCCGCGCAGCCGCGCACGCAGCTCGCCCGCAGCCTTGTCGGTGAACGTGATCGCCAGCAAGCGGCCCGGCGCGATCCCGTCCTCGCGCACCGCGCGCACGAAGCGCTCGACGAGCACCGTCGTCTTGCCCGACCCGGCGTTGGCCGACAGCAGCAGCGCGCCCTCGCGCCGCTCGATCGCCTCGCACTGCTCGTCGGTCAGCTCCACGCTCATCGCTCACACCGGCAGATCGACGGGTAGGAGCAGCCGCCGCCGGCCCAGCCGCAGGTGTCGGGCTTGGGGCGCAGCGAGCCGTGCTGGGCGGCGGCGACCGCGCGCACGGCCCGCCGGCGCGCGTCCTCCAGCAGCGCGGCGAGCTGCTCCTCGTCGACGCGGTCGGTGCTCGCGACGTCCAGCTCGGCGTCGGCGTCTTGCAGCAGCGCGCCGCGCGGGCGCCGCGACTTGCCGGCCAGCGGCTGGTACAGGGCACCGGCCACGCGCGCGACGTCGTCAAGGACGTGCGGCAGCGCCAGCGCATAGAGCGCGAGCTGCAGGCGATCGTCGCGCGCCCAGCGCGCCTGCGGCGTCGCGCTCGCACCCTTGTAGTCGACGACGACGACATCGCCGCCGGGCCCGCGGTCGACGCGGTCGATCCGCCCGCTGAGCTTGAGGCCGTCGCCGAGGTCGACGGCGGGCAGCGTGTCGTCGCGACCGCCGAACTGCAGCTCGAACGCGGCGGGCGCGAAGACCGAGCCGTTGTCCGCCGCCCACTCGAGGTAGCGCAGCACGTCGCCCTCGAGACGATGCAGGCCCGCGCGGGCGCGTTCGGGGTTGGGCGACAGGCGCATGTCGTCGCGCAGCTCCTCGATCGCAGCGTGCGCCAGGCGCCAGGCCTCGGGCAGGTCGGCCGGGCGCAGCGGCCGGGGATCGTCGCCGGCGCGCAGCTGCGACAGCGCGCGCTCGAGCACCGCGTGGGCGAGCGTGCCGCGGATCAGCGGCTCGGGGTCGGGGACGAGCTCGGCGGGCCGCAGGAAGCGCTCGACGAACCAGCGCACCGGGCACGCCAGCCAGGACTCGAGCCCCGACGCCGACCAGGTCTCGCGCGCGGCCAGCGCGGCGAGCACGCGCGGGTCGTCCAGCGGCGCGATCGGCGGCGCCGCGATCGGCGTCGCGTTCGCCGCCTGCGCACGCGCCCGTTCGCGCGCCGTGGGCGCGAGGCCCTCGTCGTCGAAGCCGGCCGCGCCGAGCGGGCGCTCGACGACGACACCGCCCTCGGTGAGCAGGTCCAGCACGTCGTCGACGAACAGCGAGCGCACGGCGGGCGCACCGTCCTCGTCGGCCCCGTGCCAGGACAGCGCGAGCAGGTCGGTCGGGCGCGAGACCGCGCTGTAGAACAGGTAGCGCTCGCGTGCCAGCGCGTCCTCGTGCAGCGCCAGGCGCAGCCCCGATGCGCTGTTCAGCGCCCGGCGGTCGGCGTCGGAGAGGAACGTCTCGGGACGCGCCGGCGCCGGGAACATCCCCTCCTGCAGCATGCAGACGAACAGCGCCCGCACGCGCCGCGCGCGCACGTCCTTGGGATCGGCGACCGTGACGAGCCCCGGACCCGGCAGGCGACCCGCGCGGACCGGGAGCGTGGCGAGCGTGCGCAGCAGCTCGGCCGGCTCGGGGACCAGGGCGCGATCGCCCTCGGCCAGAGCTGCGAGCTCGGAGAGCGCGCGCCGCAGCGTCGCGGCGACCTCGGCGTCGACGACCTCGTCGGGCGCGAGCACCGCGCCGGCGCCGCGGAACGGGTTGGCGAACAGCGAGGTCGCCTCGGCCGCCAGGCGCTCACACAGCGCCGCCGGCCCCCGCGCGGCAGCACGCCGCACGCGCGCGATCGCGTCGAGCGGGAAGTGCTCGGTCTCGAAGTGCTTGCGCGCCGCCTCTGCGTCGGCGACGCCGTTCTGGCGGACGTGGACCTCCAGCGCGTCGGCCAGCGCCGGCGCGCGCAGCAGACCGGGCGTGCGCAACCAGGCGAGCAGGTCGTCGGCGCGGGCCTCGTCGGGCAGCAGCGCGCAGCGCGCAAGCGCCAGCACGCCGCGCCCCAGCGCGGTGTGGCCGAGCACGGGCTCATGACGCACGGCGACCGCGATGCCGTAGGCGCCGAAGACGGCCTCGACGAGCGGCGCCTGCTCGCGCGGGCGGCGGATGACGACGGCGATCTCCTCGGCCGGGACGCCTGCGTCGAGCAGGCGCCGGACCTGGGCGCCCACCAGCTCGAGCTCGGCCCGCGCCCCGCCGCCGCGCAGCAGCAGCACGGCCGCGCCAGGATCGATGCGGCCGTTCGGCGCGAACAGGTGGCGCTCGAGGTGATGCAGGGCCTCGCGCGACTGCGGCTCATAGTGCTCCGAGCGCGCCTCCAGCGCGACGCGCTCGCTCGCGATCGCGTCGAGCTGTGCGTGGGTCTCCAGGCGCCCGGTGAACGCGACGCGCCCGGCCTCGTAGGGCAACGAGACCGTGACGTCGGCGCCGACGTGGACGGCGAGCGTCTCGACCGCGTCGCGCTGCAGCGGCGTCAGGTCATCGAAGCCGTAGAGGAACACCGGCGTCTCGCGCCAGCGCGTCGGCTCGGTGCGCAGGACGTCCAGCGCAGCGACGATCTGCGTCTGGCGGTCGACACGCTCGAGGCGCTCCAGCGCGCGGCGATAGGCCGAGTACAACGCGCCAAGATCCTCGGCGTAGCCCGCGCGGCGCGGGTCCTGCGCCGCCCATGCACGCACCGCCGCATACCAGCGCGCCGGGTCGATCCGCTGTGCCGACAGCTCGTCGGCGAAGGCCAGGAGCGCCGGGACGAAGCCGGGCGTCTGCGCGGCGTCGCCGAGCACGCGCAGCTCGGTCCGCGCGACGGCCAGCGCTGCGACACGCTCTCGGCCGAGGCCGGCGAGCACGCGCGAGGACACCCCGGCGCGGCGCACGAGCTCTGACGCCAGCCGCGTCCAGGTCTCCACGCGCGCGCCGAAGACGACGCCGCGCTCGGCGACCTCGCGCCGGTAGACCTGCACGTCTGCGAACGTCGGCACGACGAGGATCGGCTCGCGCGCCGCCGCCGCGGCGTATGCGCCCAGCACGTGCCCCGCCTTTTCGGCGTTCGCCGGTCCGGTGACGAGGGTCAGGGGCACACGACCCATCGTCGCAAGCGGCCCCGACGGTCTGACACCTGTTCGAGACCGTCTCGCGGCAGAAGCGGTGCCACCATCAAGCGATGCGCTGGTTCATCGCGGTCACCGTCGGCTCCGTCCTCTTGCTGAGCGTGCCCGCCGGTGCCGCCGGCGCCACACCCGCCGGCCTCACGCTGAGGGCCGCCGACGTCCCGGGCCTCAGCCCCGCGGGCAGCGGCAAGAAGGTCGCCCGCACGGCGCTCGGCAGGACGACGACGCCGAAGGCGCTCGCCCGCATCGCCCCGCGCGGCGCCGCGTTCGCGGCCGGCGGCCGGACGTTGAACGTCGGGGTGTTCGCGCTCGGCACGCGCGCGAAGGCGTCGCGCGCGCTGACGAGCGCCGGCAATGGCTTCTCCCGCCTCGGCGGCATCGCCGACGCGGCCCGGCGGCGCACGCAGATCAAGGGCAGGACGACCGAGGCGGTCGTCCTGCTGCGCTACCAGGACATCGTCGCGGCCGTGCGTTTCACCGTCCCCGGCCGCGCGACCGAATTCGCGGGGCTCGCCGCCCGGTCCTACGCGCGCTCGCTCGCCGCACGGCTCGAGCGCGTGCTGTCGAAGACCGCGTGGCAGCGCGCGCTCGACGGGATCCGCCCCGACGGCTCGATCACCCCGGCGCTCGCGCTGCGCGCGTTCTCGATCGCCTATGGCCCGCTGCCCGGGGTCAAGGCGCCCAGCGGACGGCTCGGCGTGCCGCGCTCGGCGACGCTCGCGATGCAGCTCGTCGCGCGCGTCTGGGACCGGCTGACGCCCGCGCAGAAGGGCGCCGTCAACCGCGCCATCGGCCTGCCGCACGACCCCAGCTCGCCACGCAAGGCGCGCGCGGCCGTCCAGACGCTCACGCCCGACGCCGGCTACCAGGCGATCGCCGACAAGTACGCGACGTACTACAAGCAGCGCATGCCGTCGACGAGCAGCCTCGTGATCAAGGTCTTCAAGGCGTCCGAGGAGATCACGATCAAGGAGACCGGCGGCAAGGCCTTCGCCGACGCCGGCCCGGTCAACGACAAGGGCGAGTGGGGCGTCGGCACGCCCGTTTACTGCCGGGTGCGCGTGCCGCCGGCGGGCCAGAAGGCCGGCGCGTCGGTGTTCGAGACGATCATGGCCCACGAGGTCTTCCACTGCTTCCAGTTCCACCTCATGGACGACTGGCGCACGCGTTCGGCCTGGCTCATCGAGGGCTCCGCGGACTGGGCGGCGGTGACCGCGTCCAACGCGGCGGAGTGGTTCGGCGCCGAGCACTACCGCAGCTACATCAAGACCCCCGAGACGCCGCTGTTCGCGCGCTCCTACGACGCGACCGGGTTCTTCGGCCACGCCGAGGAGATCGACGGCGTCGGCAGCCTCTGGGCCAAGTTCCCGGCCGTCTTCGACGCGGCCGACGACGCGGCCTCCTTTGCGCTGGCCGGCGGCGCCACCCAGCCGTTCGTCAACACGTGGGCGTCCGCGAGCTTCCGCTACAGCGGCGCCGGCAGCGCCTGGAACCAGGTGAATCCCTACGCGATCCCCCACACCAAGATCGCGCCGCCGGCGACGGTGGTCACGAGCGGCGCGACGATCGGGTCCGGCGCCTACGCCCTCGGTCAGGTCAACGTCACGAAGAACGCGTCGCAGCCGCTGGTCAACGTGCTGCGCCTCGCCGGCAGCCTGCGTGCCGGCACCGAGAGCGACGACCACGGCGTGATCGCCTCCTCGGAGTGGTTCTGCTTCGGCACCTGCGAGTGCCCGAAGGGCAAGGCCTCGCAGATCCCGGCGCACAAGAAGGTCACGGCCGCCCAGCTCTCGCTCGGGCTGACGGGCGGGTCCGCGCAGGGCGGCGGGCGGGTGACCTACCACGCGCTCGACGAGTTCTGCGGCCCGCCGCAGAGCGGCGTCTCGGTCAGCGGCGCGACGAGCTTCTCGGTCGGCAAGGGCACCTACTGCGTGATGCCCAGCCCCGGCAACCTGCAGGTGCAGATGCCGCTGAACTCCGGCGGCGTGAAGGTCGCCCAGGTCGTCCTCGAGATCAAGGGCTACACCGGCGCGGGCACGTACACGACCGGCCCGTCGATCGCCACGGTCTATGACTTCAGACCCAACCCCGCGCACCTCTGGGAGACCCCGGAGAGCGGGCAGATCGTCGTCGCCGTCGCCGGCGGGCCGTCGGGCGCGGGCTCGAGCGGCAGCGTGGAGAGCATCTCCTCCGGTCCGGACGCCGACGGCAACAAGACGATCGTCAACGTGAACGGAACCTGGAGCTGCTGATACTGCAGGGATGACCGACTTCCTCGTGCGCCGCGACGATCTCGAGCAGACCGAGGTCCGCGAGGAGCCGCCGGCCGAGCTCGCCGACGGCGAGGCGCGCATGCGCGTCGAGAAGTTCGGCCTGAGCTCCAACAACATCACCTACGCGCTGATCGGCGACATGCTGCGCTACTGGGAGCTGTTCCCCGCGCCCGACGGCTGGGGGCGGATCCCCGCCTGGGGCATCGCCGAGGTCGTCGAGTCGCGCGCGCCCGGCGTCGAGCCCGGGGCGCGCGCCTTCGGCCTCGTGCCGATGTCCGACACGTTCGTCGCGCGCCCGGTGCCCCGCGGCGGCGGCTTCGAGGACACCGCCGGGCACCGCGCGCCGCTGGCCCGCGCCTACAATCGCTACCTGCCGCCCCCCGACGTCCACGAAGACGCCCAGCTCGTGTTCCGCCCGCTGTTCGGGACGTCGCTCGTGATCGCCGAGTGGCTCGCCGACCGCGGCTTCGACGGTGCTGAGCACGTGCTGCTGTCCAGCGCCTCGAGCAAGACCGCCTACGGCCTGGCGCATCTGCTCGCCGGCCGCGTCGGCGTCATCGGCCTGACCTCGGCGCGCAACCGCGACTTCGTCGAGGGCTTGGGCACCTACGACGCGGTCGTCGGCTACGACGAGATCGCCGAGCTCCCAGCGGTCGACACCGCGTTCGTCGACTTCGCCGGCGACACCGGCGTCCGGGCCGCCGTCCATGAGCACCTCGGCGACGCGCTGCGCAGCTCGACCGGCGTCGGGATGACCCACGGCGCGATCGACGCGAGCGCACCCGCCGGCCTGCCCGGTCCACAGCCGCAGTTCTTCTTCGCACCGGTCGAGCTCGAGCGCCGCGCCAAGGAGTGGGGCGCCGCCGGCATCGAACAGCGCTACCGCGAGGCCTGGGCCGGTTTCGCCCCGCGCCTGGAGAGCGGCTGGCTGGACCTTCACCGCTCGAGCGGGACCGGCGCGCTGCGCGAGATCTACCTGGAGCTGCTCGGCGGCAGTCGCGACCCGCGCCGTGGCGACGTGGTGTCGCTGTGACGACCGACGCCTCCGCGCGTGAGCAGATCCTCGACAGCCTCGCTGTCGCGACGGACCGGATCGGCGTGGCGCTCGCAGCGCTGACCGACGCCTACGAGCTGCTCGACGACACCACCGCTGACCGCCTCGAGGAGCGGCTGTTCCGCCCGGTCCAGGCCGCCTACGGGCGGGCGCGGCGCACGCACTCGGAGTTTGCGGGACGCCACGGGCTCGCGTCGCGCGAGTTCACCCCGGCGCTTCAGGGACGCCCTTCTCACGGGACACGGGGCTTCGTCGACATGGCGACCGACGCGCTCGCCGCGGCCGATGCCGAGCTCGCGACGCTGCTGGACTCGATGCTGCCCGTGGAGTTCGGGGACGTGCAGCTGCGCGCGGACCTCTCGGAGGTGCGCCGGCTGCTCGGCCCGCTGCCCGGCAGCGCGCGCGAGTTCGTGCGGACGCTCGGGCGCTAGCGGTAGCCGGACTTGCGCAGCAGTGCCAGCAGGTCGCGGCGGAACCTGCGTGCCTGGGCGCGCGTGCCGAGGCGCCCGATCCGCGCCTGGCGATCGATCTCGCGCAGGCCGACCTTGCTGCGACCGAGCAGGTACTGGTCGGCGACGTAGCCCGAGATCACGCCGCCGGCGTCGACGAGGCCCTCCTGCACCTTGAACCGGCCGAAGGCCTTCTTCGCGTCGGCTGCGTTCTTGCGGATGATCGACGGGAAGCTGCGCGTGACGTCGCGTAGGCGGGCCCGGCCGTTCGCACGCACATAGCGCGTGATGCGCGGCGGCGGCCACGACCCCGCGTGGCTGGAGAAGGCGTCCTCGAAGCGCACGTCGACGCTCTCGATCTCGAGCTTGCCGTCCTTGCCGACGTCGCGCAGCTCGAAGCCATAGGAGCCGTAGAACTCGGTGATCTCACCGTACGTCGCGCCGCGCCGGTCATAGAAGCCGCCGACGATGCAGCAGTGCGCGCCGCCACTGAACCCGCTCGCGACGACCTCGGGCTCGCCGTCGCCGTCGAGGTCGCGCACCTGCAGGTCCGAGTCGTTGTCCGGGAGGATGATCGAGCCCTCGGCGATGACCTTCGGGATCGCCTTGTCGAAGGCGACGACGCCGGCGCGCGTGATCGTCAGCCTGGCGTCCTTCACGCTGTTCTCGCCGAACTCGCCAGGTGTCCAGGTCAGCGTCGCCGAGACGTTTCCCGCCGATGCGGTCTTGCTGGCCGCCGGTGCTGCGGCGGGGACGACGAGCAGGGCCGTCAGCGCGAGCGCGAGCGCCACGCGCAGGCGCTCAGGCCGCCGCGGCATCTCCGCCACCCGCGACGGCCGGGGCTGCGGGCTCCTCGGCCTCAGGCGGCTTGGTGCCTTCCTTGGCCCACGGTTCGTCGAACTCGACACGCCACTTGCCCTCCTCGGTCTGCATCAACGCAAGCCGCGCCCGGAACGACCGCCCGCTGCGCCCCTTGAAGCCGGTGACCGGCCTCGCCGTGCGGCCCGTCTGGATCAGCTCCCGCGCGACGGCGGCGGGCAGCTGCTTGCCGGCCTTGCCCTTCCAGATCACGAAGCCGCAGCCCGGGTCGTCGCGCGCCCAGCACGAGTAGCCCTTGCGGTTCTCCATGATGTCGTGGCCGCAGACCGGGCACGGGCCGAGGTTTGCGCGCGGGATCCGCACGTCCTTGAGCGTCGTGTCGAGGACGCCGACGGTCTCCCCCGCGAACTTCGCGATGTCGCCCATGAACTTCTTGCGCGTCTCGGTGCCGTCCTCGATCGCCGCGAGCCGGTGCTCCCACTCGCCGGTCAGCGCCGGCGACGTCAGCGGGTGGTCGGCGAGCAGGCGGATCACGTTCATGCCCTTCTCGGTCGGCACCAGCGCGCGACCGTCGCGCTCGACGTAGCCGACGTCGATCAGGCGCTCGATGATCGCCGCGCGCGTGGCCGGCGTGCCGATGCCCGAGTCCTTCATCACCTCGCGCAGCTCGTCGTCGTCGACGAGCTTGCCGGCGGTCTCCATCGCGCCGAGCAGCGACGCGTCGGTGTAGCGCCGCGGCGGCTTGGTCTCCTTGCGCTCGGCGTCGACCTTGCGCGTGTCGACGTCTTCGCCCTTGTCGAGCTTGGGCAGCGTCTGGTCGCGCCCCTCGTCCTCCTCGGCGGCGCTCTTGTCGCCTTCGGGGATCTCGCCGTAGACGCCGCGCCAGCCCGGTACGACAAGGACCTTGCCGCGCGTGCGGAAGATGTGCTCGGAGACCGTCGTCTCGATGCGGGTGTTCTCGAACTCGGCCTCGGGATGGAAGACGGCGAGGAAGCGCCGGGCGACCATGTCGTAGATGCGACGGTCGTCGTCGCTCATCTTGTCCAGCACGTGATCGGCGTTCGTCGGGATGATCGCGTGGTGGTCGCCGACCTTCTCGTTGTTGACGACGCGCCCGAGCGGCAGCAGGTCCAGGCCGGTGACGTACTGCGCCGCGGCCGCGTACTCCGCGCGGCGCCCCACGTGTGAGGCCGTCGGCTTGATCTCGGGGACCATGTCCGACGTCAGGAAGCGCGATGCCGTACGCGGGTAGGTCAGCGCCTTGTGCTCCTCGTAGCAGCGCTGCGCCGCGCTGAGCGTGCGCCGCGCGCTGAAGCCGAAGCGCGTGTTGGCGTCGCGCTGCAGCGACGTGAGGTCGTAGAGCAGCGGCGCCTTCTCGCTGCGCTTGGTCTTCTCGAGCTTGGTGATCGTCCCGCGCTGGTCGCGGACCGCCGCGACGATCGCGTCGGCCTCCTCGGCCGTCGCGATCCGTGGCTTGGCGCCCGCGTGGAAGCGGCCCTCGTAGACGCGGTCGCCGGTCGCCTCGAAGGTCGCGTCCACGAGCCAGTAGGGCTCGGGCTTGAAGGCGCGGATCTCCTCCTCGCGCCTGGTCAGGATCGCCAGCGTCGGCGTCTGCACCCGCCCGAGCGACACGGCGCCGTCAAACGACGAGCGCAGCCGGATCGTCGCCGCGCGCGTGGCGTTCATCCCGACGATCCAGTCGGCTTCCGAGCGCGAGCGCGCGGCCTCCTCCAGCGACGCCATCTCCGCGCCGTCGCGCAGGTGCTCGAAGGCGTCTGCGATCGCGTCCTTGGTCATCGAGGACAGCCACAGGCGCTTGACCGGGTGCTTGGCGCCCGCCTTCTCGAACAGGTAGGCGAAGATCAGCTCGCCCTCGCGGCCGGCGTCGCAGGCGTTGATGACGAGTTCGACGTCGTCGCGCTTGAGCAGCGCCTTGACCGCCGACATCTGCTTCTGGGAGCGCTCGTCGCGCACGATCAGCTTGAACTTCGCGGGCACGATCGGCAGGTCGGCCATCCGCCACTTCTTGAACTTCTCGTCGTACTCGTCGGGCTCGGCGAGCTGCACGAGGTGCCCGACGGCCCACGAGATCACGTGATCGGGGCCCTCCAGCCAGCGCTCGGTCTTCTCCCCCGAGCCGGACTTCTTCTCGAACGGACCGGGCAGGACGCGCGCGAGATCGCGCCCGACGGACGGCTTCTCGGCGATCACCAGTGTCTTGCCCATGCGGGCGGCAGGGTAGCGCTAGCCGCGGCCTCGACGCCGCCGGCCACGTCCTCGGCCCTCGACGTGCGAAGCACGCCTTCGAGCCTGCGTCCTCGCCGGACGACGACGATGCCAGCGGCTAGTCAGGCCGCACAGGGGCCCGTCGACACCCGTCCGCGAGCCTTGCGCAGGTTCTCGACGACGATCGCGTTGGGCACCGCGTAGCCGCGCTTCGGGCCGCTGTTGCGCGACGAGGCGAAGATCGTCCCGGCGACGCGCCCGCGCGTGTCGACGACCGGCCCGCCGGAGTTGCCCGGGCGGATGTTGCCGCGCACGGTGAGGATCTGGCGGGTCACCGGACCGCGCCCGTAGGCGTCCTGGCTGATGACCTCGTCGGTCGCCGCCAGGCGCGCGGGCCGGGCGTCGTAGGGACCGTTGCGCGGGTACCCGAGGATCGCGGCGGCGCGACCGCTGCGCGCGACCGAGGCGACCTTCAACGCCGGTGTGTCGCCGAGCCCGGGCACCGCCAGGATCGCGATGTCGTTGCGCTCGTCGAAGGCGATCGCGGTCGCGTCGTGGCGCTCGCCGGTGCCGCGGATCTGCACGCCGGTGTCGTCCTCGCCGGCGACGACGTGCGCGTTGGTGACGACGACGCCGCGCGCGATCACCCAGCCCGAGCCCTCGATGCCCAGCCCGCAGGCAGTGCCCGTGACGCGCACGACGCTTGCGGCCGCCCGGCGCACGTCGGGGTCGCGCGCCGTCCCGCGGGCGGGCGCGGGCACGCGGGCGTCGGGGCCGTTGATCGCCGGGAACGGGTCGAAGCGCGCCAGCGCGTTGAGCAGCGGCCCCGACGGAGGCAGCACGTCGTTGAGGCGCTTGAGGATCGCCGAGCGCTGGATGTCGGCGCGCAGATCGCGCGCCCCCGGGGTCTGCAGCATCACCGCGCCGGCCAGCCACGCCAGCCCCAGCGCGAGCGTCGTCGAGAGCACCGCGCCGAGCACCCCGTCGATCGTCCGCATCGCCGTGCTCGACGCCAGCCGCGCCCGCAGCGCGTGGCCCACCCCCTCGAAGGCGAGCGCGAGCATGCCGCCGATCAGCACGGCGCCGAACAACCCGAACAGCGGCGCATAGGGAGAGCGCGACCCGCCGCTGACGATCGACGTGCCCAGCCGCGTGCCGATCAGCGCGCCGGCGACGAAGCCCGACAGCGAGAGCGCGCCCACGACGAACCCCTGGCGCCAGCCGATGGCCGCCAGCAGTACGCAGAGCACGACGATGCCGACGTCGATCGCGGTCACTGTCGTCGTGAGGGTACGCGGCCGGCGAGCCTACGCCGCGGTAGATTGCGCGGCGGTGTCTGGTCAGCAAGGAGGCGGGATCTACTGGCGCCGTCGCATCACCCCGTTCGCGGCGATCGCGGCGATCGCACTCGGCGTAGGCCTCGTCAAGGGCGCGACCCATCGCGATGGGCGCCTCGACGTGGCCGAACGCTACGTCAGCGCCTGGGCGCGCGGCGACTTCGCCGCGATGTACCGCGAGCTGTCGGGCGACGCGCGCAAGCGGGTCTCGGCCGACCGCTTCGCCGAACTGCACCGCAACGCGCTGGCGCTGGCGACGGCGACGCGCATGACCCCCGCCGAGCCGGAGCTCAGCGACGACCGGGCGGTCGTCGCGATGCAGGTCCGCACGCGGGTGTTCGGGGCGATCCGCGTAACGCTGACGCTGCCCTTCACGGGCGACGGCGACAGCGCCAGGGTCGACTGGCGTCGCAACCTCAGCTTCCCCGGCGTCGCGACCGGCCAACAGCTCACTCGCGAGACGCAGCTGCCCGTGCGTGGGACGCTGAGGACGCGCGACGGGCAGACGCTCGCCGAGGGCGACGCCCGCACGCCCGGCACCGAGCTCGCCGACGTCGCTGCGCAGACCGTCGGGGAGATCGGCCCGATCCCGCCCGACCGCGCGCTCGAGCTGCGTGCGCTCGGCGTGCCCGACGACGCCAAGGTCGGCCTCGGCGGCCTCGAGCGCGCGCTGGACACCCAGCTCATCGGCCGCCCCGGCGGCGTCCTGCGCGCCGGCGGCGCCGTGCTGGCGCAGAGCTCCCCGCGACAGGCCCAGCCCGTGCGCACCACCGTGTCGCCCGAGGTCGAGCGTGCCGCGGTCACGGCGCTCGCCGGCCGGCTCGGCGGCGTCGTCGCCCTGGACCCGCGCAGCGGCGAGATCCTGGCATTCGCCGGCATCGCCTTCAGCGGCCTGCAGCCACCGGGCTCCACGTTCAAGATGATCACGCTGACCGGCGCGCTGGAGCACCGCGCGACACAGCTCTCAGACAGCTTCCCCGTCCAGACCGAGGCGCTGCTCTCCGGTGTGGCGCTGGGCAACGCCAACGGCGAGGCCTGCGGCGGGACGCTCGCCCAGAGCTTCGCCGAGTCCTGCAACAGCGTCTTCGCTCCGCTGGGCGTCGCCCTCGGCGCCGACAAGCTCGTCGCGACCGCCGAGAAGTACGGCTTCAACGCCAAGCCCGACATCGCCGGCGCCGCGACCTCCACGATCCCGGCCGCTGGCGACATCGGCGACGATCTCGCCGTCGGCTCGACCGCGATCGGCCAGGGCCGCGTGCAGGCGACGACGCTGCAGATGGCGGCGGTCGCGGCGACGATCGGGATGCGCGGGCGCCGCCCGCGCCTGACGCTCAACCTCGCGACCGCGCGCCGCGGCGACGCGCCGGCCCGCCAGGCCGTCAGCGCGGCCACCGCCCGGATCGCCGATCGCCTGATGATCGACGTCGTGCGTCACGGCACCGGTGTCGCCGCCGCGATCCCCGGCGTGAAGATCGCGGGCAAGACCGGCACCGCCGAGCTCGAGAGCACGCAGGAATGCGACGTCGCCGAGGATCCCGAGGCGTCCGACGAGACCTGCGACAGCGGCAACGACCCGACCGACACCGACGCCTGGTTCGCGGCCTATGCCCCGGCCGGCGACGGGCGGCCGCGGATCGCGGTCTGCGTGATGCTCGTGCGCAACGGCGCCGGCGGCGACACGGCGGCGCCCGCCGCGCGGCAGGTCATCGCCGCCGCGCTGCAGCGCAAGACGTCCTAGACGTCGAGGACGACGATGCCCTTCTCCCCGCCCTCGGGCGGAGTGATGACGAGCTCGAGCGGACGGTTGTCGAGCGTCACGCGCGGCACCTTGAACAGCAGCAGCGCGCCCTGCGTCGGCCCCTCGAAGGCGGCGGAGTCGGGCAGCGGGTTGGTGCCGTTGGCGTGCGTCTTGGCCGGCACCACCGCAGGGCGGTAGGCGAAGACGTTGCTGCCCCGCAGCGCGACCGGCGTGAAGACGTTCTCCTGCGTGTCGTGCAGCTCGAACGTCTTCGCGGAGGGGATCGCCTCCTTGCGGTCGTTCTCGGCACGGATGAAGACCGCGAACCAGACGTTCTCCGGACCGAGCGTACGATCGAACGGCCCCAGCCCGACGAGATAGCTCTGATCCTCGACGTTGGTCGGGTTGAGCTGGCGCGAGATCTGAACCTGGTACTGCAGATCGCCGACGTCGACGTAGATGCCCTCGGTCTCGGCCTCGTGCACCTCGTCGACGCGGTTGCCGCAGCCAGACAGCGCCGTGCCGGCGACGAGGACGGTGAGGAGCGTGACGAGACGACGGGTCTTCATTGCGGCGAGGAGTCTAATCAGCGGATCGGGGCGCCGGTCGCCGGCTTGCGCGCCCCTCCGGCGATCGTCGCGCGCCTGCCCCGCTCGGCGCCTTCCTCGAGGATCGATCCGAGCCGATCCAGCGCCCGCTTGGCGCGCCGGCGCGTCATCCGCCGTGTCCCCCACAGCGCTTCCAGCATCTTCTCCGCGGGGGTGATCGGAACAGCCTCCGTGGTGAAGGCCACGCGCGTGCCGCCGTGGGCGGGCTCCAGGCGCCACTCGCTGACCACCTTGATCCGCCCCAGCTTGCCGGCGCGGCCGGTGACGAGGATCCGCCGCGGGCGCTCGACGTCGACGAACGCGGCGTCCATCCAGGGAAAGCGGTTCAGGCGCTGGCGGACCTTGAAGCGGGCGCCTGCGCCGAGGCCGTAGGAGTCCTCACGCGTGAGGTGCCAGTCCACGAGCCAGTGATCCATGAACTCCGGATGGTTGGCGATGTCGGCGAGGTAGTCGAAGACGACCTCGGGCGGCCGCGAGACGATCGCTGAGACGCTGACTGGGTCCACAGCCCGGACCCTATCCTGGCGCCGCTACGCGGCGAAGCGCGGACGCAGCTTGACGGCGTGCCCGCGCTCGAAGTGACGCACGAGATCAGACGACTCCGGCTCGCCCGCGTGCGCTGGGCGACACAGCTCGCAGACGATCTCGCCGCGTGAGAAGCGATGGACGCGCTCGCCGATCAGCGGGGTGCGGCCGCAGTCGGTGCACTCGTGGCGGCACGCGGCGAGCAGCCCGACGCTCTTCTGCAGCAACTGGCGCTCGAGGTCGGGTTCGGAGAGGCCGAGCAGGGGGCGGAGCATGGTTCGGGGCTTCGCGGTCCGCTGACAAACCCCTCGCCGCGCACGCAAGTTTGCCGCCCCCTTGCGAGGGGCACTACCCTGCAACTCAGACTTACCCTGCCCACAGGTTGGCGGGGCAAGATTGATCAGGTCGAAGCGGTCGCGACCGCGTGGCGCCCCCCGGGTCACGCAAGAACAAGGAGCACCCCATGGAGTCGTTGGTCTCTGGCACGCTGGCAGGCGCTGGGTCGTTCAGGTGCGAAAGCTGTGGCTATGTCGCCACGCTCGCCGCCGCCGAGTCCCTCGGACCCTGCCCGAGTTGCGGCGGGCGTCAGTTCGCCCGCTCCTCGCTGTTTGCCGCAGGCCGCTTCGAACGCGACCAGGCCGCGCGTGATCCCGACCACGAGGCGCTGCTGAGCGTCGCACGCGCAGAGCTGCCCTGCCCAGGCCGCTTCCTCGCGTTCCGCGACGGCGACAACCTCAAGGTCAACGCGCTGGAGCGCGAGCACACGCGCATCGGCCGCAGTCTGTCGGCGGACATCCGCTTCGACGACCAGACGGTCTCACGCCGGCATGCGCTGCTCGTCGTCAACGCAGACGAGGTACGCGTGCTCGACGACCGCAGCCTCAACGGCGTGTTCGTCAACGGCGAGCGCATCGAGAACCGCGTGCTCGTCGACGGCGACGAGCTCGTGATCGGCCGCCACCGGCTGTGCTTCCTGGAGGCCGTCCAGACGCGCCGCCAGGTCGACGAGCAACTGCTGCGCACGACCTGAACACCCGGCGCGATCCGGGTGCGCGGTAGCCTCCGCGCCGAATGGCCCTGAAGATCGCCGTCCTCTCCCAGAAGGGCGGAACCGGAAAGACGACCGCGGTCCGCACGCTCACCGACGTGCTGCGACTCGCGGGGCTGCGGGTGCTGGCCGTCGATCTGGACCCGCAGGGCAACCTGTCGGACTACTTCGACCTGCCGCCCGACGCCGAGCCGACGATCGGCGACGTGCTGTCCGGGCGCGCGACCGCGTCAGAGGCGATCCACGACGACCTCATCCCCGCGAACCTCTCGCTGGCGGAGTCCGAGCTCTCGCTGGCCGGCAAGATGGGCCGCGAGCTGTCGCTGCGCAAGGCGCTGCGGGAGGTCGAGGAGCCCTACGACGTCGTGCTCGTCGACTGCCCGCCGGCTCTTGGCCTGCTGACCGTCAACGCCCTGGTCGCCGCCGACTACGCCCTGCTGAGCTCCGAGGCCCAGTACTTCGCGCTGCAGGGCGTCGAGCAAGCGCTCGAGGTGATCGAGCTCGCGCGCGACGGCCTGAATCCCGACCTCAAGTGGCTCGGCGTGTTCTTCAACATCGCCGACATGCGCACGGTGCACTCGCGCGAGGCCTACACCAATCTCGGCGAGCACGTCGGCGACAAGCTCTTCGCGACGACGATCCGCCAGTCGATCGCCTACGCGAGCTCGGCCGAAGCGGCGGTCTCGATCCTCGAGCACCGACCCGACCTCGGCGGCGACTACCTCCAGCTCGGCGACGAGCTGCTCGGCCGGCTCGGCCTGACGGACGCGCGCGCCGCGCTGGCGACGCGACTCAACGGGGACTAGCCAGCAGCGTGTCGCCCGCGGCGAGCCGCTGGCGCCCGAACCGTTGCTCGCGCCCTAGAGACTGGCGACGGCCTCGCTCGACGTGGCGAACGCCCGCACATGATCGAGCACGCCCGCGTAGCGCAGCGCCTCGCGCGCCGGGGATTTGTCGGGCAGCACGACCGCCAGCCGCTGACCGCGCTCGTGCAGGCGCTCGGCGACCTGGAAGATGAACTGGATGCCGGTGCTGTCGATGTAGCCGATCTCCGAGAGGTTGAGGACGGTCCCGGCCACGCTCTCGCCGATCCGGCGCTCGAGCGCAGCGCGCAGCGCATCGGCGTTGGACATGTCGATCTCCCCGCGCACGTCGACGATCAGCACTGCGTCCTGCTCGGTGTACGTGACGTCGGCGACCGTCATGCCTGCGCCCTCAGCCGGCGTCGCAGCACGACGGTCGTGCCGTGCTCGGTCGGCGCGACGTCGACGCTGTCCATCGCCGCGCGCATGATCGTCAGGCCTCGCCCGCGCAGGCTCTCCCGCGGCTCGCGCCAGCCCCCCTCGTCGCTCACAGTGATCTCGACGACGTCGCCGTCGACCCGCGCGCGCAGCTCGAAGCCGGCGGGCGGCGGCGGATAGGCGTGCTCGATCGCGTTGGCGCAGGCCTCGCCTGCGGCGAGCACGAATGCCGTCAGGTCGTCGTCGCGCGCGCCGGCCGCGTGCAGCCAGCGCCGCAGGCGGTGGCGCGCGACGCGCAGTGAGGAGCGCTCGGCGGGCAGCTGTACGACGAGCTCGTCGGCCGGCGCCAGCGGCGACAGCGCAACGAGCGCAACGTCGTCCTCGCTCTCGCGGTCGCGAAGAAGGCTCGCGAGCACGCGTGAGCAGAGCGCCTCGGGGGCCGGGTCGCCGACCGCGGCGGCACGCAGGCGCGCCAGCCCGACGCTGAGCGACTCGCCGCGGACCTCGACGAGGCCGTCCGTGTAAAGCAGGATCGCCTCCGCGGGTGCCAGCATGAGCTCGACTTGCTCATAGCTGGCGAACGGGACCACCCCGAGCGGCGGGACGATCGGCAGCTCGAGAAGGCGCGCGTCGGCTCGCGTCACAAGCAGCGGCGGGAGGTGCCCGGCGCTCGTCACTCGCAGCCGGCCTGTCATCGTATCGAGGACGGCGAATGCGACCGTCGCCGTCGCGGTCGGGTTCGTGACCTGCATGAGCGCGTCGAGGCGCTCGAGGACGACGGCCGGGCGATGCCCCTCCATCGCGTACGCGCGCAGCGCCGCGCGCAGCTGCGCCATCAAGGCGGCTGCGCGGACACCGTGACCGACGACGTCGCCGATCACGATCCCGACCTCGTTGTCCGGCAGAACGATGACGTCGTACCAGTCACCGCCGACCTCGTCGCGCGACGGCACATAGCGCGCGGCGAGCTCGACGTCCGCGAGCGTCGGCAGGGTGCTCGGCAGCAGGCTGCGCTGCAGCGCGACCGCGGCGCGATGCTCCTGCTCGAGCGCGTCGAACAGCCGCGCGCGCTCGATCGCGGGCGCGACGCGGGCGGCGGCCAGCTCGAGGATCGCCGCGTCGGTCGCGGTGAAGATGCGTGGCGTCAGGCTGCCGACGTGCAGCACGCCGACGAGATGCCCCTCGACGATCAGCGGCACGCCGAGCAGCGATTGGATCCCGATCTCCCGGAGGATCGGGTTGACGACGTCGGCCCTGCTGACGTCGCCGATGAAGATCGGCGCGCGATCGGCGGCGATGCGCCCGGCGAACCCGCGACCGATCGGGATGCGGACGCCGCGATCGACCTCCTCCTCCAGACCCTTGGCGGCCCGGGCGAGGAGCTCCGTGCCCTCCTCGTCGGCCAGGAGCACAGCGACGGTGTCGACATCGAGGATCTCCTGGATCCTCTCGAGGACGGTGTTCAGAAGCGCCTCGAGCGGCAGCTCGGAGAGCGCCGGATCGCTGAGGCGGTAGAGGTTCGAGAGCCATGCGGGCGCGGGCGCGGGCGCGAGCTTGGCGCCGGCGTGCGGAGAAAGCACGACGTGCCCTGCCCCGGGTGCCGGGCGGCCGCGGCCGGCGCTGCGCTGTTGCCCCTCACCCACCCCACCGAGTCTAGGCGCGGCCGACGTCCGTGAATAGACCATGCTCAGAGCGCGAGCACGCGCGCGCCGGTCGATTCGAACGCGGTGCGCTGCACGTCGGCCCAATCGCCGGCGGCGCGGCGCAGCGCCTCGAGCACCGCGCCGGTCTGCTCGTAGTGGCACCAGAACAGCACCGTCGGCCCTGCGCCCGAGACGGTGGCACCGAGCGCACCGATCTCCCGCGCGCGTCCGAGGAGCTCGGCCGAGCGCGGGAACAGGTGCGCACGACGCGGCTGGTGCAGGCGATCGTCCAGGCCGCGCGCGATCAGGTCGAAGTCCGCGCGCTCCAGGCCGAGCGTCAGCAGCGCGCCGTGGGCGACGTTGAAGACGGCGTCTGCGATCGGCACCTCGGCGGGCAGCGCGGCGCGCGCGGCGGGGGTGCGCACGGCCTCGTGCGGGACGACGAGCACGCCCTCCAGGCCAGCCGGGGCGTCGAAGCGCTCGGCGTGCTCGTCGGCGCAGATCACGAAGCCACCCTGCAGCGCGGCGGCGACGTTGTCAGGGTGGCCCTCCAGCGCCGTTCCCCGGGCGAGCAGGTCGGCGTCCAGCTCGAACATGTCGTCGGCGGCAATCAGGCCCGCGACGTACGCCGCGGCGCTCGTGCCCAGGCCGCCGCTGAGTGGGATCTCAGAGCGGATCCGGAACTCGAAGTCGTCGGGCGCGTGCAGCGCGGCGAAGCCGCGGACCGCGAGGTTGCGGCGGTCTGTCGCGATCGCGAGGTCGGTGACGACGGCGAAGCTCCCGGTCTCCACCACCTCGAGCTCCATGTGCAGCGCGAGCGCCGCCGCGAAGCAGTCAAAGCCCGGCCCGAGGTTGGCGCTCGACGCGGGCACACGGACGACGCGGCGGCGTTGCATCCGCGCCAACCTACCTGGCCTACCCGCCGGCGAAGCGCAGCACCTCCGGGTAGCGCGGCAGCAATCCGAATGTCCCGGCGCCGGGCACGACATGCACCGGCGCGCCGCGCAACCGCTCGGCGAGGCGATGCGACATCGCGGTCGGGTGCGTCGCGTCATCGGACCCGCTCCAGAACGCGACGGGGCAGCGCACGACGGCGAGATCGAGCTGCCAGTCGCGGCTGAGCAGCACGATCTCGGCGGCGAGCTCGCCCGGATGCGCGAAGACCTCCGCCGACGCGGCGACGTGCAGCGCGCGGAAGGCCGGGTCTTCGAGCACTGCGAGGTCGGCTGCCGGCGCGTCGCGCGTGAAGCGCTCGGCGGCCTTGTCGGGATCCTTCAGCGTCTGGTGCGCGGCGAGGCGCAGGAGTAGTCGCAGCACCCACGGCGCGCGCCGCGCGAGCTTGAAGCTCGTCAGCATCGGCCCGGCGACGCCCTCCAGCGCGCCGGGCTCGTGCAGCGGAGAGACCGCGCCGAGCAGCGCGAGCGCGGGCACCCGAGCGCCGAGCGCCGCGGCCGCCGCCAGCGCGTACGGCGTGCCGCCGGACTGGCCGACGATCCCGGCGCGCTCGAGGCCGAGCGCGTCGAGCAGCGCCGCGTGGTCGGCGGGCCAGTCGGCGATCTCGCGACCCGGTTTGGGCGTGGAACCACCGAACCCAGGGCGGTCCGGCGCGATCAGGCGCAGCCCAAGATCCTGCGCGGCGGGCGCCAGCGCCCGTGCCAGGCCGCGCGAGCCCGGGCCGTCGAGAACGACGATCGCGGGACCGCTGGCGGCGCCGAGCGCGGCGTAGCTGAGCGTCCGGCCGTCGGGGAGCGTGAGGGTGATGTCGGCGGTTTGTGACATTGCGTCGCAAACGCCACGATGCCATCCTTGCGACAGAGTGTCAACTCGACGATCAGCCCAGGCGCCGGGCCGCGCCGTGCGGGTGCCCGCGCCGCAAGCCCGGGATCGCATCCTCGCCGCAGCCGCCGAGTTGCTGCGCGACCACGCGTTCGCGGCGCTCACCGTCGATGCCGTGATGGCCCGCGCCGGCCTCGCCCGCACGGTCTTCTACCGCCACTTCGACGGCCTGCCCCAGCTCACGCTCGCGCTGCTCCCCGATGCCGGCGATCCAATCGTCGACCAGGCGCGCCGGGCGCTCGACAGCGGCGGCCCGCAGGCGGCGATCGACGCGATGGTCGACGGCCTCGTGACGGTGTTCGCCGAGCACGGCCCGCTGCTGCGCGGGATCGACGAGGCCATCCGCCAGGACCCGACCGTCGACCCCGCCGACGACCCCGCGCTAGCCGAGCCGCTGGCGTTCGTGGCGGGGCTCCTCGCCACCGCGAAGCATCCGCCACCGGACCCTGCGCAGAGCGCGCGGCTGCTGCAGGCCGCGCACCGCGCCTACCTGCTCGACGCCTTCGGCGGCGCCACGCCGCGCGCGACCCGTGACGAGGCGCGCGCGGCGCTGCGCGCGCTCTGGGACCGCGTGCTCTTCTAGCCGAGGACGGCGGCTTCGACGGCGTCGAGGTCCGCCGGGCAGGCCACCACCGACCCCGACTGGTCCAGCGCCGTGCCCGGGTCCTTCAGGCCGTGGCCGGTGAGCACGCAGACGATCCGCTCGGCGTCGCCGGCGCCGTGGGTCAGCAGGCCGGCCACCGACGCCGCGCTCGCCGGCTCGCAGAAGACACCCTCGGCGGAGGCGAGGAAGCGGTAGGCGTCGAGGATCTCGAGATCGCTGACGGCCGCCACGCGCCCGCCGGAGGAGGTCATCGCAGTCATCGCCTCCTCCCAGCGCGCCGGGTTGCCGATCCGGATCGCGCTGGCGATCGTCTCGGGCTTCTCGACGCGCTCGCCGAGCACGAGCGGCGCAGCGCCGGCGGCCTGGAAGCCGTACATGCGCGGGTGCTCGCCGACCTCGACGAAGCCCTTCCAGTAGGCCGTGATGTTGCCGGCGTTGCCGACCGGGATGCAGAGCGCGTCCGGAGCGCTGCCGTCCAGCGCCTCGACGATCTCGAACGCCGCGGTCTTCTGGCCCTCGATGCGCAGCGGGTTGACGGAGTTGACGAGCGCGACGGGCTGGCGCTGGGCCAGCTCGCGCACCAGCGTCAGCGCCTCGTCGAAGTTGCCCTGCAGCGCGATCACCCGCGCGCCGTGCATCAGCGCCTGCGCGAGCTTGCCGGTCGCGATCTTCCCCTCGGGCACGATCACCGCGCCGCGCAGGCCCGCGCGCGCGGCGTAGGCCGCCAGCGACGCGGCGGTGTTGCCAGTCGAGGCGCAGATCACCGCCTCGGCGCCCTCGCGCACCGCACCGCTGACCGCGCAACACATCCCGCGGTCCTTGAACGACCCGGTCGGGTTGGCGCCCTCGATCTTCAGCCAGACCTGGGCGCCGACGCGCTCGGACAGCCGCGGGGCGGGGACGAGCGGCGTGTCGCCCTCGAGCAGCGTGACGATCGGGTCGTCGGGCGCAAACGGCAGGTGGTCGATCCAGCGGCGGATCAACCCGGGGTGTGCCGTCACCCGCCGAACTCCTCTTCGACGACATGGATCACGCGCGGCGGCGAACGCACGAAGTCCAGCTGCGCGATCTCCTCGACGGCCGCCCGCAGGCGCGACTCGAGGATCGGGTGGATGACCATCACCAGCCGCGCGTTCTCCCCCAGGCCCTTCTGGACGACGGACTTGACCGAGGCGCCGTGCTCCCCGAGCACCCCGGCGACCGCGGCCAGGACGCCCGGGCGGTCGGCGACCTCGAGGTGCATGTAGAACGCCGCCGCGACGTCCTTGACGATCGGCAGCGAGGCCGTCGTCTGCGGTGTCGATGCCGGCGGGATCATCGCGCTGATCACGTCGCCGAGCACCGCGCTGGCGGTCTGCGGCCCACCAGCGCCGGGGCCGGACATGGTGATCTCGGTGATCGCCTCGGACTCCACGGTCACGGCGTTGAACGGGCCGTGCACGGAGGCCAGCGGATGCGCCGCGTAGAGGAACGCCGGGTGCACGCTCACGGCCAGCCCGCCGTTGACGCGCTCGGCCGTGCCGATCAGCTTCAGCCCGAGGCCGAGCTCCTGCGCGTACTCCATGTCCTCGGCGGTCAGGTGCTCGATGCCCTCGAAGCTGACGTCGTCGATGTGGACCGGCGTGTCGAAGGCCAGGCGCGCGAGGATCGCCATCTTCGCCGCCGCGTCCTTGCCGTTGACGTCCTCGCTCGGATCCGCCTCGGCATACCCGAGCTCCTGGGCCTCCGCCAGCGCCTCCGCGTAGGACGCGCCGGTCTGTGCCATCTGCGTGAGGATGAAGTTCGAGGTGCCGTTGACGATCCCGTGGATGCGCTCGACGTGCGCGGCGGCAAGCGACTCCTGCAGCACGCGGATCACCGGAACGACGCCCGCGACCGACGCCTCGAAGCGCAGCTGCACCCCGTGCTCCCGGGCGGTCGCCCACAGCTCCTCACCGTGGTGGGCCAGCAGCTGCTTGTTGGCCGAGACGACGTGCTTGCCCGCCGCCATCGCGCGCAGCACGTAGTCGCGCGCGGGGTCGATGCCGCCCATCAGCTCGACGATCAGGTCAGCGCGGGAGAGGATGTCCTCGAAGTCACCGCGTGAGCGCGTGAGCACGCCGGAGATCTCCGGCCGGATCCCGGTGATCGCCTCGATCTGATCGGCGCGCGCGGGCAGCAGCTCTGCGAACGCGCTGCCGACCGTGCCGTGGCCGAGCAGGCCGATGCGAAAGGGCTCAGACATCCCGCGAGTACAGATCCTCGTAGGTCTCGCGTCGCGAGACGACGCGCGCGTCGCCGTCCTTCACGAAGATCACCGGCGGGCGCAGCGCGCCGTTGTAGTTGTTGGCCATCGCGTAGCCGTAGGCCCCGGTGACCGGCATGACGAGCACGTCGCCGGGCCGCGGGTCGGCGAGCTCCGCGTCGCGCACGAGCACGTCGGTGGACTCGCAGTGCTTGCCGGTCACGTGACAGCGGGTGCCACCGCCGAAGCGATCGGCGACCTCGACCTCGTAGCGCGCGTCGTAGAGCATCGGGCGCAGGTTGTCTGACATGCCGCCGTCGACGGCGACCCAGCGCACCACGTTCTCCTTGACGGACTGCACGGTGTAGAGCGTCACGCCCGCGTTGGCCGTCAGCACGCGCCCGGGCTCGTCCATCACGCGCTTGCCCGGCCCGCAGATCTCCTCGACCATCGCGACCTTCGCGGCGACGTAGTCCTCGATCGTCGGCGGCTCGTCCGCGGCGGTGTAGGCGACGCCGAGGCCGCCACCGAGGTTGTAGGTGCGAAAGTCGCCGAGCCCACGGACCGCCTCGAGCGCCCGGCGAAACGGCTCGAGCAGGAAGATCTGCGACCCGATGTGGAAGTGCACGCCGTCGAGGTCGAAGCGATCGGACTCCTGCAGCCGCGCGATCGCCGCCGGCGCGTCGGCGAGGCTGAAGCCGAACTTCGTGTTCGGGCCACCCGTCGAGATCGACGGGTGCGTGTCGGGGCTGACGCCCGGCGCCACGCGGATCAGCACGCGCTGGGTGCGGTCGCGCTCGGCCAGCAGCGTCTCGAGGCGCTCGATCTCCTCGGCGTTGTCGACGATGACGTAGCCGACGCCCGCCTCGAGCGCCTGCTCGAGCTCGGCGACGGTCTTGGCATTGCCGTGGAAGTGGATGCGCGCGGGCTCGAACCCTCCGCGCAGCGCCAGCGCGAGCTCACCGCCGCCGGCGACGTCGCAGCCGATCCCTTCCTCGGCGAGCACGCGGTAGACGGCGGTGCAGGGGAACGCCTTGGACGCGAACTCGACCTCGAAGTTGTCCGTCTGCGCCGCGAAGGCGGCGACGAACGTACGGGCGCGGGCCCGCAGATCGTCCTCGGCGACGACGAACGCAGGCGTACCGAACTCGCGCGCGAGCTCGATCGTGTCGCAGCCGCCGATCGTCAGCCGGCCGCGCTCGTCGAGGTGGGAGCCCAGCGGGTAGTGGGCTCCGAGCTGTTGCACTGCGGCCATCGGGTCGCGCATGATCGCACGGAGTGCGCGTCTTCCGGCCCCACCTTCCCGACGCCAGCGGCACCACCGACGGCCTCGCGTGGAACCTGTTCATGCCGGCGCCGGGGCAGGTGCTGGCAGGCGGCGTGCTGATCCTGCACGGCGCCGGCTCCACCAAGGAGAGCCATCACGACTACGCCCGGGCGTGCGCGAGTGCTCGGCTCGCGGCGCTCGCGGTCGATCTCCGCGGCCACGGCGAGAGCGCGGGCGCGCTCGGCGCCGGCGCGATCGACGACGTCGTCGCGCTCGCGAACACCCTGCGGCGCGAGAGCGGCGCCACGGCGATCGGCCTGCGCGGGTCGAGCATGGGCGGCTACCTCGCGCTCATCTGCGCGGCGCGCTGCGAGGCGGACGCGGTCGTCGCGATCTGTCCGGCGGGCGCGGGGCTGCTGCGGGCGGGGGTCCGCGGCGGGCGCTTCGAGTTTCGTGCCGACGACGACGCGCTCGTCGCGCTGCTCGACGCCAACGACGACCACGCCGCGATCGCCGCACTGGGCGTCCCGGTGCTGCTGCTGCACGCGCGCGGCGACGAGTCGGTCCCGGTCGAGCATTCGCGTGAGCTCGCGGCGGCGGCGCCCCAGGCGCGCCTGATCGAGCTCCCCGGAGGACATCACCGCTCGATCCAGCACGACATCGAGCTGCAGGGCGAGACGGTCCGCTGGCTCGGGAAGCGACTGCGCTGAGAGCTAGCCGCCGGGCGGGCGGTTGGGGGTGCCGCGCAGGATGTCGGTGAGCGCCTTCGTGGCCGCCGCGACCGCGTCGCCCACCTGCTCGCCGAGAGCGCTCAGCGCGTCTGCGGTCGGCGCGCTGACCGGGCGCGTTGCATCGGCGAGCGCGGCGCCGCTGTCCTTGACGGCCCCGCCGAGCTCCTTCCCGGTTGCGACGGTGAGGTCGGTGACCGGGCGGCGACGCTCGATCTCCTGCGAGGCAGGGTTCGCGCCCGTGGTGCCGGCGGGCTGCGCCGCAGCGGTCGAGCCGTTGCCACCGGGCGCAGAGACGCGCTGGGAGCTCGCCTGCTGGGACCCGTCGGCGACGCGCGTTGCGGCGTTGGTGGCGTCACCGGACGCCGATGCCGTCGGCCGCGAGGTCGCCGACTCGGAGAGCGCACTGCGCGCGGCGAGGGCGACGCGGGCGGGGGCGCCACCCTGATCACCGCCGAGGATGACGGCGGGACGACGGTCTGCTTCGGGCGATCCGGGCCAGGCGCTGAAGGCGACGACGCCGACGGTCAGCGCTGCGACCGCTGCGACCGCGCCGACCAGCATCCCGGCTGTGCCGAGCCCCGCAAGCATCGCGCGGAGCGACGGGTGGCCTGTATCGCTTGAAGGCACGTGTCAATCCCCCATCCGGAGCCATATCGGCTTGAACCCCCGGAAGCTTGAGCATCTTGGCGCATTGACGCTCAGGTAGCTAGCACTGCACTGTCAGTGTCATGACCAGCCGACGCGCGAATCGAGCCGTGACGCGAGCGCACGATCGCGATCCAGACGGCCCCGGCGACGGCCATCGCGACGCTCAGCAGCTGCGCCTCGGTCAGCCCGAGCAGCACCGCGTCGTTGCGGCGGACGAACTCGACGAGGAAGCGCTCGACGCCGGCGGCGAGCAGATACAGCGCGAAGACGACCCCGGGGCGCACGCGATCGCGCAGGGTCCACAATGCGTAGGCGGCGAGGCCCATCGCGAGGGTCTCGTAGATCGGCGTCGGGTGGACCTCGGTGGTCGTCGGCACCGTGCCGTCGGGGTAGGCCATCGCCCAGGGCAGGTCCGACGGCTCGCCGTAGTCCCCGTCGCCGGAGATCTGGCAGCCGATCCGCCCGATCGCGTAGCCGAGCGCGAGCGGGGCCGCGCAGAGGTCGAGCAGCGCGACTCCGAGGAAGTTGCGCCGCCATGCCCAGAGGACAACGCCGATCGTGCCGCCGATGGCGCCGCCGTACCAGACCAGGCCGGTGCCGCCGAACGCCGATCCGAGCGGGTCGTCGGAGAACTGCGAGGTGTGCCCGAGCAGGTACCACAGCCGCGAGCCGACGAGCCCGCCCGCAAGCCCCGCGAAGATCAGCTCGTAGGCCCAGTCGACCGGCTCGTCGGTCTCCTTCAGGCGCCGTGCGATCACCGCGCCGGCGGCCAGGAAGCCGAGCGCGAACATCACGCCGAAGGTCTTGATGGGGCCGATCTCGGGCTGCAAGCGGCGTCGGACTACATCACAGGTAGTTCATCGGGTTCACCGGCGAGCCGTTGATGCGGACCTCGAAGTGCAGGTGCGCACCGAAGCTGTGGCCGGTGTTGCCGACGTACCCGAGAACCTGCCCTTGGGAGAGGTGCGCTCCCATCGAGGTGCCGAAACGGACCTGGTGGGCGTAGCACGTCGACATCGTCGCGGTGTGCTGCACACACGTGTAGTTGCCGTAGCCGCCCGAGGCCCCGACGGCCTGCAACAGCACGACGCGTCCGGCCGCGGCAGCACGGATCGGCGTGCCCTCGGGGGCGGCGATGTCGATGCCCGCGTGCAGGCGGCCCCAGCGATAGCCGAACGGCGAGGTGAAGGTGCCGTTGACCGGCCAGATGAAGCCACCGGAGCCACGCCTGATCGGGCCGACGGGCAGGCCGGCGCCGATGCCGGGGCCGCTCAGCGCGGCCTGGATCTTGGCCTGCTGGCGCTCCATCGCCTCGAGGTCCTCCTCGAGCTCGTGGCGGTCGGTGCGGACCTTCTGCAGCGCCCGCTGCTTGCCGGTCTTCGTGTTGTCGTAGCCGACTCGCGTGCCGATCAGCCCCATCTTGACCTCGGCGATCTCGTCGCGCCGGCGCTCGACGATCGCGGTCACCTTCGCCTGGCGGCGCTCGAGCACCGCGAGGCGCGTCGATGTCGCGCGTGCGTCGGCCCGCGCGTTGCGCACGTTGTCGACGATCCGCGTGTCCTGCTCGTTGATGCGGCGCAGGAACTCCCCGCGCTCGAGCAGGTCGGCAAAGCCCTTGGCGTTGAGCACGACCGTCATCAGGTCGGGTCGCTCGGTCTGGTAGAGCTCGACGAGCCGGTTGGCCAGCACCTGGCGCGCCTCGTACAGCCGCGCGCGCAGGCGCACGAGGCGGGCGCGCTGCTCGCGCAGCTCGCGCTGGATGCGCGAGAGCTCGGCCTGCTTGGCGTCGAGATCGGCCTGGACGCGCTGCTGGCGCGTCTGCAGGCCGCCGATCTTGCGCTGCAGCTTGTTGATGCGGCGCGAATAGACGGCGATGTCGGACGTGAGGACGCGCTCGGTCCCCTTCTTGCGGCCGATCTTGCCGCGGGTCTTGTCGATCTTCTTCTCGAGGTTCGCCGCGCTGCGCACGGTCGGCGCACCTGACGAGAACACCGGCAGAAGCGCCCAGACGAGGAGCGGCACGGCGACCCCCGCCAGCAACGTACGAAGGCGCATGCGAGGTTCGCAGGGTAGTGCCCGTGGGCATTCTTGGCTGCACGATGACTGGCAACGACGGCTACACCGTGATGGCGCTCGACGACACGCAGGCGATCCCGGTCGGCGATCACGCCGGCGACTGGATCCCCCTGCGCCACCTCCTCGACGTGCGGGCCTTCGGGGTCAACGTGTGGATCGCGCGCAAGGCCGGCGACGTCGCCGTCGAGGAGCACGACGAGCTCGACGAGGACACCGCGACAGGCCAGGAGGAGATCTACGTCCTGCTGCGCGGGGCGGCCCGCTTCACCGTCGGCGAGGAGAGCTTCGACGCGCGCCAGGGCACCGTCGTCTACCTTCGCGACCCGGCGCTCGTGCGCGGCGCGATCGCGCTGGAGGACGACACCGCGACGCTCTCGATCGGCGGGCGCCGCGGTGCCTTCGAAGTCTCCGAGTGGGAAGGGCGCTGGCTGGCCCGCCACGCCCCCAGCCCCGGCTAGGGACCCTGACGGCGGCATCGTCGTCGCTGCCAAGGACGCAGGCCCGAAGGCGTGCTCAGCACGCCGAGGGCCGAGGACGCCGGCAGCGGCGGCGAGGGCCCGTCAGGCCGGGTCGGGGATCAGGCCTTCGCCTGTGAACTCCTCGCCGGCCTCGACGAACGAGATGTCGGCGGGCGGCAGCATGAAGTCCGAGCTGTCGAGATCGTCGTCGTGCAGGCGCTCGCCGTTGTCGCGCACGAACTTCAAGAGCTCCTCGAAGGCGGCGTGAAAGCCGTCCTCGTCGTCGGCGTTGACCGCGGCGACGACCGCGTCGTCGAGCTCGTCGAGCTTGCCGTGCAGACCGTCGTCGAGGCGGTACTGGCCCTCGCTGAAGATCCGGACGATCACGCGGCACCGCCGCTCTGCTGCTCGGACGGCGCGGCCTCGGGTGCGGCCTCGCCGCCCTCGCCGCCACCACCGAGCTGCGCGGGCTCAGAGCCCGTGCCCAGCTCGGCCTTGAGCTTGGCGAGCTCGTCGTCGACCTGCGCGCCGCTGGAGAGCTCGCGCAGCTGCTTGTCGATGTCGTCGGATCCGTCGCCGAGCGCGGTGAGGTCCTCGAACGTCCCGGCGGCCTCGAGCTCGCCGACGGCGTCGGCGCGGGCCTTCATCTGCTCGGTCTTGTCGACGGCGCGCTGCATCGCCAGGCCGACGTCGGCCATCTCCTCGCCGACACCGGTCGCGGCCTCGGAGATCCGGACCTGGGCCTCGGCGGCCGAGTACTGCGCCTTGATGACCTCCTTCTTGGTGCGGAAGGCCTCGATCTTCGTGCGCAGGCGACGCTCGGACTCGGTCAGGCGCTCCTGCTGGGCCTCGAGCTCGGTGACCTGCTGATCGAGCGACTGCAGCTCGGTCTGGGCGACCGACTTGCGCTCGAGCGCCATCCGCGCGAGGTCCTCCTTGCCGGCGGCGACCGCCTGACGCGCCTGGGTGTCGAGCTTGACGACGGACTGCTCGAGCTTCTGCGACTGCATCTGCAGGCGCTTCTTGGCCGTGACGACGTCGGCGATGCCCTTCTTGACGTTCTGGAGGCTCTCGAGCTGCTTGGTGTAGCTGTAGTCCAGCGTCTCGCCGGGATCCTCTGCCTTGTCGAGCAGCTTGTTGATCTTCGCCTTGATGACGGTCGTGATGCGTCCGGACGTCCCGGCCATCGGGTCTCCTCATGCGTGAGTTTGCGGGTGGTGATCTAGCGTACCTGCCCATGGAGTCCGTGCTGGTCAAATGGATGGGCGTCGAAGACGCCAACACCGGGGGCTTCGTCCACGGCGGAACGGTGATGAAGCTGTGCGACGAGGTCGCCGGCCTCGCGGCGGTCCGCCACTCGCGCACGCGCTGCGTCACCGGAGGCATGGATCGCATGACGTTCACGTCGCGCGTGGATGTCGGTGAACTGCTGACGCTGCGCGCACGCGTCAACGCCGTCTGGCGCACGTCGATGGAGGTCGGCGTCCGCGTCGAGGCCGAGAACGTGCGCACCGGCGAGACGCGGCACACGAGCACCGCCTACCTGACGATGGTCGCCGTCAACGAGGAAGGGTCGCCGGTCGCCGTGCCGCCGCTGGAGCTCGGCGACGACGCCGGCGCCGTCCAGCGCGAGGCCGAGGCGCAGATGCGGCGCAAGAACCGGCTCGCCGAGCGCGAGGCGATTCTCGCGGCCCGCGCTGACGAGTAGCGCCGACGCGCCAACTTCCAGGGGTCGCGTTTGCGCTGCCGAGGGCGCGGGGATCTGTTTTCCGCGAGCGAGTCGCGGGGCACGGGTCCGCGACTCGCTCTTTTTGTCGTGCGCGCGAGCAGGCCCCGGCCCGTCAGCGCGCCCGTCGTGTCGCGTCGCTACGCTCGCCCCGCATGCGCCGGCTCCCGATCGCCGTCCTCACCGCTCTCCTGTGCACCGCACTCGTCGCCGGCGGCTGCGGGCGCGCCCGCGACGACGACGGCAGCGCGACACCGAAGCCGGTCGGGGTCAAGGGCGACGACGACAAGGCCGCGATCGACCTTGGCTTCCCGCTGTTCGCGACGAAGAACACCGTGCGCGTGGCGGGCTCCGACCCGGTCGCCGACGCGGCGGCCGTCGCGCGTGCCGTCTACAGCGGGGGCTCGTCGCAGACGCGCCCGAAGGCCGTCGCGCTTGCCGACGGCAAGGACTGGCGCGCGACGCTCGTCGCGTCGTCGCTGATGAGCGCGCCGCTGCGCGTGCCGATGCTCCTCTCAGACGGCGCCAAGGACCTGCCGGGCGCCAGCAAGGCTGCGCTCGAGGCGCTCAGGCCCGCCGGCTCGAAGGAGGCGGGCAACGCCCAGCTCATCCGCGTCGGCAACGTCCCGCGCCTGTCGGGCTATCGCAGCACGGACGTCCGCGGGCGCACGCCGGCGACGCTCGCGCGCGCCGTCGACGCATTCGTCGCAGCCGCCAGCGGGCGCACCAGCAGCCAGGTGCTCGTCGTGTCCGAGGACGCGCCGAAGTTCGCGCTGCCGGCCGCCGCCTGGGCGGCCAAGAGCGGCGATCCGATCCTCTTCGTCAAGCGCAACTCGGTGCCGGCGGACACGCGCGCCGCGATCCGCTCCCACCAGCAGCCGAAGATCTTCGTGCTCGGCCCCAGCGAGGTGATCTCGCCCGACGTGACGCGCCAGCTGCGTCGGCTGGGCACCGTCACGCGCGTGGGCGGGCCCGACCCGATCCGCAACGCGACCGAGTTCGCGAGCTACTACGACGGCACGTTCGGCTTCGGCGCGCGCACGATCGGCCACCACTACGTGCTGACGCGAGCCGACGCCAACCCGGCGATCGCCGGCGCCGTGTCGGCGCTGTCGGGCAGCGGCGGGTATCCCTCGCTGCTGCTGCTCGACGACGCCGACAAGCTTCCCAAGCCGGTCGCGAACTTCCTGCTCGACGCGCAGCCGGGCTACCGCAAGGACCCGGCCAACGCGGTCTACAATCGCGCCTGGATCGTCGGCGACGAACGCGCCATCTCGGCACGGCTGCAGTCGGAGATCGATGGGTACCTGGAGATCCGACTCGAACGGGTGAGAGCGTCATGAGCGAAGCCGAGAGCCCAATCCGCAAGCCGACCGTCAACGACGTCCGCGCGCTGCTCGGCGCCGCGACGCCGCACTTCGCGCTGCAGGTCCGCAACCGCGTCGCACGGCTGATCGCAGACCTGCCCGAGGACGATCCAGCCCGGATCTACGGCGAGCGCGAGATCGCCAAGCTCACCGAGCTCGGCTACGCCGGCGAGACGCGCGGCATCGCCGCAGAGCCCGACATCGCGCCGCTGGCATCGGTCGATGCAGGACGCCACACGGCCTGAGGGCATCGCGGGCAGCACGCTCCCGGGCCCGTTCCCGGTCGGCTCCTACGCGCGCCAGCTGAAGGACTTCCTGCGCGGCCGGGCGCGCGTGCAGATCGTCGGCGAGGTCTTCAACCTGCGGCGCTCGGCCAAGCGCACGTACTTCGAGCTGCGCGACGGCGACGGCGCCGTGCCCTGCGCGATGTGGAACGACGACCTCGCGCGCACCGGCCTGCCGGCCGACGCGCTGACCGACGGCGTGGAGGTGGTCGCCGCCGGCGGGCCGGACTACTACCCGGGCTCGCGCAGCGCCTCGCCGTCGTTCTCCTTCGACGTCAGCGCGCTGCGGATCGCCGGGGAAGGCGACCTCCTCGCGCAGATCGAGCGCCTGCGCCGCACGCTGGCGGCCGAGGGCCTGCTCGAGCCTCAGCGCCGCCTGCCGCGCCCGCAGCTGCCGCGCACGATCGGCGTCGTCACCGGTGAGAGCGGCAAGGCGCGCGACGACGTCCTCGCCGGCCTCGCCCGGCGCGGCTGGAAGGGCCGCATCGTCTGGGCGTTCGCGCCGGTCCAGGACCGCCGCGCAGCGCCGGCGATCACCCGCGCGCTGCAGGACCTCGCGGCGCTCGGCGGCGTCGAGGTGATCGTCGTCGCGCGCGGCGGCGGCTCGATCGCCGACCTGCTCGCGTTCTGCGACGAGACGCTGTGCCGGACGGTCGCGCTGCTCCCGGTCCCGGTCATCGCCTCGGTCGGCCATCACACCGACCGCCCGCTGATCGACGACGTCGCCGCGGTCGCGTGCTCGACGCCGACGCACGCCGCCGAGGTCGCGGTGCCGCTGCATTGCGGCGAGGCGCGCGCAGCGCTCACGCATGGCGCCGCGCGCCTGCAGCACCACGGCCGCCACGCGGTGCTGTCGCGCGCGCGCACGCTCGTGGCGCTGTCGCGTGAGCCTGCCGCGGTCGTCGCGCGCCACCGCCGCGTGCTGCACCAGCGCCTGCGCGAGATCCGCGCGAGCGCGCTGCGCCGCGGCATCGACGCACGCCGGCGCGACATCCGCACGCGCGGGCTCGTGATCGGACGCAAGGCCGACGCGGCGAGCGGCGCGGCGGCCCAGCGCGCGCGACTCGACGCCCTGGCGGCGGCGCTCAGCGCCCACGACCCCGAGCGGATCGTCGAGCGCGGCTATGCCGTCGTCGACGACGGCGCCGGCGAGGTCGTGACCACCGCGGCGGAGGCGAAGCGCCTCGGCCGCGTGCGGCTGTCGTTCAGCGACGCCGCCGTGCGTGCGAGGATCGACGACGATGAGTGAGCAGGAGCCGCTGACGCCGCAGACGCCCGGCGCGGAGCCGCAGGCCGTCCACGGCGATGGTCCGCAGACCTACGAGGCGGCGACGGCACGCCTGGAGGCGATCATCAAGCGGCTGGACTCCGGCGACGCCGGGCTGCGCGAGACGCTCGACCTCTGCAAGGAGGGCCGCGAGCTCGTCGAGTGGTGCGCCAACGAGCTGGACGCGGTCGGCCAGGGGCTCGAGGAACTGCGTCTCGACGAGCTCGTCGCCCGGCTGGAATCCGCGTCTTCGTAGGATCGGGCGAATGCCCGAATCACTCTGGCCGCTGATCGCCGACCTGCCGCTGACGATCGAGGACTACGCGCTCGAGCGCCTGGAGCGCGACGTCTCCAGCGACTTCCACCGCGTCTGCACGGTCTTTCACTTCCGCGGCGGCGGTCACGAGGGCGTCGGCGAGGACGTCAGCTACGACGAGGACGACCAGGGCGCGCTGCAGCGGGCCGGTGCGATCCAGCCGCTGGCAGGCGAGTGGACGCTTGCGTCCTTCTGCGACCACCTCGCGACACTCGACCTCTGGCCCGAGCCCGCGCGCCACGACGCCTCGGTGCTGTACCGCGTCTGGGGCTATGAGTCCGCCGCGCTGGACCTCGCGCTGCGCCAGGCCGGCAAGCCGCTGCACGAGCTGCTGGGTCGCACACCCCAGGCCGTGCGCTTCGTCGTCTCGCTGCGGCTCGGCGAGCCGCCGTCGCTGGACCCGCTGCGCGCGCGCCTGGATCCCTACCCGACGACGATGTTCAAGCTCGACCCGACCAACGACTGGGACCGCGACCTGGTGGCTGCGCTCGCGCAGACCGGTGCCGTCGAGTCCGTCGACTTCAAGGGCTACTACAAGGGTACGGTCGTCGACACGACCGCCGACCCCGAGCTCTACGCGACCGTGCTCGACGCGCTGCCCGAGGCCTGGATCGAGGATCCGCACGACGAGCCCGAGATCTACGCGCTGCTCGAGCGCGGCGGGCACCTCGACCGCGTCTCCTACGACGCGCCGATCCACTCCGTCGACGACATCCTCGCGCTGCCGATCACGCCGAAGATGGTCAACGTCAAGCCGTCGCGCCTCGGCGGCCTGCGCCCGCTGCTCGCCGCCTACGCACACTGCGAGGAGCACGGGATCGGCATGTACGGCGGCGGCCAGTTCGAGCTCGGCCCCGGCCGCGGCCAGATCCAGTACCTCGCCTCGCTGTTTCACGCCGACGCGCCCAACGACACCGCGCCCGGCGGCTACAACGATCCCGACCCGCCGCCCGGGCTGCCGCCGAGCCCGCTGCCCGTCGCCGTCTCGGACATCGGCTTTCGCTGGGGATGAGCGACTGGACCTTCAGCTTCGAGGACCGCATCCGCTACGGCGACCTCGACGCCAACCGTCACCTCAACAACGTGACGGTGCTCCAGTTCTTCGAGGACGCGCGGATCGCGTTCATGTCGTCGATCGCGGCCCGCCACGACCCGACCGATGCGGACGCCGGCACCGGCTTCATCTTCGCCGAGGCGCACGTGAACTACCGCTCCCCCGGCTTCTATCCGGAGATGCTGCGCACCTGGATCCGGCCCTCGCACCTGCGGCGCTCGAGCGTGCGCCTACAGTTCCGCATGGAGTCCGCCGCCGACGGGCGCCTGGTCGCCGAGGGCTGGGGCGCGATCGTCGGCTACGACTACCGCGCCGGCCGCGCCCAGCCAATCCCCCCCGCCCTCGCCGCGTGCCTGCGCGACGCGGGCGCTGCCGACGAGGAGGTCGCAGATGCCTGACCACGCGAACGCCGTGCACGAGCTGATGCCGCAGATCCGCGCCGACCTCGAGCGCCTCGTGCGGCTGCCCTCGATCGCCTTCCCCGGCTATCCCGAGGAGCCCGTCGCGGCCGCCGCCGAGGCGACGCGCGAGATCCTCCTCGACGCCGGCGTGGCGAACGCCGAGCTGCTCGAGGTGCCCGGCGCCCCGTCCGCCGTCTACGGCGAGATCCCCGGTCCGCCGGGCGCGCCGACCGTGCTGCTCTACGCCCACTACGACGTCCAGCCTGCCGGTGACGAGTCCGCGTGGCAGTCAGACCCCTGGGTCCCGACCGAGCGCGACGGCCGGCTCTACGGCCGCGGCACGGCCGACGACAAGTGCGGGGTCGCGCTGCACGCCGGCGCGCTGCGCGCGCTCGGCGGGCAGCCGCCGGTGACCGTCAAAGTCATCATCGAGGGCGAGGAGGAGACGGGCCGCGGCACGTTCGAGACCTACGTCGCCGAGCATCCCGAGCGCTTTGCCTCCGACCTCGTCGTGGTTGCCGACGCCGGCAACTGGAAGGTCGGCGAGCCGACGTTGACGACGACGCTGCGCGGGCTCGTGTCACTCGACGTCACGGTGTCGACGCTGCGCGGGCCGGTCCACTCCGGGCTCTTCGGCGGTGCGGTGCCCGACGCGCTCGTGGCACTGACGCGGATGCTCGCGTCGCTGCACGACGAGGCGGGCGACGTCGCCGTCGCGGGCCTGACACGCGGCGAGTGGTCCGGTCGCCCGGTCGACGAGGCCGAGCTGCGCGAGTCGTCGGGCATGCTCGACGGCGTCTCGCTGGCCGGCAGCGGCGCGGTCGCCGAGCGCCTCTACACGCGCCCGTCGATCACCGCCATCGGCATCGATGCGCCCGACGTCGCCAGCGCCGGCAACGCTCTCGTCCCCAGCGCAACCGCGCGGATCAGCGCGCGGCTGGACCCCGGTGACGACCCGCACGCGGCCGGCGACGCGATCGAGGCGCACCTGCGCGCGGCCGCGCCGTGGGACGTGAAGGTCGACGTCAGCCAGCGCCAGTTCGCCCGCGGCTTTCGCCTGACCGAGGGCGGCCCCGGCGAGCAGACCGCACGCACCGCGATGGCCGACGCCTACGGCAAGGACGCGGTGGCCGTCGGCTCGGGCGGCGCGATCCCGCTCGTCGTCGTGCTCGCCGAGGCGATCCCCGGCGCGGAGATCGTGCTCTGGGGCGCCTGCGACGACGCCGCCCAGATCCACAGCGCCAACGAGTCCGTCGACCTCTCAGAGCTCGAGCGCGCGACGCTCGCCGAAGTGCTGTTGCTGGAGCGTCTCGGCGCCTAGTCGACGCGGCGCATCCGCACGTGAGCGTCGACCGTGCTGGACGCCTTGCCCGTGAACTTGCCCTCGACCGGCGGGACGTCGCGGTAGGCGCGGCCGTGGCCGATCTTGACGTGGGCGGCGCCGGCGACGATCGCGTTGGTGGGGTCGATCCCGTGCCAGACGTGGTCGGCGTCACCGGCGACCGGCAGCAGCGCCTCGACCCAGGCGTGCGTGTCGACCTCGGCGGACTCGCCGTCGGCGTCGGGCGTCGTGAAGTAGTAGCCCGACACGTAGCGCGCCGCGATCCCGTGCCCGCGCAGCAGCGTGCAGGCGAGGTTCGCGAAGTCCTGGCAGACGCCGGCGCCGAACTTCAGGAGGTCGAACAGCCCCGAGTCGACCGTCGTCACCCCCGGCCGGTACTCATAGCGCGCCGGGATCGAGCCCATCACCTTCTCCGCGGTCTCCGCCGGCGAGTCCGCGCGCGTGGCCTCGATCAGCTCCGACAGGTCCGGCGTGCCGCCCGGCGCCCACGGGTCGTAGCGGTAGATGCCCGCGGTCGCGCGATAGGCGTCGGCCTTGAGGTCCTGCCAGGTCGCCCGCGGCGCCAGCAGCGGCTCGGTCGTCGCGACGAGCGCGTCGACGGCGATGCTCAGCTCCTGGTGGGGCTCGGCGACGAGCAGCTCGACGACGTGGTTACCGAACAGGTCGACGTACTCGTTGCGCAGGCCGCCCGGCTCGACGCGGACGTCGAAGTGCTCGAGCCGCTGGGTGCCCGCGCTGGTCGGCCGCATCCGCAGCCGGTTGTGGTTGCCTGCGACGGGCTTGTCGTAGCGGTAGTCGCTGGTGTAGTTGATCTCGAAGCGCAAGTGGTGCTGCAGGCTAGTGCCACAGCGTCCGCGAACTCGTGAACCACTGTTCTCCGGCGGACGCTGCCAGCGCTGCCGCGTCGCGCCCGGCGGCCCCCTCGCGACCGCAGAACAGCAGCTCGCCGGGCCCCAGACGCGCCCGCCAGGCCGCGTGATAGGCCTCCGCGCGCTCCTTGCGGGTCGCGAGGTCGGCGGGGACCGTGTGCCACGACGTGTCGAACACGCGCCGGAGCGTCAGCGCCCGCCGGCGTGCCGCAGCGAGCGTCAGCCCCGGCGGCCAGGACGGCCGCGAGACGACGTAGCGCGGGTTGGACGCGGGGCCGACGGCCTGCTCGAGCGCGGTCGCGAGCTTGGCGTTCTCGGCATAGCGACCGGCCGGCAGCGCGACGCGGAACGTCCCGCCCGGGCGTGGCGCGAGCACGAGCGAGTCCGCCGCCGCGCGGGCGATCTCCCCGAGCGCCACGTAGGCGTCGACGATCGCCGCGGCGACCTGGTCGAGCGGCAGGACCGCCGGGTACGACCGCGCGCTCGCGCCGAGGCGAAACGCGAGCGTCGCGCCGCGCGGCTTGGGCAGCCGCGCCGGCGGCAGCCCGGGCCGCAGGCCCGCGCCGGCATCGTCCTGCTGCCCGCCGCCGCCGCGCCACTCGGCGCCCGCCGCGCCGCCTGTGTGCGCGGCAGCGCGAACGAGCAGGACCGGCACGTCCTCCCCGACGTAGGGCTCGCCGAGCCGCCAGCGCGCACGCGCACCGAGCAGGTCGCGGGCGCGCGCCAGCGCCGCCGTGTTGAGCGCACGATGCTCGCTCTCGGGCGGCGGTGCGAAGGACGACAGCAGCGGGTGCACGTGTGAGACGCCGGTCTCGATCGAGCCGTCCTCGCAGGGCGCGTGGACGTGGCCGTGGCGCCGGACGAAGCGCTCGTAGTCGGCGCTGCCGCGCGCGAGGTCGGGCGCGACGCAGACGACGTCCCAGTTGGCGGCGACCTTCTCGGGGTCGGCGGGGTCCAGGCGCAGCGCGCGGCCGCGCAGCTGGCGCACGGAGACGTCGGCCGCGACCGTCGTGAGATCGACGACGACGTTGAGCGTCGGCGCATCCCAGCCCTCGCCGAGCAGCCCGCGGGTGCCGACGACACATTGCACGACGCCCGCGGCGAGCGCCCGCCCCGCGACGCCGACGCGCTCCTGCGAGCCCCAGCCCGCAGCGCCGAGGACGACGAGGCCGTCGACGGGAGTCGCCGTCGCGGCACCCAGCGCCGGTCGCAGCGCCACCGCGTCGCCGGGCAGGCACGCCAGCGTCTCGGCGGTCACCAGCAGCGGGCGCAGGGCGGCGCTGCGCAGGTCCTCGCCGAACGCGCGCAGGATGCCGCGCGCGCCGCCGCTCAGCGTCAGCGGCGAGCCCTCGGCGACCCGCGGCGGGTGCTCGGCGTCGCAGAGCACCGCGGCGCGCAGGCCGTCGCCGCGAGCCTCGGCCTCCGCCGCGAGCACCTCGATCGCCGCCAGCGGCTTCGCGGCCGAGGCGATCAGCACGCGGTCCACCTCGGAGCCCCCGCGCCGCACGCCGGTGCGCGTCAGCGCGAAGCCGAGGTCGCCGAGCCCGGTCGCGAGCTCATCGAAGCGCCGCTCCGCGGCCTCGCCCGGGTGCGCGCGCAGGCACCCGACGGCGTAGTCGCCGATCAGCGACAGCCAGTCCTCGAGCGTCGGCGGAGAGCGCCAACCCTCACCGCGCGGCGCGTCGTCGGGCAGCTCCAGGCGCGCGTCGTGCAGGTAGCGCACGCCGGCCCGCGCGAGCTCCGGGCGCCTGGCGGCCAGCGTGGCGAACGGCACGCGTGCGGCGCCGTCGCCGGTATCGCGGTAGCGCATGCGCGCGATCACCCAGGGCGCGAACGCAAGGTCCTCCTCGCCGGCCTGTGGCGTGTCGTGCAGGCGGTCGAGCAGCTCGGCGAAGCGCACGTGGCGCTCGTCGAGCCAGGCGCGCTCGGACGCCAGCGGCGTCGTGAACAGCGCGAGCTCCTGATAGGGCGCGAGGTGGCCGTCGCGCACGACGGCGGGCAGCGGGATCTCGAAGTCGACCTCGGCGAGCAAGCCCACGTACATCGCCGCCTCGTCACCACGCAGGTCGCGCGGCGGCGTCGCCGTCAGGCCGATCACGTGGACGCCCGCGCCGAGCGCCGCGAGCGCGGTCCGCACGAGGTAGCCCCACAGCGACGCGAGGTGGTGGCACTCGTCGAGCACGACCGTCTGCACCCCCGCGGCGGCCAGTTGCTGCACCCGCGCGCGGGCGGCCGGCGCGAGCAGCTCATCGAAGTCCGCGTCGAGGCGCTCCCCGCGCGCGACCTCGCGCTTGAGCGCGGCGATCGCGTCGGCGAGATCACGCTGCAGGCGCTCGGCAGCGCGGCCCTGGACGCCCTCCAGCGCGGCGCGCGCGACCGCGTGGTCCTCACCGATGCTCGCGGCACGCTCCGCCGCGAGGCGCCCGAGCGCCGCATCGCGCAGCACGCCGTCGGGGTCCGCCGTGCGACAGATCGCCTGGTACGTCAGGACCTGCAGGGGCCCGCCGTCGCCACACAGCTGCTCGGGGTCGCCGCCGAACAGCGCGACCTTGTCCCGCCACTGCTGGGCGATCGCGGCCGTCGGCGCGAGCACCAGCGCCGGGCGCCCCAGCCGGCGCGCGATCTCCAGCCCGACGACGGTCTTGCCCGAGCCCGGCGGAGCGACGACGTACGTGTGGCTGCGCTGCGCGGCGCGGTCGGCTTCGAAGGCGTCTAGCGCGAGCTGCTGATAGGGGCGCCAGGCGCCCTGCAGCGCGAGGCCGTCGAAGGCGCTCAGAGGTCTCCGAGCACCCTGGCGCGCTGCGCCTCGTACTCGTCCTCGGTGATCAGCCCGTCGCGCAGCAGCTCCTGCAGCTTGCGCAGCCGCGCCGCGGGGTCCTCCTCTTCCTCGGCAGGAGCGCCGAACGTCGTGCTGAACGCCTCGCCGCCGGAGACGATCTGCACGTTCGCCCCGGACGGGTCGATCCCCATCTTGCGCAGGACGTCGAGTGCCTCAGGTGGGATCGCCGCCGCCGCGCCGGCCGCCGCGGCAGATCCGTTCGCCTGGCCCGCGCCGCGCATCGCCTCGGCCATCCGCTCGGCGCTCTGGCGCGCGGTGTCCCAGGAGTCGGGCACCTCGTCCCACTCGATCGCGATCCGCGTCGGATCGGCGCGGTCGACGGTGACCGGCAGCGTCTGCCCGCCGTGCGGCCACTTCTTGGTCCGCGCGATCCCGCTGTGCTCGACCGCGGTCGGCATCACGCCGGGCGCCGTGACGATGCCGTTGAGCGAGAAGTTGGCCGACGTGGCGCTGTCGGGCGGGTAGCTGCTCGCGGTCACCTGCAGCGTCCCCCGCACCGGGTCCTTCATCTTCTTGGACTTCATCCAGTCGCCGATCAGTCCCATGCGACGAGTCTGCCGACATGAGCCGATCGCGGCAATCTCGTATCGGTCTCGCCGCATCTGAACGCCTCCGTCTGTTTGGATGCCCGGCTCAATGCAAGAAAAGCTCGGGATCATCGGCACGGGGGCCATCGCCTGTGGGCTGGCCGCGACGGCAGCAGTCCACGACGAGGTGCTGCTGTACGCGCGCTCGCCCGAATCGGCCGTGAAGGCCCGGCGCAGCGTCGAGAAGATCTGCGGCAAGCTCGAGGACGCCGATCCCGGCCACGTCGACATCGTCGACGACTTCGCGGCCCTCGCCGATCGCACCGCGATCATCGAGGCGGTCGTCGAGGAGCATGACGCGAAGGCCGCCGTGCTGAGCGAGGCGATCGCCGAGGCCGCCCCCGAGACGCTGTTCGGGACGACGACCTCGTCGCTGTCGGTGGCGCGCCTGGCCGACGAGCTCGGCGTCGCCGAGCGCTTCGTCGGCCTGCACGTCTTCAACCCGGTGCCGCGGATGAAACTCGTCGAGCTGGCGTTCGCGCCGACCGCCTCCAAGGACACGATCCGCCGCGCCGAGCGCCTCTGCGAGGCCCTCGGCAAGATCGCCGTGCACGTCCCCGACACGCCCGGCTTCGTCGTGAACCGACTGCTGTTCCCCTACCTCTTCAGCGCCGTGGACTTCTTCGACGACTCGGGGATGCCGGCGGCCGACGTCGACCGCTGCATGACGATGGGCGCCGGCCACCCGATGGGCCCGCTGGCGCTGCTGGACTTCATCGGCTTCGATGTCGCGATCGCGATCGGCGACACGATCGGCCACCCCGCGCCCGACACGGTCAAGCAGCTCGCGGCCGACGGCGCGCTGGGCAAGAAGTCCGGTCGCGGCTTCTACGACTACGACTGAACGACGCGGTGGCGATAGCCGTAGGCGCGGGTGAAGCCGATCCGCGCGTACAGCGCCAGCGCCGCCGCGTTGGACGCCTCGACCTGCAGGTAGGCCTGTGGCTCGCCGACGTGGGCGACGAGCGCGCGGACGAGCCGCCCGCCGAGACCGCGCCGGCGCTGCTCGGGCACCACGGCCAGGCAGAACAACCCGCAGAGGCCGTCGCCGGGAACCGCGATGCCGGTCGCGTGCTCGCCGATCCGCGCGAAGTGCGCGCCCCCGGCGAGCAGCGCGAAGACCGTGTCGGCGTGGGCCTGCGCGTCGCTACGGCCCTCGGCACGCGCCCACGTCGCCAGCCACCGCGCTGACGCGTGGTCCTCGACGATCAGCCCGTCCACATCGTCACCCGGCGGGGCCGCGCCCGCGAGCACGTCGGTCGGCCAGCCGGGCGCGTACCCGCGGCGGTCGAGCTCTGCGTCCAGGGCCTCGTGCAGGTGCCCCGGACTGACCTGCACACCGGGGCGGATCCCCTGCTCGGCGGCGAACGCCTCGACGACGTCGACCGCCGGGACGATCTCGGCGGCAGCGAGCGCCCGGCAGGGCGCCAGCGCGTTGTTGGAGCGCGCGCGGTCGAGCCCGCGCGTCGCGCGCAGCACCCAGCCGCCGGGCGCGTCGCGCACGACGCTCGCGGGCCAGGCCCGCAGGGCGTGCGCCTCCAGGCGGGCGATGAAGGCATCAGCAGTGCTCATGTGTTGGTGCAGGAATCATCGTTGGACGGGCGGCGCGGCGGCTGGCAGCGTGCGCGGCGTGCTCCGCATCCACCAGATCCCGTTCTCCACCAACGTCGAGCGCGTGGCGCTCGCCGCAAAGCTCAAGGGCGTCGCGCTGGAGTACGTCGACCACGACGCCGGCGACCGCTCCGCGATCCGCGCGCTCTCCGGCCAGGATCTCGTGCCCGTCCTCGAGACCGGCAACGGCACGGTCCTCGCCGACTCGCCGCTGATCGTGCGCTGGCTGGAGGCCGAGTACCCCGACCCGCCGCTGTGGCCGGGCGAGCCCGACCTGCACGCCCGCGTCGACGTCTTCATCGAGTGGTTCAACGGCGTCTGGAAGGGCCCGCCGAACTGGCTCGCCGACGACCCGCAGAGCCCCGAGACCGAGCGCTGGGCTGCGCAGCTGCGCGCCTGGACGGACACCGTCGAGGGGCTGCTCGCCGGCGGTGACTTCCTCGTCGGCGACCGCGTCACCGCGGCCGACGTCATCGCCTACCCGTTCCTGCGCTACGGCGCGCACGCACCCGCTCCGACGGACACCCACCCCTTCCATCACGTGATCCATCGCCACTCCGCGCTGGGCCCCCAGCACGCGGCCACGCGCGTATGGATCGAACGCATCGAAGCTCTTTAGGACGTCTTCACGTTCCCGTCAGATACTGCCCCGGCGAACGTACCTCGCAAGTGCACCTCCTCCCAGAAGCACGACGGGCCCGGCTCAGCCGGGCCCGTCGCTCTTGCGGATGGACCCACCCCGATCCGGTCCGCGGTGCTCTGGTCCTCGTATCCGTCCCACCGGTGTACGAGGGGTCTCACCGCCGTCCCAGCAGCGGTGAGTAATCGCGTCAACGCCCCCGTACGGCAGAACTTGCGCGAACTTTCTCAGTCTTCGCTGCGCGCCGGTGCGCGGCGCTCGCGGATCCGCACCGCCTCGATGCGGTTGTCGCGCACCGATTCAACGCGGATCGAGTAGCCGTTGGCGGTGACCGTGTCACCGCGTTTGGCGAGGCGGCCGAGCTCGGCGAACACGAAGCCGCCGATCGAGTTGTAGGCGTCCGTGTCGACGGGCAGGTCGACGCCGTAGTCGGCGAGGTCGGTCACCGCGACGTGCCCGCGCACGAACCAGTCGCCGTTGGCGAGCTGGCGGACCTCGCCGCCGGCGGGATCGGTCTCGTCGTCGATCTCGCCGACGATCTCCTCGATGATGTCCTCGATCGTGACGATCCCGACGACGCGGCCGTACTCGTCGACGACGACCGCCATCTCCGAGCGCTGGCGCTGCAGGTCGGCCAGGAGATCGTCCAGCGGCTTGGTCTCGGGGACGATCAGCGAGTCGTGGACGAGCGGCTCCAGCGCCGCCTGCGGCCCGTCGGCCATGTAGGCGCGCGCCAGCGAATTGAGGTGGACGATGCCCTTGACGCGGTCCTTGTTCTCGTCCTCGGTGACCACCAGCCGCGTGTGGCCCGTGGAGATGCAGCGGCGCATCGCCGTCTCCACGTCCTCGGAGGTGTCGACCGTGATGACCGCGGGAATCGGCGTCATCACCTGGCGCGCCTCCTGCTCGTGCAGGTGAAAGACGCCGTGGAGCATGCCCGCCTCCCCGGCGTCGAGCTGGCCGCCGGCGCGCGAGCGCGCGATCAGGAAGCGCAGCTCCTCGGGCGAGGCGCCTTCCTCGCTCGCTCCCTCGGGATCGATCCGGAACATCCGCAGGATCCCGTTGGAGGCGAGGTTCAGGCCCGAGATGAACGGGCGCATCAGCGCGTTGAACCACTGCAGCGGCCGCGCGACGCGCATCGCCGTGGTCTCCGCGTTGAGGATCGCGAAGATCTTCGGAACCTGCTCGCCGGTCGTGACGTGCAGGGTCGTCACGAGCACATAGGCGATCGCGACGGCGATGAACGGCGCCAGCGGCGGATGGATCAGCTCGGCGATCGCGGGCTCACCGAGGAAGCCGATGCCAAGCGACGCCAGCGTGATGCCGAACTGGCAGGCCGAGAGGTACTGGTTGAGGTCCTCGTAGACGACCAGCGCGCGCTTGGCGGCCTTAGAGCCGTCGCCGGCGAGCTCCTCCAGCCGTGCGGGCTTCAGCCGCACGAGCGCGAACTCGGCCGCGACGAAGAACCCGTTGACGAACACGAGAACGACGACCGCGATGAGCAGCAGCGCGATCATGTGGCTGTCGCCGTGGCGCCCGGCTCAGAGCCCGGACTTCGAGAAAGGTCGTCGTTCATTCAGCAGCGACCGGCGCAACGGTAGCAGCAGCGCGGGCGGGCGCCGCGTCGCGGGCCCGTCAGGCCAGCGCTTCGCGTACCTCGTCGTCGCTGGTCTGACTGAAGTCCGCGTACCAGGCGCCGACGCTCTGCAGCCGGCGCGCCGGGTGCAGGCAGACGACGTCGTCTGCCTCGGCGGCGAGGCCCTCGCACGACTGCGAGGCCCCCACCGGGACGGCGACCGTGACGCGCGCGGCGCCGAGCGCGCGCAGCGCCTGCACGGCGGCGCGCATCGTCGACCCGGTCGCGAGGCCGTCGTCGACGACGATCACCACGCGCCCGTCGACGTCCAGCGGCGCAAGCCCGGCGCGGTAGAGCTCCTCACGCCGCTCGAGCTCCTCGCGCTCGTCCGCTTCGGCGGCTGCGAGCACCTCGTCGCTGAGCTCCAGCGCATCGACGACGTCGCGGTTGGTGACGCGCACACCGCCCATGGCGATCGCGCCCATCGCGAGCTCCTCGTGGCCCGGGACGCCGAGCTTGCGGACGATCAGGACGTCCAGCGGCGCGCCCAGCGCCTCTGCCACCTCGCGGGCGACCGGCACTCCCCCGCGCGGCAGCCCGAGGACCAGCACGCCGGCCTGCGGCTCGCGCGCCGCCAGCAGCGCGCCGAGCGCCCGCCCGGCCTCGCGGCGGTCGGCGAACGCATGGCCGAGCATCCGCTCGCCCCTACAGCAGCTCGTCGATCGTGGCGGCGAGCTTGTGGTCGGCGTCGGTGACGCGGCCCGCGGAATGCGTCGAGAGCTCGAGGCGCACGTTGTTCCAGCCGTGGATCGTGATGTCCGGATGGTGGTCGGCGGCCTCGGCGACCTCGCCGACGCGATTGACGAAGGCCAGCGCCGACGCGAAGTCCTTGAACTGCAGGTCGCGCACGAGCGTCTCACCGTCCTGTTTCCAGCTCTCGGTCATGTAGCGTGCTCCCTCGTCGAATGCGGATCGTGTCCCTCGTGCCACACGCGACCGAGCTGCTGTTCGCGCTCGGCCTCGGCGACGACGTCGTCGCCGTGACACATGAATGCGATTATCCCGCCGCGGCGCGAGACAAACCGCATATCACCCGCGACCGCCTACCGCCGGGCCTCAGCGCAGCCGAGATCGACGCCGCCGTCCGCAACCACACGACCAGCGGTGAGGCGATCTACGAGCTCGACGAGGATGCGCTGCGCGCGCTCGAGCCCGACCTGATCGTCACCCAGGAGCTGTGCCCGGTCTGCGCCGTCTCCTACGAGGAAGTCGAGGCGGTGGCGCAGACGATCGCCACCTGCCCCGAGGTGATCGCGCTGGACCCCAAGACGCTCGGGGAGACGATGGGCGACATCCGCACGCTGGCGCAGGCGACCGGGGCGCGCGACGCGGCCGTGGATCTCGTCGCCCGCCAGCGCGCGCGGATCGACGCCGTGAAGATCGCGCTGCGGAGCGTGACCAGGCGCCCGCGCGTGGCCTGCATCGAGTGGTTCGACCCGGTCTTCGTCGCCGGGCACTGGACGCCCCAGCTCGTCGAGCTGGCGGGCGGCTTCGACGTGCTCGGCCTCGCCGGCGAGCACTCCGCGCAGGTCGACTGGGCAGCGGTAGCGGCGATGCAGCCCGAGGTCGTCGTCTGCATGCCGTGCGGCTATGACGCCCCGCGGTCGCATCTGGAGGCGACGCTGTTCGGGTACGAGCTCGCCAGGCTCGGCGCGCGGCGGATCGTGGCCGTCGACGCCTCGGCGATGTTTTCGCGACCGGGACCGCGGCTCATCGACGGGCTCGAGCTGCTGGCCCACGTGCTGCATCCAGAGCTTGTGGCGGCGCCTGCGCAACCCGCGCTCGAGGTCGAGCTGTGATGGGCGGCGAGGCGTCGCACACCGAGAACATCCACGCCACGACGGGCGCCTGCCTGGACGCGCTGCTGGACTTCGAGAGCTACCCGCAGTGGCAGTCGGCGGTGAAGACCGTCGACGTGCGCGAGCGCTTCGACGACGGCGGCGCGCTCGTCGCCTTCGAGGTCGACGCGACGATCAAGCGCGTCAAGTACGCGCTGCGCTACCACCTCGACGGCCAGCGGCTGTGGTGGGACTACGCGGGCGGGGACCTCGCGTCGATCGAGGGCGACTACACGTTCGCCGATCGCGGGGACGGCAGCGTCGACGCCACCTATCGCGTCGGGATCGACCTCGGACGCTTCGTGCCGTCACCGGTCAAGCGCGTCCTCACCGGTGGCGTCATGAAGCGGTCGGTGCAGGAGCTCAAGGCGCGCGTCGAGGGTCGGTCCTGAGCCCGCGCACCGTCCTCTACCTGCACTCCTCCAGCGGGCGCTACGGGGCCGACCGCCAGCTGCATGCGCTCGCCACCGGCCTCGACCCGGCCCGCTACGACGCGCTGTGCGTGCTGCCCGACCACGGCGAGCTCGCCGCCGACCTGCGCGCCGCGGGCGTCGAGGTCCTCGTGCGACCGCTGGCGGTGCTGCGACGCTCGCTGATGTCACCGACGGGGATCGGCCGCGTCGCCGCGTCGTGGGCGGCGGACGCGGGCGGGCTCGGGCGCGTCGCGCGCCGTCACGGCGTCGCGCTCGTCCACACGAACACGTCGGTCACACTCGGCGGGGCGGCCGCCGCGCGGCTGGCCGGGATCCCGCACGTGTGGCACGTGCGCGAGATCTACGCGGGCTTCGAACGCTGGTGGCCCGGCTACCGGCGCCTGCTGCTGACCGCCGACGCGCTGCCGTGCGTCAGCGAGGCGACGTGCGCGCAGTTCGAGGGCGCGCCGGCGGCCTGCGTCGTGCACGACGGCCTGGCCGTCGACCCGCAGCGCGCCGACCGCGACGACGCGCGCGCGGCACTGGGGCTGCCGACCGACGCCGTCGTCGTCGCCGTGCTGGGCCGGATCTCCGGCTGGAAGGGCCAGGACGTGCTCGTGCGCGCGCTCGGCGAGGACGCGCTGCGCGGGCGCGAGGACGTCGTCGTGCTCGTCGCCGGTGCCCCCTGGCGCGGCGAGGAGCGCCACGAGCGCCACCTGCGCGAGCTCGCCGCGGGGCTCGGCGTCTCCGAGCGCGTGCGGATCGCCGGCTTCGTCGAGGACGTCGACCTCGTCTACGGCGCCGCCGACGTCGTCGCCGTGCCCTCCAAGCAGCCCGACCCATTTCCGAACGCGGCGCTGGAGGCCGCCGCCGCGGGCTGCTGCGTCGTGGCGAGCGCCCACGGCGGGCTACCGGAGATGCTGCGCGACGGTGAGACCGGTGTGCTCGTCGCGCCCGGCGACGCCGCCGCGCTGGCGACGGCGCTGGCCGGGCTGGCCGACGACGCGCAGCGCCGCGACGCGCTCGGCGCGGCGGCGCGTGCGGACGTCCGCACGCGCTTCAGCCGGGAGACGATGCTCGGCGCCGTGCAGGCGCTCTACGACGCGCTCTTGATCTGAGAGCAGAGCGTGTTTGCGTCGCACTCACTGTCTGCAACCGCGATCGCGCCCCCGGCTGCTGCGATCGCGATAGCGACGAGCACGGCGTACGCGGCGAGGTTTCCGAGTCGTCGCCGATCGACCTGCTGAATCGCGAGTGCCGCGAGCGAGCCGCCGACCAGGCCCCCGATGTGGGCACCAATCGCGATGTTCGGGATCGCAAACGTGATCACGAGGTTCAGGAGGATCAGCGGACCGATACCGGACGCCATCGGATCAATCCCGCGTGCGCGCATCTCAAAGAACGCGACTCCCATCAATCCGAAGACCGCGCCCGAGGCACCAACCGCTGCCTTGTCCCAGCTCAGGATCATCACGCCGAGGCTGCCGGCCAACAGCGACGCGGCGTAGAGAAGCGCGAAGCGCACGCTTCCGAGCGCCGGCTCGAGCATCTGCCCAAGCACCCAAAGCAGATACATGTTGAACCCGAGGTGGATGATCCCCGCGTGGAGAAAGCCGCTGGTGACGAGACGGTAGTACTCGTGATCGAGCGGCAGCGCGGGCCCAAACAGCTCGCCGCGCTGCATGACCGTGCTGTTGCTTGCCTCGAGACCGAGGGACCCCGACGCGAGAGCCGCGATCACGTTGATCACGATCAGCACGACCGTCACCTGCGTGGTGCCGCCTCCGCGAATCGTCGCCGCGGTGCGCACCTGCGTTTTCTGCTTGGCGCACTCCGGGCAGCGCATCCCGACCGGCGTGGGGGTCATGCAGTCGGGACAGATCGGCCGTCCGCACGAGGAGCAGGACACCCCGGTCTCGCGATTTGGGTGCCTGTAACACGTCTGGGTCGCCATTCGAGGCGACGACGGTAGCAGCGCGCATACTTCGCGGATGTCGCCCGACTACGACCGCCACGCCGTGATGTACGACCGCGTCATCGGCTCGCCGCTGTACAACCGCCTGATCTGGCGCACCCGCACCGCCGACCACACGGCATTTGCGGCGGAGGCGGTCGCTGCGGGTGACGGGCTCCTCGACGCCGGCTGCGGCACCGCGATCTTCACGGGCGACGTCTAGCGCGTGGCGCAACGCCCGCTGACGCTCGTCGACTTCTCCGACGGGATGCTCGAACGCGCGGCCGCGCGGGTCGGGGATGTCGCCACGCTCGTGGAGCCGACCTCTATGACCCGCCGTTCGACCCGTGCGGCTTCGACACCGTCGGATGCTTCGCGATGCCGCACGTCCTCGACGACCCGTGGCGCGCACTTCGCGCGCTGCACGAGCAGCGACGCCCCGGCGGGACGTTGTTCGCGTCGATGTTCGTCACGGGCGGCGGCGGCTTGAGCACGCGCTACATGCGCGTGCTGCACCGCCGCGGCGAGCTCGGGCCGCCCCGCACGCTCGCGGAGCTCGAGACCGCGGCGCACGACATCTGCGGGCCGACGGCGCGTGTCGAGCGCCGTGGCTCGATGGCCTACGTTCGCGCCTAGGGGTGCCGGAGGGCGACCAATTCAGCCGCCCGGATGCGGGCCCCCGAGCGTTATCGGTCGAGCAGCTTGCGCGTCTCGTCGGCGACGGCGCGCAGCGTCTGCTCGGCGTAGTCCAGCGGGTCGCTGGAGCCCGAGCGGCGCTTGCGATGCTGCTGGCGCACGCGGATGACGACGAGTGCCGCGCCTGCGGCACCGCCGATCGCCGCCGCGGCGACGGGGCGCGCGGCGTGCTTCCAGTTGCGCGGGTCCTTGAACGTCGCGAGCTCCCAGGTGTCGAGCTCCTCGGCGGCGAGGTCGGTGATGTTCGCGAGCGTCGCCTCCAGGCGCAGCCCGAGGTCTGCGGGCGGCTCGACCGGGTGCAGCGCCTCGCGCAGCATGCGCTCGAAGTCGGGGGCGATCGATTCGCTCATCGGGTCACGCTCCTTGTGGTGCCGCGACGATCTGCTCGAGCTGCTTGATGGCGCGATGGATCAGCACCTTCGTGGCGCCGTCGCTGCGGCCCATGGCCCGCGCGATCTCGCGGTTGTCCATGCCCAGCGCAAAGCGCATGATCAGCGCCTCGCGGCGGTCGTCGGGAAGCTCCTGCACGCCCTCGAGGATCCGCTTGAGCTCGTCGCGGCCCTCGACCAGGTCCTCCGTCGTGTGCGTCGCCGAGAGGTGCTGCGTGTCGTCGATCGGCGTCTGTGGCTTGCGCGAGCGGTCGCGGTAGAGATTCGCCGCGAGGTTGTGCGCGATGCGGATCAGCCACGGGCGCAGCGGCCGGCCGTTGCTCTCCGCCAGTGCCCGCTCGAAGTGCCGGTAGGCCTGCAGGAACGTCTGCTCCGTCAGATCCTCCGCGTCGTGGTGATTGCCCACCCGGTAGTACGAGTAGGAGTAGACGTCGCGCAGATGCGCTCGATAGAGGTCCGAGAACTTCTCGTCGAGCTGTGCCTTGTCCACGCATACGAGCCTATCCCTACGCTGCGCGCTTGGCGCGGTCGAACGGCTTGGTGACACCGGTCGCCCAGGCGCCCGGGTCGCGGGTGCCCTCGACGACCGCGGCGAGGCCGGCAGTCGTGCGGGCGCCGCTGCCGCGCAGCAGCGTGGCGAGCAGCGGTAGCGCGTCCAGCGCCTCGGCGGACTGGCCGAGCAGCGGCTCGATCTCCGCGCGCGGGACACCGGCGCCGAGCAGCTCGCCGGCGCGGCGGTTGCGCGAGCTCGCGGCGACGACCGTCGCGACGAGATCGCCCGTGCCGGCGAGGCCGGCGAACGTCTCGGGGCGCGCGCCGTTGTGGCGCGCGTAGGCCTCGACCTCGGCGAAGACCTTGCCGGCGGCGGCACCGGCCGCGTTGGGGCCGGCGACCTGGGCGGTCGCGGCGGCGAGGACGGCGGCGTTCTTGGCGACGGAGGCGAGCTCGACGCCGATCACGTCGGTCGAGGGCTGGCCGTCGAGGCCGCCGCGGCGCAGCGTCTGCTGCAGCTGGGCGGCGAGATCGCGGTCGGAGCTTGCGATGACCAGCGCGGCGCCGTGGTCGAGCGCGTCGGCAGCGTGGCCCGGACCGCCGAGGCAGGCGACGGCGCGGGCGTTGACGCGCTCGGTGACGTAGGCGGCCGGCAGCGCGCCGGCGGGCGCGACGAGGCCCTTGGAGAGCACGAGCACTCCCGAGCGCTTCCCGATCTGGGCACCGTGCTCGGCGACGACCGCTGGCAGCGCGCGGGTCGGGACGGCGAGCACGACGAGGTCGGCGCGCGAGAGCTCGAGCTCGCTGCACGCGCGTACGTCGAGGCCGTCGAGCGAGACGCCGGGCAGGTACTGCTCGTTGCAGCGATCGGCCTGGAGCTGGGCGGCCTGCGCTGCGCTGCGCGCGCCCAGCTGGACGTCGAGGCCGGCGCGCTGGAGGGCGACGGCGATCGCGGTTCCCCACGAACCGGCGCCGACGACGGCGGCGCGACGCAGCGGCGGAGTGCCGCCGAGCCACTCCCACTGCAGCTCGACGCAGGGCCAGATCCGCTCGGTCACCGCGGCGGCGAGTTGCGAGCTGGGCTCCTGGACCTTCGGGAACTGGATCGGCCGCCCGGCGCGGAGGTGGACCTTCCGCGGGCGCACGCGCCAGCCGCGGCGCACGTCCTCGGTCCCGAGCACGGCGATCGGCACGACGGGCGCGCCGCTCTCGAGCGCCAGGCGCCCGACGCCGCGCTTGGGCGAGCCCAGGCCACCGGGACGCGTGCGCGTCCCCTCGGGGAAGATCACGACGACGTCCCCGCGCTCGAGGATCTTGCGGGCAGTGGCCATCGCGTCCTCGTCGCCGGCGCCGCGGTTGATCGGGAAGGCGCCGAGGCTGTGCAGGAACCAGCCGATCAGGCGGTACTTGAACAGCTCTTTCTTGGCGACGTAGTAGACCGGCCGGCGGGTCATCGTCCCGATCACGAACGGATCGAGGAACGAGCGGTGGTTGGCCGCGAAGATCACGGGACCCGACTCCGGCACGTGCTCGCGCCCGAGCCGGCTCATCCGGAAGTACAGGTGAAAGAACGGCTGGAGGATCGCCCGGACGGGGTAATAGACGAGCGGGTTGACGCCCCGTTTGAGGGTCTTGTCCAGGAGGGGGTCCGAGGGCACGGTTGGGATACCCGCAGCGCGGGCCGGTGGTTACAGTGGACGGATGCCCGTTGACCGAGCCGTCACCGCGCGCGGCGCCCTGGCAGGGTCGATCGCCGCGATCGTGTGGGCCGCGCAGCAGCCGTTCGACAAACGCGTGTTCGGTGTCGACTACGACGATGCCGAGCTGCTGGGCTCGGCCCTGACGCGCGGTCGCGGCGCCACACCGCTCGGCTGGGGCGCACACACGCTCAACGGCGCGGTGTTCGGCGCGATCTACGCCAACGTCGCCCCGCGGACGCCACTGCCCTCGTGGGCGCGCGGGCCCGCGTTCGCCGTGGCCGAGGGCCTGTTCACCTGGCCCGCGACGGCGGCCGTGCCCCACATCCATCCCGACGGCAAGCGCTTCCCCAAGCTCTGGGGGTCGGGCGCAGCGCTGGCGCAAATGGTCTGGCGCCACGCGCTGTTCGGCGTGGTCCTCGGTGAGGTCGAGCGGCGCCTGAACGCGCCCGAGGCCGACGAGGTCCCGACCTACGAGCACGTCGTCTCCAGCAACGGCCACGGCAACATCGAGCATGCCGTGGTGGCCTTCACGCAGGCCGACGAGTAAGACTTCAGCCGGTCCGCCGCCCCGGTAGTTCAGTGGCTAGAACGCCTGCCTTGTAAGCATGAGACGAGGGTTCGACTCCCTCCCGGGGCTTACAGCGTGCCCTTCGTCGGGTCGCCGAGCGCGACCGGGTCGCAGATGTGAGCCGTCGGCGGCGCGGCGAGCAGCTCGGCAGCCTTCGCGCCGAGCGCCGCGACGTAGGGCTGCTGCAGGTGGGATTCGAGCGCGACGTACGACGTCCAGCGCTCGACCAGCACGAAGACGTTGGGATCGCTGCGGTCGCGGTGCAGGGCGTAGGAGAGGCAGCCTGCCTCCTCGTGGGTCGGCACGACGACGCCGGTGAACGCCTCGACGGCCTCGTCGGCGCGTCCCTCGTTGATGTGGAAGGTGACGGCAACGACGACCTGGCTCACGCCGCCGACCCTATCGGCAGCGCGGCGATCAGCCGCGTGGCGACGCCGGGGTCGAGGTCCGCGAACTCCAGGCGCCGGCCGGCGGTCGTGAGCACGCGCACGGTCGCGCGCCGGCGGCGCGGCCACTGCAGGCGCTGCTCGGCGCCGGCGACGTCGGAGAGCCGCAGCGAGCGGACGCGGTGGACGATCGCGTCGTCGTGCAGCCACAGCAGACGGCGGTCGGTGAGCACGAGCCGCGCGCGCGGGCTCGTCCAGGTCGCGGTGTCGGTGACCAGTCGCACCGCCTCCTGTGGGGCGAGCGCTCCGAGCAGCTCGCGCCCGACCAGACGCCGCGTGTCCTCGGGCAGCCACGCGCCCGCGGGCGGGCGCGCGGGCGCAGGTTCAGGCTCGCGGGCCGCCGGCGCCGCGTCGGCGGCGCGGATCGCGTCGTAGGCGGCGTTCAGCTCGGCCATCCGCGACGCAGCGACCCCGTCGGACCCGGCGACGTCGGGATGCCAGCGCTTGGCGGCGGCCCGGTAGGCAGCGGCGATGTCGGCGGCTGACGCGCCCGGGGTCACTCCGAGGACGGCGAACGGATCCACTGCGACAAGTCTGGCGGACCTGCTAGGCGGAACTGGCTGCGGCGGCCGCCTCGGGCATCGGAAACAGCCGGATGAGCTGCTCGACGGCTGCGGCGTCGCCCGCGATCGTCAGCGATCCCGACCGTCGCGCGGCGGCCAGCGACCGGCCTCCCCAGAGCACGGCGGCGATCGTGTCGGCGTCGGTCTCGATCGTCGCGTCGGGTTGACGCGCGTCCCCGCGCGCCAGCTCGATGTCGTCGTCGGCAACCGTGACGCGGAAGCGGTCCTCACCGAGTCGCAGCTCATACGCGGCGCGGAGTCCGTGCGCAGCCTGCGCGTCGAACCGCGCGCGCAGCGCAAGGATGATCGAGTCCGCCGACCGGATCGGAGCGTCGCCGGGCGGCGTCGGCGAGCGCGCGGCCCAGGTACCGAGTGATGTCACCGTCGGTTCGAGGTCGCGGCCCCAGTCGGTCAGCTCGTAGACACGCGAGGCCGCCGGCGGCGCGAGGGTGCGCCGGCGGACGACCCCGGCACGCTCGAGCTCGCGCAGGCGCTCGGAGAGCACGTTCGGACTCGCGTTGGGAAGGCCCCGGCGCAGGTCCGTGTAGCGCTTGGGCCCGAGCAGCAGCTCGCGGACCACGAGCAGGGCCCAGCGCTCGCCGACGATGTCGAGGGCACGCGCGATCGCGCAGCCGTCGCCGTATGTGCGTGTGGTCGCCATGCCAGAGAATCATAGCGGAAAGTCCTGAATCAGATCGCCTTGCTCTTTTTTCAGGACTATGTGATCTTGTTGAACATGCAAACACAACCGATCAACCCCGTCTCGTGGTCCCTGAACCTGGGCTTTGACCAGGGCCGGCTCATCGAGGGACACAAGCGCCAGCTCGTCTGCAGCGGACAGGACGCAGTGGATGCCGACGGAAACCCCCGGCACCCGGGCGACATGGCGGCGCAGCTCGCGATGTCCGTCGACAACCTCGAGGCGATCCTGGCCGGCGCGGGCATGAGCCTCGCCGACGTCGTCCGGCTCAACGTCTTCACCACGGACTTCGACGACCTGCTCAAGCACTGGGCGACCCTCACGGACCGCTTCGCGGACTCCGATGGCGGCTTCGTGACCAGCCTCGTCGGCGCCACGCGACTTGCAGCACCGGGGCTCCTCATCATGCTGGAGGCGACGGCGATCGACTGAACCGCGCCGCGCTAGTGTCGCGTGATGCGCGAGCTCAACGTCCCTGCTGAGCTGGTGCTGCGCGACCTCGACGCCACCGACACGCGTGCGCTGCTCAAGGCCGCGGTCAAGGAGCTGATCGCGGCAGGCAGCTGGCGGGCGACCGCGGGGACGCGTCGCGCCAACCTGCGCGGGACCAGGCGGATCCCGATCACCGTGCTGCAGCTCGCGCGCAGCGAGGTCCCGGCGGGCGAGCCGCTGGCCTACGTGCACTGGCTGACCGGCAACACCCGCGAGTACGACTGGGACGGCGCGCCGGGCCGCGAGCTCGGCGAGGTCGCCAAGTCGATCGCGAAGACCCGCGGCGCGCCGAAGGAGGCGCTGCAGCGCACGCTCGCCGACCTCACGGCGCGCGGCCTCGTGCGCGCCGACGAGCGCAAGCTGCTCGGCGTCATCAGGCGCACGCGCCACGTGCGCACGGAGGCGGGCGACGCCCTGCTCGCCACGCTGCACCCCGTCCCGGACCCCTGGCGCCGCCGCCGCAGCGGCGAGACCTGGGTCGACACAGGCACCGGCTCCAGCCACACGGGCCCGATCGTCGCCGGCGCCGCCGGTGGGGCGATCGCCGCGGACGCGGTGACCGGCGGCGCGTTCATGGAGGGCGCGCTGGACCAGATCGACACGGCGATGGACCAGTTCGACGCCCAGTTCGACGCGTCGTCCGATGCGTCGTTCGACTCGAGCTTTGACTCCGCCTTCGACAGCGGCTTTGACTCCGGGGGCGGTGGCGGCGGCGACTTCGGCGGCGGCGGAGGAGACGGGGGCGGCAGCAGCGGTTGAGCGCGATCAGGCCGCGGCGGGCGCCGTGCGACCGCGCAGCGCAAGGGCGCCACGCCAGGAGCCCAGCGCGATCACGCAGCCCAGCAACCAGCCCGCGAGCACGTCGGTCGGGTAGTGCGCGCCGAGATAGACGCGGCTGACCCCAACGCCCAAGCACAGCGCACCGGCGCCGGCGATCGCCCAGATCCGCGACCCGCGCCCGCGCAGCTCGCGGCCGGCGATCAGGGCGAGCACGCCGTAGAAGGCGACGCTGGTGGCGGAGTGCGCGCTCGGAAACGAGTAGCCGGCCGCCTGGACGATGGCGTCCTCACCCGGCGGGCGGTCGCGTGCGACGACGTGCTTGATCACGGCGACGATCCCCTGGCTGGCACCCACCGAGACCGCGAGCGCCAGCGCGCCATGCCAGTTGCGACGGAGCACCAGCGCCAGCGAGATCAACGCGGTGAGCCCGAGCACGGTGTCCGACGCGGCGACGTCGGCGATCACATGCATCCATGTGCTCCCCAGCGCACGGGCCAGCTCGTGGGCGTGCACCACGGCGACGCCGTCGAGGACCGTCAACGCGGGGTCGACACGGATCCCGAGCGCCAGGATCGCGACGACGGCCAGCGCACCGAGAGCGAGCAGCGCCTCGAGCACATGATGGGCGCCGCGTGGGCGCGCCGAGTTGGATGGAGATCGGGGCTCGAGCATCTGGAGGGCGGCGCGACGGCGTACCTGTCCATCGGCCGTCGCTGAGCCGCGCCTGAGAGTGCGGCTACCCGTGGGCCGCTGACCTTACCCGTCGATCGGCGTCTCGCGCCGCGCCGCCGACAGCGCCACGAGGAACCCCGCCACCATGAACGGCAGTGCTGCGAGCTTGAGCGACTCCTCGGCGACGAACTCCCAGCGGGTCGCCGGGAAGGTCGCGTCGAGCGTCTGCGACGCGACGCCGAGGGCGCCGCCGAGGACCATCAGGCCGAGCGCACGGGGCTGGGAGAGCAGCGGGCCGATCCGCACGAGCAGGGCGATCGCGACGACGAGGAAGATGCCGATCAGGATCGCCGCGTCGAGATCCGACAGCGCGAACGGCGTGGCCACGTCGGCGTGATCGCGCAGCCAGTGGGCGACGAACACGGTCGGCTGGGCGATCTCGACGAACGCGAGCGCCGTGAACACCGCCGCCGCGAGACCCCAGAAGGTCTCGTGCCAGCGTCCCGGCGACGCCACCGCCCGGTGCGTCGCGCTCGCCGCGGCGGCGATCGCGAGCAGCTCGGCGAAGCTCAGCCAGGTGCCCGGCATCCCCTCGCGGAAGACGGCGGCCTGGTCGCCTGCGACGAGCAGCCCGAGCGGGATGCCGATCGCAGCGACGGCGCCGGCCGCGATCAGTAGCGCTGCCAGGGACCTTCCCGGCCGGTCGCTCCAGGCGATCGCGCGGCGTTCGGCCGCCGCGCGCGCCCGGCGCAGATGAGATGCGCCGCCGTCGGGGTCAAGCGCAGCGCCCGCAGGCGTCGCGACCAGCGCCGCGTCGCGCCTGGCGAACCTCCGACTCGACCCCCCGAGCCACATGGCTCATATGTCACAACCGTGTGAACGTGATGTCAAGGCCCGGCACGGACGATGCGGCGCCTAGTTCATGACGTTGCGTGACAACAGGTGCGCGCCGACCTTGCGCTTCACGCGCTGCAGCGCGTTGTCGACGGTCTTCGTGTCACAGCCGATGCGCTCGCCGATCTGCTCGTAGGAGTTGCCGTCGAGGTAGAGCGACAGCACCCGTGACTCGAGCTCGGAGAGCGCCGTCGACAGGCACGCGACCAGCGACTGGATCTCCTCGGCGCTGATGACCTGGTTGACCGGGTCGTGCACGGCAGGACCGGGGATGACCTCGTCGAGCGTCGGCTCGCCGTCGACCGCGCTGGCGGGCGTCGAGGAGAACGACACGTACTGGTTCAGCGGCATGTGCTTGTTGCGCGTCGCGGTCTTGACCGCGGTGATGATCTGGCGCGTGATGCAGAGCTCGGCGAAGTTGCGAAAGCTCGACTCGCGGTCGGTGCGGAAGTCGCGAACGGCCTTGTAGAGGCCGACTAGGCCCTCCTGGATGAGGTCATCGCTGTCGCCTCCCGTGAGGAAGTACGACGAGGCCTTCAGGCGCACGAAGCCGTAGTAGCGGCGGACGATGCGGTCATATGCGGTGGCGTCGCCCTGCTTGGCGAGCGCGATCAGGTACCCATCTTCAACCTGTACCTGAGAGTGAGACTTGGTGGAGAGACTGGCCACGAGTCGGTCCTTTCTGCCTGCCGGAGCAGGACTGATCGACTGCAGTGGCGCGCTCCTCCCCTGGCGCCAGCTACGAAAACCTCAGCTTTCCTCAAGCTGAGGTCGACGGTTAAGTTGGCGAGGACTGTACGCGTGCTTATGGATCGTTGTCAAGGGTTTGCAGGGATTTTCTGCAACGCGCCTTGCACGCCGTCCGCCCGGGGTGCGCCGGAGGGTGTTCAGCCCCAGCGGAAGCGTGCGTGGGTCTCGCCGCGGTTGCCGGGGCGCGCCGAGCCGGTGTCGTCGTAGCTGAACGTCACGGCCTGAAAGCCGGCGCCGGCGCTTGCCTCGAAGACGATCCAGCCCTCTCCGCAGTCCCCGGCGAACACCGACGCGAAGCGGTCGCGGTAGTTCGTCGCCGGGAACTTCACGTCGGGCATCGCCGTCGCTGACCTCCAGCGCGAAGTCGTTCGTCCCGATCGCGCGCCCCTCGCCCACGCACGCGCGCACGCGCACGCCGACGAGGCCGCGGCCCGCCGCGGGACGACCCAGGCCCGTCACGTCGCTGCGAATCGGTGGATCCGGGTCGATCTGCTGCACCGTGACCGAGACGTCACCGGCCTCGAAGGTCTCGCCGACCTTGCCGCCCTTCTCGGTCTTCCCGCAGCCGGCGATCAGCGCCGCCGCCACCAGCAACACGGCCGGCGCCCTCATCCGCGGGCGCGGACGATCTCGTAGAGCAGCGCCGCGGCGGCGGCGTTGACGTTCAGCGAGTCGATCCGGCCCTTGAGCGGCAGCGACACGAGCGCGTCACAGGACGCCGCGACCCGCGGGCGCAGACCCCGGCCCTCCGCGCCGAGCACGAGCACGACGCCGCCGTCCCAGTCGGGCTGCGTCCAGGGCACCGCGTCGGGCCCGCCCGCCGCACCGTAGACCCAGCAGTCGACGTCCTTGGCCTCGGCGAGGAAATCGGCGACGTTGCGCACGCGCGCGATCGCCAGGTGCTCGACCGCGCCGGCCGAGGCCTTCGCGGCCGCCGGTGTGACCTCGGCGCTGCGGCGCTCGTGGATGATGACGCCGGTGGCGCCGGCGCATTCGGCGGTGCGACAGATCGCGCCGAGGTTCTGGGGGTCCTGCACCTCGTCGAGCACGACGAGCAGTGGCGAGGGCTTGCGCAGCAGCTCGCTCGCGCCGGCGTACGGGTAGGGCTCGACGTCGGCACAGACGCCCTGATGGGCCTCGCTGCCGCAACGCTGGGCGATCCACTCCGCGTCGGCGGCCTCCGGCGACGCCTTCGCCAGCCAGTCCTCACGCGCGGCAGCGGTCGTCGCCCACACGCGGTGGACCTTGCGGCGCCCGGCGCGAAGCGCCTCGTGGACGGGCTGGCGCCCGTAGAGGACCTGGCCGGCCATCAGCCCGCGGGCAGCAGCTCGTAGCCGCCCTCGACGTCGCGCACGACCCAGCCGGCAGCGGCGATCTCGTCGCGCAGGCGGTCGGACTCGGCGAAGTCCTTCGCCGCCCGCGCGGCCTGGCGCGCGTCGGCGAGCGCCGCGACCTCGCCCGGCGCGGCGGTCTCGTCTGCGTCGAGCAGGTTCTCGAGCCCCAGCACACCGAGCATCTCGGCGAGGTCGTCGCGCCCGACAGCGTCGCGCTTGTTCGCCTCGCGGACCCAGTCGAACACGGCCGCCAGCGCCGCCGGCGTGCCGAAATCGTCGGCCAGGGCGTCGAAGAAGCGCTCCTTCAGCGGCGCCAGGTCCGCCGGCGAGGGCCCGTCGACGAGCCGGCGTCCCGCCTCGCGGATGCGCCGCACGCGCGCGGCCGAGTCGTCGAGCGTGTCGGCGTCGTACTGCAGCGGCCCGCGGTAGTGGGCGCTGCAGAAGAGCATGATCAGCGTGTCGCGCCCGTTGTCGGCGAGCGCGTCGGGCAGCCCGACGACGTTGCCGATGGACTTCGACATCTTCTCCCCCATCTGGAGCATCCCGTTGTGCATCCAGATGCGCGCGAGCTCGACGTCGCGCGCGCCGCGCGTCTGCGCCGCCTCGTTCTCGTGATGCGGGAAGATCAGGTCGTTACCGCCGCCGTGGATCTCGAAGTCCACGCCGAGCCAGCGCTCGGCCATCGCCGAGCACTCGATGTGCCAGCCCGGGCGGCCGCGCCCCCACGGCGCGTCCCAGGCCGTGTCCTCGCCCTCCTTCTGGGCCTTCCAGAGCGCGAAGTCCAGCGGGTCCTCCTTCAATGAGGCGCCCTCGACGCCCTCGCCCTGGTCCATCTGGTCGACGTCGCGGTGCGACAGCGTGCCGTACTCGGAGTCCGAGCGGACGCGGAAGTAGACGTCGCCCTTGACCGCGTAGGCATGGTCGCGCGCGATCAGGTCGGCGATCAGCGCGACGATCTCGTCGATCGTGTCGATCACCCGCGGCTCATGGTCGGGCCGGCCGAGCTCGAACAGCCCCGTGTCGCTGAGGTAGTGCTGGGTCATCTCCTCCGCGAGCTGCGCGGACGGCACGCCCTGCTCGCGCGCGGCGTCGTAGATCTTGTCGTTGACGTCGGTGATGTTGGCGACGAACGTCACCTCGTAGCCCTCGTGCTCGAGGAAGCGCTTGAGCAGCGAGAACACGACGAACGGGCGTCCGTTGCCGATGTGGATGCGGTTGTAGACCGTCGGACCGCAGGCGTAGATGCCGACCTTCCCGGGTTCGCGCGGGACGAGCTCTGAGAGCTGGCCGCTGCGGCTGTCGTGAAGGCGAATAGGGCGCATTTTGCGTTGGAATCTACGGGTGTCGCCGCCGCCGGAAGGTATAGGGTCCACGCCTTATGCAGCGGCCCGTGAGCCAGGGACGGCATCTCGCGCAGGTACAGGACGCCTTCCGCACGCTGCCGGAGCGCTACCTCGGCGCGCCCGAGGGCCACGAGGCGACGGTGCAGATCCGCCTCGCCGACATCGGCCGGGTCTACGAGGTCCGCTGCGGCCGCCACTCCGCGCAGGTGCGGACCGGCGTCAGCACCCGTCCCGACGTCGTCGTCGCCACCGACGCGGACACCTGGCTGTCGCTGCGCGACGGCGAGCTGTCAAGCGTCGCCGCGTTCTCGGCGGGACGACTGACCGCGCGCGGCCACCTCGACGCGGCGATCGGCTTCGAGGGCCTCTTCCGGCTGCCCAACGGGCGCCCGCCGCTCGTGCGCCTGCGCGACGTGCGCCTGCCGGGACGGCGGATGATCAGCGTGCTGACGCTCGGCGAGGGGCCCGACGTCGTCCTGATCCACGGCCTCGGCGCGACGAAGACCTCGTTCTTCGACACCGCCGCGACGCTCGCCGCCAACGGCTACCGCGTCCACGCGATCGACCTGCCGGGCTTCGGATCGTCGAGCAAGCCCTTCGGCGCGCCGTACACGCCGGCCTGGTTTGCGGAGTCCGTGCTGGCGCTGCTCGATGCGCTGAGCATCGACCGCGCGCACATCGTCGGCAACTCGATGGGCGGGCGCGTCGGGATCGAGCTCGCGCTGCGCGCGCCCCGGCGCGTCGGCGGGCTCGTGCTGCTCTCCCCCGCCGTCGCCTTCGTCAAGCGCCCGTGGCTGCGCCTGGTGCAGGTGCTGCCGCCGCAGCTGGGCGTCCTGCCCCACGCCTTCACGCGCGACATGGTGGCCGGCCAGCTGCTCGGCATGTTCGCCGACCCCGACGCGATCGATCCCGCGATCGCCGACATCGCGGTCGACGAGTTCCGGCGCATCTACGCCTCGCCCGCCGCGCGCGCCGCGTTCCTCACGTCGGCTCGCAACATCTACCTCGAGCGCCCGTTCGGCTCCGGCGGCTTCTACGAGCGCCTGAGCCTGCTCAGCGCCCCCGCCCTCTTCGTCTGGGGCACACACGACCCGCTGATCCCGGCCGGCTTCTCACACCACGTCGCCGAGTGGCTGCCGTCCGCCGAGCAGATCGTGCTCGACCACTGCGGCCACGTCCCCCAGATCGAGCGCCCCGAGCAGACGAGCGGCCTCGTCAGGCGTTTCCTGCGCCGCGCCGAGCTGCAGGTCGGCGGCGAAGTCGGCCGCGCCGCGGCCTGACCGCCGCGTCACTCGCCGGCGTCGTCGCCGCGCTGGGAGGCGCGGACGAGGTCTTGGTACAGCCGTTTCATCGGAGCTTGGAGGTCTCGCGCCTGGACGGCGGCCTGGATGAGCGTCATCTGGCGCTCACGCTGGGAGGTCCCGAACACGAGGCCCGCGCCGCTCACGAGATGCGTCGCCCACTGCTTGACGGTGTCGACCGGCAGCTCGAGGATCGCGGCGAAGTCGTCGGTGCCGTAGGTGTCCTTCAGCGCCTGCAGCACGAGCCCGGGGAAGTGATCGCGCGTGAGCTTCTCGGCGTCCTGCGCCGCCGCCTCGCCGCTGCGTTTCTCCACCCACCACAGCTGCTTGTCGGTCAGCGGCAGCTGATCGTTGGGCTTGGCGTGCTCGCGGAACGCCTCGACGATCCGCTGCACCTCGCGCTGGCTGACCGGCTCGCCGGCGATCGCGCGCGCGTAGAAGCCGAGGATCTCCTGCGGCACCCGGCGCACGTCGACATCGCCGTGCATCTGCGTCAGCATGGTGCGCTGGCTGTCGGTGATCTCCCGCGACGGCCGGCGGCGCGGGTTGCGGCTGTTCACCGCGCCATCGTATTCCCCGTCCGTCTCCTGGGTAGAGGGCTCAGAGGACTTCCACGACCAGAGGAGCATCGAGATGGGAAAGCTGATCGCGACCACGCAGGCCACCCTCGACGGCGTCATCGACCCCGTCGGCGAGTGGGTGACGCCCGACGGCGACCACGGCACCTACTCGTTCGAGCGTCAGGCAAGGGCCGGCGGGCTGGTGCTGGGCCGCAAGACCTACGAGGGGCTGGCGGGGTACTGGCCGACGCAGTCGGGCAAGTGGGCGGACATGGTCAACGCGATTCCGAAGTACGTCGGGTCCACCACCCTGTCCGGCGAGCTCGCGTGGAACGCAACCCTGCTGGAGGGCGACCTCGAGGACGCGATCCCCAAGGTGAAGGACGAGGTCGACGGTGACCTCTTCATGCACGGCAGCGGTGAGTTCGCCTACGCCCTCGCCGAGAAGGGCCTGATCGACGAGTACGAGATCTACGTCAACCCGATCGTCTGGGGCACGGCAAACCTCCACGTGCTCGGCGACAGGGGAACCGTCCGGATGGCGCTGCAGGACGTGAAGCGCTTTGACTCCGGAGTGGTCCTGCTCACCTATCTCCCGGCGTCCTGACGGCGACTCAGAGCACGCCTCCGCCCCTCTCCACTTCCAATTTATACCGACCAGGGGGGCTTGAAACAAGCCCCGGGGTGTGCCGCATAATCGCCCGCCGCACGTCAGAAGCGACGGAAAAGGAGTAGCGAAGAATGCGGCAGGAACATGCGGTAGTGATCGCCGGAGGCGGTCCCACAGGGCTGATGCTGGCGGGTGAGCTGGCGTTGGCGGGCGTCGACGTCGCGATCGTCGAGCGGCGCGCCGACGCAGGACCTTCCCGGCTCGCGCGCAGGCGGTCTGCACTCGCGCACGATCGAGGTCTTCGATCAGCGCGGGATCGCCGACCGGTTCCTCGACGAGGGACAGGTGGCACAGGTCGGGCAGTTCGCCGGAGTCCCCTTCGCGATCAGCGACTTCCCCACGCGCCATCCCTACTCGCTCGGGCTGTGGCAGAACCACATCGAGCGCATCATGGCCGGCTGGGTCGGCGAGCTCGCCGTGACGTTCTATCGCGAACGTGCGGTCACGGGGTTCGCGCAGGACGACGCCGGCGTCGACGTCGAGCTGTCCGACGGCGAGTCGCTGCGGGCGGAGTATCTCGTCGGATGCGACGGCGGACGCAGTCTCGTCCGCAAGGCAGCCGGCATCGAGTTCCCGGGGTGGGATCCGACGACGAGCGCCCTGATCGGCGAGGTCGAGTTCGCCGAGGAGGCCGAATGGGGCACCCGCCAGGACGCCACCGGCCTCCACGGCCTGGGCAGGGCGGAGTACGAGATCGTCGACGGCGAGATCGTGTACGCGGACAGCGGGCCGGTCCGGGTGATGGTGACCGAAGCGCGCGTCAGCGCCAGCGAGCCCAGCTTCAGCGATCTCCGCGACGGGGTCGCCGCCGTGTACGGGACCGACTACGGGATGCACAGTCCCATGTGGATCTCGAGGTTCACCGACATGACCCGGCAGGCAGCGACCTACCGCAACGGGCGCGTCCTGCTGGCCGGCGACGCCGCGCACGTCCATTCCCCGGATGGGGCGGGCGGCCTCCAGCTCGGCGTGCAGGATGCGGTGAACCTGGGATGGAAGCTCGCCCAGGTCGTCAAGCGGACGTCCCCGGAGAGCCTCCTGGACAGCTACCACTCCGAGCGCCACCCGGTCGGCGCCCGCTGGTTGCGCACGACGATGGCCCACGTCGCGCTCCGTCGCACGGACGAACGCACGGAGGCCTTGCGCGACACGATCGCCGAGTTCCTGATGACGGAGGAGTCGCGCAGGCGCCTCGCCGCGCTGATGTTCAGTCATGGACATCCACTACGACCTCGGTGAGGGACACCCGCTGCTCGGGCGCCGCATGCCCGATCTCGACCTGGTCACCGCCGACGGCCCGGTGCGGGTGTTCGCCCTGCTGCACGATGCGCGGCCGGTGCTGTTGAACCTCGGCGAGCCGGGGGGCGTCGACATCACGCCATGGGCCGATCGCGTCCAGCTGGTCGACGCGACCTACGACGGGACATGGGAGCTACCGGTCCTCGGCACGGTCACCGCCCCCACCGCCGTGCTCATCCGGCCCGACGGCCACGTCGCCTGGGTCGCAGACGAGGCCGACGCGGGGCTGGCCGACGCGCTCACCGCCTGGTTCGGACCGGCGAGTCCGGCGTAGCCCGGCGGGCGTCGACGTGCGACCCCTGGCGCGACATCACCGCCCGGGCGTTTCGTCTGTGCTGCCAGCTGACGCCGCTCCGCGCGTTCGATGCGCGCGGAGCGGGAGGCTCGGGCGCGTCGCCGGCCTCCGGAATCCGGAGGTGAGCGGGCACACCGCCCTCTCCTTCCACGCGGAAGCAGAAGTGAGGCGCGCGTCCATTCGTGTGTCGCTAGGGCGACGACAGACGGACGCCTACGCGGCCGCGGCGTTGGTGGATTGGCATCGTGGGTCGCCGGTGAGGGGCGGGCGTCGCGGCTTCGCAGAAGAACAGCGCTCTGAGGGGCCGAGGGTGTGGCGGGCGCCGTCGCTTCTGCTGGGCTCTTGTGGTCACGCCTCGCGTCCACACCTGCAAGGGCGCCGGCGCTAACCGGGCGCGAGGCGGTCGCGACCCCCTGTCCAAAACGGAGTGCTAGCGGCGGCTAGCAATTTCGGGAGCGGCGGCTAGCACTCACATTCCGACAGGGGGTCGTGCACGCATCCGCCCGGTCAACGCACCGCCGCACCCGGCGCGCGACAGGCGCGCTGCACACCCTGCGTCCTCAAAGCGGCCTTTCCTGCGAAGCCCAACCGCTTGACCCGAGCCGGCGCCCACGATGCCAATCCAACAGCGTCCTACGACTTCTGCTTGCGCGTGAGCCGGGCGCGATGTTCCGCGTGCGCCTGGCGCGATCGGCGGAGGCGTTCGCGCGGTAGCGCGTAGGGTCGTGCCCATGCACGTCGTGATCAACCACCTGCACCTGCGCGCTCCCCTGACCGACGCCACCGTGCGGGCGACGCAGGAGGCGGTGGCGCTGGTAGTCGACGCGGGCGGGGTTGCTGCGCGCGTCGCGAAAGTTGACGACCGGCACCTGATGTTGATCCTCGAGTTCGCTGATCGTGAGGACGCTGACCGCGTAGCGCGCGAGGTTGGCGGTCCCTGGATGCGCGAGCACATCCTTCCGCTGCTCGAGGGCCCGACCGACCGCAACGTCGGCGAGGTCATCGCATCGGCTTCACGCTGACAGGCGTCGCCGGCGGCGCGCCGCTTCTGGTTTCGCGTGTTGGCGGGCGCTCGCTTCTGCGCCCGCGTGGATCATGCATTCTCAGCGCGCCGCGCACGCTGCTCAAACGTAGGTGCCGCGGCTCGTCGTCCCCATCAGGAGAATCCGCCTGTGTCGGGCGCAGCGATCGCTGTCTGTGCGCTAGCCATTCTGGCCCTGGCCACGTCCTATGCGACGGTCGTCGCCACCGTCACCCGTGGGTGGCCACGAGCCGGGCTGCCGTCCACTCGTCGCGCAGCAGGCCCATGATGAGATCGTCCTCGTAGCGGCCGTCGACCCAAGCGTGTTGGCGGCGACGCCCTTCTTCGATGAAGCCGACCTTGCGGTAGCTGGCGATCGCCGCAGCGTTGGTGGCGAGCACCTCGAGCTGAAGGCGGTGCAGGTTGTGCCTCGCGAAGGCGAACGTCGCGAGGACGCGGAGCGCGTCGGTGCCGTAGCCGCGGCCGCGGGCGTCAGCGGTCAGGCTCACGCCGATGTCTGCGTGGCGCGCGAGATGATCGAAGCCCGTCAGTGAGCAGGTTCCGACAAAAGCGCCCTCGGCCTCGATCGCAAACCGGACCGCTCCGTCGTCCCCGGCCAGGCGAGCGCGCAGGCGCTCCTCCCACGCATGGCGGTCCACGGTGGTCGGAGGCGCCGGTTGTCGCAACTCCCAGGTCGTCAGGTCGGTTTCGAGCGCGAACAGCGCGTCGGAGTCATCGGGAACGATCCCGCGGAGCGTGACGAGGGCGCCGGTGAGCACCCGCCGCAGTCTAGGCGCGCCGCCGTGGCCCGCCGCCACCGACGACGCCGCCGATCCGGATTGTGAGCTTCAGCCGCGCAGACGACGGGCGACACCGTCCAGCGCGCGCTCGACGGTGTCGAACGTGCCCGCGCGGCGCAGGTCGGAGAGGAACTGCTCGTTGAGCCCGCCGGGGGTCGCGTGCTCGTCGGTGGCCGACACGGCGCCGAAGACCCCTGCGACGTAGCGTGTCGCGTCGGCCTCGGCGATGCCGCGGGCGGCGAGCCAGCGGGTGATCGTGTCGAGGTAGGCGACGTGGGCGGCGATCGTGGCGGTCGCCGCAGACAGCGCGTCGAGCGCTGCTTCGTCGTCGACTGCGATGACGCCGCCGAGCGGGTCGAAGATCGCGCGGGCGACGTCGTGGCCCGGACAGACCGCGGTGATGCCGGCGCGCCGGGCGACGGCGGGCAGCGGGATCGCGCGCACGACGACCTCCGCGGGCGCCACGAGCGCCCGGAGCGCGTCGATCGGGACGCCGGCCATGGCGCTCACAATCACGTGCTCGGCGCGGAACGTCAGGCCCGCGAGCGCGGCATGCGCGTCCGGCGGTCGCACGCCCAGCAGCACGACGTCGGCCCGGTCGACGGCTGCTTGGTTGCTGTCGGCGACGTGCACGGACGGGTAGGCAGCCGCGAGGCGGCCGGCGCGCGCGGCGCCGCGCGGTGACAGATGGATCGCCGGTGGGGTCGCTTCCCCCTCGCAGAGGCCCGTGACGATCGCCTCGGCGATCGCCCCGACGCCGACGATGCCGACTTCAGGCATCCGCGCCGCTACCGGCCGAGCAGGCGCGCGACCGGCCCGAGCACGCCGAGGACGCCGTATACGACGGGCTCGGGACCGGCCTTCAGCACGAAGACGTCGCGAAACCGCGGCAGGGCGCCGATGAGCGACAGGCGCCCGCGCGCCCCGGCGCCCTGCGCGCGGTCGACGGTCGCGAACCACTGCTCCGTGCGCAGCGCGGGCCGCGTCTGCCAGCGGGCGCGCGCCGGGGTGTCGCCGGGGTTCCACATCGCATGGACGGTGCCGCGCGGGACCTCCAGGACGTCGCCGACCGTCAGCTCACGCTCGGTGCCGTCGAGCCGGACTCGCAGCCCGCCCTCGAGGATCTCGAAGCGCTCGTCCTGCGCCGGGTGCAGGTGCGGCGGCGGTGGGCTGCCGCCGGGTCCCCAGCTGCCCTCGACCTCGAAGAGCTCGGGCGAGCGCGCGGTGACGGTCAGGGTCTCGGACTCGGTCAGGCGATAGGTGTCGGGCACCGCGGCAACCTACAGTGCCACCGGCCCCGGCTCCAAGACCTCGGGGTCGTGCCCGGGAAGGACGCTGACACCGGCGTCGCGCAGCGCGCGCAGGCGCTCGGCCGAGGCCGCCTGGGCGGTGTGAGAGTCGGCGAACAGCGGGAACCGGTGGTCGTCCAGGCCCGTCGCGAAATGGGTGACGTCGCCGCCGATGACCAGCCGCTCGCCGACCGCGACGGACTGGTGCCCGGGTGTGTGGCCGGGCGTCAGCAGCAGCCGGACCGAGCCGTCACCGAGCAGGTCGTGGTCACCGTCGACGAGCGTGACCTGCGCGGTGATGCCCGCGTAGTCGGCCGGCAGGTAGAAGTTCCGCTCGACCGCCGCGGCGTCGCGGCCCGCCTCCCACTCGCGGCGCTGCACGACGATCGGGACCGACGCCGGCAGCAGATCGACTCCGCCGGCATGGTCGAAGTGCAGGTGCGTCAGCACGACCTTGGTGATCGCCGCCAGGTCGACCTGCTCGCCGATGCTCTGCTCGAGCTCGAAGCCGAAGGCGCCGAGGGTGTCCGTGCCGTAGTGCCCGGCGGCGTCCGCGACTGCGCCCGGGTGCAGCCCGGTATCGACGAGGATCCGCTCCTGCGCCGTCTCGATGACGTAGGCCGGGATCGGGAAGCGGATCGTCTGGTCGAGCGGGTCGTCCCGGCGCCAGAGCCCGGCCGGCGCGGTCAGCCAGCCGACGTTGAGCAGCTCGACGTTCATGCCGCCACGCTACGTCCGCACCGGGGGCAGATGCGACACATCCGTTACGATTTGCGACATGCACGTGGCGATCGCGACGGTGCCCGGCTGTTTTGACTCCGGGCTGGCCGCCCTGCTCGACGTCTTCCGCACGGCCGAGCGCGTCCGCACGATGGTCGACCCCGCAATCGAGCCGGTCGTCGTGCGCACGGTCGGCGGCGCGCCGACCACCCGCACCGCAGCCGGATTGACGCTCGCGAACGACCACGTCATCGGCGACGACGACGCGCTCGCCGGACTCGACGTGCTGATCGTGCCCGGCCTCGGCGCCGAGACGCCGGCGACGCTTGCCCAGGCGCTGGCACTGCCGCCCGCCCGCCGCCTGCGCAGCTGGCTGGCAGCGACAGCCGGCGAGGTGGCGCTCGCCGCCGCCTGCACCGGGACGTTCGTGCTCGGAGAGGCCGGCGCGCTCGACGGCCGCACTGCAACGACGACATGGTGGCTGGCCGGGGAGTTCCGCCGCCGCTACCCAGACGTCGAGCTCGACATGTCGCGCATGGTCGTCCACAGCGGGCCGACGACCACGGCCGGTGCGGCATTCGCCCACATCGACCTCGCGATGAGCATCGTCTCGCGAGCCAGCCCGCAGCTGGCCGACGCCGTCGCCCGCTTCCTGCTGATCGACGAGCGACCCGCGATGAGCGTCGAGGCCGCAGTCGGACACCTGGCGACCGCCGACACGCTCGTGACCGAGTTCGAGGACTGGCTGCGCGAGCACCTCGACGGCGACCTCACGATCGCCGATGCAGCCGCGGCGATCGGCGTCACGCGGCGCACGCTCGAGCGCCACTGCCGGACGCGGACGGGCCTGTCCCCGCACGAGCTCGTCAAGCGCCTGCGCATCGAGCGCGCCAACCACCTGCGCCGCACGACGAACCTCAGCTTCGACCAGATCGCGCCGAGGGTCGGCTACCGCAACGGCTCGACGCTGCGCGCGCTGCTGCGTGGAGCCGTCTGAGGCGCGAGACCCCCGGGTACACTCCGGGCCGATGAGCGACGGAACGCAGACCGCACCGCCCTCGTCCAACGGCCACTCGAGCAACGGCTTCGCGGCACAGGGCGCAGCGGAGCAGGACGGCGGGCTCGCGGCGCTGCCCGGACGCGTCGTCAAGGAGCTTGCGCGCCAGGCCCAGCGGCGCATCCCACAGGCCGACCTCGACGAGCGCGATCCCGACTACATCCGCGACAGCCTCCCGCGGCTGTGGCTGCTGGCGACGATCTGGTTTCGCGCCGAGGTCCGCGGTCTGGGCAACATCCCCGAGGACGGCCCGGTGCTGCTGGTCGGCAACCACACCGGCGGCAACGTCGCGCCCGAGACGGGGATCTTCACGCTCGCGTTCAACACGTACTTCGGCGTGGAGCGGGGCTTCTACCAGCTGGCCCACAACCTCGTCCTGTCGATGCCCGGCCTCGGCTTCCTGCGGAAGTTCGGGACGGTCGCGGCCTCACCGAAGAACGCCGAGAAGGCGCTGCGCTCCGGCGCCGCCGTCCTGGTCTTCCCCGGCGGCGACTACGAGGTCCACCGCCCGAGCTGGCAGCGTCACACCGTCGACTTCAACCGCCGCAAGGGCTTCATCCGCCTGGCGCTCGAGCACGACGTGCCGATCGTCCCGGTCGTCACGATCGGCGGTCAGGAGACCGCGCTGTTCCTCAGCCGCGGCGAGGGCCTCGCCAGGGCGCTGCGGATCGACAAGACGCTGCGGCTGAAGGTCCTGCCGATCAGCCTCGCGCTGCCGTGGGGCATCAACGTCGGCGACATGCTCGGCCACATCCCGCTGCCGGCGAAGGTCGTCATCGAGACGCTCCCGCCGATCAACCTGCGCGAGGAGTTCGGCGACGATCCCGACCTCGACGAGGTCTACGACCATGTGATCCGGCTGATGCAGGAGACCCTCGACGCGCTCGCCGCCGAGCGCCGCTTCCCGGTGATCGGATGAGGCTGAAGACGCAGATCGACATCTCGGCGCCGCCCGAGGCGGTCTGGGAGTTCGCCACCGATCCTTCGCGGATCCTGCACTACATGTCCGGCATCACGCGCTGGGAGGTCGCCTCCGAGGAACGGCGCGGACTCGGCGCGCGCTACCGGATGCTGATGCGCGTCGGCTCGGTCGAGGTCGGCTCGCTGATCGAGACGATCGAGTTCGATCCGTCGCGCGACTGGGCCTGGACGTCGGTCACCGGCCTGGACCAGCGCGGTCGCCTGCGCCTGCGCCTGCGCGACGCCGATGCCAAGCAGCCGCGCACTGCCGTCGAGCTGCGGCTGTCCTACGGCGTCGCCGGCGCCGGGATCTTCGGCTGGGTCTCCGAGCAGCTCGCCGCTGGCCAGGTCCGCCGGCACCTGCAGCGCACGCTGCTGTCGCTCAAGCGCCAGGTCGAGCACGAGCAGCTGCGTGCCGACGCAGCCGCGCGTCGCGCGGCGCGCAGCGCGGCCTAGCCGGCAGCGGCCGGCTAGATCTCCAAGCGAGCGTCCTCGAGGTCCAGATCGCGCTCGATCCGGCGCATGATCTCGTCGTTGATGATGCCGCGGTTGCGCATGCGGATGATCTCGGCGCGCTCGGCTTCGAGCACCTTGCGGCGCAGCTTCTGGTAGAGCAGCGACCCCTCCTCCATGTCGCCGTCGTCCTCGGGATCCAGGCGCGCGTTGAAGCGGCGGATCCGGTACTCGTAGAGGTTCTTCATCCGCTGCACGGTCTCCGGGCGCGTCCAGTCGGCGTTCTCGAACTCGTCGAGCGCCTGCAGCGCCGCCCAGGCCGCGCGCAGCCGCGCCTCGCTCTCGATGTCGACGTCGGGCTCCTCCTCGACGCCGAGGCGGCGGATCAGCCACGGCAACGCCAGCCCCTGCACGACGAGCGTCGCGAGGATCACCGCATAGGTCAGGAAGATCACGAGGTCGCGCAGCGGCAGCGGCTCGCCGCCGTCGAGCGTCAGCGGCAACGCGAGCGCCGCAGCGAGCGAGACGCCTCCGCGCATGCCCGTGAACGCGATCAAAAACGGCAGCCGCCAGTCGCGCTCGCGGTCGCGTCCGCGCAGCTTCGCCCAGAGATTGCGGGGCACGTAGGTCATCGGGAAGATCCAGAGGAAGCGCGCGACGATCACGGCGAGCGAGACCGCGACCCCGTACAACGCAAGCTCGCCGGTGCTGTACTCGTTGATCCCGTCGATCACGTGGGGCAGCTCCAGGCCGACGAGCACGAACAGCACCGCGTTCAGCACGAACACGAGGATCTCCCACACGGCGAAGGCCTGGATCCGCGTCGCCGGCGTGATCAGCCGCGGCGAGTGCCAGCCGAGGTAGATGCCGGCGGCCACCGCGGAGAGCACGGCGCTGACGCCGAGCGCCTCCGACGGAAGGTAGGCGAGGTAGGGCGTGACGAGCGACATGCTGATCTCGGTCGGCGCGTCGTCCAGTCGCGCGCGCACCTGGGCGATGAGGAACGCGATGACCAGGCCGATCGCGACGCCGGCGATCGCGTTCAATACGAACTCCGCGCTCGCGTCGAGCAGGTTGAAGCTGCCGCTGACGAGTGCGACGACCGCGACCTTGTAGACGATCAGACCCGTCGCGTCGTTGACCAGGCTCTCGCCTTCGACGATCGTGATGAAGCGCCGCGGCGCGGAGAGGCGCGACGCGATCGCCGTCGCCGCGATCGCGTCAGTTGGCGAGAGGACCGCGCCGAGCGTGACCGCCACCTCCCAGGTCATGCCGGGCACGACCGCGTGCGCGACGACGGCGACGCCGACCGTCGTGAACAGCACGCAGCCGACCGCCAGCACCGAGATCGGGCCGGCGGCCTCGCGCAGGTCGCGCAGCGAGGAGAAGAACGCGGCGGCGTACAGCAGCGGCGGCAGGAAGATCAGCAGCACGAGCTCGGGCTCGAGCGCGGTGTCGGGCGTGCCGGGTACGAAGCCCATCAGCGCGCCGCCGATCACGAACAGGATCGGGTAGGGGATCGCGCTGCGGTAGGCGAGCAGGAGGAGCAGCGAGACGCCCGTCAGGACGGCAAGCAGTTCGAGGTCGGTGCTGCTTGTCTCGGCCAGGAGCATCGTCAGCTGATGGATTCGACCGTGACCAGCGCCAGCGCCGCGACGCCCTCCTCGCGACCGACGAAGCCGATGCCCTCGCCCGTCGAGGCCTTCACGTTGACGGCGCCCGCGGACAGGCCGAGCGCGGTCGCCAGGCGCGTGCGCATCGCCTCGCGCGCATCGCCCAGCTTCGGGCGCTCCATCACGAGCGTGGTGTCGGCGTGGGTGACCTCCCAGCCGGCGGCGCGCGCGCGGCGCACGGTCTCGACGAGCAGCTCGATCGAGTCGGCCCCTGCGTAGTCGCTGTCGCTGTCGGGGAAGTGCTGGCCGATGTCGCCGAGCCCGGCGGCGCCGAGCACCGCGTCCATCACCGCGTGGGTCAGCACGTCGGCGTCGGAATGTCCATCCAGGCCGAGGCCGTCGGGATGCTCGAGCTCGACGCCGCCGACGATCAGCTTGCGGCCGGCGATGAGGCGGTGCGAGTCCCAGCCGATGCCCGAGCGCGTGCTCACCCGATCGGCTCCAGGCGCACGGAGCGCCCCTCGAACACGGCGATCTCCTTCACTCCGACGTCGTCGAGCAGCTTCAGCGCCTGCTCGTACTCGTAGCCGAGCTGCTCGGGCCCGTGGGCATCGGAGGACAGGGCGATCGGGTTGCCCGCGTCGACGCACATCTCGAGGAATGCCTGCGACGGGTAGATCTCGCCGACGGGCTTGCGCAGGCCGGCGGTCGAGACCTCGATGGCGATGCCGCTCTCAGCGATCTGCTCCATGGCGATGTCGTAGTAGTAGCGCAGGTCACGCTCGGGCCACGGGCGTTCACGGCCCCAGTGCTTGACGAGGTCGGGGTGGGCGAGGATGTCGAACATCCCCGTCGCCGCGGCCTCCCCCAGCCACGTGAAGTACGTGCGCCAGACCTTGTCGGCCGAGTCGGCGCGCGTCCAGACGTCGTACTTGTCGTAGTCCAGCGCGCCCTCGCCGAGGAAGTGGATCGAGCCGACGACGTAGTCGAGGTCGCGCGCTGCCAGCAGCTCGGCCGTGCGGTCCTCGCGGCCGGGGATGAAGTCCATCTCGATGCCGAGCTTGAGGTCGGTCTGGTCGCGCACGAAGGCGCAGTAGGCGTCGAGGTCGTCGACGGCATGACGCTGCCAGAGCTCGTGGTCCCAGATCTGCAGCGCCTCGGTGAATCGGTAGATGTGCTCGGCGACGCCGAGCTCGGCGATCCCGCGCTCGGCCGCCGTCTCGCGGTAGCGCCCGGCGTTGGCGGCGGTCATGTACTGCGCGAAGTCCGACGGCAGCTCGTCGGGGCGCAGGTGCACGTGGTAGTCGGTCAGCATCAGCTCAGAAGCAACTCGGCCACCCGCAGATCCTCGGGCAGGGTGACCTTGAGGTTCCAGCGCGGCGCGGGGACGAGCCGCACGGTACCGCCCGCGGCCTCGATCAGGCCGGCATCGTCCGTCGCCGCCGCCAGCACCTCGTCGGGCTGGCCCAGCGCCTGCTCGAGCGCCGCACGGCGGAAGGCCTGCGGCGTCTGCACCGCCCACAGCCGCGAGCGGTCGAGCGTGCGCACGACGCGGTCGCCGTCGGCCTCCTTCACCGTGTCGGTGAGGGGAGCAGCGGCGATCGCCGCATCGACGCCGTCCGTGAGCGCCGCGATGCAGGACGCGACGAGCGCCGCGGTGACGAGCGGCCGCGCGGCGTCGTGGACGACTACGACATCCGCCTGCGCCGGCGCGACGGCAAGCGCGTTGCGCACCGAGTGCGAGCGCTCGGCGCCACCGACGACGCTGCGCACGCCGTCCGGCGCGGCGACGCCGTCGGGCAGCGCCACGATCACGTCAAGGCCGTCGAGCGCGTCGAGCGACCACTGCAACAGCGACTTGCCCGCACAACGAACGAGCGCCTTGGGCTCCTCCGACCCAAGGCGCTCGCCACGTCCGGCGGCCACGACGATCGCGACCGCAGGCATCAGTCGCTACTTGCCGGCAGGGACCTTGACCTTCTCCACTGCGGAGGTCGACAGGAGGTCGTCGAGGAACGCCTCGGCGTCGTCCTCGGACTTCTCCAGCGCGTACATCAGCTCGGACGCCAGGATCTTCTTGGCGCGCGTGTACATCTGCTTCTCACCCGTCGACAGGCCCTTCTCGTGCTCACGCAGCGCGAGGTTGCGGACGACCTCGGCGAGCTCGTAGATGTCGCCGGTCTTGATCTTGTCGCGGTTGTGCTTGAAGCGACGGTTCCAGTTCTTCGGCATCTCCGACACGTCGTCCCGGAGAACCGCGAGCACCTTCTTGACCGTCTCCTCGTCGATGACGCGCCGCAGCCCGGCGATCCCCGCGTTGCAACAGGGGACCATGACGGTCATGTCGTTGTGCAGGATCTTGATGGTGAGGTACTCCTGCTCCTCACCGAACATCTTCTTCAGCTCCTTCTTCAGGACCTGCCCCGCTCCGTGATGTGGATAGACGACGTTGTCGCCGATCTCGAACTCGATGTTCTCGACCGGAAGCTCGAGGTCTTCGGCCAGCTCTTCAAGCATCTCGGGAATGTTGTCCTCCTTGTTGAAGTCCCCGGACAGAGCCCGGGTGACACGCTCAGAAGCGGTACTCCGCTACGTCTGTAGGTAGCGGTCCACCAGGTTGATTTCCTGCAACCGGCGAAGGCCCTCGCGGATGTCCTTCGCACGGATCTCACCGACGCCCTCGACTGTCTCCAGCTCGGCGTCCGTTGCGGCAAGCATCTCGTCCAGTCCGCCGAACTCGTCGACGATCTGCTGGACGACCATCTTGGGAAGTCTTGGAATGCGGCCCAGGATCCGGTAGCCGCGCGGCGACACCGGATAGTCCAGGGTGTTGAGCTTGCGGTCGTAGCCCATCAGCTCGGCCAGCCGGCCGAAGTCCAGGAGGTCCTGGTGGGGCAGGCGCCCGATCTGGTCCAGCGCGCCGGCGAACGCCTCGTCGTCGTTCAGGGCGAGGTAGTCGTGGATCAGCGCGGCCTTGTCGGCGGCGGTCCCGACCATCGTCTCCTCCAGCTGCATCTCGATCAGCCGGCCCTCGGTGCCGAGCTCGACGATGTAGCGCTCGATCTCGACCGCCATGCGCGTCACGAGCTCGGAGCGCTGGAGGACGGTGAGGACGTCGTGCAGGGTCGTGCCGCCCTCGAACTCCAGCGCCGTCAGGCGCGTGGAGACCTGGTCCAGGCGAGTGCGGTACTTGTCGAGCGTCGCCAGCGCCTGGTTGGCCTTGGCGAGCACGACGGGGATGTCCTCGAGGATGTACTTGCCGCCGTCGACGTACAGCGAGACGACCTCGCGGCGCTGGGAGACCGCGATCACGAGCGCCTCGGTCTGCTTGGAGACGCGCTCGGCCGTGCGGTGGCGCGTGCCGGTCTCCAGCGACAGGATCGTCGGGTCCGGCATCAGCTGGACGTTGGCCATCGTGATCTTCGTCGCGTTGGCGTTCAGCGCGATCGCGCCGTCCATCTTCGCGACTTGGTAGAGCAGCGCCGGCGTGTAGTCGATGTCCAACTTGATGCCCCCCGAGTAGAGGAAGCTGAGCTCCTCGGGGTCACCGACGATGATCAGCCCGCCGGTGCGCGCATGGACGATGTTGTCGATGCCCTCCCGCAGCGCCGTCCCGGGGGCAACCATCTCCAGCGACTTGACGAGCCGGGGCTCTTGGCGGTTGTCGAGCTCAGTGAGCTCATCCCCGGATCGCTGCGCCATCGAGGCCGATTCTACCAGGCATTTCTCGATTTCAGCCGCTCCCTATGCCGACCCCTCGACCGGCGGTCAGCGACAGCACCAGCGCTACGCGGCGACCTGCGGCCGGGCCTCGCCCGCACCGAGCGCCGCGCGCACCGCGGCACGCAGCGTCTTGGCCGACTCGGGCGTCACGACCTGGCGCAGTCCGAACTTCGCGGCCTCCTCGCCACGGCGGTCGGGATGGGCGACGCTGCGCAGCTCCCCGGTCAGGCCGATCTCACCGAAGCAGGCCAGCGGCACCGAGCCGTCGCCGGCCGCGACGCCGCGCGCGGCGCTCGCCACGGCAAGGGCGATCGCGAGGTCGGCCCCCGGCTCGTCGACGCGCACGCCGCCGACGACGTTGACGAAGACGTCCTTGCTGCCGACGCCCACCCCGGCGTGCCGCCCGAGCACCGCCAGCACGAGCGCGAGGCGGTTGCGGTCGATCCCGTTGCAGACCCGCCGCGGCGGGACGAGCTCTGACTCGGAGACCAGCGCCTGGACCTCGACGAGCAGCGGCCGTGTGCCCTCCATCGCCGCGAGCACCACCGAGCCCGGCTTGCGCGTCGCCTCTCCGACGAACCGCGCGCTGGCGTCCAGCACCTCGACGAGCCCACCCGAGCGCATCTCGAACACGCCGGTCTCGTTCGTCGAGCCGAAGCGGTTCTTCAGCGCGCGCAGCGTGCGGTAGGTGCGCTCGCGCTCGCCCTCGAACTGCAGGACGCAGTCGACGAGGTGCTCGAGCACGCGCGGGCCCGCGAGCGCGCCCTCCTTGGTCACGTGGCCGACGAGCACCACGGCGGTGCCCGAGGTCTTGGCGACCTGCATGACGCGCGCGGCCACCTCTCGCACCTGGCCGACCGATCCGGGCGCGCCCGAGAGCTCAGCGGCGCTGAGCGTCTGCACCGAGTCGACCACGCAGACGTCCGGGCGCTCGGCGGCGATCGTCGCCAGCACGGTGTCGAGGTCGGTCTCCCCCAGCACCGGCACGTCGAGCGCGTGACAGGTGTCGGTCTGCAGGCGCTCGGCGCGCAGCCTGATCTGCTGTGCGGACTCCTCGCCGGAGACGTACAGCGTGCGGCGGCCGGCGGCCTGAAGGTCGCCGAGCACCATGTTCGTCAGCGTCGACTTGCCGATCCCCGGCGAGCCGCCGAGCAGCACGAGCGAGCCGGGCACGATGCCGCCGCCGAGCACGCGGTCGAGCTCTCCGATGCCGGTCGCCAGACGCGCGGTGTGCGCGACCTGGACGTCTCGCAGCGTCGTCACGGCCGCGGGGCCGGCACCGCTGCGGCCGGGGGCCGCACGGCCGGCCGGCGGGCCGACGCGCTCCTCGACGAGCGTGTTCCACTCATCGCAGCCGGGGCACTGGCCCATCCAGCGAGGCTCGGAGTGCCCGCAGCCCGAGCAGATGTGGATGGTCGTGGCGCGTGGCATGAGGGCCACGCAGGCTACGACCCGCGTCGGTTAGAAGCCGGGGCCGCCGATGAGCGCGGTCAGCACGCCGGCGATCCCGCAGAAGAGGACGAGCCAGGCGATGGTTGTTCCGTCAGCAGCGCGCATTCGTCCCTACAACGTAACCATCCGGCCCGAAGTTCCGGTGCCGGCCTCGCCGATTCTCATGCGGTCCTCACGCGCCCGCGCGCACGCAGCTCTCGAAGCCGTGCTGCTTGTGCGCGCTGTCGCAGAAGGGCTTGGTCTGCGAATGGCCGCAGCGGCAGAGCACGACCGGGCCGTCGGGGAGGTCGAAGGCGTTGCCGTCGACGTCGATGACCGTGACCGGCCCGGTGACCTTGTAGGGCCCGTTGTCGCGGACCTTGATGACGACCTCGTCAGACACGGGCGCATCCTGGCACGCTCAACGGCGGCGCAGACGGAGCGCCAGATCGCGCTTCGCCGGTCCGCTCGTGGCACGCATGGTCAGCCACAGCGTGGCGCGCCGCCCGGCGCGTACGTCACGCACGACCGCGGGCGGCAGCGCGATGTGCACGCGGACCCGCACGCCTGCCCGCCGGCGCATCGTGCGCCGCGCGAGGACGGCGCCGCGCCGGCTACGGCGCACCCGCAGCGTCGAGGCGCAGCCGTCGTGCTCGTAGGCGGGCGTACACACGAGCGTCAGCCGCAGGCGGCCCGCGCGGTCGATGCGCTGAGGATCGAAGAAGCGCTCGATCTCGAACAGCGACGTCGGCGGGTTGGGGTCGCGGACGGCCTCGTCGATGATGTCGCGCCGTGCGCCGCCGTCAGCGAAGCCCTGGAGCGCGACCAGCCGCGCCGACACCGGGGATTCGCCAGCCAGCGGGCTGTCGACCCACGTGAGCAGGGACGTCCCGCCGCCGAGCGCAACGGCGGCTGTGCTGCCGACACGCCGCCCTTCGGCGCTGACGCGCGGACCGAAGACCAGCGTGCCGCCGGGTCTGCGCGTGATCGTCGTGACCGAGCTCCCGGAGTGCACCGTCGCAAGCAGCGCCGAGCCATCGGGCGCAAACGCGGCGGTCGTGATGTCCGCATTGCGCGGCCCGGCGGGACCGAGCGCAGTGATCGGCCCATATGCGCCGTTTGCCCCGCGAATCAATGCCTCCGTCCCGGTGGCGTTCGACGCCCGGTTCCACAACATCACGACGCCCCCGTCGTCGGCGGGCCCGAGCGCGGACACCGATCTCGCGCCGGCGGTATCGCCCGGCACGACCTCGGTCTTCGCGGACTCACCGCCAGCCGGGACGGTGACCAAGCGCAGGTTGGTGCCGGCCAGGTACGTGACCGCAGCAGCGCCGGCGGGGGTGGCGCTGAACCGCAGCTCGGACATCGACGGGTCGTCGAAGACTCCGACGGAGCGCCTGACCGCACCGTCGGGAGCCAGCGCGACCAGTCGCGCGGAGCGCGCGACGAAGTCCGTCACCAGCGCGAGGGTCCCGCCGTCGTCGGTCGCGGAGAGCTGAGGGGCGCCCGCGACACCAGGGATGACGAGGGGCGAACCGAACGCTTCCCCGGGCATCGTCGCGACGACCCTGGCGCTCCCATCGTCGACGGTCGCCCACGCACGACCCGCAGGTGACAGGACGACGTCGCGGCCCGGAACCCGCGCCGCCCCAGACAAGCGACCGTCGCTCAGCCGCCAGCGCATCCAGAGCTCGTCCGGCGGGCTGTCGTGCGAGAGCGGCCATTCGCGGCGCCACGTGATGAGCGCGTTGCCGGCGCGGTCGGCGCGCACCTTTGGATTCTCGAGGCTGTAGGTGATGCCGTGAGGGTCTTCGGGCCGCTCGGCGACGGCGATCGGCGCGCCGAACCGTCCACCCGGCGAGCGCACCGCGAGCATCACCTTCTGGACGCTGCGACCGCGGCGCAGCCAGGTGACCGCGGCAGTGCCACCGGCGCCGATCGCCGCGGCCGGCTGCTCGGGCGCGTGGAGGGCGACGTCCGCATGCGCGGGTGCGCCCAGCAGCAGGGTGAGCACCGTCGTGGCGAGGAGCGGGCGTCGCATCACGCTCGTCCAACGGCGGCCGTCCGCCGGAGTTGCGGTTTCGAGCTACAAGCGCGCGGCGATGATCTCGCGCAGGTGCTCGACGGCGCTCGGCGCCAGCCGCGTCAGCCGCTTGACGTCCCAGCGGTCGAGCGTCACGAGCAGCATCGGCGACGTCGCCGTCACCGTCGCGTTGCGCTGACCGCCCTCGAGTACGCCGATCTCGCCGACGACGTCGCCGGGACCGAGCTCGGCGAGCTGCTCGCCGTCGCGCTCGACCTTGGCGGTGCCTTCCTCGATCGCGAGCAGGTCGTAGGAGAAGTCGCCCTCTCGGACGAGCTCCTTGCCTGCCGGCACGGAGACCTCGGACGCCAGGTTGGCGACGGTCTCGAGGTCGGCGTCGCTCAGGTCTGCGAACACGGGAATATTCTTCAGGCGGGCTGCGTCCATGGTGCGATCATGCACGATCCGCGCAGCCGCGTGGAAGAAGTGTGCGCTGCCTCACCCGCCGGACTGCTCGGACAGCGGCGAGCGCAGCCACGCCAGCACGGCACGCACGCGGCGGTGCTGGTCGGCGCTCGGCGGCAGCTCGAGCTTGGCGAAGATGTGCTGCACATGGCGCTCGAGCGTCTTCGGCGAGATGAACAGCTCGGCGCAGATCGCGTTGTTGGAGCGGCCCTCGGCGATCAGCCCCAGCACCTGGCGCTCGCGCCGCGTGAGGGCGCTGACGGGGTCGGCGACGATCGTCGGGACGAGCCGCAGCGCGGGACGGAACGCCTCGTCGATGGGGTGTGCGGTCGGGAACGGCTTGAGGGCAATCGAATCGATGGGCATGGCGGGGGGAACTCCCAGGTCTCGGTGTGTGTCACCGATCAGGCGTAACGATCCGATGAACGCCGTACACCGCACATGAACAGCCGGAAAATGCGGGTTGTCCCCGATTGCTGGTACCCCGCCGCCGCATAGGCTCGCGCTGCCCGTGTCCAAGCCGCAACGTCAGGGCAGCGACCACACCCGCAACGATCACCGTGCGATCGTCCAGGTGGCCCTGGCACACGCCCTCCGCCGCGAGCTGGACACGCTTGCGGCGATGGTCGAGCCGCGCCGCCCCTGGCGGAGCGGCTGGCTGGATCCGGTCGTTCAGCGCCAGGCGGAGCCCGTGCCCCGCCTGGGGCGCTGAGCGGTCAGTCCTTCGGGTCTGCGGGCTCGTCCTCGCCGGCCGGCTCGAGCGCCGGCGGCGCGTCGTCGTCGGCTGCGGCCGCCTCGCCGCCACCGACCGCGGCCGGGACCTTCGGCTGCACGACGGAGAGCTTGACCTCGGGCTCCTCGGAGCCCTCGGGGACCTCGATCTTCTCGATCATCACCGTCGCACCGGGCACGAGCTCGGCGCGCAGGACGAAGTCTGCGAGCGGATCCTCGATGTAGCGCTGGATCGCGCGGCGCAGCGGGCGGGCGCCCATCGACGGATCCCAGCCCTTGTCGACGAGCAGCTCCTTGGCGTCCTCGGACAGCTCCAGCTGCAGCTCGCGCTCGGCCAGCGACTGGCGGATCCGGCGCAGCAGCAGCTCGACGATCTGCTTGATCTCGTCACGCGTCAGCTTGTGGAAGACGATGACGTCGTCGATGCGGTTGAGGAACTCGGGGCGGAAGACCTTCTTGAGCTCGCCCATGACGCGGCCCTTCATGTCGTCATAGGTCATCCCGGCCTCGCCATCGCCGACCGAGAAGCCCAGCGGCGTGTTGCGCGCGATCTCCGACGCCCCGATGTTCGAGGTCATGATCACGATCGCGTGACGGAAGTCGACCGTGCGGCCCTGCGAGTCGGTCAGGCGACCGTCCTCGAGGATCTGCAGGAGGATGTTGAAGACGTCCGGGTGGGCCTTCTCGATCTCGTCGAGCAGCAGCACGCAGTAGGGCTTGCGCCGCACCGCCTCGGTGAGCTGGCCGCCCTCGTCGTAGCCGACGTAGCCGGGCGGGGAGCCGACCAGGCGGCTGACCGCGTGCTTCTCCATGTACTCGGACATGTCGATGCGGACCATCGAGTCCTCGTCGCCGAACAGGAACTCGGCGAGCGTGCGGGCGAGCTCGGTCTTGCCGACGCCTGACGGGCCGAGGAAGACAAACGAGCCGGTCGGGCGCTTGGGGTCCTTGAGCCCGGCGCGCGAGCGGCGGATCGCCTTGGAGATGACCTCGACCGCCTGCTCCTGGCCGATGAGGCGCTTGTGCAGCTCCTCCTCCATGCGCATGAGCTTGGCCGTCTCGGCCTCGGTGAGCTTGAAGACGGGGATGCCGGTCCACATCGAGACGATGTCGGCGATCTCCTCCTCGCCGATGGCCGGGCGCTCCTGGCCTTCGGCCTCGCCCTTCTCCCAGGCCTCCTCGAGCTCGCGCTTCTTGTTCGTCAGCTTGCGCTCGGTATCGCGCAGGTTGGCGGCGCGCTCGAACTCCTGCGCCTCGATCGCCGACTCCTTCTCACGGCGCGTCTTCTCGATGTCCTCCTCCAGCTCGCGGTACACGGGCGGTGAGGTCATCGACTTGATGCGCATCCGCGAGGCGGCCTCGTCGATCAGGTCGATCGCCTTGTCGGGCAGCTGGCGGTCGGAGATGTAGCGATCGGCGAGCTCCGCCGCGGCCTCGAGGGCCTCGTCGGTGATCTCGATCTTGTGGTGCTGCTCGTAGCGGTCGCGCAGGCCCTTGAGGATCTGCACGGTCTCGTCCGTCGACGGCTGCTCGACGCGGATCTGCTGGAAGCGACGCTCCAGCGCGCTGTCGCGCTCGAGGTACTTGCGGTACTCGTCGAGCGTCGTCGCGCCGATCGTCTGCAGCTCGCCGCGCGCGAGCGCGGGCTTGAGGATCGACGCAGCGTCGATCGCGCCCTCGGCGGCGCCGGCCCCGACGAGATTGTGGATCTCGTCGATGAACAGGATGATGTCGCCGCGCTGGGTGATCTCCTTCATCACCTTCTTGAGGCGCTCCTCGAACTCGCCGCGGTACTTCGACCCGGCGACGAGCGCCGCGAGATCGAGCGTGTAGATCTGCTTGCCCTTCAGCAGCTCGGGGACGTCGGCGTTCGTGATGCGCTGGGCGAGGCCCTCGACGACGGCGGTCTTGCCGACGCCGGGCTCACCGATCAGCACCGGGTTGTTCTTCGTACGGCGCGAGAGGATCTGCATGATCCGCTCGATCTCGGTCTCTCGCCCGACGACGGGATCGAGCTTGCCGTCGGAAGCGAGCTTGGTCAGGTTGCGGCCGAACTGGTCGAGCAGCTTGGAAGACTTCTTGCCCTCGCCGGTGGCGGCACCCGAGCCGGCGGCGGCGCCCTGGCCGGAGCCCGAGCCTGATCCCTGGCGGCGGCCGCCGGGGCCCGACAGCATGCGGATGACCTCGTTGCGGATCTTCTCGGAGTCCGCGTCGAAGTCGAGCAGGATGCGGGCGGCGACGCCCTCGTTCTCACGCACGAGACCGAGCAGGATGTGCTCGGTGCCGATGTAGTTGTGGCCGAGGCTCAGGGCCTCGCGCAGCGCAAGCTCGAGCACCTTCTTGGCGCGCGGAGTGAACGGGATCTGCCCGGAGGTGACCTCCTCGCCGGAACCGACGATGCGCACGACCTGCGCGCGCACCCGCTCAACGGTGATGTCGAGGGACTCCAGGACGCGCGCGGCGAGACCTTCCTCTTCGCGCAGCAGGCCGAGCAGGATGTGCTCGGTCCCGATGTAGTTGTGCTTGAGCGTGCGCGCTTCCTCCTGCGCGAGAACGACCACCTGCCGGGCTCGTTCTGTGAATCGCTCGAACATCTCTCCCTGATCCTTCCTGCTGGTCTCGTGCTTCAGCTACGGCCGATAGGTGGTCCGGACGGGTCGTTGGTGTACGGGGATGCCGACGTCCCGATGCTCATGTCTTTCGGCTTCTCAGCCGTTTTCGATGAGCGCTCGGGTCTGGACGGCGGGCATGAGCCAGTCTACCAACCGGCCTGGCCCGCGCTCGGTGTCCATCCTGATGAACATCGGGGTCTGCGAACCGCCCGGCGGTCGAGGCCGGGCGCGACCGTCAGGAGGCGCTGCCGAGCAGCGCCCCCTCATAGCTTGCGGGTCCGGAGAACGCCACGACGGTGCCGTTGGGGACGGCCGCCGCCAGCGCCGCGTTGCCGGCGCCGAGGTCGCCCGCCGGGAGCAAGGCGTCGAGCGCGGGACGCAGCGCGGCGGCCCGGACGTGCATCGCGGCCGAGAGGTCGGCCTGCTGGGTCCAGGCGGTCACGACGCGCCCGCCGGGCTCGACGCTGACGGCCGGCGGCGTGTAGAGCGGGCCGCTGCCCGCGACGATCGGCGGGCCGAACGCCGCGCCGGGCGCGGGACGGACGCTGACCTGCTGGTTGACCAGGAACGCACCGGACGGGTTCGCCGTCGCATCGGCGAAGCTGATCGCGGCGCGGCCGGCGTCGTTCGCGGCGACCGAGATGTCGCGGCCGTTGCCAGCGAACACGGTCTGCGCGGCACCGAACGTCGCGCTGCCCGCAGCGCGCGACGCGACCTTGACAGCGCCGGCGCCGGGGTCGCCCTCGCCGTCGCCCTTGCCGCTGCGCCAGGCCGCGATGACCTCTTGGCCGGCGACCGCGAAGCGCAGGTTGGTGGCCGACGCGGGCGCGAGCGTCGTGGGACGCGTGAACTCGCCGCTGCCACGGCGGGCATAGGCGACGCCGTTGCTGGCAGTCCAGCCGGCGAGCACGCCGCCGCGCGGGTCGGCCACCGCGGTGAGGTCGATACCGAAGCTGCCGAGCGTGTGGACCTTGCCGAAGCGGCCGTTGGTCGTGATCGCCCACTGCAGGCGCATGCCCTTGGACGACGTGCCCCGCCAGAAGACGAACGAGCGGCCGTGCTCGTCGACCACGGGCGTCGCCTGCGTCTTGACGCGCTGGGCGCGGCCGACCTCCTGCGCGCGGCCGCAGCCGGAGGCCTTGCAGCGGATCGCCATCGCGCGGGCACGCGCGCCGCTCTTGGACTCGGACCAGGCGACGGTCGCGAGGCCGTTGCGGACGGCGAGCTTGGGCGCCAGGACGGCGTAGCCGGCGGGTGCGGTGTAGGTGTGGACCTGGAGCACGGGGCCGTCGGCCTTGCGGACGGAGATCTTGACCTTGCCGGGGACGCCGGACGCGTAGCTCACGAACCACGCGTCGCCGCCGCTGTCAGAAGCGAGCGCGGTGCCGAACGGCGAGGTCGGGCCCGGCTGGAAGTTGAAGGCGGCGGGAGCCTGCGCGGAGGCGCCGGCGGCGGGAATCAGTGCCGCGGCAGTGGCTGCTGCGGCGATCAGGGGAAGGCGGTTCATGACCCTTGAACGTACTTGCGCACGCAACGGTTACGGTCGACGCACGCGCTAGTCACGCATCGCCGGGAAGAGCACGACCTCGCGGATCGAGCGCGTCCCCGTCATCAGCATCACGAGGCGGTCGATGCCGAGGCCCAGGCCGCCGGTCGGCGGCATGCCCTGCTCCAGCGCCTGGACGAAGACCTCGTCATAGGGCTGGGTCTCCTCGTCACCCTCGGCGGCGAAGCGGACCTGCGCCTCGAAGCGCTCGCGCTGCACGTCGGGGTCGTTGAGCTCGGTGAACGCGTTGGCGATCTCCATGCCGCCGGCGAAGGCCTCGAAGCGCTCGACGAGTCCTGGCTCGGAGCGATGCGCCTTGGCGAACGGCGAGATCTCGACGGGATAGTCGATGACGATCGTCGGCTGCTGCAGGGTGGGTTCGACGTGCTTTGACAGCAGGTCGTCGACGAGCTGAGGCCATGTCGCGCCGCTGTCAGAGTCGAGCCCCGCGGCGGCGCTCAGCGACGCCGCGTCGCGGTGGGCGAGGATGTCGATCCCCGTCGCCTCCTCGATCGCGCCGACGAAGCTGATGCGACGCCACGGCGTGGAGAAGTCGATCTCGCCGTCGTAGCCGACCGCCTCGGCGGCCGCGGCCACGACCTTCTCGAGGCGCATCGCGGCGTCGTTGTAGTCCGCGTAGGCCTCATACCACTCGAGCATCGTGAACTCGGGGTTGTGCTTGAAGGAGACGCCTTCGTTGCGGAAGTCCTTGCCGAGCTCGTAGACGCGCTCCAGGCCGCCGACGATCAGCCGCTTGAGGTAGAGCTCGGTGGCGATCCGCAGGTAGAGGTCACGGTCGAGCTGGTTGTGGTGCGTGACGAACGGCCGTGCCAGCGCGCCACCGTAAAGTGGCTGCAAAACGGGGGTTTCGACCTCGATGAAGCCGTCGTCGTCGAGCGCGCGGCGCACGGCGCTGATGACCTTCGCGCGCGTGATGAACAGCGCGCGCGCCTCGTCGTTGGCCATGAGGTCGAGCTCACGGCGGCGAAAGCGCGTCTCGACGTCCTGCAGCCCGTGATGCTTCTCGGGAGGCGGGCGCAGGGACTTCGCGAGGACGGTGTAGTCGTCGACGCGCAGCGTCAGCTCGCCGCGCTTGGAGAGGAAGAGAACGCCGTCGACGCCGACGAGGTCCCCGAGGTCGAGTTCCAGCAGCCGCGCCATCCGGTCCTCTCCCAGGACGTCGATGCGCGCCTGGAGCTGGAGGCGGCCGGAGCGGTCGTCGAGATCGAGGAACGCCATCTTCCCCTGGCCGCGGCGGGCGTGCAGGCGGCCTGCGACGCGATGCGGCGTGATTTCGTCCGGATCGGCCGCGCGAACGTCGGCGATCGGCGCCACGCCGGCATAGGCGTGCGGGAACGGGTCGATCCCGTCGGCGCGCAGCTTCTCGAGCTTGCCGCGCCGGACGGCGAGCAGGTCGTCCGACATCGGTGCAGCCGACGCTACAGGCCGACGTCGATCTTCGTGATCTTGAGCTTGCGCTTCTTGCCGCTGGGCAGGACGACGGCGACCTCGTCGCCGCGCTTGTGGCCGATCAGCGCCTTGCCGACGGGCGACTCGTTGGAGAGCCTCTCCGGCGGCTGGGCCTCGGCCGAGCCGACGATCGTGAACTTCAAGCTCTGGCCCTTGTCGTCCTTGACGTTGACGATCGAGCCGACGCCGACGACGTCGGTCGAGAGGTCGGACGCGTCGACGACCTGGGCGGAGCGCAAGCGCTCCTCGATGTTCGCGATGCGCTGCTCGAGCATGGCCTGCTCGTTCTTGGCGTCGTCGTACTCGGAGTTCTCGGAGATGTCCCCGAACTCGCGTGCTTCCTTGATGCGGTCTGCGACCTCACGGCGACGCGTGGTCTGCAGCGTCTCGAGCTCCGTCTGGAGCTTGTCGAGACCTTCGGGGGTGAGGATGACGTCCTTCGGCATGAGTCAATTCCAAGGGGATTTGAGCGACGAAATCCCGCCCGGAGGCGGGAAGCGAGCGCGCCAGGATAGCAGGGGGTTTCTCCCTACCCGTGCACTGCTGCTGCGTGCGTCTCGTCATGCAACGGACGCAGCAGCGCGGCTGCCTCGGCAAGTGAGACGCTGCGTTGCAGAGCCTGCTGCAACGCGTGGGCAGCGGACCTGTCGAGCGCCAGTCTCTCGACGTACCAGGGGTAGGCCTTGCGCATCCAGCGTGCGCCGCGCTCGGGGCCCATGTGCTCGCCGATCCGGTCGCTCAGCCACGCCAGCTCGTCGAGGATCTCCGCGCGCGCGGGTGCGGCGTCGCGCACGCCAAGGACCTGCTCGAATAGCCAGGGATTGCCGAGCGCCCCGCGCGCGAGCATCACCGCCGCGGCGCCGGTGCGCGCGAACGCCGACTGCACGTCGGCGACGGTGTTGAGGCCGCCGCTGACGATGACCGGCGCCTCGAGCTCGGCGACGAGCCGCGCCGCGAGGTCGTAGTCGGGCGTGCCCTTGTGGTGGACGGCGGCGCTGCGCGGATGGAACGTGATCGCGGCGACGCCGGCGTCGGCGACCAGGCGCTTGGCGAGCTCGTAGCCGTCGGTCTCCCCCGGACGCTGACCGGAGCGCAGCTTCACCGTCACCGGCAGGCCGCTGCCCTCGCCGGCGGCCCGCGCCACGGCGACGGCCGTGTCGGGGTCTGAGATCAGCGCCGCTCCGGCGCCGGTCTTGCAGACCTTCGGCACCGGGCAGCCCATGTTCAGGTCGATGACGTCGATACCGGTGACGTGCTCGCGGACGTAGGCCGCCGCGCTCTTCATCACCTCGGGGTCCTGGCCGAAGAGCTGCAGCGACGTCAGGCCCTCGTCGGGATGCGTGCGCAACAGCTCCACGCGCGTCTTCTCGTTGCCGTAGTGGATGGCGTGGCTGGAGACCATCTCCGAGACCGCGAGGCCGGCGCCGTGGCGCTTTGCCTGCAGGCGCACCGCCCAGTTGCCGATGCCCGCGAGCGGCGCGAGCAGCACGCGGTTGGGCACGTCGATCGGCCCGAGCTTCCAGCTGTCGTGCAGCGAGGGCACGCCCCGAGGATAGGACCCCCGCCCACCCGCGCGCCCGGTCGCCTCAGGCCGCCGCCCCCGTCAGGTGGTCGAGCACGTGCTGGAACTCCTCGGTCGGTGAGAAATCGACGTACTCGGAGTCCTCGAGCGCCTCGGGTGCGTGCCCGGGGGCCCAGTAGAACGCCTCTCCCGCGGCGAAGTCCTGGTGGCCGTCCTTCGTGTGCATCCGCACGCGGCCCTTGAGCATGTAGCCCCAGTGCGGGCACGGGCAGAGATCGTCGGGCAGGCCCGCGGTCGCCGGGCGCAAGTCCGCGCCGGCGGGTAGCCGCACGAAGCCGACCATCAGCCCTTCCTGGTCGAGGACCCTGACCTCGAGCTCGCCGTCGGCGACGACGACGGGGACATCTTCACGCTTGAGAGAGTGCATTGGCGCAGCGTCCACGACGCGCGTTCCTGAGACGTTCCCTACGTTGCGGCGAGCTCGGCGCAACGCCGCGCGTCCAGCGGCTGCCCCCACGTCTCAAAGCCCTCGGCGGCGCTGGTGAACCGCTCGCGCGCCTCCTCGGGCCGGCCCTCGGCCTGCCTCAGCCAGCCACGCGCCTCCTCGACCGAGGAGTGCCACGCGGGCGGCAGCTTGACGATCGCGATCGCCTGATCGCAGTCGTGCATGTAGCGGTGGGCGCGCTCGAGGTCGCCGCCGCGGGCGGCGGCGATCGTCGCCGGGACGATGAACGCGATGCGACACGTCGGGCAGGTCTCCGCCGGCCCCTGGATCGCGATCTCTGCGTCGCACACGCGCTGCACGCCGCTCGCCGGGTCGGCGGCTGCCGCGACCATCGTCCCGTAGATGCGATCGAGCGTGTGATGGCCGACCTCGGACTCGCGAGCCATCGTCAGTGCGTCGGCGAGATACGGCGCGGCGTGCTCGGGACGCCCCCGGTAGACGGCGACCTGCGCCCGTCCGAGCAGCGACAGCGCCTCCCCCGCGACGGCACCGATCTGGCCGTGCAGGCGCGCGCCCTCGGCGAAGGCCGCGTCCGCCTCGTCGAGCCGGCCGGCGAGGATCTGCGCCTCGCCGCGCAGCGTCAGCGCGAAGGCATGGCCGCGCGCCGCGCCCAGGCGCTGCGCTTCGGCGGCGAGGTTGTCGGCGAAGGCGATGATCTCGTCGTTGGGAAGCCCGCCGTAGAGCATCCGCTCGGTGACGCACAGCTGTCCGTCGAAGACGCGCGTGGCGAGCTCGGGCAGGTCGCGGCTGAGGCGGACGTACTCCCGCAGCCGCGCCGGCAGCTCGCCCTTGGCGTGGGCCGCGAGCGCATGGGCCCAGGTCGCGTCGAGGACCGCGCCGGGGTCGCCGAGCTCCAGCGCGAGCTTGTGCGCCTCGTCGGCCTTCGCGGCGGCCATGTCGGCGTCGGCGTAGCGCCCGATGGCCGCGGCGGCGCTGAGCGTCAATGCCTCGGCGAGGCGCCCGACCGTCGACCTCGGCGTGATCCCCTCGAGCGTGCGCAGTGCCGCATCGGGGTTGCTCGCCTTGAGCTGGGCCAGCGCCTGGCGCGCGCGCAGCTCCTGTGCCTCCGGGTCACCGAGCGCGTCGGCCGCGGCGGCGTAGGCGTCCGGCGCGCCGCTGTCGCCGAGCGCGTCGAGGATCTCGGCGCGCAGGCAGAGCCCGTCGTGGTGTGCCGGCGCCTCCTTCAGCAGGCGCTCGACCTGCACGAGGCCGTCGGCGAACGCGCCGACGCCGACCGCGTGGCGCGTCGCCGCCAGCAGCCACTCGACGGCCTCGGCGGGCCGTTCTCCCTTGAGCCAGTGGTCGGCGATCAGCTCCGCTGCGGCGTCCGCGCTGACGAGGCGCTCGGCTGCATCGCGGTGCAGCTGCAGGCGGCGATGTGGCGCGAGCTCGTCGGTCAGCGCGTGGCGCACGAGCTCGTGGCGAAAGCGGTAGCGGGTGCCGGCGACGACGAGGACGCCGGCGTCCAGCGCGGCGTCGAGCAGCGCGAACGCGTCTGTCTCGCCGCTCCCGGTGAGCGCAAGGATGCTCGCGAGGTCGAGCTCGCCCTCCGCCACCGCGAGCGTGCTCAGCGCGTCGATCGTCGGCGCATCGAGATCGACGAGCCGACCGGTGATCGCCTCGCGCAACGTCTGCGGCAGCCGCTCGTGCGCGCCGCCTGGCAGAGCGCGCGTCAGCTCCAGCGCGAAGAACGGGCTCCCCTCGGCGGCGCTGACGATCTGCGCAACGGCGTCCGCGGAGGGCGCCCCCACCGCGGCGAGCCCGACGAGCTCGCCGATCTCGCCGTCGTCGAGCGGCCCGAGCTGCAGCGTCAGCGTGTGGTCGCTGCCGGCGAGGTCGGCGATGCCGCGCGGCAGGCTGGTCCGCACCCACTCCGCGCGGTAGGCCAGCATCACCAGCAGCGGGTCCTCTCCACCGCCGGCGACGAGCTGGTGCAGGACGTCGGCGGTCGCCTCGTCGAGCAGATGCGCATCCTCGATCTGCAGGACCGTCGGCGACGCGGCGCCCGGCAGCGTCAGCGCACGCCGCAGCGCCGCGACGACCTGGTGGCGCGTCAGCGCGCCCTCCAGCGGCGGCGCCGGGCGGGCGAGCGGGCTGAGCTCGGCGAGGATCGAGCGTGTGCGCGGCGGCAGAGCCTCGAGCGCCGCACGCCCGTTGACGAGCAGCTGCTCGATCGCGACGCCGATCGGGCCGTACGGCGGTCCCGACGCCGTAGCGGTGGCGGTGACGACGCGCCAGCCGCGCTCGCGCGCGCGCCCGACGAGCTCCCGGCAGAACGCCGATTTGCCGATCCCCGTGCGCCCGCGCACGAGCAGGGCCGCCGTGCCGCCGTCCGCGACGGAGTGCAACTGGCGCACGGCGTCGGCGAGCTCGTCGGGGCGCCCGACGAACGCCGGCTCGCCAAGTCGCACGCCCGCGGTGCAGCGGTCGTACAGGGCGCGCGTCTCGGGGTCGGGCCGTGCGCCGAGCTCGGCGACCAGCGCGACCCGCAGGCGCTCGTACCAGCGGATCGCGACGTGGCGCCGGCCCGCGTCGATCGCCGCGGCCATCAGCTCCCGGCAGGCGGCCTCGTCGGTCGGCTCGACCGCCATGAGGCGCTCCCAGTCCGCGCTTTGACGCAGCAGCTGCGCCAGACGCGCCTGGACCTGCCGGCGCGGCTCCTGGGTCCAGGTCTCATAACGCGCGTCGGGGAGCAGCTCGCCAGGGCACCTGGCGGCAACGCGCGCGCACGCCTTGCGATCGCCGCCGGGCAGCGCCTCGTCCGCAGCGCGCAGGAACTCCTCGGCGTCGACGGTCACCGCGCGACCGGGGAACAGCTCGACGCGCCCACCGCGCAGGACGATCGCCTCGGCGTCGCCGAGCGCGCGGCGGGCGTGGTGGGCGGCTTTGCGCAGGTTCGCGGCGCCGGCATCGGCGCCGAGGTGCGGCCAGAGCTGCTCGATCACCACATCGCGCGCCAGGCGGTGGCCGTCAGCCAGCGCCAGGAGCTGGACGAGCTCCTGCGCACGACGCGTTGGCCACTCGGCGACCTCACGTCCGTCGACGACGACGCCAAACCGGCCGAGGAGCTCGATCCGTACTCCCTCCACGCTCAGAGTGTCGCACCGCGCCACGCGGCCAGGCGCTCCAGCGCGGTCTGCACGGCGCGCTCGGCCGGGCGCCCATCCTCGTGGTGCAGGCTCAGCACCTGCAGCAGCCCGGCGTCGCCGTCGAGCTTGAGGTCGGCGCGGGCGACGAGGCGCTCGCCGTGCAGGATCGGCAGCACGTAGTAGCCCCACTGGCGCTTGTCCTGCGGGACGTAGATCTCCAGACGATGGTCGAAGCCGAACAGCTCGGCGGCGCGCTTGCGGTCGCAGATCAGGTTGTCGAACGGCGACAGCGCGACGGTGCGCCGGCCGGGCTCCAGGTCGGGGGCGCGCTCGAGGTCGTCGGCGTGGACGTACCACCGCCCGTTCGACCCCTCGACGCGAACCTCGGCGATGTCGGGAGCGTCGTCGAGGATCTGCTGTGTGTTCTGCACCCGCCCGCGCAGGAAGTGGTTGCGGACATGCGGCGCCCGCGCGACGCCGAGCGCGCGCAGGGCGCGCCGCGTCGCTGCCTGCTCGAAGGCCTCGACCGACAGCTCGGGGACGGTGTCGAGCATGCCGTCCGGCAGGCAGCGCTCGAAGACGTCCCACAGCCGCTCCTGCCCGCGGCGCGCCCCCACGCCGATATGGCCGGCGCGCCACAGTGCGAGCAACGCCCGCGCCGTCGTCTGGCGTGGCGACACCTCGTCGGTCCAGTAGCCGTGCTGCCAGTGCTCCACGACGCTTGACTGCTCGATGTCCGACGCGCGCAGCGGCCCGCGTTCGCGCAGCGCGCCGAGCAGGTCGTCGACGAACGCAGCATTGGTCTCGAGGAACTCGTGGACGAGCGGGTGCATGCCGCCGTCGCGCCGTCGCAGCTGCGCGTGGCGGTGCAGCCAGAGGTCGTCGACGTGCACGAGCGACGCCTCGTGCGCCCAGGCGTCGAAGAGGAACCGCCGCGTGTACGCGGCGTCCTCGATGTCGGCGTCCTCGACGAGCCCGAGGCGGGCGTGGGCGACGAGCAGCGGCGAGCGTGCGACGGGCGCCACCGGGTCGAGCTGCAGCGCCCCGATCCGCGCGACGACGTTGGCGACGTCGCGGCCGTCGGCGCGACGCCGGCCGATCGGCAGCGCGAGGCCCTGGGCGTGCAGCGCCAGCCGCCGTGCCAGCGCGATGCTGAGCGTCGGCGTCTTCAAGCCTGGTTGCGCTCGTACAGCAGCTTCAGGCCCCGGAGCGTCAGCAGGTCGTCGATCTCGTCGATCGCGTCGCAGTAGGGCGCGATGTGCCCGGCGAGGCCACCGGTCGCGATCACGTCCGGCGAGCCGCCGAGCTCGGCGAACAGTCGCGCGACGACGCCGTCGACCTGGGCGGCGTAGCCGTAGATCACGCCGCTGCGGATCGCCTCGACGGTCGAGCGGCCGATCGCGCTGCGCGGCGGCAGCAGGTCGATCTTCGGCAGCTTCGCGCCACGCGTGGTGAGCGCGTCGAGTGAGACCTCGATGCCCGGCGCGATCACGCCGCCGAGGTACTCGCCCTCGGCGCTGACGCAGTCGTAGTTGACGGCCGTGCCGAAGTCCACGGAGATGCACGGCCCGCCGAAGCGGTCGTGCGCGGCGACCGCGTTGACGAGGCGGTCGGCGCCGAGCTCGCGCGGGTTGTCGATGCGGATCGGCATCCCGGTCTTCAGGCCGGGACCGACGCTCAGCATGCGGTGGCCGAGGTAGCGCTCGGCCATCGTCACCCACTCGGGCTCGAGCTGGGGCACCGTGCTCGAGACGATCGACGCGTCGAGGTCGGCGAGGCCGACGCCGCGCAGCTCGACGAGGTTGCGCAGGGCGGCGCCGATCTCGTCGGCGGTCGACCCGGGCACGGTGGCGAAACGCCAGTGCTCGAGCAGCTCGCCGTCAGACCACGTCCCGAAGTGGGTCTGCGTGTTGCCGACGTCAACCACGAGGAGCATGCAGCGCGGGATTGTAGGGTCCGCGCATGCCCACCAAGCTGTACGTGGTCCACGGCTCGCATCCGTGCGCCGCCGTCGAGAAGGCCCTGGAACTCAAGGGCATGGCGTACAAGAAGGTCGAATGGCCGCCGCCGACGCACGTCGTCGCGCAGCGCTTGCTCTTCGGCGGGCGCACCGTGCCGTCGATCCGCTTCGACGACGGGGAGAAGGTCGTCGGCTCGCGGGCGATCATGGCGCGCCTGGAGGAGCGCGTGCCCGAGCCCGCGCTGCTGCCGGCCGACACCGCGCGGCGCGACGCGGTGCTCGAGGCCGAGCGCTGGGGTGACGACGTCCTGCAGCCGCTGGCGCGGCGCGTGCTCTGGGTGACGCTGAAGGAGAACCCGGGCGCCGGCGCGTCCTACGCCAAGGGCGGCCGGCTGGAGATCCTGCCGGCGTTCTCGATGCGCGCGTCGATGCCGCTGATCGCGCGCCTTGAGATGCGCCTGAACAAGTCGAGCGTCGAGGCGCGCGCCGCCGACCTCGCGGCGCTGCCCGGCCACCTCGACAGGATCGATGCCTGGCTGGCCGACGGTACGCTCGGCCACGATCCGCCCAACCGCGCCGACCTGCAGATCGGCTCGTCGCTGTCGCTGCTCTCGACGCTCGCCGATCTGCGGCCGGTGATCGCGGGGCGCCCCGCGGGTCAGCTCGCGGGGCTGTTCGCCATCTCGGGATCGCTGCCTGCGGGCGCGGTCGCGCTGCCGGCGTAGAACGCGCCGGCGATCTCGTCGGCCACGCGGACGGGCTCGTCGAGCGGCAGGAACGTGCGGCCGCCCGCGACCTCGACAAGCGTCGCGTTCGGGAACACCTGTGCCAGGCGGCGCGCGAAGTCGACCTTGAAGAAGCGGTCGGCGTCGCCCCAGACGAGCAGCACCGGCTTGTCGAAGGACGTCAGCCGCGTGGCGACGTCGAGCAGCTCGTCGGGCTCGATGCCCTTGAGGAACTTCGCCGTGTCCCGGCGGATCTCGGCGCTCTCGAGGGCGGGCTCGACCCAGCGGCGCGTCTGCTCGGCGTCGAGCTTGCCGTTGACGAGCAGACCGAAGCCGGCGGGCGAGTGGCGCACGGCGGTGACACGCGTCGGCGTCAGCAGCCCCAGCAGCCCGGCGGGCGTCTGGCCCACCGCCATCAGCTTGTCGAACGGCGACGGCGGGAACTGGTCGAAGGCATCGCAGTTGGTCAGCACGAGCTGCCCGATCCGCGTGTGGTCGGTGTCGATCGTGAACTGGCTCAGCGCGCCGCCCGAGTCGTTGCCGACGAGCGTGACGTCGTCGAGGTCGAGCGCCTCGAGGAAGGAGATGATCGTGCGCGCCAGTCCGCGCGGCGTCTGGTCGGCGTCGGCGCGCATCGGGATCGTGTGGGAGCCCAGCGGCCAGTCGGGTGCATAGGAGCGCACGCCGTGGCGGGCGAGCGTGTCGGCCACGCCGGTCCAGAGCTCGCCGTTGACGAGGAACCCGTGGACGAAGACGACGGGTTTGTCGGCGCTGTCGGGTCCGGCGACCCGGTAATTGATGGTGCCCTGCGGAAGGTCGATCGTCGGCACGTCTGCTCCTCGGGGTAGATTTCCGTGCAGCCTGTCTGCAAGATACAAACCGTCTGTATGGAAGTCAACCGCCCCCGTACGCAAGCCGACCGTTCCGCCGCAACCAAGGACGCGCTCGTGCGCGCCGCGCGGCCACTGTTCGCCCAGCGCGGGTTCGGCGGCGTCGGCACGGAGGCGATCGTGCGGGCCGCCGGCGTCACCCGCGGGGCGATGTACCACCAGTTCGCCGACAAGACCGAGCTGTTCGCGGCGGTCTTCGAGGCCGTCGAAGAGGACGTCAGCCAGCGGATCGCGCAGTCGATCGTCGCCAGCGGCGAGACCGACCCGATCACGCTCATGGAGCTCGGCGCGCATGCGTGGATCGACGCCTGCGCCGATCCCGAGGTCCAGCGGATCGTCCTGATCGAGGCTCCGGCGGTGCTCGGCTGGGAGCGCTGGCGGGAGATCGGGATGCGCTACGGCGTCGGGCTGGTCGAGGGTCTGGTCGCCCACGCGATCGCCGTCGGGCGCATCCCCGAGCAGCCGGTCAAGCCGCTCGCGCACGTCTTCATCGGCGCGGTCGACGAGGCCGCGCTGTACGTCGTGCGCGCCGAGGATCAGGCGACCGCGCGCGAGGAGATGCGCGCGGTCGTCTCGCGGCTGGTCGCCGCGATGGCGGTCTAGGCCTGAGCCGGGTGCCCCATCGCCTCGAGGTTGCGCGTGATCGCCTCGTCGGTCTCCTTCAGCGCGTCGGCCGGGCTGAACATCAACAGCTCGGTGTCGGCCGTCGCCGTGGGGATGTGACCGGGCGGCGCGTAGTACGCGTCTCCGGGACCGTATGACTCCTCGCGGTCCTCGAAGCGAAAGCCGAACGTGCCCTTGAAGACGTAGCCCCAGTGGGGGCAGTGGCACTGATCGCCGGGCAGCCCCTTCAGCAGGACCGCGCCGTCGATGTCCTCCTTGAAGTGCAGGAAGTCGATGGTGTAGCCGTGGACGTCTTCGTTGTGGGACTCGACCGGGCCCTGGATGACGACGTTGGCGGCGCTTGCTTTGGAGATGTTTCCCATGCCGACAGCGTGCCGGGCGGGACCGCAGTCGTCATGGGGCGTTCGCCTCATCCTCGGCGAGCAGCCCGTGGCGCACGGCGAAGAGGCTCGCCATCGCACGGTTGGACGCCCCGATCTTCGCGTAGATGTGCTCGACGTGGTTGCCCGCGGTCTTCGGGGCGATCACGAGGCGCTGCGCGACCTCCTTGTTCGAAAGACCGCGCGCGACGAGGCACAGGACCTCGACCTCGCGAGCGGTGAGGCCGGCCAAGCCCTCGCGGCGGCGAGGGGCGCGGTGCCCGGACGCGCTGAGCACGACCTCGACCGCGTCGGCGTCCAGCCGGCCGCGGCGCACGTCATCGCGCAGCTCGCGTGCCGTGGCGTCCGCCGTCAGTGCGGCGCGATACGGACGAGGCTCGCGCATCGCCTGGTACGCATCCGCCGCGCCGAGCACACGAGCGGCGCGCGAGATCGCGTTGCCCGCAAGCGCACGCGGGTATCCGGATCCGTCCGGGCGCTCGCGGTGCTGCACGGCGATCGCGCCGAGCGGCGCCAGCGCCGGCGACTGCCGCAGCATGCGCTCGGTGATGTAGGGCTGCATGCGCACGCGCTCCCACTCGCCGGCGCCGAGCGGCCCGCGCTTGTCCCAGATCGCGTTGGAGACGCCCATTCGCCCGAAATCGTGGGCGAGCGCCGCGCGCCGCAGCGTGCGGGCCTCATCCGCGGTCATGCCGAGGTGGCGACCCGCGGTGCCTGCGAGCTCGGCGACCGCCACGGAGTGGCCGAGGCTGTACGGCGACTTGAGGTCGACGAAGGTGGCGATCGCCAGCAGCGCGGCGTCGAACTCGTCGGGGGACAGCGTCACCGCGAGCGCCGGCTCGGCTTCGATGACGGCGTCCCACGTGCTGACCTCGTCGAGATCGCCGAGGATCGCGTCGGCGTCGGCGCACAGCAGCGACGACAGCGCGGGGTCGAACTGCTTGCCGGCGCGCTTGCGGGCGACCTCGGTCGCGGCGGCGACGCCGCCCGTCCGGTGCCCGACCTCGGCAAACTCGGCGAGCTGGGCGATGCGCGCGGGCAGCGGCACGGCGTCCGCTTCCAGGTCGCCCGGCCAGCCCTTGCCGTCCCACTGCTCGTAGGCACCGCCGAGCGCCCCGACGACGTTGTCGGGTAGGGCGAGCTGCCGTGCGAGCTCCTGCGAGATCGCCGCGTGCTGGGCGATCATCCCGTCGAGGTCGTGGCGGCCCGCGATCGCGAACTCGATGCCGATCTTGAAGCGGTGCAGCGGGCGGTTGTTGGAACCCAGCAGCCGCAGCGTGGCGACCATGTCGCCGACGCTGCCGAACTCGTGGTCGTACTTGCCCGCCTTCAGCGCGATGTCGTCGCCGAACCACTTGGCCTGCTCGTGGGCGTCGGTGTGGCAGCCGACGTTGACGAGCAGCGCGGTGTAGTACACGTCGGCGCGCGCCTGGTCGTCGAGCTCGAGGCGCTCGGCGATCCGCAGGGCGATCAGGCACTGGCGCAGGACGTGCTCCATCGGCTGGCCGAAGCCCAGGTCGATCCCCAGCGACAACGCGCTGACGAGCTCCGCCAGGCGAACGCGCATGGCCGCAGCCTAAACCCGCAGCGGCGGTCCGGCGCGGCGGACGCCGTCCGTCAACGGCAGCACGGCGAGCGCGTCGGACAGGCGCACGCCGTCGGGCGTCGTGAGGTCGAAGTCGAGCTCCAGCAGCGGGATCAGCACGAAGCGGCGCTCGAGCAGGCCGGGGTGTGGGACGACGAGTCGCTCCGACACGAATGCGCCCTCGCCGTGCAACAGGATGTCGGCGTCGAGCGGGCGCGGCCCGTGGCGCGGGCCGTCGACGCGGCCGGCGTCGGCCTCGATGCGCTTGCAGAGGCCCAGGAGCGGTTCGGGGGCAAGTGCCGTGTCGATGCGAACGCACGCGTTGAGGAAGGCGGGCTGGTCGAGCACGAGTCCGACGGGATCGGTCTCGTACACCGACGACGATGCCGTCGCGCCCAACGCGACCGCGGCGCCCTGCAGCGCCGCGCGGCGGTCGCCGAGGTTCGCGCCGAGACCGATGTAGGCGACGGTCATTCGCGCGGCGGCAGCGGGCGCAGCAGCGCAAGCTGGCGCGACTGCGCCAGCAGCGTGCCGTCGGCCGCCCAGATCGCGGTGTCCTCCTCGAAGTAGCCGCTCGCCGAGGTCGTCGACGTCGCCTGCAGCAGCACCGGCGCCAGCGGATCGACGCCCGGATACGGCAGCGGCCGGCGGAAGTGCACCGTCAGGTCGAGCGTCGGTGCGCTGGCCGGCCCCTTCAGCCGCGTCCAGGCGACCGGCAGCCAGGCGTCGGTGTACTGGCAGATCGCAAACGCATCGGCGGGGTGCGGATCGCGTGTTCGCAGCCAGCCACCCGACAGCGCGATGTCGGCCTCGCGGAACATCGGCGGACCGAGGGCCCACCGCGCCTCCATCCGCGCGGCGATCGGCGGTGCCTTGGGATGCACCGGGAACGGCTCGATCGTGTCGGACGCCGGCACGTCGGGCATCGTCAGGTCGGCGTACTCGAGCTCGGTGTCGAGCTCGACCCCGAAGGCCGCCAACGCCAGGACGCAGGTCTCACCGCCCTGGGTCAGGCGCGCCGACAGCGTGCTGACGGCGCGGCCCGTGCGCTCGGTCGTGACCGCGACCTCGACGTCGCCGCCCTCCGGCGGACGCAGGAAGTGGCAGGTCAGCGAGCGCGGATGCTTGTCGGCCGGCACCTCGGCGGCCAGGGCCCGCAACACGACCGCCGCGAGGTAGCCGCCGTTGGCGCCGCGCGGCGTCGACCAGTCGGTGTCGATGCCCGCGCCATAGCGGCCGTCGCCCAGCGGCCGGACGGCCGTGGCCTCTGCGAACCCGTCCGCCACGCGCTACTCGCCGACCTGGCGCCAGACCTCGACGGACACCTCTTGCACGGGCAGCGCGATCGGCGGCTCGGGCTTTGAGGCCTTGACCCAAACCTCGTCGGCGGAGTAGTCGCTGAGCAGGCGATCGGCGATCGCCGTGCAGAGGCGCTCGAGCGTCTTGTAGGAGCGCTGCTGGGCGACCAGCGCGACGGTGTTGCAGACCTGGCCGTAGTCGACGGTGTCCTCGACGAGATCGGTCACCGTCGCGTCGCACTCGCCGACCTCGAGGCGGATGTCGAGCACCAGGCGCTGGCCGATCTCGCGTTCGGCGGGCGTCACCCCGTGGTGCGTGTACAGCGACAGGCCGGTGACCTCGATCGTGACCTCGGTCTGCGGGCCCTCGTCCTCGTCGAAGTCCTCGCCGAGATCGTCGTCGTCGAGCTCGTCGTCCTCGGGCTCGTGCTCGTCAGGTGCCATCGGGCGCCAACGTAGCAGCCGCGACTGCGAGCGCATCGCGCACCGCGGCGACGTCATGGACACGGAACACGCGCGCGCCCGCGGCGAGCGCGAGGACGTTCGAGGCGATCGTTCCGTAGAGGCGCTGGTGCGGGTCGTCGCGACCGCTGATCTTCCCCAGGAACGACTTGCGGCTCGTGCCGATCACGACCGGGAAGCCGAGCGCGACGATCTCGTCGAGGCGGCGCAGCAACTCGAGGTTGTGCGCAACGGTCTTGCCGAAGCCGATCCCGGGATCGACCTGGATGCGGTCGCGGGCGATGCCGGCGGCGACGGCGGCCTCGGCGCGGGCGGAGAGGAACGCCTTGACCTCGTCGACGACGTCGTCGTAACGCGGATCGGACTGCATCGTGCGGGGCTCTCCGCGCATGTGCATCAGGCAGCAGTCACAGCCGCGTTCGGCGACGAGCTGCGCCATCGCGGGCTCGGCGCGCATCGCGCTGACGTCGTTGACGTAGGTCGCGCCGGCGTCGAGCGCCGCGCGCGCGACCGCGACCTTCGTCGTGTCGACGCTGAGCTGCGCGGGGGTGCCGGCGAGCGCCTCGATCACCGGGACGACGCGGCGCAGCTCCTCCGCCTCGTCGACCGGCGCGGCGCCCGGACGCGTGGACTCGCCACCGACGTCGAGGATCCCGGCGCCCTCGGCGACCAGCTCGCGGCCGTGGGCGATCGCGGCCTCGCCGTCGAACCACTCGCCGCCGTCGGAGAACGAGTCGGGCGTCACGTTGAGGACGCCCATCACCGTGAACGCGGTCAGAACGCCTCCCTGAACGTGAAGGCGTGCGGCGTCGGGCCGTGCGTCTCGAGGTGCTCCAGACGCTCTCTGGCCTCCGCGACGGTCGGGATATGACCGTCGGGCACGTTCCAGAGGACGACGAACAGCCCATCGAACGGCAGGAACCACTCCTTGCGGCGGGCGAGGTAGCGCTTGTGCTCGGTCGCGTAGACGAACGCGCGCAGATCGGCGAGCGACTCCCAGACCGACATGTTCACGAGGATCGACTCGTCGTCGAAGGCCTGGATCGACGTGGCATTGCCGCTGTCGTCCTGGAGCCGCCAGACGAACCCCGGCGAGGCGTCCGCGAGCGCGTTGATCGCATCGAGGGCGTTCATGAATTCGGCGACCCGGGGATCGTCGTTCGGGGCGACGAGACGTCCGATGTTCAGCTGCGCCAGCATCGTTCGTTGAGCCTATGGGGTAGAACCCGCGGCAGTGATCATCCAGACCAGCGGCCTGACGAAGGCCTTCGGCGCTCGCCGCGCGGTCGACGATGTCGACCTCGCCGTGCCGGCGGGCATCTGCTTCGGCTTCCTCGGACCCAACGGCGCCGGCAAGACGACGTTGATCCGGATGCTGCTCGGGCTGGCGCACCCGACGGCCGGGACCGTCAGCGTGCGCGGCGCCGACGTCCACCGCTCCCCCACCGCGGCGCTCGACCGCGTCGGCGCCATCGTCGAGGAGCCGCGCTTCTACCCGCAGCTGACGGGTCGCGAGAACCTCGAGGTCCACGCGGCGCTGCTGCGCGATCGCGGCGCGGCGCTCGCGCGGATCCCGGCGCTGCTGTCGCGCGTGCAGATGAGCGGCCGCGCCGACGAGCGCGTGAAGGGCTACTCGCTCGGCATGCGCCAGCGCCTGGGCGTCGCGCGCGCGCTGCTCAACGACCCCGAGCTGCTCGTGCTCGACGAGCCGACGAACGGCCTCGACGCCGCCGGCATGGTCGAGTTCCGCGAGATGATCCGCGGCCTCGTCGAGGACGAGAACCGCACGGTCTTCCTGTCCTCGCACCTGCTCGACGAGGTCGAGCGGCTCTGCGACCGCGTCGCGATCGTCGACCACGGCCGGGTGATCACCGAGGGCGACCTCGACAGCCTGCTCGCCGAGGCCGGCGGCGGACTGGAGGTGGAGGTCGACGACGACGCCCGCGCGATGGAGCTGCTCACCGGATATCCGGGGATCCAGGGCGTGCGCGCGACCGACGTCGGCACGCTGATCGCCGCGGGCCCGGTCACGCCCGAGCACGCGGTCGCGGTCAACCGCGCGCTGGTGCAGGCGGGCATCGGCGTCTCCAAGCTCGGTGTCTCCAGCGTGTCGCTCGAGCAGCGCTACCTGCAGATCACCGCAGGGTCGACGCCGGAGGACCTGGCCTGATGGTTGCCATGATCCGCGCGGACGTCCTCAAGATCCAGCGCCGGCGTGGCGTCTGGTACTCGACGATCCTGATCCCCGCCGGGTTCGTGCTGCTCGTCGGCATGCTCGGCGCGTTCATCGACGATCTCGACGTGGCGGGCGGCGGCCAGTTCACCGACGACGCGCAGTTCACGGTCGGCCTGATGACGTCGGTCATCGCCGCGCTGCTCGGCGCGCGCCTCGGCGCTGACGAGCACGTCACGCAGACGTTCCGCTACCAGGTGCTCAGCGGGCGCCCGCGTGCGCAGCTGTACGCGTCGAAGATCGGCGCGCTGATGGCGATCATGACCGGCGCCGTGCTCGTGGCGACCATCGTGACCGTCGTCGCGTCATACCTGCCGCAGGCCGACCCCGACGACACGGTCACGCTCGACGACTTGCTCACGCTGTTCTTGAACCTCTGGCTGCCGGCCGTCGTGTACGGCGCGATCTCCCTCGGTGTCGGGTCGATGATGAGAGCGACCGGCGGTGCGATCGCGACCGCGCTGGTGCTGCAGTTCATCGGCCTCAACCTGCTGGCACTGCTGACCGAGCTGTGGACGGGCTTTAAGTACATCATCGTCGGCGCCGCGCTCGATCGCCTGGGGCCGGACACGATCGACAACGACGACAAGCTGCGCCTCGCGCTCGGCGGCGCGGTGATCTGCCTCGTCGTCTGGCTTGCGATCTTCCTCGGCGCCGGCTTGATCCGGACGCTGCGCTCCGAGGACTAGGGCAGCGGCAGCGAGCAGCGCGTGACCTCGTCGCTGGAGGTGCGCCTCACCTTGGCGCCGCTGTCGAGAAACCAGCGCCCGGCGACCTTCTTGACCGGCCAGGTGACGCTGAACCGCTCGTGGATCGTGACCTCGCGGTCGCCGTCCCCGCGGCAGGCGCTGAGCACGAAGCGCACCTTCGAGCCGTCGCGCCGCAGGCTGCTGACCGTGACCTGCCCGGTGTCCGCGTAGCCCGCCTTGAACGTGCTGTACGGGCCGAGCTGGCGCTTCGCCGCCGGCGTCAGCAGGTCGTACGCGGCCTTGTACTTGCCGAGGTAGATGTCGCGGTAGTGCGTGCGCACGGCCGAGCTCGGCGAGCTCGCGCCCTTGGCGATCGCGATCGCCGGGACGAGCAGCATGAGCGCGATGGCGACGGCGACGAGGCGGTGCATGGCGCGCATCTCAGCAGACCGCCAGGCGCACGCGCAGTGTCTTGGTGGTCTCATCGGCGTAGCTCACCCGCACGCGCAGCGTGGCGGCGCGTCGGCGGACGCGCACGGAGAACGGCCGCCGGGTGTCATGCCTGTGGCCGCGCACGCTCACGGCGCGGATCGCCGACCCGGTGACGGTGATCCGCGCGACGCGGCAGCTCGGGTACGTGACGCGTGCGACAGGCCGGCGCGGTGGCGGCAGGTCGGCGGCGGCGCGGGCGCCGTCGGGCATCAGCGGCGCGGCGGGCGTCGTGATCGGCCCCGTGCCGGGCTGCTCGGCCACGGGCAGGCGCAGGTCGAGATCGCGTACGGCGATCGTGAACGCGCCGTTGGACGGCCGGTAGTGCGGGGCGTCGCTGCCGAGGAGCTCGAGCTTGAGGTGATGGCCGGCCGCGACGTGCCAGCCCGCGGGCTGCAGCTGGAACGCCTCGGCGCGCCCGTCGCCCCGGGGTCGCAGGACCTGCCGGGTAACGAGCAGCTGGCGTCCCTGCTCAGAGACGTCCCACAGGCGCGCGGCGACCTGGGCGTTGACACCGGTGACGCCCAGCGTCGCGACGACCGTCGGCGCGCCCATCAGCGTGTAGCCGGCGCCGTCGGGGGCCGGCAGGTGGTAGGTCGCCGTGCGCGCGCCGTCGGCGGCGGCGACCGTCTTGCACGGGTCGTTGGCCGTCAGCGGGGTGAAGTCGAGCGCGACGGTCGGATCGCCACCGATCGACAGCAGCGTCCGTGTTCCGGGGGCGCGGAAGCGCACCTCGCCGGGATGCAGGGCCGCCCAGGTCGGCGCGCTGCGCAGCGGACCGGAGCCGTTGCCGACCGGGCACGTGACCGGCCGCGCGCGGAAACCGAGCCCCGGGCGCGGGCCCTTGCCGAGCAGCTCGCGCTCGAAGAGCTGCATGAACCACTCGTTGCGCTCGTCGACGTCGGCCTGCTCGTTGCCGGTGCGCTGGTGGCCGAAGTCGGCGAGGTAGACGCCGATCGGCGTGTCGGGCCAGGCGGCCTGCACGCGCGCGCGCAGGCGGATCATCTCGTCGACCGGGAAGAGATCGTCGGCCCAGCCGCTCGCGAGGATCATCGCGGCAGGTTGCCGGTCCAGCGGCACGCGGATCGGCGAGCGCCAGCGGTAGGAGGAGTCGCGCATTGCCGCGACCGTCGGGTCGTCGGCGTACGGCTCGCCGGCGAGCAGGCGCAGCGTCCACGACGTCAGGTCGGCGTCGGCGTCGAGCCCCGGTGGCACGAAGTAGCCCTGCAGCTGGAAGGTCGACGTGCTCAGCTGGCCGGTCGCCAGCAGGCCGGCGACGAACGCGGCCTTGAGCACGCCGATCGGCTGCGTCGACGCTTCCAGCGGCTCGTCGACGTAGTCCAGCAGGCGCCCGTTGGGCAGCAGCACGTGCGGCAGGTCGACCCAGGTCTGGTAGGGCGCGATCGCGCGAACCTGCATCGCCCGCCCCTTCGGGCTCGTCCATGGCACGAGCTCGCCGTCCCGCTCACCGGGCAGCGCGCCGAGGACCATGCGATCGCGCAGCAGCCCGAGGTAGATCGTCGGCTCCCCGCCGTAGGAGTCTGCGAACGCGCCGAGGCGCTGCGGATCGACGAGGCCCTCGTCGACGAGCCGGCCGGCGAGGTACTGCGCGTCGCGGATCTCGAAGCGCACGTCGTCGAGGTGCAGCCAGCCGCGCGCGCAGGCGGTCGGCGACGCGCCGCGCGCCTGCAGCGATCCGCACGAGCCGTGGAAGCCGCGCGAGGTGTAGTTGAGCACCGCGATCCCGCGCTGCGCGAGGCGCCGGGGTCCTTCGTGTGGCGGCTTGTCGGCGAACCCGCGCTTGGCGCCGCCGAAGCCGTGGAAGCCGACGACCAGCGGCCACGGCCCGTCGCCCTCCGCGGGCAGCGTGACGTTGGCGTCCAGCGGCACGCCGTCGAACGATGCGACGGTCTTGCCGATCGCGCCCTCGCAGAAGCGCGTGCCGTCGCGCGGCACGCAGTCAAGCGCGCCGAACGGCTTGGGCGTCGCGGCCTGCGCCGCGGGCGCCAGCGCCGCGGCAGCGAGCCCCCCGACGGCAAACGACCTCCACCCCATCGCCGCAGTCTGCCCGAAGCGCGGGGGTGCGGCGCCGGAGGTGGCCCTTCAGGCGCCAGTCGGTAGCCGCAAGCCTGAAGGCCCGCCTCCGGCGGCGCCGGGGTGCAGCTACGCCGGGCCGGGCTCGGGGTCGACGGCGCGCGCTTCGGCGCCAGCGAGGCCGGGGCGCGGCAGCGGGCGCGGTGCCTCGCGCTCGGCACGACCGGTGTCGGCGGGCGCCGATGGCGGCGCCTCCTCCGGCGTGTCCTCGGGACCCCAAACGTCGAGCTCGGACTGGCCGGCAAGCAGCGCCTCGAACTCGGCCTTCTCGATCGTCTCGCGCGTGACGAGGATCTTGGAGATCTTCTCGAGGTGGTCGCGATGCTCGTTGAGGATGTCCTTCGCACGCTGGTGCGCGGACTCGATGACGCGGCGGATCTCCTCGTCGATGTCGCGAGCGATCTCGTTGGAGTAGTCGGGCTCGCTGGAGAACTCGCGGCCGAGGAACGGCTGACCGTGGTCGTGGCCGAAGACACGCGGGCCGAGCTTGTCGGACATGCCGAAGCGCATGACCATCTGCTTGGCCGTCGCGGTGACCTTCTCGATGTCGTTGGACGCGCCGGTCGTGATCTCGCCGAAGACGATCTCCTCGGCAGCGCGGCCGCCGAGCGTCATCGCCAGCGTGTCCTGCAACTCCGCGCGGGTCGTGAGGAAGCGGTCCTCCGACGGCATCGAGATGGTGTAGCCCAGGGCCTGGCCGCGGGAGACGACCGAGATCTTGTGGACCGGGTCGGAGTGCTCGAGGAAGTGCCCGACGATCGCGTGGCCCATCTCGTGGTAGGCGGTGATCAGGCGCTCCTTCTCACCCATGACCCGGGTCTTCTTCTCCGGACCGGCGATCACGCGCATGATCCCCTCTTCCAGCTCGATCTGGCTGATCTCGCGCTTGCCGTTGCGTGCGGCGAGCAGCGCAGCCTCGTTGACGAGGTTGGAGAGGTCGGCGCCGGTGAAGCCGGGGGTCTGGCCGGCGAGGACGTCGGTGTCGATCTCCTTGGCCAGCGGCTTGCCGCGCGTGTGGACGTCGAGGATCTTCTTGCGCCCGCCGCGATCGGGGCGATCGACGACGATCTGGCGGTCGAAGCGGCCGGGACGCAGCAGCGCGGGATCGAGGATGTCGGGACGGTTGGTGGCGGCGATCAAGATGATGTTGTCCTTCATCTCGAAGCCGTCCATCTCGACGAGCAGCTGGTTGAGCGTCTGCTCGCGCTCGTCGTGACCGCCGCCCATGCCGGCGCCGCGGTGGCGTCCGACGGCGTCGATCTCGTCCATGAAGATGATGCAGGGGGAGTTCTGCTTGGCCTGCTCGAAGAGATCGCGGACGCGTGAGGCGCCGACGCCGACGAACATCTCGACGAAGTCCGAGCCGGAGATCGAGAAGAACGGCACGCCGGCCTCACCGGCGACCGCGCGGGCGAGCAGCGTCTTGCCGGTGCCGGGCGGGCCGTAGAGCAGGACGCCCTTGGGAATGCGCGCACCAAGGGCCTGGAATTTCTTCGGGTTCTCGAGGAACTCCTTGATCTCGTGGAGCTCCTCGACCGCCTCGTCCACCCCGGCGACGTCACGGAAGGTGATCTTCGGCGAGTCCACGCTCATGCGCTTGGCGCGTGACTTGCCGAAGGACATCACCTTCGACCCGCCGCCCTGCACCTGATTCATGAGGAAGACCCAGAACGCGATGAAGATGATGAACGGCAGGATGTACGTCAGCAGCGACAGCCAGCCGTTGGTCTTCTTGCCCTCGATGTCGAAGTCCGAGATCCGGCCCTGCGCCTTGGCGGCAGCGAGCTGGGTCTCGAGGCGGTCGCTGCTCTCGTTGAGGAAGCCGACCTCATAGCTCGCCCCGCTCGTGGTCTTGACGCGGGCGGTGTTGTTCTTCGTCTTCAGCGTGACGGACTTGATCTGACGCTGCTGCAGCTGCGTCTGGAACTCCGCGTAGGAGTGCTTCTCCGTCTTCTCGCCGGGCGAGATGAGCTTCTGGGCGAAGAACGCGAGCACGACCACGATCAAGATCGGGAAGGCGGCGCTCTTGAAAAAGCGTGACATGAAGATCTATGAGCGTAGCAGCGGGTTCTGGATCAACGGCCCGTACCCGGGCCCTGCAACTAGGTCACCAACGCCGCGACATAGGGCAAGTTGCGGTACCGCTCGGCGTGGTCCAGGCCGTAGCCGACGACGAACTTGTCGGGGATCTCGAACCCGACATATCGCGGCTCGATGTCGACCTTGCGGCGCTCGGGCTTGGTAAGCAGCGCGACGACCTCGACCGACGCGGGGTTGCGCGCGCCGAGGTTGCGCAGCAGGTACTGCAGCGTCAGGCCGGAGTCGACGATGTCCTCGACGATCAGCACGTTGCGCCCCTCGATCGACTGGTCGAGGTCCTTGATGATCCGCACGACGCCGCTGGACTCCGTCGCGCTGCCGTAGGACGAGACGGCCATGAAGTCGACCTCGCAGGGCAGGTCGATCTGGCGCATCAGGTCGGCGAGGAAGAACACGGCGCCCTTCAACACGCAGATCAGCAGCACGTCCTTGTCGGCGAAGTCACGGCTGATCTGCTCGCCGAGCTCGCGCACGCGGCGCTTGAGATCGTCGGGCTGGACGATGATCTCGCCGAGTCTGGGGTCACGCATCCGGCGCGGAATCTACTTGGTAGCTGCGCGGTTGACCGTCATGCAGCCATCGCACGGTCGTGCCCGACGCCGTCAACCCACGGATGTCGGTCCCTCGGTCGAGCGCGATCGGTGCGGCGCCCGGCCGCGCGAGGCGCACGGTCGCACCGTCGAGCGCCGCGATCCAGACGATCGACCCGTCGGGCAGGACGACGACCTCGTGGCGGCCGCCCAGGTCCGGCCATTCCGGGACGTCGATGCTCTCGGTGACCTTGCCCGTCCGGACGTCGACGCGCAGCAGATACGGCGTACCGCCCATGTGGCCGGCGTCGTAGCGCGTGTCGAAGACGGCGGTCGAGCCGACGAGCGCGAGGAGCCGCACGACGTCGCCGACGAACAGGCCGCCGCGGCCGTCCTCGGCGAAGCCGATCACGCGATCGCGTCCCGAACCGCGAACGCAGGCACGCCACCATCGAAACGCGTGGCCGTCGACGACGAAGCGCCCGCTGGTGATGAGGTAGGCGCGCGAGGCGGTGACGTACGCGAAGCCCGGGCGGCGCGGACAACCGTTGCGCACCGGTGCCTTGCGGACCTCGACGAACCCGCTCGGGGCGCCTTTGACGGGGAAGAGCGAGTCGCCGACGAACGCGAACTGATCGCCGATGCCCGCCGCGACACGCTGCGGGCGGCCGTGCGTGCGCCAGACCCAGACACCTCGGTCGTAGCCACCCCGGCCCAGCGCCCACGCCAGGTCGCCGCGGCTGCTGATCGCGGCGCTGGCGTACGAGCGGCGGGCGGCGAGCTCGCGCAGGGCGACCGTCGAGCGAACGGCCCGGCCGTCGGTCCGCGCCTCACGGATCGTGATCGTCGAGCGCGCCGGCGCGCCAGACACGTCGAGCTGCGCCCACGCGACACGGCCGTTGGCGACATCGGCGTCGAAGAACCGCCGCCCGTGCAGCGGCAACGCCGGATGGCCCTCGCCTGCCGCCGTCTCGGACATGGCCGACTCGCGCATCCGTCGCTCGCGTCCCGTCCGGCGGTCGCAGAGCACGATCGCCGTCCGAACCGTATGCGGCTGGTCGACTTCGCCGTTGAAGACAGTCTCGACTGCGGCGCTGCTACGGGCGCCGTCCGGCGTGGTCGTGCACTCGGCGTGCGCCGTGCCGGTCAGCATCAGCGCGCTTGCGGCGATTGCGGCGATCCATCCGATCCGACCCATGCCGCACCAACGGGCGACGGGCCGGGAAGTCGCGCTCATCCCTCGCGCTTGTAGGGCACACCGTCGGCCGCGGGCGGGATCGAGCGACCGACCACGCCGGCGACGGCGATCAGGGTGACGACGTAGGGCAGCGCCTGGAACAGCGTCGCCGCGCTCGGCGAGAACACCGGCAGGCGCTGGGCGAGCGCGCTGAAGAAGCCGAACAGCAGCGCGATGCAGAGCGTGCCGACCGGTTTCCAGCGCCCGGCGATCAGCGCCGCGAGCGCGATGAACCCGCGCCCGGCGACCATGTTCTGCGTGAACGAGTGCACGAAGCCGATCGACAGGAACGCTCCGCCGGCGGCGGCCAGGCCGCCGGAGGCGATGACGGCGAGGTAGCGGGTGCGGTAGACGTCGATGCCGACGGTCTCGGCGGCCTTGGGGTTCTCTCCGACCGAGCGCAAGCGCAGGCCGCCGGGCGTGCGGAAGATGACGAACCAGACGACCGCGACCGTCGCCAGCGACAGCCACACGAGCAGGTTCAGCTGGCCGATCGCGTCGCCGAAGAAGCCCCACGACTCGATCGGCAGGTGCACGTCGGGCACGGCGGGCAGCGTGTCGGGCGTGCCCTCGTCGCCGTACGTGTCGATGTAGAGGTAGCCGGTGAGGCCGAGCGCGACGAAGTTCAGCGCCGTGCCCGAGACGATCTGGTCAGCCTGCAGGCTCACCGAGAACAGCGCGTGAACGGCGGCCAGCGCGGCGCCCGCGAGGATCCCGATCAGCAGGCCCGCCGCCCACGACCCCGTCTTGTCGGCGCCGTAGGCAGCGAAGAACGCGCCCATCAGCATCATGCCCTCGAGGCCGATGTTCACGACGCCCGCGCGCTCGGAGACGAGGCCGCCGAGCGCGCCGAAGATCAACGGCGTCGCGTAGCGCAGCATCGCCGCCGTCAGCGCGCCCCAGGAGACGACGCGCTCGAGGTTCGTGACGCCCGAGCGGGTGGCGGCCCAGGCGCCGAGCGCCCCGAGCAGCGCGGCGACGATCGCACCCCAGCCAGCGCGCCGCTCGCCCTCGCGCAGCGCGACGACACCGAGCGCCAGCGCACCCGCGCACAGCACCCAGGACGGGACGAACGTCCGCGCCGTGAACGGCGGGATGCAGATGAAGAACGCCAGCAGCGCCACCGCGATGCCGGCGAGGCCGAGCTTCGTCGCGCGACTCATGCGGTCACCGCGGTCGGCTCTGCGGGCGGCGCGTCCTTGCGCCGGCGACGGCGCTTGAGCAGCCACGTGATCAGCACGTCGGCGGACACCAGCAGCACGACGACGCCCTGGATGATCGTCGTGAGGTTCTGGGCGAGGTCGGGCCGGAAGACCTCAGGATCGAGATGGCGCGCGGAGGTGCCCTGCAGCAGCGCGCCGAACAGCAGCGCGGCCGCGCACGTCCCGATCGCCGTGTTGCGGCCGAGCAGCGCGACGGCGATCCCGAGGAAGCCGACCTGTGAGACCTGGACGTCGTTCGTGGCGAGGTGGAACTGCCAGCCGAGCACGTCCATCGCCCCGGCGATGCCCGCGAACACGCCGCACGTCGCCATCACGCGCACGTACGTCGCCGGCACGCTGATGCCGCTGTAGGCCGCGGCCTCGGGGTTCAGCCCGACCGCCCGCGCCTCGTAGCCGCGGTTGGAGCGGTTGAGCAGCACCCAGAAGACGATCACCGCGGCGAGGGCGATGAACAGGCCGATGTGCAGGCCCTGCAGCTCGGGGTCGCCCCAGAACACCGGCAGCCGCGTGTCGGCGACGATCTCGTTGGAGATCGGGACCTCGCGCTGCGTGTCGGACTGCAGCGGCCCGCCGAGCCCGAACAGGTAGACGCCGACCCACAGCGCGACGTAGTTGAGCATGATCGTCGTGATCACCTCGTTGGCGCCGACCGTCGCGCGCAGCAGGCCGGCGATCGCCGCCCACGCCCCGCCCGCGAGCGCGGCGAGCACCACGGCGAGCACGATGTGCAGCCAGCCCGGCAGCCCCGACAGCGACGAGCCGACGTAGACGGCGACGATCGAGCCGACGATGTACTGCCCCTGCGCGCCGATGTTGAACAGCCCGGCGCGGAACGCGTAGGCGACCGCGAGGCCGCAGAGGATCAGCGGCGTCGTCAGCACGAGCGTCTGCTGCAGGTTGATCGCGGCGACGTCGCGGTCCGCGCTGCTGATCCACGGCTCGAGCCAGTTCAGGCCGGTGCCGTCGAAGATCGCCTTGTACGTGTCGATCGGGTCGTGGCCGGTCGCGAGCACGACGAAGCCGCCGGCGAAGAACGCGAAGATCGTCGTGAGGATCGGCGCGATGAAGCCGCCCCCGCGCAGGTGCTCGGACATCCGCGCTGCGACCGTCGTCGTCTGATGGGGGTGCTCAGGCGAAGGCGGGACCGGCGCGTCGGTCATGCAGGCGATCCGGACCCGAGCATCAGCAGGCCGAGCTCTTCGTCGCTGGCGCTCGGCGGCAGCTCGCCGACGATCCGCCCGCCGTAGATGACGAGGATGCGGTCGGCCAGAGCGCGCACCTCTTCGAGCTCGAGCGACACGAGCAGGACCCCGCGGCCGGCGTCGCGCTCGGCGATCAGCCGGCGGTGCACGAACTCGATCGCGCCGACGTCGAGCCCGCGTGTCGGCTGCGCCGCGACGAGCACCCGCGGGTTGCACGCGATCTCGCGCGCGATCACGACCTTCTGCTGGTTGCCGCCCGAGAGTGAGCTCGCGAGCGTGCCGCCCTCGCCGCCGCGCACGTCGAACTCGCCGAGCAGCTCGCGCGCCTGGCGCTCCTGGTTGCCGCGCGCCATCAGCCCCCAGCGCGAGCCCTCGGCGTAGTTGCGCAGCGCGAGGTTCTCCGCGAGCGAGAAGCCGAGGACGAGCCCGCGGCGCTGACGGTCCTCGGCGATGTGCGAGACGCCGCAGCGGGCGAGATCCTTCGGTCCCTTGCCGGTGACGTCCTCGCCCTCGACGACGACACTGCCCGAGAGCGGCGGGCGCAGGCCGGTGATCGCGTCGATCAGCTCGGTCTGGCCGTTGCCGTCGACGCCGGCCACGGCGACGATCTCACCGGCGTGGACGATCAGCGACAGCCCGTCGACGCTGCGCAGCCCGCGGTCGTCGTCGACGACGAGATCCGACACGGTCAGCAGCGGTTCGCCGGGCTCGCCAGGGCGCTTCTCGACGCGCAACAGCACCTCGCGCCCGACCATCATCCGCGCGAGCGCCGCCTCGTCGACGTCCTTGGTGTCGACGGTGCCGACGTTCTTGCCGCGGCGCAGCACCGTGACGCGGTCGGCGATGCGCTGGACCTCGCGCAGCTTGTGCGAGATGAAGACGATCGACGTCCCCTGCTCGCGCAGGCTGTCGAGGATCTTGAACAGCTCGTCGGTCTCCTGGGCGGTCAGCACCGCGGTCGGCTCGTCGAGCACGAGGACCTTCGCGCCGCGGTCCAGCGCCCGCAGGATCTCGACGCGCTGCTGCTGTCCGACGGTGCAGTCGGCGACGAGCTGGTCGGGGTCGACGCGCAGCCCGTACTGCTCGCCGAGCGCGCGCAGCCGTGCCGTCGCGCCGGCGACGTCCAGCCGCAGGCCCTTGCGCGGCTCGGCGCCGAGGACAAAGTTCTCGGCGACCGTCATCACCGGGATCAGCATGAAGTGCTGGAAGACCATCCCGATGCCCTGGCGCATCGCGTCCTTCGGGGACGCGATGCGCGCGAGCTCGCCGCCGATGCGGATCTCGCCCTCGTCGGGGCTGAGCATCCCGTAGACGACGTTCATCAACGTCGACTTCCCCGCCCCGTTCTCCCCGAGCAGGGCGTGGATCTCTCCACGCCGCAGCTCGAAGTCGACGTTGTCGTTGGCCGTCAGCGCGCCGAAGCGCTTGACGATGCCGCGGAGCTCCAGCGCCAGGTCTGGGGCGGGGGTCGACACTCCTACTTGGCGACCGTGTCCGGAACCTCGATCTCCCCTGCCTTCAGCTTCTCGAGGATCGCCTCGACCTTGGCCTGGTAGGGCTGGGCGGCCGAGGACAGCTTGCCGAGGCCGACGCCGTCGTTCTTGACGTCGAACACCTCGTCGGTGCCGCCCTTGAACGCGCCCTCCTGGGCCTGCTTGATCGCGGTCACGACCGCAACGTCGACCTTCTTCTGGGCACTCGAGAGGATGTGCGCGCCGAGGTAGCCCTGGTCGGCGTCGACGCCGATGCCCTGCTTGCCCTTCTCCTTGGCGGCGTCAAGCGCGCCGAGGCCGCACTGGCCGGCGACCTGGAAGACGACGCCTGAGCCCTCGCCGATCTGGTCGAGCGCGATCTCCTTGCATTTCGCCTGGTCGACGAAGTCCTGGGAGTAGGCGTTGAGCGTCTTGATGCCGGGGTTCGCCGCTTCAGCGCCGGCACGGTAGCCGGCGATGTAGTGGTCGACCGGCGGGATCTTCTGGCCGCCGACGCTCGAGACCGTGTCGATCTTGGCGTCCTTGGCATAGAGGCCGGCGAGGTAGCCCGTGAGGTAGCCGGCCTCCTGCTCCTTGAACAGCAGCCCGAGGACGTTCTTCGGCTTGCCCTTCAGCCCGGCCTGCGAGAAGTCGATGATCGCGAACTGCTGCTCCGGGAAGCGCGCGGCGACCTTGCCGATCGCGTCGGACATCAGGAAGCCGACGCCGATGATCAGGTCGTACTTCTGCTGCGCGAGGCTGGACAGGTTGGGGACGTAGTCGGAGTTGGCCTTCGAGGTGATGACGCGACCCTCGACGCCGAGCTCTGCCTTGGCGTCCTGCAGGCCCTTGTTGGCAAGGGCGTTGAACGAGCGGTCGTTGAGACCGCCGATGTCGGTGACGAGACCGACCTTGATCTTCTTGGCTGCGGGCTCGGCGGCGGCGGTGGTGGTGGCCCCACTGGACCCCGAATCGTCGTCGTCGTCGCCGCAGGCGGCAAGTGTGCCGGTCGCGAGCAGGCAAGCCGCGAGGCTCGCCAGTAGGCGCCGGGATCGAAGCATGTGCAACACGCAGACTCTCCCTCTGATTGTGCGAACGGCGGCACCCTAACGCGGTTGGAGCGCATTGAGGACCGACCGTCGGACCAAATCGGGTGCGAACCCTGCATACACCGCTGTTTGAGTGAGCGCAAGCAGGTCGTCAGCGCTCAGCCCGAAGTGCTCGTGGGCGAGGTCGTACTCGCGGCCGATGGTCGTCGCGAAGTACGGCGGGTCGTCGGAGCCGAGCGTCACCTTCACCCCCGCTGCTCGCAGCGCGGGGAGCGGATGCTCGTCATAGCTGCCGTAGACCTCGAGGACGACGTTCGAGGTCGGGCAGATCTCGAGGACGATCTCGCGCTCGGCGAGCTCGGCGACGAGCGCGGGGTCCTCGATCGCCCTGACGCCGTGGCTGATGCGGGTGACGCCGGGCAGCGCCAGCGCCGCGCGCACGGATTCGGGGCCGGCGTGCTCGCCGGCATGAACGCTGCAGCCGAGGCCGGCATCGTTGGACGCCGCAGCGAAGACGTGGGCGTAGTCGGCGGCCGGGTAGTTGGCTTCGTCTCCGGCCATGTTGAAGCCGACGACATACGGGTGCGGGTGGTCGACGAGATCGCTCACGACCCGCTCGGCGGCCTGCACGCCGAAGTTGCGCACGACGCTCGCCAGGATCCAGCCCTCGATGCCGCGATCGCGCTTGGCGTCGTCGATCCCCTCCGCGATGCCGGCCCAGTGCTCCTCGTCGGTCAGGCCGACGCTGCGCGCGTGGTCGGGGCTGGCGATGAGCTCGACGTAGACGGCGCCCTCGTCGGCGCAGGCGCTCAGGTACTCGTAGGTGATGTCGCGGTAGTCCGTTGCCGTGCGGATGACCGAGGCGGCCTTGTCGTACTGCTCGAGGAAGTGCAGGAAGTCGCTGAAGACGAAGTGGCCCTCACGTGCCACGAGGCCAGCGGGGACGGGCAGGCCGTTGCGGTCGGCGATCCGTGCAACCAGGTCGGGGGTCATCGTGCCCTCGAGGTGGACGTGGAGCTCGGCCTTGGCGACGCCGTTCATGCGACCTCCTCGGTGACGACGGCACGCGGCGCCGGTTGCTCGTCAGCGACCGCGATGAGCTCGCGCAGCCTCGCCTCCGCCACGTCCGCGGCGGCGTCGTCGGACGCGTGCACCAGCGCGAGCGGCCGGTCGGCGGTCACCGCTTCGCCCACCGCCGCGATGTCGCTCAGGCCGACTGCCGGGTCGATCGTGTCCGACTCCTTCTGCCGTCCGCCGCCCAGCGCGGTGACCAGCAGGCCGATGTCTCGCGTCCGGTGGCGCTGGACATAGCCGGTCTTGTCTGCGAAGACCGCCCGCACGATCGGCGCTGCGGGCAGCTGCGCGTCGCTCAGGACGTCCGCTGGACCGCCCAGCGCCCGCACCATCCGCGCGAACTGCTCGGCGGCCGCGCCGCTGTCGAGCGCGCGCTCCGCGTCCTCCCTCGGCACGAGCTTCGCTGCCAGCGCAAGCGTCACGTCCCGCAGCCGCTCGTCCCCCGGCGCGCCCTGCAGCGCCGCCAGGGACTCGGCCACCTCCAGGGCGTTGCCGGCCGTGGTGCCGAGGACGCTGTCCATGTCGGTCAGCAGCGCGGTGCACCGCAGGCCGTTGGCGGTCGCGACGTCGACGAGCGAGCGCGCGAGCTCGCGGGCGTCGCCGAGCTCGGCCATGAACGCGCCCGAGCCGTGCTTGACGTCGAGCACGAGGCCCGTCAGCCCGGCCGCGAGCTTCTTGGAGAGGATCGACGCGGTGATGAGGCCGATCGATTCGACCGTCCCGGTCGCGTCGCGCACGGCATAGAGGCGGCGGTCGGCGGGCGCGAGCTCGTCGGTCTGGCCGACGATCGCGCAGCCGGCGTCGGCGATCACGCGGCGCAGCGTGTCGATGTCGGGCGTCGCGTTGTACCCGGGGATCGCCTCGAGCTTGTCGAGCGTCCCGCCGGTGTGGCCGAGGCCGCGACCGGAGACCATCGGCACCGCGTAGCCGCAGGCGGCCACGATCGGCGCGAGGATCAGCGAGACCTTGTCGCCGACGCCCCCGGTCGAGTGCTTGTCGAGGGCCGGGCGGTCCCACTCCAGGACCGTGCCGCTGTCGCGCAGGCCGGCGGTCAGGGCGGCGCGCTCGGCAGCGTCGAGGCCGCGGAGGAACGCGGCCATCGCGAACGCCCCGACCTGCGCGTCGGACAGGGTGCCGTCGCCGATGCCGAGCGCCAGCTCGCGGAGCTGCCCGGCGCTCCAGGCCGCGCCGTCGCGCTTGGCCCGCAGCAGCTCGTTGATCACAGCGACTCCAGGAACGCGCGGATCACGCGCTTGAGGTCCTCCGCAGCGGTCGCGGCGGCTGCGAGCGTGCCTTCGTGGGAGAGCACCTCGTCGCTCATGCCCTCGGCGAGGTTCGTGATCGCCGACACCGCCGCCACACGCAGCCCGCAGTGCCGCGCGACGATCGTCTCGTGCACGGTCGACATGCCGACGGCGTCCGCGCCCAACACGCGAAACGCACGGATCTCCGCGGGCGTCTCGAACGACGGACCCGTGACGGCGAGGTACACGCCGTCGGAGAGCGCGACGCTCTCGGAGGCCGCTGCTTCGTGGAGCTGGGCGCGCAGCTGCGGGTCATACGCGTCACCCATCGGCACGAAGCGCGGGCCGACATCGTCGTCGTTGGGGCCGACGAGCGGGTTCGTGCCGGTCAGGTTGATGTGGTCGGAGATGACCATCAGCGAGCCTGGACCGACGTCGGGGCGCAGCGATCCCGCGGCGTTCGTCTGCAGCAGGATCTCGGCACCCCATGCACGCAGCGTGCGGATCGGCACCCGGACCGCCGCCGCGGCGGTGCCCTCGTAGAGATGGGCGCGTCCCGCGAAGAGGGCGACCGGCACGCCGGCGAGCGCCCCGAACGTCACCGCCTGCGCGTGTCCCGCGACGGCGCCGACCGGGAAGCCCTCGAGCTCGGCGTACGGCACGGTCACCGGCTCCTGCACCTCGTCGACGAGCGAGCCCAGGCCCGAGCCCAGGATGATGCCGACGCGCGCCTTCACGCCGAGAGATCCCCGGCGTCGAACGAGAGCGGCAGCAGCCGTCCGAGCGTCACGGTGCGCCGCACGCCCTCGGGACCGCAGAGGTGGATCTTCACGGCGTCGTCGGCGAACTCGCGCAGGCGCTGGCGACAGCCCCCGCACGGCGTGATCAGCGAGGTGTCGGCGTAGACCGCGATCTCGGTGATGCGCTGCGCTCCGCCGGCGACGAGCGCGCCGATCGCCGACGCCTCGGCGCACTGGCCCTGCGGGTAGGCGGCGTTCTCGACGTTCGCGGCTGCGTAGATCGATCCGTCGTCGCCGCGCAGCGCCGCGCCGACTGCGAAGTGCGAGTACGGCACGTAGGCGTGCGTCGCCGCACCCGCGGCCGCGGCGACGAGGTCGGCGCTGGCGCCGGCGCGCTCGAGCAGCTGTGCGTAGCCCTCGGCGACGATCGCATCCGCGGGGACGCCGAGCGCCTCCCGCAGTTCGGCCACGCGCGCGTACTCGGCGTCGAGGTCGCCGCCCTCGGCCACGACCGCCTCGATCTCGACGAAGTCGCCGAGACCGGCGACGTCGTCGAGGTGGATCCGCACGTTGCCGAGCAGCAGCAGGCGGCGCTGCTTGTCGACGACGACGTCCACACCCGCGGTCTGCGCCAGCGCGTCCTTCAGCGCGGACGGGTCCGCGACTGCGACGAGGCTGTACGTGCTCACCCGCGCCTCGGCGGAGTCCGCGCGCAGGTACGGGATCAGCGTCGCGCCGCCGGGGTCCTGCTCGCGCAGTTTCAGCCGACCCTGCTGGACGGAGAAGTACGTGTCGACCTGGTGCAGGACGCCGCCGTCGTTCGCCCCCAGCTCGAGCGCCTTGGCGAGCGTCGCTGCGGGATCGGCGTCGCGGGCCTTGAACTCCACGTTGCGCATTCGCAGGCGCACGCTAGCGAGTGCCACAATCGGTCGGTGAGCCGCACGCTCCCACCCGTCAACCGGATCGCCGTCGACGAGCGCGCCGCCGTGCTCGGCAAGCGCTCGATCAAGACCGACGCCAAGGCGCAGGGGATCCGGATCGCGACGTCGATGGTCGACCTGACGACGCTCGAGGGCCAGGACACACCTGGCAAGGTGCGCCAGCTATGCGCCAAGGCGGTCGCGCCGGCGCCGCTGCATCCCGAGGTTCCGTCGTGCGCCGCGGTCTGCGTCTATCCCGCCCAGGTGGCGGTCGCCGCCGACGCGCTGGCGGGGTGCGGCGTCGCGGTCGCGAGCGTCGCGACGGGCTTCCCGTCGGGCCAGGTCGACCTCGACATGAAGGTCGAGGAGACGCGCCGCGCGGTCGCGGCCGGCGCGACCGAGATCGACATGGTGATCTCGCGCGACGCCTACCTGCGCGGCGAGGACGCACGCGTCGTCGAGGAGGTCGAGGCCGTCAAGGACGCCTGCGGTGAGGCGCATCTGAAGGTGATCCTCGAGACCGCCGAGCTCGGCGGCTACGAGCACGTGCGCCATGCCTCACAGCTGGCGATCGCGGGCGGCGCGGACTTCATCAAGACGTCGACGGGCAAGGTCTCGCCCGCAGCGACGCCGGGCGTCGTGCTCGTGATGCTCGAGGCCGTCCGTGAGCACCACGAGCGGACCGGGCGGATCGTCGGGGTCAAGGCCGCCGGCGGCGTGCGCACGAGCAAGCAGGCACTGCACCTGCTGGTCCTCGTCAAGGAGACGCTCGGCGACGAGTGGCTCACCAAGGACCGCTTCCGGATCGGCGCGTCCTCGTTGCTCAACGACCTGCTGATGCAGTACGACAAGGTGATCGAGCCCGCCCGCCCGCGCTACGGTCGGTCCGAGGACTACTCGCTCGAATGACCCTGCACGACACCACCACCACGCGCTGGGACTACTCGCCGGCCCCCGAGTCCAGCGAGCTGCTGCGCCTGCCCGAGCGCTACGAGCTGTTCATCGGCGGTGAGTGGGTGCAGGCCGCCGAGCACCGCGCGTCGCTGAACCCCGCGACCGAGCAGCCGCTCGCCGAGGTCGCGTGGGCGTCCGCCGAGGACGTCGACCGCGCGGTCACCGCGGCACGCGCGGCGCTGCCGGCGTGGCAGGCGCTCGCGCCACGAGAGCGCGGCAAGGTCATCTTCCGCCTGGCGCGGCTGATCCAGGAGCGCTCACGCGAGCTGGCGGTGCTCGAGTCGCTGGACGGCGGCAAGCCGATCCGCGAGTCGCGCGACGTCGACATCCCGCTGGCCGCCGCGCACTTCTTCCACTACGCGGGCTGGGCCGACAAGCTCGGCTACGCGGTGCCGGGCACGCGGATGCCGCGGCCGATCGGCGTCGTCGGCCAGATCGTGCCGTGGAACTTCCCGCTGCTGATGGCGGCGTGGAAGCTCGCGCCGGCGCTGGCCTGCGGCAACACCGCGGTGCTCAAGCCCGCCGAGACGACGCCGCTGACGGCGCTGCTGCTGGCCGACCTCTGCGTCGAGGCTGGCGTGCCCGCCGGCGTCGTCAACATCGTCACCGGCGACGGCTCCGCCGGCGCGGCGCTCGTCCGCCACCCCGACGTCGACAAGATCGCCTTCACCGGCTCCACCGACGTCGGCAAGGACATCCAGCATGCGCTGGCTGGACGCGGTGTCGGGCTGACGCTCGAGCTCGGCGGCAAGTCGGCGAACATCGTCTTCGACGATGCCGACCTCGACCAGGCCGTCGAGGGGATCGTCAACGGGATCTTCTTCAACCAGGGGCACGTCTGCTGTGCCGGCTCGCGCGTGCTGCTGCAGGAGCGCGTCGCCGAGGACGTCGCCGAGCGGCTGTGGCGGCGGATGGCACTGCTGCGCGTCGGCGATCCACTCGACAAGAACACCGACGTCGGGGCGATCAACTCGCGCCCGCAGCTCGAGCGCATCACCGAGCTCGTCGCGGCCGGCGAGGCCGAGGGCGCGGCACGGCGGACGATCGCCTGCGAGCTGCCGGCCCGCGGCTACTGGTTCGCGCCGACGATGTTCACGGAGGTCGCGCCGATCCACCGGATCGCCGTCGAGGAGATCTTCGGGCCGGTCGTGTCGGTGCTGACGTTCCGCACCGTCGAGGAGGCGATCGCGAAGGCCAACAACTCGCCCTACGGGCTGGCGGCCGGGGTCTGGACGGACAAGGGCTCCAAGGCGTTCGCGGTCGCGGACGCGCTGAACGCCGGCGTCGTCTGGCAGAACACGTACAACAAGTTCGATCCGACGGCGCCCTTCGGCGGCTTCAAGGAGTCGGGCTTCGGACGCGAGGGCGGCGCAGCCGGGCTGCTGCCGTACGTGCGATGACGCCGCGCGCGCCGGTCGCGAAGACGTACAAGCTGCTGATCGGCGGCGCGTTCGTGCGCTCGGAGTCGGGGCGTACCTATCCCGCGCAGGACTTCGAGGTCCCGCGCGGCTCGCGCAAGGACGTGCGCGATGCGGTCAAGGCCGCGCGCGGAGCGTTCGCCGGCTGGTCGGGCAAGACCGCCTACAACCGCGGGCAGATCATCTACCGCTTCGCCGAGGCGCTCGAGTCCCGCGGCGGCGATCCCGAGGCCGTCGACCTGCTCGTCCACCACGCGGGCTGGACGGACAAGCTGCACGCGATCCTCGGTGGCGTCAGCCCGGTCGCCGCGCCGTACTTCACCTTCAGCTACCCGCAGCCGACCGGCGTCGTCGCGATCCTCGCGCCTGACGAGCCCGACCTGCTGGGCGTCGTCGCCGAGCTCGCCCCGGCGCTCGCCGCCGGCTGCACGGCCGTTGTCGCGCTCTCGGAGACGCGCCCGCTCGCGGGCCTGGACCTCGGCGAGGTGCTCGAGGTGTCCGACGTCCCGGCGGGCGTCGTGAACCTGCTGTCAGGGCGTCGCGCGGAGCTGCTGCCGGCGCTCGTGACGCACCGTGACGTCAACGCGATCGTCGACGCGACCGGCGTGCCCGAGCTCGCCGTCGCCGTCGACGAGGGCGCGGCCGAGACCGTCAAGCGCGTCAGCCGCCCCACGGCGGACAGCGACGGCTTCGACCGGATCCGCCCGCTGCTCGAGCTCAAGACCGCCTGGCACCCCGTCGGCGTGTGAGCGTCCGGGAAGCCGCGGCCGCGGAAGCACCCACGCACCGGCGGCTGCTGCGCTCTCCGCGCGACGGACGCATCCTCAGCGCGCTCATGCTGCCGTTCTTCCTGGTCGCGCCACCGTCGGGCTTCGGCGTCCTCACGACGACCGGGCGCAAGACCGGCAAGAGGCGCCGGAAGTGCATCCGCGTCACCCGGCGGGGCGACAGCGCCTACCTCGTCCAGCTGCGTCCTCCGGAGCTCGCGATCGCGCGTCCGGACTTCGTCGCCGCGTGGGGTGTGGAACATCCGCGCCCACCCACACGTGACCCTGCGAATGCGCGGAGGCACGTTCGCGGGGGTCGCGCGGGAACTGACGGACGACACCGAGCTTCAGACGGCACGAACGGCGCTCTGTCAGACGGTCAACCTGTTCGACTACGGGGAGTGCCGCGTCCACCTGCGCGGGCGCCCGAGCCGCGAGAAGGTCACGCGCCTGCACGAGTACTGGTTCGACACGGGCATCCCGCTCGTGATCGAGCTGCAGGGCTAGGTGACGCGGTAGATCCGGTGCGATCCGGCGAGCCCGGCGAGTTGCACCTCGCGCTCGTCCTCGAAGCTGATGTCGCCGCCGCTCTCGGTCAACTGCTTGACGACGCCTGAAGCGAGGATCTCACCGCCGCGGGCTTGACCGGCGATGCGTGCTGCCAGCACGACGTTCTTGCCGTAGAAGTCGGCCTCCTCCTTGATCGCCTCGCCCGTGTGCAGGCCGATGCGCACGCGGACCGGCCCGTCGGGATGGTCGGCCAGCTCCGACGCGAGCGCGTGTTGGATCGCGCGCGCGCAGCGCACGGCGGTGCGCGCGCTCGCGAAGGCGATCATGAAGCCGTCGCCCTGGGCCTTGACCTCGTAGCCCGCGTGCTCTTTGACCTGCTCGCGCACCACCGCGTGGTGGGCGCGGAGCAGCTCCAGCCAGCGCACGTCCCCGAGGCGCTCGTTGAGCTGGGTCGACCCCTCGATATCGGAGAACAGGATCGTCACGGTCCCATCGGGCGCGGCCGCGGCGAGCTCTGCGACGGACTCCGGCGCCACGAGCGAGCGCGGCCGGCGACGCCGGCGCGTGCCGACCCCGGCGATCACCGGGGCGGCGTGCCCGGCGACGCCGAACCCCCAGCCCAGCATCGGCCAGATCGGCCAGAAGTACCCGCCGCCGTCGACGGCCCAGAGCAGGATGAACATCAGGTTCACCAGCACGTAGACCGTGAGGTGGATCCTCAAGCTCATGCGCAGCGCGCGACCGCCCGGAGTCAGCGACCGGCGTCTCGCGGGGAGCGACCTCCTCGCCGGCGGCGACGTGCTCGCCGCCGGCAGCGCGTCCTTGCGCGCGGGCAGGTCGAGCGTCAGCGCATCGAGCTCGGGCAACGTGCGCGCCTTGTAGGCGTCCTCGACACGCGTCGACAGCTCGTCATCCGACAGCCGCCCGGCACTGAAGTGGTCGCGCAGGAGGCTGACGACGCCTTCGCGATCGCTGTCGGACGCTCGCACCTCGCGCATGGGCGCAGACTAATGTCCCGACGCGTGACCGGGCCGCTCCACGTCGTCGACCACCCGCTGCTGCATCGCCACGTCGCGGTGCTGCGCGACCAGGACACCTCGCGCGAGAGCTTCCGCGCGGCGCTGGCCGAAGCCGCGGCGATCCTCGCGTACGAGGCCACCCGTGACCTGCCGACGATCGCCTTCGAGGTGCAGACGCCGCTGGAGCCCGCCGCGGCCCAGCGCCCCGCCAAGGACATCGTCGTCGTCGCGGTGCTGCGCGCCGGTCTCGGGCTCGTCGACGGGTTCCTGCGGCTCGTGCCGGAGGCGGCGATCGGTCATGTCGGGCTCGCCCGCAACGAGGCCACGCTCGAGCCTGAGAGCTACTACGAGCGCCTGCCGGCCGCGATTCCCGACGCGACGGTGTTCGTCGTCGACCCGATGCTCGCGACCGGCGGCAGCGCGTCCGAGGCGATCAAGCGCGTGCGCGCCGCCGGCGCGCAGGACGTGCGGCTGGTGTGCCTCGTCGCCGCACCCGAGGGGATCAAGGCCGTGCGCGCGGTCGAGCCCGACATCCCGATCGTCGTCGCGACGCTGGACCGCGGCCTCGACGAGCGCGGCTACATCCGCCCCGGCCTGGGCGACGCCGGCGATCGGATGTTCGGGACCGAGTGACGATCGTCCTATTCGATCTTGACGGCACCCTCGTCGACTCGCTGCCCGGGATCACCGCCGCGGTCAACGCGACGCTGCGGACGAGCTACGCCGCCGCCGAGATCCGCCCCTACGTCGGGCCGCCGCTGCACGACTGGCTCGGCGTGCTCAGCGGCACCGCCGATGTCGACGCGCTCGTCGCCGAGTACCGGCGCGTGTACCGGTCGCTCATGGTGTCCGGGAGCGTTGTCTTCGATGGCGTCGTGGCGCTGCTGAAACAGCTCACCGAAGAAGGGGTCGTCATGGCCGTGGCGACCTCCAAGGCGCAGCCGCTCGCCGTGGAGATGCTGGAGGGCCTGGGCCTCGCTTCCTTCTTTGCTGCTGTGCGTGGACCGGTGCCGCCGGCGCGCGACGACAAGGCCGCGACGATCGCCGGCGCCCTTGGCGCGCTTGGCAACCCGCCTCCGGCGTCGGTGACGATGGTCGGCGACCGCCACGCACGACATCGACGGCGCCCGCGCCCACGGCCTGCGCGCCATCGGCGTGACCTGGGGCTTCGGCGCGCCCGACGAGCTGCGGGCGGCCGACGCGCTCGTCGACACGCCCGCCGACCTGTTGGCGGTCCTACTCGGGCGCGAGCGCGAGCAGCCGCTCGGGTCGCTCGAAGATGTCGTCTGAGTCGATGCGGCGGACAGTCCAGCCTGCCAGTTGCCACGTTCTCGTCTTGTACGCGTCATAGAGCTTGTCGCGGTGGAACTGCGGGCCGTCGATCTCGATGATCACGCGGAGGTCGGGCCAGGAGAGGTCGGCCTCGAGGCCGGCTTGGTGCTCGTTGACCTGTGGAAGCGGGCGGTGGTGGTTGTCGAGGATCTCGAGCGCGAGCGCCTCGGCGTCTGACTTGCAGCGATCCAGGTTCAGGCGCTCGTAGCGGGACACCAGCGCCTTGAGGGTCGCTGTCCCCCGTCGGCCGCGGTGGGCTTTCAGCGTCTTGGTCATGGAGGCGGCTGTGATGCGTCGGGTTCGGAACGCTTCGCGCAGGAGCTTCCGCTGCTCCCACTCCGTGAGGTGCGGCCAGAGGTCGATCGTCGCGCGCTCCGCCGTCGTGATGAGGAAGCCGTGTCGCCGTGTGACGTTGCCCTTCAGTGTCTGCGAGTGGTGGACGAGCAGGTCGCCGGTGCGCAGCGGACCCTTCGTGCCCTTGCGGGTGACCGTCTCGAAGCCACCCGAGCTCGAACGCTGCGGCCAGATGCCCCAGCACGCCGCGGCGCTCGCGTGGCTCAACACGGTCGCTGGGGTCGTGAGCGTCGCAGCCCACCACAGCTGGCGCTGCGTCGGCTCATTGAAGGCCGCCAGCCACACCCCGTCGTGCATCCACCGCCACTCCCGAGCGAGCGTCGCGATCCGCTCCTCGCTCACTCCGTGGCGGCGCAGCTGCCACGTCGCGACGACGCTGTCCTGCAATCTGAGGACCTGACGCAGCCGAACATCCATCTACCCCGGGATAGCTCGGGGTAGATGGATGTTCGCCCCCCTCGGGGCCCGAGTTGGCGCGTCAACGTTCGGGGAGGTCGGGCGTCGGGACCACCCTCACCATCCCGTCGGTGACCTCGACGCGGGCGCCGTCGCCGACGTCCAAGGACCCCTCCAACGTGAGCACCTCCTCCAGCCGCGACGCGACCCGCCCGCACGGACCGCCGCCCAAGGCGTCCTCGGCCAGCCGCCGCAGCACCAGCCGCCCCAGCGCCTGCGGCAGGGCGGCGAGTTGTGACTGCGCGATCTCAGCGCGCCCCGCCAGCGCCGTCTCGACGACGACGTCCAGCACGTCCGCCTCGTCGCGCAGCAGCTCGGCCGTTCGCAGCACGTTCGCCAGCGCGCGCGGATCGACGGCCTCGAGCGCCGGCAGCAGCCCGTGGCGCACGCGCCCGCGCGCGAACTCGTCGGAGGCGTTGGACGCGTCCTCGACCCACGGCAGCCCGCGCGATTCGCAGTGCGCGGCGGTCTCCTCGCGCGTCACGCCGAGGAGGGGGCGCACGAGGCGGCCCGAGCGCGGCGACATGCCCAGCAGCGCGCGCCGCCCCGGCGAGGACGCGAGCCGGTAGAGCACCGTCTCGGCCTGGTCGGTCGCCGTGTGGCCGGCAGCGAGGACCCCACCGGCCGCGGCGGCGAGCGCCGTCCCCGCGCCGTAGCGCACGTCGCGCGCCCATGCCTGCAGGTTGCCGCCCTCGGGACGGCGCGGGTGCTGCACGTCGAGCGACACGCCGAGCATCCGGCACAGCGCGGCGCAGGACTCGGCGTCCGCGCCCGACTCCGGGCGCAGCCCGTAGTCGACGTGGAGTGCGTGCACGGGGCCGGCCAGCGAGACCGCGACGTCGAGCAGGCAGACAGAGTCGCGCCCGCCTGACAGCAGCACGACGACCGGCCCTTGCAGCAGCCCCGTCGCACGCGCCGCTTCGAGAACCGCGGTCACGCGCCCGGCGCCGGCATCTAGCCGTCCTCCTCCGCCGGGCGCGCAAGGAACAGCTCCGTCGGCTCGGTGAAGCCCTTCAGCCGCACCTGCCCGATGCGCTCGAACTCGAGGTGGTCGCCAGCGACCTCGACGACCGGGCGCGTGACGATCACCTCGCCGCCGGCGCTGCGGGCCGCCACGCGCGCGGCGAGGTTGACCTCGCGCCCGTAGTAGTCGCCGTCGCGATAGAGGGTCTCGCCGTAGTGGATGCCGATCCGCGGCAACGGACGCTCGTCCATGATCAGCTGGAAGCCGACCGCCCAGTCCACGAGCGCCGCCGGGTCGACGCCGACGACCATCGCCTCGTCGCCGATCGTCTTGATCACTCGCGCGTCGTCGGGCAGCGTGTGCTCGACCATCTCGACGAAGCGCTCGACGGCGCCGACGGCCTCCTCCTCCCCCTGCTCCTCGGTCAGGCGCGTGTAGCCCGCGAGGTCCGCGAACGCGATCGCGACCTTCAGCCGCCCGAGCGCCAGCGAGCCGTCGCCGACCTCGGACTCCATGTGGCCGACGACGTCCTGCTCGACGAAGTGCGCGAGGAAGCGCTGGTGGACGTGGTCCATGATCGGCGAGGCCAGCGGCATCAGCTCGCGCGCGAGCCCCTCCATCTCCTCCGCCATGTCCAGGCCGGGGACGCCCTCGCGCATCAGCGGCTCGTGGACGTAGAGGTGAAACAACCGCACCTCGGCGTCGGCGATCTGCGCCAGCGCCTGCCCGTACACCCGGCAGATCTGCAGCAGCGCGACCAGCGGCAGGCCCGCGGCAAGCACCGCCGCGATGTAGCGCAGCAGCTGCAGGTCGTCCTCGGAGATCCGCTGCAGCGCCGACGAGTTGAAGCCGAGCGTCGAGTAGATCCGTTCGATCAGCGCCGCCTCCAGGCCGGTCTCGCGCGCCGCGTCCTCGACGGAGATGTCGCCCGCGCCGGACGGCATCAGGTCCTCGATGTAGCCGAATGCGAGCTTGCCCGACTGCGTGGCCTCGCGAATCGACTCGATCGAGTGCCCGCGATCGCGCAGGCGCGCGACGATCCGCGCGTGGGCCGCGGCGCCCGCCGTCCAGCCGTCGCGTGCACCGACCTCGGGGATCAAGCCCTGCTTGACCCAGCGCTTCAGCGTCGCCGGTGTGACGCCGGCGCGGCGCGCGACCTCCGTGACCGTCAGCTGCTGTGCCGAGCCCGAGCTCACGTGCTCTCCCGGAAATAAAGTGGCGACGGGATCCTCTGCAGAAGGGTCCCGTCGCCCGCGGGCATGACGTCCCGCTTCGCCGGCCGTAGGCGCTCGTCAAAGAGGCGACGCCTCGCGGATGGCGGACCATCCACGTTCCGACCTAGTGCCGTATTCAGATGCGATTCAGCTTCCCGGAGCCAGGGAGCAAAGTCAACCATCACGCCACGAGATGCGGGTGGCGGTCCTGCAGGAAGGCCCGGTAGCGCTCGTAGACCGGTTTCATGATCGGGATCAGCGCGAGCGTCGCCTTGATGTCGCCGCCCGGTTTGATCCGCCGGCGCGCGATCGCCATCGCCATGTTCTCCTTGCCCTGGAAGTAGCGGTTGGCCGTCGCCGACGCCATCGCCAGACGCACCTTCGGCTCCCAGTCGACCTCGTCGGTCCACCGCCAGTGCAGGTGCCCATCCTCCCCGTCGCGCCCGGCGCGGATGTGAACGACGAGGTCATAGTCGACGATCTCGAAGCGCTGTGAGACGTCGGCGTCCCTGAGCTTGGGACCCATCTCGGGGTCCTCGCTCATCGTCGTGAAGACCCAGTCCAGCGCCTCGCGGAACTCCTGCACTGACCCGAACTGCGGATCGCTCATCAGAGGAACGCTGCCTTTCGTCGGATCAGGGTCTCGTGGACCGACTGCTGGATCCTCTCGCGCACGCGATCCGAAAGCGAGAGCACGAGCGCCCGGTCCTCCGCCGCCTCCGGCGGGTGCCCCAGCACGATCGGCTCGCCGAACGCGATCAGCCACTTCGAGGGCAGCGGCAACGGCACGGGAAGCGGCATCAGCCGGCCAGGCAGGAGCGGCAGCTGGGCAAGCAGCGGATGCACCTCCTCGCTGCCGACGACCGCACAGGGGATCACCGGCGACTGCGTCCGCAGCGCGACCTCGATGAACCCACCGCGGCCGAAGCGCTCCAACCGGTAGCGCTCGCTGTAGGGCTTGCTCGCACGCCCGCCGTACTCCGGGAACGCGAGCACGAGGTGCTCCTGCTCGAGCAGCTGGCGCGCGTTGTGGATGGAATCGGGCACGCCGCCGAGACGGCGCAGCGCGGGGCTGGCGTAGGGCAGCTCGAACGCCCGGTCGCCGGCGAGAAACCGCGCGTCGCGCGACGGGGCCCCGCCACCCGCCCCCCGACCGACCCCGCGACGGATCGCCGTCGCCATCATCAGCGCGTCGTAGGGCAGGACGCCGGCGTGGTTGGCGACGACGAGGGCGCGCCCGCGCGTGGGCAGGCCCTCCAGCCCGCTGGCCTCGACGCGCCACCAGCGGTCATAGAGCAGGTCGACGAGCGGCGCGACGGCACGCACGTAGTCGGCGTCGAAGCCCCAGGCGTCCTCCTCGTACTCGCCACCGAGCCTGCGCCCGACCACCGCGAGCGCGTCGCGCAGGTCGCCCACGAGGCTCACGAGACCGCGATCTCCGGCGCCAGCGCGATCGCATCGATCGCCTGCAGCGTCGTGTAGTTGGGGCGGAACGCCAGCTCCTCGTGCATGCGCGTCGTGTCGACAGCCCGCCCGTGACGCAGGTAGCGCAGGATGTCCTCGTTGGGCGGGCGCCCGCCGGCCACGCGGGCCAGCGCGCCCGCGGCCGGGCCGAGCAGCGGCGTCGCCACCGGCAGCGACCGACGGCCGAGCCTGCGCAGCACGCGCGACAGCGAGACCGCGCCGTCCCCGGCGACGTTCACGGCGCCGCGCACGGGCGTGTGCACCGCGGCCGCCATCGCGCCGACGGCGTCGTCCTCGTGCAGCACCTGCAGCCGCGGGTCGAACCCCAGCGCCGTCAGCACCAGCGGCGCACGGAACAGCGCGTTCATCGGCGAGCGGATGCCGGGCCCGACGATCGGCTGCGTTCGCAGCGTCGTGCACGTGACCTCTGGGTGTCGCCGCGCGAACGTGTCGACGAGGCGCTCGAGCTCGTCGATGTCGCGCTGGAAGCGGGTGCGGTTGGCGCCGGGCCAGCCCCCGCGCGCGAGCTCCTCGCTGAAGAACGCGGGCGCCGCGCCCTGCGAGCCGTAGATCGCGGCCGAGCTGCGGACGACGAGCTGGCGCAGCGTCGGCACGGTGTCCGCGGCCGCGAGCAGCTGCAGCGTCCCGATCACGTTGATGTCGTGCAGGTTGCGCGCCGTGCGGTCGGGCTCGGGGAACTGCACGATGTCGTTGTGGACGATCGTGTCGACCGCCGCCGCGTGCACTGCGCCGGCCAGGTTCGGCGCCCGCACGTCGGACTCGATGAACGTGATCCGCTCGGCCAGCGCGGGCGCCGGCGGGCGGGTGTCGACGCCGATCACGCGCTCGACCGCTGGGTCGTCGGCGAGCGCGCGCGCGAGGCGCGCACCGAGGACGTTGGAGACCCCGGTTATGAGGATGCGGCGGGCTATGACCTGCCGGTGGTGCGCTTCGTCGCCGCGCGCGCAGCCGTCGTCGCGCTCTTGCGCGCAGTCGTCGACTTGCGAGCAGTGGACGCGCGGCGCGGCGCGGGCTTCTCGAGCTTGGCGACGCGCGAGTTCAGCGCGGAGATCTCCTTGCGCAGCGAGTCGATGTCCGCAGCGGTGACGGGGCGCACATCGTCGAGCGCGTCACGCAGGCGCGTGAACACCTGCTGCAGCTCGTCGGCGGCATCCTGGGCGCGCTCCTGCGCGGCCTTCTGGGTCTGCTCGGCGCGGTCGGCGGTCGCTGAAAGGGCGTCCTCGACGGCGGACCGAACCTGCTCGGCGCGGTCACGCGCGCTCTTGCGGGGGTCCTTCTTCTTGGCCATGGCGTGACTCTATCCTCCGCCGCTCGTGCCTCACATCAAGCCCACGAACGCGCTCGCTCCACGAGCGGTCCTGGTCGGCGATCCGGGCCGCGCGCTGGCACTCGCCCAGGTGCTGCTCGAGGCGCCGCTGATGTTCAACCACCACCGTGGGCTATGGGGGTACACGGGTGCCGCACGGGACGGTGAGCCACTGACGATCCAGGCGACGGGCGTGGGCGGGCCGAGCGCTGCGATCGTCCTCGGCGAGCTGTGCGAGCTCGGCCTGCAGGTCGCCGTACGCGCCGGGACCTGCCGCGCGATCACCGACGTCAGGGTCGGCACGCTGCTCGCCGTCAAGGCAGCGGTCGCGGCCGACGGGACGAGCCGCGCGCTCGGCGCCGACGGCCGCGTCGCTCCCGATCCGGAGCTGACGTCGATGCTCGCGTCGGCGGCGGGGCGCGCGGGAATCGTCCACAGCGACGACGTCTACGACTCGCCGGCCAACGACCGCGCGACCGTGCGCGACCTGTCGACCGCCGCGATCCTGCAGCTCGCGCGCGTGCGCGGGATCCGCGCCGGCGCCGTGCTCGCGATCGTCGACGACGGCGGCGAGGAACCGGTCGAGGCGCTCGGTCACGCGGCCGCGGCCGCACTGGTCAGGTCCGCGTAGTGCCGTTCAGCGTCCAGCTCGGCCTGCTGCTCGCACTCGCGACGGCGTTCGTCTCGATCCTCGGGTTCCTCTACAAGTTCCGCGGCGCCGCGGACGCCCCGCCCGTCGAGTGGCGCCACCCGATTCGCTCGACGCTCGCGCTGTTCGCGAGCAAGTGGTGGACGCTGGGGATCATCGTCGCGACGAGCTCCTGGTTCCTGCATGTCGCGGCGCTCGCGCTCGCGCCGATCACGCTCGTGCAATCGGTGATCGCCGGCGGCCTCGTGATGTTGACCGTCGTCGCCGAGCGGATGTTCGGCATCGGCGTCACCCGCCGCGAGTGGATCGGCGTCGCGCTGACCGCCGCCGGCCTCGCGTTCCTCGCAGCGACGCTCGGCGACACCGGCGACTCCAAGCACTCCGACTACGAGACCGCGACACTCGCCGTCTACGTCGGCGGGCTGGCGATCGCCTCGTTCGTCCCGATGCTGCTGGCGCTGAACGGCAGCGCGCACGCCGGCACGCTGCTGGCGGCGGCGGCCGGGGTGCAGTGGGGCGCGAGCGACGTCGCGATCAAGGCGGCGTCGGGCGGCTTCGCCGACGACGGGATCGTCGCCACGTTCTTCGGGCCGCTGACGATCGTCATCACCGTGCTGTCGCTCGTCGGCCTGATCGTCTCGGCGCGCTCGCTGCAGGTCGGCCAGGCGGTCCCGGTCATCGCCGTGACGTCGGCGGCCGCGAACCTCTGCACGATCGCCTCGGGGCTGATCGTCTTCGGCGAGCCGCTCCCGGACGGCTCGCTGAGCGTCGTCCTGCGCCTGCTGGCCTTCTCGCTCGTCGTCGTGGCCGCGGCGCTGACGCCGGGGCCGATCCGCGCGGCCGAGCGATCAGTCGTCTGAGGCGACCTTCAGGCGCTCCTGGTTGCGCGAGACGGTCTTCGCCGCCCCGGGCAGGGCCTTGTGGATCGCGGTCAGCTCCTTGACGACCTTGTCGAGCTGGGCCTCGATGTTCGACAGCCGCTGCTCGACGTCGCTGGAGCCGCTGAGCTTCGCGAGGCGCTCGTCGAGGCGGTCGACGCCGTCCTCGATGCCCTCCAAGCGCTGTGAGACCGAGCGCACGCGGCGCGTCAGACGCTCCAGATCCGCCGCCGACGGGATGTTCAGCGCGCCCATCGCGGCCTCCTGGGCCTGTACCGCCTTCTCACGCGCATCGAACACGCGGGTGATCGCGCTGTTTACCAGTGGATTGTCCAAGAGATCCTGCGCGAGCTTCCCCAAAGCGTCCTCTCCCTGCTTCGTGAGTCGCTCACGTGCGTTGGCGCCGTTGTCGTCGCTCATATCGTCCAAGCGTACCCCGCGCTCTCAATATTGGGACGTTTCGTGCCGATGTGGTTGCAGATTGCAAACCTCCGGACGCGTAGGTAGCGTCGTCATCGGGTCGGGTGGCCGTGGTAGGGTCGGCCGGCCTCACAGTGGGCGCCCTGACGTTTGGCAGGGGGCGCGCGGGGAGACACCGCACGGACTTCATGAACAAGCGCAAACTGCTGATCGGGTTGACTTCTGCCGGGGCTATTTCGGTTGGCTTCGGCGCGGCCGTCCTCCCCGCGTCGGCCGAGCTCCGGACGCTCACCGTCACGCTGCTGGGCGGCGAGACCGTGAACGTCACCGTCGACGTGCCACCCGGCACCCCGCTGAACCAGATCCGGATCCCCGGCATCACGACGCCGATCCTGACGATCGTCGACAACGGCCCTGTCGCGCCGGCGCCCGCGCCGACGACGCCGGCCACCGAGCCCGCGCCGACCGACGCGCCCGTCGCCGGCAACCAGGGCCAGCAGGCGACCACGGGCAAGTCGACGCGCACGCCCGGCCTGAGCACCAGCAACAGCGACGCGACCCACACCGCCGCCACCGAGCGCAAGTCCCAGCGCGCGGTCGTGCGCAAGGCGACGCGCAACCGCCAGGCCGACGGCACGCCGACCGAGGCGAACCCGACCTACTCCTTCGCGCTGCCCGGCGCCGCGCCGGTCGGCGTTCCCAACTTCTTCATCGACAAGTTCAAGATCCCGCCGTTCCTGCTGCCGATCTACCAGGCGGCCGGCATCCAGTACGGAGTGCGCTGGGAGATCCTCGCGGCGATCAACGAGATCGAGACCGACTACGGGCGCAACGTCAACGTGTCCTCGGCCGGCGCGCTGGGCTGGATGCAGTTCATGCCCGCGTCGTGGAAGTCCTACGGCGTCGACGCGAACAACGACAAGAAGAAGGATCCGTACAACCCCGTCGACGCGATCTTCGCCGCCGCCCGCTACCTGAAGGCCGCCGGCGCCGACAAGGACATCAAGCGCGCGATCTTCGCCTACAACCACGCCGACTGGTACGTCGACAGCGTGCTCATGCGCGCCCGCCTGATCGGCGGGCTGCCGTCCGACCTCGTCGGCTCGCTGACCGGCCTGACGCAGGGCCACTTCCCCGTCCACGCCACGGCGCGCTACGCCGACGACGTCGCCGAGACCGCGACCGCTCGCAAGGTGGCAAAGGGCAAGAACGCGGCGCAGCCGATCGAGTCCGACGCGGCGCGCAAGGGCATCGACATCTTCGCCAAGCGCGGCGCGCCGGTGATCAGCGTGCAGGACGGCAAGATCACCAAGATCGGCCAGTCCGAGCGCCTCGGCAGGTTCATCCAGCTGCAGGACGTGTACGGCAACACCTACACGTACGGCCACCTCAAGAAGATCTCCAAGGCCTACCCGCAGCCCAAGCAGAAACTGCAGACCAAGGACGCGATCGCGCGCGAGCTGGACCTGCCGGGCAAGGACCCCGCCCCGACGACCGCCGCGAGCGCCGGCTCCCGGGCGATCAAGAAGGTCGCCGACGCGGCGACCAAGGCCGTCGACTCCACCGTCGACAAGGTCGCCACACAGGTCGCCCCGGTTCGCGAGCGGCTGTTCGCCAACCCGCACCGCGCCCGCGCGTTCAAGGCCGGCGGCGAGGAGCAGATCCTCAACTCCGACGTCGGCACGACGACGTTCAAGTCCTACTTCACCGAGGTCTACGGCCTCAAGCGCTCCGACGTCACGATCAAGCCTCTGAAGGTCGGCTCGAAGGTGATCGCGGGCACGATCCTCGGGCGTATCGGCAAGACGTCTGACGCGACCGCGCCGCATGTGCGCTTCGAGATCCGCCCGGCCGGCAAGGAAGCGCCGCGGATCGACCCCAAGCCGATCCTCGACGGCTGGAAGCTCCTCGAGTCGACGTCGATGTACCGCGCGGCGGGCAAGAACCCGTTCTTCGGTCCGGACGCCAAGAACCCGTCGATCGGCCAGATCCTGCTGATGAGCAAGGAGGCGCTGCAGCGCCGCGTGCTCGAGAACCCGCGCATCGAGATCTACTCCGGCGGGGCCAAGGACATCGCCGGCGGCCAGATCGACCGCCGCGTCCTCGCGACGCTCGAGTTCCTCTCCGCATCGGGCCTGAAGCCGACGATCACCTCTTTGAAGGGCAACCACTCGCTGCGGACGACCTCGGGCAACATCTCCGAGCACTCCTCCGGCAACGCGGTGGACATCGCCAAGATCAACGGCATCCCGATCCTCGGCCACCAGGGCGCAGGCTCGGTCACCGACATCGCCGTGCGCAGGTTGCTGACGCTGCAGGGCACGATGAAGCCCCACCAGATCATCAGCCTGATGACCTACGAGGGCGCCGACAACGCGCTGTCGCTGCCCGATCACGCCGACCACATCCACGTCGGCTTCCAGCCGCTGTACGGCACCAACAAGAAGCTCGCGCGCCAGCTCAACTCCGTGCTCAAGCCCGGCCAGTGGATCAAGCTGATCAGCCGGATCGGCTCGATCGACAACCCCAACGTCCTGACCGAGCCGTCCAAGTACGCGCTGAAGGCGACGCCGTCCAGGGCGTCCAAGGCGCACGAGTCCGAGTAGGACCCTGCCGCTCTTCTCGTTCGTCCAGCTCGAGCTGCCGTTCGTGCTGGGTCCGGCCGATGGTCGTTACGTGATGCGCGGCCCCGGCGGTCTTCCGTCGCACGTCATCGTCTTCGAGACGCTCGGCGCCGTGGAGCGCCGCGCGCTGCTCGGCCGCAAGCGCAAGCCGAAGGCGACCGACCCCGAGCCCGGGCCCGAGCCGGTGACGACGACACGGGTGACCCTCGTGGGCGCCGAGCCGTTCGTCGACCTGAAGGAGGCCGAGCGCTGGCAGGCGCAGGTCGACGCCGAGGACGAGGCCGACGACGGCGTGGCCGTCATCAACGGCGTGCTGCATGCCTACCGCACGGCAGCCAACGACCCGTTCGTCCGCGAGGTCTCGCGAGAGCGCGCGATCGCCGTGCGCATCGGGATCGGCGACGGCGACCAGGTCGCGCTCGGCAAGTGGACGGCCGCGGTCACGCTGCAGCGCTCCTCGTCTCGCCTGTCCGAGCGCCGCGCGAGCGTCCTGCGCCCGCAGGAGCGCCTCGCCGCGATCCTCTCCGGCCGCGACGTCGCGCTGGCCTGTGAGGAGCTGACGCTGCGCGGCCGCGCCGACCTCGATGCCGGGCGCTCGCGCGAGGCTGCGCTGCAGCTGCGCATCGCATTGGAAGCCGCGATCGCCGAGCTCGCGCCGTGGGCTGACCGCGGGCGCATCGGAGAGCGCATCGAGCGCCTGCGCGGAGAGCGCGGCGTCGTCGGCGAGGCCGCCAACCGCGCGCTGGAGGGCGGCCTCGACGACGAGACCGTCGAGGAGGTCACGCGCGTGCTCGGGATGATCGAGGCGGCGTTGCGCGCGCGTATGCAGGCGGAGATCGGCTAGAGGTTCACGACCTCGTCCGCGCGCGCGATGAGCTGCGGCTCGTGCGTCGCGCAGGCGATCGTGGTGCCGTGCTCGCGCGCGATGTGAGCGAGCAGTTGTGCGACGGCGATCGCGTTGGCCTCGTCCAGGCGTGACGTCGGCTCGTCGACGAGCAGCAGTCCCGGCTGGGGCACGAGCGCGCGAGCGATTGCCACGCGCTGGCGCTCGCCGCCGGACAGCCGCGACGTTCGCTGGCGGGTGCGCTCCGCGAGCCCGACCTCTGCGAGCAGCGCGTCGGCGCGCTCGAGCGCCATGCCGTGCGCGATGCCTCTGACGCTGAGCGCCAGCGCGACGTTCTCGCGCGCGGCGAGGTGGTCGAGCAGGCCGGTGTCCTGCGCGACGATCCCGATCCGCCCGCGGCGCAGCGCAGCAAGCGCGTCGCGGTCCAGGCCCCCGAGCGCCACGCCGTCGATCGCGACCTCGCCGGCGTCCGGTCGCTCGAGACCGCCGAGCAGGCGCAGGATCGTCGACTTGCCCGAGCCCGAGCGTCCGCTGAGCGCCGTGAGCCGTCCGGGCGCGAGCTCGAGGTCGCAGGCGTCCAGCACGACGCGCTCGCCGAAGGCCTTGCGCACGGTGCGCAGCGCAGCGGTGGCGGGAGTGCCCGCCGGCCGGGCCGGGGCGGGCGCGGCGGTGGGTCCGGGCGCGGCGGCGGCCGGCGCCGGGGCGTCGCCGCGCAGCACGATCTCCCCGCGCCCCGCGCTGCCGCGCAGGCGGGTGCCGACGCCGGCCTCGCGCAGCAGCTCCTCGGGCAGGCGCACCCAGCCGCCGGCGCCGACGACGAGGGACTCCTCCCCGTCGCTCGCGGCCTCGTCGCTGACGCGGCCGTCGCGGATGCGCACGCTGCGGTCTGCGATCGTCGCCGCGGTCGCGTCGTGGCTGACGAGCACGACCGTTGCGCCCTCGTCGCGCGCGAGCTCGGCGATCAGGGCATAGATCTGCACGGCGTTGGCCGCGTCGAGCTCGCCGCCGGGCTCGTCGGCCAGCAGCAGCGCCGGCCGGTGCGCCAGCGCCGCGCACAGCGCCACGCGCTGGCGCTCACCACCCGACAGCTCGTGCGGCCGCGCGCGGCCGCGGTCGGCCAGGCCGATCCGCTCGAGCAGGGCGTCGGCGCGCGCCAGTCGCGTGCGGGCGGTCGCCCCGCGCAGTGCCAGCGGCAGGGCGACCGCATTGCGACAGTCCAGCGCGGCCGGCAGCGCGCGGTCGTGGTGCTGGTCGACGAGGCCGAAGCGGCGCTGGCGCAGCGCGCCGCGGCGCGCCGGCGACAGGCGCCCGACGTCCTGGCCGAGCACGATCGCCGTCCCGGCCGACGGCGCCTCGATTCCGGCGAGCACGCGCAGCAGCGTCGACTTGCCGGCGCCGCTGGGCCCGAGCACGACGACGACCTCGCCGGTCGCCACCGCAAGCGTCAGGCCCTGCAGCGCCGCGGCGTCGCCTTCGCTCGTGCGGTGCACGCAGAACAGGTCGCGCGCGTCGACGGCGACATCGCTCATGGCGCCACCCCCGGCGCGCGCCGTGGCAGCGGGCCGGACAGCGCGCGGCGCGTCAGCACCGCTACCCCGGCCGCGACGGCTGCCGCGAACACCAGCGCGACGAGCGCCCATGCGCCCCACGGCGCCACCGCGAGCAGCGGCGGCAGCGGGCGCACGCCCGCCGCGGTCACCTGCACGGCGTCGACGGTCAGCGTGACGAGCGCGGCGCCGACGCCGATGCCCGCGCCGAGGCCGAGCGTCGCGAGCGCCGCAGCGCGCAGGCGCACGTCGCGGCGCAGCAGTCGCGGGGCGACGCCGAGCGCCTCGAGATCGAACAGCTCGGCGGCGTCGTCGCGCAGCGCCAGCGCGACGGCGACAAGCACGCCGAGGGCGGCGAGCGCCAGCGCGATCACGGCCGCGCCGACCAGCGTGCGGACGAGCTCGCGCGCCAGCGGGTCACCGCGCAGCCGCTGCTCGGCGACGCGCCGCGAGTCTGCGCTCAGCGAGCGCAGCGGCGGCGCCCGCAGCGCATCGAGCAGGCGCTGCTCGGGCGCACCGCCCGCGACCTCGATCCAGAGCTCTCCCGGACGCGACAGACCGGGAGCGCCCGCGTCGAGCACGGCCGCGAGCGTCGCGCGGTCGGCCACCATCACGCCGCCGGCGCTCGCGTCGATCGTCGGGAAGCGCGCGACGGTGCCGACGACCCGCGCCCGCAGGCGCTCGCCGGAGACCGTCAGCGGGAGGATCCCGCGGGGGCCGGCGGCCGCTGCCGTCGCGCGGTCGGTCACGACCGGCAGCGTCTTGCCGTCGCCCGGCTGGCGTGGCGTCAGCAAGCCGCGGCCGTCGCGGTCGAAGCGATAGGGAACGCGGATCGCGGCGCCGGCGGCAGGTGAGGACGCGGCAGCGGGGCGAGGGCTGCGCAGCGGGCCGCGCCCGACCCAGTCGCCGACGTCCACCGCGCGCGCGCCGAGGCGCACGCCACCGAGCGTCAGGTCGCCGCTGACGATGCCCTGGGTCGTCAGCGACTCCGCCTCCTGATGGCCGTCGGTGGCCGCCAGGCCTTCGGCGACGTTGACGTCGATGCCGACGAGGCGCCGCCCCGCCGCGGCGGATGGAATCGGCACGGACAGGGTCCGTGGCGCGCGTCCCGTCGCGCCCAGCGCAAGCGATTGGACGGAGCCGTCGTCGCCGAGCAGGAGCGCGTCGAGCTCCACGGGGTCCCCGCTGTGCCCGGCGCGCAGCGTGAGCGTGCGGTCGCCGGCGCGCACCACCGGCCCGCGCGCGGCCAGTGGGCCGGGCAGGCGCAGGCGCCGCGCGAGGACCGGGCGCGATGCCGACGCGTCGCCGTCGCGCCATCCGCGGATCGCCTCGAGCCCGCCGGCGGGCACGCCGAGCAGCGGCAGCGCGACCGTCGACGACCCGCGCGGGACGGTCGCGGCCGTCCGCTGGACCGCCAGCGCGCGACCGCCGCCGGCAAGGGCACGCCAGCGCTGCTGTGACGCCAGCGCCAGCGGGGAGACGAAGTCCGCGCCCTCGCGCACGGTCACGTCGAGCGGGACCGCGTAGGCCGCCTGGTCGCGATCGCCGTCATAGAGCGTCGCGCGATAGGCCCAGGCAAAGCAGGAAAGGCCGCAGCCGACCGCGACGACCCCGACCGTCAGCGCCGGGCCGCCGGGCGCGCGCGCGAGGCCGAGCGCGGCCAGCCGGATCGGCAGCGGCCCGCGCCGCCCCGCGGCCTCGAGCCCACGGAGGGCGGGCACCGCCAGCCGCGCGATCACGATCGTCGCGACAAGGCAGACGAGCGGCGGCAGCAGCGCCGGCAGCGGGTCCCCGGGCTCGGCGGTGTCGCCGCCGCGCGCGAACGCGAATGCGAGCGCGCCGACGGCCGCCAGCGCGACGACGTCGGCGATGCGCCCCGCCGCGGGGCCCCACGGTCGCGCAGCGAGGACGAGCAGCGTGGTCGCCAGCGCCCACAGCGCGACCGCCCCGAGCAGGACCGCCGGCGTGACGAAGACGTGCGCGAGGAGGTCGCCGGCGTCCACGTCTGCCGCGCGAGCGCGCAACGCCGTGACGACGAGCGCCGCGACACCACCGACGCCCACGCCGACGAGCGCCGGCCAGCCCGCCTCGGTGACCGCCAGCAGCGCGAGCTGCCAGCGACGCCCGCCGCGGCGCTCCAGGCGGGCGCGTTCACCGTCGAGGTCACGGCGCATCGCCGTGGCTGCCAGCAGGACGAACGCGATCAGCAGCGCCGCGGCGCCCGCGCCGACGATCACGACCCGTTCGCGCGCTTCGCTGGCGCGGGCCTGGGCGAGCGCGAGCGCACGCTCGGGCGCCTCGAGGACGAAGACGTTGGAGTCGCGCGTGAGCTCGGCGCCCGTCGCGCGCAGCCGCGCCGTCAGCTCGTCCAGGCGCCAGCTGGGCCGCCCGCCGGTGTCCAGCGTGGCGGTCCAGCCCTGTGTGCGCACGACGCTGTCGAAGCCCGGCAGCGCGTCGACGGCAGCCGGGGCGTCGCTCAGCAGCAGCGGCCGCGGGCGCGCCTCGGCGACCTGGCCGGCTCGCGGCGTGGCGGGAAGGAAGCCGAGCGGGACGCTGGAGCGCAGCGTCGCCGTGCCGACCGTGACGAGCCGCGTGTCGTTGCGCACCAACGTGTCGGGCGCGCGCCCGCTGCCGGCGGCGAGCACCTCGCAGCGCGTCGCCGTGCAGCTGCGCGGCAGGCGCCCGCTGCGCAGGCGCACCCAGCGCGTCAGCGGCGCGATGCCCGCAAGCTGGACGATGTGGCGCACGGCGCCGCCGCGCGGGACCATCGTCACCGTCGGCAGCATCAGCGTCGCGCGCGTCTGCGGCGCCGGTGTCAACCCTCCGAGCAGGCGGCGTGCGCGCTCGTCGGTGCCCGGCGGCGCGCCGCCGGACGACGACAGCCGCAGCGAGCGTGCCCCGGGCGCGAGCTCGGAGACCGCGTCGCGCGCCGCCTGCTCCCCGGCGACGGCGCCGCCGCCGACGGCCGCGCCCAGCAGCGCCGTCGCGAGCGCGACGCCCAGCGCCGGCAGCAGCCAACGCGCCGGCGCCGACCGCGCGCGTGCGACGCCGAGTGCAACCGGTGCGAGCGCTGAGCGAAGGACGTCCGCGAGACGCGACATGCAGCCGCATCCTAAGCCCCACCAACGGGGTCAGATCTTGCAATCGAGCATCTCTCGGGTTTAAACCCGAGAAGTGCTTGATTGCAAGATCTGACCCCCTGCTACAGCGCGGCGACGAGCGCTTCGAGCTCGGTGACGACGTCGCCGTCGAGCTTGACGGCGGCGCGCGTGTCCCACGGGGTCGGGCCTGTCGTCACGATCGCGACGGCGCCGCCGGCGCCCTTGGTGACGCCGGGCAGCTGTGCGATCGGGTGCACCTCCAGCGACGAGCCGACGCACAGCAGCAGGTCGGCGCGCGCGGCCAGCTCGTAGGCGCGCTGCAGCGCGCCCTCGGGCAGGAACTCCCCGAACAGCACGACGTCGGGCTTCAGCGGCTCACCGCAGTCGCACTCGGGGACGCTGACGGCCGAGTGGCTCAGGCGGCTGCGGACCTCGTCGAGCGCGAATGTCGCCTTGCAGCTCAGACAGCTCGAGTGCTCGATCGTCCCGTGGACCTCGATCAGCTCGCTCGTCCCCGCCTTGCGGTGGAGCATGTCGATGTTCTGCGTGATGACGGCATCGAGCTTGCCGCGGCGCTCGAGCTCGACCAGCGCGGCGTGCGCGCCGTTTGGCTGCTTGTCGTGCAGCGTCGCGAAGCGCGAGCCGTAGAAGTGCCAGAAGCGCTCCGGGTCCGCACGCCAGGCGTCGATGTGCGCGACCTCCATCGGGTCGACGTTCTCCCACAGCCCGCTGCCGGGAGAGCGGAAGTCGGGGATCCCCGACGGCACCGAGATCCCGGCGCCGGTGAGGGCGACGACCGAGGACGCCTCGCGGACGAGGCCGACGAGCTTCTCGATCTTGGGGGACACGGTCAGCGTCACTTGCCCTGCCATTGTGGCTTGCGCTTGGCGAGGAACGCGCTGATGCCCTCTTTGCCGTCCGCGCTTCCGAAGACGGCGGCGAACGCGGCCTTCTCCGCCTCGATGCCGGCGTCGAGGTCGCCGTTGCCCGAGACGCGCTTGACCTGCTCGACCGCCAGCGGCGCCTGCTCGGCGAGCTTGCGCCCCCAGGCCAGCGCCGTGTCGAGCAGCTCGTGGTCCTCGACGACGCGGTTGACGAGGCCGTACTCGTAGGCCTCCTCGGAGCCGATCGGATCGCCGATCAGGTTCATCTCCAGCGCCTTGTTCTCACCGACCAGGCGCGGCAGGCGCTGCGTGCCGCCGAAGCCGGGGATGATCCCGAGCTTGATCTCGGGCTGGCCGAATATCGCCGAGCGCGCGGCCAGGCGCACGTCGCACGCCATCGCGAGCTCACAGCCGCCGCCGAAGGCCAGGCCGTTGACCGCCGCGATCGTCGCCACGCCAGCCTGACCCAGCTCGCGGAACAGCGCATGTGTCGCGTCGAGCAGGGCCTTACCGCCGGCCTCGTCGAGCGTCGTGAAGGCCTTGAGGTCCGCACCGGCCGAGTAGAGCATTGGATTCGACGAGGCGATCACGAGCGCACGCACGCCACTGGCCTTGACGTGCGCCCAGACCTTGCCGAGGTCCTCGACCACGCTCGGCGCGATCGAGTTCATCTGCCCGTTGGCCAGCCACGCGATCGCGACGTCGCCGCGGGTCTCGAGCTTGACGACCTCGCCGGGCTGCTCGGCGTCGGGCTGCGGGTACGCGTAGAAGCCCTGGCCGGTCTTCTGACCGAGCCGGCCCTGCGCGACCAGCCGCTTGAGGATCGTCGGCGGCGCAAAGCGGTCGCCGTGCTTCTCCGCGGCCGCCTCCAGGCGCTCGAGCACGACGTCCAGACCGTCGACGTCGGCCTTCATGAACGGCGGCAGCAGCCCGCGCCGGGGATCCAGCCCGGCGCCGGCCATCATCCCGAAGTCGATGTCGCGATGGCTGGCGACGCCCTCCTCGAGCACGAGCGCGGCCTCGCGAAACGTCTTCAGCGCCAGCAGCTCGACGAGCGTCTCGGTGTCCGGCGCACCCTCGCCCGGCAGGTTCGGCGACCCGTCCGGCGCATAGAAGCCGTCGCCGCCGGTCTTCGCCCCGAGCTTGCCCTCGGCGACGAGCGTGCGCATCCCCTCGGGCACGTAGAAACGGTCCTCGCCGAGGCCGTCGTCGTACTCGGCGTGCAGGTGCTCGGCGACGTGCAGGACGGTGTCCAGGCCCAGCAGGTTGACCAGGTAGTACGGGCCGACCGGGACGACGCCCGCAGCGCCGACGCTCTCGTCGATCGCCTTGATCGACAGACCGTCCTCCTCCTGGGCGCGCCAGACCTCGGAGATCCCCGAGTTGAGGATGCGGTTGACGACAAAGCCGGGCACCTCGGCGCAGGTGATCGGCTGCTTCTTGATCGCCTGGGCGAACGTCACGGCCGCCTGCAGCGTCTCCGAGGACGTGGCGTCACCCTCGACGATCTCGATCAGCGGCATGACCGACGCCGGGTAGAAGTAGTGAAAGCCGACGACCTTGTCGGGACGCAGCGTCGCCTCGCCGATCTCCGAGATCGACAGCGACGACGTGTTCGAGGCGAGGATCGCGTGGCCCGGCGTCGCGGCATCCAGCTCGGCGAAGACGGCCTGCTTGATCTCGATCTTCTCGGGCACCGCCTCGATGACGAAGTCGACGTCGCCGAAGCCCGAGTAGTCCAGCGTCCCGTGGATGCGCCCGACGACCTCGTCGATCGCGCCGGCCGCCTGCTCCTCGGTCAGCTTGCCCTTCTCCACGAGCTTGCCGATCTGCCCCGCGGTGACGTTGCGCGCCTCGGTGATCCCGTGATCGACGAGCTCCTGCTTGACGTCCTTGAGCACGACGTCGAGTCCCGCGGCCGCGATCGTCTGCGCGATCTGACCGCCCATCGTCCCTGCGCCGACGACGGCGGCCTTGAACACGAACATGGCGGCGGAGCCTACGTCAAGCCGGGAACCGGCGGCAGGTCGGCGGCGTTGCAGGGAGCATGGAGCTGGTGGCGCACGCCGACGACGACATCCGGGCCCTGCAGCGCTCGCTCGCAGATCCCGCGGCGTTCCAGCCGATCTTCGATCGCCACCACGGCGCCGTGCGCCGCTATCTGCGCGCCCGCATCGGGGAGCCTGCGCTGGCCGAGGACCTCGCCGCGGAGACCTTCGCGCGGGCGTTCGCCGCACGGCGGCGCTTCCGCGACGAGGGCCACGGCGTCAAGGCCTGGCTGTTCACGATCGCGACGAACCTGCTCCGCGACGAGCTGCGCGCCCGCGGCCGCCGCGGCAAGCTGCTGGAGCGGCTGCCCGGCAGCGCGCCGGACGCGGCCGCGCCGTCGCTGCCGGCCGACCCGGAGCTGGCCGCGGCGCTCACCGCCCTGCGCCGCGAGGAGCTCGAGGTCCTGCTGCTCCACGCCTGGGCCGACCTGTCCTACGAGGAGATCGCGATCGCGACCGGCGTGCCGATCGGCACGGTCCGCTCGCGCCTGTCGCGGGCGCGCGCCCAGCTCCGCAACGCCCTGCCCGACCACGAGAGGAGCCTGGCATGACCACCGATCTGGACCGCGTGCGCGACGCCTACCCGACGCTGACCGACGACCCGCCGGCGACGACACAGGCCCGCCTGGACGCGCTCTACACCGACCAGCACCCGCCACGGCGCCGACGCCGCCGCGTGCTCGTGCCGGTGCTCGGCGCCATGGCGCTGGCGGTCGCGATCGTCGCGGTCGTCGCGCTCACTCCCGGCGACGTGCGCACGCCCGACATCGTCAAGCCCGCGCCGGCCTCGGCGCGCGCGGCGTGCGCGCAGCCCCGCGACAGCGCCGGCGACTGCCTGCGTGCGGTCAGCGCGATCGCCGGCCTGCACGAGCTCCCGGGCCGCGGCGACGTGCTCTACCAGCAGGGCTCCTACGTCGTGATCAGCGTGCGCGTCGACGACACGCCGACCGGCGGCCCCGGCAACCACAAGCAGCTGGCCGCCGCGCGCACCCCGTTCGAGGTGCAGCGGGTGCTGAAGACCGAGCTGTGGATCGCGCCGGACGGCAGCGCCCGCTCCAGCCATGCCGATCGCGGGCCCGTCCGCCTCCCCAGCCCGCAGGACCGGGCAGCATGGAAGGCCGCGGGATCGCCTGACCTCGAGTCGCTCGTCGCGCCGGGCGCCGGCGAGTACCCGCTGGTCCACGACCTCACCGCCGACGAGGCGCGCAGCGACCTGCTCGGGGCCAACGGCCTCGCCGACCGCCTGCCGCAGCGCGGCGATCCGCTGGCCGAGCTGCCGCGCGAACCGGGCGCGCTGCGCCGCGAGCTGCACCGCATGGCCTGGGAGGAGCGCGCGGCGCACGAGGACTCCTGCGCGCTGGACGGCGAAGGCTGCAGCGCGCCGGTATGGCAGGACATCGCGCGCACCGAGGTCGGCTTCGTCGCGACGCTGCTGCGCTATCCGGCGACCACGCCGACGCTGCGCGCGGCGTTGATCGCGGTCCTCGGGTCCACCCCGGGGGCGCGGTCGCTGGGACTCATCGAGCACCCCTCCGGACGTGAGGTCGCGGCGATCCAGCTCGACGGAAAACACGACCCCGACGGCCTCGACGTGATCGCCTTCGACCCGGTCACCGGCGCGCTGCGCGGACAGGCGGTGCGCGACGGCGGAGCAGCCGTCGTCGCCGACGGTGCGCTGCGCTGGTTCGAGACGATCGCCGACGTCGGCGCGCGGGTCCAGCGGATCGGCGAGCGGCCCTAGCCGGCCTCCCGGGCCAGATCGCGATCGAAGATCGCGTCACGGCGGAAGCGCGCGAGCGTGCGCGTGATCGACTCGCGCATCGGACGGCGCACGAAGAGCAGGTCGAAGGCTCCCTCGAAGGGGCGCGACTTCTTGAGCTCGTACTCGAGCTCGATCGACACGCGCACGCTGTCGGGACCGGGCGTGAACGCAAGCGTCTGGCGGCCGCGCATCTGCTCGTCCTCGACGAGCGACTCCTGCCCGCTGCGCGGCTCGTAGCGGACGACCTGCTCGAGCACCTGGCCGCGACCGCCGGGGTTCGAGGTCCAGATCAACACCGACCCCGCCTGCGGCCAGTCGCCCTCGAGCTTGTCGATGCTGCCGAAGCCGTCGACGAACCCCGGCCAGCGCTTGAGGTCGTACCACAGGGCCTCGGCCTCGCTGGCCATCACCGGCACGTCGACGGAGTGCAGCACGCGTCCCATCAGAGCGCGAGCTCCATGCGCACGCGGGCCAGCGCGGAGGACAGCGCGTCGAGGCGCGGAGCGATCTCCGCCGCCAGCCCGGCGCGCTCGCGCGCGCCCTTGGCGGTCAGCCGGTAGAAGCGCCGCGAGCGGCGCTCGGGGTGCTCCCACTCCCCCGCGATCAGGCCGCGGTCCTCCAGCGAGCGCAGCAGCGGGTACATCGTGTTCGGGTTCACGGCGACGAGCCCGCCGGTCAGCTCGGCGATGCGCTCCATCAGCTGGTTGCCGTAGGACGGGCCGGCCCCGAGCAGGTGCAGCACGAGCAGCGGCAGCAGCCCCGCCTTGCGCAGCTCCCCGACGAGCGGATCGCCCGAGCCCGCACCGCCGGCGCCGCGCAGGCGCGCCCCCGCCGCGGCCTTCGCCGCATCGAGGGGGGCCGTCGCGGCGACCGCGGGTCCGGTGGCGCGTCGCACCATCCCCCCAGTATCGCGCCGCGCTCGGCGGTACCGTCGCACCGTGCGCAGCCCACCACGCCCGCGCGATGCTGCGCCGTACACGGCGGCGCTCGCGCTCGCGTTCAGCTTCGGGCCGAGCCTGCTGCGCCGCCAGCAGCGCGACCAGCTCGTCGTCTCGATCGGCGCGCTCGCGCTCGGCGGCGCCGCCGGGGCGGCGACCGAGCAGCTCGTCGTCAGGCTCACGCGCCGTCTCGACGGCGACGAGTCGACCGCGCGGCTGGCACTCGCCGGCCTCGGCCTCGCGGCGACGCTCACCGAGCTGCCGCAGAGCCGCGCCCGCGCGGTGGCGCTGGTCGGCAGCGGCGCGCGCGTCGCGGGGATCGCGGCGCTCGTCGGCTGGGCCGCGCCGCACGACATCCCGCCGGGCCGCAAGCGCGCGCTGTTCGCGGCCGCGGCGGTCGCGCTCGGCGTCGCCGGCGTGGCGACCTGGCGCAAGCAGCAGGAGCGCGCCAAGCGCCCGAAGCTGCGCTATCCCGAGACCGATTGGCTCGACAGCGTCAGCGGCGGCGAGGGCAGCGCCGTGCCGCGCGAGGCACTGGACTTCGAGGGCGAGCGCTTCCTGGCCGGCGCCGCGACCGGCCTGGCCAAGGACCCGATCCGGGTGTTCGTCGGCATGGGTCACGCCGACGACGTCGAGCAGCGCTGCGTGCTCGCCGTCGACGAGCTCGAGCGCCTCGGCGCGTTTGCGCGCGGGCGCATCCTCGTCTGCTCGGCGACCTTGCGCGGCTACGTCAACCCGATCCCGGTCGAGACCGAGGAAGTCCTCAGCGACGGCGACACGGCCTCCGTGGTCGTGCAGTACCACGACAAGCGCACGCCGTTTCTCTGGCGCAAGGTGCCGATCGCCGCGCGTACGCACCGCGAGCTCATGGAGCTGCTCTGCGCGCGCGACGACGCCCCGGAGCTCTGCATCTACGGCGAGAGCCTCGGCGCCTGGGCGAGCCAGCGTGCATACGGCGAGCTCGCCGAGCTGGAGCGGCTGGGCGTCGCTCGCGCGCTGTGGATCGGGACGCCGTACTTCAGCCGCTTCCCGCGCAAGCTCGGCAGGCTCGGCGACGCCCGCGTCGGGTTCCTCAACGCACGCGATGCCGCGACGACCGACCCGGGCGCCGGGGCGATCTGGCGCTGGGTCTTCCTCAGCCGCCACACCGATCCCGTCGTCGTGTTCCCGGGCATCGACCTGATCTGGCGCGAGCCCGACTGGATGAAGCGCCAGCACGACCTGCGCTGGCGCCCGGGCATCACCTTCCTCCAGCAGCTCGTCGACGTCGTCCGCGCGACGGCGTGGACGACCGACGAGCCGGGCGACGCCGGCCACGACTACCGCACCGTCGCGCCCCACGCGGTCAACATCGCGATGGGCCACGGGCTCGACAGCGACCGCGCCGCGGAGATCGGGGTCACCGTGCTCGCGCGTGAGGCGGCGCGCGCCGCCCGCGTGCGCGAGGCGCGCAAGGCGCCGGCGCCATGAGCGGCCTCGCCGTCACGAGCGACGGCGACGGGCCGGCCGTCGTCCTGATCCACGGCCTCGCCTCCAGCGGGCTGATGTGGGGCTCGACGGTCGCGGCGCTGCGCGACCGCCACCGCGTCATCACCGTCGACCTCCCGGGGTTCGGCGCCAGCGACCCGCTCGACGAGGGCTTTGAGCTGCACGCAGTCGCCGACGCGGTCGCCGAGCACGTGGCGCAGGCGATCCGCCCCAAGCGCCGCTACATGCTCGTCGGGCACTCGCTCGGAGGCGCGGTCGCGACGCTCGTCGCGGCGCGCGACCCGGACCGCGTCGCGCGCCTGGTCCTGGCCGCGCCGGCCGGCTACCAGCGCCTGCCCGGCGGCGCCGTGCGCGCGTTCGCGGGCGTCAACGAGCGCCTCGTCGAGCTGCGCCGCCAGGTCGGGCGCAGCGTCGTCGGGCGCCCGCGCGCACGCGCGCTGATGTTCGCGCCGAGCATCCACGACACCCGCGCGCTGTCACCACAGGACGCGCTGCTGATGATCAACGCGTCGACGGGCGCACGACGCGTCGCCGCGGCGACGGCGGCCGTCGCCGACCTCGACCTGCGCCCGGTCCTGGGCGAGGTCACGGCGCCGGTCGGCGTGATCTGGGGCCGCTATGACCGGCTCGTCCCACCCGCGGGCCTGCGGGGCGTGCAGAAGGCGCGCCCCGACGCCCGCGTGGAGTGGATCGAGGACGCCGGCCACGTGCCGATGCTGGAACAGCCCGGCGCGTGGCTGGCGGCACTCGGCCGGTTGCTGCGCTAAGCCGTCGCCTCGACGCGCCGCGGCAGCAGCGTCTCACGGGCGATGACGAGGCGCTGGATCTGCGCCGTGCCTTCGTACAGCTGCATGATCTTCGCGTCACGCATGAGCTTCTCGACGGGGTACTCCTTGATGAAGCCATAGCCGCCGTAGACCTGCACGGCGTCCGTGGTGACCTTCATCGCGGTGTCCGCGGCGAAGCGCTTGGCGTGCGAGGACTGCAGCGTGTTGCGCATGCCCTGGTCGAGCAGCACGGCCGACTGCCACGTCAGCAGGCGCGAGGCCTCGATCTCGGTCGCCATGTCGGCGATCATGAACTGGATCGCCTGGTGCATCGCGATCGGGACGCCGAACTGCACGCGCTCCTTGGAGTAGTCACAGGCGAACTCGAACGCCGCACGCGCGATGCCGGTGGCCATCGCCGCCACGCCTGGGCGCGTGCGGTCGAGGGTCATCATCGCGAGCTTGAAGCCCTTGTTCTCCTCACCGATGAGGTACTTCGCGTCGACCTCGGTGTCGTTGAAGGTGATGGTCGCGGTGTTGGACGCCCGCTGGCCCATCTTGTCTTCCTTCTTGTCGACGATCACCGTGTCGTCCTTCTTGACGAGGAAGGCGGAGATGCCGCGGTGGCCGGCGTCGAGGTCGGTCTTGGCGTAGACCGTGAACCAGTCGGCGTAGCCGCCGTTGGTGATGAAGCACTTCGAGCCGTTGAGCACGTACTTGTCGCCGTTGCGGACGGCCTTCGTGCGCATGCCCGAGACGTCAGAGCCGGCGCCCGGCTCGGTCAGGCAGAACGACGCGAGCTTGGCCTCCTGGGTCAGCGACTCGCCGAACTCCTTCTTGACCTCCTCGGACGCGCCGAGGAAGACCGGGGCGGACGCGAGGCCGTTGCAGCCAAGCGACGTCTGGATCCCGGAGCAGCCCCACGAGAGCTCCTCCTCGATGAGACAACCGTCGAGGTAGGACAGGCCGGGCCCGCCGTACTGCTCCTCGACGTGCGTGTTCATCAGTCCGACCTCGAACGCCTTGTCGATGACGTCCTGGGGCCACGTCCCGTCCTTGTCGTACTCCCAGGCGACGGTGCGGATTTCCTTCTCGGCGAAGTCGTGCGCCAGCTCGCGCAGGTTCTTCTGCTCGTCGGTCAGCGTGAAGTCGACCATTTCGGTTTCTCAGCTCCTAGATTGACTGGTCAGTCAACAACGGCGCTAGATGGTAGGGCACTCCGCCGTGTGGGACAATCGCTAGGACATGACTGGCGTCAGCCAGGAGGCCTTCACGCAGCTCTTGTGGATCGTCGTGATCCTCGGGCTGATCGGAGCCGTCGTCGCGCTTGCGACCTCCGGCGAGGCGTTCAAGCAGATCGGCAAGGGCGGGCTCTTCCACGAGGAGGACATGCTCAAGCCGGCGTCCTCCCCGATCACCGCGGCCGTCCGCAACGACGAGATCCGCCAGATGCTCGAGGCCCGCAACGTGCGGCGCGTGCGCCGCGGCGAGGCACCTCAGGACGTCGAGGCCGAGCTGCAGGCGCTGATCAGGCCGAAGGTCGATCCTGCGCTGCTGCTGGAGATGCGCGAGCTCATCGAATCGCGCAACGCGCGTCGCATCCGCCACGGCCGCGAGCCGCTCGATGTCGAGGCCGAGATCGAGCGCCAGCTGCGGACGTTCGGGTAGCCGCCTTGCAGCGCGACCGCCCGAACGGGTAGAACGGCGCCATGGCCCCCGCCCTCCGCCGCTTCGACCTCGACGACGCCGTCACCCGTCCCGGCACGTACTTCAACCCGACGACCGAGGTGCTGATCGTCGTCGACGACGGCGCGTCGATCGACGCCGACATCTTCGAGGACACCGGCGACGGGGCCGACTGGGTGCTGATCACCGACGCGGCGCCCGTCGACGACAACACGCGCGACGAGCTGATCGAGCGCTTCTCGGCGCGCCACGGATCGGGCCCGACGGGCGCCGTGCTGGCCGACGACGACGACGAGGAGGAGATCGACGACCTCGACGAGCTCGGCGACATCGAGCACGAAGAGGGCGGCGACGATCCCTACGCGGCGCCGCCACTCGACGACGCCGACGACTTCGGCGAGGACGACGACAACTACTGAGGCGCGGCGTCAGGCCAGTGGGTCAGGCAGCCGCGGGGCCCGGGTCCGGACGCACGATGACGGTGTCGGCGACTGGGATGATCTCCGTCACCGGCAAGTCGGCCTTGTCGGCGTGGGCGCGGATCGCCTCGGGGCTGTCGGCCTCGTAGATGCACACGGTGCCGAGCCCGCCGGCCTCCTCGCCGAGGATGTAGCTGCGGATCCAGCGCACGCCGGAACCGTCTTGATCGCCGACCTCGGTCGAGCGCGCCGCGGCGGCTTCGAGGTCGGGGCCCGAGGCCCAGCCATCGCGGCGGATGATCGCGTACAGGTCCATGGTTCTCTCCCTCGGTCGTTGACCCGGCACGTCCGACCGTACGGCGTTGGCGAGCCGGGAACAAGCGGCGGGTCCAGAAACCGCTTCTTTACAGGGATTTCCCGCGAGCCTGCCACGCTGGCCGGGCGATGCTCGCCTCCACCGAGCTGGGGCCCGCCGGCGGGCCACCGGTCGTCTACCTCCATGGGCTGATCGGGACGTCGCTGCGCACCTGCACGGAGGTGAGCGCAGCGATCGAGCAGACCGGCGTGCGCCTGCTGATCCCCTCGCGGCCCGGATTCGGCCGCTCGCCGCGGCGGGTCGCCCGCACGCTGACGAGCACCGCGGCGCAGATCGCCGCCTGGGCCGACGCCGCCGGCCTCGAGCGCTTCGCACTGCTCGGGGTCAGCGCCGGCGGCCCGGTCGCGCTCGCCTGCGCGCGCGTCCTCGGGCCGCGGATCACCGCCACGGCCGTCGTCAGCGCAGCGGCGCCCCTGACGAACCCGATCAACGGGCGCGAGCGCTGGCTCGCCCGCGCCGTGCGCCACCCGCACCTCTCTGCAGCACTCGCGGCGCCCGGCGTCGCCGTGCTGCGCGCCAACGGCGCGAGCGTGCGCGACGCCCGCGCGCTGCTCGCCGACGGCTCGCTCGCGGTCGGCGAGCTGGGCTTCGCCCCGGGCGAGATCACCAGCGAGGTCCACGTCTGGCACGGGGCCAACGACGGGATCGTGCCGGCCGAGCGCGCCCTCGCGCTGGCGCGGGCGCTGCCCAACGGCCACGTCACGATCCTGCTGGGCGAGGGCCACTTCTTCCTGCGCCGCCACCTCGGCGAGGTGCTGGCGGCACTGCGGCCCGCCGCCGCAACGCACGCCCGGCACGCGGCGTAACGCGGCGAGCCGCTAGGCTGCGGCGCGAAGGGAAGTAGCTCCAGACGGGTGACGTCGTCAGCACGGTCTCAACAGGCCCGGCGTCATCGGCCCTCAGCGGCGGGCGAAACCTTCTCCACCCCCCACGTCTGGAGAAGGCATGAGCGCCGAGACAGCCAAGCCGCCGTTCAACCTCCGCCGGTTCCTGCTGTCCGGGGAGGGGTGGCCGTACCTGCTCGTACCGTTCATCCCGATCGCGATCGGACTCGAGGTCGGCCACGCCGACGCCGTCGCGATCTTCTGCGCAGCAGCCGCCGGCGTCATCCCGACGGCAGCGCTGATGGGCCGTGCGACCGAGGAGCTCGCCGCGCGCTCGGGCCCCGGGATCGGCGGCTTCCTCAACGTCACGTTCGGCAACGCGCCGGAGCTGATCATCGCGTTCTTCGCGCTGCGCGAGGGTCTGCAGGAGGTCGTCAAGGCGTCGCTGATCGGCTCGATCCTCGGCAACATCCTGCTCGTCATGGGCGCCGCGATGTTCATCGGCGGCCTCAAGCGCGAGCGTCAGACGTTCAACAGCACGGCCGCGGCGGCGCAGTCGTCGATGCTGCTACTGGCGGTCTGCGCGCTGATCATGCCCGCGGTCTTCCAGCTCGTCTCCGGTGGCGGGCTGCCCAACCCGGCCGAGGAGTCGCACCAGTTCTCCTCCGATCTCGAGACGCTGTCGGCGTGCGTGGCGGTGATCCTGCTGCTCGGCTACGCGGCGGGGCTGCTGTTCTCGCTGCGCTCGCACAAGCACCTCTTCAACCCCGCCCACGACGCCGAGGACCACGGCGGCGCGGCGTGGAGCGTGCGCAAGGCCGTGCTCTTCCTCGCCGGCGCCGGCGTCGCGGTCGGCGTGATGTCGGAGATCCTCGTCGGATCGATCGAGGAGGCCTCCCACACGATCGGCCTGTCGCCGTTCTTCGTCGGCGTCATCGTCGTCGCGATCGTCGGCAACGCGGCCGAGCACTGGGTGGCGATCTACTTCGCGTCGAAGGACAAGATGGACCTCGCGGTCAATATCGCGATCGGGTCGAGCGCCCAGATCGCGCTGTTCGCGGCGCCGGTGCTCGTGCTGCTGTCGTTCTTCATCGGCGACTTCCCGATGGCGCTCGTGTTCAACGGTCACGAGCTCGCGGTCGTCGTGATCGCGATGCTGATCGCCAACCACGTCACGCAAGACGGCGAATCGACCTGGTTCGAGGGCTTCCTGCTGCTGATGGTCTACGCCGTGATCGGCGTCACCTTCTACTTCGTGTGATCCCCCTCGCGGTCATCGAGGGCGTCGGGGCGTGGCTGATCCTGGCCGCGCTCACGGTGGTGATGCTCGGCATCGACCTGGCGCTGTTCGCGCGCAACCGCGTGCCGACGTGGCGCGAGGGCGTGTATTGGTCGATCGGCTGGCTCGTGATCTCCCTGTTGGCCGCGATCCCGATCCTGCTGATCGGCACGCATGACGACGCCGTCACCTACACGACGGTCTACCTGATCGAGCGCTCGCTGTCGCTGGACAACCTCTTCGTCTTCCTGCTGCTGTTCACGTACTTCGGCGTCCCCAACGAGCACCGCGCGCGGCTGCTGTTCTGGGGCATCGTGTTCGCGCTGGCGCTGCGCGGTGCGGCGATCCTCGGCGGCGTCGCGCTGATCGAGCAGTTCCACTTCGTCATCTACATCCTCGGCGCCACGCTGCTCGTCCTCGCCTACCGGATCCTGAAAGGCGTCGACGAGAACGTCGACCCGGACAAGAACCTCGTCGTGCGGCTGGTGCGCCGCGTGTTCCCCGTCGACGACGACGCCGATACCTCGCACTGGTTCACGCGCCGCGACGGCAAGCGGCACGTCACGCCGCTGTTCGTATGCCTCGGCGCGATCGTCGCCGCCGACATCGCCTTCGCGGTCGACTCGATCCCCGCGGCGTTCGCGATCACGCGCGACTCGGCGCTGATCTGGATGGCGAACATCTTCGCGCTGATGGGCATGCGCGCGCTGTTCGTGCTCGTCGACGGGCTGCAGCAACGCTTCCGCTACCTCGACGAGACGATCGCCGTGGTGCTCGCGCTCGTCGCCGTGAAGCTGCTGATCGAGGACCTCGTGAAGATCGGGCCGTTCGTGTCGCTGGCCGGCGTCGCCGTGGCGTTCGCGATCGGGATCGTCGCGTCGCTGCTCGGCGACCGGCGCGAGGCCGATCGCGAGGACGACGCCGCCGGCGTCAGCTAGCGACCGGCGTCGGACCGCGCAGCTGGCTTCGCGCGTCGATCCCCCAGCGCTCGCCCTGGGCGACGAGCTTCTCCGACAGCGCCCAGCGGTCGGGCAGGTCGTCGCCCGAGTGGTCGGGCGTCGCGCCCTTGAGCAGCATCGAGCCTGAGTTGTCGCCGATCTCGCGGATCGCCAGGACCTCGTCCTCGCTGAGCAGCGTCGTCGCCGGCGTCGCGGCGAGCTCGGCGCGCTTCTCCTCGATCGGGCGGCCGCGCGGCTCCTGGATCAGCGTCGGCGCGACGACCCGGACCGGCTCGTGGGCGAGGTCCCACTGCGCGGCGAGCTGCAGCATCGTCAGCTCGTGGCGCGCTGCGACCGGGCGGATCTCCTCGAGCTTGGCGCGGCCCGCCTGGACCCAGCCGTCGGGGCGAAACAGGCGATGGTCGCGCGGCGCGAACTCGTGTCCCGGGGCGACGTCGTCCCAGAACAGGCCGCCGTAGTCGACGACCCGTGCGATCACGCGCACGTCGGCCTCGGCGCAGGCGGGCAGGGCAAGCTCGCCGGGCCACGGCTCGAACGGATTGAGGATCAGCATCGCCCAGTCGATCACGTCGCCGTAGCGCTCAAGGCAGGCGATGATGTCGAGCGAGAAGCCGTTGGCCGGGCCGGGCGCGAGGCCGATCGCGTCGGCCAGGCCCTCGTCGCGCAGGCCGGCGAGCGCGCTCCAGACCTCCTCGCGCTCGTAGCCGCGGCGGTCGGGGTTGTGCAGCAGCAGCACGTCGAAGCGCTCGAGGCCGAGGCGCTCCAGCGAGCGCTCGGCGGCCATGCGCAGGTACTCGGCGTAGCGCTCGGGGCGGCGCAGGCGCGGGTCGGTGAACCGCGGGTAGCCCTTGGCGCCCTCGCGTTCGCCTTCGTAGAAGTCGTGGCCGACGGCGCCGATCACGAACGCCTCGTCGCGCGGGGTCGAGGCCAGCGCGCGGCCGACGAGCGTGTCGGCCTCCCCCGCGCCGTAGGCGTCGGCGGTGATCAGCGTGTGGATGCCGGCGCCGGGCGTGAGCAGCGTGACGAGCCGTTCCTCGGAGATCGGCTCGCCGAAGTGCAGGTGACGCCCGCCGCTCCAGGCGCCGAGCGCGACGTGTCCGGGTGCTGCCATAGCGGCCTTCAGCGTACCGACCGGCGGGCCCGCCTCCGGCGCGGCTGAACTGGCCGCGCCTCCGGCACCTCTACTGGCCGAGCAGCCCTGCGCACGCTTGGACCTTCTTGAGGTCCTGACCGGCCGCCGCCAGGCAGTCGGTGTAGTCCGACTGCGCGCCGCCGCCCGAATCGCTCGACCCGGCGCCGACGCTCGGCTGCGCGGCCGTGCCGTCGCCGCTGCCCGAGCCGCCGCTGGCGCCGCCCTGCAGCGATGCGGTCAACTCGGAGATCGGGCGCGCGCCGCTGGGGGCCTTGACCTCCTGGTCCTCGTTGAGCGAGGAGATCGTGAGGTCGACCGTGAACGCGCCCTTCTCCAGACCGCCGGCGTCCTTGCGCGCGGCGGCGGGAACGTCGAAGGCGACCTCGGCGCGCAGGCGCCGCAGCGTGCCGTCCTGCTTGCCCGCCCAGACGTCGAAGCCCGCCGTCTTGACGGAGTCCACGATCGCCTTGCGCTGCGCGGCGGTCAGCCCCGTCGGGACCTTCTCGTCCGTGCCGGGGACCGCGACATCGCCGGCTTTGCTGAGCAGCGTGTCGATGTCCTCGAGCAGCTTGGCGACATCGACGTCGGCGGTGACGTGCACGGCGGTCGTGCCGCCGATGTCCTCCTCGCCGGCGGTCTTCGGGCCCTTCAGCCAGCGCAGCGGCTTGATGCCCAGTGTCGAGAACGTCGGGCCGCTGTCCTTCTCACCCTCCGTCGAGGCCTGGTCGTAGCTGTCCTGCAGCGACTTGTAGAGGTCGTCGCCGACGTCGTAGGACTGGTCGGCGATCGTGAGGAAGCCCTTCTCCCCGGTCGAGACGATGCCCGCGGTGAACGCGTCGCCGCCGGCGTCGAGCGTCAGCTTGAGATCGAGCGCCGGCAGCGACTTGCCGCCCTTGCTCTGGAACGGACCGGACAGCCGCGCCGCGATCGGCCCCTCGAGACCTTCGAGGCCGGTCGCGTTGAAGCGCACCGCGACCTCCAGGCGCCCGCTGCGGACCGGGTGGTCGGGACCGAAGGTCTCCTCCAGCACACCGGCGGCGTCCTTGCCCTCCAGCGCGTCGGACGAGCCGCACGCCGAGAGGGCCAGAGCGCAGGCCAACGCAGCGATCATGAGCAGGGACAGGCGGCGCATCATCGGGGCGGGAACGTACCATCGGCCCGTGCGAGGCACGCTGGTCCTCACGCTCCTGCTCGTGCTGGCGCTCGCGCCCGCTGCGAGCGCCAAAGGGCACCCAACGGTTCGCGAGTCGCTGGCCCAACTGCTCGCCACGGGCCAGATCGACGCGCCCACCCACGATCGCCACGTCGCGTCCTACGACGCCGCACAGCAGACCCTCGAGCGCCTGCGCGGCCGGCGCTTCACCGAGCTGAAGTCGGTGCTGGCGACGCTCGACCGGCTGTCTGAGCAGCGGCTGCTCGTGCCGACGCGCCTGCCGCTGCTGTTCCGCACGCTCGACGTCAACCGTCGCTGGTGGCTGAGCGGGTCCCTGCTGGGCTACGGCCGGCGCGTCGAGCTCGCGGGGTCAGAGCTCGTCTGGCAGTCCTATCCCGGGCACGGGCTGCAGATCCAGTGGCTCGGGACGTTCGGGAAGGCCAACGCGCTGTTCACCGGCAAGGAGGACAAGTACGACGCGCGCCTGCCCAAGCTGCTGGACGAAGCGCGCGCGCTCGCGACGGCGCGCGCCGGCGGCATCGCCTGGGAGTCCCCGTTCCGCTTTGACCGAGCGGCGCCGCCATGGGTCAGCGCGATCAGCGCTGGCACCGCGCTGCAGGCGTACTCGCGCGCGGCGGTGCGCCTGGCGCGCCCCGACTACTTCCAGGTCGCGCGCGAGTCGCTCGGGGTGTTTCGCACACCCGCACCGGACGGCGTGCGTGCCGGCGATCACCTCCTCATCTATTCGAGCTGGCCGCAGCTGCGCGTGCTCAACAGCTTCGTGCAGGCGCTCAACGGCCTGCACGACTTCGCGCGACTCGCCAACGACGAGGAGGGCAGGGCGCTGTTTGCGCTCGCGGAGGCGCGCCTGCGCGTGGAGCTTCCCCGCTATGACACCGGCGCCTGGTCGCTGTACTCGGGCACGCGCGAGTCCGAGCTGGCCTACCACGTGCTCGTGCGCGGGTTCCTCGACGGGCTCTGCGAGCGGCTGCAGGTCTCGCATCTCGCAGATCCGGCGCTCTACTGCGCGACCGCGCGCAACTTCACGCGCTATCTGCGCGAGCGGCCGCGGGTCGTGCTGCAGCGCTCCCCGCGCCCGCGCGTGAAGCGCCGGGCCTACGTGAGCTTCACCCTGTCCAAGCTGTCGTTCGTCACGCTGACCGTGCGCCGCAGGGGCGCGGTCGTGGCGCGGGTGACCCGCCGCATCGGGCGCGGCCCGCACCGCTTCGCCTGGGGCCCGCCGCGCCGGTCCGGATCGGTCTCGGTGACGCTGCGCGCCGTCGATGTCGCGGGCAACGCCGGGGTCGCGTCCGGCGCGCTGACGGTGCGCCGATAGGGGATAGCCTGCGGGCCGTGGGCCCCCGCACGATCCTCTACACCGGGAAGGGCGGCGTCGGCAAGACGTCGGTCGCGGCGGCGACCGCGCGGCGCTGCGCCGCCGCGGGGTTGCGGACGATCGTGCTCTCCACCGACCCCGCGCACTCGCTGGCCGACGCGCTGCAGCAGCCGCTCGGTCCCGATCCCGTCGACGTCGGGGAGAACCTGCAGGCCCAGCAGGTCTCAGCCCAGGAGCAGATGGAGCGCAACTGGGGTCACGTCTCCGGCTGGCTGGGCCAGGTGCTGATCGAGCGCGGGGTCGATCGCATCTCCGCTCAGGAGCTGACGGTGCCGCCCGGGATGGACGAGCTCTTCAGCCTGCTCGAGCTCAAGCACCACCACGAGGCCGCCGAGCACGACGTGATCGTCGTCGACTGCGCGCCGACCGGTGAGACGCTGCGGCTGCTGTCCTTCCCGGACGTCGCGCGCTGGTGGCTGGAGCGCGTGTTCCCCCAGCAGTCGCGGCTGCTGGAGGCCGCGCGCCCGTTCGCGCGCGCGATGCTCGACGTGCAACTGCCCGGCGAGGAGGTGCTCGTCGAGGTCAACGGGCTCGTTCGCAACCTGATCGCGATGAACGAGATCCTGCGCGACTCCGAACGCGTCTCGATCCGCCTGGTGATGAACCCCGATCGCATCGTCATCGACGAGGCGCGGCGCACGTTCACCTATCTGAACCTCTACGGCTACGTGACCGACGCGGTGATCTGCAACCGCGTCTTCCCCGCCCAGGTCGGCGAGTACTTCGGGCCGTGGAGAGAGCGCCAGCAGGAGCAGCTCGCGGAGATCCGGGCGTCGTTTGCGCCGGTGCCGGTGCTGACGGCGCCGTACTTCGCGCAGGAGGTCGTCGGGCCGGACCTGCTCGACGGGCTCGGCGACGCGCTGTTCGGCGACCTCGACGCGGCGGCGGTCCTGCACAGCTCCGTCACGCAGGAGCTCGTGCTCGGCGAGCACGAAGCGACGCTGCGGCTGGACCTGCCGTTCGCCCAGAAGGGCGCCGTGACGCTGAAGAAGATCGGCCTCGAGCTGATCGTCGGGGTCGACGGGCACAAGCGCACGCTCGTGCTGCCACCCGCTCTGGGCGACTATCGTCCCGCTGGCGCCCGCCTGGAAGACGGCTCGCTGCATGTGACGTTCACCGCGCCCGATGGCTGACGATCCCGACGACCCGACCGACGACCTGCGCGAGCGCATCCGCGCCACGCAGCGCGCCGCCGAGCGCCTGGCGGGCGAGGCCGCGAGCGCCCGCGCGCAATGGCAGGCGGGCGAACAGCCGCCGGCCGGCTGGGCGACGTCCGGTGAGCACCGGGAGCGCAACGAGGAGGTCCAGGCGCTCGCAGCCTTGCTGCAGACCCTGCGCGACCTCGTCCCCGCCGACCTGCAGGACCAGGTCCGCGAGGTCACGCGACAGGTCCTGCTGCTGCTGCGCGCGCTCGTCGACTGGTGGATCGAGCGCCTCGACAGCGCCGCACCGGCGGCGGGGCCCGCGGCCCCACCGCGCGACAGCACGATCGAGGAGATCCCGATCGACTGATGTTCGAGGAGATCTACGGCTACGTCACCGCCGCGCTCGGCCTCGCGTCGATCGCCGCGCTGGCGTGGTGGGCCGGCCGTCCCAACCGCGCGCGTGAGACCGAGTCCGCCGCGCGCGACTACTTCGACCAGCACGGCCGCTGGCCCGAGGAAGACGCCTAGCCGGCGACGACCTTCGGCGCGCCGTTCGGGCCCGCCTGCACCCGGAACGTCTTCGTCGCGAGGCGCTTGTCGCCCTTGTAGACGGCGAGCGAGATCGCGGCGCCCGGTGTCGGGTTGGCGCGCGGCGAGACGTACAGGCGCGCGGCGCCGAGGTACTCGCCGTCCTCGGCAAGCAGCGTGAAGCGGTCGACGCGGGCGCTGCCCGCCCCTGCCCACGTGCCGCACGCCATGTCCAGCCGCAGGCGCCGCGTGCGGCTCGCGGACGTCGCGACGACGGTGAGCTTGGCGGGGTCGGTGCGCGGGCAGCCACGGCTGCGCCCGCCGATCCGCAGCAGGCCGGAGTCGCCGCGTGCCGCGTCCGTCGCGCCCCCGCGACTCTGGATCACGGGCTTGCCGGCGCGGCCCGTCGCCAGGCGCATGTCGTTGGTCTGCGCGCTGCCCGTGCAGGGCTCCTTGCCCGCGGCGTCGGTCCAGCGCACGATCGCGCGCTCCCCGGGCGAGTCGTCTCGCAGCACGACGTTGTAGCCGATGTTGTCGCCGGGCTTGGCCTTCTTGTAGGCGCCGAGCAGGCCGGCGTTGAAGGTCTCTGCGCCGTCGGAGATCTGCTCGAAGCGGATCCGCAGCGCGGTCAGGCGGCGGCTGAACAGCCGCCCGCGATAGCCCTGGGCGACCACGCGCACGGCGGTCTTGCGCCCGGCGACGACGCTCGACGGCAGCTTGCCGAGCTTCAGCGGGGCCGGGCGCTTGCTGCCGTACGCGCAGGGCGCGGGTGCGGACTGCGCCCCGCCGGTCGCCGGGACCGCGACCGCGATCGCCACCAGCGCTGCCCCTGCGGCAACCGCTCTCATGACCCGCAGCCTGTCACGCCGCCCGGTCAGGCGCGGGCCGGCAGCGCGCCGGTCAGCACGTACCCGAGGATCTGCGCGACCTGCTCGGGCTCGCGGGCGGTGGCGAGCGCCGCGCGGTCGACCTCCTTGAGCGCGTGGTCGTGCTCGGGCGGATGCAGCGTGATCAGCGGCTTGCCCAGCGCCGCCGCGTAGCCGGCGTCGAAGGCGGCGTTCCACTGCTTGTACTGCTCGCCGAAGCGGACGACGACGACATCGGCGGCGTTGATCGCCGTGCGCGTGCGGATCGCGTTGAGGCCCGCACCCTTCGCGTCCTTCCAGAAGGAGTCGTCCTCGTCGCCGAGGATCGCGACGCCGGCATCGTCGCTTGCGCCGTGGTCGGTGACCGGCGCGGTCAGCTCGACGTCGAGCCCGTCGGCGGCGATCGCGGCGGCGATGCGCTCGCGCCAGTCGGAGTGGATCTCACCAGCCAGGTAGACCGTCAGGCCCATGCGCTGAATCTAGCGCGCAGCCAGCGCACGACGTCCTCCCAGGCGGCCGAGCGCGGATCGAGGTGCTCGAAGTGGCCGTCGCGCTCTCGCACCACCAGCGTGACGTCGTCACCCGCAGCGCGCGCGACCTCCGCGTAGCGCTCGCTCAGCGCCACCGGCACGAGCTCGTCGCGCGCGCCGTGGACGATCAGCTGCGGCAGGCCGAACGGCAACTGGACGGCGGGCGAGGCGGCGCGGTAGGCCTCCGGGACGTCGGCCGGCAGCCCGCCGCAGAACGCCTCGACGGCGCCGCCGCCGATCCCGGCCGCGTGCTCGAGGTCGGACACCGGCGCCTGGCCGACGGTGCCGGCGAGGCTCACGCGATGCGGGCGGCGCTTGCGCGCAGCCGCCGCCCACAGCGCCAGCTGGCCGCCCGCGGAATGCCCGATCGTGACGACCCGATCGAGGTCCAGCGGCTCCTCGATGTCGCTGAGCGCGTCGATCGCCGCGGCCACGTCCTCGAGCGTCTGCGGATAGCCGCCGCCGCTGCCGACGCGGCGGTACTCGACGTTGTAGGCCGCCCAGCCGCGGGTGATCAGGTCCGCCGCCAGCCCCTCCATCTGGTCGAGGCCGTACTCGGCGCGCCAGAGTCCCCCGTGCAGCAGCACCGCCACCGCAAACGGCTGCTCGCCGTCGCGCGGCAGCGTGAGGTCTGCGAACTGGTCAGGATGCGAGCCGTAGGCGTGACGAGGCAGGGCGTGATCGTCGCACGAGGCGCGTACCCTTACCCCACCGATGGCGACGACCTGGATCCTCACGGGCTCCCCGGAGAACTTCGCGGCCACGCGCGAGCACGGGTTCACGCTGATCGGCATGAAGCAGCGCCGCCGCAATCAGGCGCTCGAGATCGAGCCGGGCGACCGCATCGTCTTCTACCTCACCCAGCGCAAGAGCTTCGCCGGCGCGATCACCGTCACCGGCGAGCTGTTCGAGGACGACGCCAAGGTCTGGCCGGGCAAGCCTGGCAACCCCGACAGCTACCCGTGGCGCTTCGAGACTCGCCCCGAGCTGATCCTCGACGAAGACCAGTGGGTCGCGGCAGAGGAGATCGCGCTCGACCTCGAGCACGTTCGCAAGTGGCCCCCGGAGCACTGGACGCTCGCCTTCCAGGGCCAGCTGCGGACGATCTGCGCCGCCGACGCCGAGCTCTTGATGGCGCGGTTGCAGGAGGCCGCCGCCGTCCCCCGATGAGCCAGGGCAGCATCCCCTCACGACTGGGCGCCTCATGGCGCAACCTCGAAGGCGCGCAGCGCCGCGCGGCAGTGGCCGCGCTGGCGCTGTTCGTGACGATGCTCCTGCCGTGGTATTCGAAGAGCGCGGTCGGCGTCGTGAAAGGAAAGCCGGTCAAGGTCGACGACTCGCTCAGCGCCTTCCAGGCGTTCTCGTTCGTCGAGGCGGCAGTGCTGCTCGTCGTCGTCGGCGTGCTGCTGCTGCTGTTCGCACGGGGCGAGAACCGTCCGTTCCACCTTCCGGGCGGCGACGGCACGGTCATCCTGGCCGCCGGCATCTGGGTGTGCCTGCTCGTCTTCTACCGCCAGCTCGACAAGCCCGGGACCGGCGATGCCGAGGGGCTGGAGACGACGGTCGGGGTCACGTGGGGCATCTTCGTGACGTTCCTCGTCGGGCTGTTCCTGGCCTACGCGGGCAACGCGCTGCGCACCGCCCACGTCGTCGAGCCGCCGCTGCCCGGCGACGTCGGCGCGTCCGCCGGCCCGCCGCCCGACGTCCCCGAGCGCCAGGAGCGCGTACCGGTCGATCCGCGGCCGCGCGTGACCCGCGACCGCGCGCCGACCGTGGTCGCGCCGCGGACGAGCGCCGGGCGCCGGGCGCAGGCCGAGGCGGACGCCGAGCAGCTGTCCTTCGAGGACGCAGCGCAGCCCGACGAGGCGCCGACGCGCAGAGCGGCCCCGCTGCCGTTCGGCGAGCCCCCGGAGTTCGAGGTCCCGCCGAAGGACTCCTAGCGGCTAGTGCGCCTGGCCGACGGTCCTGCCGCGCGCCTGACGTTGCGGCACGCGGCGCCCGAAGATCACGGCGCCGAGGCCGCCGACGATCCCGCCGCCGCGCGCCACGAGCGCCCACGCCGGGCCGGCAAGGTCGACCCCGAGGGCCGCGTCGAGCGACCACTCGCCGGGACCGATCCCCGCCAGCGCGAACGCGACGGCGGCGAGGCGACGTTCTACTCATAGCCGTTGCCCGTCGCCCAGACGCCGCCGTTGGGCCAGTGCACGGTGATGATCGCGGCGACCATCACCGCGATCACGAGCAGCGCTGCGACGGGCGTCAGCAGGCCGACGATCAGCAACAGCCCGGCCGCGAGCTCCGCGGTGCCGGCGGCGGTCGCGTGCGTGCGGCCGGGTCGCAAGCCGATCCCCTCGAAGAAGGCCGCAGTCCCGCTGATCCGGTGGCCGCCGAACGACCCGAAGAGTTTTTGTGCGCCGTGGCCGACAAGCAGGCCACCGACGACGAAGCGAAGCATGATCAGTCCGAGTTCCATGTCTCGTGGCGTAGGCCACGGCTACTTGCAGTCAAGGCCCTTGAGCTTCTGATTGCACGGGCGCGGGTCGGCCGGATCGTCGTTGTAGGCGCTGACCCCGCCGATCATCATCGCCGCGGTCGCGAGGAACAGGATCGCGATCCCCAGCGCTGCGACGGCGCTGTTCTTGGCGGCGTGCCCGACGATCGCCATCACGACGCCGAACGCCATCGCCGCGATCGACCGGCGCGGCCGGCAGGTCGGAGGCAGCGTGCACGAGCGCGGTCACGGCCGCGAGCTTGCCATAGATCAAGACGCGACCAGGCTGATACTGACGCGTCGCCGCGTCGCGCCTACGGTGCTGGTATGGGCCTCTTCAAAGACATGAGAAACCTTCAGAAGCAAGCCGAGTCGATGGTGCCGCCGGAGCACCGCGGCCTCGGCGGCGCGATGCGGATGGCGAAGGAGGGCATCCCCCAGATGACCCAGGCGCTGGCCGACGTCCAGGCCGATCAGCAGAAGGCGCAGCACCTCTTCCACAACGGCACGCCGGGCACGGCGCGCATCACCGCGGTGCGCGACACCGGCATCACGATGAACGACAACCCGACCGTCGAGTTCGACCTCGAGGTCAGCATCGGCGGCGGCGCGCCCTACCCGGTGACCCACCGCCAGTCGATCTCGCGGCTGACGATCGCGAGCTTCCAGCCGGGCGCGACGGTGCCCGTGAAGGTCGATCCGGCCAACGCGCAGTCGCTGATGATCGCCTGACCCGCGACGGGTGCGACACAGGCCGCTCGATAGCCTGTGTCGCCGCATGCCCGTGACGCCCGCCTCTGTCGACGACGTCTCCGCTGGCCTGAAGTCCACCGGCTACCTGCCCGCGGAGTCCACCGCGCTGGTGTCCTACCTCGCGGCGCGGCTGGGCAAGCCGGTGCTCGTCGAGGGCCCGGCAGGCGTCGGCAAGACCGAGCTTGCCAAGTCGCTGGCGAAGTACCTCGACCGCCGGCTCGTGCGCCTGCAGTGCTACGAGGGCCTCGACGAGGCCAAGGCGCTGTATGAGTGGAACTACCGCAAGCAGCTGCTGCGCATCCAGGCCGAGTCGACCGACGCGAGCTGGTCTGACGTCCAGGACGACATCTTCGGCGAGGAGTTCCTGCTCGAGCGCCCGCTGATGACGGCGATCAGCTCGCCCGAGCCGGTCGTGCTGCTGATCGACGAGATCGACAAGACCGACCAGGAGTTCGAGGCGATGCTGCTCGAGCTGCTGTCGGACTTCCAGATCTCGATCCCGGAGCTGGGGACGATCGCCTCGACGACGCACCCGGTCGTGCTGCTGACGTCCAACAACACGCGCGAGCTGACCGAGGCGCTCAAGCGCCGCTGCCTGTACCTGTGGCTGGACTACCCCTCGCTCGAGCACGAGCTGGCGATCGTCAAGCTGCACACGCCCGAGCTGCCCGACACCGTCGCCGACAAGCTCGTCGAGCTGATCGCGATGGTCCGCGACCTCGACCTCAAGAAGCCGCCGTCGATCGCCGAGTCGATCGACTGGGCGCGCGCCCTGCTGCTGCTCGGCGCAACCGACATCGACGCCCAGATGTTCAAGGACACGATGTCGATCATCGTCAAGCACCGCACCGACCTCGACGTCGTCGCCGAACGCGTCGGAGTGAAGCTGACGCTCGGTGCCGGAGCCGGGTAACAAGCCCGACGCCCGGCGCGCGGCGCTGTTTGCCAGCTCGCCCGCCGGCCAGCGTCCGCAGGGTCTCGCCGCCGCGCTGCTGGAGTTCGGCGAGGAGCTGCGCGGAGAGGGCGTGACGATCGGGACGTCGGAGCTGCTCGACGCGTTCGGCGTGCTCGAGCACGTCGACTGGACCGCGCAGGAGGACTTCCGCGCGGCGCTCTCCTCGACGCTCGCGAAGTCCCCCGACGCGCGCAAGGTCTTCGACCTCGTCTTCGACCGCTTCTTCTTCCGCGCCGCGGAGATGGCCGCCGTCGAGCAGGGCGTGCAGGAGCAGGGCGGCGTCGACATCGACGGCGCCGAGGATCTCGACCTCGAGATGCTGCGCCAGCTGATCGCCGAGGCGATCCGCAACGGCGACGAGGGCGCGATGCGCGACCTCGCGCGCCTGGCGATCGCCGCCTTCGGGCGCCAGGGCGACGGCTCGGGTGTGATCGGCGTCGACGTCCAGCGCATACGCCGCCAGCTCGGCCTGCGCGCCGAGGCCCAGCCCGACCTGCCCCAGGACGACCCGCGCCGCGACGGCCTGCCGCGCGACGAGATCCGCCGCTTCGAGCAGGCGCTGCGCCGCGAGCTCGAGCGCGCCCAGATCGAGCGCCAGGAGGCGCTGCCGGCGGCGCGCCCGCTGAACGAGCTCGACCGCGCGCTGCCCTCCGGGCCGCTGCAGGACCTCGCTCAGGTCCACCGCGTCGTCGCCCAGCTCAAGCGGCGGCTCAAGACGCAGGGGCAGGAGACGCGCGGGCACCGCCGCCACGCGCAGGTCGACGTGCGCAAGACGATGCGCGCGTCGCTGCAGACCGGCGGCGTGCCCGTCGAGCTGAAGTACCGCCCCAAGCGCCCGCGGCGGCCGGAGATCTACGTGCTCTGCGACGTCTCCACGTCGGTCACGAGCGCGTCGGTGTTCTTCCTCTCCGTGCTGCACGCGCTGCACGACAGCTTTCGCAAGATGCGCTCGTTCGTCTTCATCGAGCGGATCTCAGAGGTCACCGACATCTTCCACAAGGAGCGCGACTTCAAGGCCGTGTCAGACGCGATCGCACGCGACTCCGGCGTCGCCGACATCTCCGGCTACACCGACTACGGGCGCGTCTGGAACGAGTTCGCGATGCTCGTCGAGGACGACCTGCACCCGCGCGCGACGGTGATCGTGCTCGGCGACGCGCGCACGAACGGGCGCGATCCCAAGGCCGAGGTCTTCGGCGCGATCGCGGCGAAGGCGGGACGGACGTTCTGGCTGAACCCCGAGCCGCGGCTGTACTGGAACTACGGCGACAGCGTGATCAACGCCTACGAGCAGTACTGCGATGCCTACGAGTGCTGGACGACGGCGCAGCTCGAGGAGTTCGTGAAGGCGCTCACGAAACCGGTCGTCGCGGGTGCGTAGCGCGCTGTAGGCGCGCCGCGAGCGTGCGCAGCTCCTCGACGAGCTCGGGCGGCTCGTGCACGTCGAGGTCGACGCCGAGCATCGCGATGCGAGTGGCGAGCCAGTTGAGGTTGTCGTCGCCCGTGCGGTACTCGCAGCTGCGATCGTCGATCGGCCGCACCGTCCCCCAGCGCGACGGCACGCGCGCCGCGAACTCCGCCGCCGAGAGGTGGACCGTGACGCGCGCCTCATAGCGGCCGGGCGCGCCGGCGATGCTGCGCTTGACGAACGCCGACGCGTCCTTCGCCGGCAGCGTGCGCGGCGTGACGCGCCCGCCGCTGACCGCCGGGCGGCTGATGCGGTCGACGCGGAACGTGCGCCAGTCCTCACGCCCGCGGTCCCAGGCGGCGAGGTACCAGCGGCGGCCGAGGTTGACCAGCGCATGCGGCTCGACCTCGCGGCGCGAGTCGCTGCCGTCGCGACTGCTGTAGGCAAAGCGCAGGCACTCGCCGTCGCGGCAGGCGACGGCGACGACGAGCAGCGCCTGGGGGTCGACGGTCGGTCCCGACGCCATCGGCGCGACGGTTGCGCCCGCCAGCGCCCGCACGCGCCGGCGCAGGTGGTCTGGAAGCACCTGCTCGAGCTTGACCAGCGCGCGGACCGACGCCTCCTCGATGCCCGTCACCGACGCGCGCGCGGCGGTGCGCATGCCGACGGCGATCGCGATCGCCTCGTCCTCGTCGAGCAGCAGCGGCGGCATCGCGCTGCCCGCGCGCAGGCGGTAGCCGCCTGCCGGGCCCGTCAGCGACTCGACGGGGTATCCGAGCCCGCGCAACCGGTCGACGTCGCGGCGGATCGTGCGCGCGGAGACCTCGAGGCGCTCGGCGAGCGTCGCGCCGGGCCAGTCGCGACGGCCCTGCATCAGCGACAGAAGTTCGAGCAGGCGGCTGGCGGTCGTGGACACGAGCGTTTCACAGGATCGTTCATATTGCGGACAGAATCTGACCTAAATGTCGCCTAGGGTCGTCCCATGACCGATCGCTACATCCCTGGTGTCCCCTGCTGGGTCGACACCGCCCAGCCCGACCCGGCGGCGGCCGCGCAGTTCTACGCCGCGCTGTTCGGCTGGCAGCTCGAGAACGTTGCGCCGGACGGCGAGCCTGCGTACCTCGTCGCCCGGCTCAACGGCGGCGACGTCGCCGCGATCACCGCGCCGCCCGAGGGCGTGCCGCCGGTGGCGACGTGGAACACGTACGTCTGGGTGGAGAGCGCCGACGCGACCGCACAGAAGGTGCGCGACGCGGGCGGCAGCGTCCTGGCCGAGCCGTTCGATGTCTCAGACGCCGGCAGGATGGCGGTGTTCGCCGATCCCGCCGGCGCGCCCTTCTGCGTCTGGCAGCCCGGCCGCCACCGCGGCGCCGCCGTCGTCAACGAGCCCGGCAGCCTGAACTTCAACGACCTCAACACGCCCGACGTCGCCGGGGCCAAGGCGTTCTACGGCGCCGTCTTCGGCTGGGAGACGATCGATCTCGGCGGCGGCGCTGAGATGTGGTCGCTTCCCGCCTACGGCGACTTCCTCGAGCAGCGCAACCCCGGCATGCGCGCGGGGATGGCGGAGATGGGCGCGCCCGCGGGCTTCGAGACCGCCGTCGCGAGCCTCACCGAGATCGCCGACGGCGAGCGTGCCCACTGGAGCCTCACGTTCGCGGTCGCCGACGCCGACGCGATCGCTCGGCGCGCCGCCGAGCTCGGCGGCACCGTCGTCATGGAGCCGTTCGACGCGCCGTGGGTACGCATGACCGTCATCACCGACCCGCAGGGCGCGACGTTCACGGCAGCGAAGTTCGTGCCCGAGAACAAGGACGTCGCGGCCGCCGCAGCAGCCGCGTAGCCGACGCGTCCGGCGATCAGCAGCGGCCGGCGGTTGCCGGTCGCTGCGCGACGCCCTGCGAGCGCGCCGGTGCGAGCGCCTCCACGCGCAGCATTCGCGGCAAGGGGCGCTCGCAGCGCGGGCACTCGTCGCGCGTCGAGAAGCGCGCGGCGGTGTAGGTCCTGGTCTCGCAGTCAGGGCAGGTCACGTAGGGCATCTCACCCGTACAACTGGCCGTGTGGCGCCGGTGTTACGGTCGGTGCCTTGCACGAGGTGCGTCTTGATGGTGTGGAGCGGCGCTACGGCACCGTCGAGGCGCTCGCCGGCGTGTCGCTGGAGGTTGCCGGCGGCGAGTTCGTGGCCGTCGTCGGCCCGTCGGGCTGCGGTAAGTCGACCCTGCTGGAGCTGATCTGCGGGCTACAGCGCCCCGACGCGGGGACCGTCGAAGCCGGCCGCGCGGTGCTGATGCCCCAGCGCGACGAGCTGCTGCCCTGGGCCAGCGCGCTGGACAACGCGGGCCTGGCCCTGCGCGTCGCGGGGCTGTCGCGCGCCGAGGCGCGCGCGCAGGCCCATCCGCTGCTCGGCGAGCTCGGCCTGGAGGGCTTCGAGGAGGCCCGCCCCGATGCCCTGTCGGGCGGGATGCGCCAGCGCGTTGCCGTGGCGCGCACGCTGCTCGCGGGCGCCGCGGTGCTCTGCCTCGACGAGCCGTTCGCCTCGCTCGACGCGATCACGCGGGGAGAGCTGCAGCGCTGGCTGCAGGACGTGCTCGCGCGCACGCCTCGCACGGTCGTGCTCGTCACCCACGACGTCGAGGAGGCGGCCGTGCTGGCCGACCGGATCGTCGTCCTCAGCCCGCGGCCCGGCCGCGTCGTCGCGCAGCTCGAGGTCGGCCTGCCGCGCCCGCGCCACGCGACCGACCCGGGCGTCGCCGAGGTGCGCGCCCGCGCGCTGGGAGCGCTGGCGGCCTGATGCCTGCTGCGCTGCTGCTGCTCGCGTTCTTCGGCGCCTGGCAGGCGTACTGCGACCTCGGCGACGTCGAGCCGCTGGTCCTGCCCTCGCCGTCGGACATCGCCGGGTCGCTCCTGGACGACCGCTCGCTGCTGTTCGACCAGCTGCTCGTGACCGCGCGCGAGATCGGCGTCGGGCTGATCGTGGGCGTCGTCGTCGCGCTCGTCTTCGCGGTGCTGATGCACCGCTACGCGACGATGCGCCGCGCGATCTACCCGCTGGCGGTCGCGTCGCAGACGATCCCGATCCCGGCGATCGCCCCGCTGCTCGTGCTGTGGTGGGGCTTCGGCGCACTGCCCAAGGTCTTCGTGATCGCGCTGATCTGCTTCTTCCCGATCCTCGTGCCGGTGCTCGACCGCCTGCGCGGCGTCGACCCCGGGCTGATCAAGCTGATGCAGACGTTCGGCGCGACGCCCTGGCAGCGGCTGCGCCTGGTCGAGGCGCCGGCCGCGCTGCCCGGGCTGTTCACGGGCCTGAAGCTGTCGGTCGCCGTCGCCGCGATCGCCGCGGTGCTCGCCGAGGGCACGGGCGTGACGAGCGCTGACGGCGGCCTGGGCGTGCTGATCACGCAGTCGCAGGGACAGCTCGCGACGGAGCGCGCGTTTGCGGCCGTCGTGCTGCTGAGCCTGCTGTCGCTGGCGCTGTTCGCGCTCGTGGCGCTGCTCGAGCGCGCCGCAGTCCCGTGGGCGATCCGCAAGGATCAGTCCTGATGATCCGCCCCTTCGCGCTCCTCGCCGCCCTGCTTGGCGCCGTCCTCGCGCTCGCCGCCTGCGGCAGCAAGGACGACGACACCGCCGGCGCGCCGCAGCTGCGGCCGCTGCGGGTGCTCCTGGACTATCAGCCCAACCCCGACCACGCCGGGATCTACGCCGCCGCGGCGCGCGGGGACTACAGGCGCGCCGGCCTCGACGTGCAGATCGCCGCGCCCGGCGACGCGGCTTCCCCGCTCTCGGTCCTGCAGTCGCGGCGCGTGGACCTGGCGATCTCCTACGAGCCCGAGCTGCTGCTCGCGCGCGACAAGGGCGCGCGCCTGGTCGCCGTCGCGGCGATCGCGCAGACGCCGCTGACGTCGGTCATGTCGATCGGCTCGGCGAACGTCAAGAGCATCGGCGACCTCGAGGGCAAGACGGTCGGCACGGCCGGGCTCCCCTACCAGTCGGCATACCTGCAGACGCTGCTGAAGGACGCCGGTGTCGACACCGCCAAGGTCAAGGAGGTCAACGTCGGCTTCAACCTCGTGCCGGCGATGCTCTCCAAGAAGGTCGACGCGACGCTCGGCGCCTACTGGAACGTCGAGGGCGTGCAGCTGCGCCGAGAGAAGAAGGACCCGCAGATCATCCGCATGGAGAAGGCCGGGCTGCCGACCTACAACGAGCTCGTGCTCGTCGGGCGCGAGGACTGGGTGCGCGACAACGGCGCGCTGGTGCGCCGCTTCATCCAGGCGCTGCAGGCCGGGACCCGCGCCGTCGAGGCCGACCCGCAGGTCGGTGTCGATGCCCTCGCCGAGCCCGCGAAGGGGTATGACAGCAAGCTCCTGGCGGAGAGCATCAGGGCGACGCTGCCCGCGCTCGTGCCCGCCGACGCAGACAAGCCGTTCGGCTGGATGGAGCCCAAGGAGTGGGAGGCCTTCAGCCGCTGGCTGCTGACCAACAAGCTCGTGAAGGTCCTCCCCACCGACGCCGCGCTGACCAACGAGTTCCTGCCCGGCGAGGGCGTCGTTGCGGCCGACGACGACACGCCCGGCGCGCAGTAGCGCTCAGCTGGCCAGCGGCCGCCGGGAGCGACGCGCTTCGTTTCGGATCGCCGTCGCCGCCTCCCTGGCCATCGCGGGGATCTGCCGCGGCTGGCGGCGAACGGCCCGCCCCGCCGCGCGCGCGAGGCGGCCGGGGCGCAGCTCCTGCAGTGCATAGTCGGTTGCCGCGTCGGCCGGGAAGGCCAGCTCGATGGACAGCTCGGAGGTCGTCACCTCGACCGCGGTGCCGAACGTCGCGACCGTCGCGACGAACGCCAGCTCGAGGCCGCCGGGGAGCCGCATCCGCAGCGTCGGCGTGAGGATCTGGCCGGCCGCCGACTCGGCGTCGCCGTCCTCATGCGCCGGCGATGGATACGCCGACACCTCCTCCATCAGCGCCGCAAGCTCCGCATCGCCCGTGACCGCGACCTGGCGCCGAAGCCGCCCGAGGAAGTACGCGCGGACCTCGCCAATGTTGACGATCCACTGCGCCATCCCCTGCGGGTGCAGGCCGACGCGCATCGCGTTGACCGGCGGCACGAGCAGCGCCGGCTCGATCCAGCCGCCGACCGCGCGCATCGCCGAGTTCGCGGCCACGATGTTCCAGCCGCGATCGACGACGACGGCCGGGTAGGGCTCGTGCCCGTTGAGGATCACGTCGAGCGCCTCCCGGACCGGCGCCAGCTCGGGGTCGTCGAGCGCCTGCTCGGCAAACGCGGGCGCGTGGCCGGCGGCGAGCAGCAGCTGGTTGCGCTCGCGCATCGGGACCTCGAGGCGCTCGGCGAGCCGCAGGACCATCGCGGCGCTCGGCGTCGAGCGACCGGTCTCGACGAAGCTCAGGTGCCGCTGGGAGATCCCGACGTTCAGCGCGAGCTCGAGCTGCGTGCGCCGCTGGCGCCGGCGCCAGTCGCGCAGCAGCGGCCCGACCCTGGATTGCGAGCGCGCCGTCGCCATGGGTGTGGCGCCGACTCTAGTGCGAGCCGGCGGCCTCCTGCTCGTACTCGTCGCGCAGGCGCCACCACTGATACGGCGGTGACTGCGGGCGCCCCTCCGGCGAGTCCTCCCACTCCTCCTGGCGGCCGAGCGGGGTCAGGTCCAGGAACGTCCAGACGCTGCCGAGCGCTTCGACGCCGCGGCTGCGCGTCTCGTAGGTCAGGAACGCGCGGTCGCCGCTGCGCAGGTAGACGTCGAGCTTGAAGTACTCGGTGGTGCCGCGCGCCCGCTGGAACTCCTCGCCGACGACCGTGTACCAGGGAACGTCCCAGCCCATGCGCTGCTTGTAGGCGGCGATCTGGTCCTGCGGCGCCGTCGAGACGAGCGCGACCGTGGTGTCGCGCGCGTTGATGTGCGCGAGCTCCGGGAGCTGGTCGGTGAACATCGTGCAGCCGCCGCACGGCTCGCCGCCCGCCGGGAACCAGAAGTGGTAGAGGATCAGCTGCGGGCGGCCGGCGAACAGATCCAGCAGCCCGGCCTCGCCGTCGGGACCCTCGAAGCGGTGGCCGGTGGAGTACTCGACCATCGGCAGGCGCCGGCGCTCGGCGGCGAGCGCGTCGCGGGCGCGAGTCGCCTGCTTCTCCTTGGCGAGCAGCGCCGCGTGCGCCTGCTCCCACTCGTGCTGGTCGACGATCTCGGGAAGCTGCATGCTGGGAACGTAGCTGCCCCCACTTTCCTGCCCGCTGTCCTACGCCGCTAGGCCCTGAGCCGGACCGAGGTGCGCGGCGCCCGACGCGCGCAGGGCGTGCAGCCCCGCCAGCGCCTGCCACGGCGCGTACGGCGCGAAGAACTCGCGGACCTCGTGCTCAGACGCACGCTCGTAGCGTCCGTGCAGCCCGGCGACGAGGATGACGTAGGCGAGGTCGCCCGCCGGAAGCTGGTCGAAGCGACCCTGCCCGGCGGTGGCCAGCACCTCGAGCGTCCACGATCCGATGCCGGGGATCGCGCGCAGGCGGCGCCAGCCGGCCTCCTGCGTGGCCGCAGCGGACGCGGCCGGGCCGGCCGTCGGCCACCCGCCGCCGAGATCCACCCTCCCGCGCGCGACCTCGCCCGCCGCGCGGCGCAGCGCCAGCGCGCGCGACGCCGCCAGCCCGCAGGACTCGATCTCCGCCGGCGACGCGGCCGCGAGCGCCGCCGCCGACGGTGCATCGCGCAGGCCGGTGACGGCGCAGCGGCGCCCGAAGCGACGGGTGAGGCTGCGCTGGATCTCGACCGCGCGGCGAAACTCGATCAGCTGTTCGGTCACCGCCCACGCCAGCGCCTCGAACGGCGTCGCCGTGCGCCGCGCACGCAGGCCCGGCGCGCCGCGCACCGAGGCGCCGATCAGCGGATCGCTGCAGAACGCGTCGTAGAAGCCGCGCAGGTCGTCGTCGACGCCGAGCGCGAAGCGCACCCGCTCGACGCCCCAGGCGGCGGCGGCGTTGCTGTCGGCACGCGCGCCGATCACCACGCGCGACGGCGCCGGCTGGGCGACCCGCACGACCACGGCGCTGCCGTCGGGCGCATGCAGCAGCCGCTCACGCACGCCGCCGCGGCGGCGCCAGAGCCCGTCAAGGCCGACGCCCGGCAGCGTCAGCGGCCAGACCGGCTCAGCCTCGACCCGGACCTCGACGGCGCCGGGCCAGGCGCTCACTCAGCGCGGCCGAGGACGTGCACGTCGACCAGCAGCGTCGTCGAGGAGACGATGTCCACGCCGCGCGCGAGCTCGCGCCGCGGGCGGCGCTGGGCAGCGCGGCCGGCCTTGACGTGGCGCGCGACGGCGGTCACGACGGCACCGGCCGCAAAACTCGTGACCGCGACGGCGGCGGCCTGAGCCACGACATGCGAGGACGGCCGCGCGATCACCGCGCGCCAGCGGTCCTCGTCGAGATCCGCCGCGCGTGGCTGCGCGAGCACCGGGAGCGCGTCGACCTCCTCGATGTCGTCGTCTGCCAGCACGTGGGCGTCAGTCACCGCGGGAAGTCTACGCCCCACCCCGGCGGGGTCGGCGGCGTTCGGCGCGTCTTCGGGTAGCCGAACTCCGGGTTGTATGGTGTGCCGCATGGCTGTGAAGGGGGATCGATCCACGTCCTACACCTCGCGATCGGAGCAGCTGAGCGCCTCGCCGCCGATGTTCGCCTCGCCGCTGCTGGATCGCTTCACGCGCGTGCACTGGGCGGTCGTGCCGGCGATCTTCGTGCCCGGCATCGCGCTGTTCACCTACCTCGCCTTCGCGGGCACCCGCACCGCCTCGGTCTTCGGCTACCTGCTCGTCGGCTACATCGTCTGGACGCTGACCGAGTACTGGCTGCACCGCATCGTCTTTCACTTCGAGCCCGAGCACGGCATCGGCGCCAAGCTGCACTGGATGATCCACGGGGTCCACCACGACCACCCCAACGACCCGATGCGCCTCGTGATGCCGCCGAGCGCGTCGCTGCCGCTCGCCGCGCTGTTCGCGCTGCTGTTTCAGTGGCTCTTCCCGTTTGCCGCGGCGTGCGCGATCAGCGCCGGGTTCTTCGCGGGCTATCTCTTCTACGACATGACGCACTACTACGTGCACCACGCCAAGCCACGCGGCCCGCTCGGCCGCAGGCTTCGCGAGCTGCACATGCGCCACCACTTCCAGGACGACACGACCGGCTACGGCGTGTCGGCGCCGTGGTGGGATCACGTCTTCGGGACTGCCCCCAAGTCGCGCTCGTAGACGCGGTACTTCTTCACGATCGTCCCGCCCATCGCTTCCATGCCGCGGTTCATCGCGCGGTTGGTCTCGAGGATCCAGCCCATCTCGCCCCACGTCTGGGGCGTGACCTCGGCCATGTCGAAGTGCTCCTGGTAGAGCTTGGCGGCGACGCCGGTGTGCTGGTACTCGGGCTTGACGCCGAGAAAGCCCACGCGCACGCGGTCGATGTAGCGCTTGCGCCGCAGGTAGGTCAGCCAGCCGAACGGCAGCAGTCTGCCGTGCATCCGCTTGAGCACCTGGTTGACGTCGGGAACCGTGATCGCCATCCCGACGGCCTCGCCGGTGTCCTTGCGCTCGGCGACCATGAACCAGTTCTTGTCGAAGACGAGCTGCATCTCTTGGGCGTAGGCGTCGAGGTCTGACTTGCCGTACGGCACGAACCCCCAGTTGCGCCGCCAGGCCTTGTTGTAGATCTCGGCGAACGTGTCGAGGTCCTTGCGCAGCGAGCGCCGCGACATCTTGCGCAGCACGATGCCGTGCTTGGGCTCGACCTGCTCGGCGAGCTCCCACAGCGCGGGCAGCACCTTGTCGCGCCCGGCGATGTAGAGCTCCCACATGTAGAGGTCCATCGCCTTCTCGACGCCGGCCTGCTCGAGGCGCTGGACGTAGTACGGCGGGTTCCACGGCTGACGGATGAACGGCTCGCGCTCGTAGCCCTCGATCAGGACGCCGGACTCGTCGTTCATCGTGAACGACGCGGGGCCGACCATCTTGTCGCGCCCATGCGCGCCCAGCCAGGCGGCCGCGGCATCGAGCAGTGCGGTGACCACCTCGGGGTCGTCCTCGAAGTCCAGGAAGCCGAACCAGCCCCACGCGTTCTCCTGGTGGTCGTTGAAGGCGCGATCGATGTGGGCGGTGATCCGCCCGACGACGCGGCCGTCGCGGCGGGCCAGGAAGTACTCGGCTTCGCCGTGCTTGAAGAAGGCGTTCAGGCGCTTGGACAGCAGCATCCGCTGGTCGAGCTTCAACGGGGGCACCCAGACCGGCGAAGTAGCATGCAACCGAAATGGAAGGTCGATGAAGGCCTTCAGGTCCCGTCGCGATGCGACGGCGCAAACGTCCACTGGCACGCCGAGGCACCCTACCTATGGCCACTGTTCCAAAGCTCCCCGACGTCTTCGCGAAAGCGCGCGAGCACGAGCGCGTCGCGATCCTCGCCGCGGCCCGCGAAGCGGACATCGTCCCCTACTTCCGCGTGATCGAAGGACCGGCGCGGCCGGTGATGGCGATGGAGGGCGCGGAGCGGATCATGCTCGGCTCCAACAACTACCTCGGGCTGACCGAGGACGAGCGCGTCATCAACGGCGCGCGCGAGGCGCTCGCGCAGTACGGCACCGGGCTGACCGGATCGCGCCTGCTCAACGGCACGACCCCGCTGCACCTCGCGCTGGAGTCCGAGATCGCCGAGTGGATGAACGCCGAGGACGCGATCGTCTTCACGACCGGCCACCAGGCCAACGTCGGCACGCTCGGCACGATCCTCGCGCCGGGCGACACGGTGATCGCCGACTCCGGCGACCACGCCTCGATCCTCGACGGCTGTCTGCTCTCGCGCGCGAAGCTGCGCCCCTTCCGCCACAACCGCCTCGACAAGCTCGAGAAGGCGCTGCAGCGCGCGGCCGGCGACGGCGGCGGCGTGCTGGTCGTCGTCGACGGCGTGTTCAGCATGGAGGGCGACATCGCCCCGCTGCCGCAGATCGCCGACCTCTGCGAGCACCACGGCGCGCGCCTGATGGTCGACGAGGCCCACGGTGCCGGAGTGCTCGGTGCGCGCGGGGCCGGCACCGCCGAGCTGCTCGGCGTCGAGGCGCGCGCCGACCTGCGGATGGGCACGTTCTCCAAGTCGCTGGCCTCCTGCGGCGGGTTCGTCGCCGGCCCCGCCGAGGTCATCGAGTTCCTGCGCATCCAGTCGCGCGCGTTCCTCTTCACCGCCTCGGCGGTGCCCGCCGCCGTCGGCGCGGCGCTGGCCGCCTTGCGCGTGGTGCGCAGTGCCGACGGCCCGCCGCTGCTGGCCAAGGTCCTCGACAACGCGCGTTACCTGCGCGACGGCCTCGAGCAGCGCGGCTTCGCGGTCGTCTCGGCCCAGCCGCTCCCGGAGGGCGGCGACGTCGTCACCCCGATCGTCCCGGTGCTCGTCGGCGACGACTGGAAGTGCGCGCTGCTGTGGAAGGCGCTCTACGACGCCGGCGTGTTCGTCAACACCGCGCTGCACCCGGCGGTCCCGCCCGGCGGCGCACTGTTGCGCACCTCGGTCATGGCGACACACGACACCGCCACGCTCGACCGCGCGCTGGAGACCTTCAGCGCCGTCAAGGCGAGCTTCGAAGCCGAGCACGGCCCGCTGCCCGGCCCGGGCGAGCTGCACTGACGCTCAGCGCTGCTCGAGCGCCAGGCGCACGCCGAGCCCGACGAGCACGGCGCCGCAGGCACGCTCGGCGCGCTTGAGCCAGCCGCCGCGGACGAACGCGTCGCGCGCCCGGGCGACGAGCGCGGCGAGCAGCGAGTACCAGACGAGGTCGAGCGCCACGATCAGCAGCGCCATCGCCAGGACGGCGGGCAGCACGGCCGCGTCGTCTGGGAGGAAATGCGGGAAGAGGGCGACGAAGAACACGGCGAGCTTGGGATTCGTGATCGACGTCAGCAGCCCGGCGGCGAACGCCGAGCGCTGGCGCCCGCGCGCGGGCAGCTCCGCGTCCTTGCCGGCCCGGTGTGCGAGCAGCGCGCGCACGCCCATCCAGACGAGCACGACCGCGCCGCAGAGCTTGACGATGGTGAAGGCGACCGCCGACGCCGCGATCACCGTCGCGATCCCGACCGCCGCCGCGAGCGCCCAGGTCAGCACGCCGAGCGAGTTGCCGGCGGTCGTCGCCAGCGCCGCCCGGCGACCGTCGCGCGCCGCCGTCCGGATGACGAGGACGGTCGCCACTCCGGGGGTGATCGTGAGCAGGATGGCGACGGGGAGGAAGGTGATCAGGGTCGTGAACACACGTCACATTTTGGACAAGTAGTACGCCCGTCGAAAAAACATGCTCTTAGCGGATGTTGCGAATCGTCACACGTTGACCAACGGCGCGTCGCTCGCGTACGGTCGCAGAGCGCTGGCGACAGCGCCGGGGAGAGGGTTCAGACGGTCGGCGACGCCCGAGGGGGAGGCTTCGCCGAAGCACGTCTGAGGCGCTCGGTCGAGGGCTCCGGCAAGTCCAGCGCGGCACGCACAAACACAGGAGAGTTGTCGTCCGGCATCGGAATGCCTGGCGACACGGGAGGATTGATGAACGCAACAGCGACGATTTCCCCTGGGCGCCCCCAGCATCTGGCGGCCCTGGCACGCGCCAACGAGGTGCGGCTCGCACGAGCCGACCTGAAGCGGCGCGTTGCGGACGGGGAGGTCTGCGCCGGTGAGGTCATCCTCGATGCCCCATGGGAGGTCGAGACGATGTCGGTTCTCGAGCTGCTCATGAGCCAGCATCGCTGGGGACTCACCCGGTGCCGCAAGTTCCTCTTGGCCATCCCGCTGTCTGAGAACAAGCCGATCGGCACGTTGACCGACCGCCAGCGCCACGCGTTTGCTGAGCAGCTACGCGCATGTGTTGGAGCGCCTACCCGGCGCGCGGTCACCCGTTTGGAGCCCGTTCTCGTCTAGGGATGTCCTGAGGCGACCTCGCCATGGCGTGGCCGGTGCGGCGCAGCTCGGTGCCGCACCGGCCCGCTAGACGCGGAAGCTGAACCCGCCGCTGCGGCGCGTGAACGTGTTGCGCAACAGCGGCCACGCGCTCGCCAGCACGACGGCGGCAACGGCGAGCGCGATCACGCGATCGAGCCCCGCCGCGGTGGCCACGACCATCACGAGGACGGCGACGACGCCCGCCAGCAGCGTCGTGTGCGAGCGAAAGCCCGCGAAGTGCTCGCGGATCGCCTGCTCGAGCCCGGCGAGACCGGCGAGCCCAACCCCCGCGAACAGCAGCTCGGTGCTGCGATCGCCGCCGGCGAAGAACCCGACCGCCATGAGCACGAGGCCAAGCAGGACGCAGAGCTCGACCAGTGGGAACGGCGCCCACGGCGGCTTGGGCAGCTCGTCCAGGCGCGCGCGGCGCGTGGCTGCGCGCGTCGGCGCCGGTGCCGCGGCGGGCACGTCTGCCGGCACGCGCCGCGCGCTCGGTCCTTCACGCTTGCGTGAGCGCTTCCCCATCGACCGCGAGGATATTGGAAGCCGCGCCGGCCTCGGCCCGGCGGCGGCTAAGGGGCAGCCGGAGCTGAGCTTGACGTGCCACCAGCCCATCAGCATGCCCAGCAGGCCGAAGCGCGGGCGCACGAGCCAGTCGCCGCAGGAGCGCTCGCCGAGATCCTCGAAGGCCACCCGCGCGAACTTGTGCCTGTGGGGCTCGAGCAGCATCGCCTCGAGCCGGTCACGTGCATGCTGCTGGCGCTCGCTGCGCGCAGCCACGCGGGTGCGCGCCGTGTGCAGCTGCGCGGCAAGGTCGTCGCGCAACTGCTCGAGCTCGGCGAACCCCAGCAGGCGCGGCCCGCGCGAGCGGGCGCCGACGCGCGTGTCGCCGATCCGCACCATGTCGCCGGCGAAGCCGTAGGCCATCAGCTCGCCCAGGTCGCGCTCCAGGCGCGCGATCTGCTCGCGCAAGGTCCGCCGCGCCGAGCGCGTCGCCTCGCGGTCCCCGATGGCGGGGCCGAACAGATGCGCGGCGTCAGCTGCGAGAACGACCATGAGACAGATCTCCCTGCCTGGAGGATACGCCCGGACTCAGCCGGCGTCCAACACGTCGGCGCAGAGCCACAGGGCTTCCTCGACGTGCAGCTCCGGCACGCCGCCGACCTGCAGCGCGAACACGCGCAGGCGTTTCGTCGCCGCCGTCGGGCGCCGCGTGTCGGCGACCTCGCCGAACAGCACCGCGACCGGCCCGGCGTCGTCGGCGACGACCAGCCGGCCCGACGGCATCTCGTTGGCGAACGGCGCCTCGCCGAGCAGCTCGCGGGGCTGCGCCTCGCGGATGCCCAGCGGCCCGCGCAGCGTGTCGTCGTCCAGCGCCCAGAGCGGGACGCCGGTCTCGACGATCGCCATCAGCAGGGCGTCGCGGACGTTGTCGCGCGACATGAACCCACCGTCGAGCAGCCGCTGCACCGCGGCGGCCTCCATCGGCGTGCGCGTCAGCGGGTCGTCGGGGTCCAGCCCGATGTGGCGGTAGAAGACGCGGTAGGCATGCGGAATCGGCTCGCTGCGCATCGAGACCACGCGTGGGCCCGAGAAGCGGCTGGAGAGGTGAGCCAGCCGGCGCTTGAGCTCACGCGGGCTGCGCGTCTTCGTCGTGTCGGTGACGATCGAGCAGAGCCGCAGGTCGGGATGCTCGTCGCGCACGGCCGCCGTGACGTAGCCCTCCTCGATCAGCGGGTCGTCGACCACCCGCCTAGCCTACGGCGACAGGGCCCCCGGTTTCCAACGCGCGCAGCTGCGCGTCGACGCGCTGGAGGCTGGCGATGCCGATGTTCGTCCCGGCGACGAGCCCGCCCCGGCGCACGTAGGTGATGTGCGGGCAGACCGCCATCCCGTAGAGGTTGGCGACGCGCCCGTCCTCGTCGTAGGCGACGGGGATCTGCAGGGTGCGGGCGATCTTGGCGGCGTCGTCGCGGTCGCCGCGGATCGCGACGGCGACGCCGCTGACGCGCGGGTGGCTGCGCAGCGCCGTCTGCAGCGTGCGCAGTTCCTCGACGCACTCGTCCTGTGGCGCGATGAACAGCGCGATCGCGACCGGCCCCTTGTTCCACGCGTCGCAGACGTTGTACGCCCCGGGCAGGTGCACGTCGCAGGCGGCGACCTTGCCCGCGTCGCCCTGGTCGGGTCCGGTCGCGACGTTGACGCTGCCCTCGAGCTTGCCGGTCGCGAGCGGGGCCGCGAACGCACGCGCCTTCGTCCCGACCTCCGGCCCCTTGGCCCCCGGGCCCTCCCCGCGGTTGCGCACGGTGTTGATCCCGATCAGGATCAGCGCGATCACCGCGACGAGGCCGACCGCCCAGCTCGGGCCCTTGGGACCGCGCCTGCGCGGCAGCTGATCGGGGTGCAGCGGGCGCGGCGGTGGCGCCGGGCGCTCCTCCCCGTCGTCGAAGCCGAGCGGGCCCTGCGGGTCGCTCACGCCGCCTCTCCGGTGGCGCCCCGGCGCAGTCGCGGCCGGCGCGGTCGCGGCCGGCGCAGTGTCGGGCGCCCCGGCAGCGCCAGGCGCCCCTGCTCGGCGAGCACAAGCACCGACGGCAGCACGATCAGCACGCCGAGCAGCGACACCAACAGGTCGATGACGGTGACCGCGCCGAAGTCGCGCAGCATCCGGATGTCGGCGAGCGCGAGCACCGCGAAGCCGGCGATCGCCGTCGTGCCCGACGCGAGCACCGCCGCGCCGGTCGAGCTGTAGGCGCGCTGCAGCGCGCTCTGCACGTCGTGGCCGGCCATGCGCTCCTGGCGGAAGCGCTCGGAGAGCAGGACGCTGAACTCGGTCGAGATCGCGATCACCAGCGCCCCGAGCGTGACCGACATCGGGTTCAGCGGGATCTGCGTGAGGAACAGCACCAGCGCCGACCAGCCGGTCGCCAGCGCGATCGGGATCAGCGGGATCAGCGCGCGGCGAACGTCGCGGAACGCGACGAGCAGCACGAGCGCGACCGCGAACAGCCCGGCGATGCCGAGCAGCGCGCGGCGCCAGGGCGACGCGACCGCGGCGTTGGCGTCGGCCGCAAGCACGGGCAGGCCCGCAAGCTCGGCCCGCACGCCGTCGGGGGGATCGAGCTCCTTGCGCATCGTCTCGACGACCTGCTCCTGGCGGTCGAGCGGCATCAGCCGGATGCCGAAGGCGAGCGTCGCCGTCTTGCGGTCCTTGGTGATGACGTTCTGGGAGAAGTACTCGGGGACCTGATCGAGCAGCGCGGTGATCTGCTCCTTGGTCTGCGCCCCGCCGGAGAACAGGTCGGGCAGCGAGAACGCCGGGCACAGCTCGGCCTTGCCGCAGCCGCGCTGCTCGGAGAAGCCGTAGCGCTTGGTCAGCCGCGCCTGGTAGTCGGTCATCCAGCTGATGACCTCGGGCTGGGTGAGGTCCTCGCCGCTGAGCACCACGTCGATCTCCCCGCCGACGCCGGTGCTCTCCTCCAGCGCCGTGAGGTCGCGCAGCGCCGGCAGGTCCTGCGGGACGAGCTTGGTGATGTCCGACTCGACGGTCGTCTGCGTGTCGAGCACCCAGCCGATCGCCGCCGCCGCGATCGCGATCGCGATGATCCGCTGCGGCCGTGTGCGGGCGGCGTCCAGGGCGCCGTGCCAGGCGCGCGAGCCGCCGCCGCGCAGCCGCCGCGAGACGCGGTTGTCGAAGACGAGCTCGCCGGCGCCGCCCGCCGCGCGGACCAATGAGCGCCCCGTGGAGCTGCGCGTCGCGCGTCCCGACCAGCGCTCGGCCAGCACGAGCGCGGCGATCCCGAGCGTCAGCGCGCACGCCAGCGCCAGCCCGATGCCGACGACCATGATCAACCCGAAGCCGCGCACCATCGGCACCGGCGAGATCACGAGGACGAGGAATCCCGCCGCCGTCGCGGCGGCGGCGGTCGCCACCGTCGGCGCGGCGCGTATCGCCGCCCGCTGGGCGGCCTTCGACACCGTCGGCGCCGGCTCGTCCTGTATTCGCGATTGCAGCTGGATCGCGTAGTCGACCCCGAGCCCGATCAGCACCGGCAGCACCGCGATCGACGCCATCGTCAGCGACACGCCAAACAGCGCCAGGAGCCCGAACAGGATCCCGACGGCGGCCCCGGCGACGACCAGCGGCAGCAGCCGCAGCGCCCGGCGGAACGCCAGGGCGAGCACGACCCCCATCACCAGCAGCGCCGCGATCAGCAGCGTCGAGATCGAATCGGTGACCGACGTCGCGAGGTCGCCGACGACGACCGGCGCCCCGGTCACGACGTAGCGGCCCTTGCCGTTCTCGAGCTTCCACTCCGACATCTTCACGGCCGCGCGGATCTGGGCGATCGCGCGCTCGCGCTGCTTCTGGGAGAGATCCGGGCGCAGGCGCACCTGGATCAGCGCGCTGCCACAGCGCGGGAAGATGTAGGCGAAGCGCGCCTTCGGCGTACACGCGGGCTTGCGCGCGTCGAACACGATCTGCCCGACCAGCCGCGGATCGGTCAGCGCCGGCGGCGTCAGCGGGTTGAGGCCGTATTGCGTCGCCAGCCGCGTGCCCTCCTGCAGGAACGGCGCCATCGCCTGCTGCTGGGCGGCCTGCACGAGCTGGTCGGTCTGCTTCTTGGAGAGGCCGCGCTTGCGCGCCTCGGCCCGCGCCCGCGACGCCGCCGTCTGCAGCTCGCCCTGCGCCGCGGTGACCCGCGCGGTCCACTCGTCACTCAGCCGGCCGATCGAGGTGTTGAGGAACGTGCCGGGCCCGAAGACGACACGGGCGGGCTTGTCCTTGGCGAGTTGCCAGCACGGCCCGCCGCGCGGCCCCGGCGGATCCTGGTCTGCGGGCTTGTTGCCCGACAGGCAGCCCTCCAGCCCGATGACGCGCTGCAGGTCAGACGTCTGCGTCGTGAACGTCAGCTTCTGCTGGATCAGGACGTAGACGGCGTCGTCGCCGAACTGCTTGTGAAAGCGCGCCGACGCCTTGTAGGCCTCGGTCGAGCGCCCGACCAGCGTGTCGGTCGCCGTCGAGGGCTCCAGGCGCGCGATCGCCAGCCCGCCGCCGGCGAGCGCCAGCAGCACGACGACAAGACCGACGGCGACGGGACGGCGTGCAGCCCACCCCATCGCAGCTCCGAGGACCCGCGGCAGCACGGCGCCTAGCCTAGATAGGCCGCCCGCGCCGTGCGCCGCCCTTGCGCGCTAGGCGCGTTCGCGAGGCACGAACAGCTCGCCCGCGATCGGCGGCCACCCGCGTTCACGGGCGCCACGCGCGACCTCGACGACGACGGCCGATGCGTCGCCCTCCGCGCCGACGAACAGCGTGCGCGGATCGGCGTCGAGATCGGTGGCGTGGCCCGCGACCCATTCGATCGCCGTGGTGGCGTCGCGCACGGCCGCGTCATAGCCACGCGACCGGCGCCAGTGGACGATCACGACGACGAGGCCCGCGAACGCGCAGAGCCCGCTGGCGAGCAGCTCCGCGACGTCCGTGTTGGCGGGGTGAAACCAGCTCTCGGGGAAGAACACGAGCGCCGCCGGGGAGACGGGGCCGGCGCAGGCCGGCCAGCTGACGCGGGCACGCATCCGCCCCTCCGCGCCGCGGAGGGTTAGGTCGGCGATGCGTGTGCCGGTCATGGCGGCGATGCTGTCGCGCCGCGCGACCGAACGGAAATGCCGATCGGGCCTGGCGGTCATGCACGATCGGCATGACCACGTTGGGGCACCTGGCCATAATCCGTTGCCGTGGCCGACGACCGTGGCAGAGTGCTCGCCTTCCCCGAGGCGCCCGACGCGATCGAGCTGCGCCATCTGCGCTCGTTCGTCGCCGTCGCCGAGGAGCTGAACTTCGGCCGCGCCGCCGACCGCCTGTTCATCTCCCAGCCGGCGCTCAGCCGCCAGATCCGCACGCTCGAGCAGCTCATGGCCTGCGAGCTGCTGCGCCGCTCCACCCACCGCGTCGAGCTGACGCTCGCCGGCGAGGCGCTGCTCGAGCGCGCGCGCAAGCTGCTGCGCGAGGTCGACGACGCGGTGACCGCCGTGCAGTCGCTCGGCGGCGAGCTCGTCGCGCGCATCGCGCAGCTGTGGCAGCCGGTCGTCGACGGCGTCGTCGCCGAGGACCTCGACGCGCAGCGCGCCGCCTACGAGGACATGCTGGCCCAGTTCGAGCCGCCGGCCGGCGTCAGCGTGCGCCCGGTCACCGCGTCCGGCGTGTCCTGCCTGCACGTCGCCGCACGGCCGAGCGAGGCGCCGGCGATGCTCTACCTGCACGGCGGCGGCTACGTCCTGGGTTCGGCGTTCGGCTACCGCCCGCTGGGCGGCGCGCTGGCGCTGGCGGGCGACTGCGGCGTGCTGATCCCCGACTACCGCCTGGCGCCCGAGCACACGTTCCCCGCGGCGCTGGACGACGCCACCACGGCCTACCGCTGGATGCTCGAGCGCGTCGATCCGCAGGACGTCACCATCGCCGGCGACTCGGCCGGTGGCGGGCTTGCGGTCGCCTTGATGCTGCGCCTGCGCGACGAGGGACTGCCGCTGCCCGGCGGCGCCGTGCTGATGTGCCCCGGGCTTGACATGACGATGTCGCTGGTGCCCGAGCCCGAGGACGATCTGATGCGCCTGGGCATGGAGGTGTCACGGCGGCTCGCGGCGGTCTACGCCGGCGACCATCCGCTCGACGACCCGTTGCTCATGCCGCTCAACGGCGACTTCTCCGGCCTGCCACGGATCCTCGTGCAGGCCGCGGTCGGCGACATGGCCAGCGCCGACGCGCGCACGTTCGCCGAGCGCGCACGCGAGCACGGGGTCGACGTGCGGCTCGACCTCTACCCCGTCGACGCACACGTCTTCCAGCTGTTCTGGTCCTTCCTGCCCGAGGCCGCCGACGCCCTTGAGACCGTCGGCGACTTCGTGCGCGCTACTCCATCCCGAGCGGACCCTGCGACTCGCCGGACAGGAACTGCCTGACGAAGGCGTTGTCGGAGTTGAAGAGCTCCTCGGCCGGCCCGGACTCCACGATCCGACCCTTCCACAGCACCGAGATGTGCTCGGCGACGCGGCGGGCGGTCATGATGTCGTGGGTGATCAGCGTGAACGCGGGCATGTGCTTGGCGACGCCCTCGCGCTCTTCCATGATCTCGGCGTGGATCTCCTGAATCAGCTCACCCAACAGCGCCGTGCGCACCGGGTCAAGGCCCGAGTCGGGCTCGTCGAAGAGCACGATGTCCGGGTCCAGGACGAGCGCGCGGGCAAATCCGGCGCGCTTGCGCATCCCGCCTGACAGCTCGTTGGGGAAGCGGTGCGACGCCGTCGTCAGACCGACCTCCTCGAGGCGCCGCCCGACGATACCGAGGACCTCCTCGTCGGCCTTGTCGGTGTGCTGCCGCAGCGGGAACGCGACGTTGTCCTCGACGTTCATCGAGCCGAACAGCGCACCGTCCTGGAACAGCACCCCGAACTTCTTGCGCATCTCGAACAGATCGTCGTCGCGCATGTTCGGCACCGACTCGCCGTGCACGAGGATGTCGCCGTCGTCGGGATACAGCAGCCCGACCATGTGCTTGATGCAGACCGACTTACCCGTGCCCGACGGGCCCAGGATCATCGAGATCCGCCCCTCGGGCAGGCCCATGTTCAGGCCGCGCAGGATCTTGACCTTCGGACCGAACGCCTTGTGCACGTCGATGAACTCGACGGCGTCGGCCATCCCGTGCGGGCGCTGCAGGCCCGTATGCCACTTGTACTCCTCGGCCTCGCCGGGAGGCGAGCCCTCGTCGACGACCGAGACGCGCGGCGGCGGCTGCGACGGCGCGACGGCGGTCGGCTGCTCGTCGGTGGCGGGATCGTCGTCGACCGCGACATCGCCGGCCGACGACGCCTCGACCTCGGGCTCGGCGTCTTCGTCCAACCAGGACTCGGGCTCGGCCGGCGCCTGGCGCTCGGGCTCGTTCTCCGGCTCGTCGTCCTTGCCCTTACGCGGGATCAGCGGCATGTCTACGTCAACCTCCGATTGGAGCCCTGGGGTTTGCTCCCCAGAAGAGCTGGGTGCCGAGCATCCCGATGAGATGCACGAGCACGATGTTCAGGACCATCGACTTCGCGGTCGCCGTACCGACGCCGACCGGTCCGCCACTTGCGTTGTACCCGTAATAGCACCCGACGAGCACGATCACGGTCGCCATCGCCATCGCCTTGATCAGGCTGTACAGCAGGTCGGGCGGATTCTGGAACATCCAGAAGATCAAGAAGAACCCACCGCTCGAGACCTCGCCTATCTGCTGCACCACCGCGAGGTAGCTCGCGAAGAAGCCGGCGCCGATCGCGGCGATGTACATGAACGGCAGGACCAGCCAGGCGGCGAACAGGCGCGTCGCGCAGAGGAACGTCACGGAGTCGAAGCCCATGACCTCGAGCGCGTCGATCTCGTCGGAGATCCGCATCGAGCCGAGCTCGGCGACGATGCCCGTGCCGACCTTCGCGCTCATCATGTAGCCGAACGCGTAGGGCACGAGCTCGCGCAGGTCACACCACGCCGCGAAGACGCCGGCGTACGCGGGCGCGCCGACGGAGCGGTTGAAGTAGGCGCCCTCGATGCCGCATTGCAGGCCGATGATGAAGACGAGGCCCCAGATCACGATCGTGGAGCCGAGGATCAGCACGCCGGCCTGGCGCAGCGCCTCGCCGAAGAAGCGGAACACGCGCAGCGTGTAGACCTGCCCGAGGATCTTGCCGCAGAACTTCGCGATCTCGCCGAACGAGGCGATCCAGTCGCGCGGGACCGAGAGCCAGGAGTCGCCCATCAGCGGATCACCGTGATCTCGGGATGCGTGGCGAGCAGCGTCTGCGTGAACACGTAGTTGAACGCGAACACGCCGAGGAAGGCGATCACGACCGCCTGGTTGACGGCTCTGCCCACCCCGGCCGCGCCTCCGGACGCAGTCATCCCTTTGTAACAGCAGACGATCGCGATGATCGCGCCGAACAAGGTGGTTTTGAGGACCGACCCCCAGAGGTCCGTGACGGAGGCGTTGGTGAAGAAGGTGGCCCAGAACGGGCCGAGCGGCGCGCCGTTGACGAGCGTGGCGATGATGCCGCCGAAGATGCCGAACAGCAGCGCGTAGATGTTGAACAGGCCGGTGACGAGCATCAGCGCCAGGAAGCGCGGCACGACGAGGTTCTTGACCGGGTCGACGCCGAGGACCTGCAGCGCGTCGAGCTCCTCGCGGATCTTGCGCGCGCCGAGGTCGGCGGTGAACGCGGTGCCCGCCACGCCGGCGAGCACGATCGCCGTCACGAACGGCGCGAACTCGCGGATCGAGGCCAGCACGAAGAACCCGCCGAGGCGGTCCAGGGCGCCGAACAGGACGAGGAAGTTCGCGGCCTGCAGGCCGGGCGCGCCGTAGCCGAACGCCACCGTCGACACGAGCAGCGGGAACCAGCACAGGCGCAGTGCGAACAGGAACTGGGACACGAACTCGCCGCCGTACGGGTACGGCGGACGCAGGGACGACACGATGGTCTTCCCCGTCAGAATCATCATGTCCCCGACCTCTTCGAGCATGTTCTTCGTCGGAAGAAACGCTCGATCGGCGACGCTGCGAACCACTCAACCCCTCCTCAGGGCATAAACCCGGACCGGCGCCCCATCGCGCCTCGGGCGAACACTACCCCGCTGCGCAGATGCGTGCCACAGTTCACCTCCCCCGTCACGCCAGCGTGCGTGGTAGGTTCGCGTCGGGATGAGGAGTCACCGAGGCGTTGTCGCACTGGTTTCCGTCTCGCTGCTCGGCGTTGCCGGCTGCGGCGGGGGCGAGCGCCAGGACAAGAACGAGAAGGAAGGGACCTACGACGTCGCGATCGTCAAGGCCGACTTCCCGACCAAGCAGTCCCTGGCAAATCAGGAAGAGATGGCGATCACCGTCCGCAACGCGGGCACCCAGGCGATCCCGACGATCGCCGTGACGCTCGGCGAGACCGGCCCCGACGGCCTCACCAAGGCGCTGACGCGCCGCCAGAAGAACCCCGACCTCGCCGACCCCGAGCGCCCGCTCTGGATCGTCGACGAGGGCCCGGTCGGCGGCGACACCGCCTACGTCGGCACGTGGGCGCTCGGCGCGCTGCCCGCCGGCCAGACCAAGACCTTCAAGTGGAAGCTCACCGCTGTCGTCCCCGGTCAGCACACCGTGAAGTACACGGTCGCCGCCGGCCTCGACGGCAAGGCCAAGGCCCAGGTCGCCGGCGGCCGCGCGCCCGGCGGCACCTTCGACGTCGACGTCTCCGACACGCCGTTGCCGTCGAGCGTCGACCCCGACACCGGCAAGATCGTCCGCAAAGCGCAATAGCGCCGGCGGCGGCGCCGCCTACTTCGGCAGCCGCGGCGCGATGATCCGGTAGGCCTTGAGGCCGAGCCCCAGGCGCTCGCGGTCCTCGGAGAGCATCGGGTCCAGGCCCGTCAGCTCCTTCACGCGCTCCAGGCGGTAGGCGACCGTGTGGCGGTGGGCGTAGATCGCGGCCGCCGTCGCGTTCATGTTGCAGTTCTGGTCGAGATAGGCCTCGAGCGTCCCGACGAGGTCGGTGCGGTACTGGTCGTCGTAGCGGACGATCGCGGCGACCGTGTCCTCGTAGAAGGAGCGGACCTCCTCGGGGTGGGAGGCGAGCACGCGAAACAGCAGCCGGTAGGTGCCGGTGCCGATGTCGTGGGCGATCGGCGTGTCGGACTGGCGCAGGACGTCGAGCACGAGCTCGGCCTCCTGCACGGCGCGCGAGAACTCGCCGGGGTCGGCGTAGAACGACGACACGCCGACGGTGCCGTGCTGCTGCAGGCGCTGGGCGAGGCGCCGCGCGCGTGCCAGCGCATCCTCGGGCGCGTCGTCGGCGACCGTCGCCGGCAGGATCGCGTAGACGCGATCGTCGATCAGCTGCGCCAGCGAGCCCGGCTCGTCACCGGAGATGATCGCCACCACGTGGCGCGGGCGATCGGTCTTCAGCTCGGCGCAGAGCACGACCGCCCCCCGCGAGAGGTCACAGCCCAGGCGCGCGGCCCGCCGCACGATCTCCCGCGGCTCGAGGTCCGGGCGCGAGCGCAGGTCCTCGAGGAACGAGCCGCGCAGGTTCTGCTCGACCTCCTCCTTGGCCTCCTCGACGGCCAGCTCGGTCAGCGAGGCGACGGCGGCGAGGTGCAGGTACTCGGCGGCCTCCTCGACCGCGGCGTCAGGACCGTCGAGCATCACGACGGCGCCGACGACCTCGTCACCCGACGCGATCGGGACCTCGAGCACGAGACCCTCGGGCACCTGCGCCGGGCGGTCCTTGACGCGGTCGGTGACGTAGCGCGTCAGCGTCTCCAGCAGCGCGGCGCGGCGCTTCTCGGGCGCGCCGATCAGCGCACCGGCGCCCAGGCGCGGGATGACGATCGCCACCGGCGCACGCGCCGCGTCGGCGGCGAGGCCGGCGACCTGCTCGAGCCCGTCGCCGCCGAGCACCGCCTCGACCATCTGCAGGTGGATGACGCGAAGGCGCTCGACGAGCCCGACGGGGAGGTCGGTGTCCGCGGCGGCCGGTTTGCGGCCGCCCGGCTGCTTGGGTGCGGGTGTGGCGGGCATGGGGGATTCCCGGGTGGGGACACGGCGCGGGGCGGCGGGTTCGTCAGTCACGATCCCGCCGCCCCGGTTGCCACGTTCGTTGTCCTGGCTAGGCGGTCGTTGCGGCAGCGTCGGGGTGCGCCTGGAGGATCTCCTCGCCGGACTCGCCGGTGCGGACCCTGAAGGCTTCCTCGACGGGGATGACGAACACCTTGCCGTCACCCACCGCACCGGTGCGGCCGTGCTTGAGCACGGTGTCGACGACCGTCTGGACGTCCTTGTCCGCGACGACGCACTCGATCTTGACCTTCGGCCGCAGGTAGTTCGTCAACTCCGCACCGCGGTAGCGCTCGGTGATCCCCTTCTGCCGGCCCGAGCCCTTCACCTCGCTGATCGACAGCGAGGGGAAGCCCAGGCCCAGCAGCTCCAGCCGGATCGGCTCGAACGCCTCGTGGCGGACATATGCCTCGATCTTCTTCACGCGGTCACCTCTTTCGTGGTCGGCGTCGGCGCCATGGCTGACGCCGTGGCACTCGTCGGAGCCGCACCGTAGCCAACCAGCTCCGGCGACGGGATGAACTGCTCCGGGTAGCCGTACATCCCGTGCTCGGAGATGTCCAGGCCGGCGTCCTCTTCCTCTTCGGTGACGCGCAGACCGTAGGTCTTCTTGATCACCCAGAAGGCGCTGTAGGACATGATGAACACGAACGTGAACGCGATCGACACGCCGACGACCTGCGCGACCAGCTGATTGAAGTCGGCGAAGTCGAACCCGTTGCCGAGCTTGTACCAAAGGCCACCCTCAGGATCGCCGAACGCGTTGTACTGGGCCAGGCGCGGCGCCGTGAAGATGCCGCACGAGATCGTGCCCCAGATGCCGCAGAGGCCGTGCGCCGTCAGCGCGCCGACGGGATCGTCGAGCTTCTTGTCGATCGCGTAGACGCCGAGCGGCGACGATGACGCCCGCGATGCCGCCGATCATCGGAGCCCAGAAGGCCTCGATGTACCCCGACGGGGCGGTGATCGCGACGAGCGCGCCGATCGCGCCGTTGCCCGCCATGCCGATGTCGATCGCGCCGGTCTTCAGCTTCGCCGTCACCAGCGCCATCAGCACACCCGCGGCGGCCGCGAGGTTCGTGACGAGCATGATCTCCGGGAAGCGGCCGTCCAGCGCGCTCAGCGCCGTGCCGCCGTTGAACCCGAACCAGCCGAACCACAGGATCAGGACGGCCAGGCCGAAGAGCGGCATGTTGTGGCCGGGGATCGCCCGCGGCTTGCCGTCGGGGCCGTACTTGCCCTTACGCGGGCCGAGCAGCAGCACCGCGGCGAGCGCGCCGGTCGCACCGATCAGGTGGACCGCCGTCGAGCCGGCGAAGTCCTGCATGCCGGCGATGCCGGTGCCGAGCCAGTCGCCGTTCTGCAGGAAGCCACCACCGAAGACCCAGTGCGCGCCGAGCGGGTAGATCAGGCCGGCGAACAGGATCGAGTAGATGATGTAGACGCCGAACTTGATCCGCTCCAGGGTCGTGCCCCAGACGATCGCCAGCGAGACGGCGCAGAACACGAACTGGAAGAAGAACTTCGCCTCGACGGTGACGTCGAAGATCCCCATCACGGGGAAGGCAGTGGCGGGATCGCCGTAGCCCTGCAGGAAGAAGCCCTTGTCGCCGAAGATGTTGAACGAGTCGCTCACCGGAGCGCCGAAGGCGAGGGCAAAACCGCAGGCCCAGAACATCGAGCGCGGCGATCGAGAAGTTCGTCAGCACCTTCGCGACGACCGTTCCCGCGTTCTTGCCGCGCGAGAACCCGACCTCCAGGAACATGAAGCCGACCTGCATGAGCATCACGACCATGGCCGCGACGATCACCCAGATCGTGTTGATGCCGGTCGATTCCTGGAACAGGCCGTTGCCTGCAGCTTCCAGCGTGTCGGCCGAAGCCGCCGCGGGAACAATCAATGCGGCCAGCAAGCCCACACACAGGCTCTTGGCCGCCAACGAACGTCGCATACGTCCTCCTGAGTCAGAGTGGCGATCGCAGTCTGCGATGAGCGGGCGCCAACCTCTTTGTCCCTTTGTCGAAAGATCGTCCGAGGGGTTTCGCCATCCGGTCGAGGGGGCGCTTGCGGCCTGGCGACATCGGGGCGAAGGGGCTCGACTGAGGTTTGGACAGCGGGATAAAGTGACGTCGCCGTTGCCGCCGTACGGTGCGATGTGCCGTCACGCGCGCGTAGACACGCGCGCTTGCTTTCGACCAGGAGGACCTTGATCAACCCATGAGCAGAACCCGGCAGCAGAACGTCTACGCCGCGCAGTGGACCGCCAACGGCGCCGCGCTCGGCGCCCCGGACCTCACCGTCCGGCGCCAACGCCTTCGGCGAGAACACCTTCTCGATCGCCGAGCAGCGCGCGCGCCTGCCCAAGCACGTCTTCAAGCAGCTGCAGGCGACGCTGGCCGCCGGCGGCGCGCTGGACGCCACGGTTGCCGACTCCGTCGCCCAGGCGATGCGCGAGTGGGCGATGGAGAAGGGCGCCACGCACTACACCCACTGGTTCCAGCCGCTGACGAACCTCACCGCCGAGAAGCACGACTCGTTCTTCGGGCCGGTCGGCGACGGCACCGCGATCGCCGAGTTCTCCGGCAAGGAGCTCATCCAGGGAGAGCCCGACGCGTCGTCGTTCCCGACGGGCGGCATCCGCGCGACGTTCGAGGCCCGCGGCTACACCGCGTGGGACCCGACGTCGCCGGCGTTCATCATCGAGAACCCCAACGGCGCGCTGCTCTGCATCCCGACGGCGTTTGTCTCGTGGACGGGCGAGGCGCTCGATCACAAGATCCCGCTCCTGCGCTCGATGGACGGCCTCTCGGGGGCCGCCGTCAAGGCCCTCAAGCTGCTCGGCGACGACTCCTCCGCACGCGTCTTCACGACCGTCGGCCCCGAGCAGGAGTACTTCCTGATCGACGAGCAGTACTACTTCGAGCGGCCCGACCTCTACACGACGGGCCGCACGCTGTTCGGCGCCAAGCCGCCCAAGGGCCACGAGCTCGACGAGCACTACTTCGGCTCGATCCCCGAGCGGATCCTCGCGTGCATGCTCGAGACCGAGGCCGAGCTGTTCAAGCTCGGCGTGCCGGTCAAGACCCGCCACAACGAGGTCGCACCCAACCAGTACGAGCTCGCGCCGATCTTCGAGAACTCGAACGTCGGCTCCGACCACCAGCAGATCACCATGCAGGTGATGCAGAACGTGGCCCGTCGCTACGGCCTCGTCTGCCTGCTGCACGAGAAGCCCTTCGCCGGCGTCAACGGCTCGGGCAAGCACAACAACTGGTCGATGGGCACCGACGGCGGCAGCAACCTGCTCGAGCCCGGCGACACGCCGCACGACAACGTCGTGTTCCTGTTCTTCTGCTCGGCGGTGATCAAGGCCGTCAACAAGCACCAGCAGCTGCTGCGCGCGTCGGTCGCGAATGTTGGCCAGGACCATCGTCTCGGCGCCAACGAGGCGCCGCCGGCGATCATCTCGATCTTCCTCGGCGCTGAGCTGGAGGGCGCGTTCGAGAAGATCGCCACGGGCAAGGGCGGCGCCGGCAAGAAGGGCCTGCTCGGCCTCGGCACCGACGTGCTGCCCAAGCTGCCGCTGCACGGCGGTGACCGCAACCGCACTTCGCCGTTCGCGTTCACCGGCAACAAGTTCGAGTTCCGCGCGCTCGGCTCGAGCATGTCGCTCGGCTTCGTCAACACGGTGCTCAACACCGTCGTCGCCGAGGCGATCGACGAGCTGTCGGCCGACCTCGAGAAGGCCCTGAAGACGAGCAAGGGCGACGTCGAGAAGGCCGTCGCGGCAGTCGTAAAGTCCGTCTGGACCGCGAACAAGCAGATCGTCTTCGGCGGTGACAACTACACCGACGAGTGGGAGAAGGAGGCCGACAAGCGCGGTCTCGCCAACCTGCGCACGACGCCCGAGGCGCTGCCGTGGATCGTCAACAAGCAGACGGTCGACGCGTTCAAGAAGTACAAGGTGCTGTCAAAGCGCGAGCTCGAGTCCCGCTTCGAGGTCGCCACCGAGCAGTACTCGGTGAAGCTCAACATCGAGGCCGAGACCGCAGCCTCGATCGCGCGCACGCTGATCCTGCCCGCGGCGCTGCGCCACCTCGAGGTCATCGACGACGCCGGCGAGTCCGATGCCGTCACGAAGCTCCACGAGGAGACCTCCGGTCTCGTCGGCGAGCTCGTCGAGGCGATCTTCGCGCTGGAGAAGGCCAACCAGCACGACGGCCCCGAGGGCGGCATCAAGCACGCCACCTACATGCGTGACGTCGTGATCACGGCGATGAACGATGTCCGCGAGGCCGCCGACAAGCTGGAGCGGATCGTCGCCGACGACCTCTGGCCGCTGCCGAAGTACTCGGAGATCCTGTTCATCAAGTAGGGCTCGGCGCCCACCGAAGCTGGACCGGAGGCCCTGCGTTCGCAGGGCCTCCGTCGTTTTTGCTCTGCGCACGTTTATCACGCATTGCGTGATATATTCTCACGCAATGCGTGATAAACGTTCCGGGAGTGCCGACCTCTTCCCAACCGACCATCCAATCGAGTCAGCGCACATGATCGGGCGACAGTCGGACGTCGAGCAGGTCGCGAGCGCGCTGCTCGGCGGTGGAAACGTCGTGCTGGCCGGGCCGCGGCGAACCGGCAAGACGACAGTTGCGGACGCCGTCCTCGAAGCGTGCCGGACCGACGGCGCGTACACGGCAGCCGTCGACTTCTTCGATCTCGCCGACGCCTCGGGCCTCGCACAGGACCTCACCGCGCAACTGCTCTCCAACCGTCCCGGGCTGCAGCGAGCGATTCACGACGCGACGGGCGCCGGACGAGGGATGCTCGCCGCCCTTCGTCAGGCCGCCGTCGTTCGAGCGCGGCAGGATCTCGGCGACGGCGTGGAGATGGTCTTTGAGATCGGCCCCGACCGGCAGGACCCCGACAGCCATGAACGCCTGCGCGTCGCGCTGGATCTCGCCGAGCGGCTCGCCCAGCGCGACAACCGCCGCGTCGTGATCGTCTTCGACGAGTTTCAGGAGGTCGTCGCGAGTGACAAGCGCTTTGGCGATGCCGATCGCGTCACCCGACTCATGCGCGCGGTCCTCCAGCGGTCACGGCATGTGAGCGTCCTGTTCGCGGGCAGCATCGAGCATCTCATGCGCGACCTGTTCGCCCCGAGCGATCGCGCCTCGAGCCAGTTCGGCGCGTTCCATGAGCTCGCGCCGATCACCGCCGGAGAGTGGCGGGTCGGCGTTCGGGGCCGGCTTGGCGAAGACGACACGACGATCACCGACGATGCGCTGGACCGGCTGGTCGCGCTCGGCGAGGACCATCCGCGCGCGACGATGCTGCTCGCGCAGCAGGCGCACGCCGGCGCGGTCGAGGATGGCCGACGGGAGGTCGACCACGCGCTTGTCGTGCAGGCGCTCGATCGAGCGCTACGCCAGGAACGTCTGCGCCATGACCAGCAGCTCGAGCTGATTCGGACCTTCGGTCGCCATGCGGAGCGCATGGCGATCCGGGTCGCCGCAGACGCCGAGCTCTATGCGGGCCTCAAGCCGCAGCAGGCGTCGCGCGGCCTCGCGGTGCTCCACGACCGCGGGCTCATCGAGCGCGGCAGTCGCCGAGGCGAGTGGACGGTCATCGACCCCCTGCTCCGCCGCTACCTCGCGAGCCGTCGTGTGGAACCGCTGACGATCGCCGGATCAGCTCGGGTCACGCTCACACGCAAGGATGCCCACGAGTGAGCGGCGGCGGCGCGATTGCTCAGCTCCCGCCGGCTACACCAGGCCGGCCTGCCGGTGCCCGAGACCAACGCGCTGCTGCCGCGGCTGATCATCGTGCAGAAGTCGCGCACGGGCTGGCTGAAGACCGGCGGCGACTTCGACCTCGACGACTGACATCGGCCAGCGCCCGCCGTTCGGCGAGCCGCTGCCCGCGTGCCGCTGGGCCCGCCGCCGACCACCCGGGGATGGACCCGTACATCGCCGGCGCGTGGGCGGAGGACCTGCGCGGCTACGCCGCCCAGCACGGCCTCGCGCTGGAGGACCCCGACGCCTGGCACCGCGCGTTCGGGAGGCTGCCGCTGCCCGGCCGCGCGGTCGCGGTCATGCGCAACCCCTACGGCGGGCGGGTCGTGTTCACGACCGACGTGCCGATCAGCGTCACGCGCGCGCTGCGCGGTGCGGTGCTCTCACCCGCGGCCGACGGCGCGGCGGACACGCCGCCCGGCGGGATCCGCAGCGAGTTCGGCACGGTCGCCGTCCGCGACGGCGTCGCGCTCGCGTTCACCCACCGGCTCTGCGGCTACATGAGCGAGGCCGCGACGCTGGTGAACGACGCGCTCGCGGCGATGCGCGCCCACGGCGTCGTCTGACACGCTGCGGGCGTGCTCGACCTGCGCGCCTTCCTCAGCGACGGGCTGGCCGTGATCGTCGCGACGAGCGACGAGCAGTTGCGCCCGGAGATCTCTCGCGGGTGGGGTCCGCTGCTCGCCGACGACGAGGCGTCGCTGGAGCTCTGCGTCGCGGCGGCGCCGGCGTCCCGGACGCGCGCGAACCTCGACCGCGGCGGCGTGATGGCAGCGACCTTCAGCGTGCCGACGACGTATCGCACCGTGCAGCTCAAGGGCGCGGTGCTCGCCGTCGGCGAGCCTCGGGCAGACCAGCTCGCGCGCGTCGACGCGCACCTCGCCGGCTTCGGCGAGCAGGTCGCGCAGATCGGCATTCCCGCCGGGCGCGTGCAGCGCTTCCGCGAGCCGATGCTGCTCGCGGTGCGCATGGAGGTCCGCGAGCGCTACGAGCAGACGCCCGGGCCGAAAGCGGGCGGGCCGCTGTGACCGAGCCGATCGCCCTGGAGTCGATCATGTCCTGCTTTCGCGGCGTGATCCCCTCATCGTTTGCGACCTGCGCGAGCGACGGGACGCCGAACATCAGCTACATGTCGGTCGTCCACTACGTCGACTCCGAGCGCGTCGGGCTGTCTCGCCAGTTCTTCAACAAGACGCGTGCGAACCTCGAGGTCAACCCGTTCGGCCAGGCGCGTGTCGTCGACCCCGAGACGCTCGCCGAGTACGCGCTGGACCTGCGCTACTTGCACACCGAGACCGAGGGCGCGACGTTCGACGCGATGGCCGCGAACATCGAGGCCGCCGCGGCCTCCAGCGGGATGAGCGGCGTGTTTCGCCTGCGCGGCGTCGACGTCCACCAGGTGTTGCGGTGCGCGCCGGTCGGGCTCGCGGTCGCCGCCGTCCCGCAACAATCCGAGCGCGAGGTGCTCGGGCGGCTGGACGAGTTCACCCGCCGCCTGTCGCAGTCCCCCGACTACGCGGATGCCGCGCGCACGTCGCTGCAGGCGCTGGACGACCTGTTCGGGTTCTCACAGGCGATCCTGCTCGCCGCCGACGAGAACGCCGGGCATCTCTTCGCCGTGGCAGGCAACGGCTACGCGTCGCCCGCCGCGGGCGCCGAGGTGCCGCTCTCCTCCGGCGTCATCGGCGTCGCCGCCGCGCGCCGGCAGGTCGTGTGCGTGACGAACGTCGCGCGCAGCCGCATCATGTCGGGGGCGATCCGCGCCGAGGACGACGCGCAGATTCCACTGCCGGCGCTGGACGACGCGCACAGCGTCGCGGCCGTGCCGCTCGTCCTTCACGGCGCGCTTGCGGGCGTGCTCTACCTCGAGAGCGGCGCGATCGGCACGTTCGGTCCGCACAACGAGAGGCTGCTGCGCGTGCTCGGCGGGCAGATCGCCGCGACCCTCGGCGCGCTCGACGCCGGCGATGGCGCCGGGGAGCCGGGCGCGCGGGCGCCGCGCCCCACAGGGACCGGCGCCACGCTGCGCGTCACCTATTACCAGTCCGACGACAGCGTCTTCGTCGGCGACGAGTACGTCATCAAGGGCGTCCCGGGGCGGATCCTCTGGAAGCTGCTCACCACGCATGCCGCGGAAGGTCGCGACGCGTTCAGCAACCGCGAGCTGCGCCTCGACGAGCGTCTCGGCCTGCCGGCCGGCAACGACAACCTCGAAGCCCGCCTGCTCGTGCTGCGCGAGCGCCTCTTCGCCGGTGGCCACGGCGTCGAGATCGAGCGCACGGCGCGGGGGCGCTTCGCTTTGCTCGTCTCACGCCCGCTCGAGCTCGTCGAGGTCCCGACGAGCGGTCCGATGCGCGCTGCGCATAGGCGATAAGGACCTTCTAAGAAGCGCTAAGGGAGTCCTAGGAGACGCGACGCCGACGCGCTCGTAGCGTCGCGCTCATGTCAACCATCGCTACATCCAAGCCGTATCACCTGACCGCCGGCGAGGGCCTCTCCGCCGTGTGGTGGAAGACCGGGCGCGTGTGGGTCAAGGCCGGCGGCGGCGAGACCGGAGGGCGTTTCTCCCAGGTCGAAGTCGACGATCCCCAGGGCACGGCGCCACCGATGCACGTCCACCACCACGAGGACGAGACGTTCTTCGTCCTCGAGGGCGACGTCAGTGTGTTCGCCGGCGGCGAGCGCATCGAGGTCGGCCCCGGCGACTACGCCTTCGTTCCGCGGGGCGTCGAGCACGCCTACCTCGTGCGCTCCGAGCGCGCGCGCATGCTCGTGACGTTCTCGCCCGCGGGCTTCGAGGAGTTCTTCGTCGAGATCGGCGTCGCCGGCGACGAGCCGCCCGCCGACGCGGTGATGCCGTCCCCCGAGGAGTTCGCGCGCCGCCTGGCCCCCTACGGATGCGACATCACCGGCCCGCCGCCGACCAGCTGAACGCCGAGGGGCCCCGGTGCCTGCCGGGGCCCTCGGACCGCTCAGCGGCGCCCTAGCCGCGGATCGTCTTGGACCTGCGCGTCCGGCACTGGACCTTGCTCGTCGTCTTCTCCGTGACGACGGCGTAGATCCGACCGCCGACGCGGCTGCGACGGCGGATCGTGAACGTGCCGTCCGAGCGCGTCAGCGCCTGTCCGTAGCGCTTCGTGCCCTTGCCGCGCTTGCGCAGGATCACGCGCCGCTTGTAGCGGCAGGTCCTCTCTGCGGCCCCGAGCCGGCCGGAGTGCACGCGGCCGCGACGGCGGAACGACTTGAAGCTCGTCGAGACCCTCTTGCGCGCTCCCGGGACCGGGGTCGGCAGCGGGATCGGCGCAGCGACCTGCGCGTCCTTGCTGACCGACTGGTTGGGGTTGGGCCGGCCCGCTGCGTCGGTCACGGTCGCGTAGGGCTGGCCGTAGGCGACCAGCGAGCCGATGTCGGCGCCGAACGCGACTGTCGCCGCCGCGCCGTTCGTCGCCGCGGCACCCTGGCCGGCGACGCTCGTGGCGTCGCTGCGGAACCCGAGGAACCCGGCCGCCGGCGGGCCGGCGGCGACGGGCTCGTCGTAGGCGAACGTCGTCCGCTGGGTCGCGGGATCGATGCTGACGCCCAGCAGGTCGGGCCCGTTGGTGAACCCGGCCCTGTCGTTGGGCGTCTGGGTCGCCACCTGGGCGTAGATGCTGCCCTTCGTGACGTCGGTCGAGTTGTTGACCGCACCGTCGGTGGCGACGATCCGCACGACCGAGCCCGGATCCTTGGTGAGGACCTCGGCGTCGGGGAACTGGACGAGGACGGAGTCCTGTGTCCCGCCCGTGCCGGCCGACGACGCGACCGCCGAGACCGTGCCGTCGTCACCGACCGCGAGGAACTTCGCGGCCTTCGGCGACGAGACCCCGGTGGTGAACGTCAGCCGGTAGGCGTTGGCGCCTGCGGACTCGGCCGCCTTGAGGTCGGGGCGCCCGCCGGTGGCCGGGTTGGTGACGACCACACCCGGCGAGGACGGCGTGACCAGCGAGAGGTTGGCGAACGTGCCCGTCTGGCGCCGGTCCTCGACGGCGTTGGGCTGCGTGACGAAGCGCGCGGCCTGGTCGATCGGTGCGCTGCCGAAGTCGATCGTGATCGAGTTGCCGCTCGGCGTCGGCGTGTTGCCGATCGCATGGAACTGCGCGTCGCCGTCCTGCAGGACGTAGCCGAAGTCCTGCGCCTGGTAGCGGTTCTCGGGCTGCGGCGGGTCGTCGCCGTCGGGCCCGTCGGGCCGCGTCGGGCTGGGGTTGAGGTTCTCGTCAAAGACGTACTTGACGCGCTTGTGCGCGGCGTCGGTGACGTCGGTGGTGACGGAGACGAGGTCGGGCCCCGTCGTCGCGCCGGCGACCGGCCTGGCGACGCTGCCGGCGACGGGCTCGGACGCGACGATGCTCTTGTGCCCGGCCACGTCTGCGACCGCGCCGGCGCCGACCTGGCCGACGGTCGCCTGGGCGATGTCGCTGCCTGCAGGGAAGGTGACGACGGCGCACTTCTCGTCGTCGGTCGCGCGGGCGCCGTTGCCCGACCAGTAACGACGCGCGTCGTAGCTCATCAGCGCGAAGGCGCCGCCGGCACTCGCGATGTTGGCGTCGAAGCAGAAGCGTGCGCGCTCTCCGAGTCCGTCGGTGAGGTCGTTGGTGGGATCGACGCTGACGCTGCGCAGGTCGGGCGAGCCGGTCGTCGGCTGCTGGCCGTTGCCGGCGCCGGGGACGTGGCGGGGACTTGCGCTGAAGCTCGCGACCGGCAGGGCCGCCAGCAGCGCGATGGCGGCAGTCGGCAACGCGACCCCCAGCCGTCTCGAGGTGGGAACTGACAAGTGAACCTCCTGTTCAATGAGCACGTGCCGCGTGCACCTACCCACCCGGTCCACACAGAAAAACCGGGCCTAATCGACCTCTCACAAACCTTGACGCGATCGTGTCAAGGTTGGCCGGAACGCTGCTAGGATCGGGGATCTATGGCTCGCGACTTCCTCAAGGCCGCCCGCGAACGCGTCGTCGTCTTCGACGGCTCGATGGGAGCCCTGCTCGAGGAGATGGACCTCTCCCTCGAGGACGACTACAAGCTCCCCGGGCGCGCGCACGAGGCGCTCGTGCTCAACCGCCCCGACGTCATCGAGAGCGTCCACACCTCGATGATCGAGGCCGGCGCCGAGGTCGTCGAGACCGACACCTTCCAGGCCAGCCGCCTGAAGCTCGAGGAGTGGGGCCTCGAGGACCACACGATGGAGATCAACGTGCGTGCGGCGGAGATCGCGCGCAAGGCCGTCGGCGAGGACCTCTTCGTCGCCGGCTCGATCGGCCCGACGGGCTACCTGCCCGCGTCCGACGACCCGACGCTCGGCAACATGCGCTTCGGCCGGCTCGTCGAGGTCTTCGCCGAGCAGTCCGAAGGCCTGCTCAAGGGCGGCGCGGACCTGCTGATCATCGAGACCCAGCAGGACATCCTCGAGACCAAGGCCGCGATCTTCGGCGCGCGCGAGGCGTTCAAGAAGGTCGGCTTCAGCGTCCCGATCCAGGCGAGCGCGTTCGTGCTGCCCAACGGCGGCAAGATGCTGCTCGGCACCGACATCTCCGCGATGCTCGCGACGCTGGAGGCGCTGAAGGTCGACATCATCGGCCTGAACTGCTCGTCCGGGCCGGAGGACATGCGCGACGCCGTGCGCTTCCTCGGCGAGTTCTCGAGCGTTCCGATCCACTGCATCCCCAACGCCGGCATCCCGCTCCAGGGCCCAGACGGCGAGACGATCTTCCCCGAGGAGCCCGAGCCGCTAGCCAACACGCTCGGCGACTTCGTCGAGCGCTACGGCCTGGCGATCGTCGGCGGCTGCTGCGGCACGACGCCCGAGCACATCTCCGCGATCGCCGAGCGCGTCAAGGGCCGCGTGCCCGGCGAGCGCCCCGCGCCGCGCGAGCCGCACGTCTCCTCGATGATCGGCGCGACGCCGCTCGTGCAGTCCCCGGCACCGACGCTCGTCGGCGAGCGCGTCAACTCCCAGGGCTCGCGCAAGGCCAAGGAGATGCTGCTGGCCGACGACTACGACGGCCTCGTGCAGATCGCCGAGGACCAGGTCGAGGGCGGCGCCCACGTGCTGGACCTCTGCGTCGCGCTGACCGAGCGCGTCGACGAGGACGAGCAGATGCGCGAGGTCGCCAAGCGCGTCTCGCTGTCCCAGCCGACGCCGATCCAGGTCGACTCGACCGAGCCCGAGGTCATCAAGCTCGCGCTCGAGCAGATCCCGGGGCGCGCGATCGTCAACTCGATCAACCTCGAGGCCGGCCGCGACAAGGCCGACGTCGTCGTCCCGCTGGCCGTCCAGCACGGCGCCGCGCTGATCGCGCTGACGATCGACGAGGTCGGGATGGCCAAGACGCCCGAGCGCAAGGTCGAGATCGCCAAGCGCATCAAGGAGATCGCCTGCGACGAGCACGGCCTCGATCCCGAGCTGCTGATCTTCGACGTGCTGACCTTCACGCTGACGACCGGCGACGAGGAGTGGCGCCCGTCGGCGGTCGCGACGATCCAGGGCATCACCGACGTCAAGGCCGCATTGCCGGGCGTGAAGACGTCGCTGGGCGTGTCGAACGTCTCCTTCGGCGTCTCCCCCCTGCCCGCGCGGTTCTCAACTCCGTCTTCCTGCACCACTGCGTCGAGGCCGGGCTGGACCTCGCGATGGTCAACCCCAACCACATCACGCCCTACAGCGAGATCTCCGAGGAGGAGCGCAAGCTCGCCGACGACCTCGTCTTCAACACGCGTGAGGACGCGCTCGAGCTGTTCATCCAGCACTTCGAGTCCAAGGGCGAGGAGGAAGAGGGTCCGGGCGCGGCAGATCCGACCGAGGGCATGGAGCCCGAGGAGGCGCTGCACTGGCACATCCTGCGCCGCAAGAAGGACGGCGTCGAGGCGCAGATCGACAAGGCGGTCGAGAAGATCGGCGCTGTCCCGACGCTCAACGACGTGCTGCTGCCCGCGATGAAGGAGGTCGGCGACAAGTTCGGCGCCGGCGAGCTGATCCTGCCGTTCGTGCTGCAGAGCGCCGAGGTCATGAAGCGCGCGGTCGCCCAGCTGGAGAACTACCTCGACAAGATCGAGGGCTACACGAAGGGCACCGTCGTGCTTGCGACCGTGTTCGGCGACGTGCACGACATCGGCAAGTCGCTGGTCAACACGATCCTCACGAACAACGGCTACACCGTCGTCGACCTCGGCAAGCAGGTCCCGATCTCGACGATCGTCGAGGCGGCGATCGAGCACGAGGCGACGGCCATCGGCCTGTCGGCGCTGCTGGTGTCCACGTCCAAGCAGATGCCCGCGGCGATCCAGGAGCTCGAGGCCAAGGGTCTGCAGTACCCCGTGCTGATCGGCGGCGCGGCGATCAACCGCGCGTTCTCCTTCCGCGCGCTGTACCCGGGCGGCAAGGAGGCGACCGAGCAGTACGGCCCCGGCGTCTTCTACTGCAAGGACGCCTTCGAGGGCCTGGGCGTGATGGACCAGCTGATCGACGACGAGGCCCGCGAGGCGCTGCGCGCCAAGCTCTCGGCGGAGGCCACCGCCTTCCGTGAGAAGGGCGAGGACCCCGACGAGCAGCTCGACTACACCGACAGCTCCGTGCGCTCGGCGATCCGCACCGACGTGCCGGTCCCCGAGCCGCCGTTCTGGGGCGTGCAGGAGATCCCCGTCGACATGGACGAGCTCTACGCACACCTCGACACGCACGTGCTGTTCAAGCTGCACTGGGGCGGGCGCGGCGTGAAGGGCGAGGCCTGGCGCAAGCTGCTGGAGGGCGACGGCGAGGAGGAGGGCTTCCGGCCCGAAGCTCGAGCGCATGTGGCGCGAGCAGACCTACCTGCACCCGCGGGCGCTGCTGGGCTTCTTCCCCTGCTACTCCGAGGGCAACGACATCGTGCTGCTGGACCCCGAGGACCGCGAGACGGAGGTCGGGCGCTTCGTCACGCCGCGCCAGCCCAAGGGCGACCGCCTCTGCACCGCCGACTTCTTCCGGCCCAAGGACAGCGGCGAGCTCGACGTGATCGCCGTCCAGGCGCTGACCGTCGGCTCCGAGGTCACCGACCTGATGGCACAGCTCGAGCAGGACGGCGAGTTCGCCGAGCAGCTGTTCGTCCACGGGCTCGGCGTGCAGACGGCCGAGGGCCTGTCGGAGTGGCTGCACTGGAAGGTGCGCAACTGGCTGGAGATCCCGGTCACGCAGGGCCGGCGCCTGTCGTGGGGCTACCCCGCGATCCCCGAGCAGGCCGACCACCAGAAGGTCGACGAGTTGCTGGACCTCTCGCAGATCGGGATGTCGATCACCGACGGCTACGCACCGCTCCCCGAGCAGTCGACGCTGGCGATGGTTCTGCACCACCCGCAGGCGATCTACTACGGCATGCGCAACGGCCGGCTGCTTCCCGACGGCTCACCCGACGACGTCATCAAGGGCTCGCGCCGCGACCCCTCGCTCTTCGGCGAGCTCCCGGACGAGGACCCGCCCGAGGGCGCGGTCGAGTCCGAGGGCGCGCCGGCGCTGGCCTAGCTGGGAGCGCCCGGCGCGGCGGTGAACCTCCGTTCCCGCGCGATCGGAGACGCGGCGCGGGTGTGTCCTCCCAACGTCGTTATCACGCACTGCACCGACACACCTGGGCTCGCGCTCTCATCGGGAGGCGTCTCGGCTCCCGCTCCGGCGCGCGTCGAACATCCATCTTGTCGCGCTATCCGCGAGTAGATAGATGTTCGCGCCGCTTCTCCTTGCGCGTGGACGCGGGGGCGGCGAGCGCCGCGTCAGCCGTTGACGGTCAGCCGCTCATGCGTCAGCGACGCCATCCATCGCCGCCGACACGATGTCGACGTTCGCGCGCCAGCGGGCGTCGGGCGTCGCGGGCAGGACGTCATCCCAGATCATCGCGAAGCCGCTGGCCGTCTGCCGCAGGCCGGTCCCCCGCGCCATGAACCACCAGTGCAGGTGCGCAGCGCCCTCGCCGTACCTGAGGATGTGCACGCGCTCGATGCCATCGATGCGCAGCACCGCGCGTTCGACGCGCGCGAGCATCACCCCCATCTCGGCGAGCATCTCGTCGGAGAGGTCCCGCGGTCCATCGACGTGGTCGCGCGGCTCGAGGATGCCGACGAACGGCAACCCGCTCGGCGAGAACGCCATCAACCGCCAACGCGCATCGGTCCAGATGTAGTCCTCGTCGGCCTTGCCGCACGCCTCGCACGACCGCCCGCCCTCACCGTCGCGGGGCGGCTCGGGCTCCGGGGGGCGAAGCACCTTGGGCCGCACGGGACCCTCGAACGGCCACGAGTCCCAGTCCTCGACAGGCGGTGTCCGCAGGCCGTTGGTGCCGCCGAGGCGAGGGTCGTGAGCGTGCTCGGCATCGGGCGATCCTAGTCCGGCACAGACGATCTCCCAGGCTGGCCGTTGCCGTTCCCCGATCCGCAACCTAGGCCCGCGCCCGCCGACGTCCTGGCGCGCGCACAGCCCACGACGACGCGCGAACCGCGAGCCCTGGGTACCCTCGATCGATGAATCAGGGAACGATTCGCGTCGCCGCTGCCGCGACGCTGGCACTCGCCTTCGCAGGTCCTGCGCACGCCGCCGACCCGGCCACGTGTGACGAAGCGACCGCCGCAGTGGCCGCCGACAAGCGCGCCGTGAAGGCCGACACAGCCGCCGTCAAGCGCGCGACGACCGCGGTTCGCAAGGCCAAGACGGCGGTCAAGAAGGCCAGGACCCCCGCCAGGCGCAGGGCGGCCAAGCGCGCGCTCGCCCGTGCCGAGGCCAAGCTCAAGAAGACCAAGAAGAAGCACTCCGACGACAAGAGCCAGCTCGCGCACGACCGCGAGCTCGCGGCGACGCTCTGCACGCCCGGGTACTAGCCGCGGCCGCTGTCGCGGCCGCACTTCTGGCGCTGCCCGCGGCAGCCGGCGCGGCCACCGCGCAGGAGTCGTCCTTCCAGGACGACGACCAGCTCGTCTTCAACTCGACGGCCGGGACCCGGCGGGCGCTCGACGCGCTGCGCGCGCTCGGCGTCGACCGCGTGCGCGTGTCGGTCTTCTGGGCGACCGTCGCGCCCGACCCCCAGAGCCGCACCCGCCCGAGTTTCGACGCCACCAAGCCGGAGGCATACCCGGCAGGCGCGTGGGATCGCTACGACCAGCTCGTGCGACTCGCCAGCCAACGCGGCATCGGCGTGAACTTCAACATCACCTCCCCGGCCCCGCGCTGGGCGACCGCAAGCAACCCGCCGCGCGAGCAGGTCGCGAGCACGTGGGAACCGAGCGCGCAGGAGTTCGGGCAGTTCGTCACCGCGGTCGGGTCGCGCTACAGCGGCAACTTCCGCCCCGGCGCGGCGCCCGCGGCGACGACCACACGCCAGGACAACCCGCCGCTGTGCACGGTGTTCAACACCTGTCCCCCGGTCCCGCCGGCGCCGACGGGCGAGCCGCTTCCGCGTGTCGACTACTTCTCGATCTGGAACGAGCCCAACCAGCCGGGCTGGCTGACCCCGCAATGGGTCCAGGGCGCGGCAGCCGATTTCGCCGAGGCCGGCCCGCGGATCTACCGCGGCCTGCTCGACGCCGCATACGCCGGTCTGCAGGTCAGCGGTCACGGCGGCGACACGATCCTGATCGGCGAGACCGCACCCAAGGGCGTCCCTACGACCGACGTGATGCGCGCGATGGCGCCGTTGCGCTTCATCCGCGCGCTGTACTGCGTCGGCGCCGACCTGCGACCGCTGAGCGGCGACGCCGCCAAGGTCCGCGGCTGCCCCGAGACCGAAGCCGCAAGCGCGGCGTTCCCGGACGCCCACCCGGCGCTCTTCCGCGCGACCGGCTTCGGCCACCATCCCTACGAGCTCTACGCGCGCCCGACGAAGCGGCCGAGCAACACGGACTTCGTCACGCTCGCGGTGCTGCCGCGGCTGACGCGCACGCTCGAGCGGATCTTCAGCGCCTACTCGCGCGACCGCAGCGGCCTGCCGCTCTACCTCACGGAGTTCGGCTACAACACCGACCCGCCCAACCCCACCGGCGTGACGCTGCGCTCGCAGGCCGCGTTCCTCAACCAGGCCGAGTACATGGCACGCCGCGACCCGGCGGTGCAGACGCTCACGCAGTTCCTGCTTGTCGACGCCGCGCGACCGAGCGGCGAGGCCACGAGCGCCGGCTACGCGACGACGTTCCAGACGGGCCTGAAGTTCGTCAGCGGCAGGCGCAAGCCGGCGTATGACGCCTACGCGCTGCCGATCCACCTGCCGCAGACGACACAGGCGCGCGGCGGCCGGCTGCGTGTCTGGGGTCTCGTGCGCCCGGCACGGCGGCTGCGCAGCTCGCAGCGCGTGGCCATCCAGCTGCGCGCCAACGGCCGCCTGCGCACCCTGCGCACGGTTCGCACGCGGCGCGTCAGCGGCATCCTCGACGTCCGCGTGCGCGTCCCCGCCCGCGGTTCGCTGCGTCTGGTGTGGCGCCGCGCCGGCGGCAAGGGCGTCGTGGTCAGCCGCTCCGTCGCCGTCCGCGTGCGTCGCTGACCTCGATAGCGTCGCCCCGATGCGCGTGCTCTCGATCGACGGCGGTGGAATCCGCGGCATCGTGCCCGCGATCGTGCTGGCCGAGGTCGAGCGCGTCTCGGGGCGGCGCGTCCACGAACTCTTCGACCTGATCGCGGGGACGTCGACGGGCGGCATCCTCGCCTGTGCGCTGACGGCGCCCGACGACGACGGGCTGTCGCGCCACACCGCGGCCGAGCTCGTCGACCTCTACCGCACCGAGGGCCCGCAGATCTTCCGGCGCTCGCTGTGGCACCGCATCGCGAGCGCCGACGGGCTGATCGACGAGAAGCACGACGACGCCGGGCTGCGACGCGCGCTGGAGAAGTACCTCGGCGACACCGAGCTGCACCAGGCGCTGACGAAGGTGCTCGTGACGACCTACGACATCGAGGCGCGCGAGCCGTACTTCTTCAAGTCCTGGCGCGCCGAGGAGCCCGGACGCGACTTCAAGATGACCACGGTCGCGCGCGCCACGGCAGCGGCGCCGACGTACTTCGAGCCCTTCCGCTCTCGCCCGACCGACGGCGGCCCGCCGCTGGCGCTCGTCGACGGCGGCGTCTTTGCGACGAACCCGGGGATGTGCGCGTTCGCCGAGGCCCAGCGCCTAGAACCGGACTCGCGCACGCTGCTGCTGTCGCTCGGCACCGGCGAGCAGACGCAGCCGATCCCCTACGACACCGCGCGCGGCTGGGGTCTCATCGAGTGGGTGCGCCCGGTGATCGACGTCGTCTTCGACGGCGTCGCCGACACCGTGCACTACCAGCTCGCCCAGCTCCTGGCCGAGGGCGACTACACGCGCCTGCAGATGGTCCTCGACCGTGCCTCCGACGCGCTCGACGACGCGAGCGCGCGCAACCTCGCGCTGCTCGAGGACCACGCCAACGAGCTCGTCGAGCGGCACCGCGAAGAGATCGCGCGCGTGTGCGCCGCGCTCACCGCCCCGGGCTGAGCTGCGCCAGCAGCGCGAGCTTCTGCTCACGCGACAGCGCCTTGATCCGCGCCTCCTCGCGCATCGCCTCACTGCGGTCGGCGAGCTCGATGACCCCCGCGAGCTGCACCGGCAGACGGCTGCGCGTGTAGCGGCTGGCCTTGCCGGCCGCGTGCGCCGCGACGCGCTTGTCGACGTCGACGGTCCAGCCGGTGTAGAGGCTGCCGTCGGCGCAGCGCAGCAGGTACACGAAATCAGGCATTTCCCATCGAGTTTGTGTAGATTAGGAGCATGCTCGCCGTAGACGTCCACCAGCACGTGTGGCCAGACACGCTACTTCGCGCCCTCGAGCGCCGGACCTCCCCGCCGTCCGCGCGCTGGCACGACGGCGTCTGGGAGATCACGCTCGCGCACGAGCCGGCGTTCACCGTCGCGGCCGGCGTCGAGGAACGCGGCGACGCGGTCGCCGCGGCCGGGCTGGACCGGGCGATCGTCGCGCTCTCTGCGCCCGCCGGGATCGAGGCGCTGCCGCCGCGCGAAGCCGAGCCGTTGCTCGCCGCGTGGGCGGACACGACGCTGCCGGCGTCGCTGGAGGCCTGGGCCACGCTGGCGCTGCACGACCCCGACCCCGCGCCCGTCAGCGCCGCGCTGGACGCCGGTGCGGCAGGCCTGTGCCTGCCCGCCGGCGCCCTGTCGTCAGCGGCGGCGCTCGAGCGCCTGGGGCCGGTCCTGGCACTGCTCGAGCAGCGCCTCGCGCCGCTGTTCGTGCACCCCGGCGCCCCGCAGGCGCCCAGCGCGGTGGCCTGGTGGGCGCCTGCGACCGACTACGTCGCCCAGCTGCACGCCGCCTGGCACGCCTTCAGCGCCTGGGGGCGCCCCGCGCATCCACGGCTGCACGTGGTCTTCGCGGCGCTCGCCGGCCTGGCACCACTGCACACCGACCGCACCGCGGCCCGCGGCGGGCCGGTCGCCGCGCAGCCGGACCCGCTGATCTTCTACGAGCCGTCGTCCTACGGCGCCTGGGCGCTGCGCGCGATGGCCGGCGCGGTGGGCGTCGCCCAGCTCGTGCACGGCAGCGACGAGCCCGTCATCGACGCACCGCAGACCCGGCCGCTGGGCCCCGACGTGCACGACACGATGCGCACCTCCAACGTCGCGCGCCTGCTGGGGCGCGAGTGGAGCGCAGCATGATCCCCGCGCGCGTCCTCGACGCCGCAGAGCTGCGCGCGCTCGTCGACGAGCTGCGCGAGCAGCTGCCGGCCTGGCGTGACGCCGTGCGCCACGACCCCGCCGAGCGCCAGTACGCCCGCGTGCTCGCGACCGACGAGGTCGAGGTCTGGATCGTCGCCTGGATGGACGGCCACGACACCGGCTTTCACGACCACGACGACTCGGCCGCGGCGATCGCCGTCGTCGAGGGCGCGGTCGTCGACGAACGCCTTGCGCTCGGCACGCCGATCGCCACGCGCCACGGCGCCGGCGCGATCTTCACCGTCGCTGCGGCGGCGATCCACCGCGTCCACCACTCCGGCAACGTCCCGGCGCTGACGCTGCACGCGTACTCCCCGCCGCTGGCGCGCGTGGGCACCTACGAGGTCGCGGCAAGCGGCGAGCTGCTGCGCCACCCGCGCGCGGGCGACGAGCGCCTCGAGGCCGCGGCCTAGCTCCCGTCCTGCTTCGTGACGTAGGTGAACCTGCCGCCGTCGTCGACGACGGTCACGAGCAGCTTGACCTTCTCACTGCCGATCGTCGCGGCGCACTCGAACGTGTTGCCCTTCTCGGCCTTCCGGCCGTCGGGGCAGTCCACCTTCGGCTTCACGCCGATGCCACGCGCGTAGTCCTCGGCGATCTTGCTTTCCATCTGCCCCGTCTTGATCTTCTGCGCACAGCCGGCGAGCAGCAGCGGAACGGCCAGGACGAGAACGAGCCGGTGCACGGCCCGCAGACTACGCCTCGGCTTCGACGCGATCGTGGCGCGACGAAGTGCTGCGCACCGGCGCGAGCTCGACCGGTGAGGTGTGCAGCGCGCGCAGGCGCACGTCCTTCCAGCTGAGGCCCTCGCGCAGCAGCGCAGGCGTGCCCATCAGGAACGCCGTGGCGATCTCCACGACCTGCAGCACGATCCCGTAGCCGAGCGCGTCCGCGGAGGAGACGCCATAGGCACCGGTGAGGACGGCGACGCATGCGGCCTGGAAGACGCCGAGGTTGGACGGCGTCGCCGGCAGCACGGCGGTGACGTTGACGGCGAAGAGCACCGCGGCGGCCGCGCCGATCCCGGCCTCCTGGTCCAGCCCGAAGGCGACGAGCAGCACGTAGCAGGAGATCCACTGGATCCCCCAGGCCAGCAGCTGTGCGCCGGTCGCGGCGGCGCCGAGGCGCGGATGGCGGAAGACCGCCAGGCCGCCGCGCACGGCGGTCGCCGCCAGGCGCGCCTGGCGCACCCAGCGCTGGACCCGGGCCGAGCGCGATGGCACGCCCGAGCGCAGCAGCGCCGGCAGGCCGAGGACCACGAGCAGGATCGCGATCGGCGCGATCGCGAACACGGCGAGCGCGGTGTGATTGCCGTCGAAGTAGTGGACCGTCGTGAACATCGTGATGCCGAGGATCACCAGGGCGAGGATGTTCAGCAGCGTCTGGGAGACGAGCGTCCCGGCGACGACCGGCAGCGTCTCCCGTGGGCGCCCGATGCGCCGCGCGACGATCATCGCGCGGGCGGGCTCTCCGAGCCGCGCCGGCAGCGTCGCCGACATCAGCACGCCGATCATCGTTCCCTGCAGCGCGTCGGTGCGCCGCAGGCGCGCGTTGGGCAGCGCCGCGCGCAGGATCAGGTGCCACGCGAGCGCACGCACGACCATCGACAGGCACATCAGCCCGAGGGCGACGAGCACCCACGGCGGGCTGGAGTCCACGAGCGAGCTCGAGACCTTGTCGACGCCGATGCGCTGCAGCGCAAACCAGCCGGCGGCAAGGCCGCCGAGCGTCAGCGCGGCCATCCCGGCGCGGCGCAGCGCCGCGCGCCCGGAGCGCGAGCCGCGCTGTTCGGGGTCAAGTGAGGGAAGCCGCGTGGCGCGCACCGCAGGCTGGCGGTCGGCGGGCGTGAAGCCGCGGCGCAGCGCGACGCGCGCGGGCACGCTCTGCGGGACGGGGACGGCGATCGCGTCCTCGTAGGCCTCGGCGACCTCCGCGGCGACGCGCGGCCAGGCGTAGCGCTCGGCGCGTGCGGCCGCCTCGCGTGCCATCTCGGCACGCCCCTCGGGATACAGCGCGAGGTCGCGCAGCGCCTCGGCCAGCGCCGTGGCGTCGCCGCGCGGGACGAGCAGGCCGTCGACACCGTGGCGCACGACGTCGGCGTAGCCGGCGATGTGCGAGGCGACGACCGGCACGCCGGCCGCGAACGCCTCGGTCAGGACCATGCCGAAGCTCTCGCCGCCCAGCGACGGCGCGCACAGCACGTCGGCATGGCGCAGCGCGGCGTGCTTCGTCTCGTCGTCGACCTTGCCGAGCGCGGTGACGCCGCGCTGATCCTCGAGCACCTCGGTGACGTCCTCGGGGCTGGTGCCGACGAGCGTCAGCGTCGCCGGGACGTGGTCGCGCAGCGCCTCGAAGGCGCGCAGCAGCACCGGCAGGCCCTTGCGCTCGACCGACTGGCCGATGAAGACGATCCGCAGCGCCCCGTCGCCGGGGACGTGAACGCCGAGCGGCTCGGCCGGGACCGCGACGCCGTTGGGGATGATCCGGTAGCGCCCGCCGTAGAAGCGCTGGCCCGTCCATGCCGCGGCCTCGGAGACCGCGATCCGCACCGACAGGCGGTTCAGCCGCCGGCGCGCGCCGATCAGGTTGGCGATGTTGTTGGAGACGACGTTGTCGGAGTAGCAGTGAAACGTCCCGACGAGCGGAGCCTGCGTCGACATCAACGCGTCCCAGCCGACCACCGGGGCGACGGGCTCGTGCAGGTGCACGACGTCAAAGCCGCCGGTCGCGAGCTCGTGGCGCATGCGCGAGATGACGCGCGGCGTGCCCGCGAGGTTCGATATCGCACCGTTGGCCGGGTACCCGACCGTGCGGCCGAGCGGAACGACGAAGTCGTCGAGCGCACGGGGCTCCGGCGCGTGCCCGCGGTGCAGGCGCGCAGCGAGGCGGTCGGGCGGGTCGAACGGGGTCAGGACGCGAACGTCGTGACCCGCGGTGAGGAGCTCACGCGAGAGCGCCTCGATGTGCCGTGTGACGCCGCCCGGGTAGGTCCAGCTGTATGGAGAGACCAGGGCGATCCGCATATGCGTGGTCTTCATCCTACCCAGGAGCCTTCTCGGAAACCGTGGGGTCTACCCCCGAAATCGGTGCGCCGCCGCGAATGTAGGAGCTCGCCATCGCCAGGACGAAGGCGCTGAACAGCAGGAGCATCGGCCCGGAGTCGTTGAACACGCTGCCGGCGACGCCGGCGGCCAGGCCGCCCCAGAGCGCCGCGGTCCAGGCCGGATCGTCCTTCAGCGGCGCGTAGATCCGCCTGCGGTAGCGCACGCCGTAGGCCACGGCGAGCACCGCGATCCCCGTAGCGAAGGGCATCAGCCCGCGTTTGAAGACGTTGAACGCCAGCGTGTAGCGACGCGAGATCGTGTCCCACAGGTGGCCCTCGCCCTCCGCGTTGAGCACCGACCGCGTGAAGTGGCTGTCGCCGCCGGTGACGATGTCGATCACCGCAAGTCCCACGAGCGCGGCGGCCGGCGTCAGCACCGCAAGCGCGATCGCCCGGCGCGTGATCCCGCCGGGCAGCATCAGCAGCACGCAGACCGCGGTGCCGGCGCCGATCGTCAGCACGCCGCCGACGTCCGCGCCGAGGCGTCCCGAGCCGACCGCGACGCCGAGCGCCAGGCCGGCGGCGCCGAACCAGATCGCGCCGCCGCGCGTGCGCCCGCGCCCGTGCAGCAGCACCGCCAGCGCGATGAACAGCAGGACCGGCAGTGTCGCCTCCAGCTCGTTGCCGATGCCATAGAAGCGCGACCCGAAGCGCGGGTTGGGGCCGAGCAGCGAGCGCACGATCAGATCGGAGCCGCGCGCGAGATCGGCGACGTAGGTGAGCACCGCGACCGCGCACGGGACCCCGATCGCGCGCGGCCAGGCCACGAGGCGGTCGGTGACGACCGCCAGCGCCAGCGTGCCGAGCGCGACGATCGCGAGCTCGGCGTCGCGCGACGGCGCAAGCCAGGCGGTCAGCAACAGCACCGGCAGCAGCCAGCAGAACGACAGCGCGCCGATGCGCTGGGCGGCACGCACGCCGCGGCGGTCGGCGAACACCGCGCAGGCCAGCAGCACCGCCAGCCAGGTGGCGAGCATCGTCTCCAGCGCCGGGAAGCGGCGGGGGGCGATCACGCGCAGGCGATCGGACAGCGTCGTCAGGTCCTCGGCGCTGCGGGTGCCCCGCGCCTTCATGACCTGGCCCTTCATCGCGCCCGGGACGTCAAGGCCGAGGTGGTGCAGGACCGTGGCCGGGATGTCGATCCCGGCGACGAGGCCCTGCTGGTGCGTCGTCGAGGAGGTCAGCGCCGACGCGTCGTCGCCGAGGCCGGCGACGCCCATCGCCAGCAGCTGCGGCGCGCGCGACCGCGGCGGGGTCTGGGTGACGATCAGCAGGTCGTCGGGCGCGCGGTCGCGGATCAGGCGCCGCAGGGCACGATCGCCCGCGTCGCCCGTGGCGAGGCCGACGACGACGAGCCGGTAGTCGCGCAGCAGCTCGCGGGTGCGGGCGGGGATCGCGTCGGCGCGACCGATCCGCGCCGCGGCGATGACGCCGTCGCGATCGGCGGCGGCGACGGCCTCGCGCTGTTTGCGCCCGCTGACTCCGACATAGCCCACCCCGCCGGGGACCGTGGAGGCGAGCAGGCCCGGCTTGATGTCGGCGCGCGCGGTCTGCGCGCGCGCGAGGACGTCGGGCCAGCCGAACAGCCGAGCGCCGTCGACGGTCGCCAGGAAGTCGACTGCCGGAGGGTCGCGCTCGTCGTAGGCCGCCGCCGAGGTGCGCGCGCCCTGCGTGATGTCCAGCAGCGCCTGCTCGGGCTCGTAGCGGCCCTGCGTGGCGCTGGAGAGGCCGAGCGACAGCTCGGGATGGGCGTCGAGCAGGTCGAGCACGCTCGGGCGCGGCAGCGAGGGATCGGCCGGCGGGCGCTCTGCTGCGGGCAGGAAGGCGAGCACCGCGCGCGGCTGCGCCGCGGCGGGTGCCACGTTCAGGGACAGGCAGGCGCCGATCGCCACTGCGGCGATCCACGCCGCACGCGGACGAGACATCACCAGACCTATACTTTTTGAAGTGTCGGCCGTTACTCCTGCCGCGGCTGAGCGGCACTTCGTGAAGTACTCCTTCTTCAAGGTCGATCCCGCGTGGCGGCGCCTGCCCGATGACCAGCGTGCAAGCGACAAATCGGAGTTCCTGGCCGCCTGTGAGGACTTCGCCGCCGATCATCTGCTGCAAGCGTTCTCTCTCGTGGGCACGCGCGGCGACGCCGACCTGCTGCTGATCGCCGAGGCCGAGAACCTCGACCGCATCCACGAGTTCCACGTCGTGCTCGCCCAGAGCGGCCTGGCGAAATGGGCCGACCAGCCCTACTCGTTCCTGGGGATGCGCAAGTCCTCGGAGTACTCCGAGCGACGTGCGCTTCGTCGCGCGGCCGTTCAGCGCGAAGTACCTGTTCGTCTACCCGTTCGTCAAGACGCGCGCGTGGTACGCGCTGCCCGCCGACGAGCGCTGGCGGATCATGCAGGAGCACATCAAGGTCGGCCGCGAGTACCCCAACGTCGACAACCACACGACGTACTCGTTCGGTCTCGACGACCAGGAGTTCGTCGTCGCCTTCGACACCGACGACGTCAGCGCGTTCCTCGATCTGGTCCAGCGCCTGCGCACCACGGAGGCGTCGGCCTTCACCGCGCGCGACACGCCGACCTTCACCTGCATCCGCACGTCGTTCGAGCGCGCGGTCAACGCGCTGGACGGAGTGTCCAGCCATAGTATCCTGACACCATGACCGACACGCTCCGCGTCGCCATCGTCGGCGCCGGCCCCAGTGGGTTCTACGCCGCCTCGCAGCTGCTGGCCGTCGCAGAGCCCGAGTTCAGCGTCGATCTGTTCGACCGCCTGCCGACGCCCTACGGCCTCGTCCGCGCCGGTGTGGCGCCCGATCATCCGAAGATCAAGTCGGTCACGAAGGCCTACGACAAGACCGCCAAGCACGAGCGCTTTCGCTTCTTCGGGCATGTCGACCTCGGCAGCGAGATCTCGCGCGAGGACCTGCTGGCCCACTACCACGCCGTGATCTACGCGATCGGGACGTCGACCGACAAGCGCCTGGGCATTCCCGGCGAGGATCTGCAGGGCTCACACGCCGCCACCGAGTTCGTCGCCTGGTACAACGGCCATCCCGACCACAACGGGCTCGAGGTCGACCTCGGCGCCAAGCAGGTCGTGGTGATCGGGGCCGGCAACGTGGCGATCGACGTCGCGCGGATGCTGGCGCTGGCGCCGTCCGAGCTCGATCCGACCGACACCGCCGACCACGCGCTGGAGGTGCTGCGCGATTCGGGCATCGAGGAGATCACGATCCTCGCCCGGCGCGGCCCGCTGCAGGCGGCGTTCACGAACCCCGAGCTGCTGGAGATGGGCGAGCTCGAGCGCGCCGACCTCGACATCGTCGGCGCCGAGCTCGACGAGCTCTCCGCCAAGGCGCTCGGGGACGCCGACAAGACGCGCCGGCGCAACGTCGAGATCACGCAGGAATACGCGGCCCGGCCCAAGTCCGGCAAGCCGATCACCGTCCGCTTCCGCTTTCTCGCCTCCCCCGTCGAGCTGCTCGGCGACGCGAACGGCCACGTCCGCGCGGTGCGCGTCGAGCGCAACGAGATCAGCGCCCGCGACGACGGCTCGCTGGCCGCCCGCGGCACCGGTGAGATCGACGAGATCCCCGCGCAGCTCGTGTTCCGCTCGATCGGCTACCAGGGCGTTCCGCTCGCCGACATCCCCTTCGACGAGTCGCGCGGCCTGATCCGCAACGACGGCGGCCGCGTCTGCGACGACGGCGGCGCGCTCTGCCGCGGCGAGTACGCGACCGGCTGGATCAAGCGCGGCCCCTCCGGCGTCATCGGCACGAACAAGCAGGACTCCAAGGACACCGTCACCAAGCTGCTCGAGGACGCCGCCGCCGGCACGCTCAACGAGCCTGCGGGCGACGACATCGAGTCGCTGCTGCAGGCCCAGGCTCCGCATGCCGTCCAGTGGGACGGCTGGGAGGCGATCGACGCCGCCGAGCGCGCCGCCGCCGACGGCACCGAGCGCCCGCGCGTCAAGCTCGCCGAGTGGGAAGCGCTGCGCGAGGCGTCGAAGGCGCCGACGCGGCGCTAGCGGCAGGCGCCGGGCCCGGGCGGAGGGTCGCCCGGCGCGGCCTCAGACCACGCGCGCCACAGCGCGTAGGCCGGGTACAGGCGCGTGAGCGCGGCGTCCGCGAGGCCGACGGGGTACGCCGGGTCCTCGCGGAACGTGTACTGGAAGACGGCCGCGACCTGCGGGTCGGCGTCCCAGCGCTCCAGGCGCTCGGCCAGCGCGCGGCAGGCGACGCCGACGCCGGCCTCGCGCGTCGTGCCGCGCAGGCGGCGCCCGGCGCCGGTCTCCGTCACCCAGATCGGCATGCGAGCCGTGCACCGCCGCGCCGCGAGCGCGCGCTTCAGCGCGCCGACGGCGTCCGTCGAGAAGCCGATCGCCTGGGCGTAGTCGTGCACCGACCAGGCCGTCGCGGCGCAGGCGACGGCGTCGGGCATCGCGGCGACGAACTCCGCGATCGGCGTCGTCCGCGGCGTCGCGTCGGTGTAGCCGGCGAGCTCGCCGAGCACCAGGCGCGGCTCACCGGGCGCACGCTGCAGCTCGAGCTGGGCCGCGCGCGCCAGCTGCGCATAGACGCCGGTGGCCAGCGACGGCGCGGCGCGAGTACAGCGTGCGCGCTGCGGGCTGATCAGCGACGGGTGGTTCGGCTCGTTCCAGGGGCTGACGAGCGGCACGGCGACGCCCAGCTCGCGGCCCAGCGCGAGCACGTCGCGCAGCAGCCGGCGGTAGGCGGCGAGGCCCGCGTCGCTGATCGGGCGCGCCCGCGGGCTCGCGTCGCTGCGCTCGCAGCCTGCGGCCGGGCGCGCGAAGCGCTCGGGCACGCCATAGATCGTCAGCAGCACCTGCCAGCGCTGCGGATCGCGCAGCCGTCGTGCGGCGAGCGCGCGCAACTGGTCGCGGACCCCGGCGTAGGCGGCGCAGGGCAGGATCTCGCGCAGGCAGCCCGTCTCACGCGCGCCGACGTCGCCGTCGGTCTTCGCCCAGTCGACGAAGACGCGCACATAGGTCGGTCGCAGCGCGACGAGACGGTCGCGCCACGGCGCGAACGCCGCGGGCTGCCGGCCGGGGGCGATGAGGTGCGGATTGGCCTCGGTCAGGCCGAGCGCCAGGCGCTGCGGCGGCCCGGGAGGGGTCGGCTGCAGCGTCGGCGTCGCGCCGGCACAGCCGGCGGCCGCGAGCACAGCCGCGGCAAGGAGACTCCAGGCGGTGCCGCGAGCGGGCGGCACCGCGGGCTACAGCGCGGAGACCTCTTCCTCGTCCTTCACGCGGAAGGACGAGCCGCAACCGCACGCGGCGGTGACGTTCGGGTTGACGACCTGGAAGCCGGCGCCCTGGAGGGAGTCGACGTAGTCGATCTGCGACCCGTCGACGTAGGACAGGCTCTGCTTGTCGACGAGGATCTTCAGGCCGTGGTCCTCGAAGACGATGTCGCCGTCGCGCTGCTCGTCGAAGGCGAGCTGGTACTGAAAGCCCGAGCAACCGCCGCCCCGCACGCCCACGCGCAGCGCCGCAGCCGCGGCCTGCTCGCCCTGGGAAGACAGGAACTCGGAGACCTTCTCGGCCCCCTTCTCGGTGAACCCGATGCCCTTGACTTCGAGAGTGACGGTCGTCGCGGTGCCCATAGCTTCACGAAATATAGCGACCCTCTACCCTGACCTTTGTCGATGCCCACCGCCGAGGACATCAGGACCCGTATCGAGGCCGCCCTGCCCGGTTCGACGGCAGACGTCGAGGACTGGACGGGCGGCGGCGACCATTTCCGCGCGACGGTCGTCGCACCGCAGTTCTCCGGCCTCTCCCGGATTGCCCAGCATCGCCTGGTCTACGACGTCTTCGGCAACGAAGTGGGCGGCGCGATCCATGCCCTCAGCCTCAAGACCTCGGAGCCCAGCACGCCATGAGCGACAACCCCATCCGTGACGCGATCGCCGGCGCGATCGCCGAACACCCCACGATCCTCTTCATGAAGGGCACGCCCGAGCAGCCGGCGTGCGGCTTCAGCGCCCGCACCGTGGGCGCTTTGCAGGCACTTGGCGCCCAATTCGCGGCCGTCGACATCCTGCCCGACCCGCGCATCCGCCAGGAGCTGAGCGCGATCTCGGAGTGGCCGACGATCCCCCAGCTGTTCGTCAACGGCGAGCTCGTCGGTGGTGCCGACATCGTCACGGAGATGTACGAGACGGGCGAATTGGCGGGCGTTCTGGGCCTGGAGGCCGCCGCAACGCCGGAGGCCCCCGCTGCACCAGACGTTGCAAACGGCGCTGCGCCGCTGCAGATCGAGAACCGTCTCGGCTGACAAAAGCCGCGGAAAATGGCAGATTAGTCAGGCAGGGGGTTGTTCTGCCGTGCCGAAGGGCATTATCCAGTGGAACAACGATCCCTGGGGGCTTTTTCGATGCGCAAGATGTTGGGGCTTCTGACCGTCGCGGTCAGCGCCCTCCTGCTTATGCCGGCGACTGGTTCGGCCTATACGGCCTCACCGCTTTGGAAGTGTCGTGCGAGTGCCACGTGGACCTCGCTGAACGGTGCCAACCGCATCGAGCCGGTCGTCGCGAACGGTAATCCGTCGACCGCGAACAACAAGAGCCCCGACCGGGCCCAGTGCTCCAGCGAGGAAGCTGGCGCTGACAACCTTGCAACGCCGGTGTTCGGCCTGCCGGAGAGCCTGCTCTCCGCCCAGAGCGCGAGCGCCAAGACGACGATCGAGCCTGAGCTCGGGCTGGCCATCGACCAGAAGGTCAACGCGACCGCTCGCGTGGAGAAGTTGCAGCTTCCACTCGGCGGCACGACGGTCATCCTCGGCGTCGGTGCCGCGAACACGACGGTGACCGGCACGTGTGTCGCCGGCAGCACCGTCCCCAAGCTCGACGGTACGAGCTCGATGGCCGACCTGACGCTCGGCGGCGTCCCGATCTCGCTCAACGATCTGCTGGCCGGTCTGCAGACGGTCCTGGAGCCGCTCGGTGTGCTCGTCGACGTCAAGTTCAACGAGCAGGTCCGTGACGCCAGGTCGCTGACCGTGCGCGCCGCCCACATCAAGCTCCTCGGAGCTGGACGGCCCACGCCGCTGCTCGAGCTGGTGATCGCCGAGACCAAGGTCGACACGGAGCAGTTCACGTGCGACAAGGACCATCAGATCCCCGGCTTCGACGGCCAGATCTGCCCGACGGGCTCGACGTTCGACGTGATGACGGGCTTCTGCATCATCACGCGTGAGACCGGCGGGCCCAACGGCGGCCCGCTGCTGATCGTCGTCGGCCGTCCGTTCCAGGGCCCCAGCGGCGGGACGGTGATCCCGCTGGGCGAGGCCAAGGCTCGGTACGGCAACAAGATCTGTCTGCTCGGGAGCGGACCGAAATACGCGGTGGTCGGCACCAACAAGGCCGACAAGATCACGGGCACCAACAACAAGGACCGGATCCTCGGCCTCGGCGGCAACGACTCGCTTGACGGCGGGCGCGGCGCCGACTGCATCGACGGCGGAGGCGGCAACGACCGCATCGCCGGCGGCATCGGCTCGGACCGCGTCATCGGCGACGGCGGCAACGACACCCTCCGCGGCGATCTCGACAACGACATCATCAGCGGCGGGTCCGGCAACGACAAGGTCTCCGGCGGCGCCGGGTCTGACCGGATGAGCGGCGGTGCCGGCCGGGACATCATCAGCGGCAACTTCGGTGCCGATCGCATCACCGCCGGTGCCGGCAACGACGTCGTGAACATCGCCACGCAGGGGCCGAAGGCAACGGCCAACTGCGGCAGCGGTAACGACATCATCCGCCTGAACGGCAAGGAACGAAAGAGCATCAAGGGCTGCGAGAAGGCCTACGTGCTGAAGGACCGGTAGGACCGCGCAGGCCGCGGCGGCGTCGTCAGACGCCGCCGCGGCCGGCCCCCCTTCGGGGGGGCGTCAGGGCGTGATGAAGATCCGGCGCTTGGCAGCGCCGGCGATGCGTAGCTCGGGGTCGTCGAGCACGACCCGGCGCTTCTGTGCCACGGCCTCCGGACCTGTCGGCGCTTGCGGCTCCTCGAGCGGATCGGCCTGGGCCTGCCCCAACGGCGGGAACGCCGCGAACACGCCGTCGGGACGATGGATCTCTGCGATCCGCTTGGCCAACCCGTCCAGCGTGCGGACGCCGGCCTCGTCGGCCTCGCCGTCGTCGGCACTGCCGAGATCGAGGATGGCACTCAACGCGTCCTCGGCCGAGGCGCCCGCCGCGCCGGCGTCGGGCGACGTCCCGCTGATGCTCAGCGCACGCTCTCCCACCGGCACCGTGCGCGGGACCTTGATCGCCACAACGCGACGGGACTTCGCGCCGTTCTGGCGCTGGATCTCGAGCGTCGCGCGGAAGCTGCGCCCGCGACGCACGACGGCCGGAGCCTTGACGATCCGCAGCAGGTAGGCGAGGCGCAGGGAGCGCCGCAGCTTGAGGTTGACCTGCACGCCGGTGACGTGCAGCGGCCCGAAGTTGAACGCGTCGAGCTCGGATGCCGCCGCGTCGAAGTCGGTCACGATCGGCCCGCCGCCGGTGTTCTCCTCGGACTGCCCCGACGCCGCCGACGTAGTCGTTGCAGAAGCGCAGCGGCTGCTTGCGCTCCTTCAGCGCGATCCGGACGCACATGCTGCCGCTCTGTCGCAGCGGCAGCCCGCTCAGCGTGACGTAGGCCATCTGCGCGATCGCGACGCCACCGATCGCAGACAGGGCGTTGAGCCCGGTCGGCAGGCCCAGCGCCGACTCGTCGGCCAGCGAGATGTCGGCCGTGCGCACCTTGCCGCTGTCGAGGTCCTTGGCGACGATCTGCAGTGGGAAGCGCGGCGGCAGGGCGCCGACGCGCCCGACGACCGCGGAGACGGCGTCGTTGGTCAGCGTGCCGAGGTCGTGGCCGGGCGCGGCGTACTTGTAGGTGCGCAGGTCGCCGGCGCCCAGCGGGTTGTTGACGACCGTGTAGACGTAGGCGTCCTGCAGCAGCAGCGAACGCCGCCCGGCGCTGTCGAGCGGATGGCCGAAGCTCCAGACGCGATCGCCGTCGACGTAGGCGACGGTGCCGATCGCGCCCGCCGTGAAGTCGCCGCTGGCCAGGCCGACGGACATCGCCGACCCGGGCTGCAGCGTCTGCACCGGGAAGGTCGAGGCGCGCGGGTGGGCCGGCGCGGCGTAGACGACGCGCTTGGCGCGGGCCGCCGCGCGGGTGACGAGGGTCGCCACCCGTGGCGAGAGCCCGGCGATGCTCAGCGGCGTCGCCAGCGGCCGCGCGGCGCGCACCAGCGCGGGCGCGTGGCGGGTCTCGGCGGGCAGGTCGGCGGGCTCGCCGAGGATCATCTCGATCGGCGTCGCGAGCGCCAGCTGGTTGCCGTACTCGCCGATGCTCTCGGAGACCGCGCCGATCACGCGCTGCACGCCGGCCGCGTCGGGGCAGGAGATCGGCGAGCCGCTGAAGCCCGGGCCCAGGCCCGTCGCCGCGACCGCCGGTCCCGACGCGCGGAAGAGGATGAACGGCTGTGCGGCGCCGGCGTCCCCGAGTACGACGTCGATGACATCGACGTCGAACGTCGAGATCGCCGTCCCCTGGACGACCGTGCGCGCCGTGCACTTCATCCCCGGCCGCACCTCCGAGAGCGGCATCGTCGGCTCACCGGCGCCGAGTGCGTCTCCCGCGGGCACAAGACTCAGTGCTGCCGCGGCGCAGAGGACACGTGTTCGCAAGATCCGCAGGCTACCGTTGCGCGCACATGGCCCACCCCGCTCTGCGTTTTGACGGCGCGCGCCTGCACCTGCTCGACCAGACGCTGCTGCCGGGCGCCGAGCAGTGGCTCGTGCTCGACGACGCCGACGCCGTCGTTGCGGCGATCGCGCGGCTGGCGGTCCGCGGCGCGCCGCTGATCGGCGTCGCCGCGGCCTACGGGGTCGCGCTCGCCGTCGCCGCCGGGGAGCCGTGGGAGCCTGCCGTCGCGCGCTTGCGCGCGGCGCGCCCGACCGCGGTGAACCTCGCCTGGGCCGTCGACCGCGTGGCGGCTGCCGCGCGCGCCGGGGGCGCCGGCGCCGCTCGCGCGGAGGCCGCGGCGATCGAGCAGGAGGAGCACGCCGCCAGCGCGGCGCTGGCCACGGCCGGCGCCGACCTGCTCGAAGAGCACGGCGCGCGGCGCCTGCTGACGCACTGCAACACCGGCGCGCTCGCGGCCGGCGGCGAGGGCACGGCGCTGGCGGTCGCGCTGGAGCTCGCGCGGCGCCATCCCGGCGAGGTCCACGTGCTCGCATGCGAGACGCGCCCGCTGCTGCAGGGCGCGCGGCTGACGGTGTGGGAGCTGGCGCGCGCCGGCGTGCCGCATGCGCTGTGCGTCGACGGCGCGGCGGCCGGGCTGCTCGCGCGCGGCGAGATCGACGCGGTGATCGTCGGCGCCGACCGCATCGCCGCCAACGGCGATGTCGCGAACAAGGTCGGCACCTACGCCCATGCGCTGGCCGCGAACGCGGCAGGCGTGCCGTTCGTCGTCGCGGCACCGACGTCGACGATCGACCCACAGCTCGCAAGCGGCGCCGAGATCGTGATCGAGGAGCGCGCCGGGGACGAGGTGCGCGGCGACTGGACGCTTCCGGGGACCCCCGTGCGCAATCCGGCCTTCGATGTCACGCCGGCGAGCCTCGTGACCGCGATCGTCACCGAGCGCGGCGCAGGTGCTCCACGATCCGCCGCGAGTCGCAGATGACCTCGCCGTCGTGGACGAGCAGCGGCACCCGCGGCTGACCCGAGAGCGCCTGGACCTCCTCGCGGTACTTGCGCCGCTGGGCGACGCGGACGGTGTCGTGCTCGACGCCCGCCTTCGCGAGCTCGCGCTCGACGCGCCCGCAGGGGCACAGCCAGTTCGTCGGCGTCGGGCAGCGGTAGAGCGTGGCCATGGCTAGCCGCGAAGTGTGCTGATCAGCGACTCGGCGCGCCGCTCCACGAAGCCGGCGACGCGCAGGCCGACGGGCTGACGCGTCCCGGCCGGACACAGCGTTCGCGATTCGCGCTCGCGCAGCCAGGCGATCGCCTCGACGAGCGCGTCCTCGTGATGGCGAGGCTTGTAGCCGAGCTCGCGCTTGGCCTTCGTCGACCGGAACGCCCACCACAGGCTCAGCGCGCGCAGCTCGGTCTCGTGGATCTCCGGCATGCCCGGCACCGCGCGGCTGGCGCGCGCGGTCGCGATCGCGGCCGGCAGCGGCAGCTTCAGCGCCGGCGGCTCGACGCCCGACAGCCGCCCGAGGTCGGCGAACAGGCGATCAAGCGTGAAGTTGCGATTGCCGAGCAGGTAGCGCTCCCCGACGTCGCCCTTGCTGTCGGCGAGCAGCATGCCCGCGGCGACGTCGCCGGGATGCACGATGCACAGCGCGCCATCGACGTAGGCGGGGATCTCGCGGCGCAGGAAGCGGCGCACGAGCTCGGTCGAGGAGCGATAGACGTCGCCCGGGCCGAGGACGTAGGCGGGGTTGACGACGACGACCGGCAGGCCCTGGGCACCGATCCGCAGGGCCTCGACCTCGGCGGCGTACTTCGCGTTGACGTAGTGCAGGCCGTGGCGCCCGGCGCGCCAGACCTCCTTCTCGTCGGCCGTCGAGCCGCGCTCGGCGGGCCCGCACGTCGTCGCCGAGCTCGTGAACACGAGCCGCTCCACACCCGCGCGCAGCGCCTCCTCGAGCACGACGCGGGTGCCGCCGACGTTGACGCGCTCGAGCTGCTGCTGGGTCGCGCGGACGGTGCTCAGCCCGGCGCAGTGGAAGACGCGGTCGGCGCCGGCCAGCGCGCGGCGCACGGCGCGGCGGTCGAGCACGTCGCAGGTGACGGTCTCGAGCTCCAGGCCAGCGAGGTTGTCGAGCCGGGAGCGCGCGCGAACGGTCGCGCGGACGTCGTCGCCGCGCGCGAGCAGCGCCTTGACGACGTGTGAGCCGATCAGGCCTGTCGCCCCCGTGACCAGGGTCTTCCCCATGAGCCACGTAGTGTCTCAACCCATGTCCCGGGTCGCGATCGTCACCGACAGCACGCAGTACCTGCCCGCCGACGTGCTCGCCCGCGAGGGCCTGCACGTCGTCAGCCTCTACGTCAACCAGCGCGAGCAGCAGCGGCGCGAGTCCGACGTCACCGACTACGTCGGCTTCTACGAGGCGCTGCGCGCCGTCAAGGACCTGCCGACGACCTCACAGCCCTCGGTCGGGGACTTCCTCGCGGTCTTCGAGCCGCTGCTTGACGCCGGCCAGGACATCGTCGCCGTGCTGATCTCCGGCGGGATCTCCGGCACCGTCGAGTCCGCTCGCCAGGCCGCGGTGGAGGCCTTGAGGGAGCGGCCCGAGCGGCGGGTCGAGGTCGTCGACTCGGGCTCGGCCGCCGGTGGCCTGGGGATCATCGCGATGGCCGCGGCGGCCGCGGCGCGCGGCGGCGCCGATGTCGACGCGGTGGCCGAGCGCGGCCGCGCCGCCGCGAAGTCGCTGGGCATCTGGTTCGCCGTCGACACGCTCGAGTTCCTGCGCCGCGGCGGGCGCATCGGTGCCGCGCAGGCCTGGCTCGGCGGCGCGTTGAAGATCAAGCCGATCCTGTCGATCGACGGCGAGATCACGCCGATCGAGCGCGTCCGGACGTCGGGCCGCGCGGTTGAGCGCCTGCTCGCCTACGCGCAGACCTGCAAGGACGACGGGCGCACCGCCTGGGCGACGCAGCACGTCCAGGCGCGCGAGCACATCGACCGGGTGACCGACAGCTGCCGCGAGATCTTCGGCTCTGAGCCCCTGTTCATCGGCGAGATCGGGCCGGTCATCGGCTCGCACGTCGGGCCTGGGCTGCTCGGCGTCGCCGGCATCGACCCATCCCTGCTGGAGGCCTCATGACTCCCCTTGCCGACAAGGCGCAGACGCTGCGCGACCTGCACGTGCCCGGCGACCCGCTGGTCGTCATCAACGTCTGGGACGCGATCAGCGCGCGCACGGTCGCCGCGGTGGACGGCGTGCGCGCGCTGGCCACGCCGAGCGCCGGCATCGCCGCCGCACTGGGCTACGAGGACCATGAGGGCACCCCTGCGTCGGAGATGCTCGCGGCGGTGGGGCGCATCACCGGCGCCGTCGACCTTCCTGTCAGCGCGGACCTCGAGGCCGGCTACGGCGATCCGGGCGCGATCGCCGAACGGGCGATGACCGCGGGCGTGGTCGGCTGCAACCTCGAGGATGTCTCCTACGCCGGCGGGGCGCCGTCGCTGCTGTCGCTCGACAGCGCTGTGGCCGCCGTCGCTGCCGTGCGCGCGGCCGGCGACGAGGCCGGCGTGCCGTTCGTCATCAACGCGCGCACAGACATCTACATCTTTGGCACCGGCGAGCCGGGCGAGCGGGTCGCACTGGCCGCCGAGCGCGGCAACGCCTACCTCGCGGCGGGCGCCGACTGCATCTTCGTCCCGTTCGCCCCCGACGCGGAGCTCGCGGCGCTCGTGGAGGCGATCGACGGACCCGTCAGCGTGCTGGCACGCCACGACGGCCCGACGCACGCGCAGTTCGCCGAGCTCGGCGTCGCGCGGATCAGCTGCGGACCGCTGGCCCAGCGCGCGGCGATGGCGGCGCTGCGCGAGACGGCGCAGCGCGCATACCGCGACGGCAGCTTCGACGCGCTCGGCGGGCGCTGAGGCGGCGTCCGACGCGGCTGCCAGCATCGCCGCGTCGCGATGCGATCCGACGACGTCCAGAACCTGCTGCATCCGCGCGCCGTCGCGCGCATCGTCCTCACCGTCCTCGCCGTCGTGGGGGCGCTGTACGTCGTCTACCTGCTGCGCACGCCGATCGGCTACGTCGTGCTCGCGACGTTCATCGCGATCACGCTGTCGGCCCCGGTCAACCTGCTGTCGCGCTACATGAAGCGCGGCTTTGCGATCGCGCTCACCTACTTCGGCGTGCTGATGATCCCGGTGCTGCTGTCGCTGATCGTGATCCCGCCGATGGTGACGGAGGCCTCCAACCTCGCCGACAAGGCGCCGGACTACGCCCGTGACGTCCAGGAGTACGTGCAGGACAACAAGCGCCTGCGCGAGCTCGACGACAAGTACGACATCACGGGCAAGCTCGAGGAGGAGGCCGGCAAGCTGCCGGCGAAGATCGGCGACGCGGCGGGCACGCTCGGCGACATCGGCGTGGGCCTGGTCAACAGCGCGTTCGCGCTGATCAACATCCTGATCCTCTCGATCTTCCTCGTCGCCAACGGGCGCAAATGGCTCGATCGCTTCGTCGAATGGCGACGACCGGGGGAGGCGCCGCGGATCAAGCTCGTCGCCGACCGTGTGGGGCGCACGTTCGCCAACTACATCGGCGGCGCGCTGCTGCAGGCGACGATCGCCGCCGTCATCGCCTACATCGTGATGTCGATCCTCGGCGTCCCGTTTGCGGCACCGCTCGCCGTGGCGACGTTCTTCTTCGACCTGATCCCGCTCGTCGGCGCGACGATCGGCGCGATCCTCGTTGGGATCGTCACGGTATTCAACGACTTCCCGACAGCGACGATCATCTGGGCGGTCTTCGCCATCGTCTACCAGCAGCTCGAGAACACGGTGATCCAACCGCAGATCCAGAAGCGCGCGGTCGCGGTCCACCCGTTCGCCGTGCTCTTCGGCGTGCTCTGCGGCGCGACGCTGTTCGGCATCCCTGGCGCGCTGCTGGCGATCCCGGTCATCGCCTCGGGCGAGATCGCGCTGCGCGAGTGGATGGCCTACCAGGCCGAGCTGCGCGCGCCCGACGACGAACCCGCGGTCGCCTCGACAGCCGAGGGACCACCGCCGGCACCGGCGTAGCCGGGCTCAGCGGCCGCGACGGCGCTTCTTGCGACCGAACATCCCGCCGAGCGCGGCGATGCCGCCGGCCACCACGAAGCCGGCGACGGCAGCGCCGATCACGACCTCGCGCTGGTGGCGCACGAGCTGCTTGCGCCAGTCGGTGAGCTCGGCGACCTCGGTGCGCAGCGTGCCGAGCGAGACGGCGAGCTCGGCGCGGTTTGCCTCGATCGAGGCGCGGATCTCTTCGGGCGAGCGGGTGGCCATCAGGGCGTGCTTTCGGGCGTGGAGGACTCGAACGTCTCGCGGATGCGCTGGGCTTCCTCGATCGCCATCGTCGGCGCGGGCGGTGAGCCCTTCTTCAGCAGCCGCGCCGCGAGGAAGCCGGCCAGACCACCGAGCAGGAACAGCCCTGCCGCGAGGACGAAGAAGCCCCAGAAGAACTGCTCGTTGGGGAAGATCTCATACCAGGTCAGCCAGGCGATGCCGTGCAGCAGGAACAGCATCCCGACCATCACGAAGATGCCGGCGGCGATCCCGATCGCCGCGCCGCGCGCGAGCGACTTGACCTTCAGCTCGACCTCGGTCTTGGCGAGCTCGATCTCCTCGCGCACGAGCAGCTGCGCCTTGACGGAGACCTCCTGGATCGCCTGGGCGATCTTCTGATCTGAGTTGGTGTCAGCGGACAAGGCGCTTGAGGATCATCGCGAACACAACGCCGCCGGCGAAGGCGGCACCGACAAGGGCCTCGGGGCGCTCGGTGAGCGCCTCTCCGGAGCCCGACAAGCGGTCGTCCCAGGGCGGCGGCTCGCCGACGGGGTCCGCGGCAGGGGGGACAGCGTCCTGGGCACTCACTCCGGTGGCTCCTCTCCGAACACCCGCCGCCAGATCGTGGCGGACAGCTTGGTGGTCGCAACGCTGGCGAGGGCACCGATGCCTGCCAGCAGTCCGGCCCACATGAGGCGCTTGACGAGCTCGTTCTCCATCTGCGGGTGATCCTATCCAGAGAGCCCGTCGCAAATCGTGGCGACCACGAACTGCTTGGCCTGCTCGTACTCGGCGTCGCCGGTCGGCAGCCAGCCGAGGATCCAGCCCGTGAGCACCTGTTCGATCGCGCCGTAGAACGCCATCGCGCCGAAGAGAGCAGTGACTTCGCTGCGCAGCTCCCCACTCTGCTGGCCCTTCTCGATCATCTGCGCGATGCCGTCGAAGGCGCGCTGGATCTCGACGATGTGTGTACGCCCGAACGAGTTCGCCGCGCGCGTGACCTCGACGATGATGACCTTCATCAGGTCGGGGTCGTGGCGGTAGGACTCGACGATGAAGCCCGCGACGGCCTCGAGCTTCTCGCGCGCGGTCGCGTCGGCGCGCTGGTCGACCTCGGCGATCACGTCGACCATCACGCTCCAGCGCTCGAGGAACAGCGTGTCGAGCACCTCGTCCTTGGAGCGGAAGTAGTGGTACAGCAGGCCGTAGGCGACGCCGGCCTCGTCGGCGATGTCCGAGACCCGGCACTGGGTGAAGCCGCGGCTGGCGAAGACCTTGACGGCCGCGTCGAGGATCTGGCGGCGGCGGTCGGCGGCGGGGATGCGGGCGGTGGCCATCAGCCGTAGACCTCGGGCCGGCGGTTGGCCAGCGACGGAAGCCGGGTGCGGATGGCTTCCAGGCTGTCGAAATCGAGGTCGGCGGTCACGAACGTCTCGGTGTCCGGGGCGGTGGCGAGCACGACGCCCCACGGGTCCACGATCATGGACCGTCCGCCGGACCGCAGACCCGGCGCGTGCTCGCCGATCTGGTTTGCGGCGATCACGAAGCACTGGTTCTCGATCGCCCGCGCGCGCAGCAGCGGCTCCCAGTGCTCGCGCGTCGTGGCCCAGGTGAACGCCGCCGGGACGACGAGGACGCGCGCGCCGCGTACGGCGAGCGCGCGGTAGAGCTCGGGGAAGCGCAGGTCGTAGCAGACGCTCATCCCGATCTCACCGCTGACGACGAGCTCAGAGCCGCCCTGCTCGTGGTCGGACTCGCGATAGACGGTCCCGTCGACCTCGACGTCGAACATGTGGACCTTGCGGTAGACCGCGCGAACGGCGCCGTCGGGGCCGATGTGCGCACTCGTGTTCGAGAGGCGCTCCTGACCGTCGACGCGCTCGGAGAACGAGCCCGCGACGAGATCGATCGACAGCTCGCCGGCGGTCTGCCGCGCCCACTGCAACGCCGGTCCGTCGAAGGGCTGGGCGTTGGCCTTCAGCACCTCTCCCGGTCCGAGCGCCACCCACTTCTCGGGGAGCACGACGAGCGTCGCGCCCGCGGCCGCCGCCGCGCGCACGAGCCGGTCGGCGGTCGCGAGGTTGCGCGCGGCGTCAGGGCCGGCGGTGAGCTGCACTGCTGCTGCGCGGATGACCACGGAAGTCTTCTCCCACGCGAGTTGACTGACGAGTCAATCGCGGTGAGGGAAGAATAGCCCGCATGGACGTCGAAGCACTGCCGGTGTGGCGCGACCGGCGCCTGCGCAAGCGCTGGCGCTACGTCGGCGTCTATGGCGCCGATCTCATGCTCTGCGCGGGCATCGTCCGGATCGGGCCGGCGCCGCAGGGCTGGTGGGCCGTGTGGGACCGCCGCGAGCGGCGCCTACACGAGCACACGGGCTGGCGCGCGCGCCAGATCGACCTCCCTGACGACGCGGTGCACGTGAACGGCCGCAACGTGCAGATCGACCTGCGCCTCGAGCCCGCGGGCGAGCCGATCGCGCTGACGTCGCCGCACGGCGGATCTGAGATCTGGACGCGCAAGACGCCCCTGCGTGCGATCGGCACCGTGCGCATCGACGGCGTCGCGCGTCACGTCGCCGGCGCCGGGCTGCTCGACGAGTCGGCCGGCTACCACGCCCGGCGCACCGACTGGGAGTGGTGCGCCGGGGTCGGCACGACCGCGGCCGGCGCCGCCGTCACCTGGAACCTCGTGCGCGGCGTCCACGACGTCGGCGAGCAGACCGAGCGCGCCGTCTGGCTCGATGGCGTCCCGCGCCAGGCCGCGGCGATCGACGTCTCCCCCGCGCTCGACCGCGTGACGAGCGGCGACGGTGGCGATCTGCGCTTCACCGCGGAGGCCGTCCGTGAGCGCCACGAGAAGGCCGGTCCGCTGCTCGCCAGCGACTACGTGCAGCCGTTCGGGCTGTTCGCCGGCACCCTGCCGGGCGGGCTGATTCTCGACGCCGGATTCGGGGTAATGGAGCGCCACTCGGCACTCTGGTAGGCGCAGGGGTCTAGTCTGTCGACTCGAAAGGGGCACGTGCAATGAAGATCTCTCGTCCAAGTCCAGCTCTCATCGTCTCGATCGTCGCCGTCGTGATCGCCTGCGCAGGCACCGCGACGGCCGCCACCGTGTTGATCAAGAACAGCTCACAGATCAGGGCCGGCGCGGTCAACGGCTCAGACATCGCCAACAATTCGGTCAAGAGCGCCGACATCGCCAACGGAACGATCGCCACCGACGACCTCAAGGCGAGCCTGAAGAACACGCTCACCGGCCAGGGCTTCACGGCGACCGAGGCCTCGCGCCGCGCGGGCCCGCTCGACCAGCCCGTCGGCCATCACGAGATCGCGACCCTGCCGCAGCTCGCGCCGGGCACGTACGCGATCTTCGCGAAGACGACCGTCGACCCGGTCATCAGCTCGCTGGGGCTCGGCGAGCTGCTGCGCGGCAACAAGACCGTCAACGCGGAATGCACGCTCGCGGCCGGCGGCGACGAGGATCGCTCGCGCCAGACGGTGGCGTCGCCGTACTCGGTCTCGCCGTCGACGGTGAACATGCAGATGACGCGGACGATCGACGTCGCGACGGACATCAAGGTCTCCTGCACCGTCAACGACTACAAGTGGAGCGCGAAGGACACCTCGATCATCGCGCTGAAGCTCGCGGGGTCGTCGCGGCAGGACGTGCAGCAGTAGCTTGGCCGACGCTGCAGACGTCCGCTCGCGCGTCGACGGCGTCGGGTTCTGGTACCACACGATCGACCTGCCCGGAGGCGTTGCGACGCCGGGGCAGGTCGACCATCGCCCGATCGCCGCGAAGGTGCTGCCGGGGTCGCTGGACGGCCTGCGGGCGCTTGACGTCGGCACGTTCGACGGCTTCTGGGCGTTCGAGCTGGAGGCACGCGGCGCGCAGGCGCTCGCGATCGACGTCGAGCAGCTCGACCGCGCGCAGTGGCCGCCGCTGAACCGCGCGCGCCTCGAGGCGCAGGCGACCGACTGGGAGATGCGCCTTGGCGACGGCTTTCGCGTCGCGCACGAGTTGCGCGGGTCGCACGTCACGCGCGTGGTCACCGACGTCTACGACGTGACGCCGGAGCTGCTCGGCGGCCCGGTCGACGTCGTCTTCGCGGGCGCGATCCTGCTGCACCTGCGCGACCCCGTCGGCGCGCTGGAGAAGCTGCTGGCCTGCCTGGAGCCGGGCGGACGGCTGATCCAGATGGAGCCGTTCTCCAAGCGCCAGACGCTGCTGTCGCCACGGCGCCCCGTCGGCTCGTTCGAGCCGCTGGTCTCCGACTTCACGTGGTGGATGCCCAACCTGTCCGCGCTGAAGGCCTGGCCCTGGGCCGCCGGCTTCGTGGACGTGCGCCGCACGCGCTTCGTGCGTCCGCCGTCCTCGCGGGCGATGACCGGCTGGTACGCGGTGCTCGAGTCGCGCAAGGCGGGCTGATGATCCGGACGGCGACCGCAGATCGCGACGGCCTCTTCTTCGCCGGCGACGCGCTGCGCGGCGGCGCCTGCTTCATCGTCGTGCTGTGCCACGTCTACCTCGGCCTCGCGGTGCGCCTGCCGCAGTACGAGTGGAACCACTCGGCGCTCGTCTACGAGGTCGGCGCGGCCTGCATCTACAGCTTCTTCATCCTCTCCGGCTACCTCGTCGGCGGGCCGTTCGCGCGGCGCTTCGTCGACGGCCGCGACATGCCCAACGTGCGCCGCTACACCGAGAAGCGCCTGCGTCGCGTGCTGCCCGCGTTCTGGCTGCTGTTCACGGTGCTGCTGCTGTGGTTCGGCCTGCGCGGCGCGACGAGCGGAGAGGTGGTCGCGACCTACCTGTTCGGGCAGAACCTCTTCCCCAACGGCGCCTCACGGACCTACATCCAGCAGGCCTGGACGCTGAACATCGAGGTCGCGTTCTACATCGCGCTGCCGATCGGCTTCTGGCTTGCGCAGCGGTTCTGGGGCGGGCGCGGGACGCCCGAGAAGCGGCGCATCGCGCTGCTCGCGTTCCTGGCGATCACGTTCCTGATCTCGTTCGCGCTGCACCAGAAGCGCCCGCAGGCCAACAGCCCGAGCACGAGCCTGCTGACGTTCTGGTGGCCGGTCGCTCCGGGCATCGCGCTGGCGGTGCTGGAGACGCCGGGACGCGCGTGGCTGGCGGGCACCGAGCGCGGCCGGCGCCTGGGGCTCGTGGCGATGATCGGCGGCGCGCTGCTGCTGCTCGCGGTGATGATCAAGCAGCCGTTCCCGACGGGCATCAAGACGTCGGCCGCCGAGATCGTCGCCGCCGCCGCGATCCTCGGCGGCGCGATGGTCTGGCAGTGGGCGACCGGCCGCGTGCCGTGGCCGTTCGGCGCGCGGCCGCTGCACGCGCTCGGGCGCTGGTCCTACTCGATCTACCTGATCCACATCGGCATCGGCCTGGAGCTGTTCGATCATCTGCCCGACGACCTCGGCCAGTGGGGCTCCTTCGCGTTCATGGCGGCCGGGATGCTGGGCGGCGCGATCGCCGTCGGCGCGCTGATGTGGTGGCTCGTCGAGGAGCCGATCCTTCACAACCGCCGCCCGCGCTGGCCGCCACACGTCACGCAGACGCGCGAGGAGCCGGCGGCGACGCTGCCCTGAGCCATGGACTACGTGCGGATCTACAGCGACGAACACGGCGAGAGCCACTTCGAGGACGTCCAGCTCGACATGACGCTCGAGGACTACGCGTCGGCGCAGTGGCTGATCTCCGGGCCCCACGACGTGAGCGATCTGCGCTTTCGCCGGGTCGTCACCGAGTTCCCCGACGAGCCGCACCTGGCGCCGCGCCGCCAGTTCATCGTCGCACTTGCGGGAGAGTCCGAGGTCGAGGTCTCCGACGGCGAGACACGGCGCTTCGGGCCGGGCAGCGTCATCCTCGTCGAGGACACGACGGGGAAGGGCCACACGACCCGCAGGATCGGCGAGACCGTCCGCGAGACGCTGTTCATCCCCCTGCCGGAGTAGGGAAGATCGACTCCGTGCTGCCGGCGCGCTCGGCGAGCAGCCGGTCGGCGTAGCGCAGCAGGGCGCCGAGCGCGGCGAGCGCCGCGGCGCCGCCCACGCCCGCGGCCACGCCGAGCGAGGCATCGGCGATCGCGCCGACCGCGATCGCGATCGCGCTGCCGCCGACGACGCTGTTGATCACGGCGACGACGGTCGCGAAGCTGAAGAACTGCTTGCGGCCCTCGGCGGGCACCGCGGCGTTCTCGAACACCCCGCGTCCGTCGTCGTGCCCGGAGAGCAGGAAGAGCTCCGCCTGGTCGCCGGCGATCTGCTTGTAGTAGTTGCGGATCCGGTTGATCGCGACGCCGTAGCGGAAGTCCTCGGCGCCACACTCGACCACCCGCACGAACGTGAAGACTCCGAGGACGAAGAGCGTCGGCAGGACGGTGAGGGCGAAGACGTCGAAGGTGTTGCCGTTCTGCGATGCCTGGCCGATGAACCCCAGCGCGACGAGCGCGCTGGAGACCGACAGGATGTAGAGCGAGGCGCGCGAGGCGCTCTCGCTCGCCGTCTGCGAGCGGGCGCCCTGGAGCGTGAAGTGCTCGGTGGTGAGGGCGGTCAACAGCTCCTGGCGATCCGGGGCTTGCGCAGCGTCCATGCGTCGAATCGTGGCACGCACGGTTGCCCCGCTCGCGCGCCGACGCGGGAGGAGCGCGCGCTGCCGAACGTTCATCGCGCCCCGTTATTTGGGGGTCAGATGAACGTTCGGTGCGAAACCGGCGCAGAAGTGGGTGGATTGGGTGCGCGCCTGGAAGAAGGGTGCGGCGCTGGTCGCGCCTCGCGTCGGGCACTCCAACAGGGCCCGGCATGACGGGACATGTGCGCCGGCACGACACCCTTCCTGCGGCCGTTTCGCGAAGCCTTGACCGGTGGCCCACGCGGGCGCCACACGATGCCGATCCACCCACTTCACCGTGCGCGTGGGAGTGCGTGGGGCGAACGTTCATTCGGCCTGCGATATCGCCGGTGCAATGAACGTTCGGCCGGGGTCAGCGCACGCGGGTCCAGCGCGCGACCGACGGCGCACCGCGCGCCGACAGCGCGAACAGCATGTGCGGGCCGGGCGGGGCGGCGGCGGCGCTGCGCGGGCCGGCGACGCGCAGGACAGTCGTGTCGCCCTTAGTCGTGGCGCTGCGGATCTTCAGCTCGGTGAAGCGCTGCTGCATGTCGCGGCCGTGGGTGGTGTTGCCCGGCGCCATCATCGTCACGCGCTTGGGCGCCGGCCCGCGGACGGTCAGGGAGAAGTCGCGGCGCACCGCCACACGGGCGGGGCCCTTGACGATCCGCGGGCGCGGACCGCGGAACAGGTACGGCGGCTCGTAGAGCTCGGCGGTATCGCCGTCGCGGTTGGGATTGGCGTCGTCGCCCGCCGACCAGACGCGCCCGTCGGGCAGCAGCAGGGCGACGGAGTGGTAGGTGCGGTCCTCGCGCTGCTTTGCACCGAAGCGCCAGCGCCGGGTCTTCGGGTCCCAGAGCTCGACGCGGCGCGTGCTGCCGTCGGCCCCGTAGGCGCCGTCGAGGCCGGTGATCGCGGTGCCGCCGCCGACGACGACCATCGAGCCGTCGGGCAGCAGCACGGTGTTCGGCCAGTTGCGTGGTGCCCGCAGGTCGGGCGCGGCCTGCCAGCCGGCGCCGGGCTTGCGGATGTCGAAGCGCAGCGTGCTGCGGTAGGCCGGGACGGTGCGACCGCCGCCCTGGGCGAGGAAGTTCGCGCCGCCGAGGATCAGCGCCTCGGGTGAGGAGCCCGTGCGCGTCGGGAGCGGCACGAGGTTCTCTCCCCCGCGCGCCTCGGGCAACGGCGCGATCGGCGCCCAGGTCAACGTGTTCGGGTTCAGCAGGCCGACGTCGGTCGTGCGCGGCCCGGCGAGCAGCACCCGCGCATCGGGCATCAGCAGCATCCCCGGGTAGGTCCAGGTCTCCTTGTCGCCCTGCGGCGCGGCGGTGATCGTGCGCCCGTCCGGTGAGACGACCTCCAGCGTGTGCGTGAGGTTCGTCGGCTTGCCGTCGTCAAACCCGCCGAGCACGAGCGTGCGCCCGTCGGCGAGCTCAACCTGGGTCGGGTACCAGCGCGGCACCTTCATGTCCTGCGTGCGCGACCACGACTCCGTCCTGGGGTCGAAGATCAGCACGATCTTCAGCCCCGGCGGCTGGGTGTAGCCGTGCTGGGCCCAGAGCAGGTCAAGCGTGCCGCCGGTGACCAGCAGGCGCCCGTCGGGCAGCGTGGTCTGGCCCGCGCAGTACAGCGGCACGGGCTCGGGGATGCCGTCGCCGTCGACGTCGATGAGCGGCGGCAAGACCAACCGTGTGCCCCGCGTCTTCGGGTTCCAGAGTGTCGCGAGACTCGACGTGTTCTGGTGGGAGTCGGGGTTGCGCGTGATCAGCCGCTGCGTCCACTCAAAGCCCCAGAAGATGACCTTGCCGGTCTCCAGCAGCGCGGCGTGGATCGCGTAGTGCGGGAGATCTGTCGTCTGGCTCGTCCAGCGCCCCTGGCGTGTGAGCTTGGCCTGCGTCCTGGGCTGGGCGGGCAGCTTCGAGCAGCGGGCCTGGCCGGTGGGGACGTCCTTGGGCGGCAGCGGGCGCGGCTCGTATTGCGCGGCCGGGCCGCGCGGGCGGCAGGCGTCAAACGGCTGGTCGCTGGCGCCCGGGGTGGTCGTCTGGCGCGGGGTGCGCTCAGCGAGCGCGTGCTGCAGCGCGTGGCCGGGACCGATGACCGCGGCCTCGAACTCGTACTGCGCTCGGCCGTCCGCGCTCAGGCCCGCGGGCGGCGTGACGGCCGCCGCCGTCCCTCCCTGAGTGCCCGCGACGAGCACCGCCGCGAGCAGCGCCCGCTGCCAGGTCCACCGCACGCGGCGCACCGTAGCGCGGCTGACCGGCTGGCGCCGCCACTACGATGGCGCGCCGATGGACTCGCTCTGGCACCACGCGCTGCTCGCGGTCGCTGTCGCGGGCGTCGCGGGCACCGGCTGGCGGGTCGCGAGCCTCGCGGCGCCACGCGGCGCCGAGCGCGTGCTGGCCGCGGCGACGCTCGCCGTGGCCGCGATCGTCGTGCAGGCGCTGGCGCTCGGCGTCTTCGGGCTGTCGAAGCACGCGCTGGTGCTGGCCGGCCTGGCGCTCGTCGTCTTCGGCGCTGTCCGCTTTCTGACCCCGCTGCCCGCGCTGAGCGCCCGCACCGAGGCCGCGACCGCCTGGCGCGGCGCCGGGCCGGCCTGGCGCGTGACGACCGGAGCGCTGCTGGGGCTCCTGGCGGGCTGGATCGCCTGGCAGCTCGCGCACCCCTACGTCCACTACGACGGCGAGATCTACCACCTCCCGCTGGCGGCGATCTGGGCACAGGACGGCCACACCGCCTCGATCGTCGACGTGCTCGAGGGCGTGCCGGTCGCCAACTACCCGGTCACCAACGAGGTCGCGACGTCGTGGGCGATCGGGCTCTCGCGCTCGTGGGTCGTCGCGTCGATCTGGTCGCCGCTGGCCTGCGCCCTGCTCACGCTCGGCGCGTGGACCGGCCTGCGTCGGCTGCGCGTCGCGCCGGGGACGACCGCGGCCGCGATCGCCGCGTTCGTGCTGCTGCCGGTCGTCGGCGGCCTGCTCGGCGGCCCGCTGACCGACGTGCCGACGTGCGCCTGGCTCGTGACCTGCGGCGCGCTGTGCCTGGCCGCGCACGAGAACCCGCGCCTGCTCGCCGTCGCGCTCGTCGCCGCGGGGCTGAGCTTCGGGACGAAGACGACGGGCTCGGTGCTGCTGGCGTTGATGCTCGGCGCCTCGCTCTGGCACGCCCGCGGGCAGCTGCGCGCGCTGGCGCTGCCGCTGGCCGGCGGCCTGGTGCTCGCGATCCTCGTCGGCGGGCTGTGGGCGCTGCGCAACGTCGTCGACCACGGCTCGCCGCTGTGGCCGTTCGTCTCCGGCCCCTTCGGCGACGAGATCCCGCCGGCGTTCCGTGGCTTCGACGGCTCCTTCCTGTCCGAGCGCGCATGGGAGGGCAACACCGCGAGCTACGCCGACCTGCTGTCCGGCGGCGTGCTGGTCCTCGCCGGGGCGATCGTCGTGCCGCTGCTCGTGCGCACGCGCGCGGCGCTGATCGCCGGCGGCGTCGCGCTGCTGGCGATGCTGACCTGGGCCAACGCGCCCTACACGGGGATCACGACCGACGCCCAGCTCGCGGTCGGCGCCGTCCGCTACCTGCTGCCGGCGCTCGCCGCGAGCGTGCTGGCCCTGGCGATCTGCTCGCGCGACGGCGGGCGCGCAACGCGCCGGATCGTGGCGACGATCCTCGGCCTGGCGATCCTGATCTCCTGGGCGCGGACGTTCCGCGGGCTGGCGTTCCCGGAAGTGCCGGACGTCTCGACGGCGCTCGCCGCCGCCGCCGTCGGTGGACTCGCCGCGCTTGCGATCGCGCGCCTGCCGCGCCTGGCGCTGCACGCGGCGCCGCTGCTCGCCCTCGCCGCCGTGATCGTGGGGCTGACCGCCGCCGCCGACGGCTACGTCGATCGCCAGACCGACGCCGGCGCGATCGACCAGCCGATCCTGCGGGCGGCGCTGCGCGACCCGGGCTGGCGCGACGGCGACTTCGCGATCCGGATGGGCCCCGCGACCGCCGCGCTGCTCTCCGGCGACGAGCTGCGCCACCGCGTGCGCCTGCTGGAGTCGACGGCATCCTGCGCCGAGGTCCGCGACAGGCGCGGGTGGGTGATCGTCGTGACGGTGGAGGCAAGCGTGGAGGCCGACCGCCTGCGACGCTGCCTGGCGGGTGAGCGCCCGCTCGTGCGCCACCAGAACTTCACGATCTATGCCCGCTGAGCTCGACCGCTGCCCGTGGTGCACCGCCCCGCTGCCACCCGCGCGCCGCGCGGACTGGCACGTCGTCGCGTGCCCGACCTGCGGCGTCGGCGTGACGCGGCCGCTCCCGACCGACGCGCAGCTGCACGACGCCTACGCCGCCTACCGTCCGGAGAGCGGGCGCTTCGGCGGCCCGACCGAGGCGCTGCTGCGCGCGACGCGATCGCAGCTGGCGCGGCGCATCGACGCGCTCGCGCCGCCCGGCACCGTGCTCGACGTCGGCGCCGGCGACGGCACGCTGCTCGACGCCCTGGCCCGTCAGGGGCGCCTCGCCACCGGCCTCGAGCGCGACCCGCGCGACGCGCGCATGCGCGACCTGCATCCGTGGGAGCTCGACCCGGACGAGTCCTACGCGGCGATCGTCTGCTGGCACGCGCTGGAGCACCTGCGCGAGCCCGGGCGCGCATTGCATGCGCTCAGCGAGCGCCTCGAGCCCGGCGGCGTGCTGATCGTCGCCGTGCCGAACTGGTCGAGCCTGCAATCGCGTGCCTTCGGCGATGCCTGGCTGGCCCTGGATCTGCCGCGACACCTGACGCATCTCCCCCGCGCCGCGCTGCTGCACCGCCTTGCCGCGCTCGGCCTGGTCGTCGAGCGCGTCAGCGACTGGCGCGGCGGGCAGGTCGCCTTCGGCTGGGCGCACGGCCTCGTCAGCCGCTTCCCGGGCAGTCCGAACCTCTACGATGCGCTGCGCCGCAAGGAGGCGCGCCTGGCGGCGCAACCGCGTTCGGTGCGGGCACGCGCACTGGCGCTCGCGGTGCCCAGCGCCCCGGTCGCCGCCGCCGCGGCCGCCGCCGAGATCGCGCTGAATCGCAGCGGCACCACCTATGTCGAAGCCCGACGTCCCTGATCTCAGCCTCAAGGCCGGCCACAAGGTCGTCGTCGTGATGCCCGCGCGCAACGCGGCGAAGACGCTCTCAGACACCTACAGCGGCATCGACCGCGCGTGGGTCGACGACGTGATCCTCGTCGACGACTCCTCGACCGACGAGACCGTCGAGCTCGCGCGCACGCTGGCGCTGCAGCTCGTCTGGCACCCGCACAACGTCGGCTACGGCGGCAACCAGAAGACGTGCTACCTGCAGGCCCTGCAGCAGGACGCCGACGTCGTCGTGATGCTGCACCCCGACGGGCAGTACGAGCCGTCGCTGATCCCCTCGATGGTCGCGCCGATCCTGCGCGGCGAGGCCGACATGGTGCTGGGCTCGCGCCTGGCGGACCCGCCGGCCGCGCTGGCGGGCGGGATGCCGCGCTACAAGTTCATGGCCAACCGCGCGCTGACGACGATCGAGAACGCGGTCCTCGGCACGTCGCTGAGCGAGCTGCACACCGGCTATCGCGCCTATTCGCGCGAGCTGTTGATGGGCATCCCCTTCCTGCGCAACTCGCCGGACTTCGTCTTCGACTCCGAGGTCATCATGCAGGCCGTGCACTTCGGCTACCGCATCGCCGAGGTGCCGACGCGCACGATCTACTCCGAGGAGGCGTCGAGCATCGGCTTTCGCCCCTCGGTCGTCTACGGCCTGAAGACGCTGCGGACGGCCGGGATCTTCTGGCTGCACCGCCACGGCCTCCTGCGCTCGCGGAAGTTCCTGCCGTGAGCGCCGTCACCGGGGAGCGCGTCACGACGAGCGCGGGCGGCTTCAACCCGACCTTCCAGCGCCACGTCGCCGCCTACGCGCTGTGCGCCGAGCTGCTGCCGCCCGACGCGCGGGTGCTCGACCTCGGCTGCGGCGCCGGGCACAGCTACGAGCGGCTCGCGCCGCGGGAGACCGTCGGCGTCGACCTCGACGCCGACGCGCTCGCGGGCCAGGCGCGTGAGACGCACGTCGCCGACATGCGCGCGCTGCCGTTCCCCGACGGCACCTTCGGCGCGGTGCTCAGCGTGCAGTCGCTGGAACACGTCCCCGACGGCGCTGCGGTGCTGCGCGAGGCGCGCCGCGTGCTCGCCGGCGGCGGCGTCGCGGTCTTCGCCACGCCCAACCGGCTGACGTTCGGCCGGCCGGACGAGATCATCGACCCCTACCACTACGTCGAGTACGCGCCGAAGGAGCTGGCCGCGCTGTGCCGCCAGACGTTCGACGACGTGGAGCTGCAGGGGCTGTTCGGCTCCGCGCGCTACGCGGAGTTCGACCGCGCAGAGAAGGCGCGCATGGAGCGCGTGCTGTCGCTCGATCGCCTCGGCCTGCGCCGGCGCCTGCCCCGCCGTGCCCTGCAGTTCGCCTATGACACCGCACTGCGCGTCACGCGCCGCCGTGCCACGCCGCTGGCGGCGTCGATCGGCGTCGAGGACTTCAGCCTGCAGGCCGGCGACCTCGACGCAGCGCTGGACCTCGTCGCGATCTGCCGCTGATGCGCGCGCGCCTGCAACGCCTGCCCGACTGGATCGACAAGCTCTGGCCGTGGGGGCCGATCGTGCTCGTCGTGTTGGCGGTGCTGACGGGGATCAACTCGATCGCCAAGCAGCCGCCCGAGTCCGACACGGACCGGATCGCCGACGTCGTGCACAACTTCGGCGAGGCGGTGGACAACAAGCGCGGCGACGAGGCCTGCGCGATGCTCACGAGCGACGCTCAGCAGCAGCTCGTCGCCGAGGTGCCGACCGTCACCTGCCCCGTCGCCGTCCGCAGCTTCGGCCTCGGCTTCGACCCGTATGCGCTCGGTCGCTCGAACATCAAGGCGATCCACGTCGTCGGCACGACCGCCACCATCGGCCGGACCGAGCTCGTCAACGAGCGCGACGTCCCGATCGGCATCGGGCTGGCGCTCTCTAAGGTTGGCGGGGAATGGCAGATCTCCGCGATCCAGCGCTAGGACCCGCCGCCGTGCCCGCGACCGAGACCGCCGAGCGCTTCCGCCGGGCGGTCTACGCGGCCGACCCCGACGCCGTCGCGGCGCTGGCTGCCGAGGACGTCGTCGTGCACGGCCCGGTGACCACGCGGATGGCGTTTCGCGGGCGCGAGGAGCTGCGCGAGCTGTTCGCCGTGGTGATGGCCAACGTCGACGCGATCCGCTACGTCGAGGACGTCGGCGACGAGCACATGCGGATCCTCACGCTCGAGGGGCGCCGTGGTCGCGCGCACTACGAGGAGGCCGTGCTGATGCGGGTACGCGACGACGGCCTGATCTCCGAGCTGCGCATCTACGTGCGGCCGCTGCCGGCGACCGTGGCGATGGCCGCCGCGTTCGCCCCGGCGCTCGCGCGCCGGCGCCACGGCCGCGTGCGCGCGCGGATGCTGTGGCTGCTGCTGCTGCCGGTGCGCGCGACGCTGATGCGCGGCGACGCGCTCGGCGTCTGGCTGCTGCGCCGCCGCACCTAGTGCCCGCCGTAAGGTGTTGGCGCACCATGGAGGTGACACGTTCGCTGGGGGTGGCCGGCCTCGTCGTCGGGATGCTGGTGGTCGCGAGCCCCGCGCCGGCCAAGTTCATCGACGGCACGCGCGGGCGCGACACGCTGCGCGGCACCGAGCAACGCGATCACCTCCGCGGCGGCGGTTCGCGCGACCGGCTCTACGGGCGTGGCGACCGCGACATCCTCGTCGGCGGCAGCGCCGGCGACTACCTCTTCGGCGGCACGGGCGACGACGAGGTCCTCGGCGACTCGGGCAACGACCGCCTGTTCGGCGGCCCGGGGATCGACGCGCTGCGCGGCGGCACCGGCAACGACATCCTCGACGGCGGACCGGGCGACGATCTCCTCGACGGCTTCGACGGGGACGACACGATCTATGGCGGCGAGGGCGACGACTTCGTCGGCGAGTCGCGCTTCGGCGACGAGCGCCTGCTCGACGGCGGCGCCGGCGACGACGTCGTCATCGCCAACGCCGGCGTTGACCGCGACGTGCGCGGCAGCGAGGGCAACGACCTGTTGTCGGGCGGCCCGGGCAACGACGGCCTCGACGGCGGCCCCGGCGAGGACATCCTCTTCCCCGGCACCGGCCAGTACCACGGCCGCCCGGCGCTCGGCGGGTCCGGCAACGACCTGATCGTCGACGGGGGCTCGGCGACGATGGACGGCGGCCCCGGCAACGACGTGATCTGGGCGGCGACCAAGCCCGGCGCCGCGACGCTGATCGGCGGTGAGGGCGACGACACGCTGCACGTCGACCTCGGCGTCGAGCGCGTGGACTGTGGGCCGGGGAACGACCTGCTGCGCTTCACCAAGGCCGCAGCCGCGGCCAGCGAGATCGGCGGCCTGCCCGTGGCGATCGTCGACTGCGAGCGGCGCGAGATCGATCCGCCAGACGCGCGCGCACCGCGCCTGACCGAGTTCGCCGGCCGCTATCGCGCGCTCGGTGTCCCCTGGGATGCCGACGTCGTCGCGCGTGCCGAGGCCTACGAGGCCGTGAGCGCCTGCCTGCTGCGGCGGACGCGCTGCTTTGCGACGGATGCACCCGAGCGGATCCTCGGCACCGACGGCGCCGACCGCATCCGTGGCGGCGGCGGCACCGACTTCCTCGAGGGCGCCGGCGGCGACGACTACCTCAACGGCGGCCCGGGTGCCGACCTGCTGTTCGGCCGCGGCGGCGACGACCGCCTCTACGGCGGCCCCGGCAACGACGAGCTCGAAGGCGGCCGCGGCCGCGACCAGTTCTTCGGCGACGCCGGCGACGACGACATCAACGGCGGCTTCGACGACGACGTCATCAACGGGGGGCCGGGCAACGACACGCTGCGTGCGATCGGCGGCGGGCGCGACGTCATCGACTGCGGGCCCGGGCGCGATCGCGTCGAGAAGGACCGCGGCGACCAGGCGGTCAACTGCGAGATCGTGCTCTGACGTTCGTTCAGTCGCCGCCGGCCTGGCGGCGCAGCTCGGCGACCAGCAGCTTGGAGTGCATCGCCCCGATCAGCTCGCGCAGCGGCGCGGCGCCGGCCGCGAGGATTTCCGCGGCGCGCTCGGGCTCGACCTTGCCGGCGAGGTGGTCGAGGATCGCCGCGATCTCCTCGCGGACCAGCGGCTCGAGCGCCTCCTTGTAGCGCAGCGTCTCGTAGACGGTGAACCCCAGCGCCTCGTCGTAGCCGCCGGCGCGGAACGCCGCCATCGCCTCGATGATCTTGACGTCGTCGGGGTCATAGCCGCGGCCGTTGGGTGTCAGCACCTCGAGCTCGGCGAGCTTGTCGAGCAGGTTGCGCGGGAGGTCGTAGCGACGCGCGACCTCGGCGCGTGAGAGCCGCTCCCCGGTCTCGCTGACGGCGAGCATCTCCTTGATCACCTTCAGCGGCATGAAGCGCTGCTCCTGCAGGTGCTTGATCTCGCGGATGCGCTCGACGAAGTCCGGCGGGTAGTAGGCCATGTTGCGCGACGTCCGGACAGGCTCTGGCAGCAGCCCCTCGCGCAGGTAGTGCTTGATCGTGCCCGCCGACACACCGGACTGCTCGGCGAGCTGGCTCATCTTGAGCAGCTCCGTCACGACGTCACGCGCGGCCTGACGCCGAGCATCACGCGCGCCTCCTCGACCGTCGCCGCGCGCCGCCCGGAGGCGACGACCATCTGATGGGCCTGTGCGATCAGCTCGCCGTTGGACGTCGCCATCTCCCCGCTCGGCAGGTAGAGGTTGTCCTCGAGGCCGACGCGGATCGAGCCGCCGAGCGCGAGCGCCGCGGTCACGAGCATCCACTGCTCGCGCGAGATGCCGATGACGCCCCAGTGGTGCGCGCCGCCCGGGACGGCGGCGAGGTTGTCGGCCATCGCGGCGAGGTTGCGCGCCGTCGGCGGGATGCCGCCGACCACGCCCATCACGAAGTCCGCGTGCAGCGGCGTCTTCAGCACGCCCATGTCGACGAGCGGCGCCAGCGAGCCGACGTGGCCGACGTCGAAGCACTCGTGCTCGGCCTTGATCTCCAGCTCGTTGAAGATCTCCAGCAGCTCGAGGATCTCGTCGAACGGGTTCGCGAAGACCATCTTGAAGACGAACTCCTTGCGCCGCGCGGAGTACTTCGCGTAGTTCATCGAGCCCATGTTCAGCGCGCCGACCTCGGGCGGGCAGGCGCGCAGGTAGGCCGCGCGCTTCTCGACGGAGACGCCGATCGTGCCGGTCGAGAAGTTGAGGATCGCCGCTTCGCCGATCTCCGCGCGGATCGCGTCGTGGATCGCGGTGAAGTCCTCGATCTCATAGGACGGCGCGCCCTCGGGCGTGCGCGCGTGGATATGGATGTGCACACCGCCCTCGTCGACGATGCGGCGCGCTTCGGCGGCATACTCGTCGGGCGTGTAGGGGATCGCCGGGCACTGCTCGCGGTTGGCGATCGCACCGGAGATCGCGCAGGTGATGACCACCGGGTCGTCGAGGCTCATGTCGCGATGATAGTGAGACGTGCTACTTCTCAGTTGGTGCCCCGCACCGCGCTGCACTGCGCCGTCGTCGTGATCGTGGCGATTGCCACCGCCGGCGCGGCGATCGCGCTGTGGGCGCGCGACGACGTGCTCGACTCGCAGGGCTTCGTCGACGCCACCGCACCCGTCGTGCAGCGCGACGACGTCCGCGACGCGGTCGCCGAGCTGACGGTCGCGTCGCTCGGCGCCCAGCCCGCGCCCGTGCACGAGCAGATCCGCGCAGGTGCGCGCCAGCTCGTGGGCACCGCGCGCTTCGCGGCGCTGTGGCGCGACGCCAACGCGGCCGCCCATTCCCAGGCACGCGCGCTGATCCGCGGCGACGGCGAGCGCGTGGTGCTCGACGTCGGCGCGCTCGCCGACCTCGTCGTCGAGCGCCTGCGCGCCGCCGGCGTCGACGTCGGCCCCGAGGACGTCGATCGCTCGCAGACGCGCGTCGTCGTGCTCGACGCCGGCGAGGCCGACGGCGCGCGCGACGTCGCCGGCTGGACCGACCGCCTGGCGCTCGTGCTGCCGGCGCTCGCCGGCGGCGGGCTCGTGGCGCTGCTGCTGCTCGCCCGCCGCCGCGCGCTCGCCCTGGCGGCGCTCGGGGCCACCGCGGCCGCCTGCTTCGCGGTCGCCGTGATCGCTGCCGGCGACGCCGAGGGCCAACTGGCGCAGCAGGCCCGCGCCGGACCGCGCGGCGTGGTCGAGCGGGCCTACGGCGAGGTCCTGCTGGAGCCGCTGCAGACCGATCTGCGGCGGGGCCTGTGGATCGCGCTCGCGATCGGCTGCGCCGCGGGCGCAGCCGCGCTGCAGCGATCCCGCCGATAGGGTGGCCGCCGCATGGAGGACCTGCGCACACGCGTCGACGAGCACCCCGGCTGGTACCACACGATCGAGCTCGCGCCCGGCGTCGCGACCCCGGGGTTCTGCGACCTGCGCCCGTTCGCGCCGCAGGCGCTGCCCGCGTCGCTTGCGGGCAAGCGCTGCCTGGACGTCGGCACGTTCGACGGCTTCTGGGCGTTCAGCCTCGAGGCGCGCGGCGCAGACGCCGTCTTCGCGCTGGATCTGCCCGACGGCACGCAGGCCGACTGGCCGCCGAACACGCGCGACGCGAACCTCGCCGAATCGGCGGCGACCGGCCTGGAATGGGGCTCGGGCTTCAAGCTCGCCCATGAGGCGCTCGGGTCGAAGGTCCGGCGCGTCGAGGGCAACGTCTATGACCTCGCGCCCGAGTGGCTCGGCGGGCCGGTCGACGTCGTGCTCTGCGGGACGATCCTGCAGCACCTGCGCGACCCCGTCGGCGCGCTGGAGCGGATGCGCGGCGTGCTCGTGCCCGGCGGCGAGCTGCTGATGATCGAGGCGTACTCCGTCCCGCTGACGCGGCGGCACCCGCGCCGCCCCGTCGCTGAGTTTCGCCCCGCGGTGCCGGGCTCGAAGTTCACCTGGTGGCTGCCGAACATCGCCACGCTGCAGGGGCTTGCGACGACGGCCGGCTTCACGGCGCTCGACGACGACTCGCCGCGCCATCGCCCCGTGCGCGGCGCCGGCAAGGGCGACCACGTCGTGCGGCTGCGCTACTCGGCGCCCGGCTGACCCTCGTCGCCGAGGTGCTCGATCATCGCGACCGCCGTGATCTGCGCGGGCGTGCCGGCGATCTGGTCGTCACCGAGCTCCTCGAGCTCGGGATGGAACGTCACGTGCACGGAGACGTCCTCCTCGCCGGAGTCCTCGAGCACGATGACCGCACGCCCGGGACCGCCCTCTGCAGGCGGCGGCGCGGCGGGGCCCGAGGCGGCGCGCGCGGCGACCAGCACGTCCATCGCCAGCGACCGCCAGTGCGCGAGCGCCTGTGCCTGCTCCTCGGGCGTCATCCCCTCGAGGTGATGCTGGTTGCGGGCAGCGAGTGCGCCGACGGCGGCCTGGAGGGCGGCGTCGGAGAGCAGATCGTCGGGCTCCATGACGCCAGCCTACGCTGAGCCGCGCTACATCAGCGGCGCGACGGCTTCGGCGATCTCGTCGGCGTAGTCGGGGTGCGCGCCGACGATCTCGGCGCCGATCAGGTCGGCGGCGCCGGCGATCAGATCCAGCAGCCGGCGCAGCTGATCGAAGTCCAGGCCGCCGTCGGCCGGGAACGTCTGCGGCAGCACCGCCGGGTCGAGGATGTCGAGATCGAGATGGACGAAGACCTGGCGGCCGTCGAGCGCGTCGGCGAGGTCGGCAGGGCGCTCGACCAGGCCGACGCCGTTGGTCTCGAGCAGCACCTGCTCCTGGCCGTCGACGTCGCGGATCCCGAACATCACGACCTGCGCGGGATCGATGCCGGCGCCGAAGCCCGAGTCCCAGAGACCGCAGGCAGCGCTGAGGCCCATCCCACCGAGGAAGTCCGACGGAGTCGTGTCGGGGGTGTTGAAGTCGGGATGCGCGTCCAGCCACACGATCCACGCATCCGGGCGCGCCCGCGCGACGACCGGCAGCGTCGAGATGCAGACCGAGCAGGTGCCGGCGACGAGCAGCGGCATGCGGCCGGCCTCGAAGGCGTCGTCGACCTGGCCGCCGGCCTCCAGCAGGCAGCCGCGCGATGTCGTGAGGTCCTGCTTCCACGACGTGCCGGCGCCCTCTCCGGGCGAGCCGATCACGCGCGCGCCGAGCAGCTCGCCGAGCGCGCGGGCGCCGAGCATCGTCGAGGTGTCGACGTCAGACGTCCGCGGCAGCAGCGCCACGACCTGACGCTCGTTGTCCCTGGTCGCCGGCGTCACGTCAGCGCCCGGTCCACTGGGGATCGCGCTTCTCGAAGAACGCCTTGACGCCCTCCTGGATGTCCTCGGTGGAGAACGCGATCGTCAGCTGGGAGCGCAGGAAGTCCCAGGCGTCCTCGAGCGGCATGTCCTGCTGGCGCCACATCGCATCCTTGCCGAGCTTCATCAACAGCGGCGACTTCGCGGCGAGCTTCACGGCCCATTCATCGACCGCCGCGTCGAACTCCGCGACCGCGACGACCTTGTTGACGATCCCCAGGCGCTGCGCCTCGGCGGCGTCGATGCGGTCGCCGAGCAGCAGCAGCTCGGTCGTCTTCTTGCGCCCGACGTTGCGGTAGATCAGCGCCATGATCATGAACGGGAAGACCCCGACGTTGATCTCGGGCGTGCCGAACGTCGCCTTCTCGGAGGCGATGATCAGGTCGCAGGCCAGCGCCAGGCCCAGGGCACCTGCCAGGCAGTGCCCCTTCGCCGCGCAGATCACGGGCTTGCCGAGCTCCCCGATCAGCGCGAACAGGTCGACGAACTTCTGCGTGGCGATGTGCTTGTGCACGAGCGGCACGTCCGCGGCGAAGCCGGCGAGGTTCCCGCCGGCGCTGAAGGTCGTCTCGTGCGTCGACGCGAGCACGACGCAGCGCACCGCATCGTCATCGCGGGCAGCGATGAACGCCGCGAGCAGATCGGCAAGCAGCTCGTCGGACAACGCGTTGCGTGAGTCAGGCTGGTCCAGCGCGATGGTTGCGACCCCCGACTCGGCGACGCCGTAGCGCACCGTCTCGTTCCTCATCGCGCGGGGAGGCTACTCGCGTGCGCGCGAATCGGACGTGCGGCCAGCCGTTGTCAGCGTGCTAACGCACCGAGTTTGCGGTGCGCAGCGTCCGGAGAGGGCATCACGGTCCACCGGGCGAGACGGGCCCAGAAGGCCCCTCGCCCTCAGAGGCCCGGGAGACCCCCGGGGGAGGAAGACGAGGAATGCAACGCATCCGCCGCATGGCGCCGATCGGGGCCGTCGCCGTGCTCACCCTGCTTGCTGCGGCGCCCGCCGTGGCCGCCGACCGCGAAGCGCTCAACCAGTACGTCGTGTCGGGCAAGAACGCGACGCCGGAGCAGCTGTCGCGCGCCGGCTACGACGTGCTCGAGGGCTCCAACGCCCGCGGCGGCATCGGCATCGTCGCGACGCGCTCAGAGGCGCGCAAGCTGCGCGCCGGCGGTAGCCGCGTCGTCGCCGTCAAGGGCGAGAGCAAGCGCGCACAGCGCACCGCCAGGAGCGGCCGCGCCGCGCTGCCGGCGCCGACCCATGGCTACAACGTCTTCCGCCCCTGGAGCCTGACACCGGCGGCCTGCCCCGGCACCTGCGCTCGCCCGAACAAGCCGCTCAAGGAGCTGTACGAGGCGATTGCGCGCGACAACAGGCAGTTTGTCGACAAGCGCGTGATCGGCAAGTCGATCCGCGGCCAGGACATCGTCGCCTACCGCGTCAGCGGCCCCGGCAACGCCAACGGCCACCGCAAGCCGGCGGTGCTGTTCGAGGCGACCCAGCACGCCCGCGAGTGGATCTCCGCCGAGATCAACTACCGCCTCTTCAAGCACGTGCTCGACCACGCTCGCGACAAGAGCTCCGAGATCCCGGAGATCCTGCGCGACACCGAGCTCTGGTTCATCCCGATCGTCAACCCCGACGGCTATGACTGGACGTTCACGAGCCCGGGCTCGCGCCTCTGGCGCAAGAACCTGCGCGACGTCGACGGCGACGGCCAGATCACGAACGTCGACGGCGTCGACCCCAACCGCAACTGGCCCTCGCACTGGAACTTCGACCTCGAGGGATCCTCGGCCAACCCGGCGAGCGAGACCTACCACGGCGCCGGCCCCGCGTCCGAGCCCGAGGTCAAGGCCGCGCGCTCGCTGATCGCGAGCGTCAAGCCGAAGTTCATGATCGACTACCACTCCTTCGCGAAGCTGATCCTCTATCCGTTCGGCTTCCAGGTCGAGACGCCGGCCACCGACGCGCCGCTGCTGGCGGCGCTCTCCGGCGACGACCAGAAGCCGGCCGTCGAGGGCTTCGACCCCGACGTCTCGGCCGAGCTCTACATCACCAACGGCGACGTCACCGACGACTCGCTGACCAACGCCGGCGTCATGCCCTACACCGTCGAGCTCAGCGGCGGCAGCGGCGGCCCGGTCGGCGGCACCGACGCAACCGATCCCGCCTACAACCCCAACGGCTTCGTGTTCCAGGACTCCGAGGCCGACATCAAGGCCGAGTCCGACAAGAACATCGCCTTCGCGCTGGACCTCGCGAAGTCCGCGCGCGACCCCGATGACGCGACGTCGCACCTCGGCAACGAGGTGCCCGAGCTCGTCCCGACGACGTTCGCGGTGTCCGACGGCTCGCCGCAGACCGTCGAGGTCAACGCGCAACGGTCGCTCGGCGCCGTGACGGCCAGGTGGTCGATCAACGACGGGCCGGCCCAGTCTGCGCCGACCACCGAGGCGAGCCCCGGCTCGCGCTACGGCGCGCAGGGCGTGTACTTCCACAAGCTCCGCGGTCAGGTGACCGGCGCCCACGCCGGCGACACCGTGAAGGTCTGGTTCACGGGTGGCGGCAAGACGTCGTCCTCGTTCACCTACACCCAGCGCCACAACAGCGGCGCCGACGTGCTGCTGCTGGCCGCCGAGGACGCGACGGGCAACAGCTCCGATCCGGCGTCGGCCCCGCTGCCCGGCTCGAAGTACGTGCCGTCGTACACGACGGCGCTGGCCGACGCAGGTCGCAGCCATCACGTCTGGGACGTCGACGCGCAGGGCCGCAAGGCTCCGAGCGCGCTTGGCGTGCTCTCGCACTACAAGGCCGTCGTCTGGGAGACCGGCGACGACCTCTACACGCGTGAGCCCAACCAGCCCGGCGGCACCGGCGCGTCGAAGCTGCTCAACGACCAGGTCCTCGAGGTGCGCGACTTCATCAACGAGGGCGGCAAGCTGATCGTCAGCGGCAAGCACGACCTGCAGGCCCTGCGCGACGAGTTCCTCTACAACCCGCGCCAGGGCCTCCCGGGCGCGCCGTACTGCAAGTCCAACCAGACGGCGTTCGACGGCGACGTCCCGCCCGGGCAGATCGAGAACTGCGTCCCGACGTCCAACGACTTCCTCCAGTACTGGCTCGGCTCATACCTGCCGATCTCGCTCGGGGAGGACGTCGACACGGTCGCCGCGCTGCCGTTCCTGGCGGTCGACCCGTTCGGCTCGCTGGCGTTCCGGCTCAACGGCGAGGACTCCGCCAAGAACCAGAACTCGTCGTCCTCGTTCGTGACGACGTCGTCGATCCTTCCGGCGAGCGAGTACCCGCAGTTCGCGTCCAAGCCCGCCGTCACGCTCGACCGCCCGCCGGCGTTCGACCCGCCGACCGGCTCTCGCTACGCGGTGGCGGAGTCGGGCGACGAGAGCTATCAGCGGCTGCGCAAGACGATCGACCTGACCGGCAAGACGGCGGCCGACCTGCAGTTCAAGCTCTCCTACGACACGGAGGTCGACTTCGACTACGTGTTCGTGGAGGCCCACACCGTCGACGCGACGCCCGACGACGATTGGACGACGCTGCCGGATGCCAACGGCAACACGTCAGACAGTGTCGGCGCGTCCTGCGACATCGACTGGAACACGGTCCACCCGTGGCTCGACCACTACCAGACGAACCCGGTGCAGGACGGCGGCGCCAACGGCGGTGACTGCACGGCGACCGGCACGACCGGGACCTGGAACGCGGCGACCGGCAACTCGGGCGGCTTCCACGACTGGAAGATCGACCTGAGCGCCTACGCCGGCAAGGTCGTCGAGGTGTCGGTCACGTATGCGCAGGACTTCGCCGTGGACGGCCTCGGCGTGTTCCTCGACGACGTCAAGGTCACCGCGGACGGCAGCGTCACCGACGAGACGTCCTTCGAGGACGGGCTCGGCGGCTGGACGGCGGGTCCGCCGCCCCCCGGCACCGAGAACCAGCAGGGCTGGGAGAGCAAGACGTCCGTGGGCCTCGTCGACGCGCCCGGCGTGGCGACCGACCGCACGGTCCTCTGGGGCTTTGGCCTGGAGGGCGTCACCGGGCGTGAGAACCGCGCCAAGCTGCTCGGCGACACGCTCCACGGGCTCGGCGTCGGGTAACACAAGCCGGGGTCAGATCTTGCAATCGAGCACTTCTCGGGTTTAAACCCGGAGAGTGCTTGATTGCAAGATCTGACCCCATTCTTGAGTGCGGAAAGTAGGAAGTCCCACTGCCTACTTTCTTGCTAGCGTGCCTGCATGGCCACGGTCCTCAAGCCCGAGCACGGCGCTGCGCGCAAGCACCTGATCTTCGACGAGCATCACGACCAGCTGCGCGACTCGATCCACCGCTTCGTCGTCGCGGAGCTGGCGCCCCACTCCGAGGAGTGGGAGCGCGACACGTTCCCCGACTCGGTCGTCAAGCGGATGGGCGAGCTCGGCTTCCTCGGCCTCTCGATGCCCGAGCAGTACGGGGGCCAGGGCGGCGACTACTACTGCAACCTCGTGCTCGCCGAGGAGATGGCCCACGCCCAGTGCGGCGGCCTGGCGATGGGCATCGCGGTCCAGACCGACATGGCGATGCCGCCGATCCACCTGTTCGGGACCGAGGAGCAGAAGCAGGAGTGGCTCGTCCCGGCGATCAAGGGCGACGCGATCCTCTGCCTCGGCATCACCGAGCCGGACGCGGGCTCGGACGTCGCGGGCATCAAGACGCGCGCGGTTCGCGACGGCGACGAGTACGTCATCAACGGCTCCAAGACGTTCATCACCAACGGCCACCGCGCCGACGTGATCGTGCTCGTCACGAAGACCGATCCAGAGGCCGGGCACGGCGGGATCACGCTGTTCCTCGTGCCGATGGACCTCCCCGGCGTGATCCGCGAGAAGAAGCTCGAGAAGCTCGGGATGCACGCCTCGGACACCGCACTGCTCGCCTTCCAGGACGTCCGCGTCCCCGCCAGCGCGATGCTCGGCGAGGAGGGCAAGGGCTTCTACCACATCTCCTGGGAGCTCCAGGGGGAGCGCCTGATCGGCGCCGCCGGCGCCGTCGCCGGCGCCCAGCGCGTATTCGACACGACGCTGAAGTACGCCCAGGAGCGCCAGGCGTTCGGCCGCTCGATCGGCAACTTCCAGGTCATCCGCCACAAGTTCGCCGAGATGGCCACGAAGATCGAGACCGCCCGCCAGATGGTCTACACGACGGCGTGGCGCTTCAACAACGGCGAGTACCCCGTGCGCGAGATCTCGATCGCCAAGCTCTACGCGTCGCGGATCGCCTGCGAGGTCTGCGACGAGGCGATCCAGATCCACGGCGGCGCGGGCTACATGAAGGAGTACGGCGTCGAGCGCGCCTGGCGCGACATGCGCCTGAACCGCATCGGCGCGGGCACCGACGAGATCATGCTCGAGGTCATCGGGCGCTCGTACGGGCTGTGATCACGGGCGCGCTCGCAGCGGCCTGAGCCTGCGGGCGCGGCGCCGCGTCGGGACGGGCGGCGTGCGCGCTGCTCGAGCCGTTCCACTGGATCCGCGCTGGGTAGACCATGCAGCGAGGATCGCGTTCCGTGCATGAAGCGAACATGAACCGCCGGCTCATGTTCGCTTCATCGGCAGTTGTCGATTCTGCGTGGCGTCAACCAACCGCCACACAGGAGTCACACCATGCCTACCACGATCACCCGCATCACCCGCCTCGCAACCGCCGCCGTCGCACCGCTCGTGCTCGCGGCCGCGCTCGCCCCGGCCGACGCGTCGGCCGCCTCCACGTCCGGCGTCAAGGTCCCGAGCCAGTACGTCGACGAGGGCGCGACCGCTCGTCTGTCGATCCCGCTGGTCTGTCGCGCCGACACGTGCACGTATTCCGTGAGCACGGCCGGGCTGTCTGCCTCGCCGCGCAGGGACTACCGCCCGCGCACCGCCGGCAAGGTCCTCAAGCGCGACGAGACGGCGACCCTCGCGTTCAGCCTCGCGACGATCGACGACCGCGAGTGCGAGCGCGTCGAGACCGTGCGCGTCCTGGTGCGCACGCGCCGCAGCGGTCGCAAGGACCGCACCGACCAGGGCTACGTCCGCATCAGGACCGATGGGGACTGCGTGGCCGCTCCGCCGAGCCCGAAGCCCGAGCCCAAGCCGGCCCCGGCGCCCGCCCCCAACCCGGCCCCGGCGCCGGCCCCCGCGCCGGCCCCCAACCCGGCCCCGGCACCGGCACCGGCTCCCAAGCCGACCCCGGCGCCGCTTCCCGCCGACAGCGGGACGCCCACGACGACGACCACCGACTACGGCACCGGCCGCATCAGTAGCTGCTCGACGCCGTTCTGGATCGGCGTCAAGGGCTTCGCCGGCGCCTGGGGCCACTTCAACTCGGGCTGCACCGTGAAGCTGACGTGCCCGGTCAACGTGCGCGTCTGCGCCGCCAAGTCGGAGTCCGCGATCAACAGCGAGTCCAACATCGGCCATCGCGTGACGCTGAACTCCCGGATCCGCGTGTTCTCGGCCTCGGGCGCGCAGTTCTTCTCCCGTGACACGAGCTGCGACCAGACCGACTGGTGCCGGACCGAGGACAGGGTCATGATCCGCGGCGGCGAGACGGCGTCGGTGCAGTGCAACGGCGTCCGCCAGAGCGGCCCCGAGGCCAACCGCGCGAAGGTCCGCTGCACGCTGGACCTGGAGAACACCAACCTCTAGACGCTCACACACATCGCAAGCGGCACCGAGGCCCCGGCACACGCCGGGGCCTCTGCCGTGTCCGGGTCAGGCCTCGCCCGGCCGCAGCAGCGGCAGCCGCAAGCGGAAGCGCGCGCCCGGGCTGCCCTCGACCGCGTCCAGCAGCTCGAGCGAGCCGTCGTGGGCCTCGACGACCAGCCGCGCGATCGGCAGCCCGAGCCCCGACCCGCCGGCCGCCGCGCTCGCGCGGTGGAAGCGATCGAAGATCGCTGCGCGCTGGGCCGGCGGGACACCCGGGCCGCGGTCGGACACGACCACGACCGCGTGATCGCCGTCGACCTCGAGCTGCAGGCCGATCTCACCCCCGACGGCGCCGTAGCGGATCGCGTTCTCCACGAGGTTCGCGACCGAGCGCGACAGCAGCCGTTCGTCGCCTCTGACCACGGCCTCGCCGGCGATCTCCGCGTGCAACTGGGCTCCGGCCTGCTGCGCACGCTCGGCGTACTCCTCGGCGAGCTGCTCGAGCAGCAGGTCCAGCCGCAGCGGCTCGCGCTCCATGCGGCCGCGGCGTGCATCCAGCCGCGCGAGCTCGAGCATGTCGGCGATCGTCCCCGATGCGCGCTCGGCCGCGACCTCGATCGCGCGCAGCGCCGGCGCCGCCGGCGACGCCTGCCCCTGCTCGCGCAGCGCCTGCTCGGCGCGGGCCCGGATCACGGCGACGGGCGTGCGCAGCTCGTGCGCCGCATCGGCCAGGAACGCCTCCTCGCGCTTGGCGACGGCGGCGGCGGGCGCCAGCGCACGCCCGGTGAGCAGCCAGCCGGCCGCGACGGTCAGCAGCCACAGCGCGAACGCCAGCGCGGCGATCGTCAGCGTCGTCGTGCGAATGTCGTCGTCGGCGGCGGCGAACGGCTCGACGGCGACGATCGCCGCGAGAAAGCCCTTGTCGCCGAACAGCGGGCTGACCGCCAGGCGCGCGCGCGACCCCGCCGCGGTGTCGGTGTAGACCTGCAGGCGCTCGGCAGCCTCCACCCGCCGCAGCGCGCGCCGCGCCGCAGCGACGTCGAGCGCCCGTGGCGGTCCACCGACGGTCCTGCCCGTGAGGTCGACGACGACCACCGGAGCGGCCGTTCGCGCGCGCGGGCCGAAGTAGCTCTCGTCCGAACGATCGACCGTCAGCCGGCTCGGCGTCCCCTCCGGGTAGGCGTAGCCGTCGGCAGTCAGCGCCGTGCGCTCGACCAGCCGGTCAAGCTCGTCATGGCGGCGGCTGCGCTCGGCGTTGACGGCGATGCCCGCCAGCAGCGCGAGCACGACGAACGTCACGACCGCCGACGCCGCCGTGAGCCGCACGCGCAGGCGGCGCAGGTCGACGCCTGTCATGCGTCGTCGACGAGCCGGTAGCCGGCGCCGCGGACGGTCTCGATGACGCCGCTGCCGAGCTTGCGGCGCAGCGCCGCGACATGCACATCGACGACGTTCGACTCCGGCTCATAAGCGTGGTCCCAGCAGTGCTCGAGGATGTCGTAGCGGTCGACGACCTCCCCTGCCCGGTCGGCGAGGAACGCCACCAGCGCGAACTCCTTGACCGTCAGCGGGACGATCACGCCGTCCTTGCGCACGCGACGCCGGGCCGCCTCGACGCGCAGCGTGCCGACGTCGACGACCGGCTGGCGCCGCGCCGGCGCGCGGCGCAGGAGCGTGCGCACGCGCGCGACCAGCTCCTCCGTGGCAAACGGCTTCGTCAGGTAGTCGTCGGCGCCGGACTCCAGGCCGTCGACGCGGTCGTCGACGTCGTCCATCGCGGTGAGCATGAGGATCGGCACCTCGCTGCCCTGCGCGCGCCACTCGCGACAGAGCGTGAGGCCGTCGCCGTCGGGCACGCGCCGGTCGAGGACGACGAGGTCGTAGGGGTGCACGTCGGCGTGGAACCGCGCCTCCGCGAGCGTTCCGGCGATGTCGGCACCGAACGCCTCCTCGCGCAGCCGCTGCGCGACGGCCGTGGCGATGCCGATCTCGTCCTCGACGACGAGGATGCGCATCGCGCCAGCATATCCGAGCGCCCGCGCGCCGCGATCACCCCGGCGAGAGCGCATCGACGGCGGCGAGGAGCAGGATCGAGCCGGCGGCGTAGTCGATCGCCGGCTCCGACGTGACGTAGTTCTCGAGACGGTCCTCATAGGTCGCCGCGGCGGTGCTGAACGGGCCTCCGGACCGCGTGCCGACGCCCTGTTCGAGGATCGCGCGCAGCGGCGCCGGGCCGCCCACGACCGCGCCGACCGGCCGGCCGCTCCCGCGCACCGACGCCCAGTGGTGCGGATGTCGCGGCGCCGCCGGGCCGTAGCCCGTCACGAAGCTCGCGCCCCACGGGTTGCGCCCGAGCAGCCAGTCACGCGCCGCGGCCCCGACCCGCCGTCCGTCCACCGCGCTCCCCGCCAGCGCCGCAAGTGCCCCGGCCCCGCCGTTCTCACCGGTCTGGCCCCAGCCGAACGCGCCGGGCGTGGCGAACGCCGTCGTCCGCGCCCGCGCGACCGCGGCCCTGCCGTGGGCGCCGAGCGCTGCGCAGGCTGCCCCGCGCGCCACGGGGTCGGCGACCGGCGGCGCCCCGAGCACCCCGCAGAGGTCGGCCGCCGCGATCCCGGCGACGGCGTTCCAGGAGAGCCGGCCGTCCGGCGTGATCGCGCCGAGGTGGCGGATCGCGTCATCGAGGTAGGCCTGCTCGCCGGTCAGGCGATGCAACGCGGCCGCCCCCGCCGCGAGCGCGTCCTCGGTCGTGTCGCCGACGTAGAAGTCGCCGCCCACGCCGCCGGGCTTGGGAGCGACGGCGCCGGCCGCGACGCCTGCGGCATACCACTCGCGCGCCTGGCGCACGAGCGCATCCCGATCGGCGCCCGCGGAGCGTTCGGCGGCGAGCGCGAGCGCCAGCGCGGCCTTGCCGCCGAGGTCCCCGCCGATGCCGGCGTACGCCATCCGCGTGCCGATGCCGGGCAGCGTCGACGCATCGTCGCGGGCCGGGTCGCGGAAGCCGAGCTCGTGGTCGCGAGCGTCGCCGACCTGCTGGATGAACAGCCCCTCGGCCGGGTGGGCCTTCACGAGCCAGCGCACGCCGGTCTCCGCAGCAGCGCGCAGCGCCGCCGCCTGACGTCCGCCGAGGCGCGCGGCGAGTTGCAGCGACGCGGCGGCGTACGCGGTCGTGTGCGTGAACTTGAGCATGTCGCCCGCGTCCATCCACCCTCCGGCGACGTCGACGTGCGACCCGTCGTGCGGGCCGCCGGCGACGATCGCCCGAGCGTCGTTGAGATGCGCGGGACCGTGCTCGGCCGACGACTCGTTGCCATCGCGGTTTGCGTCGAAGTAGCGCAGGATCGCGGCGATGCCCGCGCCCGACGAGCGCTCGCGCACGACCCAGGGGCGCGACGTCAGCCGCCCGACGCGCACGCGATAGCTCCCGGGACGCCGCAGCGCCGACAGGTCGGCGGTCGCGGCGCGCCGCCACGGCGCGGCGGTCCCGGCAGCGGCACGCAGGCGACCGCGCAGAACCGTCCGGCCTCCGCTGTCAAGGACGCTGAACCCCCGCCCGGTGCGCGCGACGCGCGAGCCGACGATCGCGATCTTCACGTCCGCCGGCGAGCTGGGGCCCCCGACGCGGATCGCGTCGGGGACGGCCGCGGTCGCGGCAGTCCGATCGGCGCCGAAGGCGCCGGCGGCGAAGGCGCCGGCGGCGACCGCCAGCGCGGCGAGCAGCGCCCTCATCGGAACGCCCCCACTGCGATCGTGCGCGTGCTCGACCGCATCCCGCCGGAGCCGCGCGCGGTGACCCGGACGCGGTATGTCCCGGCCGCGCGGCGCGCACCGGAGGCGCGCCGGGCAGACACGGTCACGGTGTGGATCTTGCGCGCGACCGTGGTGGTGGTCGTGGTGGTCGTCACCCAGCGGCCGGCGCTGCGCCGCTGGACGGCGACCAGCAGCCGCACTGCAACCGACGCGCCCGCCGTGAAGCGGACGAGGCGGCGCGCGCTGCGCTTCGCCACGGAGAGGCGCAACGTCAAGGCCGCGACGTCCGCGGCCCCCGGGCCGGTGCTCGTGGCCGGCGTCGGCGCCGCCGGGGTCGCGGTCGGCAAGCCGCGGCGCTGCTGGAAGAGGCGCACGGCCGCCGCCGCGTCGACGATCCCGCCGCTGACAGACTTGCCCGTCCACGCCGGGACCCGGCGGGCACTGTCGACGATCGCCGAGCGGACGTCGGCGCCCGTCGCGGACGGGTCGACCCCGAAGAGGATCGTCGCGACACCCGCGGCGGCCGGCGCGGCGAAGCTCGTCGCGCAGGAGGTCGGCCCGAAACCGCCGCCGTTGAGCGTCGTGACGCTGTTCTGCGTCGGGACGGCGACGTCGACGCTCGCGGGTCCGTACGCGCCGCAGTCCAGGCCGTCCCGCGGCGAGGACGTCGACACGCAGAGGACGTTGGCCGCCTGCAGCCCGCACGGCTGCGGATCCTCGCCGTCGGCGTCGGTGGCGCCGCCGTTGCCGGAGGGAATCGCGACGAACAGCATCTCGGGATGTGCGGTGATCGCGTCGCGCAGCCCGTCCTCGAGCGGCCCGGAGAGCCAACTGAAGCTCGCGACCTTCGCGCCTTGCGCCGCCGCCCGGTCGATCGCGGCGGCCTGGACGTACTGGTAGCACTGGTCGCCGTCCCAGCACGTGCGCAGCGCGACGAAGCGGGCGTTCGGGGCGACGCCTGCCCCGCCGGCGCCGTTGTCCCAGGCGGCGCCGAGGACACCGGCGACCGCGGTGCCGTGGCCGCTACCGCCGGCGGGGTCGTCGGGGTCGGGGTCGGGCTGCAGCTCGCCCGGTTGGTCGGTGCCCAGCAGGTCCTGTCCGGGCTGCGCCAGCAGGCGCGGCGCGATGTCGGGGTGCTGCAGGTCCAGCCCCGTGTCGGCGACGAGCACAGGGACGTCGGTCAGCGGGCGGCCGACCAGATCGAGCGCCTCGGGGACACGCATGATGCTCAGCGGCTGCTGGGCGGCGGCCTGGGGGTCGGTCGGCACGGCGCCACCAGCGCTCGAGACGACGATCAGGGTCGCCGCGGCGGCGGCGGCGGAGAGTGTGCGACGAATCATGGGGTCAGCGTGCTCGACCGCCGATGAAGCCCCGATGAAGGTCGGATACCGTCCCCGCCGTGGACGACGCCGCAGCCAAGCTCAGGGAGGCATACGCCGTCGACGGCCCCGCAGCCGACCTCGGGCGCGCAGTTCTCGGCGGCGCCGTCAAGCCCGACGTCCCGATCCTCGTGCCGCTGGCGATGACCAACCGCCACGGCCTCGTGGCAGGCGCGACGGGCACCGGCAAGACCAAGACGCTGCAGGGCTTCGCCGAGCAGCTCTCGGCCGCCGGCGTGCCGGTGTTCTTCGCCGACATCAAGGGCGACGTCACCGGTCTCTCCGCCCCCGGCGAGGCCGGCGGCAAGGCGCCGGAGCGCGCCGAGGAGCTGGGGCTCGCCGACTGGGCGCCGACGGCGTATCCGTGCGAGTTCCTCTCGCTCGGCGGCATCGGGCCCGGCGTGCCGGTGCGCGCGACGGTCTCGGACTTCGGGCCGCAGCTGCTGGCGAAGGTCCTCGACGCGAACGAGACGCAGGAGCAGTCGCTGACGCTCGTCTTCCACTACGCCGACGAGAAGGGCCTGCCGCTGCTCGACCTCGCCGACCTGCGCGCCCTGCTGACGTTCCTGGACTCCGACGCCGGCAAGGCCGAGCTCGAGGGCATCGGCGGGCTGGCGTCGCAGACGGTCGGCGTGCTCCTGCGCGCGCTCGTCGGCCTACAGACCGGCGGCGGCAACGAGTTCTTCGGAGAGCCGCAGTTCGACATCGCCGACCTGATGCGCACGACGCCGGAGGGCAAGGGCATCATCAGCGTGCTCGAGCTCAACGCCGTCCAGGACAAGCCCCAGCTCTTCTCGACGGCGCTGATGTGGATCCTCGCCGAGCTGTTCGAGACACTGCCCGAGGCCGGCGACATCGACAAGCCGAAGCTCGTCTTCTTCTTCGACGAGGCCCACCTGCTGTTCACCGGCGCGACCGACGCGTTCCTGCAGTCGGTGGTCCAGACGGTGCGGCTGATCCGCTCCAAGGGCGTCGGCGTCTACTTCTGCACCCAAGTGCCCAAGGACGTGCCCGGCGACGTGCTCGGCCAGCTCGGCAACCGCGTGCAGCACGCGCTGCGCGCGTTCACGCCGGACGACGCGAAGGCGTTGAAGGCAGCGGTCAGCACGTACCCGAAGTCCGAGATCTACGACCTCGAAGAGCTGTTGCCGAGCCTCGGCATCGGCGAGGCGGTGGTCGTCGTCTTGGACGACAACGGCGTGCCGACCCCGGTCGTGCACTCCAAGCTGCCGCCGCCGCGGTCGCGGATGGCCCCCGCCGACGACGTCAAGGCAGCGGCCGAGGCCTCTCCCCTCTTTGCCAAATACGGCACCCGCACAGATGCCGAGTCCGCGCGCGAGAAGCTCGCGCAGCGACTGGACGCTGCCCGCGAAGCCGCGACGCCGAAGTCCGAGCCGAAGCCGGCGCCGTCGAAGAAGACGGAGGGCGGCCTCGGCGACTTCCTGGGATCACGACAAGGAAAGGCGCTGCAGCGCGAGGTCCTGCGCGGCGTCTTCGGAATGCTGAGGAAACGCCTGTGACGAACGCCCTGCCGACGCCCGCCGAGCGCAAGCTCGTGCCGCCGTTCACCGAGGAGCACGAGGCGCTGCGCGAGTCGATCCGCCGCTTCATGGTCAAGGAGGTGGCACCGCACGCCCAGGAGTGGGAGGACGCGCGTGGCTTCCCCGACGCCCTGTTTGCGACCTTCGCCGAGCACGGCTTCCTCGGCCTGAAGTACCCCGAGCAGTACGGCGGCCAGGGCGGCGACCACATCCACGAGGCGGTGATGGTCGAGGAGTTCGTCCACGCGCAGTCCGGCGGCATCGCCGCCGGCATCGGCGCGCACGTGAACATCGCCACCCCGCCGGTGTTCAAGTTCGGGACCGAGGACCAGAAGCAGCGCTACCTCGTCCCCGCGATCGCCGGCAAGAAGATCGGCGGCCTGGCGATCACCGAGCCCGACGCCGGATCGGATGTCGCCGGCATCAAGACGCACGCCAAGAAGGTCGAGGGCGGCTGGCTCGTCAACGGCTCGAAGATGTTCATCACCAACGGCGTGCGCGCGGACTTCCTCGTGACGGCGGTCAAGACGACCGGGGAGGGCGGCCATCACGGCCTCAGCTTCCTGATCGTCGACGCCGGCGCGGGCGTCAGCGCGTCGAAGATCGAGAAGCTCGGCTGGCACGCGTCAGACACGGGGCTGATCGCCTTCGACGACGTCTTCGTGCCCGACGAGAACCTGCTCGGGCAGGAGAACCAGGGCTTCTACCTGATCATGGCCAACTTCCAGTGGGAGCGCCTGATCATGGCGCTCGGCGCGGTCGCGGCGATGCAGCGCTGCTTCGATCTGACGCTGACGTACGCGCTCGAGCGCAAGGCCTTCGGCCGCGAGATCGGCCACTTCCAGGTCATCCGCCACAAGTTCGCCGAGATGGCGACGACGATCGAGACCGGGCGCGCCATGACCTACCACGCGCTGCGCCTGTTCCATGCCGGCCAGGACGCGGTCAAGGAGGTCACGATGGCCAAGCTCGCAACGCAGCGCGCCGCCTTCGACCTCGCCGACGAGTGCCTGCAGATCCACGGCGGCAACGGCTACATGGTCGAGTACGGGATCGAGCGTGCCGTGCGCGACCTGCGGCTCGGGCCGATCGGCGGCGGGACCGACGAGGTCATGAAGGAGATTCTCGGCAAGACGATCGGCCTCTAGCCATCGATAGGGTGCCCCGCCATGGGAACTCTCGACGGAAAAGTTGCGATCGTCACCGGATCGGCGCGGGGCATCGGCCGCGCGACTGCTGAGCTGCTCTCCGAGCAGGGGGCCAAGGTCGTCATCAACGACCTCGACGGCGACGTCGCCGAGCAGACCGCATCGGAGATCGCCGGCGAGACCGCGGTCTTCGGCGGCGACCTGACCGCCGGCGATGCGCCCGAGAAGCTCGTGCAGACCGCGATCGACGCCTGGGGCCGGCTGGACATCATCGTCAACAACGCCGGCTACACGCTCGACGCGCCGATCCACAAGATGAGCGACGACTGGTGGGAGAAGATGCTCGCCATCCACGTCACCGTGCCGTTCAAGGTGATCCGCGCGGCCGCGCCGCACCTGCGCGAGCCGGCGAAGGCCGAGAAGGAGCGCGGCGAGGAGGTCTTCCGCAAGATCGTCAACGTCTCCTCGATCTCGGGCACGATGGGCAACGCCGGCCAGGCGAACTACAGCGCCGCGAAGAGCGCCGTCGTCGGGCTGACCAAGACGCTGGCCAAGGAGTGGGGCCAGTTCAAGGTCAACGTCAACGCCGTCGCCTTCGGCTACATCGAGACGCGCCTGACGGCCTCGAAGGTCGACGACAACGTGATGGAGATCGACGGGGAGAAGATCCAGCTCGGCATCCCCGACCAGGTGCGCGGCATGGCGACGATGCTGATCCCGCTCGGCCGCGCGGGCACCCCTGAGGAGGCTGCCGGCGGCGTCTTCTTCCTCTGCTCGCCGTGGAGCAACTACGTCCACGGCCAGGTGCTCAACGTCACGGGCGGGCAGTTCGTCGGCATGACGACGTGATCGCGGTCGCCGGCGAGGACGACCTGCCGGAGCTGCTCGCGCTCATGCGCGCGTACTGCGACTTCTACGAGGTCGCACCATCCGACGCGGCGCTGCTGGCGCTCAGCCGCACGCTGATCGCCGATCCTGAGCACGAGGGCGTGCAGCTCCTCGCGCGCGACGACGACGGGCGCGCGGTCGGCTTCGCGACGGTCTACTGGACGTGGTCGACGACGACCGCGACGCGGCTCGGCGTGATGAACGACCTCTTCGTCGATCCCGCCGCGCGCGGCGGCGGCACCGCCGAGGCGCTGATCGGCGCCTGTCGCGTCGCAGCCCGCGAGCGCGGCGCGGCGCGCCTGGCGTGGCAGACCGCGCTGGACAACGAGCGCGCGCAGCGGCTCTATGACCGCGTCGGCGGCCGGCGCTCGCAGTGGCTCGACTACGATCTGGACGTCGGAGGAGAGGAGCCTCACTGATGCAGGTCGTCAAGCCGGGACCAGAGCACGGCACCACCCGCGGCGTCATCGGCGGCGCGGAGATCTCGCAGGCCACGGTCGGCGCGAGCAACATCTTCATGGGCGTGTTCCACGTGCCGCCCGGCAACCGGTCGCGCCCGCACTACCACGCCAACTGCGAGAGCACGCTGTACATGCTCAGCGGCGAGATGCTGATCCGCCACGGCGACCAGCTCGAGCAGGAGCTGCGCGTCGCCGAGGGCGACCTGCTCTACGTCCCGCCGAACGAGACCCACGTCGTCGAGAACCCGTCCGAGACCGAGACGATCCAGTACGTCGTCGCCCGCAACTCCCCGACCGAGGACTCCGTCGAGGTGCCGTGGGCCGGTGACGAGGCCGGCCCGGGTTAGCGCGGGTCGGCGGCCATCGCCTGCAGGCCGCGGACGATGACCTCGAGGGCGAACTCGAAGCGCTCGTCGGTGGCGTCGGAGGCGCCCTCGCTCGTCAGCGGGCCCGCGAGCTCGCGCAGGTTCGGGAACCGGTCCTCGGGCAGCGCCGCGAGGAAGGCGCGCATCTCCTGCGCCCAGCGCTGGAGATCCTCGGGCGGGAGGTCCTTCCAGAACAGCGACTGCTCGTAGGCGACGGCGTCGACGTACAGCGCCATCAGGTCGGGCGCGAGGACGACGAGGCGCTCGGGCAGCCCGGCGGCGCGCAGGAACGCGAGCGAGCGCTCCATCACCGGCAGGCCGTTCTGCCCCATCGGGATCCGCGCGAGCGAGATCCGCGCCATGTCGCGATGTGACTCGAGGATCGCGCGATGGTCGCGCATCATCTGCTTGAGCTGCTCGGGCCAGCGCTGAGGGTCGGTCTGCGTCGGGATCGTCTCGAGGAACTCCACCATCACGCGGTCGTAGACGAGGTCGAGCAGCGCGTCCTTGTTGTCGACGTGCGCGTAGAGCGAGGCGGCGCCGGTGTTCAGCCGCTCGGCGAGATTGCGCATGTTGAGGGCGTCGAGGCCCTCGGCGTCGATGATCGCCATCGCCGCATCGGTGATCGTCTCGGGGGTCAACGCTCGCTTGCGCGGCTTTCCGGGCTTGGCGCGCGGGTGCGGGGGTGACAGGTCCTCCATCGCCCTGGAAAGCTACTTGACACGAACGGTGTTCGCAATGTAAAACACTGTTCGTTATGACCGAACAACGTTCGTTCCATCACCCCGCATACGAGCGCCGCTGGCTGATCCTGGCGTTCCTCCTGCTCGTCGAGCTCATGGACCTGCTCGACTCCTCCGTCGTCAACACCGCGATCCCCTCGATCCGCGAGCACCTCGGCTCGGGACCTTCGGCCGTCCAGTGGATCGTCGGCGGCTACGCGCTGACCTACGCGATCGGCCTCGTCACCGGCGGCCGGCTCGGCGACATCTACGGGCGCCGGCAGATCATCCAGGTCGGTCTCGTCGGCTTCGTCGCAAGCTCGGTCGCGTGTGGCCTGGCGCCGTCGACCGAGGTCCTGATCGGCGGGCGCCTGGTCCAGGGCGCGTTCGCCGCGATCATGATCCCGCAGGCGTTCGGGATCTTGAAGGACGTCTTCCCCGACGAGGAGATCGGGCAGGTGTTCGCGATCTTCGGGCCCGTCATCGGCATCGGCGCGATCCTCGGGCCGATCGTCGGCGGCGGGCTCGTCGACCTGAACCTGTTCGACAGCGGCTGGCGCAGCGTGTTCCTCGTCAACGTGCCGCTCGGGGCGGCCGCGTTGATCGGCGCCGCCCGCGTGCTGCCCGAGTCACGCCTCCCCCACGCCCCGCGGCTCGACGTGCTCGGGATGACGTTCGTGATGGCGGGCGCGACGCTGCTCGTCTACCCCCTGATCCAGGGCCGCGAGGAAGGGTGGCCGGCATGGACGTTCGTCGCGATGGCCGCGTCGCTCGTCGCGCTCGCCGGCTTCTGGCGCTACGAGCTTGCGCGTGAGCGCCGCGGCGCCGACACGCTTGTCGAGTTGAGCATCTTCCGCAAGCGGGCGTACAACAGCGGCCTGCTCGTCGTGATGACGTTCTTCGCCGGGATGATCGGGACGCTCCTGGTGCTCACGATCTACCTGCAGGCCGGGCAGGGCTTCAGCCCGCTGCACGCCGGCGCGACGCTCGGTCCGATGATGCTCGGGATGGCGATCGGCGCGGGCCTCTCGGGCGCGTGGCTGGGGCCGAAGTACGGGCGTCCCGTCGTGCAGGCCGGCGCGGTCGTGATGATCGCCGGGCTCGTCGCGCTGATCGCCGTCGCCGGTGACGGCGTGACGACCTGGCAGCTGGCGGGGCCGCTGCTGCTCACGGGCATCGGCAACGGCCTGATGATCGCGCCGGTCTTCGAGATCGTCCTGGCGGGCGTCGAGCCCCGCGAGGTCGGCTCGGCGTCGGGCGTCCTCAACGCCGTCCAGCAGCTGGGTGCGGCGATCGGCGTCGCGGTGCTGGGCACGGTGTTCTTCAGCGTGCTCGGCGACCATGGCTTCGTCGTCGCGCTGCAGCGGACGCTGTGGCTGGACGTCGGGCTGATGGTGCTGGTGCTCGCGCTGACGCCGATGCTGCCGCGCAAGGCGCGCGAGCACGAGCTCTCCGCGCCGGCCGACCTCAGCGCGCAGCCGGCCTAGGCTGTTCAGCCTAGGCCAGGTCGAACTCCGCGCGGTACTGCTCGGGCACGAGATCGAGGTACTCGGGATGGCGCTCGATGTAGCCGCGGACGAACGGGCAGAACGGCAGCACCGCGAGGTCGCGGCTGCGCGCCTCGCCGAGCGCATGGGCCAGCAGCTCGGAGGCCAGGCCCTGCCCCTCGAACGACGGGTCGATCTCGGTGTGGACGAACGCGATCAGGTTGGGGCGCCGGCGGTACTGCGTGAAGCCGGCGAGCGTGCCGTCGACGCGGATCTCGAAGCGCTCGAGCTCGGGGTTGTCGCGGACGTCGGCCACACCCCGAGGATAATGCGCGCGGCATGCCGCAACCTCTGGCCACTGCCGCGCGTTGAGGTCAGCGATGCCCCGCTTCCTGCTGGTCGCCGCCGCGGCGGTCGCTGTGCTGCTCCTCCCCGCCGCCGCACACGCTCGCGTGATCGTGGTCGCAGGCGGGGACGGCGCCGCGACGCTGACCGACGTCCGCACGAACGCCGTGACCAAGCGCGTGCCGGTCGGCGGCAAGGCGCGCGACGTGGCGATCGCGCCGGACGGCTCGCGCGCGTACGTCGCCGCGGGTTCGCGCGTGGTCGCGATTGACCTCACGCTGCGCATGGTCGTCGGTGCGGTGACGCTGCCCGCCACGCCGGGGGCGATCGCGCTGTCCGCCGACGGCGCCCAGCTCTACGCGTCGCGTCGGGGCGCAGTCGATGTCGTGGACACCGCGACGCTCGCGCGGACCGGGGCGATTCCCCTCGGCAAGGGCGGTGGCGGGGCTCTCGCGGTCTCTGCGGACGGTTCTCGTGGGCTGGTCGTGCTGGATCGTTCGCGCGTCGCCGTTCTCGACCTGACGACCTCGCGGCGGCTCAAGACGCTGAAGCTCGCGAACGCCAAGTCTGTCGCGTTCGGCCCAACCGGGTCGCTGGGCCGGGTGCTGACGCTTTCCAAGAAGAACGAGTCTGCAGTGGTTTCCGTCGATGCGGCGGAAGCACGGCTCGGGCTGCGCCTGAAGCTCGGCCGCGGTCTCGGGGGCGGGCTCGCGTTCACGCGTGACGGCCGCTATCTCGTCGCCGGCGCTGCGCCGGGATCGCGGGTCACGGCGATCGTCGGCGTCTCTGCGCGGCGCGTGGTCGCGCGCGTGGCGACCGGGCGCGGTCCGGGCTTCCCGGCGCCCTCGCCGGACAACCGGCGCATCTACGTCGGCGACTCGCGTGCCGGCACGGTGTCCGTGTTGTCACAGCTGTCGTTGAAGAAGCTGGCCACCCAGAGGCTGACCCGCAGCGCGCGTCCGCAGGGGCTTGCGGTACAGCCGGGCCTCGCCACGAAGATCGGGACGCCGGGCGACGACAAGCTCTTCGGCACGCTGCTGCCCGACCGGCTGCTCGGTCTCGCGGGCAACGACGCGCTGGACGGCGGGCGCGATCCCGACGTGCTCGACGGCGGCCCGGGCGACGACGCCCTCAGCGGTGGCATCGGCAACGACGTGCTCAACGGCGCGGACGGCAACGATCGCCTCAGCGGCGGCCAGGGCAACGACCAGCTGCTCGGCGGCCCCGGCATCGACACCGTCGTCGGCGGCACCGGCAACGACACCGTCGACGGCGGCGAGGACGCCGACCTGCTCGACGGCGGCGACGGCGACGACGCGATCCACGGCGGGCCCGGCGACGACAAGATCAACGAGACCGGCCTCGGCAACGACGGCCCGCTCGACGGCGGGCCCGGCAACGACTACATCAACGGCAACCGCGGCACCGACCGCATCAACGGCAACGACGGCGACGACGAGCTCTACGCCGGCCCCGGATCGGAGAGCATCGACGGTGGCGCCGGCAACGACACGATCGACGGCGGCCCCGGCGGCGACTACGTCTTCGGGCGCCTCGGCGACGACAACCTGCGCGGCGACGCCGGCCGCGACCGGCTGCTGGGCTCCGGCGGTGCCGACGTGCTCGACGGCGGCTCAGGCGACGACCGCGCGTCGGGCGGCGACGGCAACGACGAGATCACCGCCGGCCCGGGCGTCGACGAGGTCCTCGCCGGCAAGGGCGACGACATCATCCGTGCGGCCGACGGCGACGCCGACCGCGTCGACTGCGCCAGCGGCCGCGACACCGTCTACGTCGAGGAGGACGCGCCGACGCGCGACACGCTCGTCAAGTGCGAGACGGTCATCAAGATCCCCGCCGAGCCCTCCACCGACACGCCACCCGCCGCCGGCGTCATCCCCGGGACCGTCGGCAACGACGTCCTCGTCGGCACCGACAACGCCGACACGATGCTCGGCAACGCCGGCGACGACCAGCTCTTCGGTAACGCCGGCCACGACTACGTGGACGGCGAGGACGGCAACGACACCCTCCACGGCGGCCTCGGCAACGACCATCTCACCGGCCGCCACGACAACGACGTCGTCTTCGGCAACGAGGGCGACGACTACCTCACCGGCGACCGCGGCACCGACCAGCTCTTCGGCGAGGCGGGCAACGACACGATCTTCGGCAACCTCGACGACGACGCTGCCGACGGTGGCGAGGGCAACGACCGCATCAACGTCGTCGGCGGCGGCAACGATCGCGTCACCTGCGGCCCAGGCGCCGACGTCGTGTTCGCCGACGTCGGCGATGTGGTCGCGCTCGACTGCGAGGACGTGCGGCGCTAGCTGCCTCATTGAAGGCGGCACAGTCGCGTTGTGGGACGACTCCGGCCGACGACGCGAGGGGGTGGTGCGGAGCAAAGTGGCCAACAGGGGTTGGCCACTTCGTTTCGGAGGCACCCCCCATGTCGGCCTCCAGCGGGCTAGCGGCGGGTGCGGACCGTGACCTGACGCCGCACGGCGTTGCCGGCAGCGTCCGTGACGCGCAACGTGACGATGGCGGCGACGCGGCGGCCTGCGCGAAGCGCCCGCGCCACCCGTGCCCTCTTTGCGCTGTTGAAGCCGAGGTCGACGCGAACGAGGGCGCCCGCCGCCAGCGTCACCCGCCGCGAGCGCAGCGACAGACGCGTCGAGCCGAGCCGGAGGTATCCGCCGGCCCGAGCCGCGCACTGCTCGTCACACCGCAACCGCACGCTCACGCGACGCGTCCGCGCCACCCGCTGGGCCCGGCGGTTCTCGAAGATCAACCGCGGCGGCGTCGTGTCGCCCGAAGGCGCGGTGCTCGCGCCGCAGGCGCCGGTGGAGGACAGCCGGTACACCGGCCCCGCCACGGACGCGACGTACACGCGCCCGCACCCGTCCTCGCCGAAGGAGGACATGTTCGTGATCTTCGGCAGCCCCAGCGAGCGCACGTCCGACGCGCCGCCGGCGCTCAGCCGGGCGGCCCACACCTCGCCCTTGCAGAGGTCGCCGTAGACGTACTGACCGGCGAGCTCGGGCAGCGCCGGGTCGCGCACGACGTAGCCGCCGGTGATCGAGCACCAGCCGTCGCTGTGGCGGTGGGTGATCACCGGGAACGTGAACCCCGCGCGCGACGGCGTGCCCGAGAACACGGCGTCGCCCTCCCAGGCCTTCCAGCCGAAGTTCAGGCCCTGGCCGCGGCCGGGCGCCGGCGCGAAGTCGATCTCCTCGACCGCGCCCTGGCCGACGTCGCCGATCGTCAGGTCGCCGGTCGCGCGGTCGAAGGAGAAGCGAAACGGGTTGCGCAGCCCGAGCGACCACAGGTCGGGGTCGCCGCCCGCCGGGTTCAGCCGCAGCAGCTTGCCCAGCCGCCAGTCGTGGTTGACCCCGTTCACGACCGTGGGCGCCACCTTGGCGGTGTACTGGCCGTTGCCGCTGGGATCGCCGGCGCTGCCGCCGTCACCGGTGCCGGCGTAGAGCATCCCGTCGGGGCCGAACTGCAGCTGACCGCCGTTGTGGTTGGCCTGGCGGTCGTGCGGAATGCGCAGCAGGTTGCGGCGCGCGCCGACGTTCGAGCCTGTGATCTCATCGACCATGATCGCCCCGTCGGCCGCCGCGGTGTAGTAGGCGTAGAGCTTGTGGGAGGTCGCGTAGTCCGGGGCAAAGGCGATCGACAGCAGCCCGCGCTCGTATGCCGAGCTGACGGCGCTGCGCAGGTCGAGGAACGTCGTCCCGTCGAGGGACTTCACGAGCCCGCCCTGCTCGACGACGTAGACGTTCGCCGTGTCGCCGGGCGGGGCGGTGATGTACACGGGCTTGTCGAACGTGCCGACCTGGGCCAGCGACAGGGCGACGGCTGCCGCCGCGAGGCTCAAACCGTCGCGGCGCGGCGCTTGGCGCGGCGGGCGGCCCGGCGCTCGGCGCGCACGCGCGCGGCGATCGTCGCGTGACCCTCGACCTTCAGCGCGGCGTAGAGCTGCTTGATCTCACGGAAGATCTCCTCGGCGACCGCCTGCTGCTGCTCGCGCCCCGGGAGCTCCACGACCGGGAAGCGAAACGGCTTGCCGTACTGCACCGTGACCCTCGGGAACTGCAGCTTCTTCCAGTTGCGGACCTTGGCCGACCCGTAGATCGCCACGGGCACGATCGGCGCGCCGCTCTCGAGCGCCAGGCGCCCGATGCCGCGCTTGGGCTTCTCGGCGAGGTCGCCGGTGCGCGAGCGCCCGCCCTCGCAGTACATGCACACGAGGCCGCCGTTGGTGAGGATCGTCTCGGCGGTGATGAACGCGTCCTCGTCGTTGACGCCGCGGCGAACCGGAAACACACCGCCGTGCTCGTAGATGAACTGCAGCGGCGGCTTGAACATCTGCGACTTGGCCATGAAGCGCACCTTGCGACGGGTCGACGCGCCGGCGAAGAAGTGGTCCATGAAGCTGAAGTGATTCGGCGCGAGGATCACCGGGCCGCTGCCGGGAACGTTGTGCGCGCCGATCGAGCGCACGCGGAAGAACGAGTACGAGTACAGCGACGTGACCGTCCGCACGGCCTCGTACATCGCGTCGGGCGGCCGCGTACGCGAGCGCTCGTGGAAGCGGTCGAAGTACTCCTTGGGGCGCGGGTCGGTGTAGACCTGGGCGCGCATCTTCGCGAGCTTCTCCTCGGCCATCGGTCTGACAATCCTACCCCGCGGTAACCCATTCGCGTGCACGCGCCACGGCGCGCCGCCAGTCGGCCAGCAGACCCGCGCGCTCGTCGTCGCCCATCGCCGGCTCGTAGCGCGAGCGCTCGCGCCAGTTGCGCACGACCGCGTCCTGGGAGAAGACGCCGGCGCCGACGCCCGCGAGCATGGCCGCGCCCAGCGCCGTCGTCTCGCGGACCTCGGGTACGACCACCGGGACGCCGAGCACGTCGGCCTGGAACTGCATGAGCCAGCCGTTGGCGGTCGCGCCGCCGTCGGCCTTCAGCTCGGTCAGCGGCGTGCTGCTGGCGCCCTCCATCGCGCGGACCGCGTCGACGGTCTGGTAGGCGATCGCCTCGAGCGTCGCCCGCGCGATCTGCGCGCGGCCCGAGCCGCGCGTCAGCCCGACGATCGTGCCGCGCGCGTAGGCGTCCCAATGCGGCGAGCCCAGGCCGGTCAGCGCAGGGACGAAGTAGACGCCGTCGTTGGAGTCCAGCGACTGCGCCAGCGCCTCCGTCTCGGCGGCTGCGTCGATGATCCCCAAGCCATCGCGCAGCCACTGCACCGCCGCGCCGGTGACGAAGATCGCGGCCTCCAGCGCGTACACCGTCGTCTGCCCGATCCCCCACGCGACCGTCGTCAGCAGCCCGGGCGGCGCCAGCGGCGGCTGCGCCCCGCTGTTGAGCAGCACGAACGACCCGGTGCCGTAGGTGTTCTTGCCGAGCCCCGGGTCCAGGCAGGCCTGCCCGTACAGCGCCGCCTGCTGATCGCCGGCGATGCCGGCGACGGGGACAGTGTGACCGTGCAGCGCGCCGGGCCTGGTCGTCCCGAAGTCGCCGATCGAGGGCCGGACCTCGGGCAGGGCGCTCTCGGGGACATCCAGCAGCGCGCAGAGCTCGGGGTCCCAGCGACCCTCGGCGATGTCGTAGAGCAGCGTGCGCGACGCGTTGGACATGTCGGTCGCGAACTCGCCGGTGAGGTTGAAGACCAGCCAGGCGTCGATCGTCCCGAACACCGCGCGTCCCTCGCGCGCGCGCTGGGCGAGGCCGTCGACGTTGCGCAGCAGCCACTCGATCTTCGTCCCGCTGAAGTACGGGTCCAGGACCAGGCCGGTGCGCGTGCGCACGAGCGCCTCGTGGCCCTGGCGGCGCAGCTCGTCGCAGCGCGCGGCCGTCCGGCGGTCCTGCCAGACCAGCGCGCGGTGCAGCGGCTCGCCGGTCGCGGGGTCCCAGACGCAGACCGTCTCTCGCTGGTTGGTGATGCCGACGGCCTGCAGCATCCCGGGGCCGACGCCGGCGTCGTCCAGCGCCTCCCCCGCCACCGCCTGCGTGACCGTCCAGATCTCCGCGGCGTCGTGCTCGACCCAGCCGGGCTGCGGGAAGTGCTGCGTGAACTCGCGGTAGGCGCGGCCGGCAAGCGCCCCGTCGTCGTCGAAGACGAGACACGTCGTGCCGGTCGTCCCCTGGTCGATGGCGAGGATCACGAGGGGACCCTACAAACCCGCGGCACCCCTCCCCAGGGATGCCGCGAGTCTGCGGGAGCTCCCCTCGAGTCTCCTCAGAGTCGATTGACCGGGACGCGGCCGGGGCCGGCGTGTGGGTCAGGCTGTCCCACCCTCACCGACAAGCGCCTTGGCCCCGGCCACTGCCCACGATGGCGGCGTCACACGCGGGAGATCGCGCCCGGCCCGAAGACCGGACCGCCACGCTTCCGAGACGCTGGGTCAGGGCGCCGCGGGAGCAGATCGGCACGACACGGGAAGCGACTTCGTCGCAGGAGGAGACGCTGATTGCCCCCCGCGTTTCCGTCGTGCCGAACATGAGAGGCATTCTGCGCCGCCGGGCGTTGCGCAACAACGACACGTGGTCGGACATTGGGCCGTCGCTTTTCGCCGCGCGGTCGGAGACGCTGCTCAGCGGCGGCGCAGCTCGACGAGCACGAAGTCCTTGAGCTGACGCGCACGATGCACGAAGCCCCGCCAGCTGCGCCCGGTGGCGCGGTGGTGCAGGTCCAGCGGCACCTCGCCGATCCGGAAGCCCGCGCGGTGGGCGTCGACCGTCATCCCGATCTCCATGCCAAACCGCGGCGCGAACGGCACGACGACCGGCAGCACCTCGGCGCGCATGGCGCGCTGCCCGGAGATCGGGGCCTTCAGGTCCAGCCCGGTGAGGCGCTTGATCGCCGCGTGCGCGTAGCCGACCGCGAGGCCGAAGCCGCCGCCGACGCGCGTCGCGAAGACGGCGACTGCGAGGTCGCACTCGTCACGGCGCACCGCGGCCACCAGCGCGGGCAGCTCGCGCGCCGAGTCGGCGAGATCGCCGTCGCAGAGCACGAAGATCGGCGGATCGTCCAGCAGCGCGAGGCTCAGCACGCGTTCGGCGGCCATCGTCGCCACCCCGCCCTTGCCGATGTTGCGCGGCGCGCGCACGAGCTCGACGCCGGCGTCCTGCGCGATCTGCGGCGTCTCGTCGGTCGAGTGGTCGTCGGCGACGACGATCCGCACACCCGGGAATGCCTCACGGAGGGCGGCGATCGACCCCGCCAGGCGAGGACCCTCGTTATAGGCGGTGACGATGGCGACGATCGGGCTAGAGGCGTCCACGGCGCTGGCTATGGTGCCAGCATGGCCAACGTCGAGGCACACATCACCGGCACGGTGTGGAAGATCGAATGCCAGGTCGGCGACACGATCGAGGAGGGCGACACGGTCGTGGTCCTCGAGTCGATGAAGATGGAGATGCCCGTCGAGGCCGAGGACGAGGGCACCGTGAAGGAGATCCGCTGCGAAGAGGGGCAGGCCGTCAACGAGGGCGACGTGCTCGTCGTCCTCGAATAAATAGCCTGCTGCCGGCATGCCCGGCGAGCTGAAGGTCGACGAGCCGGCGGAGGGCGTCCTTCGCCTGGTCATCTCCAACCCGGAGAAGCGCAACGCGCTGGACCACGCGATCCTCGACGCGATCGCCGAGCGCGTGCTCACCGCGTCCCAGGACGGACGCACCCGCTGCCTGCTGCTGACCGGGGAGAACGGGATGTTCTCCTCGGGCTATGACATCGGCGACATCCCCGACGACGTCTTCGCCGCGCAGGCCGAGCGGCTGGTCGCGCATCCGTTCACCACCGCGATCGACGCGCTCGACGCCTGCGAGCTCCCGGTGGTCGCGGGACTGACCGGGCACACGATCGGCGGCGGGCTCGAGCTCGCGCTGTGCGCCGACCTGCGCGTCGCCGCCGACGGCATCAAGCTCGGCATGCCGCCAGCCAAGCTCGGGCTCGTCTACTCGCACACCGGCCTGCGGCGCTTCGTCGACGTGGTCGGCAGCGCGCGCACGCGCGAGCTGTTCCTGCTCGGCCGCCAGGTCGACGCCCACACCGCCGAGCAGTGGGGCCTCGTCAACCACGTCGTCGTCGAGCGCGAGCTCGCGCAGACCGCGCTGGACTGGGCCAAGGAGCTCGCCGCCAACGCGCCCCTGAGCGTGCGTGGAAACAAGCGCGTGCTGCGCGCGCTGCTCGCGGCCGAGGGCGCGCTGGACCAGGAGACTGCCGACGAGCTGATCGCGCTGCGCGAAGCCTGCTTCGCATCCGAGGACTTCCGTGAGGGCGTGCGCGCGTTCGCGGAGAAGCGCGCGCCGCGCTGGCAGGGGCGCTAGCGGACCAGCAGGCCGTTCAGCAGCAGCCCGACCACCTCGGCGAGCGCCTCCTGGGGCGTGCGCGTGCCGGCGGAGAGGACCGTCGGGGCGATGACGTGGCGCGCGGCGCCGGTCAGCGTCTCGGAGACGAGATCGACGTCGACCTCGCTGAACTCGCCGGCGGCAACGCCGGCCGCGAGGATCTCGGTGAGTCGGCCCTGGGCGATCGCGACGTGACGCGCGTAGATGCGGGCCGCCGGACGGTAGGCGTCGAGCGCCGCGTTGAAGCGAAAGCCGAGCTGTCGGAACGGCGGCAGCGCGGCCAGCATGTACGCCTGCACCGCAGCCGCGGCGGTGGGCTGGGCCGCGGCGGCCTCCCGCGCGTCCTTCCCGACGCGGTTCATCATCCGATCGAAGGTCAGCAGGAACAGCTGCTCCTTGCTCGGCGCGATCTCATACAGCGTGCGCCGCGAGCAGCGGGCGCGCATGGCGAGCTCTCCGACCGTGAGCTCGAGGCCCTCGGCGAGGAACGTCTCCTCGAGCGAGTCGAGCACCTGCTGCTGGCGGGCGGACAGCCGCGGCGCGACGGCGGCGACGGTCACGGCGCAGGCGTGAGCTGCGGGAACATCGCGGTCTTACCGCGGAACGTGGGCGGCTCCTGCTCGATGCACGGCGGTGCGCCACCGAGGGCGAGGATCGTCGCGGTGTTGCTCTGGTTGCGGCAGTCGATCGACTTCAGCGGGCCCTTGAGGAACTCGTTGAGCCCGCCGGGCGCCATGTACGCGTTGTTGCGGCTGTAGGGCGCGCGGACCTTGTGGCCGGTGAGCGACTCGCTGACGATGACGGCGGGCGCGCGCAGGTAGTGCACCGGCCGGCCGCTGGCTGGGTCGAGGTAGCTTGGCTGCGTCGCCGCCGCGGTCTTCGGGAACTGCGTGACGATCTCGCGCCGGTACGCCCACGCGAAGTCGACGATCGGGATCAGGTACTGGCTGAGCGGGTCGAGCTGGCGGAACAGCGGCCCGGAGGCGCGCACGATCTGGCGTGCGGCGTTCAGCCCGGTCGACGCGCGGCGCGTCACGCGGTCCAGTGGCGCGGCCAGGGACTGGAGGACCGGCGCGATCTTGTTCGTCGCCTCCAGCGTGCGCGGCAGCGTGCGCGCCACGGGGCGCAGCTCGCGCAGCAGCGGCGTCGTCGGCACCGCCGCCCGCTGCACAGCCAGCGAGGAGGCGCGCAGCCCGTCCAGGAAGCCCGGCAGCGCGCGGAACGTCGCGCGCAGGTCGCTCTCGGACGTCGCCGTCGCGTCGAACAGGTCGCGGGTGTTGCGGATCAGCGCGTCGACCTGCTGGCGGTTGGAGCCGATCGCCGCGAACGTGCGCCCGGTGTCGCGGAACAGCGTCGAGACCGCGCGGCGCTGGCGGCGCAGCTCGCCGAGCAGGTCCGCAGCGCCCTCGGCCGTGCCGGGCAGGTGGCCCAGGGCGTTGGACAGCGGCGCCGCGGTGCCCTCGAGGCCCGCCGACCAGCCGGTGAACCAGCGCTGCAGCGCATTGCGCGTGGGCTTGTCAAACGCCGAGAACAGCTCGTCGAGCGCCACCGGCTCGAGCACCTGCGAGGTCGGGATCGTCCCGTCCTCGGGCAGCGCCGCCGCGTTGGGGGCGCCGGGCGTCAGCTCGAGGTAGCCCTCGCCCAGCAGCGTCTTGCGCCGCACCGTGACGCGCATGTCCTTGCGCAGCGGCGCGTAGCGGTGCTGGATCTCGAGCGTCGCCTCGACGTTGTTGCCGCTGCGCTTGACCTTGGCGATCTTGCCGATCGGCACGCCTGAGACGCGGACGTCGGCCTGCGCGGGCAGCAGCGGCGCCTCGGGCAGCAGGACCTTGGCCTGGTAGCCCTTGGGCTCGAGCGGGACCGGGCCGCCGAACGCCGTCCAGAGGAACAGCAGCAGGCCGAAGCACGACAGCGCGAAGACAAGCGCGATCGCGATCCGTCCTCTGCTGATTGCGCCCTTGTCCACGTCAGCGCTCCAGGGTCTGGGGGCAGGCGGGTTGCAGCTGCGGGAGGAGCGGCCCCAGCAGCCCGATCAGGACGGGGTTGTTCAGCAGCGACGAGCAGGACACGATCGCGGTCCCGCGCCAGAACGTGCCGTTGGCGTCCTGGTTGCCGGTGAACGCGTTGAGGTTGTGCGCGAACCACGACAGCCAGAACAGGTAGCCCTTGTCCTCGCCGTTGGTCGGCACGTAGGACAGCTCGTTGATCGCGCGGCGGAAGACCGACAGGACGTTGTTCAGGTCGGGCGTCGCCTTCTGGATGTTCGCCAGCGCCGGCTCGAGGTTGCGCACGACGGGCACGGCCTGCTTGGAGACGTCGGAGAGGTCGCGCAGCGCCGGCGCGCCGTCCTTGAACAGCGGATCGCTCCCGCGCAGCGCCGCCGGCAGCGCCCGCGTCGCGGGCAGCAGCGCGGTCAGCGCCGGCCCGGCCTGCGAGGCCAGCGGCGTCAGCGCGTCCAGCGCGGTCCTGCCGGTCGCGAGCGTTCCGGGCAGCAGCTCGATCCCGCGTCGCAGCGCGGTGGTCTCGTCGGCGAAGGCGGCAAACGTCTGCGTCGGCCCCGCTGACGAGCTGGCCGAGCGAGCGATCGTCCTTGCCCAGCGCATGGCGAGCTGGCTGAGGTTGTGGATCGCGCGCCCGAGCTCACGCCGGCGGCCGTTGATCGAGTTGGTGACCTCGCGCGTCAGCTCGAGCGTCGGCGTCCCGGCCTTGTAGATCTGCCGCAACGCCGGGCCGCGGTCCTTGACGCCGCGCCCTGTCGCGTCCAGCAGCGTCACGAGCCACGAGCGCGTGTCGGAGTCCAGCGCGGAGAGGATCTCGTCGAGGTTGACCGTCGGCGAGGAGTTGGCGACGCCGAGGACCGCGTCGTCCGGCGAGCCGCGGCGCCTTGGGGCTGCCCGGCTCGATCTCGATCGTCATGTCGTTCAGCGGCGTCCGCGGGCGCACGATCACGTGGGCGTCGGTCCGGACGTCGCCCTCGGGCAGCTCCTCGTCGTTGATCGCGAGGTCGACGAGCGCGCGGCCGTCGCGCAGCTGGACCTTTGCGACCTCGCCGACGCGGACGCCCGCGACGGTCGCGGACTGGCCCTGGCCCGGCGTCAGCGCCTGGCCGGTCGGCAGCTCGATCTGCAGCGTGTAGATCGGGTCGTAGGGCAGGCGCAGGCGCTGGTGGCGCAGGATGTAGAACGACACGCCGATGGCGAGGACCAGCAGCCCGACGATCGAGATCATCGCCGGCAGGTTCGTGCGGATCTGTCGCATCAGGCTCATCGCGACTCGCGCCTTCTTCAGCACCTTGAGGCTCTTGCGCAGCCGGTCGGTCAGCTGCTTGCGCGACCACGCGTCGGTCGGCTTGAGCTTGATCGTGCGCGACACCGGCAGCGCAGGCACGGTCTCGGACTCGACGCTCTTGACGATCGGCTGGGTCTCGCAGGGCACGTCGGGCTCATACGGCGGCTGGTGGCCCGGCGTCCACTTCGGGCGCGAGCCGACCAGCGGCTCGCCGGCGAGCATCACGAGGTCGCTCTGCGCGTTGACGCTCGTCGTGACGACGTTCTGGCTGAGGCCGAAGCTGTAGCGCGTGGCGTAGCCGTCGCCGCCGTAGTTCCCCTGCGCGGCCGTGAGGTTGGCGAGGCCGTGGAGGAGGTCCTGCCAGACGGGCTGGTCGGTGGAGAGGTGGCCGTCCGGGACCTCCATGTTGAGCACCGGGAGGACGTTGTCCACGCTGCAGTCCGAGATCTTCTCGGTGAGGCGCAGCGGCTCGGGCAGCGAGCCCTCGAGCTTGCGCAGCGTGGACACGGTCGGGCGCAGGGTCTTGACGAGCGCGTCGAGGCGGTCGGGCTGCAGGAGCGAGTCCAGCGCGCCGACGAACGGCAGCGCATGGTCGAGCACGTCGGGTGCGATCTTCAGGCTCGGGCGCAGCGCGACCGACAGCCGGCGCAGCGGCGGCAGCAGCCCGTCCAGCGCGCGCAGCGCCGGCGGCGCCGCGTCGAGCAGGCGCTCGAGCTCGGGCAGCGACGCGGCCAGCTGCTCCTGGCGGCTGGCGAGGGTGTCCGTGGTCACCCGCAAGCGCGTGATCAGGTCGGCGAGCGCGACGCGGTTCTCGTCGAGCGTCCCGGACAGCTTCGCCTGGCGCGAGACGAACCTTGCGAGGTCGCCGGGCTGCGTCCCGCGCAGCGCCTTCATGTTGACGGCGAGGCCCCGGAACGCCCCCGGGGACACCTCGTAGCCCGCGCGCAGCGCCTCGGCGCCACCGTGGCGCAGGCTCTCGGCGAACCCCTCGATGACGTCGCGGTTGCTCTGGCGCGTCGGTGCGCTGAAGGTGCTGACGAGCTCGTCGAACTGGACCGGGATCGCCGTCTGGCTGAGCGGGATCTTGCCGCCGCTGTCCAGCTCCGGCGCGGTGCTGGTGCCGGGCTTGATCTCGAGGAAGTAGTTGCCCTCGAGGAAGATCCGCGGGCGCGCCTTGATCGTCGCGTCGCGATGGATCGGGCGCCCGGCGTCGGTGATCTCCATCGTCACGTCGACGGTCTGCCCCGCCCCGCGCTCGACGGCCTTGACCTTGCCGACGTTGACGCCGGCGACACGCACCGGCGAGCCCGGGTGGACCCCGTTGCTGAGCACCGACGCGAACGTGGCCTTGACCTCGTAACCGTTGTGGAAGGGGTTGGTCCGCGTCAGGCCGAAGTAGGAGATCAGGGCGCCGACGATCAGGACGGCGAGGCCGACCTTGAACGGATCGCGTGTCTGGTGGCGCCTCATCGGCCGAACTCGTGGGCGATGTTCTGGGCCAGCGTGCCGGGGATCGTCGTCTCCGTCGCAAGCGGCTGCTTGCCCGGGACGGGACCGAGGACCTGCTGGTTGGGGATGTAGTTCTCGTTGCCGTACTCGCACTCGCCTTCCTGCCCGGCGTCACCGAGCGGCGCGTAGTGCAGCTGTGCTGTGCGCCCGGCCTGCGGCAGGATCTCGGTCGCGTTGGTGACGGGCGTGAAGCGGAACCACGTGCCCATCGCGTCGCCCTCGCTGGCGAGCGAGGGGACGTTGCGGAACCACAGGCCAAGCGAGTTGCAGCGCGTCTGGAACGGGTTGACGTAGCGCAGCAGCGGGATCGCCGAACTGGCGACGGAGGTCAGCCGCCGCAGCGCGGGGGCGAGCGCCGGCAGTCGCGCCAGCCGCCGCGTCTGGACCACGAGCGCGTCCAGCGGCGGCGAGATCGCCTGCGCACGGCCCAGCGCCGGGCCGGTGGCGCGCAGCGCGCCGGCGAACCGGCGGCTGGCGGCCGGCAGCACCCGCAGCGCCGGCCCGGCGTCACGGGCGAAGCCGGTCGCCTCGCGCAGCAGCGGGCGCAGCGCGACGAAGCCGTCGGCCGCGTCGCGCTCGGTCGGGCCCGACTTGTCGATCGTCGCCCCCAGCGCCGCGCGCTCGGCGTCCAGCGCCGCGAACGTCGTCGCGCCGCGGTCGAACAGCTGGCGCAGCGGCTCGGCGACCGGGACGAGCGCGCTGACGGCGGAGGCGGTGCCGCTGATGAAGCCGTGCAGGTCGGCGTCGGCGCTGGCCAGCGTGCGTGCGACGACGGTGAGGTCGCCGAAGACCGCGGGCAGGTTCTCGATCGAGCGGTTGAGGTCCGCGCCGCGCCCGGCGACGCCGACGCCGAGCTCTGAGATCGTGTTCGACAGGCCGCGCCGCGTCGGCGCGTCGAAGGTCGAGACGACGTCGTCGAGATCGACCGGCAGCGTGGCGTTGCGCAGCGGCAGCGTGCCGCCCGGCGGGATGCCCGGGGTGCGGTCGCGCCCAGGGCGCAGCTCGACGTACTTCAGGCCGACGTTCGAGCGCTGGCGGATCAGCAGCTTCGTGTCGGTCGGCAGCGGGTCCAGCGGCTTCTCGAGCTTCATCGTCAAGATCGCCACGGGGACGTTGCGCTGTAGCGCCGCCTGAACCTCGGTGACCTGCCCGACGCGCGCGCCGCCGACGTTGACGTCGTTGCCGGGGACGAGCTCGGCAGCGTCGGGGACGACGGCCTTGATCTCGTAGCTCGGCACGAACGGCAGCCCGCTGTTGGCGTTGTAGGACAGGAACACCGCGACCGCGATCACGAGCACGGTGACGGCCCCGATCAGGACCGGGTTGGCAGCGATCGATGTTCCCGGGCGCCGTCTCATCGCAGGAGGTAGTCCAGGAGGTCTTCGACGGCGTTTGAGGGCTGCTCCTGCTTCTTGGGCGGCTGGCCCTTGCCCTTGAGCGTGTCGCTGAGCCCGTCGAGCACGTCGCCGATGATCTTCGGCAGGTTGGGCAGCGGGATCGCCGGGATCTTCGGCGTCAGCGGCGTCTTCGGGATCTCCGGCGTCGCGAGACCCGGCGGCTTGGGCTTGGCGCCGGCAGGTGCGTCCTTGCCGGACTCCTTGGTCGTCTTGCGCGCGGCGGCCTGCTTGGCGTCCTGCGCGCGCCAGAACGCCGCGCGCTGGGCGGTGGAGGCGTCGTAGTGCGCGTCGCAGCCCGGCGTCGGCGCGGTCGCCCAGATCGCGCACGGGCCGGGAATGATGTAGGAGGGCAGGATGTGGGAGTGCTTGTCGAAGCGCGCGAGCGCCGTGGCGCCGAAGTAGCCGAGGTTGCCCAGGCCCTCGACGACACCCCGGTCGCGAACGCTCGTGCCCAGCTCGGACAGCAGCGCGGCGGCCTCGGGCAGGGGCTGGCCGAAACGGTTGAGCCGGCGGGCCTGCGGCGCGATGTCCTTCAGCGCCGGCTTGGCCCGGCGTGCGGTCAGCCCGAGCCGGCGCACCGTCGGCGTGACGCGCTTGGCGAACGGGGCGAGCTCGCGGACGAGCTGGTTGACGCCCGGGCCCGACGCGCGCAGCTGGCGCGCGAACGGCGTCCCGACCTTCGCGAACGCGGTCAGCTGCGACAGCCCGCTGCGGGCCTCGGTCAGCAGCCGTGGCAGCTCGCGCACCGCCTCCGTCAGGCGCTCGCGGCGGGCGCCGCTGACCGCCGCGACGCTACCGGTGGTGCGGACGAAGTCGGCGACGCGCTGACGGCCGCTGGCGAGGCTGGCGAGCACCACGTCGCTGTCTGAGATGAGCTGGCGCAGCTGGGCGCGGTCGGTGTCGAGTACCCGCAGCACGCGCTGGGTCTCCTGCAGCGCCGGCGCGGCGCGGCGGATCGTCAGGTTGAGGTCGTCCCCGCGCGCGGCAAGCCCCGTGCCGAGCGCGCTGAGCAGCAGTGTCAGGCGCTCGCGGACGGGGCGATCGAAGATGTTCAGCAGCAGATCGATGTCGATCGGCGCGTGGGTGTTGGCGACGGGCAGCTGGGGAACGCCGCCCTGCTCGCGCAGCTGCGCGCCGTCGGGCGTGCCGGGCGTGCAGTTGACGAACTTCTCGGAGATCAGCGACTGCGGCTGGATCGTGCAGTCCGCGTCGGAGCGAAACGGCGCGAAGCGGCGCTCGACCTGGAGCTCCACGCGCGCCTTGTGGTCGGGCGTCAGCTTGAGGTCTACGACCTTGCCGACCTTCGCGCCGCCGATGCGCACGTCGGTGTCCTCGGTCAGGAACCCGGCGCTGTCGAAGATCGCGTCGACGCGGTAGCTGTCCTTGTCGCCGCCGCCACCGCAGCCGGTCGCAAGCAGCAGCGCGCCGCTGAGCAGCGCGATCGAGACGGCGGCTGCGAGCAGGCGCTTCACGGGCGCTGGGACTCCACGCACTTGGGATCGGCACCGTCGAACCTGTTCGAGCCGTCGCGCGTGACCTGCGTCGCTGCGCCCGGGCAGCGGCGGTTGTTGTGGTAGCTGATCGTCAGCGGCCCGACGCTCGGGGGGCCGTTCAGCAGGCCCGCGAAGCCCTGCGGACCGAACATCGCCGCGATGCGCGCGTAGGACCCGTTGGCGTCGTAGTAGCCGCCGGCCGTGCCGCCGAAGCCGTTGGTCGCCCCGAGCACCGCGTCGGGGACATAGGGCAGCGCGCCCTTGACGATCGGCAGGTACTTCTCGACGGCCTCGCTGGCCTCCGCGAAGGCCGGCAGCGAGCGGTCGCGCAGGGCCGGCAGGCCCACGAGCGCCTTCTCCAGCGACGGCAGCAGCGCGCGCACGCCCGGCAGGACCTGCGACCCGCGGTCGAGCGTCGGGGACAGCGCGACGAGCAGCCGCCGCAGCTTCGGCGCGACCGGCAGCGCCTCGCGCGCGACCGGCGTGACGGTGTCGAGCGTGCCCGCCAGCGAGCGCAGCGAACGGCCCGCGTGGGTCAGTGTCGTCGGCGCCTTGGCGAGTACGCCCTGCAGTGCGTCGCGCTCGCGCGCGAGTGCGCCGGCGGTCGTCGCGGCGGAGGCGATGCCCGCCTGGACGTCGTCGCGGCGCTCAGCGACCGCCGAGACGACGTTGGCGGAGGCGACGATGAACTTCTGCAGGGCGCCGCGGTCGCGCGTGATCTCCGAGAGCGTCGCGTCGAGCTGTGACAGCGCCGGATCGAGGTAGGTCAGCGTGCGCCGCAGGCCCTCGCTGCCGCCCTCGGAGTAGAGATCGGCGGCGCCGTGGATCAGGCTCTGAAGCTCCTTGCGCGCCTCTCCGTCGAACGTCGAGAGCGCGGCGTCGAGGTCGACTGACGGGTTGGTGGCGGAGGCCGGGATCGTGGCGCCGCTGTCGAGCTCGTCCTCGGAGTTCGGGCCGGGCGCGAGCGCGATGTAACGGTTGGCCACGCCGGACACCGAGCCCGAGCGCACCCAGGCACGCGTGCCGCGGTGCAGCGGCGTCAGCTTCTCGTCGGTGATCTTGACCGTGACGTCGGCCTGGTTGTCGTCGCCGAGCTCGATGTTCTGGACGGTGCCGACGCTGTAGCCGCCGACCTCCACGAGGTTGCCCTTGACGAGCTGGCTGGCGTTGGAGATGCGGACGTGCAGGCGGTAGTCCTCGCCTCCCCGGGCGAGGATGGCGACGACGGCGACAAGGGCGATGACTAGGAGTCCCGCGACGACAGCCCGCGCAGGCCGTGGTTTCTCCTCCACAAAACCAAACCTATCTGTTTCGGTACCGCAGCGCGCAGGGTGCGCGCCGCGGTCTCGCGGCGCTTAGTCGTCGAGGAAAGCGAGCACGAAGTAGGCGAGCTGAGCGATCGCCGCGAGTGCGCCCGCGACGTAGGTCAGCGCCGCTGCGGTGAGGACCTTGCGGACGCCACCGGACTCGCCCGCCGTGACGACGCCGACCTCGCGCAACTGGATTCCGGCGCGTCGCGACGCGTCGAACTCGACGGGGAGCGTCACGAGCTGGAACAGCACGACGATCGCGAACAGGGCGATCGCGACCTGGATCAGGCCGAGCGCCTGCAGGATCACGCCGCCGATCAGCAGGAACATCCAGGCCTGCGAGGCGATCGAGACTGCCGGGAACAGCGCCGAGCGGATCTTGAACGGTGCGTAGGCCTTCTCATGCTGGATGGCGTGGCCGACCTCGTGCGCGCCGACGGCGAGGGCCGCGACGCTCGCGTTCTCATAGACCGGCTGGGAGAGGTATACGGCGCGCTCGCGCGGGTCGTAGTGGTCAGACAGCGGGCCGCCGGGCGACGGCTTGACCGGAACCTCGGTGAGGCCGTTGCGATCGAGGATCATGCGCGCGATCTGCGCGCCGGTGAGCCCGGCCTGGTCGGGCACTTCGGACTGCTGCGCGAACGTGCGCTTCAGCCACCACTGCACGGCGAAGCCGAGAACCAGGGGCGGGACGAGGAAGGCGATGTACAGACCGATGCCACTCATGTCCCTCCAGGATAGTGCGCAACCTAAACAGGGGGTCAGATCTTGAAATCCAGCACCCTCAAGTGCGACTTGAACGTGCTGGATTTCAAGATCTGACCCCTTTTTCACGGGGCCTGCGGGAGGCGGACGTCGCCTCGTCGCGGTGCCGGGGCCGACGGTGGCGGCACCATCGGGCCGATGTCGCCGTCCGGCGCCTCGTCGAGGTCGACGATCACCGGCGCGTGGTCGCTCGGGCCCTTGCCCTTGCGCGCCTGGCGATCGACCCAGGCGGCAGCCACGCGCTCGGCGACCGGCGCGCCCGCCAGCACGAGGTCGATGCGCATCCCGCAGTCCTTGTGGAACATGCCGGCGCGGTAGTCCCAGTAGGTGAAGACGCGCTCGCCGGGCCAGCGATCGCGGACGACGTCGCGCAGGCCGACGCTCTGCAGCTTGGCCAGCGCGGCGCGCTCGGGCGGCGTGACGTGGGTCTGGCCGGCGTAGGCCTGCGGGTCGAAGACGTCGTCGTCGGTCGGGGCGATGTTGATGTCGCCGCAGAGCACCACCGCCTCGGGTCCCGCCGCGACGACCTGGCGCAGCGCCGCGAGCCACGCGAGCTTGTAGCGGTAGTGGTCGGAGTCGGGCTCGCGCCCGTTGGGCACGTAGAGCGAGTGGACCCTGACGCCGCCGCACGTGGCGGCGATCGCGCGCGCCTCGGGATGCGGGAAGCCCGGTCCGTCCTCCAGGCCGAGCGAGACGTCCGCAAGCCCCGCGCGCGACAGGATCGCGACGCCGTTCCAGGCCGCCTCGCCGTGCACGGCGACCTCGTAGCCACGCTCGGCGAGCGCGTCGCCGAGCAGCTCGGCGAACGCCTCGTCGGCGACCTTGGTCTCCTGCAGGCAGACGACGTCGGGCCGGCGCTCGTCCAGCCAGGGCAGCAGCCTCGGGAGCCGCTGCTTGACGGAGTTCACGTTCCACGTCGCGATGCGCACACCGACACGATATGTGTCAAACCTCGCGCCACAGCGCCAAAACGTCCGCCGCCGCTGACATCGTGCGGGCCCATGCCGCCGCTGATTTCGCGCGAGGAAGCCCTGCTGCTCGGGGAGACCGAGGACCACGCGGAGATCGAGAGGCTGGTCGAGCGCGCCTGGCAGGCTCGCCAGGAGCGCTTCGGCGACGCGACGGACATGTGCTCGCTGGTCAACGCGAAGTCCGGCGGGTGCGCCGAGGACTGCGGGTTCTGCGCGCAGTCACGCTTCGCCGAGGCCGAGACGCCGATGCACGCGATGATGGAGCCCGAGCAGATCCTCGAGCACGCGCGCGCCGCGGAGGCCGCCGGGGCCCACCGCTTCTGCATGGTCACCCAGGGCCAGGGGCTCTCCAAGCGCGACTTCGAGAAGGTCCTGGCGGGCGCGCGACTGGTCGCCGAGCACACCAACCTCAAGCGCTGCGCCTCGGTCGGGCACATGAGCGTCCCGCGCGCCAAGGCGCTGAAGGACGCGGGCATCCAGCGCGTCCACCACAACGTCGAGACGGCGGAGTCCTACTACCCGGAGGTCTCCTCGACGGTCCGCTACGAGGGCCGGCTGCGCACGATCCAGGCGGTCGAGGAGGCAGGCCTCGAGACCTGCGTCGGCGGCATCCTCAACCTCGGCGAGTCGCGCGAGCAGCGCGTCGAGATGGCCTTCGAGCTGGCAAAGATCAACCCGACATCCGTGCCGATCAACCTGCTCAACCCCCGCCCCGGGACGAAGTTCGGCGACCGCGACTACATGGATCCCTGGGAGGCGGTGAAGTGGATCGCGATCTTCCGCCTGATCCTCCCGGAGGCGCTGTTCCGGCTGTGCGGAGGACGCGTCGAGAACATCGGCGACCTGCAGCCGCTGGCGGTCAAGGCCGGGCTCAACGGCGTGATGATGGGTAACTTCCTGACGACGCTCGGCAACACGCCCGACGCCGATCGTCAGATGTTCAGCGACCTCGGGCTGAACATCGCGCGCCAGGAGGACAACGGCGCCAACCCGCGGCCCGACAACCGCTCGGGCTGGCTGGAAGGCGAGACGCCCGACGTCGTCGAGGCGTTCCTGGACACCGCCGAGGACGCGGTCGCCGCGGGCATCGAGATCAAGGTCTGGAACCCGTCCGAGCAACTGCGCTACGTCAAGAAGGACAAGATCCCGCCGCGACCGGACGGGGCGGCCAACGCCTGGCCGGCGGAGCGCGTGGCCTGACATGACCGACATCGAGGCCCGCCTGCAAGAGCTTCGCGACACCGGCCTGTACCGGCGGATGCGCATGATCTCGGGGCCTCAGGGCCCCCGCGTCGTTCTGGACGGCAAGCCGGTGCTGCTGCTGTGCTCGAACAACTACCTCGGCCTCGCCGATCACCCGCGCGTGCGCGAGGCGGCCGCCGACGCGGCGATGCGCTGGGGCGTCGGCGCGGGCGCCTCGCGCCTCGTGTCGGGGACGATGACGATCCACCGGCGCCTGGAGGAGCGGCTGTCGGACTTCAAGGGCTCAGAGGCGACGCTGCTGTTCGGCTCGGGCTACCTCGCGAACGTCGGTGTCATCAGCGCACTCGCGTCCAGCGGGTCGGTCGTCTTCTCCGACGAGCTCAACCACGCGTCGATCATCGACGGCTGCAAGCTCTCGGGCGCCGAGAAGGTCGTCTATGACCACTGCGACACCGAGCATCTCGAGTACGGCCTGCGCCGGCTCGAAGGCCGCTCGGCGCTGATCGTCACCGACAGCGTCTTCTCGATGGACGGCGACGTCGCGCCGCTCGCCGAGCTGGTGTCGCTCGCACAGCGCTACGGCGCGCGACTGGTCGTCGACGAGGCCCATGGCAGCGGCTGCTGCGGGCCGGGCGGGCGCGGCGCCGTCGCCGAGGCGGGCCTCGACGGCGAGGTCGACGTGATCGTCGGGACGCTCGGCAAGGCGCTGGGGTCCTACGGCGCGTACGTGAGCTGCAGCGCGCCGATGTCGCGCTTCCTCGTCAACAGCGCGCGCTCGCTGATCTTCTCGACGGCGCCGCCGCCGCCGGCGATCGCCGGCGCCCTGGCGGCGCTGGAGCTGCTCATCGAGCAGCCGCGGCGCGTGGAGAAGCTGCAGACCAACGCCGGCCTGCTGCGTGAGGCACTCGATCGCGAGGGCTTCCACGTCGAGGGCTCGACGACCCAGATCGTCCCGTTGATCGTCGGCGACGCCGCCCTCGCGATGCGGATCTGCGAGCTCGGCATCGAGAACGGCGTCTTCGCCCAGGCGATCCGCCCGCCGACCGTGCCCGACGGCACGTCGCGCCTGCGCCTCGCGGTGATGGCGTCGCACACCAAGGACGAGCTGCGCGAGGCCGCCTCGGTTCTCGGGCGGGCGGCGCTGCAGGCGGGCTTTCGCCCGGGCGCCGCCGGCCTGCCGGTCGCGGCAGCGCAACCGGCCCACCCGCGGGTCTTCGACGGCGCCGCCGAAGCGGCCTAGCCGCCGGCGGGCGTGCGCGGCGTCTTCGTCACCGGCACCGACACCGGCGTCGGCAAGACGGTCCTCTCGGCGGCGCTGTGCGCGGCGCTGCGCGCCGACGGCGTGCGCGTCGGCGCATTCAAGCCGGTGCTGACCGGGCTGCAGGACGCCGGCCCCAGCGACGAGGACGTGCTCGCAGCCGCAGCCGACGCCGTCACGGTCCCCCACCGCTTCGACCCGGCGGTCTCACCGCACCTGGCGGCACAGCTCGCCGGCCTCACGATCGACCCGGCGGCGCTCGTCACGGCCGCGCGGGCCGCGGGCGCGGCGTGCGACGTGCTCGTCGTCGAGGGCGTCGGCGGCCTGCTCGTGCCGCTGACGGGCGCGTACCTCGTGCGCGACTTCGCCGTCGCGCTGGGGCTGCCGCTCGTCGTGGCCGCCCGCCCCGGGCTCGGCACGATCAACCACACCCTGCTGACGCTCGAAGCGGCGCGCACCGCGCGCCTGCCGGTGCGCGCCGTCGTGCTCACCCCATACCCGGAGCAGCCGTCGGCGATGGAGCGCTCCAATCGCGAGACGATCGCGGCGCTCGGCGGCGTCGCCGTGCACACGCTCGGCCACGACGCCTCCGCCGCCGCGCTGCCGATCGCAGATTTTTTCTGACGCAGCGATGAGTTCTGCGGGTGGCCTGCGTCTTAAGGGCACAAGACGTTTTCCACACCACCCAGGAGGCAGAGATGACCGGCCAGATGACATTCGACGCAGCAAGCTCACGAGTCCAGGACCAGCTTCACCACGCCGCCGCCGCGCGCCGCGCCGCTTCAGCCGCGACCACCCGACGGGAGGCGCGCGGCGACGACACAGCCGCCGTCGTCGTGCGCCGTGCCACGCCCGCCGACGACGCGACGATCGCGACGCTGGCCGCGCTGGACAGCGCCGCCGTGCCGGCCGGAGGGATGCTGATCGCCGAGGTCGACGGAGAGCCGCAGGCCGCGATCGAGATCGCCACGGCGACGGTCATCGCCGACCCGTTCCGCCGCACCGCCCACCTGGCCGAGCTCCTCGGCGTCCGCGCCGCGCGCCTGCGCGCGACCACCGTCGGCCAGCGCAGCCTGCGCACCCGCCTGGCGTTCCGCGCCGCCTGACACCGACCCGCCTGCTCGTGATCCCTCGCCACCGACGATGTTCGACCTCGACCGCCCATTTCGTGGTGCGCCGCCGCTTGACGCGGTGGTCGTCGGTGGCGGCCCGGCCGGGCTCAGCGCCGCGCTGGTGCTCGGCCGCGCCCGCCGCAGCGTGCTGCTGCTGGACACCGGCAGCCCCGCCAACGCGGTCTCGCAGGGCGTCGGCGGGCTGCTCGCACAGGACCGCGTGAAGCCCACCGAGCTGCGCCGCGCCGGTCGCGACCAGCTCCGCGACCATCCCAACGTTGACGTCCGCTTCGCCGCCGTCACCGGCGCCGAGCGTGCCGGCGACGCGTTCATCGTCACGCTCGACGACGGGACCACCGTGTGCACGACCACGCTCGTGCTCGCCCACGGCCTGCGCTACGACCCGCCCGCGCTGCCCGGCATCGAGCCGCTCTGGGGCACCTCCGTGTTCCACTGCGCCTTCTGCGACGGCTGGGAGGTGCGCGACCGCCCGCTCGCCTTCCACGGCAGCGGTCCCGCGGCCGCCCGCTCGGCGCTCGTGCTCGCAAGCTGGAGCAACGACGTGCTGCTGTGCACCGACGGGCCCGCGCGCCTGGGCCCCGCGCGCGCCGCGCTCGAAGCGGCCGGCGTGCGCGTCCGCGAGGACCCGATCACCAGCCTGTCCGGGCGTGACGGCCGGCTCCGCGAGATCGAGTTCGCAAGCGGCCCGTCCGAGCGCCGCGAGGCGCTGTTCGTCAACACGCGCCGCGACCAGCCCAACGGCCTGGCCACGCAGCTCGGCTGTGAGCTGACGCCCGCCGGCACGATCGTCATCGACCTCGACGGGCGCACGAGCGTGCCCGGCGTCTACGCCGCCGGCGACGCAGCGACCGAGCGTTCGCGATCCGTCGCCAACGCGATGGGCGGCGGCTCGCGCGTGGCCTACGCGGTCGCGCTGGACAGCATGCCCGCGCTCGCCGAGCCGATGCTCAGGGCCGCCTGATCACGACCGCTTGTAGCGCGTGGCGACGTACTCGTCCACCCAGACGCGGGAGCTGCGCCATGTCCCATCGGCAGCCTTGGCGGCCTGCAGGCGTCCTCGCGTCGCGGCGACACGGAGCGCGTTTGCGGACAACAGGGGGGTCGCCAACGCAGGAAGCGGCACGAGTCTCGCGGGGCCGGCTGTTGCCGGGACGATGAACTTGTAGAGGTTGTCGAGAATCGCGCGGGCCAGGAACTCCCCGAGCGGCCCGCAGTCGCCCTGGTCGGCGCGCCGAAGAGCAGCCAGGTACCGCGCCCGGTCGCCCTTGTAGATGATCGCGGGGGGTATCCCGAGACGAACGAGCAGGAGGTTGAGCAGGAGCCGACCGGTGCGCCCGTTCCCGTCGAGAAACGGATGGATCTGCTCGAAGCGGGCGTGAAGGGCCGCAAGTGCCTCGGCGATGGTCGCCTCGTCAACTTGGCGCAGAGCTTGCGCATCCGCGACCCAATCGCGCACCTGCGCCGGGACGTCGCGCCACGGCGGCGGGCGCATCCCGCCCGGAAACGGTTCGATGTCGTGTTCGCGGAACGACCCAGGGGCCTCGCGATCGGTCGCCTGAGGATGAGGGGCGACGTCCCAGACGGGCGCCATCGCGAGGGCATGAATGTGGCGCAGCTCAGCAAGGGAGAGCAGCTCGCCGGTGGACCATGCGCCGGGTTCGATGGCATGTCCGTACACCCAGTCGGCGGCGGTCGCGTATCCGCGGACCTCGAGATACTCGCTGAGTTCCTTGTTGCCGACTGCCCTCCCCTCGGCGAGCAACGCCTCCACCTGCTTGAGCACGAGGGTGTTGCCCTCGATGGCAGTCGAGTGGTGCGCCTCCTCGAGCCAGATACCGCGCCAGATGCCCTCAGCCTCGAGTGGAGCGGGCAGGCCGCCGAGGCGCTCGCGTAGCTCGCCGATCTGCACGCGGAGCCGCTCGTACACGGCCGTCCGCGATGGCCGCCCGCGTCGCGGGACAAGTTTGTTCGGTTCGGCCATGATCTAACTGTACCGAACACTTAGGAATTGTGCGCCTGCCGCGAAACGAAACGTACAGAACACTTTGTCCTGCGAGGAGACGTCAGCGCAGCGACTTCACCGCGTACTCCCCGAGGCCGGACTCGAGCAGCGTCAGCGCCTGCTTGCCCTGCGCGCGCACCTCGCGCGGCAGGCGCGGGCCGAGCTCGCCGGCGAGGATCCGCTTGCGGGTGAGCCCGATCAGCGCGCGGTGGACACCCATCATCGCGTTGGCCGCGACGGCGGGCGCGACGTCGTCGGGGCCAGCGCCGGTCTCCTGCGCCAGCAGCGCGGCGAGCGCCGCCGCGTAGCCGCTGAGGATCTGCGCCTCCCGGACCTGGAGCGCCGGGCTCTCGGTGATCATCCGCGTGAACGCGACGAGCTGCTCGCGCGCGGCCGGATCGTGCTTGCCGAGCAGGCCTCCCTGCGACAGCAGGAAGCGTCCGAAGGCCGCCAGCGCCGACTCGCCGGCGGCGCGCTCGCGCACGGCCGTCAGCAGCTCCTCCTCCCAGCTGCCCAGGCGCCAGTAGACGAGGTCCTCCTTCGTCGGGAAGTAGTTGAACACCGTCTGGGTGGAGACCTCGGCCGCGTCGGCGATCTCGGCGACCGTGACGCGCTCATAGCCGCGCTCGGTGAACAAGCGCCGCGCGGCCTCGGCGATCAGCTCGCGGGTCTGCTGCTTCTTGCGCTCTCGCAGGCCGGGCTCGGACATGGCGGTAAGTGTAGCAACACAAAACTTGTGGTGACCAAAACTTTGTGTCACTCTACGTTTCATGTCCGCCTCCACCCGCCTCACGTTCATCGCCCTGCTGCTGGCGATGCTGCTCGCCTCGCTCGACCAGACGATCGTCGCGACGGCGCTGCCCACGGTCGTCGAGGACCTCGGCGGCATCGACCAGCTCTCCTGGGTCGTCACCGCGTACCTGCTCGGCTCGACGGTCTCGATGCCGCTGTGGGGTCGCGCGTCGGACCTCTACGGCCGCAAGCGCCTGTTCCAGGCGGCGATCGTCGTCTTCCTCACCGGCTCGGTGCTCAGCGGCGCCGCCGGCAGCCTCGACCAGCTGATCGGCTTCCGCGCGCTGCAGGGGATCGGCGCCGGCGGCCTGATGACGCTGGCGATGGCGATCGTCGCCGAGATCATCGCGCCGCGCGAGCGCGGCCGCTACCAGGGGTACATCCAGATGGTCTTCGTCGCGGCGAGCATCGCCGGACCGCTGCTCGGCGGCGTCTTCGCCGACCTCGTGTCCTGGCGCTGGATCTTCTACGTCAACGTGCCGATCGGCCTCATCGCGCTGGCGCTCGCCAGCAGCGCACTGAAGCTGCCCGCGCAGCGCACCGACGCGCGGATCGACTACGTCGGCGCGGCGCTGCTCGCCGGCGCGGTCACCGGGCTGCTGCTGCTGACGACGTGGAGCGCGATCGCCGCGGTCGTCCTGCTCGGCGCCTTCGTGCTGCAGGAGCGCCGCGCGGCCGAGCCGATCGTGCCGCTGCGGCTGTTCGCCGAGCCTGTCTTCAACGTCGTCTCGGCGGCGCTGTTCCTGACGACGCTGTCGTTCTTCGCAGCGATCGTGTTCATGCCGGTCTTCCTGCAGGAGGTCACGGGCGCCAGCGCCACGGACTCGGGGCTGCTGCTGCTGCCGATGCTGCTCGCGGCGACCGTCAGCACGACGGTCTCGGGGCGTGTCATCTCGCGCACCGGCCGCTACAAGGCCTTCCCGATCGCCGGACTGGCGCTGATGAGCGCCGGGCTGCTCGCGCTGTCGCAGATGAGCGCTGCGACCTCGCAGGCGACGGCAGCGCTGCTGCTCGCGATCTTCGGCCTTGGCTTCGGGATGGTCTCCCAGGTCCTCACGCTGGCGATCCAGAACGCCGTGGAGCGCCGCGACCTCGGCATCGCAACCGCGTCGGCGAACCTCTTCCGCGCGCTCGGCGGCGCGATCGGCGCCGCCGTGTTCGGCGCCATCTTCGCCGCCGGGCTCGACCACGGCGCCGCCGAGGCGCTGCAGACGGTCTTCACGGTCGCCGCGCCCGTCGCCGCGCTCGGGCTGATCGTCGTCCTGTTCCTCAACGAGGTCCCCCTGCGCGGGCGACCCGCCTGACCCTCGACACTAGGAGACTGTGATGACCGACGTGACAGCAACCGAGATCACCCTCCCGCCGGGCTGGGACGGCCCGCCGTCGCACTACCACGACTGCGACGAGACGCTCTACGCGATCGACGGCGAGCTGACGCTGCGCAGTGGCGAGGAGTCCGTGACGATCGTCGCCGGCGCCGCGGTCTTCGTGCCGCGGGCGGCGCACTACACGCTTGCCAACGACGGCACGCGCGCCGTGCGCTGCCTCGTCGTCGGGACCCGCAGCAGCGCGCCGGGCACCGATGCGGTCGTGGCGCCGCCGGTTCCCGACGGCCGCCCGCGCGTCCTGCTGCACGGCGACCAGACGGGCGGGGCGATCGGTCTCGTCGACAGCGTCGTCCCGGCCGGGTCGGACGGCCCGTTCCTGCACGCCCACGACTTCGCCGAGACCTTCTACATCGTCGAAGGCGAGCTGACCTTCCAACTGCACGACGAGCTCGTCACCGCAACGGCGGGCGAGATCGTCGTCGCGCCGGGCGGCGCGCCGCACACGTTCGCCAACCACAGCGGCGCGGATGCCCGCTTTGCGATGGCGATCACGCCGGCCGGCTTCGAGCGCCACTTCGCGCGGATCGCTGCACGGCGCGCCGAGACCGAGCCGCCCGATTGGGCGCTCGGAGCGATCCCCGACGTCGAGCGCGTCGGCCCGCAGATCAGCGGCTGAACCATGCCCGCAGCCGCCGGTGGCGGTGGGCGAAGATCCGCGGGACGATCAGCCGCAGCACCGGGCCCATGCCGGGGCGCGCGTCGAAGGCCACGCGGTCGGTCAGCTGGGTCGCGCCGTCGCCCACGGGGACGAGCGTGCGCTCGTGCTCCCAGACCTTGGCGGAGAGCATTGTCGAGCGCTCGAAGAACCCATGCGGCGGGTCGAGGCGCTCGACGCAGAGGTGGTCGTAGTCGATCGGCAGCACCCGCGCGAAGAGGACCCAGGAGCGAAACCACGGGCGCCCGATCGGGACGTCCTCGACCGTGAGCGAGGCGGCGCCGCGCGGCGCGGTCATCGACAGCAGCGGCCCGAGCTCGTGGTTGATGCCCTCGAACGAGGCGATGCGGTCCCAGACGGCCTCGACGCCGGCGGCCAGGTCGCTCGTGAACGTGTACTCGGTCAGCGTGATCAGCAGGCGCCGGTCGCCTGGTAGGCGGGCAGCTCGTACTGGTTCGCGCACCCCGTGCCCCTCAGGCCTGCCTCGATCAGGTACATCGGCCCGAAGAGATCGCCGAAGGTCTCCCACTGGGTGACGTGGACCTTCTCGTGCACGAGCAGCCCCGCGCTGCAGATGTTCTTGCAGAAGACCCAGTGGCCGTAGGTCACCGCGCTTGCGGTCGGCGACGCCGACGGCAGCACGCGAACCTTCTCGACGCAGCGGATCGGCGCCCCCATCGCCGACGTCGCGCACGCGCGCTGCGTACCGCCGGTGAGCAGCGCCAGCGCCGGCGCTCCGAGGTCGGTCACGACCGGCGGCACCGCCGCCTGCGCCGAACTCGCCATGCCCGCCATCGCCATGGTCACCGCGGCGAGCGCCCCAGCCCCCTTGATCCCCATGTGCGGAGCTTAACCGTCCGCCGCGACCTCGACGATCGATGCGTCGATCAGCCACTCCACGGGCGCCGAGTCGTCGGTGTAGACGCGCCCGCCGCGCAGGCCGGGCGCCAGGCGCGCGGCGGCTTCGTGGCGCAGGACGTCGAGCTGCGCCGGCACCGGCGCGGCGCGCAGGCGAACGTCACCGGCGCCGGCGGCGTCCGTGGCCACGAGCTGCGTGTTGGTGTCCTCCGACGGATCGCGCAGGACGGTGGCGAAGACGTCGCGCAGGGTGGCGGTCAGCACCTTCTCGAGTTTCTCGGAGCGCTCGGGGTGCCCGACGTTGATGATCACGCTGCCGCCGGGGCGCAGGCGCTCCCGGCAGAGCTCGAAGAACTCGCGCGTCGCGAGGTAGAACGGGATGTAGGGCTGGCGGTAGGCGTCGACGTAGAGCACGTCCCAGCGCTGCTTCGCCCGGCGCAGGTACGGGCGCGCGTCGGCGGTGTGCAGGTGCAGGTCGGGCCCGTGCAGGTCGAACAGCTCGCGCCCGACGTCGAGCAGCTCGCCGTCGATCTCGACGAGGTCGACGCGCGTCTGCGGGAAGAAGCGGCCGTAGGCGCGTGCCACGGTGCCGGCGGCGCCGCCGAGGATCGCGATCGAGCGCGGCGCCTGCTCGCGCACGGCGAACGGCAGCACCAGCGGCTCGTCCCAGTAGTCGCCGGTGAGCCACTCGCCGGGGCGATAGCGGGAGTGCACAGCCTGACCCTCGTTGAGCTCGAGCTGGCGCAGGCCGTCGTCGGTCTCGATCACGCGGGCGTACTGGTACTCGGTCTCCCGCTCCCAGATCACGCGATCGTCGCCGACGGCCTTGACCGAGCCGACGGGCACCGCGATCAGCCCCGCGAGCAGGACCGGGGCCAGCAGCGCGCGGCGGCGCAGCCCGGCCGCCACCGCGGCCAGCGCGAGTGCCAGCGCGAACACGAGGAACGTCCTGCGCGTGCCCGCGAACGGGACGAGCACGAGCGCCGCCGAGAAGACGCCCACGAGGCTGCCGAGCGTCGAGATCGCATACAGCCGACCCGCGATCTGCCCGGCCTCCTCGACGCGCTGCACCGAGAGCCGCACCGCGTAGGGCGCGACCATGCCGAGCAGGAAGACGGGCGCGGCGATCAGCACGCAGACGGCGATCAGCGACCCCACGAAGGCCCCGGCGCTGACGCTGTCCAGCGCCTCCACGGACTCGCGCAGGAACGGGCCGGCGACGAACGGGACGACCGCCAGCAGGCCGGCGGCGGCGAGCACCAGCCGGCAGAGGCCGCGCAGCGTCGGGTCGCGGTCGGCCAGCCGGCCGCCGAACCAGTAGCCCGCGCTGAGCGCGCAGAGGACGGTGGCGATCGTGTTCGCCCAGACGATCGTCGAGGCGCCGAACCACGGCGCCAGCAGCCGCGCGGCGGCGATCTCCGCGCCGAGCGACGCGGCGCCCACGACGAACGCGAGCGCCTCGATCGTGCGCGGGCGAGGGGCGGCTGGCACGCCGCGAACGGTAGACGTCCGCGGCGCGTCAGTGGGTCGCGCGGGGACGTCCGGCTGGGAATCCCGTTCGGCGGCGCCGTCCGGCAAGGACGCAGACCCGAAGGAATCCCGGAGGGATTTCGAGGGTCGAGGACGCCGCTGGGCGGTGATCGCCGAACGGGATTACCGGCGAGACGTTTCCGCGTGGCCCACTAGGCGGGCAGCGTGCGCGGCAGCCCGAAGGCCGCGAGCACCGCCGAGTCACGGAAGGCCGTGATCTCTGCGATCTCCTCCCCCGCGAGCGTCAGGACCAGCAGCACATACGCGCGCACGAGCGGCGCCGCGGCGTCCTGCATGTAGACGAGGAACGCGGGATCGCCGTTGGCGCGCGTCGCGACCAGCCGCACCTGGCGGCCGGCGCGCTCGGCGATCCGCATCGCCAGGAACGCGGCGATCGCGACGTGGCCGGCGTACTCGACGGGCTGCGGGGGCATCGTCATGCGCGCGTCGGCGGCCAGCAGCGCGACGATCGCGTCGACGTCGCCGCGCTCGAAGGCGTCGGCGAAGCCCGCGACGAGCGCGCGCTCGTGCGTGGACTGCGGCAGCGGCGCACGGTCGCGCCGGCCCGCCGGCAGCCGCGTCGCCAGCGCCTCGCGGGCGCGCAGCAGCGCGCTGTTGACCGAGGCCTCGCTGGTCTCGAGCATCTCGGCGACCTCGGCGGCCCGGAAGCCGAGCACGTCACGCAGCACGAGCACGGCGCGCTGGCGTGGCGCCAGGTGCTGCAGCCCCGTGACGAACGCGAGCGCCAGCGACTCGCGCTGCTCGTAGCGCGCCTCGGGCCCGGGAGCAGCGTCGGGCAGGCGCTCGAGCAGCGCGTCGGGAAAGGGCTCGAGCCACAACGGCTCGGTGATGCGTGTGGGCTGGGGCTCGATCATCGGCTCGTTCTGCGTCGGGGGTCGGCGGCCGCTGTCGCGCAGGAAGTTCAGGCAGCGGTTGGTGGCGATCCGGTACAGCCAGGCACGCAGCGACGCCCGCTGCTCGAAGCCGTCGAGCGCGCGCCAGGCGGCAAGCAGCGTCTCCTGCACGAGATCCTCGGCGTCCTGCAGCGAGCCGACGATCCGGTAGCAGTGCGCCTGCAGCTCGCGCCGGAAGGGATCGGTCAGCGTCGCGAAGGCCTGCTCGTCGCCCGCGCGCGCACGTTGAAGCGTGGTCATCACATGTCATGACACCACCTGCGCGCGGAACTCATCGATGAGTTCGGTGACAGGACGGTGTCTCGACGTATATGACCTCCCGCACCTGGGTTCTCGTCCTCGCCTCCGTCGCCTCGCTGATGGTCGCGCTCGACACGCTTGTCGTCTCGACCGCGCTGACCACGATCCGCGCCGACCTCGACGCGTCGATCGCCGAGCTCGAATGGACGATCAACGCCTACAACCTCAGCTTCGCCGTGCTGCTGCTGACCGCCGCCGCGCTGGGCGACCGCCTCGGGCGCCGCGCGCTGTTCGCCGCGGGCCTCGCGCTGTTCAGCGTCGCCTCGGCGGCCTGCGCGCTCGCGCCCGACGTCGGCTGGCTGATCGCCGCGCGCGCCGTGCAGGGCATCGGCGCGGCGTTCGTGATGCCGCTCGGCCTCGCGCTGGTCAGCGCCGCGTTCCCGCCCGAGCGCCGCGGCGCCGCGCTGGGGATCCTCTCGGGCATCACCGGCCTGGCCGTCGGGGCCGGCCCCGTGATCGGCGGCGCGATCGCCGACGGCCTGGCATGGCAGTGGATCTTCTGGGTCAACGTGCCGATCGGCGCCGCCACGCTCCCATTCGTCTTCACGCGCATGCGCGAGAGCCGCGGGCCGGACGCCGCGCTGGACGTCCCCGGGCTCGGCCTCGCAACCACCGGCGCGTTCGCGCTCGTGTGGGCGCTGGTGCGCGGCAACGAGGCCGGCTGGGGCAGCGGCGAGGTCGTCGGCGCGCTCGTCGCCGGCACGCTGCTGGTCGCCATGTTCGTCGCGTGGGAGATGCGGGCCCGCGCGCCGATGCTCCCGCCGCGCCTGTTCGCCGCACCGAACTTCGCCGCCGCCAACGCCGCGATCTTCTGCGCCGTCGCCTCGCTGTTCGCGGCGGTGTTCTTCTTCGCGCAGTTCCTCCAGGCCGGGCTCGGCTACGGGCCGCTGGACGCCGGGCTGCGCCTCGTCACGTGGACGGCGACGCTCTTCTTCGTGGCGCCGGTGGCCGGGATGCTCGTCGATCGCGTCGGTGAGCGCCCGCTGCTCGTCGGCGGCCTGATCCTCCACGCGACCGGCCTGGCGTGGATCGCGGTGATCGCCGACCCCGGCATGTCCTACGCCGCGCTGATCGCGCCGTTCATCGTCTCGGGCGCGGGCATCTCGATGGTCTTCCCGGCCGCGCAGACCGCTGCGATGAGCAGCGCCGACGAGGACACGATCGGCAAGGCCGCGGGGACGAACAGCATGATGCGCGAGCTCGGCGGCGTGTTCGGCATCGCGATCTGCGTCGCCGTGTTCGCCGCCGCCGGCAGCTACGCGTCGCCGGACGCGTTCGCCGACGGCTTCAGCGTCGCGATGCTCGTCGCCGCCGGCATCGCGGCCGTGGGCGCGGCGTGCGGCACGCTGGTGCGCGCCCGCAGCGCGACCCCGGCGGTCGCCGCAGCGGCGCAGGCCCGCGCGTAGGTTCGAGCAACCGGTTTCGACACGGCGTCGCTTGCGTGTCGGCCGCGCGAGTGCCACCCTCGACGGTGATGGCAGAGCGCCAGGACGACGAGGACCGCCCGATCCCCCGCGAGGATCCGTTTCACCAGGAGCTGCGGATGTTCCTCGCCCCGCGCGTCAACCCGGCGTCCAACCCCGGCCCGCCCGGCAACCCGCCGGCCGACCCGCTCGCTGTCGCCCGCGCGGCGCTGATGTTGAGACTGCTCGTCGGCTGACGACGTCGCTAGCTTGAGAAGCTAGTGAATGCTAGCTTTCTGCCCTAGCGATGCCGGTCAATCCCTTCCGCTTCTCCGGCCCGTTGCCGCCGGCCCAGATGATCGACCGCGAGCGCGAGGCGGAGGACCTGCTCGGCCTCGTCGAGGGTGGACACTCCGTGCGGCTGCTCGGGGCGCGGCGGTACGGCAAGACCACGCTGCTGCGCCGCCTGCTCCAGGACGCCGAGAAGGCGGGCTACGCGACGTGCCTCGTCGATCTCGAGGACGTCCTCAGCGTCGGTGAGATCGTCGTGCGGATCGAGCGCGCCTACGCGCGCAGCCTCAAGGGCCCCGTGCGATCGGCCGTCGACGCGCTGTTTCGGACCTGGAACCTCGGCCTGTCGCTGGGCGCCGGCGGCTTCAGCGCGACGCTGCAGCGCAACCCCCAGACCAACGCCGAGGCGGTCCTCCTGCGGCTTCTCGAGCTGCCGGCTGAGCTGCACGACCGCACCGAACGCCGCACCGTCGTCGTCTTCGACGAGATCCAGGACGTGCTCGCCGTCCCGGGCGCCGACGGCAAGATCCGCAGCGTCATCCAACACCACGCCGAGGTCGCGTCGTACGCGTTCGCCGGGTCGGCCCCGCGCGCGATGGCGCAGCTGTTCGCAGACCCGAGCCGCCCGCTGCTCGAGCAGGCCGTCCCGCGGACGCTCGACCCGCTGCCGCTCGACGCGGCCGCCGCGCGCATCACGACCGACTTCTCGGCGAGCGGAAAGCAGGTCGGAGCCGGCCTCGACCCGCTCATCGAGTTCACGCGCGGACACCCGATGCGCACGATGATGCTGGCCCACTTCCTCTGGCAGGCGACGCCCGCGGGCGCGAGCGCAGGCGATCCCGAGTGGGTCGCCGCGGAGGACGAAGCGCTCGACCACACCCAGGGCGCGATGCGGGCGATCTGGAAGTCGCTGCCCCTGAACGAGCGCCGCGCGGCGCTCTCGCTGGCCGTCCGCGGCTCTCCGCACGTCGCGGCGAACGCGGCTGCCGTCGGGATCAAGCCGACGAGCGTGCAGTCCGCGCTCGCCGGGTTGCGCGATCGCGCCGACATCATCCGCGACGGCGACGGCTGGCGGCTGACCGACCCGCTGTTCGAGCTCTGGCTGCAGCGCTACGAACGCGTCCGCCACGAGTCCTAGGTTCCGGCCATGGACACGCAGGCGCTTCGCGCGCTCGATCGCAACGCCCTCTGGCACCCGTTCACGCAGATGCGCGGCTGGCAGTCAGAGGACGCCCCGATCATCGAGCGCGCGCACGGGACGACGCTGTACGACACCGACGGCAACGCCTACATCGACGGCACCTCATCGCTGTGGTGCAACGTCCACGGCCACGCCCACCCCGCCATCGACGCCGCGATCAAGGCCCAGCTCGAGCGCGTCGCGCACACGACGATGCTCGGGCAGTCCCACCCGGGCGCGATCGAGCTCGCGCAGCGGCTGCTGCAGATCGCGCCGCGCGGCGATCGCGAGCTGACGCGCGTCTTCTACTCCGACAACGGCTCGACCGCGGTCGAGATCGCCCTGAAGATGGCCTTTCAGCACTTCCAGCAGCGCGGCGACATGCAGCGCCGGGCCTACGCCTACCTCGACATGAGCTACCACGGCGACACGATCGGCTCGGTCTCCGTCGGCGGCATCGACCTCTTCCACACCGCCTACCGGCCGCTGCTGTTCGACGGCTACCGCGTCACGCCGGGCGACTCCCCCGACCTCGAGCGCGTGCTGGCCGCGCACGGCGACGAGATCTGCGCCGTCGTCGTCGAGCCGCTGGTGCAGGGCGCGGCGGGCCTCATCCTCCAGCCACCCGGCTACCTGCGCGCGGTGCGCGAGCTGTGCGACGCGCATGGCGTGTTCCTGATCTGCGACGAGGTCGCCACCGGCTTCGGGCGCACCGGCACGATGTTCGCCTGCGAGCAGGAGGGCGTCGTCCCAGACTTCCTCTGCCTCGCCAAGGGACTGACCGGCGGCTACCTGCCGCTGGCCGCGACGCTCACGACCGAGCGCGTGTACGAGGGCTTCCTCGGCGAGTTCGAGGAGCTGCGGACGTTCTTCCACGGGCACACCTACACCGGCAACCCGCTGGCGTGCGCGGCGGCGCTCGCGACGCTCGACGTCTTCGAGTCCGAGCGCACGCTGGAGCAGCTGCAGCCCAAGATCGCGCTGCTCGCGCAGCTGCTGGAGGAGCACGTCGCGCCGCTGCCGGCGGTCGCCGAGATCCGCCGCTGCGGCTTCATGGCCGGCATCGAGCTGAGCGACTTCCCGCTGCAGGCGCGGATGGGCCACCAGGTCACGCTCGCGGCGCGCCGCCGCGGCGCGATCGTGCGCCCGCTCGGGGACACCGTCGTGCTGATGGCGCCGCTGGCGATCGCCGAGGACGCGCTCACGCAGCTCGTGACGATCACCGCGGAGGCGATCGCCGAGGCGACGTCAGCGAGAGAGCAGCCGGCGCCTGGTGCTGCCGGGCAGGGCGCTGCGACGCTGACGGCGTAGGGCGCGGTAGCCGGCGAAGGCGGCCGCGAGGGTCGTCAGCCCGGTCGCGCCGGTGCGCAGCGCGCGGGCGTTGGTCAGCGGGTCGGGGATCGCCTCGAAGCGCGCGCCCTCGGGACCGATGTCGATGAAGCCGACCGGTGCCGCCTCGAGCGAGCCGCCACCGCCACCGCCGTCGCCGCCCGCGCCCTCGAGGTCGCGCCCGCCGCCCCAGCCGCCGCCGCCGGCCGCGGAAACGCGTGCGACCGGGATCACGACGCGCTCTCCGGAGCGGACCGGCTCGCCGTAGCAGAGCTGTCCGCCGGCCATCGCGGTGACGAGCCTGCGCAGCCCCAGCAGCCCGGCGCCGCGCTGGACGGGAGGCGGCGCGTCGACCTTCGACGGCTTGTCCTTCTTCTTCGGCAAGCGCTCAGTCCTCGTAGGGGGTGAAGTCCTTCTTGCGCGCACCGCAGACCGGGCAGAACCAGCCGTCAGGGATGTCGGTGAACGCGGTCCCCGGAGGGATGCCGCCGTCCGGATCGCCCTCCTCCGGGTCGTAGATGAACCCACAGGACTCGCAGATCCAGCGTTGCGTGGCCGTCGCTTCAGTCATCGCGCCGGAGCATACGCGGCGTTAGTGTCCCGGCGATGGAAGGCACCGACGCCCCGGCTCCCGGAGAGACGCTGAACACCTCCGGCGAGATCACGGTCCCGCGCCAGGCGGCGTCGGTGATCGTGCTGCGCGGCGGCGCCGAGGCGCTCGAGCTGCTGCTCGTCAAGCGCACCGAGAAGGCGCGCTTCATGGGCGGCGTCTGGGTCTTCCCCGGCGGCGCCGTCGACGCCCACGAAGGCGAGGGCGATGCCGCGCACCGCGTCGCCGGCGCCCGCGAGCTCGAGGAAGAGGCGGCGATCGCCGGTGTCGATCCGGCCGCACTCGTGAAGTTCTCTCGCTGGATCACCCCGGCCGAGGTCACGATCCGCTTCGACACGCACTTCTTCCTCGCGCCGCTGCCGCAAGGCGCCGAGCCCGCCGTCGACGGCGAGGAGTGCGTCGACCTCGGCTGGTTCACGCCACAGGGGGCGCTGGACGCGCACACGCGCGGCGAGATCCTGCTCGTGTTCCCCACGATCAAGCACCTCGAGCAGCTCGCGCTGTTCGCCACCGCCGACGAGCTGCTGGCTCACGCCGCCGGGCGCGAGGTCCTGCCGGTCACGCCGAAGGTCGTCGTCTCTGGAGAGACCGCGCGCGTGCTGCTGCCGGGCGAGCCTGGATACGACGACGCATAGGGGGTGCCGGAGCGGCCCATATGGGCCGGGGAGGCGGGGCCCCCTCCTGCCATCGCGTAGGGTCGGGCCATGGGCCTGACCGTCGCCGTCACCGGGCCGACCGGGGAGATCGGCAAGCCGTTCATCCGCGCGCTCGAGCGCTGCGAGGAGGTCACGCGGATCGTCGGGATGGCGCGGCGGCCGTTTACCGGCTTCACGCGCGCCGAGTATCTGCAGGGCGACATCCTCGATCCCGATGCCGTCGGGCGGCTGGTCGACGGCGCGGACGTCGTCGTGCACCTCGCGTTCATCATCGTCGCCTCGGACGCGAGCCGCGACATCAACCTCGAGGGCTCGACCAACGTGTTCGCCGCCGCGCGCGACGCCGGCGCGCAGCGACTGGTCTACACGTCGTCGGTCGCCGCCTACGGGTTCGACGAGGACAACCCCGACGTGCTGACCGAGGACGTCGCCACGGAGGGCACTCCGCGCCACCCGTACTCCGCGCAGAAGGCGGCCGTCGAGGCGCTGCTGCACGACACCCTCGCCGGCTCGGACACCGGCGCCTACGTCTTTCGCCCCAGCATCGTCGCCGGGCCCGACGCGCCGCTGCTGCTCAACAGCATCCCGTACATCACGCTCGCCGATCGCCTGCCCGGCGCGCTGCGCGCGCTCTTTGACCAGGTCCCGATCCTCAAGCCGGTGCTGCCCGATCCCGGCGTGCCGTTCCAGCTCGTGCACCACGACGACGTCGCTGCGGCCCTCGTCGCAGCGGTCCTCGGCAACGGCGAGCCCGGCGTCTACAACCTCGCCGGGCCGGGCCAGCTCACGGTCAAGGCGCTCGCCGACGCGCTCGGCTACTACAGCGTGCCGCTCCCCGAGCTCGCCGTCGACGCGACCGCCGAGGTCGTCGCACGGCTGCCGTTCCTGCCGCCGGAGGCGCGCTGGATCGAGGCGTTCCGCCGTCCCGTGCTGATGGACTGCGCCAAGGCGCACGCCAAGCTGGGCTGGCGACCGCGGCACGATGCGACCGAGACGCTGCGCCAGACGATCGAAGCCGCGCGACCGGAGCCCGGATAGGCCATCATGCGCCGTATGCGTCGCATCCCCGTGATCTGCCTCCTGCTCCTGTTCTCTCCGGCGGCGGCGGCCCAGGCGGCGCCGGTCGACGGCGCCGCGGCGGTCGCGGCGTACCAATCCGTCCTGCAGGACGCGACCGTCCCGGCGGGCTGGACCGGGTCCGTCGCCGGCTGCGTGGTCGGTACGGAATCACCCGCGTCGCTGACGGCCACGCTGCACACGATCAACACGCTGCGCGACTTCGCGGGTCTGGGGCCCGTGACGCTCGACCCCAAGCTCAACCAGAAGGCGCTTGCCACCGCCCTGATGATGAAGGCGAAGGGCGAGCTCAGCCACACGCCCGACAAGGATTGGCCGTGTTACTCGAAGGACGGCGACGAGGGAGCCCGCAAGTCGAACCTCTTCCTCGGGCGGTCGGGGGCGCACGCGATGGTCGGCTTCATCGAGGACAAGAACATCCCGACGCTCGGGCACCGCCGCTGGCTGCTGAGCCCCGCCGCCGTGAGCTGGGGGACGGGCTCGACGGGGACGACCAACGCGCTCTATCACCAGGGAGCCACGAAGGCCGTCGCCCCCGGCACCGTCGTGACGTGGCCGCCGCGCGGCTTCGTCGTCGCGCCGTGGATCTTCGAGGACTGGTCGGCGGCGCTCGGCGCCAGCCGTGAGAAGGTCGACGTCTCAGGCGCGACGGTCCGGGTCACCATCGACGGCCAGCCGGTCGGCGTCAGCGGGGTGTCGGGAACCGATCCCGGCTACGGCTTCGGCGCGACGTTGAAGTGGCGCGTGGCGCTGCCGCCGGGCATGGCGCTCGACACAGGTGCCCACAAGATCGACATCGCGATCGACGGCGCCACGATCGACGGGAAGGTCTTCCCCGTGGCCTACTCGACGCAGTCGGTCGATCCCGCGTCGCCGCAGTTCGCGGTGCCGAGGTTCGCGGCGCGCCCCGTCGTGCGCCCCGCGAAGGGCCGCAACCGCTCGCTGCGGGCCGGGATGAAGGTCCGCGTCGTTGTGACGGTCACCAATGCCCAGAAGGTCAGCTATCGCTGGCGCCGCGGCCGCACCCCGATCCGCGGCGCAGCCGGCCGGACCTACGTCATCAAGCGAGCCGACCGCGGCAGGTCGCTGAACGTCCAGGTCACCGCGCGCAGCGCGACCGGCGCGCAGGTGGTCCGGACGTCGGCGAGCCGCCGCGTCGCGCGCCGCTGACGGGTCGCTAGCGATCCCAGTCAGGCTCGTCGGCGTTACGCACGACGACCGTCGGCTTGCCGCCCGCCCAGGGGACGGTCACGACATCGCCCTTGTTGCTCTCGTCCCAGCCGCCGCTTGCCGCGAGCACGGTCTGGCCGTCCTTGGAGATCGCGGTCGCGACGAAGCCCTGCGTCTCACTGCGCGGGCCGATCAGCCGCTGCGCCCCGGTCGCCGGGTCGACGCCGACGGCGTAGCTCGTGTCCTGGCCGCCGAACTGTGCCAGCAGGCGCGAGCCGTCGGCGGAGAAGCTCGTCGGCGTCAGCCCCCACACGAGCGACGCGACCTTCGTGCGCGTGATGCGGGCGTTGCCGCTGCCGTCCGGGTTGACGCGGTGGATCTGGTAGGCCGGCGCGAGCCTGCGCAGCCGCGCCTGCGCGTAGGCGATGTACCGCGGGCCCCAGACCGGGTACAGCGCCGGGGCGCTCGTGGCGATGTGCCTGGGTGCGCCGCCTGCGACCGCGGCCGTGTAGAGGTCCGACGAGATCGCCTGTGTCTGCTGGGGCGCGCGGCTGTAGACCAGGCGCTGCCCGTCCGGTGAGAACGAGAACCCGAAGAAGTAGCCCTTGGCGACCGTCCGCGCGGCGCCCGTCGCGGCGTCCAGCAGCTTCAGGTGGTGCGGGCCGAAGCGCGGGCCGCCGAGCGCCAGCACGTGGCGCGAGTCCGGCGACCACTCGATCGAGAAGATGTTGTTGAGGCGGCGCAGCAGCGTGCGCGGGGCTCCACCGGCGGTGGGGATCACGCGCAGCTGCACGTCCTCGTGCTCGTAGTCGAGCGTCGGCCGCGCGAACAGCACGTGCGTGGCGTCCGGGCTGAGCCGCGGAGAGCGGCCGTTGACCAGCCGCCGCGGGGCGCTGCCGTCGTCGTTGGCGACCCAGACCGAGGGCCGGTACTTCACGCTGGCGACGTTCTTCGTGTAGACGAGCGTCGCTTGCGCGGGCGCCGCGGTCAGCAGCCCGGCGCCGACGACCGCGGCGGCGAGCAGGCGCCTCACGGCGCCTCGGGCGCCTCGCCGGCCTCGGGGGCCTCGCCGGCCTCGGGCGCCTCGCTGGGCTGCGGATCCTCGCCGGCCGGCACCTCGTCGTGCTCGGCGTCGACGGGCTCGGACTCGCCGTCCCCGATCTCGGCAGGGGCCTCGGCGTCGGTCGCCGCGCGATACAGCGGGATCAGCGGCACCACCGTCGGGACGACCTCGAGGATCTTCTTGATCGGGCCCGAGGCACGGATGTCCCCGCGCGAGAGCGCGACGGTGACGTTGAGCTCGCCGAGGAAGAACTTGTGCGCCGTGTCGGCGTCCATCGCGTAGACGACCTCGGTGCGGAACGTCGTCGGGCCAAACTCGACCGCGAGGTCCTCCTCGCGCAGCAGCTTGACCGTGATCGTCGACTCGGGCTTGCGGAACTGGTACTGGACGACGAGGTTGGCGCGCTTGAGCTTGACCGCCGTCTCGGGGTCGTCGGCAAGCGACTGAAACGCGCGCCCGAGGCGGTCGTAGACCTGCTGCTCGTCCGTGAAGGTCGACATCGGACGGGACGGTACCTCAGGGAGCGCGCAGCTTGACGACCGCATCGTCGAGGTCAACCTCGACGTCGGCCACGCGCTCGGCCAGCTCGGACACGGTCACGCCGTCGTCGATCAGCCCGGGCAGCTCGTCGTAGAGCGCCCGCCGCAGCCGCGCCGCCAGGCGCGAGTCGGTGTTGCGCAGCAGCGGGTCGAGCGTGGCGAAGTGCTCCTCCCGCGCCGCATCGACGTGGTCGGCGGCCTCCGAGCGGTCGCTCTCGCGGTACGCGGCCAGGGCGCGATCCAGCTCGATCTTCGTTTCGCCGGCCTCGGCCGCCGCGCGGTCGGCGTCGACATAGCCGCCCGGCCTGCTGGCGTCGTGATCGTCGCCGCAGCCCGCGAGGGCCGCGGCGGCCAGCAGCGCGCCGAGGGTCGCTCTCACGCCGCCTGCAGCAGCAGCGCGATCCCCTGACCGCCGCCGATGCACAGCGTCACGAGGCCGTACTCGTGGCCCTCGCGCTCCATCTCGGCCAGGCACTTCGCCGTGATCGCGGCGCCGGTGGCGCCGATCGGGTGGCCGAGGGCGATCGCGCCGCCGTTGGGGTTGACCTTCGCGGGGTCGAGCTCGAGGTCCTTCATGACGGCGAGCGCCTGGGCCGCGAACGCCTCGTTGAGCTCGATCACGCCGATCTGGTCGAGGCTGACGCCGGCGCGGTCCAGCGCCTTGCGCACCGCGGGCACCGGGCCGATGCCCATGATCGAGGGGTCGACGCCGCAGGTCGCGTAGGACACGATCCGCGCGCGCACCGGCGCGCCGAGCTCGGCGGCGCGGTCGGCATCCATCAGCACGAGCGCCGCGCCCGCGTCGTTCATACCCGACGCGTTGCCCGCCGTGACCGTGCCGCCGTCCTTCTTGAAGACCGTCGGCAGCTTCGCCATCGACGCGGTGTCGGCGCCGTGGCGGATGTGCTCGTCCTTGGTGAAGTCGACGGTGTCGCGCTTGACGCGCACGGGCACCGCGACGACCTCGCCGTCGAACTTGCCGGCGGCCTGCGCGGCGCTCGCGCGCGCGTGGGACTCGACGGCGAAGGCGTCCTGCTCGTCGCGCGAGATGTCGAACTTCTCGGCGAGGTTCTCCGCCGTCACGCCCATCAGCACCGACTGGAACGGGTCGGTCAGGCCGCCCATCACCGGGTCGACCATCTTCGCCTCGCCCATCTTCGAGCCCCAGCGCGCGGTCGGCAGCCAGTAGGGCCCGCGGCTCATCGACTCGGCGCCGCCCGCGAGCGCGACCTTGGAGTCGCCGGACTGGATCGCCTGCGTCGCCGAGACGATTGCCTGGACGCCGGTGCCGCAGAGCCGGTTGACGGTGAACGCCGGCGTCTCCTTGGGGATCTCGGCCTTCATGCCGACGACGCGCGCCATGTACATGTCCTCGGGCGCGGTGTGGATCACGTTGCCGAAGACGACGTGGTCGACCTGCTCGGGGGCGAGCTCTGCGCGGGCCATCGCCTCGCGCGCGGCGATCGCGCCGAGCTCGGTGGTCGGGACGTCCTTCAGGGACTTGCCGTAGCCGCCGATAGCGGTGCGCACGGCAGAGGAGATGACGACGTTGGTCATGGCGCGGCAGGGTACTCACAAGCCGGTCACACCGGCGCGTGGATCTCGTCCGCGAGGCGTCGCGAAGCGACGGTCAGCGATCCGAGCGACCTACGTCTTCGGCACCAGGACCTGCGCGAGGGCTCCGCTTCGGAAGCGTTGCTCTTCGACGACCTCGAGCTTCAGGTGCTCCTTGAGGTCGGCGAATGGGCTGCGGCCCGCACCGATCGCAATCGGGATCGTCGACAGCTGGTACTCGTCGACGAGGCTCAGACGGGTCAGCGACTTGGCGAAGTCTGGACCACCATGGACCAGGACCGTCCCTTGGTCATCCCGGGCCTTCAGGTCCGCGATGCCTGCGCTCAGGTCCCCACCGAAGATCTCGGCCGGTCCCCATTCCGCCTTTTCCAGGGTGCGTGAGAAGACGGCCTTCGGCTTGTCGTTCATCGCCGTTGCGATCGGCCCCTCGGACGCGGCCCAGTGCGGCCCCATGATCTCGTAGCTGCGGCGACCCATCGCGTGAACGCCGGCCTCCTGGAGCGCGCGGAGGTTTCGCTCGTTCGAATCGTCGCCAAACCACTCGAACATCCAGTCATGGGTCCCGTCGAGGCTCGTGGCAAAACCGTCGAGGGACATGACCATCTTGAGAATCACTCTTCGCTCGCTCATGACGGTAGAGACCTGCTCTCTCGCGTGAACTCATCGATCGTGGACGGATTCGGGCGAGACACGTCGGACGACACGGGGTCAACCGTCCCAGGTCACATCCTCGATCGCCGCTGTCCCGCGGAAGCAGAAGTGAGGCGCGCGTCCTTCGTGTGTCGCTAGGGCGACGACAGACGGACGCCTACGCGGCCGCGGCGTTGGTGGATTGGCATCGTGGGTCGCCGGTGAGGGGCGGGCGTCGCGGCTTCGCAGAAGAACAGCGCTCTGAGGGGCCGAGGGTGTGGCGGGCGCCGTCGCTTCTGCTGGGCTCTTGTGGTCACGCCTCGCGTCCACACCTGCAAGGGCGCCGGCGCTAACCGGGCGCGAGGCGGTCGCGACCCCCTGTCCAAAACGGAGTGCTAGCGGCGGCTAGCAATTTCGGGAGCGGCGGCTAGCACTCACATTCCGACAGGGGGTCGTGCACGCATCCGCCCGGTCAACGCACCGCCGCACCCGGCGCGCGACAGGCGCGCTGCACACCCTGCGTCCTCAAAGCGGCCTTTCCTGCGAAGCCCAACCGCTTGACCCGAGCCGGCGCCCACGATGCCAATCCAACAGCGTCCTACGACTTCTGCTTCCGCGTGACACCGCGCCCGGGTGTGTCGGCTCAGCGTGTGATCACGACGCTGGGAGGACACACCCCGACCGACTGCTCCGGCGATCCGCAGCGTCGTAGGCGACGAGGCCTTCGAGCTCCACCACCTGATGCTGCCGTCGTTACGGCAGGGCGCCCCGCAGGAACGCGACGACGTCGGCGATGACCTCGTCCTTGTTGGTCTCGTTGAAGACCTCGTGGCGCCCGCCGTCGTAGATCTTCTCCTTCAGGGCCGAGCCGCGGACGTGCTCGATCCCCGGGCGCGTCTGGTCGAGCGGGAGCAGCTGGTCGTCGGAGCCGTGGATCCACAGCGTCGGCAGGTCGCCGAAGGACGGGCCCGCGTTGACGCGCGCGATCGCCGCCAGCAGCTGCTCGAGCGTCCGGCGCTGGAACGGCCCGTGGTAGACGAGCTCGTCGGCGGCGTAGGCGGCGCCGACGGACTCGTCTCGCGACAGCACCGCCGGGTCGATCGGCACGTCGGGGATCGGGTCCATCGCAAGCAGTCCCTGGAACGCCGGGTAGTCGCCGATCGCCGGGCCCGACAGCACGAGCGCGGTCAGCTCGTTGCCGTAGCGCTGCGTGAAGCGCGTCGCCAGCAGGCCGCCCATCGAGTGGCCGACGAGGACGACGGGCAGCCCGGGGTTCTCGGCGCGCGCGGTGTCCGCGACGTCGTGCAGGTCGCTTGTGATCGCCTCTCCGTCCTCGACGAGCCCGGTCGCGCCGTCCGTCAGCCCGTGGCCGCGGTGGTCGGGCGCGTAGACGGTCGCGCCGAGCTCGTCGACGAGCGCCTGCGCGACGTGGCCGTAGCGGCCGGCGTGCTCGCCGTAGCCGTGGGCGAGCAGGACGATCAGGCGCGGGTCTTCCGCGCTCCAGCGGTGTACGTGGGGCATCAGGTCCTCAGGATCGGGGGGTTGGCGCCCGGCGCGAGCGCCAGGACTTCGGTGAAGCCGTCGACGAGGCACTGCACGAAGCGCTCGGGCTCCGTCACGGCGGCGGGGTCGATGTTGATCGCGACGCAGCAGCTCGAGCCGTGGGAGACGAGCGTGATCATGCTCGCGCAGCCGGGCAGCGGGCCGTAGCCGTACGTGCGCAGGATCTGCGCGCCCGCGATGAAGCGGTCCTCGCGGATGCCGGGGATGTTCGAGGCCTGCAGGTCGTTGGCCTTCGTCAGGCCGCCGGCGACCTCGGAGATCAGCGGGCCGGGCAGGCGCGACAGCGCTGGCGCGACGAACCCGAGCGCGTCGAGCGCGGGCTCGGCGCGGGCGCTGCGGACGAGCGCGCCGACCGCGCGGATGCGCTCGGCGGGATCGGCGATGCCCGCTGGGGCGGCCAGGCGCACGCCGGCGAAGCGGTTGCCGCCCGCGGCGTCGTTCTCACGGCGCACCGACACCGGGATCGCGATCGGGATCCGCTCGATCGGCACGCCGAGCTGCTCGTGATAGAGCCGGAAGCCGCCGAGCAGCGCCGCCACGAACGCGTCGTTGAGCGACCCGCCGACGGCCTTGGAGGCCGCACGCAGGTCGGCGAACTCGACGTCCATCGCCAGCCAGCGCCAGGACAGGCTGCGCGCCCGCAGCAGCGGCGAGCCGGTGGCGTCGGGGTCGGCGAGCACGCGCCGCATCGAGGAGGCGAAGCTCAGCGCCTCGCGCGCGCTGCGGTCGGGGTGCGCGAGCACGCCGAGCGCACCGCCGAGCGTGCGCCGCAGCGCCTTTGGCAGCGCGCGCGCATCGCGCTCGAGCTGCGCCGCGAGCGCCTGCGACGGCGTCGTGTGCTCGGGCGGCTGGGGCAGCGGCTGCGGCTTGTCGGGATTGGCCTCGCGCTTCTGGGAGTGCAGGTGGCCGAGCACCTGCACGAAGCCCATCCCGTCGGCCGTGGCGTGATGCAGCTTCAGCAGGAAGGCCGAGCGCCCGTCGGGCAGCCCCTCGAAGAGCACGCCCTCCCACAGCGCGCGGACGCGGTCGAACGGCGTCATCGCGACCTGCTCGGCAGCCTCCAGCAGCTCGGCGAACCCCGCGCCCTCGGGCAGGCGCACGCGGCGCACGTGGTAATGCAGGTCGAAGTCCGGGTCGACGACCCAGGCGGGGTTGCCCATCCCCAGCGCGGGCTCGACGACGCGTTGGCGAAAGCGCGGCACCAGGCGCGTGGCCCACTCGCATGCGGCGACGAGCCGGTCCCAGTCGGGCGTCGTGTCGAGCTCCTCGAGCGCGCAGACCGTCGAGCGCAGCCGCGGGTCGGCCTCCGCGCGCCACATCAGCGTCTCGAGCGCGTTCATCTCGCGCTCGCGCCCCCAGTCCAGCGGCACGTCCTCGGGTCGCAGCGCGCGCAGCGGCGGGCGCTGGCGCTGGCGCGTGCTCGCCATCACGCGACCCCGTGGAACTCGGACTCGGGCGTCGCACGGCGCAGGCCGCGGTAGGCCTCGCGCGGATGGCGCCCGGCGTTGACGACCGCGTCGACCTCGACGCCGATCGGCATCACGACCCCGTACTCCGTCGCCAGCTCGAGCACCGGGCGCGCCGTCTTCACCCCCTCGGCGACCTGGCCCATCTCCTCGAGCACCTGCTCGAGCGTCTTGTCGCGCGCGAGCTCCTCGCCGACGCGACGGTTGCGCGACAGCTTGCTCATGCACGTCGCCATCAGGTCTCCCATCCCGGTCAGGCCCATGAAGGTGCGCGGGTCGGCGCCCATCGCCTCGCCCATCCGCGTCATCTCCGCAAGGCCGCGGGTGATGACCAGCGCACGCGTGTTGTCGCCGACGCCGAGACCGTCGGCCATGCCGGCGGCGATCGCGATGATGTTCTTCAACACGCCGCCAAGCTCGGAGCCCAGCAGGTCGGCGTTGCGGTAGACGCGGAACACACGGCTCGTGAACAGCGGCTGCAGCGCCGAGGCGACGTGGTCGTCGGGCGTGGCGACCACCGCGGCCGCCGCGAAGCCGTCCATGACCTCGCGCGCGAGGTTCGGACCGGCGAGCAGGCCGACCGGATGGCCGGGCAGGACCTCTGAGATCACCTCCGTCGGGCGCTTGCGCGTGGCGACCTCCAGGCCCTTGGCAAGCGAGATCACCGGCACCCACGGGCGCAGGTGCGGCGCCGCCTCCTCGAGCGTCTCGCGGATCGCGTGCGACGGCACGCCGACGACGAGCACGTCGGCCTCGGATGCGACCTCGGCGAGCTCTGACGTCGCGCGCAGCGACTCGGGCAGCCGGCGATCCTCGAGGTAGCGCTCGTTGGTGTGCTGCTCGTGGATCTCGCGCGCGACGTCGGGGTCGCGCGCCCACTGCAGCGTGTCGGTGTTGCCCGCCGCCAGCGACGCGACCGTCGTACCCCACGAGCCGCCGCCGAGGACGCCGACCTGCACCGGCCGCGTCATCGCGCCCGCTCCAGCCGGCGGTGGATGTGGTCGCCGGGCCAGTCGTCGAGCGTCTCGAGGAACTGCCCGCGCACGTCGGCGACATGCTCGGTGATCGTCTCGGCCGTCCATCCGGACGTGTCGATCGGCTCGAGCACGACGATCTCGATCGTCCCCGGGCGCAGCGTCTGCGAGCCGCGCCACATCACGTCGCCGACGTTGCGCATGACGATCGGCACCATCGGCACGTCGGCCTGCATCGCGATGTGGAACGGCCCCTTCTTGAACGGCCCCAGCCGCGGCGTCGCCGAGCGCGTCCCCTCTGGCGAGATCACGAGCGACAGGCCTTCCTCACGGACCTTGTCGACGGCCGGCTGCATCGCCTCGACCGCCTTGCGGCTGTTCTTGCGATCGATGAACGCGACGCCGGCCAGCTGGAAGAACTGCCCGAACAGCGGGACGTTCTTGGCCTCCTGCTTAGCGACGCCGGTGAAGCCGCCGCGCAGCAGCTTCATCAGCACGATCGGGTCGAGCTTTGACTGGTGGTTGAAGACGAACACGCACGGCCGCGCCGACCACAGGTGCTCGCGGCCCTGGATCACGTCGACGTTCACGCCCGCGAGCGCGAGCCCGAGGTCTGACCCGACGCCGCCGGTCACCTCGAGCATCACGTCGCGCGAGCGGTTCAGGAGCCCCAGGCCGACGCCGGCGCCGGCCGCTGCGGCCATCGCCCCGTAGAACCCCGCGGTGCGCGCGATGTTCGTGATCGGCGGCGTGCCGGGTCGCGGCTCGGGGCGCAGGACCGGCCAGCCGCGGTCGCGGGCCACGCGCGCGAGCTTGGACTCCGGCGCGATGCACACCGGGTGCCCGGCGAGCTCGAGGAACCCGACGTCCTCGTCGCCGTTTGAGTAGGCGAAGCAGTCCTCGAGCGCGAGCTCGTGCTCCTCGGCGAGCGCGCGCACGGCCCGCGCCTTGCCCTCGCGCCACAGCGTCGGCCCGGCGGTACGGCCGGTGATGATCCCGTCCTTGACCTCGATCGGCGTGCAGAGGATGTGGTCGGCCTCGACCTCCCGCGCCATCGGCTCGACCTGGAAGCGCGTCGCCGAGGACGCCAGCACGATGCGGTGGCCGCGCTGCTTGTGCGCCTGGATCAGCCGCCAGGACTCCCAGTGCAGGCGGCCGGCGATCTCGTGCTTGAAGAGGCGCTCGCCCAGGCCGGTCAGCTCCTCCTCGGTGCGGCCCTTCCAGGCGTCCAGCGACATCTGCAGGAACGTCGCGAAGTCGTCGCCGTCGTCGATCCCGCGCACGGCGCCGAGCAACGTGCGCATGAGCTCCAGCGGCCCGATCTCGGCGTGGCGCAGGCGGTGGCGATACCAGGCGGCCGCCGAGAAGCCGTCGATGATCGTGCCGTCGTAGTCGAAGAAGGCGGCGATGTCCGGACCCTCGGGCGCGGCGGCGACTGCCTCCAGCAGCTCGTCAAGCGTCGACATCCAGCACCTCCTCGAGGCGGGTCTGGTCGATCTGCCTGATGCGGATCAGCCGCTCGCGCACGTCGATCAGCTCGTCGTGCCAGGCCTGGCGCTCGGCGCCGGCCTCGGGCACCAGCAGGTTGCGGTTGTCGGCGAGGCGCAACGCGCCCTCGAACAGCTCGCGCGAGATCGTCTCGGCGCCGTGGACGCGGCCCTGCAGGCGCAGCTGGCGCGCGTAGCCGAGGCTGTCCTTGACGAACTCCTTGCGGTCGAGCTCCGCCGACAGGTCGCGCGTCAGCAGCAGCTCGGCGACGACGAGCTGCGCGTCGACGAAGCTGCGCAGGACCGCGTGGGCGACGAGGATCGGCGCGCCCGCGAGCAGGTTTGCGGCGTCGCCGTGCTCGAAGTCGACGCCGGCCTCACCGGCCCACAGCGCAAGCTCGGCGTTGAGCTCGTCGGAGAAGACCTGCTTGCGCGGGAAGAAGAACTCGAACTTCAGGAGATCGCGCAGGCGCAGCGCCTCCTGCCACGCGGCATCCATGACGTCCTCTGCGCCCTCGGTCGAGACCTTCACCACCGCGAGCTCGAGGATCGCGCGGTTGACGATGTGATGGACGGCGCCGTTGCGATAGAAGGCGGCTACCCGGCGCTGGTCGGGCGCGATCGACCAGACCGTCTCGGCGCCCTCGTCAAAGCGGCTGACGACGCCGGCACGAGTGAGCTGATCGAGCATGTCCACGACGTGGGCGCTCTCGCGCATGTCCTCCAGCGGCCCGCAGATCTCGCGGGCGTCGAGGTGATCCAGCAGCGGCGCGATCACGCGCTTGACCTGCGCGAGCGTCAGCGCGCGGTCGCGCACGCTGAGCAGCGCGAACGTCACGAGCGCCGATGCCGTCACCGGCGTCGCGCGGTTGATGCCGACGCAGATCTGGAAGGCGACCTTCTCCAGCTGGTTGTCCTCGCCGGCGTCGTCGAGCGCTTTGCGCAGCGAGAGCGGCTCGCCGATCCGCACGCGCGCGACGCCGGCCTGGCGCGCCTGCGCGCGCATGTAGCCCGCGAGCCAGCCCAGGCCCTCGGCCGACTTCGTCGCACCGCCCTGCTCGGCGGCCATCGCGCCGACCTCCTGCAGCTGCTCGTAGGCGATCGACACCGGCACGAGCATCGCGTCGTCGGCATCGCCGTCCTGCAGCGCGCGCACGAGGTAGGCGAGCAGGCCGTACTTGGGCGGGCGCAGCTTGCCGGTGCGGGTGCGCCCGCCCTCGATGTACCACTCGAGGTTGAAGCGCTTGGCCACGAGGTGGCCGAAGTACGCGCGCACGGCGAGCTTGTAGACCTGGTCGTCGCCGAACTGGCGGCGGATGAAGATCATCCCGGCGCGCTTGCCCAGCGGGCCGATCGGCCAGAAGCTGACGTTGTTGCCGCCGAGCACGTGGTTGCGCGGGAAGTTGGCGCGGTCCAGGACGTCGGCCATCACCAGCGGGTCGGCGTAGGAGCGGTGCGAGGGCAGGAAGATCAGCGCGTGCCGGCGGTTGAGCTCGCGCAGCCGCTCGAGCCCCTCGTCGTCGGCGTGCACGTCCCAGGCGCGGCGGTGCATCGGGCCCATGAACGCCCGGAAGGCGTCGATCGCGGGCGGGCTCTGGACGGCGACGAGCTCCTGGAGGTCGGTGGTGAGCTCGTCCATGACGGCGTCGACCGGCTGGCCCAGACGCCCGGCAAGCTCGGTGGCGCGCTCGCGCAGCCGCGCCGAGGTGACGATCTGCTCGGCGACCAGGCGCGGGACCTTGTAGCGATCGCCGAGCAGCTGGCGCTCGACACGATCGATCGCCAGCACCGCGCGGCGCGCGACGAAGCCCGAGAACGCGTCGCGTCCACCGCCGCCGGTCTCCTCGTCGAAGTCGCGGCGCAGCTCGCTGGCGCGGGCGGGCTCGCCGGCGCTGACGCGAACACGCCCGGGCACGCGGCGTGCGAGCAAGCCCTGCAGCGGCGACGGCGGGCGGCGCGGGTTCAGCAGCGCGCGCAGGTCGCCCGCCGTCGTCGTCGACCCCTCGTCGCGACCGTGCGGCAGCCACGTCACGCGCGCGGGGACGACGAGCGGGTCGTCGTCGCGCTCCAGGCGCGAGCCGAGCGCCGGGTCGGCGCAGTCGAGGACCTCCGCGCGCGGGTGCGTCTCCTGCGCCCAGCGGTCGATCAGCCCGCGCTCCGTGTCGCTTCCGCCATCGACGAGGACCACGACCGGATGGGTCGTGTCCGTCGCCTGCTGGCCCTCAGTCCTCGCGACCGTCGACACGCACCGCCGAGCCTACTCCAGCCCAGCGGTAATGTCGGTCTCATGAGCGCGACCGCGACACAGCTCGACAACTTCATCGGTGGGCGTCGAATTGCGCCCGGCGGCGACGGCAGCCACGACGTGCACAACGCCGCGACCGGAGACGTCATCGCGACGATGGGCGTGTCGTCGGACGCCGACGTTGACGCGGCGGTGCAGGCTGCCCGCAAGGGCTTTGCGGAGTGGGGTCAGGCGACCCCTTCCGAACGCAGCCTCGCGATGCTGAGGATCGCCGACGAGATCGAGTCGCGCGGCGAGGAGCTCGCGCGCATCGAGACCGAGAACACCGGCAAGCCGCTAGCGCTCGTGCTGAGCGAGGAGCTGCCTCCGGCGGTCGATCAGATCCGCTTCTTCGCCGGCGCCGCGCGGCACCTCGCGGGGCTCGCGAGCGGCGAGTACCTGGAGGGCCACACGTCCTCCATCCGGCGCGAGCCGATCGGCGTCTGCGGTGGGATCACGCCCTGGAACTACCCGTTCATGATGGCGATCTGGAAGTGGGCGCCGGCGCTGGCCGCCGGCAACGCGATCGTGCTGAAGCCGTCGGAGAACACACCGGCCTCGACGCTGTGGATGGCCGAGCTGATGCAGCGGCATCTGCCCGAGGGCGTCGTCAACGTCGTGCTCGGCCGCGGCGAGACCGGTGCGGCGCTCGTCGCCCATCCCGGCGTCGACATGGTCTCGATCACCGGCAGCATCCGCGCCGGCAAGGCGGTCGCCGCCGGCGCCGCGGACACGCTCAAGCGCGTGCACCTCGAGCTCGGCGGCAAGGCGCCGGTGATCGTCTTCGACGACGCCGACCTCGAGGCCGCCGCCGAGATGATCGCCGGCACCGGCTACTTCAACGCCGGCCAGGACTGCACGGCGGCGACGCGCGTGCTCGCCGGCCCCGGGATCCACGACAGCTTCGTCGAGGCGCTGACCGAGCAGGCGAAGGGCACGGTCTACGGCGACCCGCTCGACGACAACACCTACATGGGCCCGGTGATCTCACAGGTACAGCGCGCGCGCGTGTCCGGCTTCGTCGAGCGCGCACCCGACCACGCGCGGGTGACCGCCGGCGGCAACGCCACCGGCGACGGCGGCTACTTCTATGAGCCGACCGTCGTCGCCGGCCTCAAGCAGGACGACGAGCTGATCCAGGACGAGGTCTTCGGCCCCGTGATCACCGTCCAGCAGTTCTCCGACGAGGCCCAGGCGCTGGAGTGGGCCAACGGCGTGAAATACGGGCTCGCCTCGAGCGTCTGGACGCGCGACCACGGCCGCGCGCAGCGCTTCGCCAAGCACCTGGACTTCGGCTGCGTCTGGATCAACACCCACATCCCGCTCGTCGCCGAGATGCCCCACGGCGGCTTCAAGCAGTCGGGCTACGGCAAGGACCTGTCGCTCTACGGCTTCGAGGACTACACGCGCGTCAAGCACGTGATGTCGAACCTCGAGGCCTGAGCACGTGAGACGCGCCGGCTTCGCGCTCGCGTGCGCGCTCGCGTGCGTCGCGCTGCCGGCATCCGCGCGGGCGGACGGCAGGCCGGCCGACGGATTTCGGCTGCTCGGCGTGGAGGGGCACATGACCCTGCGGTATTCACCCGGGCCCAAGCAGGACGTCTGTGCGAACCCTCCGTGCCGGACGCCGCGCATCACGGTCACGATCGACGACCATGCCCGCAAACGCCGCGGACTCGGGCGCGCCATCCCGCAGGCGCCGACGTACTCGTCGCGGCAGCTGCTCTACCACCCGTCCGGCCGGACGCGCATGAGCGGCATCGATCGAGACTCGGGACGCTGCCAGGAGGACCACCCCTTCGCAGAGGAGCAGGAGGAGCTCGACGTGACGGCTCGCGACGGGCGCCTGCGCGTTCGGATCGTCGATCTCGCCGAGGAGACCTCGATTCGCTGCGAGACCCCGATCCTCGCGCGGCTGATGGATCGCGGCGTCCTGCCGACCGGCTCGATCTCGCTGCGCCGCGCGCGTCAGGGGCAGTTCACGGTGCGCATCCGCGCCACCGACCGGGTCGTGCGCCTGCCGCTGTGGCTTGGCAACGGCATCGTGCCGGTCATGGTCACGATGCACTATCGCTTCACGTTCCGCCCGATTCGCGGCTGCCGCGTCTACTCCGGCGGTCACGGATACTGTCCGGGAGAGTGAGACGCGGCCCGCTGCGTCACAAAAAGCGACGTGCTGCGGAACTTCTCTCTGGATGCCGCGTTAGAGTCGGCAGAACGGAGGGAGTGCACGGTGGAAGCATCGGCTTTGAGAGCACCCGCAGGCCTAGGGCGACGCCCGGCGCCGATCCTGCTGCGGTTGCGCTCCGACGACCAGCTCGTCGCCCTCTTCCGGCTCGGCAACGAGGACGCCTTCCAGGTGATCCACGATCGCTACCGGGCCCGCCTCTTCGCCTATGCACGCCAGATGCTCGCCGGGTCGCGCGCCGACGCCGAGGACGCGCTGCAGGACGTCTTCATCCGTGCCTACGGCGCGCTGCGCGCCGACAACCGCCCGCTGACGCTGCGTGCGTGGCTGTACCGGGTCGCGCACAACCGCTGCATCGACCAGCTGCGCAAGCCGCAGCAGAACGTCGTCGAGCTCTTCGACAACGTGCGCTCGCCGGACGATCCGCTCGACGAGATCCAGCGCCGCGACGATCTGCGCCGCCTGATCGCCGATGTCCGCCGGCTGCCCGAGCAGCAGCGCTCCGCGCTGCTGATGCGCGAGATGGAGGGCCTGTCCTACGCCGAGCTCGCCGGCGCCCTCGAGGTCACCGTCCCGGCCGTCAAGTCGCTGCTGGTCCGCGCGCGCATGGGCCTCGTCGAGGCGCAGACGGCGCGCGACACCTCCTGCGCCGACATCCGCGCCGACCTCGCCGGGGCCCACGACCGCGGCGTCCGCGCCAGCGGCCGCGCGCGTAAGCACCTGCGCGAGTGCGACGGCTGTCGCAGCTACCGCAGCGCCCTGCGCGGCGTCGAGCGCGGGATCGCCGCGCTCGCGCCCTCCCCCGGCGCCTGGGGCCTGCTGGCCAAGCTCGGCGGCATCGGCGGCTCGGGCGCAGCCGGCGCCGGTGCGACGGCCGGTGGCGGCGCAGCCGCCGGTGGCACCGCGCTGCTCGGCGGCGCGGCCACCGCGAAGGTCGCCGCGATGGTCTGCTGTGCCGCGATCGTCGGCGGCGGCGCGGTGAAGGTCACGGAGCGCGGCACTGCCCCCATCACGCCGCAGGGACCAACCGCGTCGCACGCCGCGAACCCAGCGGCGGCGGCCGCTCGCCGTCCGGCAGCGCCCAGCGCGCCCGTCGCCGGCAACGAGGGGCGCGCGGCGGCGAGCACGACCGCCAGGTCGCCGCGCGGGCGCGCCCACCACGCGCGCAGCGCTCCGGCGCCCGTCGCCGAGCCGGCCTACGTCGGCGCCAGCAACGGCGCCGCCGACGGCGGCGACGAGGCCGTCCACTCCGCCCAGGCCGGCGCCGGCGGGCTGCTCGCCCCCGACGACGAGCCCGTGCCGGCCGAAGCGCCGCCGGCCACCGACGACCCGCTCGCCCCGGGCACAGCGACCGGTTCGGGCGATGACGCGGCGGGCGACCAGCACGGCGCCGGCCACGGGTCGCCCGTCCAGGGCGCCGGCGACGACACGGCGATCGTGACGCCGGGAACCGGCGCGGCGCCCGCGCCCGGCTCCGGTGGGGTCTCCTCGCCGGCTCCGTAGTCTGTCGCGGAGGCGTGAACGACACCTACCTCACCCCGCTGGAGCACGAGACCCTGCACGTGCGGCGGGGCACACGATCCGGGCTCTACTGCATCGTCGCAGTCCATTCCACGGTTCTCGGACCGAGCCTCGGCGGCTGTCGCATGTGGCCCTACGACGACGCCCGCGCGGCGATGCGCGACGCGCTGCGCCTGTCGCGCGGGATGACCTACAAGTCCGCGGTCGCCGGCAACGACCTCGGCGGCGGCAAGGGCGTGATCATGCTGCGCCCGGGTCAGCCGCTCACCCCGAAGCAGCGCAAGGCCGTCCTCGAGGACTTCGCCGACACGATCGAAGAGCTGCACGGGGCGTACATCACCGCTGAGGACGTGGGCGTGTCGACGAAGGACATGGACGTGATCGCCACGCGCACCACGCACGTGACCGGTCGCGCGCGCCGTCACGGGGGGTCGGGCGATCCGTCCCCGTTCACGGCGCTGGGCGTCGAGTCCGCCGTCCTCTCTGCGTGCGAGCGGGCGCTGGGCTCGGCGTCGCTGAAGGGCCGCAGCGTCGCGATCGTCGGCCTCGGCCACGTCGGCCTGCGCGTCGCGCAGCTGCTGCGAAAGCGCGGCGCGCACCTGCTCGTCAACGACATCAACCCCGACCGCCGCGCGCAGGCCGAGGCGCTCGGCGCGCGCTGGATCACGGCGGCGAAGGCGCTGACGGCCGCCGTCGACGTCTACTGCCCGTGCGCGCTCGGCGGCATCCTCGACCACGAGACGGTGCCGGCGTTGCAGGCGCCGGTGGTCGCCGGCGCGGCGAACAACCAGCTCGCCGACGACTCGATCGCGCAGCTGCTCGTCGACAACGGCGTGACCTGGGCGCCGGACTTCGTCGCCAACGCCGGCGGCATCATCAACATCGCCGTCGAGCTCGAACCCGGTGGCTATGACCCCGCGCGCGCCCGGGCCCGGACCAAGGCGATCGGCGAGACCGTCGGGCGCGTGCTCGATACCGCCGCGGCCGACCGCACGACGCCGCTGGCGGCGGCGATGGCGCTCGCCGAGGCGCGCCTGCAGGGCATCAAGGACCGCTCGAAGGCTGGCTGAGGCGCGGCAGCGCCGGACGCGCGACGCCGTCGGGCAGGCGCCCCTCCTCGGCGAGCTTGTCCAGGTGCGCCGCGAGCGTCACGGCTGCCGCCGGGCGCAGCACCACCGGCGCATCCGACCATGCGTCGTCGAGCAGCTCGTCGACGCTGCGCCTGCCGGCGTCCAGGGCGGCGACCAGGCGCCGCTCGCGATCGAGGCGGTGGGCGATGTACTCGTCGAGCTTGGCCGCGGGATCCTCGACCAGCGGTCCGTGCCCGGGCGCGATCTGGCGCAGCGCCAGGCCGCGCAGGCGCTCCAGCGCCGCGAGGTAGCCCCGCAGGGCGCCGGGATCGGGCCAGACGAACACGCTGCCGGTGCCGAGCACCGCATCGCCGGTGAACGCGACGCCGCCGGCGACGTAGGTGAGGTGGTCGGGCGAGTGGCCCGGCGTCGCGAGCACGCCGAAGGGCCCGACCTCGTCGCCGTCGGCCAGCGCGAGCGTGCCCGGGTAGCGCGCCGCCGCGATCGTCTCCACGCCCAGGCGCCCGGCCAGTTCGGGGACGGCCTCGGCGTGGTCGGCGTGGTCGTGGCTCAGCACGATCCCGGTCGCCCCGCCACGCGCGGCGGCCTCGTCGCTCAGCGCGTCGAGATGCGCCGGCAGGGCCGGTCCCGGGTCGATGATCCAGCAGGGGTCGCGGCCGACGACGTAGCTGTTCGTGCCCGTCAGCGTGAACGGCCCCGGGTTGTCGGCCATCACGAGCGCGAAGTCGGCCACCTGGACAACGTATCGGGCGTTGAATACGAACATTTGGACAAATGGGCCTTACGTGTCGGAGTCAAATGCGCGAGGATGGGGTCTGGTGCCCCCCGCCCCCATCGATCGCCTCAGCGCGCTCGACGCGACGTTTCTTGCTCTCGATGCGCACACCGCGCCGCTTCATGTCGGCTGGACGATGCGTTTCGCAGGGCCCGCCCCGCCGCTCGCGCAACTGCGCCGCCACATCGGCGCGCGCCTCGCTCACGTCCCCCGCTTCCGGCGGCGCGTCGTCATGCCGCCGCTCGGCCTCGGCGATGCCCGCTGGGCCGACGACCCCGGCTTCGACATCGCCCGCCACGTCCACCAGGTCACGGTCGCGCCGCCCGGCGGCGCCGGTGAGCTACGCGGGATCGCCGGCCGGCTGCTGTCGACGCCGCTCGACCCGCAGCGCCCCCTGTGGCGGCTGTACCTCGTCGACGGGCTGGCCCGCGACGAGTTCGCGCTCGTCGGCCAGGCCCACCACGCGCTCGTCGACGGGATCGCGGCGCTCGAGGTCGCGATGCTGCTGTTCGCCCCGGAGCACGCGCCCGCCGACGGCGCAGACGAGGCCTGGCGCCCGCAGACGACGCCGGGCACGCTGTCCAGCGCCCGCGACGCCACCGCGACGCGCACCCGCGGCACGCTTGACATGGCGCGCGCGCTGGCGCGCAGCGCACGGCTCCCCAGCCCCGCCTCGCTGCAGGCCGCCGGCAGCGCGCTGCGCGACGCAGGGCAGGCGCTGGAGTCGCTCGCGCGCCCGACTGCCGACACCGCCTTCGACCGCAGCGCGACGCACCGTCGTGCTGTCGCCTTCGCGGAGGTCTCGATGGAGGGCGCGCGCGAAGCCGGCCGCCGCAACCACGCGACGATCAACGACGTCCTGCTCGCGGCGTGCACGATGGCGCTCGGCCGCTCGCTGCGCCGGCGCGGCGAGGAGCACGCCGAGATCAAGACGATGATCCCCGTGAACACCCGCGACGCGGGCACCGCGGGAGAGCTCGGCAACAAGATCTCGTTCCTGGCGGTCGATCTGCCGGTCGGCGACATCGACGCGGTCTCGGTCCTGCGCACGGTCCGCAACCGCACGCGCATCGCGAAGGCGTCGAACGCCGCGGCGCCGATGCAGACCCTCGCCGGCGCGATGGATCTGCTGCCGGCAGCGAGCGCCCGCATGGTCGCCCGCAACGTCTGGAAGACCGCGTCGTTCAACGTGGTCGTCTCCAACCCGGGCGGCCTACCGGTCGAGCTCTCGCTGTTGGGCCGGCCGCTGCGCGCGGTCTATCCCGCAGTCCCCGTCGCCGAGGGCAACGCGCTCACGATCGGCGCCCTCTCCTACCTCGACCAGCTCTACGTCGGGCTCTACGCCGACGCCGAGGTCGTCTACGACGTCGTCGACATCGCGCGCGACCTCGAGCGCGCCTTCGACGTCCTGCGCGTCGAGGCCGCCGCCGCGCCGACGCCATGGCGCGCCCGCGCTACGGCGAAGCGGGCCCGGCTGCGGGCCGTGCGCTGAGCACCGCCAGCGCCAGCAGCGGGAACAGCAGCACGCTCAGCAGCCCGGCGGCGACGACGCCGGCGGCGGTGGCCGCGCTCAACAGCCCGAGATCCAGGCCGATCACCGTCGACGCGACGATGAACGGCAGCGACGTCGCCTGCAGCAGGCCCGCAGCGCCGACCTCCGCGCGGTCAGCCAGCGTGCGCCGGTAAAGCACGGCCGGCAGCGCGCGCACGACGAGCAGCGCGGCGACGAACAGCGGGACCTTCGCCAGCGCGCTCCCGTCGGCGGTGAGCGCGTCGAGGTCGAAGCGCAGCCCGCTCGTGACGAAGAAGATCGGGATCAGCACGCCGTAGCCGACGGCCTCGAGCTTGCGCCGGAAGTCGGGGTGCGTCATCGCGCGGTCCTGGTCGACGACGGTCAGCAGCATCCCGGCGATGAACGCGCCGAGGATCACCTCGAGCCCGAGCTCCTGGGCCAGAGCGGCAAAGCCGACGAGCAGCAGGAACGCGCCGCGCACGCGGATCTGCGCCGTGGAGTCCTGCAGACGCAGCAGCGTCGCCGACAGCGCCGCCCAGTGGCGCGCGAGCGCCGCGCCGAGCACGACGACGGCCGCCATCAGCCCGAGGCCGCCGAGCAGCAGCGCCTGCGCGCTGACCGAGCCCGACTCGCTGCTGAACAGCAGCGTCAGCAGCACGATCGTCGCGACGTCGGCAACGGAGGCGGCGGCGATCACGAGCTGCCCGAGCGGCGCGCCTGCCAGGCCGGCGTCCTTCAGCACGGGCACGACAACACCTAGCGAGGTCGCCGACAGCACGATCGCAAGGAACACCGGGCTGCGGACGACGCCCGCGCCGCTCAGCGCGAGCCCGACGAGCAGCGCCAGGCCGAAGGACAGCGCGAAGCCCGCGACGGCGAGGCGCCCGATCTGGCCGCGCAGCGCCGACGGCTCGAGCTCCAGGCCGGCGAGGAACAGCAGCATCGCCAGCCCGATCGTGGCCAGCACCTCGATCGCCTGATCCGTAGACACCCAACCCAGCGCGTCGGGCCCGACGGCGATCCCGAGGACGATCTCCAGCACGACGGCCGGCAGCCGCAGCGCCGGCACGAGCCCGAGCGCAAGCGGCGCCACGAACGCGATCGCGCAGACGCCGACGAGGTTCGTGAGCTCCAGTTCCCCCATGCCCCCCTGTCCGGCGGGGCACCGCGACGTTACTGCGCCAGCCGGTACACCGGCCCGTTCAGGGACACGACGTAGACGCGCCCGCGGGTGTCCTCCCCGAAGGACGAGAGGCCCTCGACCTTCGGCAGCGCGAGCTGGCGGTCGCCGGTCGCGCTGCCCGGCCGCAGGCGCGCGCTGCGCAGCCGGCCGAGGCAGTAGTCCCCGTAGACGTAGCGGCCGTAGAGCGCCGGCACGGCGCGATCGCGGACGACGTAGCCGCCGGTGATCGAGCACCAGCCGTCGTCGTGGCTCTGCTCGAGCACGGGCGCGATCGCGCCGGGCGCCGACTCCCCGGCGGCGAAGCGCTTGCGACCCTCGAACGGGCGCCAGCCGAAGTTCGCGCCCCGGCCCCGCGGGTGGGTGGGATTCGATTTCCCGACGAAGTCGACCTCCTCGACCGCTCCCTGGCCGACATCGGCGATCGTGAGGTCGCCCGACGCGCGATCGAACGAGAAGCGCCACGGGTTGCGCAGGCCGTAGCTGTAGATCTCGCCGCGCGCGCCCGCGCGCCCGGCGAACGGGTTGGAACCGGGGACGCGATAGGCCCGGCCTGCGCTCGCCCGCGGGTCGATCCGCAGCAGCTTGCCGAGCGGCGAGCCGAGGTCCTGGGCGTTGCCGCGCGTGCCGTGCTCGTCGCCGGCGCCGCCGCCGTCGCCGGTGCCGATGTAGAGCAGCTTGTCGGGCCCGAAGACCATCAGGCCGCCGTTGTGGTTGGCCTCGGGATCGGCCATCCTCAGCACGAGCCGCGCGCTGCCCGGATCTGCGCGGTCGGCGCTCGCGCGGCGGTACTCGACGACGCGCTGCTGCTGGTCCTTGTCGGTGTAGTAGACGTAGAACCGGCCCGACTGCCGGTAGTCCGGCGCGAACGCGACGGACAGCAGCCCCTGCTCGCCGCCGCTGGTGACGAGGCTGCGGATGTCCAGGAACGGCGCCGCCGCGATCTTGCCGCCGCGCACGATCCGGATCCGCCCTGCCTGCTCGACGACGAACAGCCGGCGCGTGTCGCCGGGCGCCCCGGCGACGTGGACAGGCGCCTCGAAGCGCCCCACCGGGGCCAGGCGCAGCTTGCCGGCCGCCGTCGTCGCGGCGGGCGAGCGCGGCTCGGCCGCGGTGCTGAAGCCGGTGGCGTTGTCGTCGTCTCCGCAGGCCGCGAGGGTCGCGGCCGTCAGCGTGAGCAGCAGCAGGCGTCTGGGCACATCAGCGAGGATGCCAAGTATGAGCGACGCCGAGCCCCACACCTTCGACGTCATCGTGGTCGGCGCCGGCCCCGCCGGCGAGGTCGCCGCCGGGCGCCTTGCCGATGCCGGCGTGAAGGTCGCGATCGTCGAGCAGCATCTCGTCGGCGGCGAGTGCTCCTACTACGGCTGCATGCCCTCGAAGGCGCTGCTGCGGCCCGGGCAGCTGCTGGCCGAGGCGCGCCGCGTGCCGGGCGTGCGCGAGGCCGTGACCGGCGACCTCGACGTCGAGGTCGTGCTCGCGCGCCGCGACGACGTGATCCACGGCGAGGACGACGCCGCGCAACTGCCGTGGCTGCAGGACCGCGACATCGCGCTCGTGCGCGGCCACGGCGTCATCACCGGCGAGCGTGAGGTCACCGTCGGTGACCGCGTCCTCACCGCCGAGCAGGCCGTCCTGCTCGGCACCGGGACCGCGGCGCTGATCCCGCCGATCGACGGGTTGCGCGAAGCCAAGCCGTGGACGAACCGCGAGGCGACGACCGCCAAGCATGTGCCCGCGACGCTGCTCGTCCTCGGCGGCGGCGTCGTCGGCGTCGAGTTGGCGCAGGCGTTCGCGTCGCTCGGCGCGAAGGTCACGGTCGTCGAGGCCGGCGAGCGCCTGATCGCGCGCGAGGAGCAGTTCGCCTCAGACCAGGTGCTCGACGCGCTGCGCGACGCAGGCATCGAGGTCCACCTCGGCGTCAAGGCGAGCGCTGCGGCGCGCGAGGACGACGGCAGCGCCACGCTGACGCTCGAGAACGGCGTGACGCTGCACGGCGAGGAGCTGCTCTGCGCGATCGGCCGCCACGCGCTGACCGACGATCTCGGCCTCGACGCGCTGGGGCTGGAGCCCGGCAAGCCGATCGAGGTCGACGAGCGCCTGCGCGTCGCCGGCCACGACTGGCTCTACGTCATCGGCGACGTCAACGGCCGCGCGCTGCTGACGCACGCCGGCAAGTACCAGGCGCGCGTCGCCGCCGACCAGATCCTCGGCAAGGGCCGGACGGTCAACCCGCTCGCCGACGGCGCCCACGTCGCGCGCGTGATCTTCACCGACCCCCAGGTCGCCGCCGTCGGCCACACCGAGGCCGGCGCCCGCGACGCGGGGGTGCCCGTGCGCTGCGTCGAGACTCCGACGTCGGGCACCGCCGGAGCCAGCTACGTCGGCAAGGACACCGCGGGGACGTGCAAGCTCGTCATCGACGACCAGCGCGACGTCATCATCGGCGCCACCTTCACCGGCGTCGAGGTCGCCGAGTGGCTGCACGCCGCCACGATCGCGATCGTCGGCGAGATCCCGCTGTCGACGCTCTACCACGCGACACCGTCGTTCCCCACCCGCAGCGAGGTCTGGCTGAAGCTGCTGGAGGCAGCGGAGGCCTGATCTACGATTCTTCCGATGTTCGACCCCGTCCGCACCCGCCGCACGTTCGAGGAGGCCGTCGAGCAGATCGCCGACCGCGTCCGCCTCGGCGAGCTGCGGACGGGCGATCGCCTGCCGTCCGAGCGCGACCTGGCCAAGCTCATGCAGATCTCGCGGCCGACGGTGCGAGAGGCGATCCGCGTGCTCGCCGAGGCCGGCGTGGTCGCCGTCAAGCCGGGCGCCGGCGGCGGGATCTTCGTCGCTTCCGAGGTCGCACCGGCATCGCTGCTGGCGCGCGGGTCGGAAGAGCGCGTGGACGGGATCGTCGTCGTGCTGGAGGCGCGGCGCGCGATCGAGCCGCAGGTCGCGGTGCTCGCAGGCCTGCGTGGCACGGAGACGGACTTCGGCGCGATGGCGGCGACGATCGAGCGCCAGCGCGCGCTGTTGGACGACGGCGGCGTGCTCGCCCACGAGGACGGCTTCCTCGGCCTCGAACGCCAGTTTCACCTCGCGATGGCGCGCGCCAGCGGCAACCCGCGCCTGGCGCGGATCATGAGCTCGCTGATCCGCGATCTCGAGATCGCCCGCGACATGGCGATGCACGTGCCGCTGGTCGCCGACTGGACGATCGAGATCCACGAGCGCACGCTCGCGGCGGTCCGCGGCGGCGACCGCGCCCTGATCGAGGAGGTCATGGACGAGCATCTCGGTCGTATGGAGGACACCTGGGCGACGGAGATCGCGCAGCCGCGCCGCGTTCCTGCCTGACCACAATCCGTGTCTGCCGGCGAGCAGACCGGGTAAGGCACTGAGGATGAGCGACGCCTCGAGAGAGTCGCTGCTCGACCTCGACCGCGATCTCGCCAAGGATCTGCCCCGTGAGGACGAGAAGCGCGCCCAGTCTGAGCTGGCGGTCGACGTCGTCCGCGTCCGCGCCGGACGCTGGGATCCCGAGCAGATCGCCACCAACGGCGGGCGCGGCGGCTTCGGCCTGTTCGTGGCCGAGGGCTTCATGGTTCGTTCGGTGACACTTGCGCACCGCAGCGCCGCCGAGCTCGCCGGGCCCGGCGACGTCATCCGCCCCTGGCATCAGGACGAGATGACCAGCTCCTACCCGATCAGCCTGCACTGGCGGATGCTCAGCCGCGTCACCGTCGCGGTGCTCGGCCACGAGGCGACGAGCCGGCTGTGCAGCTTCCCGCCGGTGATCGCGCAGCTGTCGGAGCGGCTCGTCAGCCGCTCACGCCGGCAGGCGTGCCAGCAGGTCATCTCCCAGCTCGCCGCGGTCGAGCACCGCGTGCTGCTCGAGCTGTGGATGCTGGCCGACGAGTTCGGGAAGGTGCGCCCCGACGGCGTCCTCGTGCCCGTCCCGATGACCCACGAGGTCCTGGGCATGCTCGTCGGCGCGCGCCGGCCGACGGTCACCGGCGCGCTCGGGGTGCTCGCCGAGCGCGACCTCGTGCGATCGGAGCGCGGCGAGGGCTGGCTGCTGACGGGTGCGCCGCCGCGCGACCTCGACGTCGTGCGCGGACGGCGTCTCTAGCCGACGATTACCACTGCAGAGCCAAGCGCCGTGAGGCATTGACCCCGGTGGGGTCTGACGACCGACCGTTCGTCCGGACTCCGACCGTTTGTCCGGTCGTGGTCCGGTTTGTTTACCATGGAGTGAGATGACGCTGATCGAGGACGAGGTACGCGGTCTCCGCGAGGTCGCGCTCAGCGACAAGTACGAGCTCGAGGACGGCCGGATCTTCTGCTCGGGCATCCAGGCGATCGCCCGCCTGCCGTTCGACCAGCGCCGCGCCGACGACCGCGCCGGGTTGAACACCGGCGGCTTCGTCTCCGGCTACCAGGGCTCCCCGCTCGGCGGCATCGACAAGGAGCTCCTGCGTCTCGGCAAGCTCGCCGAGCGCTGGAACGTCCGCTTCCAGCCGGGCCTCAACGAGGAGCTCGCGGCCACGAGCGTCGTCGGCACGCAGCTCGTCGGCGCGCGTCCGAGCGCGAAGGTCCAGGGCGTCACCGGCTGGTGGTACGGCAAGAACCCCGGCCTCGACCGCGCCGCCGACGCGATCCGCCACGGGACCTTCCAGGGCGCCGCGCGCCACGGCGGCATGGTGCTGTGGGTCGGCGACGACCCGGGCTGCAAGTCCTCCACCCTGCCGAGCGCCGCCGAGCCCACGCTGGCGGCACTGCAGGTGCCGATCATCTATCCGTCGAGCGTGCAGGACGTGCTCGACCTCGGCCTGCACGCCGTCGCGCTGTCGCGCGCCAGCGGCCTCTGGGCCGGGATGAAGATCGTGACGTCGGTCGCCGACTCCGCCGGCACGGCGATCGTCGGCCCGGACCACATCCGCCCGGTGCTCCCCGAGGTCGAGTGGATGGGCAAGCCCTTCCAGCACGAGCCCAACGCGATGCTCCTGGCGCCCGACTCGCTGGCGCTCGAGCGCAGCCTCATGCACGTGCGCCTCGATGTCGCCCGCGCCTACGCCCGCGCCAACCGCCTGGACCGGATCGAAGGGGCGCGCGGCGAGGCATGGCTGGGCGTGATGGCGTCCGGGCGCACCTACAGCGAGCTGCAGAGCGCGCTGGCGATGCTCGGCCTCGACGCCGCCGCGCTGGAGCGCCGCGGCATCCGGCTGCTGCACGTCCGCATGCCCTGGCCGCTGGACGCCGAGACCGTGCGCGAGTTCGCCTACGGGCTCGAGGAGATCGTCGTCGTCGAAGAGAAGCTGCCGTTCATGGAGGAGCAGATCAAGCACCTGCTCTACCGCCAGCCCGGCGCGCCCGAGATCGTCGGCAAGCTCGACGAGGCCGGCCGCGCGCTGCTGCATCCCGAGGGCGAGCTGCTGGCCGACGAGATCGCGCTGGCGCTCGCGCCGCGGCTGCGCGCACGCCTGCGCGACGAGGGCTTCGAGGCGCGCGTCGCCGACATCGAGGCGACGTCGCGCTTCATGGCGCGCCCGCTGCCGATGTCGCGCACCCCGTTCTTCTGCTCGGGCTGCCCGCACAACACGTCGACCAAGGCGCCAGACGGCACGCTGGTCGGCGGCGGCATCGGCTGCCACACGATGATCGTGCTCAACCGCGAGGGCAAGGGCGACATCGCGGGCATCACGCAGATGGGCGGCGAGGGCGCGCAGTGGATCGGGATGGCGCCGTTCGTCGGCGACGAGCACCTGACCCAGAACATCGGCGACGGCACGTTCCATCACTCCGGCTCGCTGGCGGTGCGCGCGTCGGTGGCGGCCGGGACGAACATCACCTACAAGCTGCTCTACAACGGCTTCGTCTCGATGACCGGCGGCCAGGACATCGAGGGCCAGATGACCGTGCCCGAGCTGACGAGCTGGTTCGCGCTGGAGGGCGTCAAGAAGGTCATCGTCACGACCGAGGACATGTCGCGCTACCGCGGCGTGAAGCTGCACCCGATCGCCGAGGTGCGCGAGCGCCATGAGATCGAGGAGGCCCAGCGCGAGCTGATGGCGACCCCCGGCACCACGGTGCTGATCCACGATCAGGTCTGCGCGGCGGAGAAGCGGCGCCTGACCAAGCGCGGCAAGATCGCGCCGCCGGCGTTCCAGGTCGCGATCAACGAGCGCGTCTGCGAGGGCTGCGGCGACTGCGGCGTGAAGTCCTCGTGCCTGTCGGTGATCCCCACGGACACCGAGTTCGGGCGCAAGACGCAGATCCACCAAGCCTCCTGCAACACCGACTACTCCTGCCTGGACGGCGACTGCCCGTCGTTTCTCACGGTGATCCCGGCCAAGGGCAAGCGCGCCCTGCGCGAGGCCCCCGCCCCGCCGAGTGACCTGCCCGCGCCCGACCCCGCACCCGCGACCTCGCTCATCCGGATGATCGGCATCGGCGGCACCGGTGTCGTGACGATCTCGCAGATCCTCGGGATGGCGGCCCACCTCGACGGCCGCCACGTCTCGGCACTCGATCAGACCGGCCTCGCGCAGAAGGGCGGCCCGGTCGTCTCGGACATCGTCATCTCCGACCAGCCGATCACGGGGACCAACCGCGCGGCCCCGGGCTCGGTCGACGCCTACCTCGCCTTCGACGCGCTCGGCGGCGCCGACGCCAAGAACCTGCGCACCGCTTCGCCCGAGCGCACGACCGCCGTCGTCTCGACGAGCCAGACGGCCACCGGCGCCGTCGTCTCAGATCCGGGCAAGTCGATGCCGCCGGTCGACCTCACGCTCGACCGCATCGACCGCCACACCCGGCACGACCGCAACGTCTTCCTCGACGCCCAGGCGCTGTCGATGGGGCTGTTCCAGGATCACATGCCGGCCAACGCGATCGTCGTCGGCGCGGCGTTCCAGCGCGGCCTGCTGCCGGTCTCCGAAGCCGCCCTGCGGCGCGCGTTCGAGCTCAACGGCGCGGCGGTCGAGAAGAACCTCGCCGCGTTCGCGTGGGGTCGCGCGGTCGTCGCCGCGCCCGACGCGATCGCGCAGATCTCGCGCACGCCGCAGATCGCGCGCACGCTCGAGCAGAGCGTCGAGTTGCGCGTCGGCGAGCTCACGGCCTATCAGGACGCTGCGTACGCCGCCCGCTACCGCGCGATCGTCGAGGAGGTCCGCGCCGCAGAGGCGGACGCGGGGATCGACGGTACGCGTTTCGCGCAGGCGGTCGCGTGGGGCCTGCACAAGCTGATGGCCTACAAGGACGAGTACGAGGTCGCGCGCCTGCACCTGCTGCCGTCCGAGCGCATGCTGATCGAAGGCGAGTTCGGCGCCGGTGCGAAGGTCAAGGTCATGCTGCATCCGCCCGCGCTGCGCGCGCTGGGGCTGAAGCGCAAGCTGAAGTTCGGGCCGTGGTTCGACCCGGGCCTGAAGGCGCTGCACCGGATGCGGCGGCTGCGCGGCACGAAGCTCGACCCGTTCGGCAAGGCGGAGGTGCGGCGCGTCGAGCGCGCGCTGATCGGCGAGTACACAGAGCTCGTGCGCTGCGCGGCGTCGAAGCTGTCGCCCGCGACGCTCGACACCTGCGTCGCGATCGCCGAGCTGCCCGACGTGATCCGCGGCTACGAGGACATCAAGCTGCGCAACGTCGAGCGCTATCGCGAGCAGGCCGCCGCGCTGCGCGCACAGCTCTAGCCCTGGCCCTCGTCCTGCGGCGCCGGCTCGGTCGGGCGGTCGTCGGAGTGGTCGGGCGTGGCGCCCTGCTGCTGCTCCTCGCGGTTCTGGTCTGACTGCTCTGTCGCACCGGCGAAGTCGGTGTCGTCGTCGCCCTCGCGGTCGGGTGCTGCCTGATCGGACATGTCTGGCGCTTACCCGGCGCTAGTCGCGACCGAGCAACCGCAGGACCGCGCGCTCGACGGCCTCGGGCAGCGGCCCGGCCTCAGGCTCGTCGCCGATGCCGCGCAGCTCGATCGTGTCGCCGGCCGCGTGGCGGTCCAGCACGCGCGGATCGACGTAGGAGCCACGACAGACGGCGGGCGTGTTGCCGAGGTAGCGAGCGACCTCGCGGATCGCCTGGACCTGGACGCGCTTGCGCGAGCGGCGCCGGCCGGGCGCGGACTCGGCGACCGCCAGGGCGACGGCGCAGAGCACCGTCGCGCCCCAGGTGCGGAAGTCCTTGGCCGAGATGTCGAGGCCGCTGCGCTCCTTGAGGTAGGCATTGACCTCGGTCGAGCGCACGTCGACCCAGCGCCGGCCGTCCTTGTAGGCGAAGAGCTCGGGGCCGGGTCCGCCGCGGCGCCGGCGCAGGCCACGCACGAGCTCGGCGACGTCGGCGTCGACCACCTGCTGCAGGCGCCGCTGACCGGACTTCGCCGGGTAGTCGAAGACGAGCGCCTCGCCGTGGATCGTCACATGCTCGCGCAGCAGCGTCGCGATGCCGTAGCTGCCGTTGCGCTCTGCGTAGTCCTCGCAGCCGACGCGGAAGAAGCCGACGTCCAGCAGCCTGACCATCGCCGCGAGCACGCGCTCGCGCTCATATCCGTCGCCCTCGAGGTCGGCTGCGACGCGCTTGCGCAGCGCCGGCAGGGCGGCGGCGAACTCCTCCATCTCGGCGAACTTGACGCGCGCGCGCTGGGCGTGCCAGGCGTCGTGGTAGCGGTACTGGCGCCGGCCCGCCGCGTCGACCCCGGTCGCCTGCACGTGGCCCAGCGGGTCGCGTGCGATCCAGACGTCCTCCCACGCCGGCGGGATCGCCAGCGCGGCGACCCGCAGGCGCGTCTCCTGATCGCGAACGGTCCGTCCGCGCGGATCGAGCAGCTCGAAGCCGCGGCCACGCCGCCGGCGCGTCAGCCCGGGCGTGCTGAGGTCCGAGCGGCGCAGACGGGGCACATCGCCCTGATACCCGGCGCACCGCGATCTCGGTCGGCCGCGCAAACGTGCTACCCCTAGAGGGGTGACCCCGCTTCGCCGGATCCGTCCCCGCGTCGTCGCGCCGCTGACCAGCGATCGCGCGGTGCGCCTGCGCCAGGAGGCGGCCGCTGCCGCCCGCCGCGCCCGCCGCGAGGCGCTCGTGCTCGGCCCGGCGTTCGCCGGGCTCGTCGTCGTGTCCGAGCACCGCCACCAGTGGTTCGACGGCCTCGAGCGAGAGATCCAGATCGCCTGCACGATCGGCCTCGTGATCGTCGGCTGGGCGCTCGCCCGCGACCTCGGCCGCGCCTTCGGGCCGCAGCTGCTCGGGCGCCTGGATCCCGCGACCGCCGGCACCGTCGGCTTCCTGATCCGCCTCGTCACGATCGTCGCCGCGCTGATGCTGGCGCTGCGGATCGCCGGCCTCGAAGCGCGCGAACTGGCCGTCGGCGGCGCCTTCACGGCGGTGATCGTCGGCCTCGCCGCACAGCAGACGCTCGGCAACTTCTTCGCCGGGATGGTGCTGCTCAGCGCACGCCCGTTTCGCACCGGCGAGCGCGTCCGCTTCCAGGGGGGAGGCCTGGCCGGCCAGATCGAGGGCACCGTCACCTCGCTCGGCCTGCTCTACGTCGTGCTCAGCCACGGCGCCGACCGGATGATGCTGCCCAACTCGGTGGTGCTCGCCTGCGCGGTGACCCCGCTGCGCGAGCCCGACGCCGTCGACTTCGAGGCGCGGCTGCGCGCCGGCGTCAAGCCCTCGGAGGTTCAGCGCCTGCTGGAGGAGCACGTCACGACGCCGACGCGCGGCCAGCCGCACATCGACCTGCAGTCGATGGACGACGACGAGGTCGTCGTGCGGATCTCGGCGGTGCCGGTCGACTCAGAGGACGGCTGGAAGCTCGCCGACGAGGTGCTCGCCGCGATCGAGCGCGTCGTACGCGACGAGATCACGATGGAGCACGTCATCGGCGGCGACCGCGCGCCGGTGGCCGATCAGGAGGGCGTCGGGCGCTCGTGACGCCCGGGCGGCTTCTCGAGGTCGCGGCTGCGCAGCATCGCCGAGCCGATCCCGATGAACACCGCGGCCAGCAGTCCGATCGCCAGCAACGACACGGTCACGGCGCTGTGGGGCAGCGCCAGCCACAGCAGCAGCGCGATGACGGGGATCGTCAGCATCACCGCGATGTAGCGGGCGGTGAAGCGCGTCGGAGGATCCGGCGGCGGCGTCCAGTGCGGTTCGCCGCTCACGACTTCTTGGCGTCGACGGCGCGGCGCAGCTGGTCCTTGCTCATCTTCGAGCGCCCGTCGATCCCGAGGTCCTTGGCCTCGCTGTAGAGCTGGTCGCGGGTGCGGCCCTTGGACCGGTTCGTCCCCGATCGCCGTCCGCCGCGGCGCCCGGACGAGATGTCCTGCGTCGAGGTCTTGGAGCGCTGGCGCGACTCACCGTGGCGGGCGCGCTCCTTGTTGACGGTGCGCGCGGCGATCTCCTCGGCGCGGTCCTCGCCGGCGCCCTGGTCCTTCTGGGCCTCCTTGATGTGCTCGTACTGGCGGGCGCGCTTGGTGCCCTTTTTCACTCCGCGGGGCGGCATGCTCGCTCCTTCAGGTGGTCTGCGGGTTCGGGGTGTCCGGCGGCGTCTGCGGTGGCTCGGGGTCCGGCACGCTCGGCGGGTCGGTCGGGTCGACGGGGATCTCGGGCCCGGGCGGCGCGGACGGCTCGGCCTCGGGACCGGGCGTCGGGACCTCGGGGACTTCCAGGGTTGGCATGTGTGAGGCGGTACCCGTCGCGCGGCATGGCACACCCGTCCAGCGGGCGTCCGGGCGCGGTTTCGCGCATGCGGCTCCGGACACCCTCGATGCATCGAAAGGAGGGACCAACCCACATGATCTCCGCAATCATCGCCGTCCTGGTGGCAGCCCTGGTGTACGCGCTGTGCGTCGCCTTGGGCCTGCCGTCCATCGTCGGCATCGTGGCCGCGATCCTCGTCCTGCTGGGCGGCATTCCGACCGGCGTGTACGGCGGGCGACGCGGCGCCTTGTAGCGCTTCTCTGCGGCGTCCGCCGACGGACCACTATGTTCGTCGGCGGACTGTCCGCGCACGGACGAACTCAGCCATACCACCGTCGCGGACGGGGTAAGCCCAAGGGCGTGACCGCGGCACACTGCCCCCACTGTCTGCTCCTTCTACCCGACGCCGACCGGCTCCCATATCCGTCTGCGCCGACGCGTTGCCCGCACTGCCGGCTCGTGATCGGGGCCGGCCGCGCGCGTCCCGACGTCGATGACTCCGAGCACGGCGCTCGCGCCCACGGCAGCGCCGCCGGCGTCGTCGCCAACGCCGCACGGCGTCAGCACGGCGACGTGCTCGACCCGACGACCGTGACGGTCGCGCTGCGCGATGTCGCCGGAAACGTGGGCTGCCCGCTTGACCGCCTGCGGATGCTCGACTACCAGGAGGAGGCCCAGCAGGATCCCGAGCTGCCACCGCTTGCCGGCGTCATCGCGACCTTCGGCACGTGGAAGCAGGCGCGCCGAGAGGCCGCCACCGCGGCGGCGTAGCTAGGACGCCAGCGCTTCGTTGGCCTCGGCGGCCGTCTGAACGGCGCGCGCGGTTAGCACCATCGCGTCGCGCAGCTTGAAGACCCAGATCACCGCGACGTCGCGTGATGCGGGCTCGCCAACCGCGCGCACGCGGACGCTGCCGAAGGAGACGACGCCGTCACCGGCGATGCGCAGCTCTCCCGGCGAGAGCGCGAACTCCTCCCACACGGCGTCGACGTCGGCAAAATACTCCAGCACGCCGGCGTGCCCGCGGTAGGGCTCTTTGCGCCCGGTCTGCTCGGCCGTCCCCGACAGCCAGAACTCCGCGTCGGGGTGCGTGACCGCGAGGACGGCGTCGGCGTCGCGCCGGTTCGCGGCCTCGAACAGCTCGCGCACGATCTCCGCGTGGTCCACAGCGCGAATGCTACGGACGCGTGAGACGTTCCAGGAACTGGATGATCGACTCGTAGGGCTTTCCGGTGACCTGCTCGAGCGCGATCTCGCACGTGCGGTTGGCCGAGACGTGGGCATCGCACGCCGCTGCCAGCACCTCGGCGGCCTCCTCGCGGGTCGCCGACGCGACGAGCTCGGGGTGCTGCAGGCCGCGGTCGCCGGCCATGCCACAGCAGCCCGCCGACGGCGGGACGAGGACCTCGTCGGCGCCGGCGGCGGCGAGTGCCACCAGCGCCTCGGCGGTACCGAGGTGGCGTGACGAGCAGGTCGGGTGGACCGCGACGCGGCCGACCTTCGCGGTCACGGTCAACGCCGGCAGCAACTGCTCGTGTGCCCAGGCGACCGGGTCGAGGATCGTGACCGCCTCCAGGCGCTCGTCCTCCACGTCGCCGGCGATCCCGTGCGCGCAGGAGGTCGCGTCGATCACGACCGGCAGCTTGCCGTGCTCGCTCCAGCGCCACAGCGCGTCGGCCATGACCGCAGCCATCGCGGCCTTGCCATCGGCGTAGCCCTTGGAGCTCCAAGGGGTCGCACAGCACGTGCCGGCGACGTCGTCGGGAATCCAGACCGGCTTGCCGGCGCGGGCGCTGAGCTCGACCAGTGCGGCCGGCAGCCCGAGACCGTCGCCGGCGTTGCGAGAGACGCCGAAGATCCGGTTGATGCAGGCGGGAACGTAGACGGCCGCAGCGCCGGCGCGCACGGTCGCGGGCAGCGTCGCGTCGGCAGCATGCGGCAGCGCGCGCGACCAGCTAGGCCCGGGGGCGGCGGCGCTGACGCGCTCCAGGCGGTGGTCGCCGAGCACGCGGGCGGCGAGCGCGCCGGCGCGCAGCCCGCTGCGCGACGCGCGCTCGACCGCGCTCCAGTGCTTCGCGGCGGTCAGCGCGGCACGCTGCGCGGACGGCGCGTGGTCCCCGACGCGCAGCGACTTCACCAGCGTGCCGGTGTCGATGCCGATCGGGCAGACGAGCTTGCAGGAGCCGTCGGCGGCGCAGGTGTCCATCGCGTCGTACTCGTACTGCTCGGCGAGCGCCGCGCGCAGCGGCGAGCCCTCCGGCTGGCGCGCCATCTCGCGCCGCACGACGATCCGCTGGCGCGGCGTCGTCGTCAGGTCGCGCGACGGGCAGACGGGCTCGCAGAAGCCGCACTCGATGCACAGGTGCGCGCGGCCGTCCTCCTCGATCGGCGGCGTCGACTTCAGATCTGCGAGGTGGATGTGCGGGTCGCGGCTGAGGATGACCTCGGGGTTGAGCACGTTGCCGGGGTCGGCGAGTCGCTTGATCTGCCACATCAGCTCGGTCGCCTTCTCACCCCACTCGCTGGCGACGTAGGGCGCCATGTTGCGCCCCGTGCCGTGCTCGGCCTTCAACGAGCCGTCGTACTTGTCGACGATCAGCGCGACGAGCTCGCCCATGAACGCCTCGTAGCGGTCGCGATCGCCGGCGTCCGACAGGATCGGCGTCAGCAGGAAGTGCAGGTTGCCGGCGCTCGCGTGCCCGGCCACGCCCTGCAGGAAGCCGTACTTGCCGAGCAGCGCGCGGATGTCGGCGGCCGCCTCGGCGATCCGCTCGGGCACCACGCAGATGTCCTCGATCAGCATCGCCGAGCCGGCGGGGCGAAATCCGCCGACCGTGCCCTGCATGCCCTCGCGCACGGTCCAGAACATCTCGGTGGTGTGCGCGTCGCGCGTGAACTCCGCGGGCTGGAGCAGCTCGAGGCCTTCCAGCGCACCGTGCGCCGCGGCCTCCATGCCCTCGAGCTGCGCCGGGTCGTTCGTGCGCAGCTCGACGAGCAGGACGGCTCCCTCGGGGTCCAGCTCGCGCCACGCCTCGGGCATGCCCGGCAGCGCCCAGGACGCCGCGACCAGCGTCGCGTTGACCATCACCTCGACGGCGGTCGCACCGGCTGCGACGAATGCCGGCACCGGCGCGATCGCCGACTCGAGGCTGTCGAAGAACAGCAGGCCGGTGCTCGTGTGGTGGCCGTGCTCGACGGTGTCGAAGACGGCGTCGGCGATGAACGCCAGCGTCCCCTCCGAGCCGACGATGAGCTTCGCGAAGATGTCCAGCGGCTCGTCGGCATCGAGGAACGCGCAGAGTCGGTACCCGGTCGTGTTCTTGATCTTGAACTTGCGGGCGATGCGCTCGGCAAGCTCCGTGTCGGCGCGGATCTCGTCTCGGATGCGCGCGAGGCCCTGCGTCAGCTCGGGCTCGGCCTGCGCGAAGCGCTCGGCGGCGCCGGGCGCGGCCGTGTCGATCGTCGTCCCGCCGGCGGTCACGAACGTCAGCGAACGCAGCGTCTGGTAGCTGTCGTGCTTGGTGCCGCAGCGCATGCCGCCGCTGTTGTTGGCGACCACACCGCCGACCGTCGCGATGTCCGTCGACGCCGGGTCGGGCCCGATCCGCCGCTGATATTTGCGCAGCGCGCGGTTGACGGTGCCAAGCAGCGTGCCGGGGCGCACCCGCACCGCGCCGCCGTCCTCGAGCACCGTCACACCGCGGAAGTGGCGGCGCACGTCGACGAGGATCCCGCTCGTCTGGCCCTGGCCGTTGAGCGACGTGCCGCCGCCGCGCAGCGTCACCGGGATCTGCGCCCGGCGCCCGTACGCGAACAGCTTCGCGACGTCGTCGGCGTCGTGAGCCATCACGACGACCTGCGGCTGCAGGCGATAGCAGCTGGCATCGCTGGCATAGGCGACGATGTCCAGCGCCCGCGACTTCACGCGCCCAGGGCCGAGCAGCGCCTCGAGCTCGGCGACCAGCTTCGGGTCCGCGCCCGCGGCGAGGCTCTCGGCGAAGCGGTCGTCGGCGGGCGCGGAGGCGGGGAGCGCGGCGGGCATGCCTAGAACAGCGACATGCCGGGGGCGACGCCGACCTCGACGAGTCGCGGGGCGTCGGCGGCCATGGCGTCGCCCAGGCCGGCGCGCAGGGCCTCGAGGCCGTCCACGCGCTGGGCCGGGACGCCGTAGGCCTCGGCGATCTTCACGCACTCCAGGGCCGGCAGGTCCATGCCCGGCATGCCCTCGCACTGCTCGAGCGCGCCGAACCACTTCAGGATCCCGTACTCGTCGTTGCGCATGATCAGGAAGGTCACGGGCAGGTTGTAAGCGGCTGCCGTCCACAACCCCGTGATCGCGTACTGCGCGCTGCCCTCGCCGAGCACGCAGACGACCTTGCGGTCGGGGTGCGCGAGCTGCACGCCGAGCGCCGCCGAGAGGCCGAAGCCCAGCCCGCCACCGGCGGCGAAGTAGTAGGAGCCGGGGCGCGAGATCTTCATCCGCTGGCGCAGCGCCGGCGTCGAGGTCGGGGACTCGAGCACGACGATGCCGTCGCCGATGAGCTCGGCGAGCGTCGCGTGGACCGCGCCGGCCGCGAGCGGCGTGCCGTCCTCGATCGGCGGTAGCTCGGGCAGTGGCTCGGGCTCCGTGCGCTGGCTCGCGGACACCAGCTCGACGAGCGCCTGCAGCGTCAGCGCGGGGTCGGCGAGGATCGCGTCGCCGATCTGCGCGCGCGCCGCCTCGAAGGGGTCGCTGGTGATCTGGACGAGCTCGGCGCCCTCGGGCAGCGCCGGGCCGGGGATGTTCGGGTAGTAGGCGAAGACCGAGGAGCCGATGACGAGGATCAGGTCGTGGCCCTTGAGGACCTCGCCGATCGGCCCGATGGCCGGCGGCAGCACGCCGCGGAAGTAGCGATGCCCCTCGGGGAAGCTGAGGCGGTTGCCGCCCGTCGGCGGCGGCGCCCAGACCGGCAGATGTGCCTTCTCGGCGAACGCCACGGCGGCGTCCCAGCCACCGCCGGCGTCGATGTCGGGGCCGGCGACGAACACGGGGTTCTGCGCGGCGTCGACGCGCGCGGCGAGCTGCCTGAGCGTCTCGTTGTCGGGGATCGCGCGACCGTATGTCTCGCGCTGGGTGACCCACCCGACGGCCTGGTCCTCGACCTCGGCGGCCCAGTCATCCATCGGGATCGAGACGAACGCCGGGCCCTTCGGCGGCAGCGTGGCCCAATGGATCGCCTGCGCGAGCGCGGCCGGCACGTCGGCGGCGCGCGGCACCTCATAGCTCCACTTCACGAACGGCTTGGGGACCTCGACGGCGTCGCGGTTGGTGAGGTTGGCGTTCAGCGTGATCAGGTGGCGCGCCTGCTGCCCGCCGGTCACGAGCAGCGGCGCCTTGTTGGCCTGCGCGTTGAAGATCGCGCCGACGCCGTTGCCGACACCCGGTGCGGTGTGCAGGTTGACGTGAGCGACGCGGCCGGTGGCCTGTGCGTAGCCGTCGGCCATGCCGACCGCGACGGCCTCCTGCAGCCCGAGGATGTAGCGGAAGTCGTCGGGGTAGTCCGCGAGCATCGGCAGCTCGGTCGACCCGGGGTTGCCGAACATCGTCGTCATCCCGTGGCGGCGGAAGAGCTCGAACGTCGCATCGCGCACATGTGTCATGGCGTGACCCTATCTCGTGGCACGCCCGTCCCAGAGGACTACTACGCATTGTGTGGTAGTGTGCTGCGCGATGGACCGGACGCAGCTCCTCAAGGGAACCCTCGACGCCGCCGTTCTGGCGACGGTTGCCGGGGCCGACGGCTATGGCTATGACGTCGTGCGCCGGCTGCGCGCGGCGGGGCTGGCCGAGATCGGCGACGCCTCGGTGTACGGGACGCTGCGGCGCCTGTACAAGGCCGGGGCGCTGACGTCCTACGTCGTGGCGTCTGACGAGGGGCCACACCGTCGCTACTACGGCATCACCGACCACGGCCGCGCAACGCTCGACCAGGCGCGCGTGACGTGGGCAGAGTTCTCCGAGCTGCTGGGCACGCTGCTGACCTCCACGAATGGGAAGGCCCGATGACCACCACCCTGACCTATCTCGACGCCGTCCGCAGCGAGCTCTCCGACCTGCCGGCCGGTGAGCGCGAGGAGCTGCTCGAGGACATCGCGACCTCGCTGGCCGAGTCCGGCGAGTCCGACGCCGACATCGAGGCGCGCCTCGGGCCGCCAGCGCGCTTCGCGCAGGAGCTGCGCAGCGCCGCCGGCCTTGCCGCGGCGGCGCCGCCGGCCTCCGCGCCCGCCTCTCCTCGTGGCGCCCGCCTTCGCGGGCTCTCCGCTCAGCTGCCGCCGCTCGCGCACGAGCTCGCACCGCTCGGCTGGCTGATCCGCGGCTACGTCGCCGCCGTCGTCATCGGCTTCACGGTCGGCGGGGAGTGGGTCACCAACCGCCCCGGCGTCTTCTACGTGCGCGACAGCGTCTGGAACGCGTTCTGGCTGACCGTGGTGTGCATGGCGCTGTCGGTCGCGCTCGGCATCGGCATGCGACTTGCCAAGCGGCGCCCGCTGTCGCTGGTCGTCGTCAACGGACTGTTCGCGGTCGGGGCCGTGTGGGTCGCGCTTGCGGCGCTCGTCGGCGCGACCAACACGCAGTACTACGACAACCCCGTCGTGTCGACCGCGTCCACCGACGGGCTGACCTACAACGGCGCAGTCGTCGAGAACGTCTACCCCTACGCGCGCAACGGCAAGCGGCTCTATGACGTGCGGCTCTACGACCAGTACGGCCAGCAGTTGATGATCGGCGGCCCCGATTCGGGCGATCAGAACCGGCGGGTCCCGCGCAGCGCGAGCGGGGCGCGAGCGTTCCACGCCTTCCCGATCCGCTACTTCGAGCCGGGCACCCGCCGCATCGCCGACCCCGACGCCGGCTGGGCGACACGCAAGCCGGCGCTGGTCTCGCCCCGACCGATCGACGACCGCGGACGCTAGCGTCCGCGCCATGCACGAGGCGCAGATCGTCGAAACCGACACGGGCCAGCTCGCGCAGGGCGATGGCTGGTTCGTCCTCAACGTCGCCGAGGCGAGCTGGGAGCGCATCGACGCGATGGGGACCTGGTGCTCATTCCAGGCGCCGGATGCGCCGTTCGAGCACTACGGCATCGGTGTCCACGTGCTGATGCCCGGCCAGCCCAACGGCCGCTACCACGGCGAGTCCGAGCAGGAGGGCTTCCTCGTGCTCTCCGGCGAGTGCCTGGCGATCGTCGAGGGTCAGGAGCGCCGGCTGCGCCAGTGGGACTACCTGCACTGCCCGCCGTGGACCGAGCACATCATGGTCGGCGCGGGCGACGGGCCCTGCGCGATCCTGATGACCGGCGCGCGCAGGCCGGGCGAGCAGACGCGCTATGTGGTGGAGCCGCTCGCGGAGCCCTACGGCGCGTCGGTGAGCGCGCCGACGGAGAGCTCCAAGGAGGCCTACGCCGACCTCGACCGCACCGTCACGCGCGTGCGGGCGCCGTGGCCGTAGTCACGCCGCCCGCTGCGCGCCGAACCGGGCGCGGTAGCTCGCGGGGTTGACCTCGAGTACGCGCAGGAACGCGCGGCGCATCGTCTCGGCGCTGCCGAAGCCGACCTCGCGCGCCACGATCTCGACGGGCAGGGCGCTGCGCTCGAGCAGGTCGCGTGCGGCCTCGACGCGGACCCGCTCGACGAAGCGCGCCGGCGTGGTGCCGGTGTCGTCGGCGAACAGCCGCGCGAGGTGACGCTCGGACAGCGCGGCACGCTGCGCGAGCGCCGGGACGGAGTGATCTGACGCAGGCGCCGCGACGATCGCGTCGACGAGCGCGCGGACCGGTGAGCCCGGCGCGACGGCATGCTCGAGACGCTCGGAGAACTGCGACTGCCCGCCGGGGCGCTGGGTCGCGAGCACGAGCCAGCGCGCGACCGTCCGTGCGACCTCGGGGCCGTGGTCGTCCTCGACGAGCGCGAGCGCGAGGTCCATGCCGGCGGTCACGCCGGCGCTCGTGGCGACCTCGCCGTCGCGGACGAAGATGCGGTCGGGCTCGACGGTGAGCTCGGGGTGGCGTTTCTGGAGCTCTGCGCAGAACGCCCAGTGCGTGGTGACCGTCCGTGCCTCGAGCACCCCCGCGGCGGCCAGCACGAACGCGCCGGAGCAGACGCTCGTGACTCTCCGGGCGTCGCGTGCCACGCGCCTGATCTCGTCGAGCAGTTGCTCGTCCACGCTCGCTTGCTCGCTGCCCCAGCCGCCGACGACCATCAAGGTGTCCACTTCCCTCAGGTCCGACAACCGCGCATCGAGGGCGACACGGACGCCGTTGGCCGCCCGCACCGCGCGGCCGCGTGCGGCGGCGATGGTGAGGCGGTAGTCCCCGCCGGTCAGCCTGCTGGCCGTGTCGAAGACATCGGCCGGGCCCGCCAGGTCGAGCAGCTGCATGTCATCGAAGACGACGAGGCAAATCGTGCGCACCCCACGTATTCTGCCACCCCCGCCGCGAGGATCGTTACGAAGTTCGCGACTATCGCGAACTTCGTCGTACTACTTCTTCTTGCGGCGTGCCGGCGGCAGGTCGGTGATCGTGCCCTCAGCCACCTCGGCGGCCAGGCCGACGGTCTCCGAGAGGGTCGGGTGGGCGTGGATCGTCAGGGCGATGTCCTCGGCGACGGCGCCCATCTCGATGGCGAGGCCGATCTCGGCGACGAGCTCGCCGGCGTTGGCGCCGACGATGCCGGCGCCGAGGACGCGCCGCGTCTCGGGGTCGACGAGCAGCTTCGTCATGCCGCTGGCCTCCATCGACAGCGCACGGCCGGAGGCCGCCCACGGGAACACGGCCTTCTCGACCGGCGTGCGGTTTGCCGCGGCGTCGGTCTCGGTCAATCCGACCCACGCGACCTCGGGGTCGGTGTAGGCGACGCTCGGGATCCCGCGCGGGTCGAAGACGACGTCGTGGCCGGCGATCACCTCGGCGGCGACGGCGGCCTCGTGCATCGCCTTGTGCGCGAGCATCGGCTGGCCGACGACGTCGCCGATCGCGTGGATGTGGGCGACGTTCGTGCGCAGCTGCTCGTCGACGGCGACGAACCCGCGCTCGTCGACGTTCACGCCGGCCGCGCCCAGCCCGAGGGAGCCGCCGTTGGGGACGCGGCCGATCGCGACGAGCACGCGGTCATAGACCTGCCGCTCGGGCGCGTCGTCGCCGGCGAACGTCACGTGCAGGCCGTTCTTCTTGGCGTCGACGTTGTCGACACGAACGCCGAGGTGGATCGCCTCGTAGCGTCCGCGGATCCGCTGCTCCAGCGGCTTGACGAGGTCGGGGTCACAGCCGGGGATCAGGGTGTCGAGCAGCTCGACGACCGTGACCTTCGAGCCCAGCGCGTCGTAGACGCACGCCATCTCCAGGCCGATGATGCCGCCGCCGATGACCAGCAGGCGCTTGGGGATGTCGGCGAGCTCGAGCGCCCCGGTCGAGTGCATCACCCGCGGGTCGTCGGGCAGGCTCGGCAGCCAGGCGGCGCGCGAGCCGGCGGCGACGATCGCGTTCGTGAACGTCACGGTCTCGTCGCCGACCTGCAGCGCGTTGGGGCCGCTGAACGTGCCCTCGCCCCGCAGCACGGTGACCTTGCGCCCGCGCGCCATGCCGGCGAGGCCGTCGGTGAGCTTCGTGACGACGCCGTCCTTCCACTCGCGCAGCGCGTCGATGTCGACCTGCGGCTCGCCGAACGTGACGCCGTGGGCGGACTGCGCGTCGGTGATGACCTTCGCCGTGTGCAGCAGCGCCTTGGACGGGATGCAGCCGACGTTCAGGCAGACGCCGCCGAGCCGCTCGTGCTTCTCCACGAGCGCGACGGACTTACCGAGATCAGCTGCACGGAACGCAGCGGTGTAGCCCCCCGGTCCCGAGCCGAGGACGACGACGTCGTAGTCGGCCGGCGCGGCGGGAGCACCGGCGGCCGGTTCGGCGGGCGCCGAAGAGACCGCTCCGGCGGGAGCCGTGGCCGAGGCCGGGTCCTCCTCAGAAGAAGAACCCTCGCCGGCATCGGCGCCCTCGGCAGCGGAGCCGCCGGCATCGGCGCCCTCGGCAGCGGAGCCGCCGGCGCCAGAGCCGTCCACCACTGCCACCACATCACCCTCCGAGACCGTGTCGCCGACCGCGACCCGCAGCTCGGTCAGGGTCCCGGCGACGTCGGAGGGCACGTCGAAGGTCGCCTTCTCGGACTCGAGCGTGACGAGCGGTGTCTCGATCTCGACCGCGTCACCGACCGCGACCAGCAGCTCGATGACCGGCACATCGGTGAAGTCCCCGATGTCCGGGACACGTACCTCCGAGCTCACAGCAGCACCCTCCGCAGGTCGCCGAGCACCTTGGCGAGATGCGCGCAGAAGCGCGCGGCCGCGGCGCCGTCGATCACCCGATGGTCGTACGAGAGCGACAGCGGCAGGACGAGCCGCGGCACGAACTCCGTGCCGTTCCAGACCGGTTTCATCGCGCTGCGCACCACGCCGAGGATCGCGACCTGCGGGAGGTTCACGATCGGCGTGAAGCCGGTGCCGCCGATCCCCCCGAGCGAGGAGATCGTGAAGACCGCGCCGCTCATCTCCTTCGGCGAGAGCTTGCCCGCGCGGGCCTTGCCCGACAGGTCGGTGAGGTCGGCGGCGATCTGCAGCAGGCCCTTGCGGTCGACGTCGCGGATGACGGGGACCACGAGCCCGTTCGGCGTGTCGGCGGCGAAGCCGAGGTGCAGGTCGGACTTCATGATCAGCTCGTCGCCGTCCAGCGACGACGCGAATCGCGGGAACTCCCGCAGCGTCGCAGCGACCGCGCACATCAGCAGCGCGACCATCGTCACCTTCACCTCTGACTGCTCGGCGTTGAGCTGCTTGCGGAACGCCTCGAGGTCGGTGATGTCGGCGTCCTCGTGGTGCGTGACGTGCGGGATCGTCTGCCAGTTGCGCGCGAGGTTGTCGCGCGAGAGCTGCTGGATCCGCGTGAGCGCCACGCGCTCCCCGGCACCGCCGACGCCCGGCGCCGCGGCCGGCCCCGGCCGCGCGCCGCCCGCCGCGCGCTCGAGGTCCTCGGCGACGATCCGCCCGCCGCGCCCCGATCCTGAGATGCCGGAGAGGTCGACCCCGCGCTCCCGCGCGCGCCGGCGCACGGAGGGGGACGCGTAGACGGCGCCGCCGGCAGGCGCAGCGGCCGCGGCCGGCGGGGCGGCCGCGGCCGACGGGGCGCCAGCAGGCGGCGGGGCCGCAGCCGGCGGCGGGGCGGGCTCGGCCGCCGGCGCGGCGCCGGCGCCGGCTCCGGCGCGCCGTTCTCGCGCTCCTCACCCGGCGCCACCTCGGGCTCGCCCTCCGCCGGCTCGATCGTCACGACCGGCATGCCCTCCGAGACGGTGTCGCCGAGCTTCACCAGCACGTCACCGACGACACCGGCGACCGGTGCGGGAACGTCCATCGTCGCCTTGTCGGACTCCAGCGTCACCAGCGGGTCCTCGACCCCAACGCTGTCACCGGGCTTGACGAGGATCTCCACGACGGGCACATCCGTGAAGTCCCCGATGTCGGGGACCTCGACCGTCACCGCAGCCATGGTGCCTCCGCGTCCGGATCGATGTCGTACTGCTTGATCGCCTTCGCCGCGTCCTTGCCGCGGCCCAGCGCGCCAAGCGCCGCGACGACCACGTGGAAGCGGTTGACCTCGAAGAACGAGCGCAGCTTCACGCGATAGTCGCTGCGCCCGTAGCCGTCCGTCCCGAGCACGGTGTAGGGCGCGTCGAGGTACGGCCGGATCATGTCGGCCAGCTCGCGCATGTAGTCCGTCGACGCGACGACGGGCGCGACGCCCGGCAGCGTCTCGGACACGAACGGCACGTGCGGCTTGGTCGACGTCGGGTGCAACCGGTTCCAGCGCTCGGCCGCCATCGCGTCGCGGCGCAGCTCGGTGAACGACGTCACAGAGAAGACGTCGGCCTCCACGTCCCAGTCCGCCGACAGCAGCGACGCGGCCTCGAGCACCTCGCGCAGGATCGTCCCGGCGCCCAGCAGCCGCAGCGCGCCCGACCCCGAACCCGCAACCCGGTGGATCCCGCGCAGGATCGCGTCCTGCGCACCCTCGGGCATCGGCGGGTGCTGGTAGTTCTCGTTCATCAGCGTGACGTAGAAGTAGACGTCCTCGCGCTCGGTGAGCATCCGCCGCACGCCGTCCTGGACGATGACCGCGACCTCGTAGGCGTAGGCCGGGTCATAGGAGACGCAGTTGGGCACCGTTCCCGCGATCACGTGCGAGTGCCCGTCCTCGTGCTGCAGGCCCTCCCCGTTGAGGGTCGTGCGCCCGGCGGTGCCGCCGAGCAGGAACCCGCGCGAGCGGTTGTCGCCCGCCGCCCATGCGAGGTCGCCGATCCGCTGGAAGCCGAACATCGAGTAGAAGATGTAGAACGGCAGCATCGGCTCGCCGTGGTTGGCGTAGGACGTCGCCCCCGCGATCCATGATGCGAACGCGCCGGCCTCGTTGATCCCCTCCTGCAGGATCTGGCCGTGCTTGTCCTCGCGGTAGAACATCAGCGAGTCGGCGTCCTCGGGGCGGTAGAGCTGGCCGACCTGCGAGTAGATCCCGAGCTGGCGGAACATCCCCTCCATCCCGAACGTGCGTGACTCGTCGGCGACGATCGGCACGATCCGCGACCCGATCGTCTTGTCGCGCAACAACGCGGCGAGCACGCGGACGAACGCCATCGTCGTCGAGATCTCGCGCTCGCCCGTGCCCTCGAGCTGCCCCTTGAACGTCGCGAGCTCCGGCACCGGCAGCGACGGCACATCGGCGACGCGCACCGGCAGCGATCCGCCCAGCTCTGCACGGCGCTCGCGCAGGTAGGTCATCGCCGGGTCGTCGTCGGCGGGCATGTGCAGCTCCGCGCCGCGCACCTCGTCGTCGGTCAGGTCGAGATCGAAGCGATCGCGGAAGGCGAGCAGCGCCTTCTCGGTCATCTTCTTCTGCTGGTGGGTGATGTTCTGGCCCTCGCCGGCCTCCCCCATCCCGTAGCCCTTCACCGTCTTGGCGAGGATCACCGTCGGCTGGCCCTCGTGCGCGACGGCGGAGGCGTAGGCCGCGTGCACCTTCTTGGGGTCGTGGCCGCCGCGGTTCAGCGCCCAGATCTCCTCGTCTGACATGTGCTCGACCATCTTCGCCAGCCGCGGATCGGTCCCGAAGAAGTGCTCGCGCACGAACGCGCCGTCGCGCGCCTTGTAGGCCTGGTAGTCGCCGTCGACGGCCTCCTCCATGCGCTTGAGCAGCAGGCCCTCGTGGTCGGCGGCCAGCAGCGCGTCCCAGCGCGAGCCCCAGACCACCTTGATGACGTTCCAGCCGGCGCCGCGGAAGTTCGTCTCGAGCTCCTGGATGATCTTGCCGTTGCCGCGCACGGGGCCGTCGAGACGTTGCAGGTTGCAGTTGATGACGAAGATCAGGTTGTCCAGGCGCTCACGCCCGGCCAGCGAGATCGCGCCCATCGACTCGGGCTCGTCCATCTCACCGTCGCCGAGGAACGCCCAGACCTTGCGCCCGGTCGTGTCGGTGATGCTGCGCCCGGTCAGGTACTTCATGAAGTGCGCCTGGTAGATCGCCATCAGCGGGCCGAGGCCCATCGAGACGGTCGGGAACTGCCAGAAGTCGGGCATCAGCCACGGATGCGGATAGGACGACAACCCGCCGCCGTCGACCTCCTGGCGGAAGCGCGCGACCTGCTCGGCCGGCAGCCGCCCCTCGAGGAACGCCCGCGCGTAGATGCCGGGCGAGCAGTGGCCCTGGATGTAGACCAGGTCGCCCCCGTGCTCGTCGGTCGGGGCGTGCCAGAAGTGGTTGAAGCCGACCTCGTAGAGCACGGCCGCCGACTGGAAGGACGCGATGTGCCCGCCAAGCTCCGAGGACACCTTGTTGGCCGTGAGGACCGTCGCCATCGCGTTCCAGCGCACGAGCGAGCGCAGCCGGTGCTCGATCGCCGGATCGCCGGGCATCGGCGGCTCGTCCTCGACTCCGATCGTGTTGACATACGGCGTCGAGGCGTCGGGAAACGGCTGGGCGCCCTTGACGCGCGCCTCGCGCATGACGCGGTCCAGCAGCGCCCGCGCGCGCTCGGGGCCGTCGTGCTCGACGACCGCGTCGAGCGCCTCCAGCCACTCGCGTGTCTCCTGCGGATCGAGGTCTGACTCCGCCACCCGCCGACCCTCTCAGATTTGCTCGAAGTAGTCGGGATGTTCCTCGCGCAGGCCGTCGAGCCCTGACAGCACCATCCGCAGGTGATGGCGCAGCGCCTCCTCGGCGGCGTCGGCGTCGCCACGCTCGACGGCGCGGACGACGAGCCGGTGCTCGGCGACCATCTCGCCGAGGTAGCGCGGCTGGGGCAGGCTCAGGCGGCGCACGCGGTTGAGGTGGGCCTCGGCACGCTCGGCAAGCGCCCACGCGCTCCCGTGACCGGACAGCGCGAACAGCGCCGCGTGAAGCTCGTCGTCGAGCACGTACCAGTGGTCGAAGTCCGACACCTGCGCCTGCCGCGCGACGATCGCCTTCAACGCCGCGATGTCCTCGCGCGTCCCGCGCACCGCGGCCAGCCGCACCGCCTTGCACTCCAGCGCCTCGCGCACGAACTGCGCGTCGGCGACGGCCTCCGGGCTGATGCGCGAGACGAACGTCCCGAGCTGGGGAACGATCTCCACGAGCCGCTCGTCGGACAGGCGCACGAGCGCCTCGCGCACCGGTGTGCGGCTGACGCCGAGCCACTCGGCGAGCTCGTTCTCGGAGAGCTGGCGGCCGGGCGCGAACTTCACCGAGACGATCGCATTGCGCAGCGCGCCGTAGACCTGCGGCCGGGTCTCTCCTCGGGTCCTCGTGACGCGCTCGGGCACCTAGCTTGTATACAAGCACACTCGCGCGGCCGGCCGGGCCCTACGGCTTGGCGAACGACTTGGCGACCGGCTTGTCGTCCCTGTAGAACGTCGCGCCGTCGACGACCGGCAGGTGCAGCGCCGTGCCGCCCGCGCCGTAGAAGACGCGGATGTTCGGATCGATCAGCCCGAACGGGACCTTGTCCGGGTCGGACATCTGCACGCGCAGCATCAGCTTGTGGCCCTTGCGCAGGTGATGGGACATCGTGAACCCGGGCGGCTTGAGCGTGTACTTGGCACCGGGCGTCGCCGCCGCGAAGTGGTCGATCCCCTCGCGCACGAGCGGGTTGATCGCGAACTGCGACAGGCGCCGTGTCTCGTCGTTGGGCGCGACGTCGTAGACGTTGGCGATCAGGTCGGCGCGCGGGTTGGTGGTCGCGGCGACGAGGTCGAGCGTCGGCGTGCCGAGCAGCAGGACGTCCTCGCCCGCGGGCGCGGAGGTGAACGCGACGCTGCCGGTCGCGTCGGCGCCGAGCTGGAAGCCCAGCGGATCGCCGACGAACGACAGCGCGCCGGCGGCACCGCTCGGCCCCCCGCGGACGAGCGTGCCGCCGGCGGCCGGCGCAAGGTCGAGGGTGGTCGTGCCGGGGATCGGCCAGCGCGGCGCGGTCACGATCTCCGCGCGCTTCTCGATCGAGTCGGCGTCGTTGGTGGCGTCGTTGAGGAACGTCTCGACGGGCGGGCCGGTGTCGACGTTGCGCTGCAGGAGCTGGCGGTCCATCCAGGCGTGCAGCGCATACAGCCACTGGGCGCCGCGCTGGTTGGGACAGCAGCCGATGCCGTGGTCCCACTGACCGATCCACAGCTTGTCGGTCGCGCGCCCGCCGCGGCCGGCGAGCCAGTGGAGGTTGGAGATCCGCGCCGCCTCGTCGTGGACGCCGTGGACGGCGAAGACCGTGCCGCCCCAGGCCGCGACCGCCTTGGACGCGTCGCGTGCGCGGTGGAAGTTCTCCTCGACGCCGGTGAAGACGCCGGGCCCGGCGAGCAGCGCATTGTTCTGGTGGCCGCAGACCGCCCCGACCGGATGACCGAGGAAGTCGTCGCCGGTCGCGCCGCCCTGGGGGTCGTCGAGGCCGGGCGGCAGCTCGCGGTCGAGCGCCAGCTGCAGGTAGGCGATGATCGGCCCGGCCCACTGCAGGTTGAAGGGCACGCCGGCCTGGAACTGGTGGTCGTACATCGACGCGAGCCCCGCCGACGGCACGATCGTGACCAGGCCCTTGGGGTTCAGCCGCGTCGCCGTGATCGGCGTCGAGCCGACGTAGGAGTGGCCGAGCATCCCGACGCGTCCGTTGGACCACGGCTGCGCCGCGGCCCACTCGATCACGGCCGCCATGTCGCCGGCGTCCTTGGGCCCGAGGTGGTCGAGGCAGCCGCCCGAGCGCCCGGTGCCGCGCACATCCATCATCACGACGGCGTAGCCGCGCTGCGGGAAGTAGCCCGTCAGGCCGACGGGCTGGCCGTCCTTGCCGAGCGGCAGCGGCAGGATGCGCGTGCCCGTGCGCGGGTAGAGCGTGCCGTGGTAGGGGCTGGCCTCGAGGATCACGCCGAGGTCCTTGGCGCCCTTGGGCTTGGTGATCTCCAGGTAGATGTCGACGCCGTCGGCGGTGATCAGCTTGTGCTTGATGGTCTCGACGTCGGCGTGCTTCGGCTCGGACAGCCCCGCGGTCTTCGTGTAGTCGCGCGGCGTGAGGTCGGGTGCCTTGACGACGGGCTTGGGCTTCTTCGCCGGCTTCTTCTTGCACGGCTTCTTCTTCGTCGGCTTCTGCTTCTTCTTGCAGGTCGGCAGCGGCTTCTTCTTCGCCGTCGCCGCCTCGGCGGTCGCATGTCCGGCGACGAGGCAGAGCACGAGCACCATGGCGATCCGTCGCATCGTCAGCTCCAACGTCAGCCGGCAGGCGAACTTGCGGGCAGCACGACCGCACGACCGCTCACGCGGATGCCGCCGCCGGCCGGGATCTGCACCTCGAGCAGGCTCGGACGGCCCATGTCCTCGCCCTGGTGGATGACGATCGCCGCCGGCGGCGTGACGAGGCCGAGCGCGCGCAGGTAGCCGCCGAACGCTGCGGCCGCCGCCCCCGTCGCGGGGTCCTCGACGACGCCGCCCGTGGGGAACGGATCGCGGGCGTCGAACGTCGTCGCGTCGCGGCGGAAGACGAGCGCCGCCGTGACCGCGTCGCGCGCCTCGAGCAGCGCGCGCAGGCGATCGAAGTCGTAGTGCAGCCGGGCGAGCCGCGCACGCGTCGCGACGCCCAGGATCAGATGCCGCGCGCCGCCGAAGCCCCAGCGCGGCGGCAGCGCCGAGTCGAGCTCGTCGGCCGACCAGTCGAGCGCGGCGAGCGCCTCGGCGAGATCCTCGGCGGACACGTCCTCGACGTGCGGCTCGACGCTCGTGAGCGTGGCGACGCCGTCGGCGACAGCGACCTCGACGCGGCCCGCCGCGGTGTCGAGCTGCAGCGTCCCGTCGCCGTGTACCCCGGCGTACGCGACGCCCGTCGCGATCGTCGCGTGCCCGCAGAACGGCACCTCGGACTCCGGGCTGAAGTAGCGGATCGCCAGCGCGCCGCCGCCCGCGGGCGTGACGAACGCCGTCTCGGAGTAGCCGACGTCGGCGGCGATCGCGCGCATCTGCGCCTCGCTCAGGCCGCTCGCGTCGAGCACGACCCCGGCCGGATTGCCGCCGGCCGGGTCGTCGCTGAACGCCGCGAGACGAAGGACCTCCGTCATGTCGACTCGATGACGCCGAGCAGCTCGCGGACACGGCAGACCAACAGGCGCTCGTCCTCGACCTCGACCCAGACGCCCGCCGAGCGCGGGAACACGACGTGATCGCCGGGCGCAACCGGCATCTTGAAGTCCGGCAGGTCGGGCGGCCCGTCGCCGACCGCGAGCACGATGCCCTCGTTGGGCGGCAGGTCCTGCGTGCCCTCGGGGATCACCAGACCCGACTTGCGCATGCGATCGGGCTCGAGCTCCTTGATGACGACCTGGTCGAAGAGCGGGCGCAGCGCCTCAGGCATCGAAGCTCACAGACAGCGACCCGAGCGCGCCGAAGTCGATCGTCTGCGCGTCGCCCGCCTTGACCGGCGCGACCGTCATCGCCCCGGTGATGACGACGTCGCCGGGCTGCAGGCGCTCCCCCGCCTGCTCGAGCATCGCGCCGACGTGGCGAACCGTCGCGGGGGTGTCCTCAGGCAGCGCGCCGAGGTCGTCGGTGAACTCGCCGAGGATCACCGCGTGGTGGAAGACGTTGCCGGCGAGCACGCGCTCGACGCCGATCCGCGGATCGCCGAGGTCGACGATCTCCAGCGCCGCGGCGCACCCCGCGATCTCGCCGTCCTCGCCGATCCGCGCGGCGATCTCGGTCTCGAGGATCGGCGTCCCGGTGAAGCCGTCGACCGAGACGGTCGCGCCGTCGGGCAGCAGCGTCGCGTTCGTCAGGTAGCCGACGATCGGTGCGTCGATGCCGAGCGCCTCCATCGCAGGCGGCGTGTTGAAGCCGACCTTCCAGCCGAGCCGCTGCGCCCCGTTGAAGAACTCCGTCTCGCGGGCGGCGAGCATCTGGGCCAGCCCGCGGGCGATGCGCTCGTCCATGGCGCGTAGCGTATGGGTCCGATGCGAACCGGGCCCCCGAAGGACAACGCCGCCGGCCTGACCGGCGTGCGCGTCGCCCTGCAGCACGCATTGCGCGAGATGGGCCTCGTGCGCAGCGTGCGCGCGCTGCGGGCGCTGAACCAGCCCGACGGCTTCGACTGCCCGGGCTGCGCGTGGCCCGAGACGTCGAAGGTCCACATCGCGGAGTTCTGCGAGAACGGCGCCAAGGCCGTCGCCGAGGAGGCGACGCGCAAGCGCGCCGACGCGGCGTTCTTCGCACGGCACGGTGTCGAGCAGCTCGCGGGCTGGACGGACTTCGAGCTCGGGCAGGCCGGGCGGCTGACCGAGCCGCTCCTGCTCGACGGCGACGCCGCCCACTACCGCCCGGTCTCATGGGACGACGCGTTCGACGTCATCGTCGAGGAGCTGCGCGCGCTGGACTCCCCCGACGAGGCGATCTTCTACACGTCCGGGCGCACGAGCAACGAGGCGGCGTTCCTCTACCAGCTGCTGGTGCGCGGCTTCGGGACCAACAACCTGCCCGACTGCTCGAACATGTGCCACGAGTCCTCCGGGTCGGCGCTGACCGAGACGATCGGCATCGGCAAGGGCTCGGTCACGATCGAGGACGTCCACGAGGCCGACCTGATCCTCGTCGTCGGCCAGAACCCCGGCACGAACCACCCGCGGATGCTGACGGCGCTGGAGACCGCCAAGCGCGGCGGCGCCACGATCGTCGCGATCAACCCGCTGCCCGAGGCGGGGCTGCTGCGCTTCAAGAACCCGCAGCGCCCGTCGGGCGTGATCGGGCGCGGGACGCCGCTGGCCGACGTGTTCGTGCAGATCCGCCTCGGCGGCGACCTCGCGTTCTTCCAGGGCGTCGGGCGGCTGCTGCTCGACGCCGACGCGCTGGACCACGAGTTCCTCGCGCAGCACGCCGACGGCCTCGACGAGCTGGCGGCGCACCTGCGTGCGCTGGACTGGGACGCCGTCGACCGGGCGACCGGCGTCCCGCGCGCGCAGATCGAGCAGGTCGCAGAGCTCGCCGCGCGCTCTGAGCGCACCGTGGTCTGCTGGGCGATGGGCCTCACCCAGCACCGCGACGCGGTCGCGACGATCCGCGAGATCGTCAACGTGCTGCTGCTGCGCGGCAACATCGGGCGCCCCGGCGCGGGCGTCTGCCCCGTGCGCGGGCACTCCAACGTGCAGGGCGACCGCACGATGGGGATCTACGAGAAGCCCTCCCCCGCGTTCCTCGACCGCCTGGCGATCACCGGCGGCTTCGCGCCGCCGCGCGCACACGGCTACGACACGGTCGAGGCGATCCGCGCGATGCGCGACGGCCGCGCGCACGTGTTCATCGCGATGGGCGGGAACTTCGCCTCCGCGACACCCGACAGCGACGCGACCCACGCCGCGCTGCGCACGCAGAGCCTGACGGTGCAGATCTCGACGAAGCTCAACCGCTCGCACGTCGTCCCCGGCCGGCGTGCGCTGATCCTGCCGACGCTCGGGCGCTCCGAGCGCGACGGCGACCAGCACGTCTCCGTCGAAGACTCGATGGGCATGGTCCACGCCTCGCGCGGCACCCTGGCGCCGGCGTCGCAGCAGCTGCGCAGCGAGGTCGCGATCGTCTGCGGCCTGGCGCGGCGGCTGCTCGGCCACAGGCTGCCGCTGTCGTGGGAGACGCTCGCGGACGACTACGACCGCGTCCGCGAACTGATCGAGCGGACGATCGACGGCTTCGAGGACTACAACGCGCGCCTGCAGGCGCCGGGCGGGTTCCAGCTGCCCCACGGTCCGCGCGACACGCGCAGCTTCGCGACCGCGTCGGGGCGCGCCCGGCTCACCGTCAACGAGCTGCGCTGGCCGCAGCCGCCCGACGGTCACCTGCTGCTGCAGACGATCCGCTCGCACGACCAGTACAACACGACGGTCTACGCGCTCAACGACCGCTATCGCGGCGTGAAGGCCGGCCGGCGCGTCGTGCTCGTGCACCCCGACGACCTCGCCGCGCAGGGCGTCGCCGACGGCGACACCGTCGACATCGTGGGCTGGGCCGACGACGGCCGCGAGCGCCGTGCTGAGCGGTTTCGCGCTGTCGCCTATCCGACCGCCCGCGGCTGCGCAGCGTCCTACTTTCCGGAGTGCAACGTGCTCGTGGCGTTGGACTCGACCGCGGAGGTCAGCAACACCCCGATCTCCAAGGCGATCGCCGTCCGCCTCGAACCCGTGGCCGGCACTTGATCTGAGCGCCGCTCCGGGTAATGCTCCGGATGTGCAAGCGTCGCCCGTGATGCGCGTCGTCGTCGCAGTTGACGGCGAAGAGGATCTGGCCGTGGTCGAGCACGGGATCGTTCTCGCGCGCGAGAACAACGCCCGCCTGGAGCTCATCGGCGGCATCCCGCGGCTGTGGTTCACGAGCGCCTACGCGCTGGACTGCGCCCGCCTGGAGCACGACCTGAAGCTCTACGCCGCGCAGGTCCTGCGCAGCGCCGCCGACCGCGTCGGGGCCGACGTCTGCCTGACGATCCGCCAGGTCCAGGGCCGCGCCGCCGACCACGTGCTGACGCGCCATGAGGACGCGCTCGGCGACCTGCTGCTGATCCGCGGCGGCCGGCGGCTGACCGCCCGCCCGCACCGCCGCCGGCGCGATCGCGTCGGCACGCTGCTGCGGATCGCCGTGCCGCGCCGCGTGCCGTCCGCGGCCGAGCCGGCGTAGCGCGCCTCAGACGGGCGCCTGCAGCAGGTCACCGGGTTCCTGCGAGCAGTGAGTCCTGCACGCCGTCCGGCGCGATCCGTAGCGTCGAACAGATGTTCGTTGAAGGAGAGTCCTCCGCGGGGCATCCTGCCCCGCGTCCTGACCCCGACCATCGGCCTCCGGCCGCTGGAAACGAGTCACCCTGGCGCGCCGGCCTGAACCCCGAGCAACTGGCCGCCGCCGAGCACGGCGGCGGGCACCTGCTCGTGCTGGCCGGCGCCGGGACCGGCAAGACGACGACGCTCTGCGCGCGCGTCGCCGCGCTCGTGGAGCGGGGCGTGCCCGCCGAGCGGATCCTGCTGCTGACGTTCACGCGCCGCGCCGCGCGGGAGATGCTCACGCGCGCGCAGGCGCTCACGCAGGGCAGCACGCGACGCGTGCTCGGCGGCACGTTCCACTCCGCCGCGCACCGCTTCGTGCGCGCGCAGTCCTCGGCGCTGGGGCTGGCGCCGGACTTCTCGCTGCTGGACTCCGGCGACGCCGCCGACGTCATGGACCTCGTGCGTCAGGAGCACGGTCACCCGGACGGCACCAAGCGGTTCCCGCGCAAGGGGACGCTCGCCGACATCTACTCGCGGACGGTCAACGCCCAGCGCCCGCTGCGCGACGTGCTCGCCGAGGACTTCCCATGGTGTGAGGAGCACGGCGACGATCTCGCCGCGCTGTTCAAGGCCTACACCGCGCGCAAGCGCGCGCTGGGCGTGCTCGACCTCGACGACCTGCTCGTCTTCTGGCGCGCGCTGATGTGCGACGAGCTCGCCGCGCGGCGGATCGCCGCGGGCTATGAGCACGTGCTCGTCGACGAGTACCAGGACGTCAACAGCCTGCAGGTCGACGTCGTCGCCGGCTTTGCCGATGCCGGCACGACCGTCACCGCCGTCGGCGACGACTTCCAGGCGATCTACGGCTTTCGCTCGGCGTCGGCCGCCTACATCCTCGGGTTTCCCGAGCGCTTCGGCGGCACGGCGATCGTCACGCTCGAGCGCAACTACCGCGCCAGCCAGCCGCTGCTGGACGTCGCGAACGCGATCTCCGCGCAGGATGCGGACGGGTTCCCCAAGACGCTGAGCGCCCAGCGCGAAGGCGGGGCGCGCCCGGCGCTCGTCTACGTCCGCGACCAGGCCCACGAGGCCACGGAGGTCTGCGACCGCATCCTCGCCGCGCGTGAGCAGGGAATGCTGCTGCGCGAGCAGGCGGTGCTCGCGCGCACGGGTCACGACACCGACCTGCTCGAGCTCGAGCTCTCGCGCCGGCGCATCCCCTACAAGAAGTACGGCGGGCTGCGCTACTTCGACGCCGCGCACGTCAAGGACCTCCTGGCCGCGCTGCGCCTGACCGACCGCCCCGGGGACGAGCTCGCGTGGTTTCGGCTGCTGCAGCTGCTCGAGGCCGTCGGCCCGGGCCGCGCGCGCCGCGTCGTCGACCGGCTGCTGGCGGGCGATCCGCCCTCGCTGCAGACGCTGCCCGACCGCTGGGCGCCCGCGCGCGCGGAGTTGCCGGCATCGGCGCACGAGCTCGCCGACGCGCTGATCGCGGCGCTGGCCGCGGCGGACGGCGCCTCGGCCGGTGCCGCCGCCGAGCGCCTGCGCGACGCCGTCGCCCCGCTCGTCCGCAGCCACTACCCCGACGGCGCCGTCCGCGTCCAGGATCTCGACGCGCTGTGCGGGATGGCCGCCGGCGCGCGCGACCTGCGCAGCTTCGTCGCCGAGCTCGTGCTCGATCCGCCGACGTCCGCCGGCGACATCGCCCAGCCGCCGCATCTCGACGAGGACTGGCTCGTGCTCTCCACCGTGCACTCCGCGAAGGGGCTCGAATGGCAGTCCGTCCACGTGATCGCGGCCTACGACGGCAACTTCCCTGCCTGCATGGGCGCCGGCACATCGGAGACGATCGCCGAGGAGCGCCGCCTGTTCTACGTCGCGCTGACCCGCGCGCGCCGCGGCCTGACGATCTACGTGCCGCGCCGCTACTACCACCGCCCCAGCGGCCGCGACGACGGGCACGGCTACGGCAAGCCGTCGCGCTACCTCGCCGCCGACGTGCAAGCGCTCTGCGACGTCACGCACCTCGCCGACGACCCGGCGGCCACGCGCGCGCCGTCGGCGTCGCCGCGCCGGATCGCGGTCTCCGTGGACGAGCTGTTCGCCTAGCATCGCATCGGTGTCCTCACCGATCAGCCCGGACTTCTACGACACCGAGCTGCGCGCCCACCACGAGCACCTCCGCGCCGCGTACGCGATCAACCCCGGTGACGCGGTGCTCGACATCGGGTGCGGCGCCGGGCTGACGACTCGCGAGGCGGCGCGCGCGGCGGCGCCGGGCCGCGTCGTCGGCGTCGACGTGTCCGAGAACATGCTCGAGCGCGCGCGTGAGGCGGCGGCGGCCGAGGGGCTCGACAACGTCCGCTACGAGCTGGCCGACGCCCAGACGCACCGCTTCGACCCTGCCGGCTTCGATGTCGCGATCAGCCGCTTCGGGACGATGTTCTTCGCCGATCCGGCCGCCGCGTTCGCCAACATCGCCGCCGCCCTGCGACCCGGAGCGCGCCTGGTCCTGCTCGTCTGGCAGCGACACGAGGACAACGCCTGGGCGCAGGCGATCGACGCCGCGCTGGGCGCCGCGACGCAGCCACCGCAGCCGGGCGGGGACGTGTTCTCACTCGGCGACGCGCTGGCCACCACGGCCATGCTCGACGGCGCCGGCTTTGACAGCCTGCGCTTCGAAGACGTCCACGAGCCGGTCTTCTACGGACCCGACGTCGACGCCGCGCTCGCGGTCGTCCTGGGATTTCAGGACACCCGCGCCGCGCTCGCGACGCTGAGCGATGACGAGGCGGCCGGGACCGTCGAGCGCCTGCGCGAGATGCTCGCGGCGCACCACAGCGCTGAGAGCGGCGTCGTCCTCGACGCGCGCTCCTGGCTGATCACGGCCCGGCGCAGCGGCTAGGCCCGGCGGGCTAGCGGCGGCCGACGAGGCGGCCGATCGCCTGCCGGCGGGCGGACCGGCGCTCGTCGCGCACCACCGCGCGGCGGCGCTGCATGCGCATCCGGTCGCGCTCGCGCTGCGTGAGCCCGAGCTCGGGCATCGCACCGCGCGCGTCGACCTCGCGCACGCGCAGGATCGGCGCGTCGGGGACGACGTCGACCGCGAGGCCGGGCTCGATCTCGACGCGCTCCGCCTCGTCGTAGTAGGCGCCCCAGCGGCCGTCGCCGACGCCGACGATGAGCACGTCGACGGTGACGCCCGCGACCAGCAGCGGCCACCGACCCGGCCCGCCGTGGATCATGTCGTCGTAGTCGAGACGATGGCCCGGAACGCCGACGCGGGCATGCGCGCGCTTCAGCGCGCGCATCAGGCGCTCGAGGTTGCGCTGCGCGGGCCCGGGGACGATCGTCACGGCGACGTCGTCGTCCTCGAGCACCACGTACTGGACGCCCGCGGCGGCGAGGCCGCGGGCGATCTCGATGACGGCGTCGTCGAAGTCGTCGGCACGCATGACGCGGACGGTAGGCGGCCTGCGGGCAGGCGTCGACGGCGGCAATATCGCATGCATCCGCCGACCTGGCGTAGTGTCGTGCCATGAGCAAGCTCGTGGCCGTCGCCGACCTCGGAGAGAGCGGGGTCACGGTGGTCGAGCATCCCGACCACGGCGACATCGCCGTCGGCATCTCCAACGGGGAGCCGTTCGCCGTCTCCAACCGCTGCCGGCACCTGCTGGCGTCGCTCGGGGAGGGCTCCGTGGCCGAGGACGGCACGCTGGAGTGCCCGTGGCACGGCGCCCGCTACGACGTCCACACGGGGCTGATGACCCGCGGACCGCAGGGAGCGTTCAAGCCGGTGTCCGGCGTGATCCGCCAGACGACCGGGCGCGTCGCGCTGACCACCTACCCGGTCGAGCTGCGAGACGGCGCGATCTGGCTCTCGCCGGTACCTTGACGTCGTGTCAAGCACCCGGGACCTGAAGGCCGTCGTCGTCGGCGCCGGCTTCGGCGGCATCGCCGCCGCGATCGAGCTGCGCAAGCACGGGATCTCCGACGTCACGATCCTCGAGCGCGCACCGCACCTCGGCGGCACCTGGTGGCACAACACCTACCCCGGCTGCGCCTGCGACGTCCCCAGCCACCTCTACTCCTACTCGTTCGCACAGCGCAAGGACTGGTCGCGGCTGTGCTCCCCGCAGACCGAGATCCTCGACTACCTCACCGGCGTCGCCCACGACCACGACGTCGACCGCCTCGTCGAGACCGACACCGAGGTCAGCACCTGCAGCTGGGACGACGACGCCCGCCGCTGGACCATCGAGAGCAGCGACGGCCGCAGCTGGGACGCGGATGCGCTGATCGTCGCGACCGGCCAGCTGCACCAGCCCGCCTACCCGCGGATCGAGGGCATCGAGAGCTTCGCGGGCCGCAGCTTCCACTCCGCCGAGTGGGACCACGACCATGACCTCGCCGGACGCGACGTGGCCGTCATCGGCACTGGCGCGAGCGCCGTGCAGTTCGTCCCCGAGATCGCACCGCGCGTGCACAAGCTCACGGTCTTCCAGCGGACCGGCAACTGGTTCCTGCCGCGCAAGAACCACTACTACCCCAAGCCACTGCGCTGGGCGATCCAGTACATCCCCGGCGTCGAGGCGTTCCGGCGCCGGTTCGTCTTCCACTACGGCGAGCTGCTCACGGCGATGATCCGCCACCCGCGCACGCTCGGGCGGCTCGGGCACTTCAACTCGGCGTCGTTCATGCGCCGCCAGCTCAAGGACCCGGCGCTGCGCAAGAAGGTCTGGCCGGACTACACGTTCGGCTGCAAGCGCGTCCTCTTCAGCTCGTTCTGGCTCCCGGCGCTGCAGCGCCCGAACGTCGACGTCGTCACCGATCGCGTCACCCGGGTCACGCCCGCCGGCGTCGTCACCGCCGACGGCACCGAGCACAAGGTCGACACGATCATCTGGGGCACCGGCTTCAAGACGACGGACTTCATGTTCCCGATGAAGATCACCGGTGCCGGCGGCCGCAGCTTGGATGAGGCCTGGGCCGGCGGCGCGCACGCGCACCTCGGCATCAGCGTCCCGGGCTTCCCCTCGCTGTTCGTGATGTACGGGCCGAACACGAACACCTCCGGCGGTTCGATCGTCTTCTATCTCGAGACCCAGGCGGCCTACATCCGCCGCGCGCTGGAGCTCGTCCGCGACCGCGGTGCCGCGGCGATCGACATCCGCCCCGAGGTCGAGTCGCGCTCCGACCGCGAGGTGCAGCAGCGCTTCACCGGCACCGCCTGGACGCAGTGCGACTCCTGGTATCGCGACGAGTCGGGTCGCATCGTCACCAACTGGCCCGGCTACATGCGCGAGTACGCGGCCGCGGCCGCCACGCTGAACCCAGCCGACTACGAGCTGCTCGGCCAGCCCAGCCGCGACACGGCGCCCGCCGCGGCCTAGGGGTCGCGATCCGACACCTAGGTGTGCCCGCACGGCGCCCGGCGGCCCGTAGAACTGTCGGCATGCCCTCCATCAAGACCCTCCTGACGGCGTCAGCAGTCGCGGCCGTCGCCGCGACCGGCACCGCCGCCGCGGCCGGCTCGACCCAGCTCGAGTCCCGCTCTGACATCAAGATCGAGCAGGCCTACGCCTACTTCGACTCCTTCAAGCCGCTCAACCGCCCGCTCGCGATCGTCGTCGTCAAGACGCGCGGCCAGATGCCGCGTCGCTTCGACGGGCTGATCCGCGCCGGCGGGACGCTCGGCAAGTCGCACGGCGGCTCGACCGGCAGCGTCGGCGGCCGCGCGAGCCGCTGCTACACGTTCAGCGTGCCGCTGAAGAACGGCCGGCTGCTCGAGAACGGCAAGCCGGGCGCGAAGGCCGGCGCCGGCACCCGCCACCTCGTCACGTTCCAGGCCAAGGACGCCGACGGCAAGACCGTCACGTCGACCAAGACGGTCACGCTGCGCAAGAAACGCGCCGGAGACGTGTCGGGCAAGCCGATCGGCTGCTGAGGCGAAACGACGAAGGGCCGCGCCAGCGCGCGGCCCTTCGTACGCTCCTGGCACGGCGCGCCCACGTCTCTCGCTACTCGAGCAGCGGCAGGCCGGCGAGCACCACGAGGAACGTGCGCGACTCGGTCGAGATCGCCGCGTTGCCGGCCTGGTCGAGCGCCTGCACGCGGTAGTGATAGAGACCCGGCAGCACGGCCGTGCCGGAACGCAGTCTTACCGTCCCATGTCACCGAGCCGGCGCCCGCCGCGCGGTAGCCGTCCGGCGTCGTACCCGGCACCGCGATCCGCCGCATGAGGCCGCCGAGCGTGTTGAACACCAGGACCGAGATCTTCACCTTCGGTGTCGGGGTGCCGGTGACGTTGTAGCGCAGCGTCGTCGTGCCGGGGAACAGCAGCAGCGCGGGCGCCGGGTCGCGATCTGCGGCAGCGGCGCCACGAGGTCGACCGACGTCGACTGTGTGACCGACGTGCTCGTCAGCCCGGCCCGGTCGCTCACCCGGCCGAGGAACGAGTGCGTACCGTCACCGATCGCGACCTGCCCGACGTACGGCTGCAGCGAGGTGCTGTCGACCGCGAACTCGCCGCCCGCTATGCCGGAGTTGTCCGGGCCGTCGTCGGCCGTCAGCGTGTCGATCCGCTTCTGACGGAAATACCCGTGCCCGTTGGCCGCCGGCGGGTAGGACGTCAGCCCGGCCTTCGGGCGCTCGACGTCGACCTTGAACGTGCGCTCGGCAAGCGGCGCGCGGTTGCCCGCGACGTCGACCGCCAGCGCGCGCACGGTGTGGATGCCCTGACCGACCTCGATCGTCGCCGCCGGCTTCCAGGCGTCGTCGTCGAGCTGGTACTCGACCCGCGCGATCCCCACGCGTCCGCGCCGCCCGGATCGGCAGCGGTCTCGCCGACCTTTGGACGCACCGTGTAGTACTCGTCGTTGCCGTTCGGCGCGACCGGGTCGACGTCGAGCGCGACCGTCGGCGCCGTCGCGTCGACGCGGATGCCGAACCTGCAGTTCGTCTCTCGCGAAGCGGCGGAGCCATTGGGGTCCTTGCCGACCTCGGCGTTGCCCGCGACGTCGACGGGTACCAGCAGACGCTGTGCGTGCCATCGGAGAGGCGCAGGTCAGCCTCGGGGTCATAACGCAGAAGTCGCCGCCTTCCTCCACGGACTTCGCCACGTAGTTGCCCGACGCGCCGCCGTCGATCGCGTAGAAGAGCCCGACGGGTCCTTCGCCGGATCGATGCCCGAGCCACCCGGCGCATCCGTTCCCGCGAACGCGATGAACGGCGGCGTCAGTAGTAGCCGCCTCCCCCGTCGGGAGCCTCGGCGAGAGGAACAGATCCGACGTCGGCGCGTGCGTGTCGAGCCGCAGCACGGGCCGCTCGTTGTCGGGGATCGGCGAGGACTCGTTGCCGGCGGTGTCGAATGCGCGCGCCGAGAACACGTACGTGCCGTCGGCCGTCGGCGTGAACGGATCGGCCGCGGCGCCGGTGCAGGCGTGGCTGAATCCGAGATCGCCCTCGGCGCACGTCTCGGGGTCGCCGTTGACGATGACGTCCAGCTTGCGCAGGTTGCTCGACGTCTCGGCGTCGCCGCGGTCGGCGACGCCGACCTCGAGCTTGGAAGCTGGTGCTGGTTGTGCCAGCCGTTGACCAGCTCCTCGTCTGAGTGCAGGCTGTCGATCCTGATGAGCGGTCGCTTCGGAGCAAGCGTGTCGACCCAGTAGCGCGCGGGCTCGGAGTTCGTCTCGCGCACGTTGCCGTTGTTGTCAGAGGCCTTCGCGACACGACCTTGCGGCCCTCGAAGCCACCGAGGCCGAAGTCCTGCTCGCCAGCGTGCATGCCTGCTGCTCGATGTAGATGTCGTCCTCGATCGTGCGGAGCAGTGCAGCGACCCGGCTGCACGCCGGAGATCGCGTCGCTGATGCTCAGGTTCAAGCGCACGACGTGCGAGCGCGTGCACTTGCTGGCCAGTGGGCAATTCCGCTCGCGGGGTGCGTGATCGTCGGCGGTGTCGTGTCACGCGCGACGCGCACGTCCGCGAACTTCGGGAACGGGTCCTGGAACGTGCAGCGCGTGCGCAGGTCGATGTTGAGGAACTCCCCGTTGCAGGGGTTGTCCGCTGCCGGGAGCACCGCGGTGCCGACGAAGACCGCCTGCGGCGTGACCCCGACCGCGTAGTAGCCGTAGTAGCCGTCGTTCTGCGGGGTGATCGTGACGGTCTTGCGGTAGGCGTCGTCGTCCCCGTCACCGTCGGTGTCGTGTGCGCTCGTCCTCGAAGGTGTGCCGCTGGCAGTGCCCTTCGGCGAACAGCTCGTCGAGCGTGAAGTCCGCCGGCGGGTTCAGGCCGCCGTCCTCCAGCGAGCCGCCCGGCCCTTGGAGCACAGATAGATCGCGAACACTCCGCCGCCCTGCTTTAGGCCCTGCAGCTCGCGCTCGTAGCTCTCGCCGGCCAGCGGCCCGGCGCGTTCGACGCGCTCGACGTGCGCCGCGCGCTCAGCGCGGTTGTCGGCGTAGTCCGGCTGCGCGGAGACCGTCGTGCCGCTGGCGCAGCCATCGGCGTCGTCGCGGGTGCCACCGGTGCCGCCCGTGCGCAGGAAGTTGCCCGACGTGGCGTCGGTCACGATCGAGTCGATCGTGATGTGGCCACCGCCACCGCCGCCACCGCCGTCGGCGCCCGAGCCACCGTGCCGCCGCGCACCCGCACGCGCGAGCCGTCGCCGCGACACGCACGTAGTTGGACGTCAGCGAGATCGCGCCGCCCGAGCCACCGCCGCCGGCGACGCCGTGCAGCCGGCGTCGAACGCGTCGCCGCCGCGTGCCCCATCGGCCTCGATGCGACCCTCGTGGAAGACCGAGATGAAGTCGCGGCCGCGAGCTCGATCGTGCCGCCGCCGTTCCCGCCGCCGATGTCGCCCGTGCCGGCGCCGCCGGTCCAGCCGAAGTCCGCGGTCACGGGATCGACGGTGTAGCTGCCGCCGCCGGTGCCGCCGCGGCCGCCTGCCGCGCCGTCGACACCGTGGCCGGCGCCCGCGCCGACCCAGCGGGCCCCGAGCCCGGCGTGCTGCGCAGGCCGCTCGCGGTGATGATGCCGTTGTTGCCGGTGTCGTCACCCTCGACGGTCACCTTCTGCGCGACCACGCGCAGGCTGCCATTGCACTGCACCGTGCGCGTCACGCCGCCGATCGTCTGCGTCACCGTCTCACCCTCGGCGCCACCTGCAGCGTGCCGAGCACCTTGAGGTGGTTGAACGTGAGATCGCCGCAGAGCTTGCGCGTGATGCCCTTGGAGATCGTCAGGTTGGCGCGGCGCCGCCGGTTCCCGGTGGCGTATCCGGAAGCGGGGCTACCGGCGGACGCTTGGCCGCGCCGGCACGTCGCGCGCCGGGTCGTCATAGCGCGGCGCCGGATGATCGGCGCTGACGAGCGGCGCCGTGCTCGTGTCCATCGCCCCGCGACAGGCTCGCGGGATCGCGAGGATGCCCTTGGCGATCGCGAGCGGGATGCCGCCGCCGGCGATGATCGAGGCGATGTCGAGCGCCGGGTTGGTCCCCAGGCCGACGCCGAAGGACTTGTCCTCGTCGGCGTCGATCGCGATCCCACCGGGGAACGGTTGAGGAAGCCGATGCTGCACGGCTTGGCGTCGATCGGGAGCAGCTCGTCGATCGGCGGCTGCAGGACGATCGTCTTGTCGATGACCCACAGCAGCTTGATGCCGAGCGTGATCGCGAGCTTGCCCTCCCAGTCCAGGCTGCGCGCGCCGACCCGCCGACCGACTTCATCTGGACCTTGCCGACGTCGTTGCTGAGCGCCAACCGGTTGACGGCGCGGCCGAGCGCCCTGACGCGGAAGTCACCGTCGGCGATGCCGAGGCCGAGCGTCGCGCCCGCCAGGCCGGACAGCACGTTCACGCCGATCCGGCCACCGACGTCCAGGCCGGCGACACGGACGTTCGCCTGCGGCGTGAACTGGCCGGCGTACGCGCGGCGAGCGGCGTCCCGATCGCGTAGGTGTCGTTGAAGGCCTGCAGATCGGCGTCGGTACGGCTGGTCGAGTCGACGACCGCCTCGATCGTGCGGCGGGTCGCCGCCGTTGGCGCGCCATGTTACGCGACGTCCATCCAGCGCGTCGTCGGGACTTCAGCGGTGAGCAGGTCGAGAGTCCAGATGTCGCCGATGATGTCAGCGATGTCGCCGGTGCTCGCGCAGTGCTCGTTGCTCTCCGCGGCCCGCGTTCGCGCGCTTCTTGCGCAGCTCGCGCGATGCGAACGTCGGTCAGTGAGGTCCGCGCGTTGCGCCGAGCCGGCGCGTTGCGCACAGTCAGCTGCGTCTTGGACGCAGCCCGCTGCGTTGCGTCCGGCGCCTCGCTCTCCCTGCAGCGCACAGCCATCGACAGCAGCCTGTTACGCGCCGTTACCTGGCGTACTGCTGCTGGTGCTGCCTTCGCGCGCGTAGTCGGCGCCGAACACCTGCGCGTCGAGTGCCGCGCTCACCGAGCTCGTGCGCGCCGCCGACGGCGGCAGGCTCTCGAGATCCCAGTTCGTCCCCCCGACGTTGTCCGGATGCCGAACAGCTGCGACAACAGGCTCGGTTCCGGCGCGGCGTGCCGGTGATGATCGTCTGGCCGCCTTCGAGGCTCGGATCGTCGATCAGCACCGAGATCCGCCCCAGTGAGTCACCGGCTGGTGCCGGCGTCGTCGTCGGCGCCGACGACCTTGATGCCGATGTCCTTCGTATTCATGCCGGCTTCTCGTCCTCGCCGACGCCCTCGGCCTCGTCACCGGCGTCGGTGCAGCCGCCGCCTTCGTCCTTGCGCGAGCACGAGAACTTCAGGATCGGTCGAACGAGAGGCGCTGGCAGCTCGAGCTTGAGGCCGACGCGACCGCGTCGCCGGCTTCGCCGCTGGTCGTCTTACGCGCACCCCGGCTCGCGAACGCGCGCGGGTCCTGCTCGTACATCGAGACGTTGTCGGCGACGCGCACGTCGGAGAGCACGTCCTTGGGGACGACGCCGCGCAGCAGGTCGACGGCGGCAAGCGCGCCGATCGAGATGCGCCCCTCCAGGCGCACGTGCGAGCGCGTCTGGCCCGAGCCGCGCGGCGCGTTGAGGACCAGCAGCGGCGGCTGGCACTTCAGCGGCGCGCCCGCCGATCCGCAGGTCTTCTCGGTCTTGAGCTCCTCGGCGCCTTCGCGATCGTCGCCGCCAAGCCGTCGTCGCCGCTTGGCACCTGGCGCAGATGGCCGTTCTCGATCGCGACGACCTCGTCCTCGTCGTCGAGCGTGCGCACCGAGACACCCAGCGGGCGCCCCGCGGCGGCCTGCGCGCGGATGCACTGGAACGAGTACGCCGGGAACTCGCCGGCCGGGAACTGACTCGGCTTGGGGTAACGCGCGTCGTCGGCGCGGCAGGCAGGGCGCTCATCGCACGCGCGCGATCGCCGGGACCGATCCGGCCAGCACGATGTCGCGCGGGTCCTTTGGATCGCCAGGAAATTCGTCCCGCCGTCGACAGGATCGACGTTGGCGCTGTCGCGGCTGGGGTCGCGCGCGTCGCCGTCGAGCCGCGCGAACGGGAACTCGCTGCCGGTCGTCGCCGTGCCGGCAGCGTGCGCAGGTTGAAGCTCACGCGGGCAGCAGCCTGCGCGTAGCTGTCCGACCCGGTCCGCGGACCCTGGACCTGGATCGCCTTCTCGTCGACGTCGTCGGTCGCCGGGTTGTCGTCTGTCGCGAGGATGTTGACCTCGCTGGCGAGCTTGTCGATCTTGACGGCGTCGCCACAGTCGGAGTCGTTGGCGTCGCTGTTGCCGTCGCCGTCGTCGTCGGCGCCGTTGCCGCAGCTCGCCGGCTGCCGCTGCCGCCTCTGACAGCGGCGGGCCGTGCAGCGTGTGCGAGTTGCCGCTGCTGCCGAGCTCCAGGCGCCGGATTGCGATCGTCGGGCCGCTGCTGCCGGCGTCGGCAGCGAGACCTGGATCGCCTTGCTGCGCGCGTCGAGGGTGCCGTCGCCGTCGGCGTCCTTGCGCTCGCAGTAGCCGCCGGAGTCGAGCAGATCGCCTTCGGCGACCGGCTCGCGGAAGCACATCTTCGTCTCCTTCGGCATGTCGCGGAGCTCGCGTCGACGAGCTGGATGTCGCCGCCGCCGCATCGCGGTCGACGACGGCATGCAGCCGCTCGTCGCCGCCCCTGTGCCGAACGCGGCGCTCACGCGCGTGACCGGCGACGGCGTGCCGTCGTCACGCAGCTTGGTCAGCTCGATCTGGCGAAGGTTGCGGATGTCGCCGCCGGCGCGGAAGTGGTCGCCGCGCTGGACGAAGTTGAACTCCTCGTCGCCGTCGGTGTGCGCGACGGGCGGCAGCGGGTCGCCGACGAGCGCGCTCGTCGCGGTGAAGCGGATGCGCGCGATGCCGTCGCAGGCGCCGCCGTCGGGGCAGGCGTCGAAGCGGGCGCGCGCGAGGTCGGCGCCGCACTGCGGGTCGGCGCCGTCGATCTTGCCGTCGTTGTCGTCGTCGTCGCCGTCCTTGCACGTCAGGATGCGCTCGGCGAGCGTGCCGCTCGTGACCGTCGCGTCCTCGCCCTCGAGGTTGAGCTGCTGCAGCTTGCCGGCGAGCTTGTCGCTGAGCGAGGTGACGTGCGCGTCGAGCACCAGCGGCGTCGCGCCGCTCTCGGGCGTGACCTTGGCGAGCTGCAGCGGGTCGATCGACGGGCGCGGCTCACCGGGGTCGCGGGTCGCGCTGAGCGTCAGGTCGCCCTTCGACTCGTCGGGGTCGAACGTGCCCTCGACGGCGCGCGAGAGGTTCTTGAGCGTCGCGTGCGCGCAGAGCGACTCGCGGACGGGCCGCGGGTCCTTGCACAGCGAGCCCTGCCGGCGGCTCTGGAGGTGGAAGTCGATCGTCTCGATGCGCTCGGACGTGGCATCGTCGCCGTCGTCGGGCACGCGGTAGTCGAACTCGAGCTTGCGCCCGGAAGCGTCACGCTCGGCTTGCGCGGCGAGATCACATCGGCGTCGAGCTCGCCGGGGATCTCGTCGACGTTGGCGACGATGTCGGTGATGTGGACGCGCGCCTTGCCGTTCTCGTCGAGGTCGCCGCTGTCAGCCTTCGTGCCGGTGACGGTCGCGTTGACCTTCGCGCCATCGCGCTTGCCCGCGGCGTCGCGGGCGGCGTAGTGGATCGACAGCGGTGTCGACTTGAGCACATCGCCATCGTCGTCGTTGTCGGTATCGCCGTCGCCGCGGTGCAGGACGTTCGTGCGGTCGCATTTCTCCAACAGCGGGTCCCCCGGCTGGGCGGCCGGGGCGGCGTCGGCCTGGCTGCGCACGCAGGCGTCGAAGCGGTAGGGCAGCGGGCGCACGTCGACGCTGACTCGCGAGTTGTCGGGGCCGACGAGCTTGCCGTCGTCGTCGAGCTGATCGTCCTCGAGGTCGACGCGCGTGTCGAACGCCGAGGTTCCGTCGCCGGCGTCGACGAGCACGCCGAGCGTGCCGTCGGCCTTGCCGTCCTCGTCGAGGTCGCGCTGGTGGAAGGCGACGTTGCGCACGTCGGTGATCAGCCCGTGCACCTCCATCTGCTCTTCGGCGCAGGGCAGCGGCTCAACGCGCTGCGTGCAGCGCTTCAGCAGCGTGACGGCCTGGCGCGCGGTCTCCGGGCGCGGCGGCAGGTCGCCGCGGTCCGGCCGGTCGCGCACGGTGAACTCGACCTGGCCGATCGCGTCCTGGGCATCGGTGCACTTCGGGACGGAGAAGTCGTAGTTGCAGGCGTGGAACTCGGCGGCCTTCAGCACGCCTTCCTTCTGGTCCAGGCGCCCGGCCATGTGCTGGGGCAGCTGCGCCAGCGCGATCTTCGCCCACGTGCGGTCGAGCTCGTCGGGCTGGCCCTCGGTCTCCTTGACGTCGGTGCGGTCGATCGTCGCCGTCAGCGTCGGCTTGGTCGATCCGGTGTGGTCGACGCGGTAGTCGGTGCCGTCCTTCGCCGGCAGCTCGAGCGTCAGCGACGGCGGCAGCGCGTTGATCGCCGCGGTGAGGCAGGTGACCTTGCCCTCGCCGCACGCGCTGCCCTCTGCCTCGGCGAGGCGTGCCTCGGTGTCGACGCGCATCGTCGATGACGCCTCATAGGCGATGCGTGAGGGGCTCGTCGCGCCCGCGGGCTCGAAGCGCACCTGCGTGCGGGCGGCGAGGTTGCGCAGCTGCGTGTCGACGAACGTCGCCTTGGCGTCGTCGGGCGCCTCGGGCCCGCGATCGTCGAGATCGAAGCGCACACCCAGCGGGCGCGTGCCGTCGCCGGTGTCGGTGAACAGATCGAGGCCGTCCTTCTCGTCGCCGACGCGCTTGAAGGCGACGTGACGCACGCCGACGAGCCGGCCGGCCGCGCGCATGCGCTGCGAGCCGTCGGGCAGGACGCGTGTGGCGACGTCGAGGTACTGCTCGGGCCGCAGAGCCGGCTCGGGGATCGGGCCGGCCGGGCCGGTGTAATTGCGCGCGAGAAACTCGACGGCATCGATCTGCGCGCCGTCGAGCACGTCGATCGCCGCGGCGTCGATCGTCGCGCCGCCCGCGTCGTTGGGATCCTGCGCGACGGTGCCCTTCATGTGGAACGGCAGCCCGGCGATCTTGACGTTGGCGTCGGTGAGGACGGTCCCGTCCTCCTGCGTGTTGCGATAAGACGCCTCGAGATCGGGCTTGCCGAGGAACGACGAGGCGGTGTACTCGAAGTCGGTGCCTTGTTCGGACGTCGTGCTGGAGAGCTTGATGTTGGCGGGCAGCCGCTCGACGGTTGCGTCGATCGTGCGCGTGTCGCCACTGCCGGGGTCGGTCAGGTCGGCCGTCGCGTGCAGCTTGACGTCGGGATGCGGGCCGCTGTGGTCGTAGGTGAAGTCCAGGCCGTCGTCGCGCGGGTCCTCGATGAAGTGGATGCGCTCGGGGAGCGGATCCAGCGACACGCCGAACTTGCCCTTGAAGGCGTCCGTGTCGACGCTGGCGTTGATGTCCAGCGGCGCCGAGTAGCCGGGGGTCTCGACGATCGCCTCGAGCGGGTCGATGAAGCCGCCGCTGATCGGCCCGACGAGCTTGCTGCGGAAGACCGGCGGCACGAGGCCGCCCTTCGGCGTGTTGTAGCCGTGCGTGACCGTCGCCAGGTGCTTGAGGTTGCCGACGTCGATCAGCTCGATCGTGACCTCGATCTTCAGCGGCGGCGCGGGCGCGTTGCGCAGGATCGCGGTCGGGTCGCGGCGTATCTCGACGGTCGGCACGATCGGCTTTCCGGGCAGCTCGTCAACCGCGATCAGGCCGACGGAGACGTCGACGTCGGGGAACAGCAGCCCGCCGAGCAGGCGCTCGTCGACGTCGAGCGGGACGGGCACGCCGCCGAGCGGGATCACGCGGTCACGGACCACCCCACCGGACTCGGTGTGCACCTTGATGATCGGGCTGGGCACCGGAATCACCGGCGCTGCCGAGGAGTTGAGCACCGCGACAGTGCTCACGACGACAACCGCAATGAGCGCACCCCACACGAACAACCGACGCATCCGACCCCTACTTTCGTCGCAACTCCCGTAGTGAAGAGGAAACCACTCGCGGGCGCGCCGGACAACAGGGAGGCTCCCCAGTCTTTGGCCAGTGCGCGGCGGTGGATCGGGGCATCAGCCGTTCGCATACGAACACTAGGCCGTCGCCAGCCGGCGGAACCTCGCCGCGGCCCCAAACGACGAGAACCCGCGCCGTAGCGCGGGTTCTCCTCAGTCGGGGCGCCCGGATTTGAACCGGGGACCTCGCCGACCCGAACGGCGCGCGCTACCAGGCTGCGCCACGCCCCGATGAGGACACCAGTATCGCAGGCGCGCGCTCAGCGCGCCCGCTGGGCGAGCGCGGTGAAGTAGCGGATCGCCAGGCCGGTCATCAGCGTCTGGAAGGCCGTGTCGAGTCCGACCTGCTCGTCGTGCGCCCATGCCTCGAGGCCGCGACGCTCGATGTCCACGCTCTGCGCGAGCACGTCGTCGACGAGGTCGGGATGACGGTCGCAGAACGCCGCGCCGATGGAGTACAGGCTGGAGTCGGTGAGCGACGCCAGTAGCTCGTCGGGAGTGCTCAACCGCCCTGGAAGATCTGATCGACCTTGGAACGCGCCTCGGCGACGGTCGCCGCCGTCTCGTCGACGACGCGGCGCACGGGAGGCGCGGCGGTGCGCCTGCTCTCGTTGACGATGTCGCGGACGATCACGGCCACAACGACCTTGATCGGCGCCTTGGCGGGGTCGGCTTGCGACGGGCGCTCGACGGCGGGCAGCAGGCCGCCGGGGCCGAGCAGGCGCGTCGCGTCGCCCGCGCTCGCGCCCGGGCCCGCCGGCGCGCTGGACTTGCCCGCGTTGGACGCGGCGGCGTCCGGCGGCGCGGGCGTCACGATGTCCACGCGGGTCGGCGCGTCGCGCTGGACCGGCCCGGCCGGAAGCGAGCGGGCCGGTGCGGTCCGCTTCGGCCGCGCCGGGATCGCAGCGGTCGCGACACGTCGCACGCCCGCGGGCCGCACCGGCGCCCGCTTGACGGTCGGCGCGCTTGCGGCGGAGCGCGGCGTGGCGCCGTCGCGGTCGACGGTCGCGACCTCGGCGCCGATGCCGGCGGCAGCGACCGCCACCGCGGCCGCGGCGGCGACGGCCCGGGCCCAGCCGGCCACGGCCGGGTCGGCGAAGGACGACATCTGCGTCGACCACTGCGCGACCTGGACGGAGTGCGCCGGGACCACGGCGCTCGGGTCGGCGTCGGCGAGACGGCGGCGCAGGAACAGCGGCACCGGCAGCAGTGCGGCGATCTTCGCGCGGACGGGCCGCGGCGCGCGCAGCAGCGCGGGGTCGATCCCCGCGACGAGCGCGTGGCGGCGGCACGGCTGGCAGTGCGAGACGTGGGCCGCGAGCTTGCGCCGGTCGCGCGTGCCGAGCGACCCGGTCTCGGCGCCAGCGATGATCTCCTGGACGCGGATGCACCGCGCGCCGCTGACGAGCTCTTCGTACTCCTCGCTCAGTCGCCGGCGCGCGCGAAACAGCGTGGACTCGACCGACGGGCGCGACATCCCCAGCCGCGCGCCGATCTCCCGGTAGGACAGGCCCTCGAACTCGCGCATCACGAGGATCTCGTGATGGGTCTGCGAGAGGCCGCCGAACGCGCCCCGGAGATTGTCGAGCGCGACCTTCTGGTCGACGGCGACCTCCGGCGTCGGGCCGATGCTCACGAGCCGCCCGTGGTCGCTGGGGCCCATGCCCTCGTCGGCGTCGTAGGAGACCTCCTCGGAGCGCCGCGCACGCCGGAACTGGTCGATGCACGCGTTCTTGGCGATCTCGTAGATCCAGGGCTTGAAGGCGATCTCGCGATCGGTGTCGCGCATCCGCCGCAGCGCCGACATGAAGACGTCCTGGGCGATGTCCTCCGCGCGCCCGAAGTCCTTGACCATCCCGTAGGTGTAGGCGGCGATCCGCCGGTGGTAGCGCTGATAGAGGACGGCGAACGCGGCGTCGTCGCCGGCGCGGACGCGAGCGATGAGATCCTGATCGCTGTCGCCCGCGAGCCGCGCTGGTGCGGCGGCTGGCGATGCAAGCGTTGCTGGCGTCATTCCCCTATCCCCGTCTCCTGGCAGTCTTGTCGACCCTGACAGACAACCCCCCTAAGCGAACGATACCGTTCGTTAGGCGGTATCGGCAACAGAAGACCGCGCGTGGCTGCTCTCAACGACCTCATCCGATACCTCGACGGGCTCCTCGATCCCTCGGCATTTGCAGACTACGGCCCGAATGGCCTGCAGGTACCCGGCACTCCGGAAATCCGCACGGTCGCGACGGGCGTGTCCGCCCACGGACCGCTGCTGGATCGCGCCGCGGCCGCGGGCGCAGACCTCGTGCTGGTCCACCACGGGCTGTTCTGGCGCGGCGACCCGCAGCAGATCACGCCGATCATGCACCGGCGCCTGAAGGTCCTCTTCGCGCACGACATGGCGCTCGCCGCCTACCACCTGCCGCTGGACGCCCACCCCGAGCACGGGAACAACGCGCTGCTCGCCGACGCGCTGGGCATCGTCGAGCGCGAGTCGTTCGCCGGCATCGGCGTCAGCGGCCGCCTGCCGGGCGACGGACTCGAGCCGGATGCGTTCGCGGCCGCGCTGCGCGACGCCGTCGGCGGGCGCGAGCCGCTGCACCTGCCCGGCGGCCCGGAGGCGATCCGCAGCGTCGGCATCGTCAGCGGCGCCGCGACCGACACGATCCTCGACGCGATCGACGCGGGCCTCGATGCATTCGTGACCGGAGAGCCGGCCGAGCGCGCGCTGGCGCTGGCTGCAGACGGCGGGATCCACTTCTTCGCCGCCGGCCACCATGCGACCGAGACGTTCGGCGTGCGCCGGCTCGGTGAGCTGCTGGCCGCCGAGTTCGGCGTGCAGCACGTCTGGCTGGACGTCGAGAACCCGATCTAGGGGGCGGCGTCGCAGGCGCCGCCGTACTCCGCCTCGATCGCGGCGCGTTCGGCACAGACGCGACGCGCAGCCATCTGCGCGGCGGCGCGCTGAACCCGCGCTGCGGCGGGGGGCGGCGCGACTGGACGCGAAGGCGCGCGCTGGGCGGGGACAGTGGCGCGGTGAGCGGAGACGGCCGGGCGCCGAGGCGGCGGAAGCCTTCGTCTTCGATGCCGGTGTCGCGGGCGCCCCGACGAACGCCGGCGGAGACACGACAGGCACGGCAACCGCCACGGCCGCGACGCTGGCCGCGGTCGCGGTGTGCTGCGCGAAGAACCCGGCGACCTGCTCGCGCACCCCGAACACCCACGGCGGCATCAACGCGGCTGCCCGCGCGCCCGACGCCTCCAACCCACGACGAGCCCGGTGCACGAGCGACTTGACGGCCTGGACGGTCGTCTCCTCGCGCTCGGCGATCTCCTCGTAGGCGCGGCCCTCGAACGTCGCCGACACCAGCGCGCGGCGCTGGGCGTCGGGCAGCTCGCCGATGGCGTCGACGACGGCGTCGAGGCGAACGCGCGCGGCGGCGTGGTCGTCGGGGCCCGGCGCCGGGGAGCTCAGTTCGTAGGCCTCGTCCAGCGGATCGGACGGGCGGCGCGCCCCGCGCACGTCATGGCAGCGGTTGCGGACGATCACGTACATCCAGGCGCGCGGGTTGGCCGGAACCCGCCCGTCGCGCAGCGCGATGAGCGCGCGCATCGAGGCGTCCTGGACGACGTCCTCCGCCTCGGCGCGGTCGCCGCCGAGCTGCTGGCGCGCGTAGCGCAGCAGCTGCGGGCGCAGCTCGCCCAGCCAGCGGCTGTATGCGTCGTCGTCAGGGTGCACACACCTGAGACGGTTGCGAGCGCCGAAGGTTTCGCGCTCGCAGCAGGGACTTTGGGCGGCCCGGCTTGAGCCCATCCGGGCCGAGTGATACATGTAGCGTCAGTCGCAATCCCACAGGAGGTCTTTGATCCGATGGCGAATCACCTGACGCCCACCGAACTCGCGCGTGAGTCCGGGCTGGAGCGTCGCGAGGTCATCTCAAAGTGCATGGAGCTCGGCGTCCCGATCTTCCAGGGCCGGATCGACAAGTCCCTGTTCCTCGCGAGCCTGTCGGAGGTCGCGCCCCAGGCGCAAACCAGCGCCGCCGCGCCGGCCTGACGCCGGCGCCCTCGCCGCCGCCGCGCCCCGCGCGCGGCATTACACTCGGCCGCCATGACGACGGCCACCGAGTCCCGGACGATTGCGGACCTGCTGCCGCGCGCAGCCACGCTCTTCGCCGACCGCCCAGCGCAGCGCCACAAGGTCGACGGGACCTGGCAGGACGTCCGCTTCTCCGGGGTGGGCGAGATCGTCTCGGAGATCGGTCTCGGCCTGATCGATCTCGGCGTCCAGCCGGGAGAGCGCGTGAGCATCCTCTGCAGCACGCGCACGGAGTGGTCGGACTGCAGCTTCGCGGTCTCCGCCGCGGGCGCCGTCGTCGTCCCGATCTACCCGACGAACTCCGCCGAGGAGTGCGAGTGGGTCGCCGGCAACTCCGAGTCCGTCGCGATCATCTGCGAGAACGCCGAGCAGGTCGCGAAGATCGACCAGGTCCGCGAGCGCCTGCCGCAGCTGCGCAGCGTCGTCGTCATCGACCCCGCCGGGGTGCCGGCCCACGCCCTGGCCCTCGGCGATCTGCGAGAGCGCGGCCGGCGCCGCGACGGCGGCGACCTGCGCGCTCGCTACGACGCCGTCGGCCCCGACGACCCGTACACGTTCATCTACACGTCCGGAACGACCGGCCCGCCCAAGGGCTGCGTCCTCTCGCACGGCAACTACCGCGCGGTGCTCGACATGGTCGCCGCGCGCGGCATCCTCGGCGACGACGACGACGTCGTCTACCTGTTCCTCCCGCTCGCCCATGCCTTCGCGCTGCTGCTGCAGCTGATCTGCGCCGACCGCGGAATCACGATCGCCTACTTCGGCGGTGACGCCAAGCAGATCGTGCCCGAGCTGTCGGAGGTCAAGCCCACCTACCTGCCGTCGGTGCCGCGGATCTTCGAGAAGATCTACACGCTCGTCACGTCCAACGCCGACCCCGAGCTGCTTGCCAAGGCCACGCAGGTCGGCCTCGAGGTCCGTGCGCTCGAGCACGCCGGGCAGCCGGTGCCGCCCGAGCTGCAGGCCGCCTTCGACCAGGCCGACGCCCAGCTCTTCACGAAGGTGCGCGCGGCGTTCGGCGGGCGCCTGCGCGAGGCCGTCACCGGCGCCGCGCCGATCGCCTCGGAGATCCTCGAGTTCTTCTACGCCTGCGGCGTGCCCGTGATGGAGGGCTACGGGATGACCGAGACGTCCACGACCGCCACCGGCCAGCGCCCCGGCGACCACCGCTTCGGCTCCGTCGGCCGGGCGCACCCGGGCGTCGAGATCAAGATCGCCGAGGACGGCGAGATCCTCTTGAAGGGCGCCAACATCTTCCGCGGGTACTACAAGAACGACGACGCGTCGTTCGGCGCGGTCCTCGACGGCTGGCTGCACACCGGGGACATCGGGCGCCTGGACGACGACGGATTCCTCTTCATCACCGGCCGCAAGAAGGACATCATCATCACGGCGGGTGGCAAGAACCTCACCCCCGCGAACCTCGAGAACGACCTCAAGCAGTCGCGCTGGATCTCCCAGGCGATGATGCACGGCGACCGCCGCCCGTTCCCGTCGATGCTGATCACGCTCGACGAGGAGGAGATCGTCCCGTGGGCGCAGAAGCAGGGCCTCGCCGACACCTCGATCGCCGCGCTCGCCAAGGACGCGCAGGTCAACGCGCTGATCCAGGGCGTGCTCGACAAGGCCAACGAGAAGTACGCGCAGGTCGAGCAGGTCAAGAAGTTCTTCATCCTCGACCACGACCTCTCCCAGGAGACCGGAGAGCTGACGCCGACGCTGAAGGTCAAGCGCAACGTCGTCAACGAGAAGTACGCCGAGCGCTTCGACGCCCTCTATAGCTGAGCCCCTACCATGGGCGCCTCGTGCGCACGGATCCCACCGACAACGGCGGACTGTTCATCGGCCGCCGGCCGGGGACTGCGCCGATCCGCTACCGCGACCTGCCCGAGGAGAGCAGCCGGACGCGCCGGCGCGCGGACGCCGGACTCGCGGCGCTGCTGCTCGGCGTGCAGGTGCTCGTCAACCTGCTGTTCTGGGGCCCGATCCCGGCGGGCGCGCTGTGGGTCGCCTCGCAGGTCCAGTACCAGACAGGCTCGGTCGGGGTCGGCATCACGCTCGGCTTCGCCGTCCTGCTTGCGGTGCTGTTCGGCGGCCTGGCCCTGCTCAAGCGCGTCGACCACGCCTGGGTGCTCGTGCGCCGCGCGGCGGGGCACGATCAGCGCCAGGGCGTCATCGCCCCGATCTTCGGCGCCTGCGCGGCGATCGGCGGCGCCGGATTCATGATCTGGCTGCTGTTCATCGGCGGGCTGGGGTCCTCGGTGTTCAGCGGTCAGGCGTAGTGGGCCTGCTCGACCACTACAAGCAGTTCGAGGCGCTGACCGAGCAGGAGGTCAACGCGCAGAAGCGCGTGCTCGCCGAGGAGCGCAAGCGCACGGCGCTCGCGCGCCAGGACCCGGTCGATCTCTCCAGCACGACGTGGCCCGAGTACCCGCCCCACGTCATCGTCAACGCGATCACCTACGCTGCGCGCCGCGGCCTGCACCGCTACCGCGACCGCCACGCCGCCGAGCTGCGCTCAGAGCTCGCGCGCCGCCATGACGTGGCGGCCGAGCGCCTCGTGATCGGCGACGGCGCCGCGCAGCTGCTGTCGACGGCCGCCCGCGAGCTGCTGTCCGAGGGCGACGAGCTGGTCACGCCGTGGCCGTCCTACGGGCTCTATCCGCTGATGGCCCGCAAGGCCCGCGCGCACGCCGTGCCGGTGCCGGGCTTCGGCGCGGGCGCCGTCCTGCGCGCCGTCAACGAGCGCACGCGCGTCGTCGCGCTGTGCAACCCCAACGACCCGACAGGCGAGCTGCTGTCCCTCGACGCCCTCGACGGGCTGCTCGGCGAGCTGCCCGAACGCGTCGTCGTCCTGCTCGACGAGGCGCTGCGCGACTACGTGGCCGGCGAGGAGCTCGATGCGACGCTCGCGCTCCTCGAGCGCCATCCGCGGCTGTTGATCTTCCGCACCTTCTCCAAGGCCTGGGGCCTCGCGGGCCTGCGCATCGGCTACGCGATCGGCGGCCCGGGCTCCGAGCCGCTGCTCGAGCACCTCGAGCCCGAGCTCGGCCTCGACGAGCTCGCCCAGGCCGGCGCGCTGGAGGCGGTGCGCCATCTGCCCGCTCTCGCCCATGACCGCGCGCGGCTCGTCGTCGCCAACCGCGGCGAGCTGCTCGAGGCGCTGCGCGGCGCCGGACTCGATGCCGGCCCGTCGGAGGCGAACGTGCTGTGGGTCTCGCGCGACGGGGCGAACGGCGCCGGGCTCGCGGCCGAGCTGCAGCGCCGCGGCGTGATCGTCGCCGACGGCGCGCGCCTCGGCGACGAAGGCCACGTCCGCATGACGGTGCCGGCGCGCGAGCACGAGCTCGCACGCACGCTCGGCGTCATCGAAGCGTTGTAGCTACTCGGCGGCGCGCGACTGGCGCAGCAGGGTGCTCGTGGTCTGCTCGAGGATCTTGCGCCATGCGCGCATCGGCTCCTGCTCGGCGCCGAAGTGCTTGACGACCTTGCGCACGCGCGTCTCGGAGATCTCGAGGCCGTGGCGTTCGGTCATCGCCTTGATGCGCTCGTAGTCCTCGGCGAGCTTCACGGTCACCGACTGGAAGCCGTGGCGCGCGATCGCCGTGCGCGAGGTGAAGTTCATGATCGACGTCTGGAACATCAGCTCGTCGTCGGGCTCGGGCTCGATCAGCAGGATGTCGATGCCGGGGTAGCGCTGCTCCCACTGCTTGGCCATCTCGTGCAGGCGCTGGTAGGCCATCAGCTTGAAGACCTGGTAGCCGATCTGGGGCAGGCCCATGTCCGAGACGTGCCTGGGGCGCGAGCCGAAGAGGCCTGGCGTCGGGCGCGTGAAGTCGTTGACGTAGGGGACCATCGGGTTGATGACGATCACGAACTTCGCGCCGGCCTCGACGGCGATGTCGAGGTTCGTCGTCGAGACGATGCCGCCGTCGATCAGCTCGCGGTCGCGGATCGTGACGGGCTTGTAGACCATCGGCAGCGCAGTCGACGCACGCACCGCCGTGGAGATCGGCACGTCGTCCCAGTCGGCGCTGCCGAAGACGATGCGCTCGCACGTGTCGAGGTCGGTCGCCGCGAGGTAGAGCTCGTTGTCGAGCATCCGGAAGTCGTCCGAGCGATCGGGATCTGAGAGCACGGTCCGCACGTACTGCTCGATGCCGGAGCCGGTGTACAGGCCGCTGGGCAGGCCCTCGGCGAGGCCCATCGCCACATCCATCAGCGAGACCTGGCCCAGGCGCGGCGCGAGCTCGCGCGCGACCTGCACGGCGCGCCACGGCAGCAGCGCGCCCTTCTTCACGAACTCGAGGACGTTCGGGCGCAGCAGCTGGCCGATGTCGATGTCGCGAAACGGCGTCGGCACCTGCTGGTTGACGACCCGCATCATCTCCTCGGGCGTGACGCCGTTGGCGGTCATCGACGCGACGAACGCGCCCGCCGACGTGCCGACGTAGACGTCGAAGTCGTTGACGGTCTTGTTGACCGAGAGCAGGTCCAGCGCCCGCAGGGCCCCGATCTCGTAGACGCCGCCGGTGAACCCGCCGCCCCCGAGCACGAGCGCGGTCTTCGACGACCGCGGCCGGCGCCGCCGCGGCGCGGGCTGCTTCTTGTCCTTCGTCGAGATTGCGACGACGTTTCCCACGAGCGGCGCAGTGTACCGGCGCCGGGGACCGCAACCTCCGACACCCGCGTGTGCTTATCTGACCACGATGTCCCGACCGTTCGTCACGGCCGTCGCGCTGATCGGCGCGCTGGGCGTCACGGCCGCACCCGCGCGTGCGATCGACGCCACGACCCTGCAGAAGCGCCTCAGCGCGCAGAGCAAGAAGCTCGGCGCCGCCAGCGCCGGCTTCGTCGTCGACCTCGACACCGGCGCCGAGCTGTTCAGCCGCCGCGCCGGCCTGTCGCTCTCCCCCGCGTCCAACGAGAAGCTCTTCACCACCGCCTCGAGCCTGCTGAAGTTCGGCGCCGCCGCGACGCTGACGACGAAGGCCGCGGCCCCCAAGGGCGTGGCGATCGACGCCGTCGGCACGCTCGACGGCGACCTCTTCCTGATCGGCGGCGGCGACCCCTCGCTCAACGACGTGGCGCTGCGTGGAATGGCCGAGCGCCTGTATGACGCCGGCCTGCGCAAGGTCGCGGGCGGCGTGCGCGGCGACGAGTCGGCCTTCGACCGGCTGCGCGGCTCCTTCGACACGAACTTCCTCGCCGACGACGACATCGGCGGCTGGCTCGGCGCGCTGACCTGGGGGCACGGACGCGCGTACCCAGGCGGTCCGGCGGCGGTCGCGGCGGCGCGGCTGCAGAAGTTCCTCAAGGCGACCGGCGTGAAGTTCGGCAAGAGGGCGCGCGCTGCGGCGGCCTCGGCCGGGCCCGGTGCCCGGGTGCTGGCGACCAACGTCTCGCCGCCGATGTCCACGCTGATCGCGATCACCAACCAGCCGTCTGACAACTTCTACGCCGAGACCCTGCTGAAGGGCCTCGGCCTGCGCTTCGGCGGCTCCGGCCTGGGGACGACCAGCGGCGGCCTGGCCGTGATGCGCAAGCAGCTGACTGAGCTCGGCGTCAGCGCCAAGGTCGTCGACGGCTCGGGGCTCTCGCGCGCAAATCGCGTCAATCCCCGCGAGATCGTCGATCTGCTGCGTGAGCTGCGCGCGAACACGGTCTACCGCGCCTCGCTGGCGATCGCCGGCCGCACCGGAACCCTCGCCTACCGCATGCGCCGCACGGCGGCGGCCGGTCGCTGCCGGGCCAAGACCGGCACGCTGCGCGGCGTCAGCGCGCTGTCGGGGTACTGCCTGGCGACCAACGGCCACACGCTGGCGTTCAGCTTCCTCGAGAACGAGGTCAACGCGAGCGCCGCAAAGGCGATCGAGGACCGGATGGTTCCGCAGCTTGTCGGGTTTACGGGCTGAGATGATCGCCGACCTCCCGCCCGCTTACGTCGCCAAGGCCCCCGCGGCCGTGACCTGCGCGATGCGCGTCGAGGGGACGGTCTACGGGCCCGGCGGGCCGGCACGCGGCCCGGGGCGCCCCGGCCCCACACCGGTCGCGACGCGCGAGGACGCCGTGCGCGGCCCGTTCTGGCTCGGTGCAGGCCGCGTCGACTTCGCGTGGAAGCCACACGGCTACAAGCTGCCGGTCTTCCTGAAGGCCGGCCACCGCGCGACGCTCGAGATCGAGGCCGGGCACCGTGATTGGGCACGCCTGGAGTACGGGCGCAACGACGTCCGCGCAGCCTTCACCGCGTGCCCTGCGGGCACGCAGCGCCGCGATGGCAAGGGCACGATCGCGGTCACGATGTGGGCGGGCGGCGTCTCGACAAGCGCGCCGCACTGCGTGCGCGTTCGCGTGACGGTGGACGGCGAGCGCCGCAAGGACATGCGCCTGGCACTCGGGCGCCCCTGCCGCTGAGACGTATCTGCGGCGTCTCAACCACGTCTCGTGCCCTTCAACAGCGGCCCCAGGGCGGATACGTTGGCGGCGTTCCTGGTTCTCAACTACCAAAGGGTGTGGATTTGATGATTTTGAAGCGCGGTGTTCTCCTCCTGCTGACGTGTGGTGCGCTCGTGGCTGCAGGCTGCGGCGACGACGACGACAACGGCGACTCCAACGACTCGCCGCCCGCCGCGGCGACGACTCCCGCCACCGCGGCCGAGACGACCGCCGAGGCGCCGACGACGACCGAGGACAGCACGCCCTCGGCCGACACCGACAACCCGCAGGTGCAGGCGGCCGTCGAGGCGTGTCAGTCGTCGATCGACAACAACGCGCAGCTGTCTGACGGCGCGAAGAAGGAGCTCGCCGACGTGTGCAAGGACGCCGCCAGCGGCGACGAGCAGGCCGTCAAGGAGGCCAGCAAGAAGGTCTGCCTGAAGATCCTCGAGGAGACCGGGGTCACCGGCGCCGCCGCCGACCAGGCCAAGGCGGCCTGTGAGGCAGTCGCCAACTAAGGGGTAGTGAGCTCATGGCCGCGCGGGCGCTTCAGTCCGCGCGGCCAGCGAGCACGTCGAGCAGCCCCGCCTCGTCCAGAACGGGCAGGCCCAGGCTCTCGGCCTTCGTCAGCTTTGAGCCGGCGTTCTCTCCCGCGACGACGTAGTCGGTCTTCTTCGAGACGCTCGTCGTGACCTTGCCGCCCGCGGCGACGATCCGCTCGGACGCCTGCTCACGCGTCAGGTCCGGCAGCGTCCCGGTCAGCACGAACGTCTTGCCCTTGAGCGGGCCGTCACCCGGGGGCGGGCCGGCTTCCTCCAGCTGCACGCCGACCTCGCGGAGGTTGGCGATCAGATCGCGCATCTGCTCGTCCGCGAGCGTGTCGTGGATGACCTGCGCCATCTTCGCGCCGACACCGTCGGTCTCTGCGATCTGCTCCGGCGTCGCCGCCAGCAGCGCGTCGATCGAGCGGAAGCGCTGCGCGAGGTTGCGGCCGATCACGAAGCCGACCTCTTGGATGCCGATCGCGAACAGCACGCGACCGAGGCCGCGCGTCTTGGACGCCTCGATGTTCGCGACGGCACGCTCCGCCGACGTCTGCCCCCAGCGCTCGAGCTCGAGCAGCTGCTCGACCGTGAGCCGGTAGAAGTCCGCTGCCGTCCTGACGAGCTTCGCGTCCATCAGCTGGGCGACCTGCTTCTCCCCGAGTCCGTCGATGTCCATCGCGCCCTGCGAGACGAAGTGCGTCAGCAGCTGCCACTGGCGCTCGGGGCACTCGCGGTTGGGGCACATCGTGAAGACCTGGCCCTCGGGTTTGATCGTCTTCGTCGCGCAGAACGGGCACTTCTTCGGCGGCTTGGGCGGCGGTGAGCGGTCGGGCTTCTCGACCGCGTGCGGCGCGGGCGAGACGACCTGCGGGATCACGTCGCCCGCACGCAGCACGATGACGTCGTCGCCGACGCGCACGTCCTTGCGGGCGAGGTCCTCCTCGTTGTGCAGCGTCGCCTTGCCGACCGTGACGCCGCCGACGAAGACCGGCTCCAGCAGCGCCCACGGGTGCAGGTCGCCGTACTTGCCCACGTTCCACTCGATGCTGTTGAGCGTCGTGACCTTCGTCGTCGGCGGGAACTTCCAGGCGATCGCCCAGCGCGGGTCGCGCCCGACGACACCGAGCCGGCGCTGCAGCTCGAGCTGGTCGACCTTGATGACGACGCCGTCGATCTCGAAATCCAGGCGGCCGCGGCGCTCCTGCCACGAGAGGCACTGCTTGACGACCTCGTCCTCGTCGGTGAGCCGCGCGACATCGTCGTTGACGCGGAAGCCGTGCTCCTTCAGCCACGCCAGGCCGTCGGAGTGCTGGGCGAACTGCAGGCCCTCGACGACGCCGACGCCGTAGCACCACATCGACAGCGGCCGCTCGCGCATCAGCCGCGGGTCGAGTTGGCGGATCGTGCCCGCCGCGGAGTTGCGCGGGTTCATGAACGTCGACAGGCCCTGCTCGGCGCGCCGCTCGTTGAGGTCGGCGAAGTCCTGGAGCGACATGTAGACCTCGCCACGGACCTCCAGCCGCGCCGGCGCGTCCTCGATGCTCAGCGGGATCTGGCCGATCGTGCGCAGGTTGTGGGTGACGTCCTCCCCGACCTCGCCGTTGCCGCGCGTGGCGCCGCGCACGAAGACGCCGTCCTCGTAGAGCAGCGAGATCGCCAGGCCGTCGATCTTCGGCTCGCAGACGTAGGCGAACTCGGGGTCCTCGATGCCCTCCCGCGCGAGGTGGTTGCGCATCCGCTGGATCCAGGCGCGCAGCTCTTCCTCGCTGCGGGCGTTGGCGAGCGAGAGCATCGGCTGCTCGTGCTGGACCTTGGTGAGCCCGGAGACCGGCTCCCCGCCGATGCGCTGGGTCGGCGAGTCGGGCGTCAGCAGCTCGGGGTGGTCGCGCTCGATCGCGCGCAGCTCGTCGAGCAGCGCGTCGTAGACGTCGTCGTCGACGGTCGGATCGTCGAGCACGTAATAGCGGTGGCCGTGCTCGCGCAGCTCCGTGCGCAGCTCCTCGGCGCGCGCCACGACGGCCTTCGTCGCGCTCACCTCAACAGCCCCTCCAGGTCGGCCTCCGACAGCGTCCCGATCGTGTCGTGGTGGGTGAGGTCGAGGTGCAGCGGCGTCACCGCGATCTTGCCGGCGTGCACGGCCGCGAGGTCGGTCCCCGGCTCGTCCTCGAAGCCCGGCTCGGCGCCGTAGATCCAGTACTCCCTCGTGCCGGTCTCCTCGTTGGTGCCGCGCAGGTCGAGGCGGTCGCGGTAGATCCGCTTGCCCAGCCGCGCGACGTCGACGCCGGTCGGCTCGCCGGCGGGCACGTTGATGTTCATCAGCGTCGACGGCGCCAGCGGCACGGTCCTCAGCTCGGCGACGAGCCGCGCGACGAAGTTCGCGGCGACGCTGAAGTCGAAGTCCCAGCCGGTGAGGAAGTCCATCTCCCGGCGCAGCGACTGCTGGGAGACCGCGATCGCCGGCAGGCCGAGGACGACGCCCTCCATCGCCGCCGCGACGGTGCCGGAGTAGGTCACGTCGTCGCCGAGGTTGGCGCCGTGGTTGATCCCCGCCACGACGAGGTCGGGCGTGAACCCCGGGACGAGCTCCAGCGACGCCAGGCGCACGCAGTCCACCGGCGTGCCGTCGCAGGCGAAGCCGTGGCTGCCGTCCTCGAAGTCGATGCGCTGCACGCTGAGAGCGCGGCGCGTCGTGATGCCACGCCCGATCGCGCTGCGATTGCCGTCGGGCGCGATCGTGACGAGCTCGATGTCCGGGAGCGCGTTCAGCGCGCGGCGCAGCGCCTGGAGGCCGTCGGCGTCGATGCCGTCGTCGTTGGTGAGGAGGACCCGCACGGGACCCGAGGATAGTCGTCAGCTTCGAACCGAGCGTGGCCTGTCGCAAGGGCAGCTGGGTAGCGCACTGGATGTCTCGCGTCAGACGATCAACGCGATCGAGACCGGCCGGTACATGCCGTCGCTGCCGCTGGCCTTCGGCTTCAGCGACTCGACAACGACCCCCGCGCCCAGCTCGTCAGCATGCTCGCGGTCGCCGTCGCGACCGGCCTCGGGTTTGCGATCGACGACGGCGCCGTCGCCGGCCTGGCCGCCGGCGTGTGGGTGGGCCTGGTCACGGTCATCCAGGGCGATCCCGACGAGCGCCTCAGCCAGGTCTGCGCGATCTACGGCGCCGTGTTCCTGGTCTTGTGCGCGATCGTGGCGCGACGCGGATAGCTCACGTGCGCGAGCGCCAGGCCGTGCGGCGCCGCGGTCTCCCCCGCGGCGCTGCGCAGCGCGCCGTCCAGCAGGCCCGTGAAGTCCTCGATGCGGCGCACGCCCCGCGCGACCTCGAGCATCGTGCCGACGAGCACGCGGTTCATGTTGCGCAGGAAGCTGTCGGCCTCGATCCAGAACTCGAGGATGTCGCCGCGGTCCTCCCAGCGGGCATCGAAGACGTCGCGCTCGAAGCGTACGTGCGTGGTCTCGGCGGGGGTGAACGCCGTGAAGTCGTGCGTGCCGTGCAGTGCCGCGGCGCAGGCGTGCAGCACCGCGCGATCCAGCGGCCGCGGCTCGTGCAGCATCGTGCGCGCGAGGAACGGGCTGCGCATCGCACGGGTGAGCACGCGGTAGCAGTACGTCCGCGAGCTCGCGTCGCGCCGCGCGTCGAAGCCGTCGGGCGCCGGCTCGCAGGAGAGCACCGAGACGTCGCGCGGCAGCAGCGCGTTGAGCGACCTGACCCCGACCGCCTCCCCTTCGTAGGAGGCGACCTGGGCCCACGCGTGCACGCCGGCGTCGGTCCGGCCGGCGACGGTCAGGACGGCCTCGCCGCGCGTCAGCACAGCGACCGCCCGCTCGAGCTCGGCCTGGACCGTGCGCAGTCCCGGCTGGCGGGCCCAGCCCTTGAAGTCCGTCCCGTCGTATTCGAGCAGCAGCTGCGCGGTCATCGCCGCGCGGCAGGCTACCTGCGCGTGCGCTTGGGATCGGCGGTCGCGTCGTGTTGACTACGGCGCGATGACGCATCCGTTCCCGCCGTGGCCGCCGGACTGGGTCGAAGACCACGAGCTCGCGGCCACGGAGACGGTCGCTGCCACCGACGACGTGTCGCTGACGAGCGCCCTGCGCAACGACGACCGCGTCCTGATGTCGGTCACATGGCCGGGCGGCCGGCGCTACATGCTCGTCGACCCCGTCGGTAACGACGCGCCAGAGGCGCTGCGCATCGGCGAGCGCGCCGAGGACGCCGAGGTGGCGCGCCTCGTCGAGGGACTCTGGTCGCAGGCCCTGACGATCGCCAAGCGGCTGATGGACGGCGAGCTGCCGCTCGCGCCGCCGCCGCAAGAGCCCCCGAAGCGCGGCCGCTGGGGCCGGCGATGATCCTGCGCGTCGAGGACGGCGAGACGATCAGCGACCGCGAATCGCGCAACGTTGTCCTGCTCGCCGACGGTCCCGAGCTGACGGTCACGTGGTCGCGCTACGCGCCCGGGGAGATCGGCCCCTCCCTGCACATCCACCGTGAGCACACCGACGCGTTCTACATCCTCGACGGCGAGATGACGTTCGGCGTCGGCCCGGACGCAGACACGGTCACGGCGGGCCCCGGCGTGTTCGTGGCCGTACCACCGGGCATCGCCCACCGCTTCGCCAACGAGAGCGACGCGGAGGCACGCTGGCTGAACTTCCACGCCCCGGACGCGGGCTTCGCCGCGTTCATGCGCGCCGTACGCGACGGCGTGCAGCAGGGCTTCGACAGCTTCGACGCGCCGCCCGACGGCGGGCTGCCCGCCGACGGGGCGATCATCACGCGCCCCGACGACGCCGAGCCGCTGGCGTCGGGCGGCGTCGTGCGCTGCGTGCTGCCCGAGCTCTGCGTGATCGAATGGCCGGGCGAGCCCACCCCGGCAGGTCTCGGCGTCTGCCACAGCTTCGAGCTCACCGACGGTCGCCGGCTGACGATCGAGGCGCCGCCGGGCGAGGTCAGCGCGGGCTGAGGCGAAACGTCGTCTGCGCGTGGGGCTGCTTGGCGAACGCCAGCACCTTCGCCGCCTCGATGCGGAAGACGGCAGCGGAGCTGTCCCCTTGGATGAAGCCGTCGCCGCCGACCTCGAAATGCCAATCGCTGCCGTACTTCGCCTCGTACGCCACGGCCAGCCGCTGCAGCACCTCGGGATCGTCCACGCGGACCGCGGTGCCCTCGACCACCACATCCAAGCCCTCGGCCCAGGCGTTCTTGCCGGTCGTCAGCGCAACCTCCGCGTGGTGCTCGAGGTTGCGAGCCTTCTGCTCCTGCAGGCCCGTGCAGAAGTGCATGGCGTCGTCTGCGAACACCCCGATCAGCGGCGTCACATGCGGTCGGTGGTCCGCCCGCACCGTGGAGAGCCAGTACAGCTCGGCGCCCTTGAGCGCGGCCGCCGCGTCGGGCCAGGGTGTCGGTCCGGCGCCGGGCTCGCTGAAACGGACGTCGATGTCTGCGGTCGGCGCGCTGCTGGTCATGACAGGACGGGTACCCTGCCCCGATGGCCCCGACACCCGAGGACCGACTCGTCACCGTCGCGACGGCTGGCCCCGAAATCGACGGGATCGAGTTCGACAGCCCGAGCGCCGCGAAGGTGGTCGTCGCCGTGATGGACCCCGGTCGCGGGCCCGTGCTGCGCACGTTCCAGCGCTCCGCGGTGACCGAGCGCGAAGAGCCCGGCCCGGACGACCACGCCCTCGCGCTGCTGATCCGCCGGACCCCGCACCCCAGCGGCGGCGGAGGCGGCCGTGGGCGTGCCGGTGGCGGCGGTGGGCGCGCGGGCCACACCCGCGGTCCGAGCCACCGCCCGCAGGGCGGCTGAGCCGCGCGCGGTGAGCCGGCGCGACCGCGTCCACGTCCTCGAGGCGCTGCGCAGGCTGTCGGGGGCGACCGAGGACATCGGCGTGCCGGTGGCCGCCATCGGCGAGGCGATCGGCCGCGCGGATGGCGACATGCGCACCGCGCTGGACCTGCAGGCGCTCAGCGACGAGGGCCGCGTGCGACAGCTGCCCGCGGGAACCTGGGCGCTGACGCGCGAGGGCCTCGCCGGGCTGATGCAGGACGACGAGCTGTAGGGCACGTTGAACGTGCCATTTCATATTTCGAAATATGAAATAGCCAGCTAAACTCGGGCCTGTGCTCAAGGGGCAAGACGTTGTGCTGCTGATGCGGCTGATCGGGGATCCGGACATCGGGTCCACGCAGCAGCTCGCGGATGCGACGGGACTCAGCGTGGCAACTGCCCATCGCGGCCTACATCGTCTGGCCGAGGCCGGCCTCTACGACCTACGGCGGCGACAGGTCCCCGCAGCAGCGGCCGAGGAGTTTCTCCTACATGCGGTCAAGTACCTCTTTCCTCCGGTCCGCGGGGGCGAGGTGCGCGGCGTCCCCGCCGCATGGGCTGCCCCTCCGCTGCTGAGCGAGATAGCCGATGACGCACTCCCGCCAGTGTGGCCGCATTCATCAGGAAACCGCCGGGGCATCGCACTCCAACCGCTTCACCCGACGGTGCCGGATCTGGCGCTCCGCGACAATGAGCTCGGGCAGCGCCTCGCGCTCGTCGACGCGATTCGCGCCGGTGACGCTCGCATCCGGCGCCTTGCCGAAGCGGCTCTCATCGACAATCTTCGGGACGCCACGTCAGGGTGACCCATCGATCTGCTGGAACGTGGTGCTGCGGCGCTCGGCGACCTCGTCGACCGAGTCGTGTTTGTCGGCGGCGCCACCATAGTGCTGTGGATTACCGACCCCGGCGCCCCGGCGCCACGGCCGACGAAAGACGTCGACGTCGTGATCGAGGTCACGACACCCAACGCGTTCCATGACTTTCTGGGTGAGTTGCGCGCTCGCGGCTTTCGCGAGGACGTGGCCAGCGGTCTCATCTGCCGGTGGCGCCACGGCGACGACCTGATCCTCGACGCGATGCCGGCGGCCGGCGGGCTGCTCGGTTTCGAGGATCCCTGGCAGACCGCCGCGATGCCGCATGCGCTACGTCACACGCTGCCGTCGGGCACCGAGATCCGAGCCATCACCCCGCCGTACCTGGTTGCGACCAAACTCGCCGCTTTCGCCAGCCGTGGCAATGGCGACCACATCGCCAGCAGGGACCTCGAGGACATCATCTTGCTCGTCGACGGCAGAGAGAGCTCCTCGACGAATTCGCGGGCGCTGACGACGACGTGCGCGGCTTCGTCGCGATCGAGGTGATCGCGCTGCTGGATCAGCCGCGGTTCATCGACGCCATCTTCGGCTTCTTGCGAGCCGATCTGGCGAGCCAAACGCGCGCCGAGACCGTCGTGTTGCCGCGCCTCCGCGCGCTCGCTCGTGGTTGACCCTAGACGAGCTCGAGAAAGACCATCTCGGTCGAATCCGACCGTCGCGGGCCCAGCTTGAGGATCCGCGTGTAGCCACCGGGGCGCTCCGCGTAGCGCGGCGCGACCTCGGCGAACAGCTTGTGGACCGTGAACTTGTCCTGGCCCAGCGCGCTCAGCGCCTGACGACGGGCATGCAGATCGCCGCGCTTGGCGAGCGTGATGAGCTGCTCGAGCTCGGGCTTGACGGCCTTGGCCTTGGCCTCGGTCGTCTTGATGCGCTCGTGGTCGATGACCTCTTTGCAGAGGTTCTGCAGCAGCGCCTTGCGGTGCGAGGCGCTGCGGCTGAGCTTGTGACGGGTCTTCTGGTGGCGCATGGCTGGACTTAATCGTCCCGCAAGTTCAGTCCGCGTGCGTGCAGGGTCTCGATGACCTCGTCGATCGACTTCTTGCCGAAGTTCGGGATCGCGTTGAGCTCGCCCTCGGACTTGGAGATCAGATCGCCGACGGTCTGGATGCCGGCACGCTTCAGGCAGTTGTAGGAGCGCACGCCGAGCTCGAGCTCCTCGATGAGGATGTCGTGCATCGGGCCGGCGCTGCCGCCACCCGCGCCGTTGGTCGCGACACCGGGGCCGCCGGCCGACTCGAGCACGCCGCCCGGGCCCTGGCGCAGCTCCTCGATGCGGTCGGCGTCGGTGAAGATCGCCAGCTGCTGGATCAGGATCTCCGCGGCCTCGCGCAGCGCGGCCTGGGGATCGATCGAGGAGTCCGTCTCGATGTCCAGCGTGAGCTTGTCGAAGTCCGTCTTCTGGCCGACACGGGCCTGCTCGACGGCGTAGGCGACGCGGCGGACCGGCGAGAAGATCGAGTCGATCGGGATGACGCCGATCGGCTGGTCGGGCGACTTGTTCTCCTCCGCCGGGCGGTAGCCGCGGCCGCGGCCGATCGTCAGGTAGAGCTCGAGCTTGGTCTTCTTCTCGAGCGTCGCGATGTGCACGTCCGGGTTGAGGATCTCGACGCCCGCGGGCAGGTCGATGTCCTTGGCCGTGATGTCACCGGGGCCGGTCACGACCAGCGGGGCCTCGACCTCGGTGGCGTCGGAGTGCATCTTGCAGACGATGTCCTTGAGGTTCAGGACGATGTCGGTGACGTCTTCCTTGACGCCCTTGATCGTCGAGAACTCGTGGGCGACGCCCTCGATCCGCACGCTCGTGACAGCGGCGCCTGACAGCGAGCTGAGCAGGACGCGGCGCAGCGAGTTGCCGAAGGTGTAGCCGAAGCCGCGATCGAGGGGCTCGATCGTGAACGTGCCGCGGTTCTCCTCGACAGATTCGCTTGTGATCCGGGGAATCTGGAAGTCGAGCATAGGGTCCAATCCTGTTTCGTCTTGAAGTGCGGCCGGTGGGCTGAGGGCCGGCCGCGTTTTGGGGGGAAAGCTTCAGTTGCTACTTGGAGTACAGCTCGACGATGAGCTGCTCCTGCACCGGCGCCGTGATCTCCCGGCGCTCGGGCTTGCGCAGGACCTTCGCGGTCAGCGCGTCATGGTCGGCCTGCAGCCAGGCGGGCACCTGAGCCGTCAGTTCCGTCGCATCCCTCACGATAGGAGCTGCCGACGAGCTGGCCTTGAACGCGATGACGTCGCCCGACTTGACCTGGAAGCTGGGGATGTCGACGCGGCGGCCGTTGATCGTCCAGTGACCGTGGCGGATCAGCTGGCGCGACTGGCGGCGCGAGGCGGCGAAGCCGAGGCGCACGAGCACGTTGTCAAACCGCGACTCGAGCAGCTGCAGCAGGTTCTCGCCGGTGATCCCGGGCTGGCGCGAGGCCTTGTCGTAGTAGATGCGGAACTGCTTTTCCAGCACGCCGTAGTAGCGGCGGGCCTTCTGCTTCTCACGCAGCTGCACGCGGTACTCCGACTGCTTCTGGCGCCCGCGGCCGTGGTCGCCCGGCGGGTAGGCACGGCGCTCGACGCCGCACTTGTCGGTCAGGCAGCGCTCGCCCTTGAGGAAGAGCTTCTGGCCCTCACGCCGGCACTGCTTGCACTGTGCTCCGGTATCGCGAGCCATCAGACACGCCTCCGCTTGCGGGGGCGGCAGCCGTTGTGGGCCTGCGGGGTGACGTCCTTGACGCCGGTGACCTCGAGGCCGGCCGCGCTGAGCGAGCGGATCGCCGTCTCACGCCCGGAACCGGGGCCCTTGACGAAGACCTCGACCTTCTGCAGACCCTGCTCGATGCCCTTGCGGGCAGCGGCGTCGGCGGTCACCTGGGCGGCGAACGGCGTCGACTTGCGCGAGCCCTTGAAGCCGGCGCCGCCGGCGGACTCCCACGCGATCACGTTGCCGGCACGATCGGTCAGCGACACGATCGTGTTGTTGAAGCTCGTCTTGATGTGCGCCTGGCCGACAGGGATGTTCTTCTTCGGCTTGCGGCGTCCGCGCGAGGGGCGCTTGGGTGCGGGCACGATTACCTCCGCGGGCCTTCCAGGCCCGCGTTCTGATGACGCCTCGCGGCGTCCAGCCGCGAGTAACGGTTCGCTTCGCTCACTTCTTCGTCGCCTTCTTCTTGCCGGCCACGGACATGCGCTTGGGACCCTTGCGCGTGCGGGCGTTGGTCTTGGTCTTCTGCCCGCGGACGGGGAGCCCGCGACGGTGACGCAGGCCGCGGTAGCAGCCGATCTCCATCAGGCGCTTGATGTTCTGGTTGCGCTCGCGCCGCAGATCGCCCTCGACCATGAGGTCGTTGTCGATCGCGTCGCGCAGCTGGGCGACCTCGGACTCGGTGAGGTCACGCACGTACGTGTCGCGGTTGATCTGCGTCTTGTCCAGCAGCTCGTTGGAGGTCGACCGCCCGATTCCGTAGATGTACGTCAGGCCGATCTCGACGCGCTTGTTCAAGGGGATGTTGACCCCGGAAATTCGTGCCATGCGTGCTTTAGCCCTGCCGCTGCTTGTGTCGTGGGTTCTGGCAGATGACGAGAACCGCGCCGTGACGGCGGATGATCTTGCACTTCTCGCACATCGGCTTGACCGAAGGTCGTACCTTCATGGTTCCTTTCACGGCTGTGGTCCCAACGACCTGGCTCTGGAGGCCGCAAGAGCCGCCGCTACCAAATCGCGGGTTACGAGCGCGCGCACGGGGACGCCGAAGCACGCGGACTGAGCACGATAGCAAAGGGCCGAATGGTTCCGCGGTGCGCTACGCGGCGGCCGTTTCGGCCAGTTCCTCGTGCCAGGGCGTGAGGATTCGCGGGCCGTCCCCGGTAATCGCGATCGTGAACTCGAAATGCGCCGCCAGCGAGCCGTCCTGGGAGTAGATCGCCCAGCCGTCATCGCCCATCCGCACCATGTGCCGACCGGCGTTGACCATCGGCTCGACGGCGAGAACCATGCCCTCCTCGAGGGTCGGCCCGCGCCCGGGGTCGCCGTAGTTGGGGATCTGCGGCTCCTCGTGCATGTCGCGCCCGATGCCGTGGCCGACGAGCGAGCGCACGACGCTCAGGCCCTCGGCTTCGACGCGCGCCTGCACGGCGTGTGAGACGTCGCCGAGCTTGTTGCCGACGCGGCACTGCTGGACGGCGTCGAACAGCGAGGCCTTGGTGACGTCGAGCAGTTTGCCGGCGACCGGGGTGACCTGGCCGACCCCGAACGTCACGGCGCCGTCGGCGACCCAGCCGTCATAGGTGACGCCGATGTCGATCGAGATGATGTCGCCGCGACCGAGCTTGTAGGGCCCGGGGATCCCGTGCACGACCATCGAGTTCGGCGACGCGCAGATCGAGCCGGGGAAGCCGCGGTAGCCCTTGAAGGACGGGGTCGCGCCTTGTGAGCGGATGTACTTCTCGGCGGCCTCGTCGAGCTCGGCGGTCGTCACGCCTTCACGGACCTTGCCGGCGAGCAGCTTCATCGTCCGCGTGTGGATGGCCCCTGCGGCGGCCATCTTCTCGATCTCCTCCGGCGTCTTGCGGACGATCACAGCTCGTCTTCCAACCGCCAGGTGGCGACCGTCGCGCGGATGTGATCGTGGACCTCGGTCGGCGGGCGGGAGCCGTCGATGTGCGCGAGCAGCCCGCGGTCCTCGTAGTAGGCGATGAGCGGCGCGGTGTCGCGGTGGTAGACCTCGAGGCGCTCTCGAACGACCTCGGGCTTGTCGTCGTCGCGCTGGATCAGCTGCGAGCCGTCGACGTCGCAGCGGCCCTCGTGCTTGGGCGGGTCGAAGTCGACGTGGTAGACGCGCCCGGACTTCGAGACGCGGCGACCGGAGATGCGGCGCACGATCTCGTCGTCGGGGACGTCGATCAGCAGCACGCCGGAGAGCTTGCGGTCCACCGACTTCAGCCAGTCGTCCAGCGCGTCGGCCTGCGCGATCGTGCGCGGGAAGCCGTCGAGCAGGAAGCCGTCGCGGGCGTCGTCGGCGGACAGGCGCTCGAGCGCCATCGCCGTGACGAGCTCGTTTGGCACGAGTCCGCCGTCGTCCATGTACTGCTTGGCCTGCTTGCCGAGCTCGGTGCCGTTGTCGACGTGCTCGCGCAGCATGTTGCCCGTCGACACGTAGGCGATCTGGGGGAAGTCCTCCTGCAGGCGCTCGGCCTGGGTGCCCTTGCCGGATCCGGGCGGGCCGAGGAGGACGATGTTGAGTTCAGACACGACGGAAACCGAGGAGTTCTCGTGGGCTGCGGAGCGGCGGATGAAGCGCGAGCCGGGCGACATGGCTGCAGGCCGGGCGCCAGCCTACTTCAAGAAGCCTTCGTAGTTGCGCATCATCAGCTGGGCCTCGAGCTGCTTCATCGTGTCGAGCGCCACGCCGACGACGATCAGCAGCGACGTGCCGCCGAAGAAGAAGTTCGCCTGCGTCGAGTTGATCAGTAGCGTCGGCAGCGCTGCGACGGCCGCGAGGTAGAGCGCGCCCGGGAACGTCAGGCGGGCGAGGATGCGGTCCAGGAACTCGGCGGTCGGCCGCCCCGGTCTCACCCCCGGGATGAAGCCGCCGTACTTCTTCAGGTTCTCGGCCTGGTCGACGGGATTGAACGTCACCGCCGTATAGAAGTACGTGAAGAGGATGATCATGATCGACTCGCCCACCAGGTAGGGCCCGTCGGAGGGATTGAAGAAGCTCGCGACGTCCTGCGCCCAGGGTTGCTGGATCAGCTGCCCCACGGTCGGCGGGAAGGCCATGATCGAAGCGGCGAAGATCACCGGGATCACGCCGGCCATGTTCACGCGCAGCGGCAGGTACGTCTGGCCGCCAGAGCTCATACGCCGCCCGATCACGCGCTTGGCGTACTGCACGGGTATCCGGCGCTGCCCTTCTTGGATGAACACGATCGCCGCGATCACCGCCAGCGCCAGGAACGGCATCAGCACGCGGAAGACCTGGTCGGGGTTCGTCCACCAGGCCTGGATGCCCTGCGGCAGGCCCGAGACGATCGAGGCGAAGATCATCAGCGAGATGCCGTTGCCGATGCCGCGCTGGGTGATCAGCTCGCCGAACCACATCAGCAGGATCGTGCCGGCGGTGAGCGAGAGCACGATGATGAAGACGTGGTAGACGTCGAAGTCCGGGATGATCGGCGTGCCGGCGTTCGGCGAGAAGCTCTTGAACAGGAAGACGTAGCCGATCGACTGGCCGAAGGCGAGGCCGACGGTGAGGTAGCGCGTGTACTGCGTGATGCGCGCCTGCCCGACCTCGCCCTCCTTGGAGAGCTTCTCCAGCGACGGCACGACGACGGTCAGCAGCTGCAGGATGATCGACGCCGTGATGTAGGGCATGATCCCCAGCGCGAACAGCGCGATGCGGCTCAGGCCGCCGCCGCTGAAGACGTTGAGCAGGTTCAGGATCCCGCCCGACCCGAACTGCGACTGCACATCCTCGACGGCCTGGATGTCGACGCCGGGCACCGGGATGTGCGATCCGACGCGATAGAGCGCGAGCAGCGCGGCCGTGAACGCGAGCTTCTTGCGGATATCCGCGACGGTGAACGCGCTGAGGATGGTCGAAAGCATGGAAGGTGCAAGGGTAGCGGCGGGCCGCTCGCGGCGGCCCCGCGCCTCCGGACCGCTCAAGCCCGACGGCCCTCCTGCCGATCCCAGGTCTGGCATGGGGAATCGACGACGTCTGCTCTTGGTGGCCGTCGCCGCGCTGGCTGGCGCGGCGACGTCCAGCGCACCCGCGGCGGCCCAGAACGGCTGCTTCCTGATCTTCTGCCCACCCCCGAAGCCGCCGGCTCCCACGCCGACGACGCCGACGACCACGACGCCCACCCCGCCCCCGCCGCCGACGACGCCGACGGTCCCGGGGCGCACGGTCCCGGTGATCCTCCCCGCCGGCTATGACGCCAAGGGCGTCGACGCGCCCGCCGCCCCCGCTGCCCGTGACGGAGCCGCGCGCTTCCGCGTCGGCGGCCCGGGCCGCGATCGCGTGCGCGGCACGAAGGGCGTCGACGTGCTGCGCGGCAAGAACGGCCCGGACCTGCTCTTCGGCAGCAACGGCGACGACGAGCTCTACGGCGAGACGGGCGCCGACCGCCTGCTCGGCGGCCCCGGCGCGGACTGGCTCGACGGCTCCAGCGGCGACGACGCGATGTTCGGCGGGCCTGGCAGCGACGTCGCGACCGGCGGCTTCGGCCACGACCGCCTCCAGGGCGGCCCCGGCGTCGACCTGCTGCACGGCGGCGCCGCCGAGGATCGCCTCGACGGCGGCCCCGGCGCCGACACGATCCACGGCGGCAGCGGCGCCGATGTCGTGCGCGGCGGGTCGGGCCCCGACTGGCTGTTCGCCGACTCCGGCGCCGACAAGCTCTACGGCGGCGCGGGCGACGACGTCATCTTCGCCAACGACCGCGGGCGCGACGGCTTCGTCGATTGCGGGCCCGGCAGCGACATCGTCTTCATGGACCCGGTCGGCAAGCGCGGCGGCATCTCAGACCGCCAGCTGCGCCGCAAGGGCAGGGTTCGCGGCTGCGAGCGGCTCGAGTTCGCCAACCCGCCGGCGCGCGACCCCGCGCGCGGCATCACGTGGATCGGGCCGCTGACCGGTGCGAAGAAGAACGGCACGCGCAAGAACGACACGCTGCTGGGCGCGACGGGCGCGGACCGCATCTACGGCAAGGGCGGCGCCGACGTGATCTGGGGCAACCGCCTGCACGGCGACCCCTCCAAGGCGCTGGACGTGCTCTACGGCGGCGCCGGTGCCGACGTGATCTATGGCTCGCCCGGACGCAACATGATCTACGGCAACGACGGCGACGACTACCTGCAGGGCGGCAAGGGCCGCAACGTCATCGCCGGCGGGCCTGGCAACGACACGATCCGGCTGCGCGGCCGCGGACCCAACTCCGTCGATGCGGGCACCGGCAACGACATCATCTACGCGTACTCGCGCAAGCCGGCGACGATCAAGTGCGGGCCCGGGATGGATGCCGTCGAGCTCGACAAGCACGACAAGACCGACGGGTCCTGCGAGAAGGTCCACCGCCACTAGGGCCCGTACCGCGCTGGTACGGTCGTGCCATGGGTCGGGTCGTGTGCATCATCGCCGTCGGCGCCGCGCTGGCGCTGCCTGCGTCCGCCGGCGCGCAAACGCCCTACGTCGACTGGCCGTCGCTGCTGCCGGCGCTCCCCGTCGGCCACACGCCGAACACTGCTGCCGACTGCGCGGACGGGTCGCCGGCGTGCATCGACCGCACGATCGAGGAGATGAAGCGGCGGCTGAACGGCGTCGTCGGCGTCTGCAACCACAACGCCGTGTTCTCGCTGGCGTACCTGCGCGTGACCGAGGACGTGCGCACCGCGACGCAGAAGGGCGTCTACAAGGACCCGGTCTGGCTGGCGCAGGAGGACGCGGTCTTCGCGCGCATGTACTTCGAGACCTACGACGCGTGGAAGGCCGGCAAGCGCGCGGGGCTGCCGACCGCCTGGCTGCTGGCGTTCGACACCGCCGAGCAGCGCAAGCTCTCCGGGCTCGGCGACTTCCTGATGGCGATGAACGCGCACATCAACCGCGACTTCCCCTACATGCTCGAGCAGGTCGGGATCACGGCGGCCGACGGCTCGTCGCACCGCAGCGACCACAACATCCAGAACGACCGCTTGGCGGGCTTGTACGTCCCGGTGATCACGGAGGTCGCCAACCGCTTCGATCCGAGCACCGACGACCTCGACATCGCGTTTGCCGACGACAGCTTCGCGGTCGGGCTGCTGCAGTACTGGCGCGAGCTGGTGTGGCGCAACGCCGAGCTGCTGCTGTCGGCGCCGACGCCGCAGGCGCGGCGGCTCGTCGCGGCGACGATCGAGGGCGTCGCCGAAGGCCAGGCACGGCTGATCATGTCGCTGTTCGCCGCCGACCCGGGGGCGCGCGACGCCTGGTGTGCGACGCACGGCGGCCAGGACCCGTCGCTGGCTGCACCGGCACCGGGGCCGGCGTTCGGGTCCGCGCGCGCGGGAGCGGCGCGGTTTGCCTTCCGGAGCGCGTTGCGGCGAACCAGCACATTGAGGGTGCCGCTCAGCTGTCCTGCCGGCACGGCGGGCTGCCGCGGGACGCTGGCGCTGCGGCGACGCTCGACCGGGCGGGTGCTCGCGCGCGCGGGTTTCTCATTGCCGGCGGGACGCACGTCGCGCGTGACGCTGCACCTCTCCGCCGCGGCTCGCCGCACCCTTGCGCGCGACCGTGGCCGCGCGCGGCTCGTCCTCGAGCGTGTCGGCAGCACCCGCGTCGCGCGCTCTGTGCGCCTTCGCGGTTGACGTCCTCATTGAAGACGGCCCGGCTGGAGCTGGTGGCCTGGGCGCCGGAGCACGACTCGCTGTTGGTCGGATGGTCCGCCGACCCGGCGATCGTCCGGTACATCGGTGACGGCTCTCGGTGGCCGCGGGCGCGCGCGTTGGAGGTTGCCGCGGCGCAGCGTGCGCACTGGGACGAGCACGGCTTCGGCTGGCGCATCGCCGTCGAGGCTGCTTCGGGCGCGCCGGTCGGCTTCGTCGCGCTGAGCTTCGCCGGCGAGGGCGCCGGCGTCGACGCTCGTGAGTATGAGATCGGCTGGTGGCTGGCGCCCTCGGCGTGGGGTCTCGGCTACGCGCGCGAGGGCGGCGCCGCGCTGCGCGACGAGGGCTTCGGCCGCGTCGGCGCGCCGAGCATTGTCGCGCGCATCCAGGCGGCGAACACCGCCAGCGTGCGTGTCGCCGAGGCGCTCGGCCTGACCTTCGACGGCAGCTCGACCGGCCGCGCCGGCGAGCCGTTCGGCATCTACCGCCGCGAACGTCCATCTACTCGGCCCACAGCCGAGTAAATGGATGTTCGGTTAGCCCTCGACGACGACGGCGGTGCCGCCCGCGGCCTCGATCGCGGCCTTGGCCGCTCCCGAGAACTTGTGCGCGTGGACCGTCAGCGGCTTGGAGATCTCGCCCTTGGCCAGGACCTTGACCGGGACGCCCTTGCGCTTGCCGAAGCCGGCGGCGACGAGCGCCTCCAACGTCACCTCGGCGCCGCTGTCGAAACGACGCTCGAGGTCCTGGAGGTTGACCGTCTGGGTGTGGGTGCGGAACGGCTCGAACGGCATCGACTTCTTCATGTGCGGGCCGCGCAGCTTGCGCATCCGCATGTGAATCGGCATCTGGCCGCCCTCGAAGCGGGCGCGATCCTTCGACCCGGCGCGCGAACCCGCGCCCTTCTGGCCGCGACCGGCGGTCTTGCCCAGGCCGGAGCCCTCGCCGCGGCCGACGCGCTTGCGGTCCTTACGGGATCCGGGCGCGGGCTTGAGCGTGTTCAGGGCGACGTCGGCCGCCGCAAGCTCTTCGGTCTTCTTCTCAGCCATTCTCATCAACCTTCACGAGGTGTCGCACGCGATGCACCATCCCGCGTGCCTGCGGGGTGTCCTTGACCTCGACCGTCTGCCCGATGCGGCGCAGGCCGAGCGACTCGAGCGTGGCGATCTGCGCCTTGTCCGAACCGTTCTTCGACTTGATCTGGGTCACCTTCACGACGACGCCTCCTCAGCGGGCGGCTCCTCGGCCGGAGCGTCGGCGGCCGGCTCAGCGGCGGCCTCAGGCTCGGCGGGAGCCTCGTCGGCCGGCTCCGCCGCAGCCTCGACGGCGGGCGCGTCGGCAGGCGCAGCCTCGGCCTCGGGAGCGGCCTCCTCAGTGCCCTCGGCCGGCGGTGCGGCGGCCTCGGCGGAGTCCGCAGCGGCCGGAGCCTCGTCAGCGGCAGCCGGAGCCTCACCGTTCCCGGAGATCGTCTCCGTCGCGGTCTCCTCGCGCGACGTCAGCCCCAGCACCTTGTCGATCGACAGGCCGCGCAGCTCGGCGACCTCCTCGGGCTTGCGCAGGCCCTTCAGGCCGGCGACCGTCGCCTTGACGAGGTTGATCGGGTTCTGGGTGCCGAGCGACTTGCTCAGGATGTCGTGGATGCCGGCGAGCTCGAGCACCGCGCGCACGCCGCCACCGGCGATGACGCCGGTACCGGGGGACGCGGGCTTCAGCAGCACGCGGCCGGCGTTGTACTCGCCCATGATCTGATGGGTGATCGTCGAGCCGTGCTTGGGCACGCGGAAGAGGTTCTTCTTGGCCTGCTCGACGCCCTTCTGGATCGCCAGCGGGACCTCGTTGGCCTTGCCGTAGCCGACGCCGACGACGTCGCGCTCATCGCCGACCACGACCAGCGCGGTGAACGAGAAGCGGCGACCGCCCTTGACGACCTTGGCGACACGGTTGATCTCCACGACGCGCTCCTGCAGATCCAGCCCGGATGGGCTGACGGTGCGGTCGACGAACGTCTCGATGCTCATACGGTGAGTCCTCCCTCGCGCACGCCTTCGGCGAATGCCTTGACGCGCCCGTGGTACTGGTAGCCGCCGCGATCGAACACGGCGGATTCGATGCCCGCGGCCTTGGCGCGCTCGGCGAGGCGCTTGCCGGCCTCGCCGGCCTGCTCGGCGCCCTTCTTCGTGCGCAGGTCCGCCTCCGTCCAGGAGACGGCGGCCAGCGTGCGACCGCTGAGGTCGTCGACGAGCTGCGCGGCGATGCCGCGGTTGGAACGAAAGACGGAGATCCGCGGGCGCTCGGCCGTGCCGGACACCTTCGCGCGGACGCGACGGCGGCGCTTGAGGCGCGCCGCGGGCTTGGTCTTGACGCTCATGCGCGCTTACCAACCTTCCGGGCGACGTACTCGCCCTCATAGCGGATGCCCTTGCCCTTGTAGGGCTCCGGCGGACGCTGCTTGCGGATGATCGCGGCGATCTCTCCGACGGCCTGCTTGGAGATGCCCTTGACCACGACGCGCGTGGGCTGCGGGACCTCGAACTCGATGCCGTCGGGCGCCGGGATGGAGACCGGATGGGAGTAGCCGAGCGCGAGCTCGAGGTTCTTGCCCTTGAGCACGGCGCGGTAGCCGACGCCCTGGATCTCCAGGGTCTTGGTGTAGCCCGCGGTCACGCCCTCGACCATGTTGGCCACGAGCGAGCGCGTCAGCCCGTGCAGGGCGCGGTGCTCGCCGCGGTCGGTGGGACGCGTGACGACCAGCTCCTCGCCCTCCTGCGCGACGGTGATGTCGCGATGGATGCGCTCCTGGAGCTCGCCCTTGGGGCCGTTGATCGTGACGCGCTCAGGCTCGATCGCGACCGACACGCCGGCGGGGACGGGGATGGGCTTCTTACCGATGCGCGACATGACTCACCAGACGTACGCCACGACTTCGCCACCGACGCCCTGCTGGCGCGCCTCGTGACCTGTCATGACGCCCTTGGACGTCGAGACGATCGCCGTGCCCATCCCGCCCTGGACCTTCGGGATCGCGCCGACGTGCACGTAGTGGCGCTGGCCGGGACGGGACACGCGCTTGAGACCGGAGATGGCCGAGCGGCGGTCGTCGGTGTACTTGAGCTGGATCTTGAGGACTTCCCCGGGGTGCTCCTCGTTGGCGGCCTCGATGTCGAACCCGGAGATGTAGCCCTGCTCCTTGAGGATGCGGGACAGCTCCTTCTTGAACTTCGACGCGGGGATGTCCACGGTGCCGTGGGCAGCGTGGATGCCGTTGCGGATGCGCGTGAGGTAGTCGGCGACTGGATCGGTCATCGACATGTGATCACCAACTGCTCTTCGTCATGCCGGGGATGTAGCCGTTGTGCGCCATCTCGCGAAGGCAGATGCGGCACAGGCCGAACTTGCGGTAGACCGCGCGGGCGCGCCCGCAGCGGCGGCACCGCGTGTAGTTGCGTGTCTGGTACTTGCTTCCGCGTGCCTGGCGCACGCGCTGAGACGTCTTGGCCATGCGTCAGGCCTCCTCGGAGTTTTCGCCGGAGGCCGCGGGCGCGGCCTCGGACACGTACGGGTTGTTCTCGCGCGAGAACGGCATGCCCAGCGCCTCGAGCAGCGCGTAGGCCTCTTCGTCGCTCCGCGCGGTGGTCGTGATCGTCACGTCGAGACCGCGGACCTGGTCGATTGAGTCGTAGTCGATCTCCGGGAAGATCGTCTGCTCACGCACGCCCAGCGAGTAGTTGCCGCGGCCGTCGAACGAGGTCGGCCGCAGGCCGCGGAAGTCGCGGACGCGCGGCAGCGCGATCGTCGTCAGGCGGTCGAGGAACTCGTAGGCGCGCTCGGCCCGCAGCGTCACCGACGCGCCGACCGGCATGCCCTCGCGGACCTTGAACTGGGCGATCGACTTGCGCGCCATGCGGATGTTCGGCTTCTGGCCGGCGATCGTGGCGAGCTGATCGACGGCGGCCTCGAGCATCTTCGAGTCCTGCTTGGCCTCACCGAGGCCCATGTTCAGGGTGATCTTCTCGATCTTCGGCGCCTGCATCGGCGTCGTGTAGCCGAAGCGCTCGATGAGCGCCGGCTTGATCTCGTCGTTGTATCGGGTCTTCAAACGGGCCATGAGGTCAGTCCAGCTGTGTCCCGGACCGGCGTGCGACACGCGCACGGTTGCCGCCCTCGCGGGTGACGCCCACACGCGTGGGCTTGTGGTCCTTGGGGTCGATGAGCATGACGTTGGAGATGTGGATCGGACCCTCCTTCTCGATGACCCCGGCCTGCGCGTTGGGGTTCTGGGCGGAGGGGCGCATGTGGCGCTTGACGATGTTCAGGCCTTCGACGAAGACCTTGCTCTTCTTGGGGTCGACGCGCAGGACCTTGCCGGTCTTGCCCTTGTCCTTGCCCGCGATCACGATGACCTCGTCGTCGCGGCGGATCTTCAATGCGGCCATGGGCTAGAGCACCTCCGGCGCGAGCGAGACGATCTTCATGAAGTTGCGCTCGCGCAGCTCGCGCGCGACCGGCCCGAAGATGCGCGTGCCGCGCGGGTTGTTCTGGGCGTCGATGATCACAGCGGCGTTCTCGTCGAAGGCGATGTACGTCCCGTCATCGCGCCCGAACGACTTCTTCGTGCGCACGACGACGGCCTTGACGACCTCGCCCTTCTTGACGGCGCCCTGCGGGTTGGCCTGCTTGACGGTGGCCGTGATGATGTCCCCCACGCCCGCGTAGCGGCGCTTGGAGCCGCCCTGGACGCGAATGCAGAGGATCTCGCGGGCGCCGGAGTTGTCGGCGACCTTCAGCCTGGTCTCGGTCTGGATCACTTCGCACGCTCCAGGACCTCGACGAGCTTCCAGCGCTTGGTCGCGCTGGTGGGACGGGCCTCGACGACGCGGACACGGTCGCCCGTGTGCGCCTCGTTGTTCTCGTCGTGGGCGTGCAGCTTGGACGAGCTGCGCACGATCTTCTCGTACCGGCGGTGACGCCGGGCCGTGTCGACGCGCACGGTGATCGTCTTGTCGGCCTTGTCGGAGACGACGATGCCGAGCCGGACGGCCGGGATGCCGGGCGTGTACTCGGGCGTCGGGGTGCCCTCCTTCTTGCCGGCGGCAGCCTTCTTCTCGCGCTCCTGCTTGCGCCGGCGTGAGCGCGCGGCGGCCTTGCCCTTGCGCAGCTCCGCGCGCTCCTCGGGCGTGCCGGGGCGGCGCTGCCCGCGACGGGCGCGGGAGGCGAGCTTGCGCTCCTTGGCGGTGGCAGGGGACGGCCCGGCCTGCGCGGCGGCGGGCGCGGGCTCGGCGGCGGCCGGCTCTTCGGCGGGAGCCGCAGCAGCGGCGTCCTCGGCGGGAGCCTCCTCGGCGGGTGCCGCAGCAGCGGCTTCCTCGGCGGGAGCCTCCTCGGCGGGAGCCTCCTCGGCAGGCGCCTCGGCGAGCGCCTCCTCGGCGGGCGCCTCAGCAGCGGCCTCCTCGGCGGGCGCCTCAGCAGCAGGTTCGGGGGTCTCGTCGACCGGGGTCTCTTCGTTCTCGTCAGCCATCTCAGTTACTTCCCGTTGACGTCCAGGCCCCGCTGGCGCGCGACAGTCAGCGCGCGGGCGAGGTCCTTCTTGGTTGATCGGAGGCCGGCGGTGTTCTCCAGCTCGCCGGTGGCGTGCTGAAAGCGCAGGCCGAACAGCTCCTTCCGTGCGGTCGCGATCTGCTCGAGGATCTGGTTGTCGGCCAGATCGCGCATCTCTTCAGCCTTCATCACGCGTCCTCTCGCACGACGAACTTCGACTTGATCGGCAGCTTGCGCCCGGCGAGGCGGATCGCCTCACGCGCGAGCACCTCGTCCACGCCGGAGAGCTCGAACATCACGCGCCCGGGCTTGACCACGGCGACCCAGCCCTCCGGGTTGCCCTTGCCCGAGCCCATGCGGGTCTCGGCCGGCTTCTTCGTGAACGACTTGTCGGGGAAGACGTTGATCCAGACCTTCCCGCCACGCTTGATCTTGCGGGTCATGGCGATACGAGCAGCCTCGATCTGGCGGTTGGTGAGCCAACCGGCCTCGAGGGCCTTGAGCCCGTACTCGCCGAACTGCACGGTCGTCTGGCCGCGCGAGAGCCCGGCACGGCGCCCGCGATGGACCTTGCGGTGCTTGACGCGCTTGGGGGACAGCATCAGCGGCCACCACCCTGCGGGCCGCGCCCGCCGCCTCCGCCGCCACGGCCACCGCCGCCACCGCCGAAGCCTCCGCCGCCACGACCGCCGCCTCCGCCGCCACGGCCACCGCCGCCGCCGAAGCCGCCGCCCTGACCGCCGCGTCCGCCGCCGCCCTGACCGCCGCGTCCGCCGCCGCCCTGGCCGCCGCGTCCGCGACCGCGACCGTCACGGCCGTCACGGCCGCCACGCTGGTCGTCGCCGGCGCGCGCGGGAGCGGGCGCCTCGAGCTCGGTGAGGTCGGCGCCGGTGTAGCCCTCGGGCATGATCTCGCCCTTGTTGATCCAGCACTTCACGCCGATGCGGCCGAACGTCGTGATGGCCTCGTGGAAGCCGTAGTCGATGTCGGCGCGCATCGTGTGCAGCGGCACGCGGCCGTCGGAGTAGGACTCCGTGCGCGCCATCTCCGCGCCGCCGAGGCGACCGGAGACCTGGACCTTGCAGCCCTTGGCCCCGGAGCGCATCGCGCTGGTGAGCGCGCGCTTCATCGCGCGGCGGAACGCCACGCGGTTGCGCAGCTGCTCGGCGATCGACTGTGCCACGAGGTTGGCGTCCAGCTCGGGACGCTTGATCTCGAGGATGTTGACCTTGACCTGCTTCTGCGTGATGCGGTGCAGGTCGCGGCGCAGCGCGTCGACCTCGGCGCCCGACTTGCCGATCACGATGCCCGGACGCGCGGTGTGGATGTTGACCTCCACCTCGTTGGCGTCCTTGCGGATCGTGATGCTCGACAGGCCGGCGTGCGAGAGCTTGCCGACGATGTGCCGGCGGATCTCGATGTCCTCGGCGAGGTAGTCGGCGAAGTGCTTCTCGTTGAACCAGTTGGACTTCCAGTCGTGGATGTACCCCACGCGCATGGACTCCGGATGGACTTTTTGACCCATCTGGCTACTCCTTCGTGGTGAGCTGGATGGTCAAGTGCGAGGTGCGCTTGCGGATCCGCGTGGCGCGCCCCATGGCGCGCGGGCGGAAGCGCTTGAGCGTCGGCCCCTCGTCGGCGAAGACCTTGTGGATCTTCAGGTCGTCGCCCAGAAGCTCGTGGTTGTGCTCGGCGTTGGCGACGGCGGACTCGAGCAGCTTGATCCAGTCCTCGGCGACCGCACGCGGGGTGTGCGCGAGGATCGCGCGCGCCTCGTCGACGGACTTGCCGCGGATGTGATCGCAGACCAGGCGCGCCTTGCGCGCGGAGGTCCGGACGTACTTCGCCTGCGCGCGGACCATCGGCCGGTCGCCGTTGGTGCGCTTGGGCTCGGCCTTGGGCTTGGGCTCTTCCGCCCTGGGCTCGTCGGCCTTCTTGGCACGGGTGCGCTTGGGCTTGGGCTTCTCCTCGGCGGCAGCCTCGTCGGCCTGCGCCTCGTCCTCGGTGTCGGCCGTCGCCTCCGGAGCGGCCTTCTTCGCGCGGGTGCGCTTGGGCTTGGCAGGTGCCTCGGCCTCCTCGGCGGGCGCCTCCTCGGCGGCCTCCTCGGCGGGCGCCTCCTCGGCGACCGGCTCAGCCGGCGCCTGCGGCTCCGCCGCGGGCTCCTCGGCGGGAGCGTCGCCTGTGCCGGGATCCGGCGGAGCCGGCGAATCCGGCGCGGCGCTGGCAGCCGGCGCGGTCTCTTCGACCGCCTCCGTGTCCGCCGCAGCCGGAGCCTGCGGCTCCGCGTCCGGCGCCTCGACGATCTCGTCGTCGGGCGTCTTCTCTTCTTCAGTCATCGGACCTTCCCCGAACCCTGGTGGCCGCGGTACGTGCGCGTGGGCGCGAACTCACCGAGCTTGTGGCCGACCATCGACTCGCTCACGAACACCGGGACGTGCTTGCGCCCGTCGTGCACGGCGATCGTGTGGCCGACGAACTCCGGGAAGATCGTCGACGCGCGCGACCAGGTCTTGACCATGGTCTTCTTGTTCTCGGTGTTCATGGCGACGACGCGCGCCATCAGGCGCTCCTCGACCCACGGGCCCTTCTTGCTTGAACGTGACATCTAGCGCTTGCCCTTCCCACGGCGGCGACCACGAACGATGTAGCGGTCGGACGCCTTGTTCTTCTTACGGGTGCGGTACCCGAGCGTCGGCACGCCCCAGGGCGTGACCGGGTGACGCCCGGCAGTGGTCGAACCTTCGCCACCACCGTGCGGGTGGTCGACGGGGTTCATCGCCGTGCCGCGCGTCTGCGGGCGCACGCCCATGTGACGCTTGCGGCCGGCCTTGCCGATCTTGACGTTCTGGTGGTCGGCGTTGCCGATCACGCCGACGGTCGCGCGGCACTCCGCGCGGACCAGGCGCATCTCGCCCGAGGGCAGGCGCAGCGTCGCGTAGTCGCCGTCCTTCGCCATCAGCTGGATCGACGTGCCGGCGCTGCGCCCGAGCTGCCCGCCGCGACCGGCCTGCAGCTCGACGTTGTGCACCACGGTGCCCGTCGGCATGTTCTTCAGCGGCAGGCAGTTGCCGGTGGTGATCTCGGCCTCCGGCCCGCTCATCACCGTCGCGCCGACGCGCAGGCGCGCCGGGGCGAGGATGTAGGACTTCACGCCGTCGGCGTAGTGCAGCAGCGCGATGTAGGCGGTGCGGTTGGGGTCGTACTCGATCGCCGCGACCTTCGCGGGGACGCCGTCCTTCGTGCGCTTGAAGTCGACCTTGCGGTACAGGCGCTTGGCCCCGCCGCCGCGATGGCGCGAGGTCTTGCGACCGTAGGAGTTGCGGCCACCGGACTTCTTCAGGCCCTCGGTGAGCGTCTTCTCCGGCTCGGACTTCGTGATCTCCGCGAAGTCCGGGTAGGAGACGAAGCGCAGACCGGGGCTGGTCGGCTTGGGCTTGCGAACAGGCATCAGGAACCACCGTCAAGGCCCTGCAGGCCCTGGAAGATCGGAATGGTGTCGCCCGGGCGCACCTGCACGATCGCCTTCTTCCAGGAGCGCGTGCGACCCGCCGTCAGCCCGCGCCGCTTGGGCTTGGACTTGACGGAGATCGTGCGCACCTCGAGCACGGCGACGCCCGGGAAGAGCGCCTCGACGGCCTGGCGGATCTGTGTCTTGTGCGCGTCTGGGTGGACGCGGAACGTGTACTTGTCGGCGGCGGCGAGCACGTAGCTCTTCTCGCTGACGACGGGACGGATGATGACCTGGGAGGGGTCCATGGCTTAAGCCTCCTGCGCCTTCTTCGCGCCGTTGGCGCGTTCGGCGAGCTCGGCGAGCGCCTCCTCGGACGCGAGCACGTTGGCAGCGCCGATCAGGTCGGCGACGCCGACCGCCTCGGACGGCAGCACGCCGCGCACGGCGTCGAGGTTGCGGAAGGACAGCGCGGCCTGCTCCTGGGACTCGCTCAGGATCACGAGCACCGAACCGGACACGCCCCAGTCGGCGATCAGCTTCGCGGCGCTCTTGGCCGAGGGCGTGTCGAACGCCGCCGGGTCGAAGACCGCGACGGTCGCGCGCTCGGCGTGCACCGACAGCGCGCTGCGCAGCGCGGCGCGCTTCTCCTTGCGGTTGACCTTGCTCGTGTAGGAGCGCGGCGACGGACCGAAGGTCGTGCCACCACCCGTCCAGATCGGCGAGCGCGATGAGCCGGCGCGGGCACGGCCGGTGCCCTTCTGGCGCCAGGGCTTGGCCCCGCCGCCGCGGACCTCGCCGCGCGTCTTGGTCGAGTGCGTGCCCTGGCGGCGTGCGTTGAGCTCCGCGCGGACGGACTCGTGGACGAGCGGGCCGTTGAACGACGCGCCGAAGGCGGCCTCGTCGAGCTTGACGGTGCCGCCGCCGAGCTTCTTGGCGGTCTTAGGCATCTGTGCGGACCTCCACGATGCCGTTGCGCGCGCCGGGGACGGCGCCGCGAACGAGCAGCAGGTTCTGGTCGGCGTCGACCTGAACGACCGTGAGGCCCTTCTGGGTGACGCGCTCGTTGCCCATCTGGCCGGGGCCGCGGATGCCCTTCATCACGCGGGCGGGCCAGGCGGACGCGCCGATCGAGCCCGGGGCGCGCACGTTGTGCGAGCCGTGGGACTTCGGACCGGACTGGAAGCGGTGGCGCTTGATCGTGCCCTGGAAGCCCTTGCCCTTGGACGTGCCGGAGATCTTGACCTTCTGGCCGGGCTCGAAGACCTCGACCGTGACGGTCTCCCCGACCTGCAGCTCACCGGCTTCGTCGCGGAACTCGACGAGGTGCTTGTGCGGTCCGGTGTCGGCCTTCTTGAGGTGGCCGAGCTCGGGCTTTGAGAGGTGCTTCTCCTTCGTGGCCCCGAACGCCAGCTGCACGGCCTCGTAGCCGTCGCGGTCGAACGTGCGGATGCCCGTGACCGGACAGGGACCGGCCTCGAGCACGGTGACGCGCTCGACCTTGCCGTCCTCCATGAAGAGCTGGGTCATCCCGAGCTTCTTGGCGAGGATCGCCGGCATCACGCCACCAGCTTGATCTCGATGTCGACGCCCGCGGGCAGGTGGTCGAGCCGCTGCAGCGAGTCGACGGTCTTGGGGGTCGGCTGGTGGATGTCGATCAGCCGCTTGTGCGTGCGGATCTCGAAGTGCTCACGCGAGTCCTTGTCCTTGAACGGCGAGCGGATCACGCAGTAGACGTTCTTCTCGGTGGGCAGGGGCACGGGACCGGAGACGCTCGCGCCGGTGCGCGTCGCTGTCTCGACGATCTCCTTGGCGGCCGCCTCGATTGCCGAGTGGTCGTATGCCTTGAGTCTGATGCGGATCTTGTTTTGCGTGGCAGTTGCCATTTGAGTCCTTGCGCGCCGAAGGCGGGCCCTTTGGGTACTTCAGGGCCCGCCCCCTGGTCGTATCTGACGGTTCTTTGAGACCTACTGGATGACTTCGGTCACAACACCCGAGCCGACAGTCCGGCCGCCCTCGCGGATCGCGAAGCGCAGGCCGGCGTCCATGGCGATCGGCTGGATCAGCTCGATCTCCATCTGGACGTTGTCGCCGGGCATCACCATCTCGACACCCTCGGGCAGGTTGGCCACGCCCGTGACGTCGGTGGTGCGGAAGTAGAACTGCGGCCGGTAGCCGGTGAAGAACGGCGTGTGACGGCCACCCTCCTCCTTCTTGAGGACGTACACCTCGGCCTTGTACTTGGTGTGCGGCGTGATCGAGCCGGGCTTGCACAGCACCTGGCCGCGCTCGACTTCCTCGCGCTTGGTGCCACGCAGCAGGCAGCCGACGTTCTCACCCGCGCGACCCTCGTCGAGGATCTTGCGGAACATCTCGACACCGGTCACGACCGTGTTGGTCGTGTCCTTGATGCCGACGATCTCGACGGTGTCGCCGGAGTTGACGATGCCCTGCTCGATGCGGCCGGTGACGACGGTGCCGCGGCCCGTGATCGAGAAGACGTCCTCGATCGGCATCAGGAACGGCTTGTCGAGGTCGCGCACGGGCTCCGGGATGTAGGAGTCCAGCGCGTCGGCGAGCTCGATGATCTTCTGCTTGTAGTTGTCGTCGCCGTCCAGCGCGCCCGTCGCCGAGCCGGTGATGAACGGGACGTCGTCGCCCGGGAAGTCGTACTCGGAGAGCAGCTCACGGACCTCGACCTCGACGAGCTCGAGCAGCTCCTCGTCGTCGACCATGTCGGCCTTGTTGAGGAACACGACGATGTACGGCACGCCGACCTGGCGGGCGAGCAGGATGTGCTCACGCGTCTGGGGCATCGGGCCGTCCGCCGCGGACACGACGAGGATCGCGCCGTCCATCTGCGCGGCGCCGGTGATCATGTTCTTGACGTAGTCGGCGTGCCCAGGACAGTCGACGTGCGCGTAGTGGCGCGCCTCGGTCTGGTACTCGACGTGCGACGTCGCGATCGTGATGCCGCGCTCCTTCTCCTCCGGAGCGTTGTCGATCTCGGCGAAGGACTTGGCCTCGCCCCCCATCTTCTCAGCGAGGACCGTTGTGATGGCAGCGGTCAGCGTCGTCTTGCCGTGGTCGATGTGACCGATCGTGCCGACGTTGACGTGCGGCTTGTCCCGCTCGAACTTCTCCTTCGCCATCTTGCTTGTTCGCTCCTCTGAGGGTGTCGTTGGGGTCGCGCTTTAGGCGAACCCGTTGAAGCTATCGAATACCTGGTGTTTCTGCTGTCCGGCTGGGCTGCTAGGCCGTCGCCGGTTCTCCTGTGCGCCCCTCGACGATGCGCTCGGCAACGTTCGGGGGAACCTCTTCGTATTTCTCGAACTGCATCGTCGAGCTCGCGCGGCCCTGCGTGTTGGAACGCAGGTCCGTGACGTACCCGAACATCTCGCTCAGCGGCACGTAGGCCGTGACCGCGAGCGCGTTGCCCTGCATCTCCTGGCCCTCGATCCGGCCGCGCCGGCGCGAGAGGTCGCCGATGACCTCGCCGAGGAAGTCCTCGGGCGTCGTCACCGTCACCTTGAAGATCGGCTCCAGCAGCACCGGCTTGGCGCGGCGGCACGCCTCCTTGAAGGCGATCGAGCCGGCCATTTTGAACGCGATCTCCGAGGAGTCCGTGTCGTGGTACTTGCCGTCGGTCAGCGTCACGCGGATGTCGACCATCGGGTAGCCGGCCTTGACGCCGTTGGCCATGGCCTCCTCGCAGCCCTTCTCCACCGACGGGATGAACTCCGTGGGGATGTTGCCGCCCTTGACCTTCGAGACGAAGTCAAAGCCCTCGCCGGGGATCGGCTCGACGTTGATGTAGACGACGCCGTACTGGCCCGAGCCACCGGTCTGCTTGACGAACTTGCCCTCGATCTTCTCGGCCGTGCCGCGAATCGTCTCGCGGTAGGAGACCTGCGGCTTGCCGACGTTGGCCTCGACGCTGAACTCGCGCTTCATCCGGTCGACGAGGATCTCGAGGTGCAGCTCGCCCATGCCGGAGATCTCGGTCTGGCCGGTCTCGTCGTTGGTCTGCACGACGAACGTCGGGTCCTCCTCCGCGAGGCGGCCGAGGGCGACGGACATCTTCTCCTGGTCGGACTTCGTCTTGGGCTCGACGGCGACCTTGATCACCGGCTCGGGAAACGTGATCGACTCGAGCTTGATCGGCTTGTCGGGCGCGCACAGCGTGTCGCCGGTGACGATCTGCTTGATCCCGACGCCCGCGGCGATGTCGCCGGCGAAGACCTCGGGCACGTCCTCACGGTCGTTGGCGTGCATCATCAGCAGGCGACCGATGCGCTCGGTCTTGCCGGTGCCGATGTTCAGCACGCGCCCGCCGGCCTCCATCTTCCCCGAGTACACGCGGAAGTAGGTGAGCTTGCCGAAGAACGGGTCGGCCATGATCTTGAACGCAAGCGCGCTGAAGGGCTCGGAGTCGTCGGCGTTGCGGACCGCGGCCTCGCCGTCGGAGCCGTCCTTGTTGGGGATGACACCTTCGATCGGCGGCACCTCGAGCGGGCTGGGCAGGTAGTCCAGGACCGCGTCGAGCAGCGGCTGCACGCCCTTGTTCTTGAAGGACGAGCCGCAGAGGACCGGCGTCAGCTTGATGCTCAGCGTCGCCTTGCGCAGCGCCGTCTTGAGCTTGTCGACGGGGATCTCGGCCTCTTCGAGGAAGAGCTCGCCGATCTCGTCGTCGAAGTGGCTGACCTCGTTGATGAGGTGCTCGCGCGCGTCCGCGGCCGCGTCGGCGTACTCGGCCGGGATCTCGGTGACGTCCCAGTCCTTGCCGAGGTCGTCCTTGTAGACGATCGCCTCCATCTTCACGAGGTCGATGAGGCCGGTGAAGTCCGCCTCCGAGCCGATCGGCAGCTGGATCGGCACCGGGTTGGCGGCAAGCCGGTCGATCATCGTCTGGACGCTGTTCTCGAACGACGCGCCCATGCGGTCCATCTTGTTCACGTAAGCGATGCGCGGGACCGAGTACTTGTCGGCCTGGCGCCAGACGGTCTCCGACTGCGGCTCGACGCCGGCGACGGAGTCGAACGTCGCGATCGCGCCGTCGAGGACGCGCAGGCTGCGCTCGACCTCGACGGTGAAGTCGACGTGGCCCGGCGTGTCGATGATGTTGATCCGGTGGCCCTCCCACTCACAGGTGGTCGCAGCCGACGTGATCGTGATCCCGCGCTCCTGCTCCTGCTCCATCCAGTCCATCGTCGCGGCGCCCTCGTGGACCTCACCGATTTTGTACGTGCGTCCCGTGTAGTAGAGGATGCGCTCGGTGGTCGTGGTCTTGCCGGCGTCGATGTGCGCCATGATCCCGATATTCCGGGTCTTCTCGAGTGGGAACTTGCGTGGCATCGATTTCGTTCTGTGATGAGGCGTCTATGAGCAAAAGAAACGGGCCCTGCAGGCCCGCGCATACGACAGGGAATGTTCCCGTCCGTCGCGCTATGTGGCCAGGGTCTCCATGCGGATGCAGGGCGCAAAACCGGGACGGACGCGCGTGAGCAGCGGCGACCCGGAAGCGACGGACAACGATAGCAGGATGCCTCGGCGCCGCAGGGGCGGCTCGCGCTTCATGCCGACGGTCGGAATCCTGCGGCTGCTCCTGACGCTCGCCGGCGTCGCCGGCGCCCTCCTGCTGCTGGCATCGGCGTTCACGAACATCATCGAGATCAAGGTCCTGACGACGAACGACCTGGCGCGCCCGCCGGGCGATCTCGCGCAGACCGGATGGGATCGCCACAGCGTCGCGCCGGTGGTGCTCGCGGGCTTCGCGCTGCTGATGCTCGCGGGCGCCGTGCTGCGTTCCGCGCGCCCGGCGATTCTCTCGGTCGCGGCGATCGGCATCGTCACGCTGCTGATCGGGATCGTCGACGACGCGCAGCACATCCACGACACCGGCCAGATCGGCGAGCTCTACGAGGACGCGCACGCCGACCCGGCGACCGGCTTCTACCTCGAGACGCTCGGCGGCGCGCTCCTGCTGATCAGCGGCGGCGGGCTGCTCGTGCTGTCTGGAGCCCGCCCACCCGCCCGGCCGGCGGTCGCCGACCGCGGCCCCGAGCCCGACGAGGATGTCGAGCCCGGACCCCGCAAGGAGCCCGAGCCCGACACCTGGTTCGCCTAGCCCGCCCTCGCGCGGGCCGGGCGTGGCGTCGATGACCGTGATGTCGACGACGCCTGACCCTACCCGCGGTATCGCGTAGGCCAAGCGCGCCTGCACTGATTGGACGAATGTCCTAGAGATCCCAGTCCAGCAGCCATGCGACGAGGTGCGCGCCGAGCGGCGCGGCGACGACGCAGAACACGTACACGGCGATCGCCAGCGGCACGACGCGGCGGCGCTTGGCGAACAGGGCGCCGACGGCCGCTGTGAGCAGGACGCCGGCGGTGATCGTCAACGCGCCGCTCCCCGCGTGACCGTCGTCGAGCAGCGACGCGACGAGGAAGCCCGTGCCCGCGGCGACGTAGACCGCCGAGCTCAGCCGCGGCCGCGGCGGCTGCCACGTGCCGATCTCCCACGCGGTGAACGCTCGCGAGAATCGCAGCAGCAGCGCGAACTGCAGCGTGCCGATCACCAGCCACGCCGGCCACGGCCACAGCGTGCCGTCCGCGATGTCGCGGACGGCGATGGAGACGCCGGCCGCGAAGCCCCAGGCCGACAGCCCGACGAGCATGCCGACGACGCCGAGCCACGGGCCGACCGGCGGTGGTTCGGTGACCCGCGTCCGCTCCAGCCACTGCTTCACGCGCGCCACGGCGCGGTGCGACTCGCGGGTCTACCAGCGGTAGTGCGCGAAGGCCTTGTTGGCCTGCGCCATGCGGTAGATGTCGTCCTTGCGCTTGAACGCGCCGCCCTGCTGGGACTGGGCGTCCAGGAGCTCGTTGGCGAGGCGCTGGGCCATCGTCTTCTCACGGCGCTGACGGGCGAACTCCACGAGCCACCGCACGGCCAGCGTGCGCGCGCGCGGGCCGGGCACCTCGACGGGCACCTGGTAGGTGGCGCCACCGACGCGGCGGGAGCGGACTTCGAGCTGCGGGGTCAGCGCCTTGATCGACGCCTCGAGCTGCTCGACGGGATCGCCGCCGCTCTTCTCGGCGATGATCGCCAGCGCGTCGTAGACGATCCGCTCGGCGGTCGACTTCTTGCCGTCGAGCATCACCTTGTTGATGACCTGCTGGACGAGGCGGTTGCGGTGGACGGCGTCCGGCGAGATCGGCCGGATCTGCGCAGCTGCGCGGCGGGGCATGAGCTTCGAAAGTTCCTTACTTCTTCTTGACGCCGTACTGGGAGCGGGCCTTCTTGCGATCGCTCACGCCGGAGGCGTCGAGGGTGCCGCGGACGACCTTGTAGCGCACGCCCGGGAGGTCCTTGACGCGGCCACCGCGCACGAGCACGACGGAGTGCTCCTGCAGGTTGTGGCCCTCGCCGGGGATGTAGGCCGTGACCTCGATGCCGCCCGAGATGCGGACACGGGCGACCTTGCGCAGCGCCGAGTTCGGCTTCTTCGGCGTGGTGGTGTAGACACGGGTGCAGACGCCGCGGCGCTGAGGCGCTGCGACCTTCTTCTTGCGCCCCTTGCCGGACTTCAGACCGGGGGTCGAAAGCTTCTTCACCTTGGCCTTGCGGCCCTTGCGCACGAGCTGGGAGGTCGTTGGCATGCGACGCGGGATGGTAGCAACGCCCTTTGGGCCCCGCCGCGCGCCTCGCGGCGTACCATGCCTGCCCTCATGGGGTCACCTCTGTCTGACCTGCCGCGGGCGCTCAGCTCGCTGGCAATCCTGCCCGACATCGGGCGCCACATCGCCGGCATGCGCAGGGACGTCAAGCGCATGGCCGACGCCGTCGAGACGCTGCCCGTGGAGATCGCCGGGCTGCGGGCCGAGGTCGAGGCCCTGCACGTGGACATGAAGGGCATGGTGGACGACGTCCACGAGCTCAAGGCGATCGACGCCAAGCTCGACGAGCTCAACGACCGCCTCGGGCGGATCCCGTTCGTCAGGCGGCGCGGGCAGGCATCCGCGACAGAGCCTCCTGAGGCGGCCTAGGCGACGGGCCCGACGTCCTTGGCGTAGACGACGTTCTCGATCAGCTGCTCGTCGCCGACGCCGTCGAGCGCTCCGGCAACACGTGGGCTGACGGCGCCGACGAGGCGACGGGCGAGGTCGGACCGGACGTCCGGGGCGAAGGCGTCGCGGCGCATGAGAAACGAGCGCAGCGCGGCGAGGTCGCGCGGCGTGACCTGCGACACGTCGAGCGGCCCGGCGACGCCCGGCGCGGTCCAGCTCCAGGCAGGCCGCGCCGCGGCGAGCGGCACGACGTCGAGCACGATCGGAGCCCCGGTCGGGGGCGGCGGCTGCGCCGGCAGCGGGTCCTCGCGCACCACGATCGTCCGTGCCGCGAGGTCGCCGAGGCGCTGATTGCGGCGCGTCAGCAGGATCGACAGCATCCCCGGCACGTAGGCGAGGGCGATGCCGTCGACGAGGCGGACCGTGTTGCGGATGGCACTGGAGATCAGGTCCACCGCACGTCCGTCGGCGCGCAGGACGCGCAGGTTCGTGGCGCGCTTGCCCGGCGTCTGCCCGGACGCGAGGACCTCGAAGAGGATGTCGTAGCCGACGTAGACCGCGAACGTGGCGATCGACGCGAACGCAAGGCCCGTCGTGCCGACCCCGAGCGCGACGAGGATCACGAGCCCGATCGCGATCGCCTTGAGCAGCAGGTCGAGGATCGCGGCGGTGAAGCGCGAGCCCAGGCCGGCGAGCACGAGGTCGATGCTCACCCCCTCCGGCGTAGAGATCGCGAGCCGGTCCTGATAGTCGTCCACGAAGCGATGAAGGTACCGCAGCGATGAGGCTCTCTCGATTCGAGCAGGAACGCTCCGCCGGCTGGGCGCGGCTCGACGAGCTGCTCGCGCAGGCCGGCGACCGCCCGGACCGGCTGGGCAGCGACGGCGTTCGCGAGCTCGCGCGCCACTACCGCGCGGCGGCGGCCGACCTGGCCGCCGCGCGCCGGCTGTTCGCAGCCGAGCCGCTGACCGCCCAGCTGGAGACACGCGTGGCCCGCGCGCGCAAGGCGGTGTACGTCGAGAGCGGCCCGGCACGCTCGCCGCTGGACTTCGTGCTGCGCGGCTACTGGCAGGCGGTGCGCGACCTCGGCCCCGCGCTGCTGCTGTCAGTCGCGCTGTTCTGCGGCGCGACCGTCCTGGCGACGGCGTGGGGCGCGAGCGATCCCGATGCGGTGCGCGCGCTCGTACCCGCCGACTTCATCGACGCCGCCGATCCACCCGAGGCCGACCAGGGACTGACAGCCGGCGAGGGCGCCGCGTTCTCCAGCGCGGTCCTGACGAACAACATCATCGTCTCGCTGACCGTGTTCGCCGCCGGCATCCTGTTCGGCATCGGCGGGGTGGCGATGCTGCTCTACAACGCGCTCATCCTCGGCGCGGTCTTCGGGATCGCGATCGACGCCGGCAACTTCGAGCCGATGGTCCGCCAGGTCGCCAGCCACGGCGTCCTCGAGCTGTCGTGCATCGTGATCGCGGCGGCCGCGGGGATGCGCTTTGGCTGGGCGCTCGTGGACCCCGGTCCGCGGCGCCGCCAGGAGGCGCTGCAGGCCGCCGCGCGACCGACGATCGCGGTCGTGCTCGGGACCGCGCCGCTGTTCGTCGTCGCGGGGCTGCTCGAGGGGTTCGTCTCGCCGGCCGGCATCGCGCTCGGCCCGGCGCTGCTGCTGGGCGGCGGGATCGCCGTCGTCTACTGGTCGCTGGTGGCGTTCGCGGGGCGCGCTAGAAGCGACCCCGCGCCTTGAGGCGCAGGTAGGCCTGGACGCACGTCGCGGCGAGGCGGTCGGCGGGTGCGAGCACGACGAGCGCGCCCGTTGCGCGCACGCGCGCGGCGACACGGTCGCGCGCGGCGAGCACGTCCAGCGCGGCGACCTGGACGAGCGCCGCACGCTCGTCGCCGGGCGCAGTGGCGACGAGCGCCTCGATCTCTCGGTCGCGCGGGCTCGCGACGACGACCGCGTGTGCGCGCGTCAGCGCGGGCAGGGCAGACAGCAGCGGCCGCGCCGCGGTCTCCTCGATGAGATCGCTGAGGACGAGCACGAACGCGCGCTTCCCGCGGCCCAGCAGCGCGAACGCCGCCTCCGGATCGGCGTCGCGGCGGGACGGCTCGACGTCGTAGATGGCTTCGACGACGTCGCGCCCGCTCGTGCGTCCGGGGATGACGCGGCGCAGGATGCGATCGTCGTAGGCGATCGCGCCGCAGCGGTCGGCCAGCTCGTCGGCCACGTAGGCGACTGCGGCGGCGGCGTCGAGCGCGCAGTCCAGGCGCGTGCGATCCCCGATCGGCGCGCCCATCAGCCGGCCGGCATCGACGCAGAGCAGGACGTCGCGCTCGGTCTCGACGCGATGCTCGTTGCTCATCGGGCGTCCGGTGCGGGCCGTGGCGCGCCAGTTGACCTGGCGGATGTCGTCGTCGGGGACGTAGTCGCGCACGCGCTCGAACTCCGTGCCGAGGCCGAGCGGGCCGCGGGCGCGCAGGCCCGGGTCGCGACGGCGGTCCTCGCGCACGGCGAGCGCGAGCCGCCGCGCGGTCACGAGGTCCGGGTAGACGCGCACCTGCGCGGCGCCGGCCGCGCGATGGTCGGCGCGCCCGAGGCGCAGCGGTCCCGTGACGCGCAGCGCGACGGCCGGCAGCGTGTGACGGCCGCGGCGCGCGGCGCGCAGCGTCGTGTCCAGGCCTCCGCGCGCCTGGGGGCGCTCCGCGCGCAGGTCGGCGGTCGACGGCTGGCGCACGTCGACGCGCAGGCCGGGCGCCGCGCCGAGCACCACGCGCAGCGGCGCCGGGACGCCGCGCGAGAGCGTCGGCGGTGCGCTGCGCTGCGCCGTGGGCGCGCGGCGGGCGACCAGCGCGTCGGCGACCGCGGCGCCGACGAGCACGACGATCGCCGCCGCCGAGGCCAGCGGGCCGACGAGCAGCGCAGCGCAGGCGGCGACCCCCGCCAGCAACGCGAGGCGCGGCGACGGGCTCATCGCGGGACCGGCACCGCCGCCAGCGCCGCGGCGACCGCGTCGCTCGCCGTGAAGCGGTCCAGCTGGGCCTCCGGCGACAGCAGCAGGCGATGCGCGAGCACCGCCGGCGCAAGGCCGACGACGTCGTCCGGCGTGACGTACTCGCGGCCGCGCAGCACGGCGGCGGCACGCGCGGCGCCAAGCAGGTGGACCGCGGCGCGCGGGCTGGCGCCGAGCTGGACGCTCGGCAGCGCGCGCGTCTTGCGCACGACCGCGACCACGAACCCCTCGACCTCGTCAGACACCGTGACGCGCCCGGCGGCGTCGCGCGCACGCGCGATGTCCGCGGCAGTCGCGACGGTCTCGATCGCGTCGATGCTCGCCGGTGCGACACCGCTGCGCGCGAGGCGCAAGGTCGCGCGCTCGGCCGCCTCGTCCTGGTAGGAGAGCGAGACGCGCAGTAGGAAGCGATCGAGCTGGGCCTCGGGCAGCACGTACGTGCCCTCGTACTCGATCGGGTTCTGCGTGGCGAGCACGAGGAACGGGTCAGGAAGCGGATGCGCCGTGCCGTCGACCGTGACCTGGCGCTCCTCCATCGCCTCCAGCAGCGCGGCCTGCGTCTTCGGCGGCGTCCGGTTGATCTCATCCGCCAGCACCACCCCCGCGAACACCGGGCCCGGCGAGAAGATGAGCTCGCCACCACGGAGCGTGAGGTTGCCGGTGACGTCGCTTGGCAGCATGTCGGGCGTGAACTGGATCCGCGCGAAGCGCAGATCCAGCGCGCGAGCGGTCGCACGGGCCAGCAGCGTCTTGGCGGTCCCCGGTGGGCCTTCCAGCAGCACGTGGCCGCCGGCGACGGCTGCGGTGAGCAGGGCGGCGATCGCGTCCGCGCGATCGACAACGGCGCGTGAGACCTGCGTGGTGACGCGGTCGAGCATGTCGGTCATGGTTGGTCCTCGGGGTGGGTGAGCCGCGCGAGCGCGCGGCCGGTGACGATCAGGTCGCCGTCGGCGACGACGGCAGCGGTCTCGACGTCGGTGAGCCCGGCGGCCGTCGCGGCGCTGCGCAGCTCGTCCTCGCCGGCGTCGGGCGTGAGCGCGGCGCGCGCGGCGAGCGCGCTGCGCGCCGCGGCACGCAGTGCGACCGCGGTCTGCGCGCGATCGTGCGTGCGCGCCAGCGAGGCCGCCACCGCGTCGACGTGGTCGCGCCGCGGCGGGTCGAGGTCGCGCGCCGCCGGCTCGGGGTCGCCGAACCGGCGGGCGCGAGCGAGCATGAACAGCAGTGCAGCGACGCCGGCGAGGATGAGCGCCGCCTTCCAGCGCCCCGGCAGCGCGGACAAACCGCCCGGCTCGTCGTAGCCGTGAACCGACTCCGCGAAGACGACGCGCCGCGTGCGCGGGCCTGCCAGAGCGACCGCGAGCTGCGCGTTGTCGGCAGCGCCGAGCAGACGGTTCTGCAGCGCGGAGACGTCGGCAAGCAGCAGTGCCTCGCCGCGGCCCGGACGCAGCTCGACGAGCGCGGCGCGCTCCCCGGACACCAGCAGCGGCAGCCCACGTGTGAACGCGACGAACTGCCGCTCGCCGGCCGTCTGCACCTCGCGAACGCCGGGCAGCGTCGCGCCCGGGTGCCAGCGCGACGGGCCGCCCCCCGCGCCGCGCACGCCGCCGCGCAGCGCCGCGGCAAGGTCGCCGATGCCGCGGCCCCCGGCGACGAGGCGACCGCCGCGGTCGGCGAAGCGCACCAGCGCGCCGGCCTCGTCGGCTGACAACCGCCCCGGATCGAGCACGACGAGCGTCTCCCGCGGGTCAGGCGTGCGCTCGGCGGGCGACGCGCGCTCCCTGCGAACGCGATAGCCGACACGCTCGAGCAGCTCCGCGTACGCCGCCGCGCCGGCCGGCGACGTCGCATAGGAGGAGGACGCGGGACCGTGCGGGCGCCGGTCGGACCGCCCGAGGATGTTGACCGCGACGATCGCCGCGACGAGGACGGCGACCGCGATCCAAGCACGGCGCGTCACGCGCGCGACTCCTGGAGCACGCGCGGCCAGCCCTCGCGCGCGTGCGCCACGTCGGCGGCGGTCGCCTGCTTCTCACCGTAGGCGACGTCCTCGAACGTGACCGCGAGGGCGTCGAACGCCGGCAGGCGCAGGCGGCGACGGACGTCGTCGACCGTCAGCGACGGTCGCAGCTCGATGACGCTGCGCTCGTCCAGCCGCCACAGGCCGGCCGCGAACCGCAGCCGCACGGCGCCGGCGAGATCGCCGTCCTGCTCGGCGCGAGCGGCAGCGCGCTCGAGCGCCGCAGCGTCGGCGTCCAGGCCGCCTGCGTCGCGCGCCGCAGTCGCCTCGCGCACCTGGAGCACGCGCGCGCTGCGCGCTGCCACGAACACCGCGAGCACCAGCGCCGCGGCGGCCAGCAGCGTCCAGGGGACCGGCGCGCCGCCGGGCAGCACGTCGTCGAGGTCGTCGACGAGATGCTCGACCTGGCGCACCACCCAGTCGACCTGGTCGCCGATCCAGACGAAGACGCCGCGCAGCGGCTGGTCGGGCCGCTCCTCGGCGTAGCGGTCGTCGCCGAGCACCGCGCGCGCCGTGTCGGTCGCGTCCGGCGCGGTGGCGGTGGCGCCGTCGCGCCGCGCGAGCAGCGCCAGCCGCTCGTCGACGGCACCGTCGTCGCGCAGCGCGGCGGCGAGGTCGGCCGGCTGCCCATCGACCGCCGTCGTGTCGCGCAGCTCGGCCAGCGCGCGCGCATCCCCGTCCGCGGCGCGGAGCGCGAGCGCGCGGACGTCGGCGCTCGTGCGCTCCACCGCCGCCGCAGCCGGTGCTGCCAGGGCCAGCAGCGCGAGGGCGAGCGCACCCGCGCGCCTCACGTCGCCGGGCCGATCGGGTGTTGCGGCCGGGCGCCCGGCCGCCGCGGCGACATCGCGTCCTCGCCGCCCAGGCGCTCGGCGGCGAGCGCGAGGTCAAAGCCCTCCTTGCGGATGCGCAGGTCGAAGTAGAGGAGCACCACGACGGCCGCGGTGAACGGCTTGGTCAGCACCTCGATCGCCACGGTGAAGACGGCGTACAGCGTGAGGCCGAGCGTCCCGCCCTCGTCCACGCCGAACAGCAGCGCACCGAGGATCGCCACCCCGGCGACCGACGTCGCGACCGCGGCGATCACCTGCGCGATCAGGACCGTGCCGAAGACGCGCCAGAAGTGATCCTTGACGAGCTCGCGAGAGCGTCGCAGCGCCTTGCGGCCGCGCAGGCCCTCGACGAACAGCACGGCGTAGGCGAGCACCCACACCATGTAGAGGTAGACGCCCGGCGCGATGAACAGGAACAGCGCGAGCGTCGCGCCGACCGTGGTGAGAAAACCGATCCAGATCACCGAGTGCGCGCGGCGCAGCCCGAACCGCAGCGACTCGCCGATCGTCGCGGTCTCGCCGAGGTAGCCGGCGGCGAGGATGCGGAACGCGGCAACCTGGGTCAGCACGAAGCTGAGCGCCGCGAGCACCAGGTAGCCCACGATCCCGCCGAGCTCGGCCGCATCGTCGCTGGCGTAGCGGGTGCCCTCGTCGCAGTCTTCGATCAAGCTGGCCGTCGCGTCGCAGAACTCGGTCGTGGACAGCTCGATGAGCACCGAGACGACCTGCAGCGGGACGGTGATGAGCAGCATCGCGACGGCCAGACGCTTCATGTTCTGGCGCACGAGCTTGATCGCAGCGTCGAGGATCTCGCCGAGCTCGAGAGGACGGATCGGAACCGGCCCGCGGGGGTCGTCGCCGATCATCGGCTCGTCCATGCGGGCTGACCCTATCGATGGCGCAGCCCGGACCTGTCACCGAATGGCAGGCACCCGCGACAACGCCTCGTGAGGCGGCGTGAACTCCAGGCCCTGGTCGCGGGCCACGGGCTCGTAGGTCACGGCGCCCGCCGCGACGTTCAGCCCGGCCATGAAGCCCGGATCTGAGCCCAGCGCAGGCGCCACGCCCTGGTCGGCGAGCTTGACGACGAACGGCATCGTCGCGTTGGTCAGCGCGTAGGTCGACGTGATCGGCACGGCGCCGGGCATGTTCGCGACGCAGTAGTGGGTGATGCCGTCGACCTCGTAGGTGGGGTCGGAGTGCGTCGTCGGGCGCGATGTCTCAAAGCAGCCACCCTGGTCGATCGACACGTCGACGAGCACGGCGTTGTGCTTCATCAGCGCGAGCTGTGCGCGCGTGATCACGTGGGGCGCCTTGGCGCCGTGGACGAGCACGGCGCCGATCACGAGGTCGACCTCCGGGAGGCGCGACTCGATCTCCAGAGTCGAGGCAAAGCAGGTCGAGCAGCGGCCGTTGAGCAGCACCTCGAGCTCGCGCAGCCGGTCGATCGAGCGGTCGTAGACGTAGGTCTCCGCGCCCATCCCGATCGCGATCTCCGCAGCGTTCTGGCCGACGACGCCGCCGCCGATGACCATCACCTTGCCGGCCGCGACGCCCGGCACGCCACCGAGCAGCAGGCCGCGCCCGCCCAGCGGCTTCTCGAGCATGAAGGCGCCGGCCTGCGTCGCGATCTTGCCCGCGACCTCTGACATCGGCGCCAGCAGCGGCAGCCGCCCGTTGCGGTCCTCGACGGTCTCGTAGGCGATGCAGGTCGCGCCGGAGGCGACGAGCCCCTGGGTCAGGTCGGGGTCGGGCGCGAGGTGCAGGTAGGTGAACAGCACCTGCCCGGGACGCAGCCGCGCGACCTCCGCCGGCTGCGGCTCCTTGACCTTCACGACCATGTCGGCCTGGGCGAAGATCGCGTCGGCGTCGGGCACGATCGTGGCGCCCTGGGCGATGTACTCGTCGTCGACGATCGCCGAACCGACGCCGGCGCCGGCCTGGATCAGCACCTCGTGGCCGCGGTCGGCCAGCTCGCGCACGCCCGCGGGCGTCAGCGCGACGCGGTACTCGTCGGTCTTGATCTCGGTCGGGACGCCCACGCGCATGTGGCGATGCTCGTCGCAATCACCGATGATTGCCAGACCTCACGACCGGAATCTCTGCAATGGACGACATCGACAACCAGATCCTCGGATTGCTCGTCCGAAACGGACGTGCCCCGTACGCCGAGCTCGGGCAGGCCGTCGGCCTCAGCCCGCACGCGACGGCCGACCGCGTGCGGCGGATGATGCGCAACGGGGTGATCACCGGGTTCACCGTCGTCGTCGACGCGCGCGCGGCCGGGAACCTGCTCGACGCCTACATCGACGTGCGCCTTGCCCCCGGCACGCAGCCCGACCAGTTCGAGCGGCGCGCGCGCGAGCTCGCGCAGCTGCGCGAGCTGGCGTTCGTCACCGGCCGCTTCGACTACCAGCTGCGCGTCGTCTGCCGCGACGCCGACGACCTCGACCAGACGCTGCGCGTGCTGCGCCAGAAGGCCGGCGCCGTGCACACCGAGACGCGGATCGTGCTGCGCTCGACGCCGCTTGGCGCCTAGCCGATCCCCATCTTCACGCTGGCTTCCTCGAGCACCGGCCGCAGCACCGACTCGATCTCGGCGAACTCCTCGGGGCCGGCGATCAGCGGCGGCGAGAGCTGGATGACGGGATCGCCGCGGTCGTCGGCGCGGCAGATCAGGCCGCGGCGAAACAGCTCGCCCGACAGGAAGCCGCGCAGCAGCGACTCGGACTCCTCATGGCTGAAGGACTCCTTCGTCTCGCGGTCCTTGACCAGCTCGAGCGCCTGGAAGTACCCCGCGCCGCGGACGTCGCCGACGATCGCGATGTCGCGCAGCGACTCGAGCATCGCGCGGAACGCGGGCTCGTGCTCGCGGACGTTCTCCCGGATGCCCTCCTGCTCCATCACGTCGATGTTCGCGAGCGCGACCGCGGCGCACATCGGGTGCCCGCCCCAGGTGAAGCCGTGCACGAAGGAGTTCGTGCCCTCTCCGAACGGCTCGAAGACCCGGTCGGACGCGATCACCGCGCCCATCGGCGCATACGACGACGTCAGCCCCTTGGCCGTCGTGATCAGGTCGGGCTGGTAGTCGTAGCGCTCGGCGCCGAAGAACTCCCCGAGCCGGCCCCACGAGCAGATGACCTCGTCGGAGATCAGCAGCACGTCGTGCTCGTCGCAGATCGCGCGCACGCGCTGGAAGTAGCCCTCCGGCGGCGTGAAGCAGCCGCCCGCGTTCTGGACGGGCTCGAGGATCACGGCCGCGACGGTGTCGGGCCCCTCGAACTCGATGCGCTTGGCGATCGCCTCGGCGAGGTTCTCCGCGCCGTAGCCCGGCGGCAGGCGGTAGAGGTTGGTGTTGGGGACGTGGCACCCGCCAGGGGTGAACGGCTCGAACGGCGCGCGCAGGCTCGTGATCCCGGTCGCGGCGAGGGCGCCGAGCGTCGTGCCGTGGTAGGCGGTCTCGCGCGCGATCAGCTTCGTCTTGTTGGGCTTGCCGGTGAGCTTGTGGAACTGGCGCGCGAGCTTGATCGCCGACTCCACCGACTCACCGCCGCCGCTCGTGAAGAACACGCGGTTGAGGTCGCCGGGCGCGAGGTCGGCGACGCGCGCGGCAAGCTCGATCGCGCGGGGGTGCGCGTAGCTCCAGTTCGTGAAGAACCCGAGCTCCTTGGCCTGGTCGGCACCGGCCTGGGCGACGTCGTCGCGGCCATGGCCGATGTTGACGCAGAACAGCGCGCTGAGCCCGTCGAAGTAGCGGTTGCCGTGCTCGTCCCACACGTGGCAGCCCTCGCCGCGCACGATGATCGGGATCTCGTGCTCTGCGTCGTAGCCGCCCATGCGGCTGAAGTGCATCCACAGGTGACGGCGTGCGAGCTCCTGCAGGGTCGTCGTTGCCATCGTTCGAATCTACTCCGCTACGATGCCCGGCTGATGCTGCTCCACTCGAACAGCACTGCTCCCTCCGTCACGGGCTGACCGTCGCTCATATCGCGGCCGGTCGGCTTCCGCGTCCTGCCCGTTGAAGTACGGAGGTTCCTCGTTGTCTTCTCATCGTGCCCGCGTGGCTTGTCGCCACCGCGGTCTCTACACCGTCTTCAATGAAGGCGCGCCGCACCTGGTCCGGCTGGCGGGCCGTCTTCGGCATGCCGATCAGCACCCCGCCGTCGGCGACTGGGTGATGGTCGCCGACGGCGTCATCCACGAGCTGCTGCCGCGCCGCGGCGTGCTCGCGCGCGCCGACCCGCAGACCGGCCGCGCCGACGTCCTCGCCGCCAACGTCGACGTCGTGTTCGTCGTCACATCACCCAACCGCGACCTCAACGCTCGCCGCCTGGAGCGCTTCGTCGCGCTCGCCGTCGGCGGCGGCTGCGAGACGGTCGCGCTGCTCAACAAGTCAGACCTCGTCTCAGACCTCGGCCCCGCGCTCGGCGCGGTGCGCGCGGCCGTCGGCGGCGATGTCCCGGTCGCGGTCTGCAGCGCGTTGACCGGCGACGGCCTGGACGTCGTGCGCTCGTGGCTTGCGCCCGGTCGCACCGTCGCGCTGCTCGGCACCTCGGGCGTGGGCAAGTCGACGCTCGCCAACGCGCTGCTCGGTGACGACGTCCAGGCGACCGCGGAGATCCGCGCCGTCGACGACCGCGGCCGCCACACGACCGTCCGCCGCGAGCTCTTCGAGCTGCCGGGTGGCGCGCTGCTGATCGACACGCCCGGGCTGAAGCTGCCGCGGATGAGCGCGGGCGCCGCGCCCGCCTTCGACGAGCTTGGAGCGCTCGCGGAGTCGTGCCGCTTCCGCGACTGCACCCACGACGCCGAGCCGGGTTGCGCCGTCCAGGCCGCGATCGCCACCGGCAACCTGGACCCGGCGCGGCTGGACGCGATGCGCCACCTGCGGCGCGAGCAGCGCTGGGCGGCCGAGCGCGGCGACCCCGCCGGCATGGCCGCCCGCCGCGCCCGCTGGCGCGCGATCCACCGCGAGCAGCGCAAGACACCCCCGAGATGGGAGCAATAGCCAGACGTGTGTGCATCCATGTCGAACAGCTGGACACCAGTGCACACACGTCCCGGCGGGGCGTCGGCGGCCGAGCAGCGGGGGCGGAGGACGGCGAGCGGTGGCGCAACCGCCAACGCTTCACCCTCTAAGCAGCCGGTGTCCCGGCGCGAGAGACGAGCCCTAGGCGGTTGCCGGCGACATGCCGGCCGACCGCACAGGCGCCGGCGTCAACGCCGAAGCCACGATCACCATCACCAGAGCGACGCTCTGGACGACGATGCCGAACGCGTCAGCGGGCAGCGGATCACCGAAGACGATGATCCCGCCCGCGATGCAGGAGATGTTGGCCGCAGTACCGGTGATCGCGATGACCGGGACGGCCTCGCCGTCCTGCAGGCCGCGCGCCGACGCGTAGAACGCGACGACGGACGCGAGCACGGTGATCGCCATCCACGGGCTCACCAGGGCGAGCAGGCCGTGCGAGCCGAACTCGCCGGTCAGCGCCTTGATCGCGACGTCGGAGACGCCGAACAGCACACCGGCAGCGGCGCCGAGCATGACGCCGTGGTGCTCGACCGGAGCACCTGCGCGCGGGCCGAGGATCAAGAGCCCGCCGATGCCGAACAGCCCGGCCTCGAAGGCGATCATCGCGGCCGTGGAATACGAGGAGTGCGCGCCGTGGGCGATCGGCATCGTCACGGCGAGCAGCACGAGGCCGAGCGCGGTGAGGCCGAGACCCCACCACTGCCGCGCGCCGACCTTGAAGCCGAACAGGCGGTCGGCCATCACGGCGGTCATAACGACGCCGCCGGCGAGCACGACCTGGACCACCGTCATCGGCGCGATGGCGAGCGCCGCGACGTGGAAGACCCACGCGCTCGCGGCGACGAGCATGCCGAGCGCGAACCAGCCGCGCGAGAACAGCGCGCGCGCCGAGCGGATCGGATGCTGGATCTGGACCTTGGGAGCCTCACACGCACCGCGGTGCTTGTAGAAGAATCCGAGGTTGCTGACAAACGCGCATGCGAGCGCCAGCAGGATGCCGAGTTCAAGGGTCATGAAATGGAGATGCGGGACCGGTTCGGTACAAGCCCGGAGCCGAGCGGGGAGACAGTCCTACAGGTGTCGGCAGGACGGTCGGCGGGCTTGACCTGACCAGTCGCCAGGCAGGCTACAGAGACTACGTCGGGGATGCGCCGCAGTTGCACCCCTATGCCGGAATTCTTACGAATGCGCAGCAAACCATCACTGTTCGTTGACATTGACGGCGTCATCAGCCTGTGGGGATTCGCACAAGGCTCACCCCCGCACGGCACCTGGACGCTCGTGGACGGCATCGCCCATCTCCTTTCGGCCGAGGCCGCCGAGACCCTGCGTGGCCTGCAGTCCGGATTCGAGTGCGTCTGGGCCTCCGGGTGGGAGGAGAAGGCCAACGAGTACCTCCCCCACGCGCTTGGACTGGGGCCCTGGCCCTACCTCGAGCTCGACGGCCGCGGCGCCCCGGGCACCTCGGTGCACGCCCACTGGAAGCTCGACGCGGTCGAGGCGCGCGCCGCCGGCGGCGCGCTGGCGTGGATCGACGACGCCGTCGACGACTCGGTCCGGGCGTGGGCCGCGCAGCGCGACGCGCCGACGCTGCTGGTCGAGACGCAGCCGGCGCGCGGTCTCACAAGAGCCGACGGTGAGCGTCTGCGCCGGTTCGGCGCGGAAGCAGCCGCCTGACCGCGTCGCCGGCCGGCAGCAGCCGCCCGCGCCGGGCCGGCTCGGCCGCCGGCGTCAGCCAGACTCGCAGCTGCTCGTAGACGCCCGGGTGGTAGAGGAGGTCGAAGTGGTTGGCGTTCGGCACCCGATGCACGTCGGCCTGCTCGAACGTGAGGTCCGGACGCGAGCGCGTCCCGCGCCCCGACGCGCTCGCATTGCGAACGAACAGGTCGCCGAACGCGTTTCCGAGCATGCTGTGCCCACCGATCGTCGCCGCGACCGCGTGGTGGCGGATGCCGGCCCTCAGGGGCACGTGCTCGGCCGCGACGACGCCGTCGCCGAGGTCGTGGATCCCGGCGCTGCGCGCGTCGATCGCCGCCGCCAGCGGGCGCGTCTCGGGCACGCGCTGCAGCGACGCCGCCAGCAGCCGCGCGCCCTTCTCCAGGGCGGCGCCGCCGTGTGGGGCGCCGAGGTAGACCGCGCTACGGACCTGGCCGACCCAGGCGCGCCGATCGCGCGTGCCCGCGTGACACGCCGCGCGGATCACGAGCCCGCCCATCGAGTGGCCGATCAGCACGAGCTCACGCAGCTGCACGGGCCAGTACGTGCAGAGCGCCGAGAGCAGGCGCGCAAGCTCTTCGCCGTTCTCGGCGATCGTCAGGCCGCTGTTGTACCGCAGCAGCACTGGCGTGACCCCGAGCTCGGCGTGCATGCGCGCCGGGTAGCTGTCGGGCCGCGCAGCGCGCCAGCCCGCCTCGGACTCGCAGAGGCCGTGCAGCAGGACCGCGACGCGTCCGGTCGCACCGGGGAACGCGTCGGCCAGCGCGCCGCGATGCAGCGGCACGTCCTCGCCGTCGACGCGGATCGCCGTCGGGATCGCCAGCGCGCTGCCGCCGCGCTCCAGCGCGTCGCCGAACGCCCCGTTCAGCGCGGCGCGCACGTGCGCGCCCGCGCGCTCGCGCCCGGGCGTCAGCCAGCGATCGCTCGTGACGGCGGCCAGCAGCCCGGCGCCGCGCGCGCCGAGCGTCAGCCCCGCGCGCACGCACGCGTAGACGCCCGCGCTGATCGCGTCGTGGACGTCCTGCACAGGCCGCCCGGCCTCCCCGACCGCGCCGAACGACCGCCGCGCGATCTGGCGATGCGTTGCCTCCAGCGAGGTCGTGAACTCGCGCAGCCCCTGGGCTGCGACGTCCCCGCTCGCGACGACGTCGCTGTTCACGTCATCTCCTCTTCTTCTCCCGGCTCATGCGCTCGAGCTCGCGCTCCATCGCGCGCTCGACCTGCTCGGTCATCGTCAGGCCGAAGACCGCGACCAGGGCCTGCGTCGCGAGCGGCCTGATCCGCTCGAGTGCCTCCTGCAGCTCGGGCCAGCGCTCCTGGCCGCCCTGCTCCTGGGCCGGGCGCAGCACGTGCTTGATGAACAGCCGGACGTAGGTCTTCGCGATCGACTCGGAGTGGCGGCGCAGCTCTTCTGCCACCTCGACCGCCGCCTCCGCGGGGATCCCCATCGCCACGATCTCGTGCGCTGTCGCGTTCAGGCGTGGGCTCAACACCTCGAACTGATCGTCGCCTGCGGGCCGCAGCAAACCGAGCTTGACGATCTTGCGCACGAGGTCTGGCGTCATCTGCTCGCCCCAGTCGGCAGCGAGCTCTGCGGCCGAGCGCAGCTCGGGCTGCTCATCGGAGAACGGCTCGGCCACCGCGCGCGTGAAGCCCAGGATCTCCCCGACCGAGGAGCCCGGTGTGCGGTCGAGGATCGCGCGGATCGCCTCGAGGTTCAGCCCCTCGGCCTGGAGGTCCTTGATCAGGTCCAGGCGCGCGACGTGCTCCTCGTCGTAGAACCCGGTGCGGCCCTTCAGGCGCGGCGGCGTGAGCAGCCCGCGCGACTGGTGGGCGCGCACGTTGCGGACGGTCATCCCGACGCGCTGGGCGAGCTCGTCGATGGTCAGCTCTGTGGGGTCCGTCACAGTTGGCACGATAGTCGCGCTTCATGTTACACCGATCCGTGTAACATGGAATCATGGGTCTGACTGCGACGTTCCTGGCCGCCAGCGACAGCTCCCCCGCTGGTGGCGCCGCGATCTCCGAGATCGTCATCGCCACAGCCGGCGCGGGGGTCATCACCACGGTCCTGCTGGCCATCGGCCTGATGCACCGCAACGGGCGCATCAGCTGGCTGCGCAAGCTCGGCGAGTTCTTCGCCGCGCGCTCGGGGATGCCCGCCTGGGCTGCGATCCCCGCCGGGCTCGGCGCGATCTCGCTGATCGGCGCGCTGTTCGGGATGCTCTGGGACATCTCGCTGCACATCGACGACGGCCGCGACCCGGGGCCGCTCGCCAACCCGGCGCACTACTTCATCCTCGCCGGCCTGTTCGGGACCTTCACGTCGGGCTTCCTCGCGATCGTGCTGGCGGAGGGCAAGCCCAGTAAGGCGTCGATCCGCCTGGCGCCCAACTGGCACGCGCCGCTCGGCGGCGTGCTCCTGTTCGCCGCGGGCGGCTTCGCGCTCTTCGGCTTCCCGCTGGACGACGTCTGGCACCGCCTGTTCGGCCAGGACGTCACGCTCTGGGGCCCGACGCACCTGATGCTGATCGGCGGCGCCGGCCTGTCGCTGATCGGCATCCAGACGCTGCTCGTCGAGGCCAAGACACCGCTGGACGGGGGCGGCGTCCCGCACCAGGGCAGCGGCGTCCTTCATCGTGCGCTGGAGTTCTTCTACGCGCAGCGCGCGGCCGCGGCGTGCGGCGGCCTGCTGCTCGGCATGTCGGTGTTCCAGGCCGAGTACGACTTCGGCGTCCAGCAGTTCCGGATGGTCTTCCACCCGATCCTGATCGCCTTCGCAGCAGGCCTCGCGCTCGTCTGCGCGCGCATCTACGGCGGCCCCGGCACGGCCGTCAAGGGCGTGGCGTTCTTCTGGCTCGTCCGCGGCATCATCGCGCTGATCGTCGTCGGCTTGGGCGAGTCCACGCCGCACTTCCCGCTGTACTTCGCCGAGGCCGCCGTGGTCGAGCTCGCGGCGCTCGCGTTCGCGCCGGCCGCCAAGCCCTACCGCTTCGCCGCGCTCGCGGGGGCAGGGATCGCGACCGTCGGCTTCGCCGCGGAATACGCGTGGTCGCACATCTGGATGCCGATCGAGTGGCCGTCGCGCATCGTCGGCGAGTCGCTCATCGTCGTGCCGGTGACGGCGATCGCGGCCGCGCTGATCGGCGCGTTCGTCGGCAGCGCGCTGCGCTCGCCGCTGAACACGTCGGGCATGCGCCTGCCCCGGCCGGTCGTCGCGTTCGCCTCGCTGCTGGCGATCGGCGCAGTCGTCTTCTACGGCCTCGACACGTCGCCGCAGCAGGGCGTGCGCGCGCAGGTCGCGCTGCAGCCGCAGGGTGAGGGCCGAGCACAGGCGACGGTGCGCATCACGCCCGCCAGCGCTGCGCAGGACGCCGACTGGGTGAACATCACCTCCTGGCAGGGCCAGGACAAGCTCGTCGTCGACAAGCTCGAGCACCTCGGCGACGGCGTCTACCGCTCGACCGAGCCGATTCCCGTGTCGGGCACGTGGAAGACGCTCGTCCGCATCCACAAGGGCGACTCGCTGATCGGCATGCCGATCTATCTCCCGCGCGACACCGCGATCCCCGCGGCCGAGGTGCCCGCGCGCCCGTCGTTCGAGCGCCCGTTCGTCGCCGACCGCAAGATCCTCCAGCGCGAGGCGAAGGACGGCGTCTCCGCCGCGACCTGGAACATCGGCTACGCGATCATCGGCGTCATCTTCACCGGCCTCATCGGCCTGATGGGCTGGAGCATGGTGCGCCTGGCGCGGACCGAGGGCGGCGGCGGCGGCGCGCCGTCCGAACCGCGCGGCCGGCGTGCGCCCGCGCCGGCGCGGCCTGCCGCCGTGTGACGAAGATCTCTCTGCGTGGCGCGTAACACCGCAACAATCGCGGCGTTGTTGAGACAGAACGATCATGCGTCGCAGCGCCTCGGAAATCCGCCAGCACCTCTTCCTCCTCGCCGAGGAACGCGTCCTCGCGCACGAGCACGGGCTGGATCGCGACGCCGCCTACATGGCTGATCTCGACGACGAGATCGCCGTCACGCACAGCGCCTACGTCGGTGAGGCCGTGACCGAGATCGCGCTGCTGCGCGCCGCGTTCGACGCCCCTCTGAGGGGTTAACCGAACCCAAATCGGGGGCTACCCCTATGGTCGCGCCGCGCGTGGTGCGCGAGTCTGCCGGTGTCGATGACCAGCGCCGCAGACATCCGCCGGCACCTCAGCATCCTCGCCGAGGAACGCGTGCTCGCACATGAGTGCGGGTTGGACCACGATCGCGCCTACATGGCCGACCTCGAGTCCGAGATCGCCGCAACCCGCGCCGCGTTCATCGGCGAGGCCGTGACGGAGATCGCGGTCCTGCGCGCCACGTTCACCGGCGCGCTTCACGGCTGACTCGACGGGGACCCCGGCAGGCGGCGGGATCCCGCCGGACGTCACCGCGTTCGACGTTCCAGCACGTTCGTCGCCGGGGTCACGCTGAGGCCGTGGACGATGATCGAGACGCCCACGCAGACCACCACGGTCCAGTAGACGACAGCGGCTTCGCCGGCTGACAGCACACCCGCGTGAAGCGCCACGGCGACATCGTAGAACGACCCGATCCCGCGGATCCCGAACCAGCCGATGAACACCCGATCCGCGCGACGCAACCGGGTCGGAGCCAACGCCAACAGCGTCGCGAGGGGCCGGATCAGCAACAGCAGCGCCGGCACCAGCAGCCATCCCCCGAGGCCGGGCTCGCCAAGCCCGGTGAGGGTGACCGTGCTGCCGAGCAGGAGGACGAGTGCCAGCTCGGTCAGATGCTCGACGGTCTCCGCGCCAGCGTGGACACGCTTGTGCGACTCGTGCTCGGCCTCATGCCGGCGAAACGCGAGCCCGGCGGTGAACGCCGCGAGGAACCCGTAGGCGCCGAGATACTCGACGAGGCCATAGACAACGAGGACGGCTGCGATCGCCAGCCAGCCGTCGAACCGCTCGTCCATCAGCTCGCGCCGGCGCAGCGCCATCGACGCGCGCGCGATGAGGTGGCCGGCGATCGCTCCCACGGCGATTCCGAGGACGATCGCGTAGAGCACGTCGGCGAGCAGCCACTCGCCCACCCAGTCGCTGCCGCCCTCGGCGGCGATGAAGATCCCGAGGAACACGAACGGGAAGGCGAGGCCGTCGTTGCCGCCCGCCTCGGCGGTCAGCGCGAAGTGCGGCTCTCCGGCATCGCCCTCCCCCGGCGGGCCGACCTGGACGTCGCTTGCGAGCACCGGGTCGGTCGGCGCGAGGATCGCGCCCAGCAGGACGGCGGCGCCGAGCGACAGCCCCATCACGCCGACGCCCCAGAGCACGACGGCGCCGATCGTCAGCGGCATCGCGACGCCAAGCAGCAGCAGCGCCGGGCGCCAGCGCGCCCAGCCGAGCGGACGGTCGATGCGCAGGCCCGCGCCGAACAGCGCGACGATCACCGCGAACTCCGCGAGCCGCTCGATCCAGCGCGCGTCCTCGAACGGATCGAGCAGCTCGACGCCGAGCAGGTCGAGCCCCCACGCGGCGATCGCGCCGAGGAACAGGTAGACGACGGCCGAGGTGAACGCGCGTTCGCGCTCGTGCGTCAACGCGATGACGGCCGCGAACAGCACGACGCCGCCGAACAGCAGGCCGATCGCATACGGATCGGCGAAGGAGAAGCCGCGCTCTGCGGCAAGCGGTACCACGGGCATCAGGTCAATACCCGGCGCAACGACCGAGGGCCCGGACGAATCCGGGCCCTCTGGCACGCCAGTCTGGCGGCCGTGAGGCCGGCCCGACTTAGGCCTTCTCCTCCGGCACGTCCAGGTCGGCGAGCTCGCCGGCGAAGCCGGGGTCCGTGGCGCCGGCACCGA